>NZ_FOOH01000044.1 GCF_900113135.1 Salegentibacter agarivorans | reverse complement strand
CGGGTTTACTTTGACCGCTGAGCCACATAAAATGAATGTTCTCCTGAAGGGCCTGCTCAATTTTACGAGAGGAATACATATTGCGCAGGTAGGCATAGATGGTCACCTTGAGCAACATCCGGGGATGGTAACTGGAAGTACCTCCTCCTTTATAACTTCGCTCCAGGTCAGCGATGTCGATTTGATCAATAATCGTATTGACGATCCTAACGGGATGATGGGCAGGGACCAGATCATCATAACTGGGAGGCAAAAGACTTAACTGCGACTGGTCATAGGTCTTAAATACTGCTTTGGCTTTCATTACATCAAAATACTAAAAACCAGAAAATAATACAACAAACAAGGCTGCCTTTTCAGACAGCCTCTTCCTTTTTTAATTATTTGATAAATATTTATTTCTCAAATTGTTTTAGTGTAGTGGTAATGATATTTACACAATCTCTAATTTGCTCTTCGTTCATTACTAATGGCGGAGCAAAACGAATAATATTGCCATGGGTTGGCTTGGCTAAAAGTCCGTTTTCTTTTAGTGCCATACAAATATCCCAGGCAGTAGAACTATCTTCTGAATCGTTTATAACAATAGCATTTAATAAGCCTTTCCCTCTAACTAATTCTACAATATTGGAATCACGTATAAAATCGTTGAGTAATCTTCTAAAAAGATTCCCAAGTTTTTCGGCATTTTCAGCTAAATTTTCATCGCGAATTACTTCAAGGGCAGCAGTTGCTACAGCGCCGGCTAATGGGTTTCCACCAAATGTAGAACCGTGTTGCCCGGGCTGAATTACATCCATCACTTCATTATTCGCCAACACAGCAGATACGGGATAAACACCGCCGGAAATTGCCTTTCCAAGAATTACCATATCTGGTTTCACCTCTTCGTGGTCTACTGCCAGTAATTGCCCGGTACGAGCAATTCCGGTTTGCACTTCATCTGCAATAAATAAAGCGTTATTTTCTTTACAAAGTTCTCGAGCCCTTTTCAGATATCCATCAGAAGGTACATAAACTCCCGCTTCTCCCTGAATTGGTTCTACAAGAAAACCTGCAATATTATCATTCTCTTTTAGCACTTTTTCCAGCGCATCAATATCATCGTAAGGGATTTTTATAAATCCGGGTGTGTATGGGCCAAAATTCTTCCTGGCACCTTCATCGTTAGAAAAAGAAATAATCGTAGTTGTTCTTCCATGGAAATTGTTTTCACAAACAATTATTTGGGCTTCAGTTTCTTTCACTCCTTTTCTTTCGTAAGCCCACTTTCTCGCAATTTTAATCGCGGTTTCAACAGCTTCTGCCCCGGTATTCATAGGCAGCAACTTGTCGAATTTAAAATAATCTGTTGCAAACTTTTCATACGGGCCTAATACGTCGTTATGGAACGCCCTGGAAGTAAGCGTAAGCGTAGCAGCCTGGTTACAAAGCGCATCAACAATTTTTGGATGGCAGTGTCCCTGGTTTACTGCAGAATAGGCTGAAAGAAAATCGTAATATTTATTTCCTTCTACATCCCAAACGTGAACACCCTCGCCGCGGCTAAGCACCACTGGTAAAGGATGGTAATTATGAGCACCATACTGGTCTTCTAATTCAATAGCTTCTTTTGAAGATGTAATTTTTGGTAAAGACATGTTCAATTTTTTTAAAATCAATAATTCTATAATTCCTTCTTTTGCACCTATAAAATCAGGTCACAGGGGAGAGAAATCATCCATTATTTAAGTTTTCGCAAATTACTAAATGTTTGTGGGAATTTTTAGGAACACAGGGAATAAATCTTCACAATTATTCTATTTTTGCGCTATGGGAAGAAGGAATAAAAACAAGGTATTTGAAGCCGTAGAAGTTACCGGTGCCGGTGGAAAAGGAAAAGGAATCGGGAAATCGCCAGATGGTAGAGTTATATTTATAGATAATGTGGTTCCCGGCGATGTAGCCGATATAAAAACTACTAAAAAACGAAAATCTTACTACCAGGGCACAGCGGTTAATTTTCATCAATTTTCAGAGAAGCGTGTAGAACCCGTTTGCCAGCATTTTGGAACTTGCGGAGGCTGCAAATGGCAAAATATGGGTTATGAATATCAGCTGGAATATAAACAGGACGAGGTTTTTAATAACCTTATTCGGGTTGGTAAGGTTGAACTGCCAAAGGTGACCCCTATTTTAGGAAGCAAAGAAATTTATTTTTATCGTAATAAAATGGAATTTTCATTTAGTGATAGCCGCTGGCTCACACCTGAAGAAATAAACAGCGGTAAAGATTTTGACGATAAAAATGCTCTTGGATTTCATATTCCAGGAATGTGGGATAAAATACTCGATATTAAAAAGTGCCACCTTCAGGAAGATCCCAGCAATGCCATTAGAAATTTTATAAAAGAATTTGCTACTTCTAATGGTCTTAGCTTTTTTAATGCGCGTAAGCAGGAAGGTTTATTACGAACTTTAATGATACGCACCTCCTCTACTGGTGAAATCATGGTGCTAATCCAGTTTTTTCATGAAGACAAAGCAAAGCGGGAATTGTTTTTAGATGCGGTAATAGAAATGTTTCCAGAGATTACTTCGCTTCAATATGTAATAAATGAAAAAGGGAACGATACTATTTACGACCAGGAAGTTATTTGCTATAAAGGCCGTGACCATATTTTTGAGCAAATGGAAGGACTTCAATTTAAAATAAACGCCAAGTCTTTTTATCAAACCAATTCGGCCCAGGCTTATGAATTGTATAAAATTACGCGCGATTTTGCCGATCTAAAAGGAGACGAAATAGTTTACGATCTTTATACCGGAACCGGAACTATCGCTCAATTTGTTGCAAAAAAAGCGAAAAAAGTAATTGGGGTTGAAGTTGTTCCGGAAGCGATTATTGATGCCAAAGAAAATGCCGAACGCAACCAAATTAACAATACAGAGTTTTTTGTTGGCGATATGAAAAAAGTTTTTTCTGAAGAATTTATCAATAATCACGGTCAGCCAGACGTTATAATTACAGATCCGCCACGAGACGGGATGCACAAAGATGTGATTGCCCAAATAATTGGTATATTGCCACAACGCATTGTTTACGTAAGTTGCAACTCTGCCACGCAGGCAAGGGATCTATCTTTATTAGACGAATATTATAAAGTTACCAGGGTACAGCCCGTAGATATGTTTCCGCAAACCCATCACGTGGAGAATGTTGTGTGTTTAGAAAGAAAATAAATGAATAGAAGTTTTTTAAAAATTCTTGTACCAAGTGTAGTTTTACTAATGCTTATTATGGGGTGCCAGCGCGACGATATTTGTCCTGAAAGCACCCAAACTACGCCCATGCTCATCTTGAGCTTTTATGATGTTAATGATCGTGAAAGCTATAAAAGCCCTACCAATTTAAGCGTAAGGTCTATGGTAAGCGATTCTATAAAGACTTTATACCAAAGAATAAATCCTGATACTATTCAAATTCCATTAAGAACAGATCAAAATACTACCACCTATACCTTTACGCTTTTTGATGCAGAAGAAGACGACGAAGATCCCGAATTTACACCAGATACAGATACTTTAACATTTACCTACGGGACTGAAGAAGTTTATGTAAACCGTGCGTGTGCCTATAAAGTAATTTATAATAGCCTTAAATTAACCATTGAAGGTGGGGAAGAAGGCGAATGGATAGATTCTTATATTATAGAAGAACCCAATATTGAAGATGATACAGAATCACATATCAGCATATTTTTTTAGCATCCTATTTCTGTTCCTTGCTGCTCCATTGCTAAGTCAGGAAACAACGGTACAGGAAAAAGCAATAGAAGATAGTTTGGCCAACCGTGAAAAATTTGGGCTTCGGGTTGGGGCCGATATTAGTAAGCTTTTAAAAACTGCTTTCCAGGACGATTATTCCGGGTTTGAGATTTTAGGAGATTACCGGGTTTATAAAGATTATTACGCTGCCGCGGAATTAGGAAATGAAAGTATTGGTTATGCTGAAGATAATATTAGCATTACATCTCGCGGAAGTTATGTAAAAATAGGAGCAGATTATAATGCCTACGAAAACTGGACAGGTATGGAAAACATTATTTTTGTTGGCGCTCGTTATGGATTTTCAACCTTTACGCAAGATGTTGAAGAATACCAAATCTATACCACCAATCCGTTTTTTGAACCCGATATTCGTTCTGAAACCATAGAATATTCTGGCTTAACGGCAAACTGGATAGAATTAATAGCCGGGATTAAAGTTGAAGTTTTAAATAATCTATTCCTTTCAGTGAATGTACAACTGAAACGCAGGCTATTTCAAAGCACCCCAGATAATTTTGACAACCTCGCAATTCCAGGGTTTAACCGAACCTACGACGATAGTAACATTGGAGTTGGTTATGGCTATACCATTAGTTACCTGATTCCTTTTTATAAAAAATAGAGATTAGATTAAACTACTCCTGAAACTTCGCTTTCTTTGATCCCTGGTAAATCTGGTATTTCAATAATTTAGATTCCAGGGCACCGTTGTAAAGCTTAATTTTTCGAGAAGGTCTTAGGCCAACGTGTTTTATTGCTTCAAGATTAGAAGTGATAAACCAGGCATCGGTTCCCGGGTAGGCCTGCTTCAGTGTATCTCCAATTTCTTTATAGAATTTCGGCATATCAATCTCCAAACGTTCTCCATACGGCGGATTAAACAACATATGTAAATGCCTTTCGCCTTCTTTTTCTGATGCAAAGAAATCCTGCCTTTTTACTTTAATAAATTCGGTGAGATTGGCATTTTCAATATTATCAATGGCTTTGTGTACTGCCGAAGGTGCAGTGTCATACCCCTGAATAGTAAAATGAAATTCCCGTACTTTTTTAAGTACTGAAGCTTCAATTTTTTCAAAAAGATCTTCATCCCAATCTTTCCAACGTTCAAAAGCGAATTCCTTTCGGTTTAAATTTGGTGGAATATTGCACGCAATCATTGCGGCTTCAATTAAAATAGTTCCACTACCGCACATGGGATCCAGAAAATCGCACTGCCCGTCCCAACCAGAAAGTAATAACATACCGGCGGCCAAAACCTCGTTTATGGGCGCAATATTGGTCGCGGTCTTATATCCACGTTTGTGCAAAGACTGGCCTGAAGAATCAAAAGAAACATTACAAAAATTCTTTTCAATATGAATATTAACCCTCAAAGTTGGAAAATCAAGATCCACATTTGGTCTTTTATCAAACTTATCCCGAAAACGGTCCACAATGGCATCTTTTGTTTTTAAGGAAATATATTGGGAATGCGTAAAAGTTTCAGAATGTACTGTGGCATCAATTGCCAGGGTATCGTCTACATCCATAAAATCTTCCCAGGGTAGCTCGTAAATTTTCTTGTAAAGGTCTTCTTCAGAAAATATTTTAAAACTTTGGTATGGTTTAAGAATTTTAATTGCAGTTCTAAGGCATAAATTCGCTTTATACATAAAGCCTTTATCACCTACAAAACTTACATTTCTGGTTCCCTCTTTTACATCCATAGCGCCAAGTGCCATTAATTCTTTAGCCAAAACTGGCTCAAAACCATACATGGTCTTGGCAATCATTTTAAAATTATTTTCCATATCGGTTTTTTACAGTCCACAAAAATAGGGTAATTTTGCTGAATATTAGTATTGCCGGCTGGGGATGCTGAAATATTACCAATGCTTTTACGACTTATCTTTTTAACTCCTTACAATGAGGATTGAAAATCGTTGTGGCTGGTGTTAATTTTTTATTTTTTACTCCCGATTAGCTTCGGTAGAGGCCCTGGAGTGTGCCTTGAGCAATTTTACTAATTATTTTTGACTTAATTAATGATCTACATTTTACCTTTAATTTCTGTAATTGCCGGTTACCTTATTGCCATTTTCTTAAAACCCTCCTCCTCTATTGGTTTTAAGTTATTGCTTAGCTTTAGCGGTGCTTATCTCCTGGCGGTTACCATTTTTGAATTACTGCCCGAAGTTTATCTAAACGGAACCGAAGAAGTGGGTATTTTTATAATGTTGGGCTTACTGCTGCAAATAATCCTCGAATTTGTTTCTAAAGGAGTTGAACACGGGCATTTGCACCACCAGGAAGGAATGAAAAAATTCCCAATCCTATTATTGATTAGTTTGAGTATTCACGCATTTTTGGAAGGTTTTCCTATGGATGAAGGCGATCATATCTTACACGGAGTCGTAATTCATAAAATTCCGGTGGCAACCATACTGTCGGTTTTTCTTATCCATTCTAATTTGAGTAAAATTAAAGTCGGACTGTTCCTCGCGGTTTTTGCTTTAATGACGCCGCTGGGAAGTTTCTTTAAATCGCAATTTAGTTTACTTCAGGATATTTCAATTTATATAAACGCGCTGGTAATTGGTATTTTTCTGCACGTTTCTACTACTATTTTATTTGAAGCTTCTAAAAATCATAAATTTAATATTTCCAAGTTGGCAGTGATTGTGGGCGGAATTTTACTGGCTTATTTTATTTAATATGTTTAGCAAAGCCGAAAGCAAAAAATTAAGGCAACAGTTCTGGACGAGTTTTGGTATCGTTTTCCGGCAAAAATGGTTGCTTTATAACACTGGAATTAAAGAGCTTGAATTAAAATTTACGTTTAACCGAAAATTTGCCCAAGTTTCTATAGATGTTATAGATGAAGATCCGCTGATTTGCGCATATTATTTTGAAAAGCTAATTTCCTTGAAAAAAATTCTAACTACAGAATATCTATCAGATGCCATATTTGAGGAAGAATACGAACTTCCGGAAGGGAAAATAATTTCCCGGGTTTACGTTCAATTAGATGGTGTTAGTATTCACAACCGCAATCAATGGCCTGAAGCGATGAAATTCCTAAATGATAATATGAAACAAATGGAAGCTTTCTTTGTGGAGTATAAGGATCTTTTTAGGTAAAGTCTACATTTTAATTGTTCATCATACTATTTGTTTCTTCATCTTTTAATAAAAAAATACCATGCCAGCGAATCTCCCATTAGAAATTCGGCAATTATTAAGTATCTTTTAATAATTGTTTAATCTTATTTAACAGCTAATTTTCCCGTTTTCCAGTAAATTCATTACAAATACTACCACTTCCAATTAAGGAATGTATTAAAAAGGAAAGAGAGGAAATGATGTTGAGGAAACCTTCTGAAGTAGACCACCTGGAAAAATATTATATTGCTAATTATACTGCCGCGATATACTATAAACACTGTATTCTAACCACTAAAAAGATCTTTTTAAAAAAACTGTTTAAATCTTTATACAATCATAAAAAAGCATTGAAAGACGATTTAGACCGGCATATTTTAGAAGCAAGAGACCAGGATTACCTGGACCAGCTTTTATTAAAATGCAAAAAAGAAGTGCTTAAAATGCAACAGAATTTAAGAATGAACACCAACCCAAAATCGGGACAAATTTGTACCGAAATGGAAAGGCGCTTTTTTAACCAGTTGCACCAAACACTTCAAGTATTAACAGATGGAAGTTTGCGTAACACCTTATTGTCTCACAAACATAAATCTAAAGCTTTACAGGAAAGATTACACCTGGTAAGCAAATACCTCATATAATTAGCCGTTAAATCCCCAGGTTATAAGTCTGTTGTGCAATTTCCAGTTCTTCATTGGTAGGAATAACTAAAACCTGAACTTTTGAATCTTCAGCATTTATAGTTCTTAATTCTTTTAAACGCTGTTTATTTTTATCTTCATTAAGTTTAATCCCAAAGAACTCCATATCTGCACAAACCAATTTGCGAATAACATCGCTATTTTCTCCAATTCCCGCTGTAAAAACCAGGGCATCAACGCCATTCATGGCAGCTGTGTAAGCACCTATATATTTTTTAATTCGGTAAGCATTCATATCCAGGGCTAATTGGCATTGTTTATTTCCATTTGCCGCCTGTTCTTCAATATCTCTAAGATCACTATAACCGGTAAGGCCGTACATTCCACTTTTATTATGCAAAATATCACTTACTTCCTGGGCTGAATACCCTAATTGTTCCACCAGGTAAAAAATAACCGACTGGTCTATATCTCCACTCCTGGTTCCCATAATAAGTCCGTTTACGGGCCCAAAACCAAGAGAATGGTCTATGCTTTTTCCATCCTGTACCGCCGTAATACTACAACCGTTTCCTAAGTGAATACTTATAATTTTAGAATTCTCTTTTTGTAAATATTCAATGGCTTTCTCCGTTACATATTTATGACTGGTACCGTGAAACCCGTATAGTTGAATGTGGTGTTTGTCTGAAAGTTCTGTAGGAATAGCATATTGCGAAGCCTGCTTGGGGATACTTCTATGAAATGCGGTATCAAAAACCGCTACCTGTGTGGCATTCGGGAAAAGTTTTTCTGCTACTTCAATCCCTTTTAAGTTTGGAGGATTATGCAAAGGTGCCAAAGAAAAGTATTCTTTAATCTTAGCCTTTACCTTCTCGTCTATCACTATGGTTTTAGAAAAACTATCGCCACCATGCACTACCCTATGGCCAATTGCCGGGATTTCTTCGGCATTTTTAATAACTCCTTTTTCCGAATCCATTAAAAGATCTGTAATTGCCTTTAATGCTATGGCGTGATCTTTTGCTAAAAGTTCTTCTGAAATCGATTCGTTTTTAGTTTTATAATGAAGTTTTGAACCTTCCAATCCTATACGTTCTACCATTCCTGAAGCTAAAACTTCTTCTGAAGGCATTTGTATTAATTGAAATTTTAAAGACGAACTTCCTGAATTTATAATTAAAATATTCTTCATTTGTTTGTGTTTGAGTTCAGCATCTTGCTGATTTCATTCTGAATTAAATTCCTTGAGCCTGGATGGCAGTTAAAATTACGGTATTGTAAACATCAGCAACGGTACAACCACGACTTAGATCGTTTACGGGCTTATTTAAGCCCTGAAGCATTGGTCCTATGGCCAAAGCGCCAGTTTCACGTTGTACAGCTTTATAAGTATTATTTCCGGTATTTAAATCGGGGAAAATTAGCACGTTAGCCTGTCCAGCTACTTCAGATCCTGGTAGTTTACTTTTTCCAACGCTAATATCTACTGCAGCATCATATTGAATTGGGCCTTCAATTTTAAGATCTGGTCTTCGTTCTTTAACTATGGCAGTTGCTTCTCTCACTCTATCTACATCTTCACCTTTTCCTGAAGTTCCCGAAGAATAAGAAAGCATGGCGATTTTTGGATCTATACCAAAGGCTGAAGCACTCTCTGCCGAAGAAATAGTAATTTCTGCTAATTCTGCCGCAGTAGGATTCGGATTAATCGCGCAATCACCAAATACTGAAACCCTATCTTCTAAACACATAAAAAATACAGAAGAAACTACAGAAACATTTGGTTTGGTTTTTATAAATTGTAATGCGGGTAAAATAGTATGTTGCGTGGTATGCGCTGCTCCAGATACCATCCCGTCTGCGTGACCTTTATAGATCATCATAGTTCCGTAGTACGAAACATCGCTTAAACGATCTTTCGCCATATCCATATTTACACCCTTATGTTTTCTTAATTCATAGAAAGTTTCAGCATAATCCTGGAAATTTGGGGAGTTTACAGGATCTACAATATTTACTTTTGAAAAATCAAGATCTAATGCAATTTTAGCGACAGTTTTCTGAATAGTGTCAAAATCTCCCAATAAAGTTAGCTCTACCAGGTCCATATCTATAAGGCGTTTTGCTGCGGTTAGGATACGCTCATCTGTACCTTCTGGCAACACAATATGCTTTTTACTTTGTCTGGCTCTCTTCACCAAATCGTACTGAAACATTCTTGGAGTTCTACCCTGGGGTTGGTAATTTGTAAGTTTTTCTACCAGGGGATCAAAAGAAACATACCGCTCAAAAATACTAATGGTAGTTTGTATTTTCTGAATACTATCGGCATAGATATTAGACTTTATGGCACCAACTTTATTTGTTACTGCAAAAGTCCCCTCCTGTACCGAAATTATAGGAACAATATCAGATAAACCTTCAATTAATTTTAAAATTGATTCTTCCGGCCTTAAACCACCGGTTAAAATAATTCCTGAAATTCTTGGATAATTGCTCGAAATATTGGCTTGTAATGCACCAAGAATAATATCAGCTCTATCACCAGGAGTAATTACTAAACTTTCATTTTTTAAAGTAGTTAGATAATTTCTAAGCTGCATTGCTCCTACTCCAAAATTCCCGGTTTGATTATCCAGAAAATCGTGACCAAATAAAACCGTCCCGTCCAGTGCTTTAACTATCTCTTTTAAAGTTGGATTATTCAGTGTATCAATTAACGGAATTGCAAAAACATCAACTTCCTGAGGTAAAAATCCTCGCATATTTTTTGCTGCAGGCTCCAGGTTCTCTTCCTGGATTTTATTACTAACCATAGCAATAACCTGAACTTCTTTATCTCTAAACGCACGATAAGCCATTTGTTGGTTTCCTAACAATTCTTCCCAGCTCTTAAACTGGCCGCTAACTACAATTATAACTGGTATTCCTAAATTCTTAGCAATCACTACGTTTACATCAAACTCAAAAACACTACCCTCACCAGAGAAATCACTTCCTTCTACCAGTATAAAATCAAATTCATCTTCCAGCTTTTTATACTTGGAAATTATAGTGTCAATAATCTCCCCCGATTTTCCATCATTTGTTTTTTGAATTACCTCACTTCGGGTAAATGCATAAGTATCTTCATAAGGGATTTTTAAATCAAAATAGCTTAAAACTGTATCTATGTGATTGTCTTTTTCTCCTTTTGGGACATCGTTTATAATTGGCCTGAAGTAACCTACTTTCACCATTTTTCCTAAAAGTGTTCTCATTAATCCTAACGAGATCATAGATTTTCCGCTGTGGGACTCCAGCGTAGCGATATAAATTCCTTTGTTCATAATTTGTAAATTGGTTCGGCAAAAATAAAGTTAATAAAACAATTGTGTTTTTATGTTACTGGTAAAAAGAAGTAAACCTGACATCTATCAGCTTTTGATTATTCATACAACTTAGAACAGGGTATACAATGAATTTTAGCAAATTGAATAAAACAAAAAAACCACCCGAAGGTGGTTTTAATAATTAACTTATTGGTATATTATAAATCCAGCAAACCTACAAGGAGAATATCAAAATTCACTTCTGAATCTGCATCTACTGAGAAGCCTAAAAGATCTATTTCTGACGTGGTAGTAGCTTCAACTTCACCATCTAGTTCCAGCTCACCATCGGCATCCTCATCAGAAAAAGAAACAAAATGAAGTTCATAATCTCCTTTTTCTATAAAATGAATTTCAAACTCTCCCGAAGATTCATTTATTTTACTACTTGCGGTAGCATTGGCAAATAACACTCCTTCGCCATTTGCCGAAGTTTCATCTTCACTATACGCACCATCTTCATAAGCAAAAACCACAATAGTTTCAGACTCTGTAGAACCAAAATCGCTAACTGTACCGGTAATCTCACCGGCATTAATACTATTTACAGCTCTTATACTGTGAGCTAATTCGCTATCACTTACAAATTGAAATTCTCCTGCAGAATTAGTGACTATAGACTTTCTAAGGTCAAAATCTAAAATGATTTCATTATCATCATTCTCCTTAATCTCAACCTGATCGGTGATACTAATTTCTGCGGAAGAAGTAGCCAGGGCCTTCTTCTCCCCACTGCTAGTAAGTACATAATTAGCCGGTGCCTCTCCCGAAGCATCTGTTTCATTGTCCAGGCTTAACACAATCTCTGAAGTGGTACCACTTTCTAACTCAACATCTCCCAGTAATTCGGTTTCACCGTTTTGTAAACTACTAAGATTTACCGTAGTTTTTTCAAATCCTTCAATGGCTTTACCATTTACGCTTACCCCGGTAACGGTAATAAATACTGCATCAACTTCTGCATTATCAATTGGGGCATCGGTAAGATATACCTCGGTATTATAAGTGTCTGGTTGTGGCTCGCCGGTATCCACATCATCATCGTCATCTGAACACGAGACCAGAAGTCCCATTGATAACATTAAAATTCCTGTTTTGAATAAATACTTCAAATTCATAAGTTTTTAGTTTTTCGTTGTTTTCACAACAGTTAGTAATTAATAGATTTGATTAGCGCATCTTACGCAAGTAATTATTCGTTATAAAACTGGTTTTAAGTTCTGCCCTATTAACGCAAGTGAATTAGGACTATTATTCAAAAAGTATGATTTATAATAGGTTTAACAATCCTTAAGAAAAAATTAAATGAAGAAAATGAAAGATAAAACTCCGGTAGAATGGTGGAAGCTTCTTTAATTTAGTGCTTACACTTTGAAGTAATAGTTGGTTTTAAAGATTGGTAATAAGGAAGGCTTAAAATCCCAATTTTAGAATAAGTGGATATTGCTTCAGAAAGACACAATATAACAACCTGAAAAGATTACTGACGGGGTACTTCTAAGCCTGAGTATACTTCAGCCCCAAACTTATTAAAACAAAAAAAGACCCTTACAACTTAATGTAAGGGTCTTCTAAAAAAAGGCGGTGACATACTCTCCCACAAATAGCAGTACCATCTGCGCTAACGGGCTTAACTTCTCTGTTCGGAATGGGAAGAGGTGAGCCCCGTTGCCATAACCACCTTAAGTCTTTAGTATGCAGTGTTCAGTAACCAGTGGGCAGTAATGCCCTGTTCCCTACTAGATGTCATACCTAATAAGTTGACATATATAAGAAACAAAGAATAAAGAAAATACTGCGGTAAAAGCATTCAAGTGCTTCCCATCCCTTGCAGGATAGGAAGCGTCGCATCAAGCTTTACGGATTATTAGTACCACTCGGCTATGACATTGCTGCCTTTACACCTATGGCCTATCAACGTGGTCGTCTCCCACGGTCCTTTAAAGAAATCTCATCTTGTGGTGGGTTTCGCGCTTATATGCTTTCAGCGCTTATCCCTTCCCAACGTAGCTACCCAGCAATGCTCCTGGCGGAACAACTGGTGCACCAGAGGTTGGTCCAATCCGGTCCTCTCGTACTAGGATCAGGTCCACTCAAATTTCTAACGCCCACTACAGA
>NZ_FOOH01000033.1 GCF_900113135.1 Salegentibacter agarivorans | reverse complement strand
GTAATCACAACCTGATTCGCCTCAAGGAAAAGGCCAGGAACCTACTGCTAAGTGAAGAGGGAATAGCACATCGCAAAAGAAGATGCTGGGATGTTGAAGCCGTCTTTGGAAATATCAAGCAAAATATGGGCTTTAAGCGGTTTATGTTGCGGGGAATGGATAAAGTAACTACTGAGATAGGATTAATAGCTATGGCGCACAACTTAAGAAAATTCAGTATCGCATAGCAAGGGGGCGCTGCTTTGCCTTTTTTTATCAGAAAGAAGATTTACAAAAAGAAGAATCGCTTCCTCTTACAAAACATTTATAAAGAAAAAGGGCCATCTAAATACTTTTTAGACGGCCTCTTTCTATATTTAAAAGAATCAAAGCTTATTTAGCAGATTTCATTCCTTCTTCGATCATTCCGTAGAATTGATCAAGTTTAGGAAGAACTACAATTCTTGTTCTTCTGTTTTTAGCACGACCTTCAGCAGTTTCGTTGGTTGCAACAGGTACATAGTAACTTCTACCAGCGGCAGTCATTCTAGCTGGCTCTACACCAAACTCATCCTGAAGAATTCTAACTACAGAAGTAGCTCTTTTCACACTAAGATCCCAGTTATCTTCAAACATTGAAGTTTTGATAGCTTTATCATCAGTATGTCCTTCTACCATAAACTCGATGTCTGGCTTGTTTTTAACCACAGTAGCAACTTTACCAAGTACTTCTTTAGCACGGTCGGTTACATTGTATCTTCCACTGTCAAATAAAAGTTTGTCAGAAATAGAAACGTAAACTACACCTTTTTCAACATTTATTTCAATGTCTTCATCGGCCATATTACCCAAAGCACCTTTTAAGCTTGTTACAAGCGCTAAAGTTACAGAGTCTTTTTTGCTAATAGCATCACGCATACTCTGGATAGCAAGGTCTTTTTCTTTAATGCTTTCAAGAGAACGCTCAAGGTTTTCTGCTTCTTTCTTAGAAAGAGTGGCAAGGTCACCTACGTTGTTAAGCAATGCCGCGTTGGTATTGTTAAGTCTTGTGATTTGCTGGTTAAGGTTTTGTTTATCTTCTAAACACGCATTTAATTTAATGGTTGCAGTGTTTAGTTCATCCTGGGTTTGTTTTTGTTTTTCTTCCAGTTCAGCGTATTTCTTATTAGATACGCAAGAGGAAAACAAAAGAACGGCGGTTGCCGATAAAAGCATAATTCGTTTCATAATCTTGTAATTGTTATTAATGTTAGATGATTCAAAAGTATCAAAAAAAAGTAAAGCGGAAAAAGAAGCTTTACTATAAGTTTGAATACCTTTATTTTAATTTAGAAAATTCATTTTTGCCTAAACAAAAATAAGACCAAATAATAGATTTTACCTGATAATATTCAGAGTTTTTTGTAATTCCTCTTCGTTTTCTATGCATTTTTTGAAAATTACGGTAAAAAGCGGTATGCGCCTGCAGGATAGCATATAAATGTGAGAATTTCCCATTTATCAGAAACTTGATTCCCGCAATCCCATCCAGGATCATTCTCATAATTAAAATGCCGTAAACATTAGGTGTGGGAACATTCTTTAAAAGCATATATAAACTGTTTCTGAAATTGAAAAACGTCTTCCTGGGATTCATACTATCCAGGGTAGCACCACCCACGTGGTAAACGTTGGAAATTCCAGAAAATTTTATTTGATAGCCTAAATTATGGATTCGCCAACATAGATCTATTTCTTCCTGGTGGGCAAAAAAATCTTCATCGAGCGCACCGGCCTCCCAATAAACTGTATTTCTAATTGCAAAACAAGCACCGCTGGCCCAAAAAATAGGAGTATCGTCATTATACTGCCCGTGGTCTTCTTCTAAAGTATCAAAGATCCTCCCACGGCAAAATGGATAGCCATATTTGTCTATATAGCCGCCGGCTGCTCCTGCATATTCAAAGTAGTTTTTTCTTTTAAAATCAAGTATTTTTGGTTGGACTGCAGCCGTTTTAGGTTCGTTTTTAAAGATTTCATGAATAGGGTTTAGCCAGTTTTTAGTAACTTCTACGTCACTATTTAGCAAGACAAAAATATCTTCGGATAAACCTGAAAGCGCATCGTTGTAACCTTTGGCGAATCCGCCGTTTTCCTTATTCTGAATAATTTTGACCTGCGGAAAATTTTCCTGTACAAATTCTACCGAATCATCTGTAGAAGCATTATCAGCTACGTAAATATTGGCACCTTCAGAAAAACGAATTACCGAAGGCAAAAACTGCTCCAGTAAACTGCGGCCATTCCAATTTAAGATTACTACTGCGGTGCTCATTGTTTTTCAGAAGTTTTAGAAGAAATATAATCGGGAATTTCAGGTAGAAAATGATATTTTTCTTCTTTGTAATCAAGTTTGCAGAAGTAATGCTCCAATCCGTTGGTAAGCATTAAATAATCGGCTTTTAAACTCAAATTATACCTGGCGATCTGGTCAAAAACTTCCTGGGTTATTTTAATATGTGGGGCTTTACATTCTATCACCACTTTTATTTTTCCGTCAGGATAAAAAACTACCGCATCATAGCGTTTAGTAAGCTTTCCAAGCTTAAGTTGTTTTTCAACATTAATATGGTTTTTAGGATAATTCTTATCTAAAGTAAGGAATTTAACCACGTGTTGTCTCACCCATTCTTCGGGAGTTAAAACCACAAATTTTTTCCGGAGTTCATCAAAAACGGCTATTTTATTTTCACTATTTTTGAACCGGAACGAATATTTTGGAAAATTAAGCGCTAACATAGGCCAAAAGTAAAAAAGAAAACCACAGCGCAGCAAGCTTCAGTTTAATTTAAAATTCAAAAATCCTTCACCTTAATGGAAGAAGCAAAAGAGATTGTAAATAATATTCAAAAAGGTAGTGTATCGCCGCTTTACTTTTTAATGGGCGAAGAACCTTATTATATAGACAGGATCTCAGATTTTATAGCGCAAAATTTACTGGCAGAAGAAGAAAAAGGTTTTAACCAAATCATTATGTATGGCCGCGATACCAATATAGATGAAATTGTGAGCAATGCCAAGCGCTACCCAATGATGGCCGAAAGACAGGTGATTATCGTTAAAGAAGCACAGGACCTTTCCAGGAGCATAGAGAAACTGGTAGATTATGCCGAAAATCCTCAGCCTACCACCACTTTGGTTTTTTGTTATAAATACAAAAGCCTGGATAAGCGTAAGAAACTTTCTAAAGTTCTAAAGAAAAGTGGGATTTTATTTGAAAGTAAACGCCTCTATGAAAACCAGGTGGCAGACTGGATCATGAAAACCCTGAAGGCAAGAAATTATACCATTTCTCCAAAAGCAGCACAAATGCTGGTAGAATTTTTAGGAATTGATCTGGGGAAAATTGATAACGAATTAAATAAACTTCAACTAATTACGCCTGAAGGAACTCAAATTACCCCAGAGCTTATTGAGCAAAATATAGGAATAAGTAAAGACTTTAATAATTTTGAACTGCGGAAAGCCATTGGAATGCGAGATTCTTTAAAGGCGCATCGCATTGTAAATTACTTCGCGCAAAACCCGAAAGACAACCCAATGGTGGTGACCATTTCGCTCTTATTTTCTTATTTCTCACAAATTATGCAATATCACGGCCTCCCCGATAAATCTAAGGCTAACGTAGCCAAACAGCTAAAAGTGCATCCTTATTTTGTTGGGGATTATATAGCCGCAGCAAAAAATTATCCGATGAAAAAAGTGAGTCAGGTAATTGGCTTGCTGCACGAAAGTGACGTAAAAGGAAAAGGTGTGGGCGCGGTGAATATTTCTCACGGCGATTTGCTTAAAGAATTAATGGTTAAGATCTTAAATTAAAATGGGTAAAATAAATTCATGGATTAGCGCTGCCCGGTTAAGAACTTTACCATTATCGGTTTCCGGAATTATTGTTGGAACCACCATTGCGGTTAGCGAAGGTGTTTTTAGTATTACTATTTTTAGTCTTGCACTAGCCACCACTTTAGGATTACAGGTGCTTTCAAATTTTGCCAACGATTATGGCGATGGTGTAAAAGGAACCGATAATGAAGATAGGGTAGGCCCGCAACGTGCTATACAAAGCGGACTTATTTCTCAAAAGGAAATGTTTCAGGTAATTGTAATCACTGCAATTGTTACCTTATTATTTGCTGTTTTACTTATTTATGCTGCTTTCGGGAAAGAAAATTTAGGTTATGCTTTATTTTTTTTCCTACTGGGAGTTGGGGCAATTGCTGCAGCCATTAAATATACCGTAGGTAAATCGGCTTACGGTTATCGGGGGCTGGGAGATGTTTTTGTGTTAATTTTCTTTGGTTTGGTTGCCGTTTACGGTTCTTATTTTTTATACGCGCATCAATGGAACTGGTTAGTGTTGCTTCCGTCATTCAGTATTGGTTTTTTAAGTATGGGGGTTTTAAATCTCAATAATATGCGCGATAGAATTTCTGATGAAAAAGCGGGAAAGAATACTCTTGTAGTGAAACTCGGGGCTAAAAATGCCAAAAACTATCATTATGCACTTATTCTGGGAGCCATACTTTGTTTGGTTTTATTCACCGTACTTACCCTAGAAAGTGTAAACGATTTTCTTTATCTGCCGGCTTTTATTCCCTTAATACTACATCTTAAAAGAGTGGTAGAAAATGAAAATGCTACTTTACTTGATCCAGAACTTAAAATTTTAGCCCTTTCTACCTTTGCTACCGCTATACTTTTTGGTTTAGGCCAGATATGGTAAGAAGTTTAACAAAATTATATATTTGGTCATTTCTAACCTTTTTCAGCGAATCCTTAAATTAGGGCGAACATAAAAATTATATTATGAAAATCACGTATTACGGACAAAGTTGCTTCGGAATTAAAATAGCAGATATCAATGTTTTGGTAGATCCGTTCATTACCGGGAATGAACTCGCCAAAGATAAAATCAATATCAAAGACATTAAAGCTGATTATATTTTACTCACCCACGCACATCAGGATCATACTTTAGATGCTGAAGAAATTGCCAAAAACACAGGCGCTGTAATTGTGAGTAATTTTGAGATCGCAAATCATTACGAAGAAAAAGGCATTGAGGTTCACCCAATGAATCACGGCGGAAGCTGGGATTTTGAGTTCGGAAAAGTAAAATACGTAAATGCAATTCATACCAGCTCTTTTCCCGATGGAAAATACGGCGGCCAACCCGGCGGATTCGTAATTGAAGGAGAACACAAAAATATTTATATTGCCGGCGATACTGCGCTTACTATGGATATGAAATTGATTCCGCAGCGCACTACTTTAGATCTTGCAATTTTGCCTATTGGCGATAATTTTACAATGGGTGTAGAAGATGCCATAGTAGCCAGTGATTTTGTAGAATGTGACAAAGTTTTGGGTTGCCATTATGATACTTTTGGTTATATTGAAATAGACCACGAAGAAGCAAAAAGAAAATTCTTTGATGAGGGTAAAGACCTTATGCTTCTTGAAATAGGAGAGAGCCTGGAACTTTAATTTCCACTTTTTTCCCAATAAAAATATATGCAGGCAGATTATAAAAAGTATATCTTAAAATTTAAGCGCCCCAGCGGAACTTCGCGGGGCGTTCTTACTACTAAAGAAACCTGGTTTTTAAAAATAACCGATGCTGATAAAGTTGGTTACGGTGAATGCGGTATTCTTAGAAGTCTGAGTGTGGATGATAGGCCAGATTATGAAGAAAAACTGCAATGGGTTTGTAACAATATTAATTTGGGCGAAACGATGCTTTGGGAAGAGTTAAAAGAATTCCCCAGCATCCAAATAGGAGTAGAAATGGCTTTTAGATCTTTAAATGCCAAAAATCCTTTTGAAATATTTCCTTCAGAATTTACAAAAGGAAAAGCTTCAATTCCCATTAACGGATTGATATGGATGGGGGAGAAATCATTTATGAAATCCCAGATTCAGGAGAAAATTGAAGCGGGATTTGATTGTATTAAAATGAAAATTGGTGCGATAGATTTTGAAACCGAACTGGAGCTTTTAAAATATATTCGCTCTGAATTTTCTTCCAAAGAAATAGAATTACGCGTAGATGCAAATGGAGCTTTTAAACCTAAAGAAGCCCTGGAAAAACTGAAGCGTTTAAGTGAATTTCAATTACATAGTATAGAGCAACCTATAAAACAGGGACAGCTGAAGGAAATGGCAGATTTATGCCGGGAAACTCCGCTGCCAATTGCTTTAGACGAAGGATTGATTGGCGTTTTTAATGTAACAAAGAAGAAAGAATTGTTACATACAATAAAGCCACAGTATATAATTTTAAAACCCAGTTTAATCGGTGGTTTTAAAGGCACACAAGAATGGATAGATTTAGCCGAAGAAAACAATATTGGCTGGTGGATCACCAGTGCTTTAGAAAGTAATGTAGGGCTAAATGCAATTTCCCAATTTACTTATACAAAAAACAATAAAATGCCCCAGGGACTTGGCACCGGAAGTTTGTATACCAATAATATTCAAAGTCCGTTAGAGGTAGAAAAAGGAAATATTCAGTATAATCCAGCTAAAAGCTGGGAATTTAATTTTTAGTAAATGTATATAGCGCAGGCGTTTAGGTGTCACCATGAATTATGGAGATACATTATTGGGGTAGTTATAATTATGATTGCGGTTTTTATGGCCCAAATCCCGTTTCTGATAGCTCTTTTTTTGGAAGGTGGTTTTGATGCCGCTATGGACGAAACAGCAGTTTTAAAAGTCTTTGATTCTAATTTAACGTTGTTTTTCTTATTATTACCTTTTGCAGCCGGACTGGTGGCGGTTTTTTTCAATGCAAAATACCTGCATTCGCAGCCATTAAAAACCTTAACCACTACTCGAAAGAAGCTAGATTGGAGCCGGTTTTTCTTTGCTTTTACCCTGGTAGCTATCTTTACTATCTTAACCACCCTGGGATATTATTTCTTTTATCCTGAAGATTATCAGTTAAATTTCGAACCCACCTCATTTCTTATTTTGGTAGGAATTGCCGTTATATTTATTCCACTGCAAACCAGTTTTGAGGAATATATGTTCCGTGGATATTTAATGCAGGGATTGGGTGTGTTTGCTAAAAATCGCTGGGTTCCATTATTTCTAACTTCTATCATTTTTGGTGGGCTGCATTATTTTAATCCAGAGGTAGGCCAGCTGGGAGATATAATTATGATACACTACATTGGCACGGGATTCATGCTTGGCATTATGACGCTAATGGATGAAGGTCTTGAACTGGCGCTTGGCTTCCATGCCGCTAATAATTTGGTTGCGGCGCTATTGGTTACTGCCGACTGGACTGCTTTCCAAACTGAATCTATATTTAAAGACGTTTCTGCGCCCATAGCAGGTTTCTGGGATGTGGCTATTCCAGTATTTATAATTTATCCCCTTTTTCTTTTCATAATGGCTAAAAAATATGGCTGGAATAATTGGAAAAATAAACTTTTCGGAAAAGTAGAAAAGCCAGAAACCTTAAAACTTTCAGAAGAAAGTTAAATTTATCATTACAATTTGCTAACTTTCAATATGTAGAAATGTAACATATTTGGTTTTAAATATGGCAGATAAATACAAAGTACCGGAAACTCATCCCGATTTCAGGCTGAATAAACGACATTATTCCAATGCCGAACTGCATTTAGTGGCCTATAGCTTTATAAAAGAAGGAGAGGCATTTGAAGAGAAAATAGGAAGTTTCCTTTTAGACTGGATCAAGCCTTCAAAATATGTTGAGGTAAAAACTTCTGGCTCTACCGGGAAACCAAAAATTATAAGGATCAAAAAAGAGCAGATGATCAACTCTGCCATTGCAACTTCCCGTTTCTTTGATCTTCCTGAGAAAACTACTGCTTTACTATGTTTGCCCGCTACCTATATTGCCGGGAAAATGATGCTGGTTCGGGCAATGGTTTTGGGCTGGCAATTAGATATGGTGCCACCTTCCTCAAATCCTTTAGACCAGGTTTTTAAACGTTATGATTTTTGTGCAATGACGCCGTTTCAATTAGATAATTCGGTTGGGCGTCTGCATCTTATAAAGAAACTTATTGTTGGCGGTGGTGCGGTTTCGCCCAGGCTTCAAAAAATGGTAAAAGAAGTTAGCACCAAGGTTTATGAAACTTATGGAATGACGGAAACCGTTACCCATATTGCCGCAAAAAGGCTAAATCCATCAAAAAACAGGAAAAAATCCCGTCCTTTTAAAGTTTTGCCGAATATTAATATTTCGCAAGATGATAGAGGTTGTTTAGTGATTAAGGCTCCTAAACTTTCAGATGAAATAATTACCACTAATGATGTGGTGGAGATTCTTACCTACAAGAAATTTATTTGGAAAGGGAGAATAGATAACGTGATCAATTCTGGCGGAATAAAACTTCATCCAGAACAAATTGAAAAGAAGCTTTCCAAAATTATAGATCAGCGCTTATTTGTAACGGCAATGCCAGATGATTCCTTAGGGGAAAAACTGGTGCTTTTTGTTGAAAATGAATTTTCAGAAGATTTTCTGCAAAAACTAGAAAGAGAGATTAATGAATTAAAAAGTCTGGAAAAATACGAGCGGCCTAAAAAAATCTATTTTATAGAAAAATTTGAAGAAACCCATACGGGTAAAATTCATAGAGAAAATACCTTTAAAAGCAAGGTGAATTAGTTCCATATGTATAAATTATTATTGGTTATTGCGCTGTTGTGTGTTTTAAATACTTCGGCTCAAATTCTTCCTGAGCGTGAAAGAGCTACTGTTATAAATGAAATTTTAAACGATAAGTTTAAAAATCTTCTCCCCGATTTAATGGATAAGGCAGCAGTAGATATGTGGATTATAATTTCCCGTGAATATAACGAAGATCCTGTATTACGCACCATGTTACCAGCTACCTGGTTAAATGCAAGAAGACGCACTATTCTCGTTTTTAGCAGAAATAAAGAAACTGATACTTTAGAAAGCCTTGCGGTAGCCAGGTATGAAGTTGGAGAAAGTATAGAAGCAGCCTGGGATCCTGAAAAGAAACCTGAACAATGGAAAGCGTTAATTGATATTATAGAAAAACGAGATCCACAAAAAATTGCACTGAATTCTTCAAAAAATTATGGTTTGGCCGATGGACTGGTAAAAACAGATTCTGACGAATTTATGGATTACCTACCATTGAAATATAAAAACCGTCTTGTGTCTGGAGAAGACTTAGCAGTAGGTTGGATTGAAACCAGGTCCCAGATGGAAATGGAGATTTATCCCCAGTTGGTTGAAATTACTAAAAATATTATCAGGGAAGCTTTTAGCGAAGAAGTGATTATTCCGGGAGAAACTACCACTGAAGATGTGGTTTGGTGGATGAGACAAAAAGTAACCGATCTTGGACTGGAAACCTGGTTTCATCCCACTGTGTCTATTCAAAGGGATGAAGAAGCGTTGGAAGACCATATTTCGGCATTCTCATCTAATAAAGAAGGAAAGATAATCTATGATGGAGATTTGCTTCACTGTGACTTTGGGATCACTTATTTAAGGTTGAATACCGATTGCCAGCAAATGGCGTACGTTTTAAAACCAGGAGAAACTGAAGCTCCAGAGTTTCTTCAGCAAGCTTTTAAGAAAGGAAACCAGGTTCAGGATATTTTAACCGAAAATTTCGAAACAGGAAAATCTGGAAATCAGATACTTTCAGAAAGTTTAGACCAGGCGAGGGAAGAAGGCTTGAAACCTATGATTTACACCCATCCGCTGGGATTATATGGGCATTCTGCCGGCACAACTATTGGAATGTGGGATTCACAGGACGGCGTGCCCGGGAGTGGGGAATATCTTCTAAATGAAAATACAGTTTACGCAATAGAACTCAATACCAGCGTATTTTTGAGAGAATGGAACCAGGAAATTAGAATAATGTTAGAGGAAGCAGGGTTTTGGGGTGAAGGAGGCTTCAGTTATTTAAACGGAAGACAGGAGGAATTAATACTTATTTCATCAGAGTGATTTTTTGATCAATAAGAAAGAGTTAGGTATATAAAAAAACCTGCAGAATTAAATAATCTGCAGGTTGTTGAATAAACAAATTTTCTTATCTATTTTATATAAGCAGAAGTTATATAAAATTCCAGGTCGTTTACCTTTATTTTATCCAGCGCAATATTCTGTTTTAAATTCTGCCACTCGTTTGTAGGATAAATTCTAATTTCCTTTCCATCAACCAAAATATCTACCGGCATTTTAAAATGCTCAACATCAGCTATCCATCTTGCCTGGGTTTTACCTTCTTTTTTTCTGAATTGTAATTTCGGTAAATCAGTATGTCTTAGATATTGATCAAAAATAGGTTCTAGGTCTACCCCGGTAGCTTCATCAAAGAAATTTTCAGTAGTTTCGGTATCGATGATCTGGTGTTTATAAGTTTCGGTGTAATCTTTTAATGTTTTCCACCATAATTCATCGTTATCATAAATGCTACGAATGGTATTCAATAAATTGGCGCCTTTAAAATACATATCTCCAGAGCCTTCGCTATTCACACCATAATCCCCAATAATTGTTGCATTATTACCAAGGCCTCGGCGAGTTCCTTTAAGATATTCCAGGGCTTCTTCCTTGCCCCAGCGGCACTCTACATAAACAGCTTCCGAATAGGAAGTAAAGCCTTCGTGAATCCACATATCCGCAATATCTTTCGCGGTAATACTGTTACCATACCATTCGTGACCAGATTCATGAATAATAATATAATCCCACTTCAGGCCAATTCCTGTGCCGGACAGGTCATTACCCAGGTAGCCCATTTTATACTCGTTTCCATAGGCTACGGCACTTTGGTGTTCCATCCCCAGGTAAGGAGTTTCAATTAGTTTGAATCCATCTTCCACAAAAGGATATTCCCCGAATTTTTCATAAAAGCAATCCATCATTGGTTTAACTTCCTTGAATTGCTCTTTAGCTTTCTCCAGGTTGTAAGGCAAAACGTAATAATCGAGATCTAGATCGCCATACGAGTCAGAGAAATGCTCATAATTCGCGATATTGATCATTACGTTGTAATTATTGATAGGATTCACGGTTTTCCAGCTCCACTCGGTATAACCGTTTCCTAAATCTTTTTCTCCTAAAAATTGCCCGTTAGAAACGTTCATCAATCCGTTTGGAACTGCGATATCTAACTGAACTTCTTCCGGCTCATCGCTTTGGTGGTCTTTATTTGGATACCAAAGGCTGGCACCGGTTCCCTGAACCGCAACACCAATCCACGGATCTCCATTATCATCTTTATCCCAAACAAAACCGCCATCCCAGGGTGCATTTTTTGCTACAATGGGTTTTCCGGAATAATAAAATTGAATTTCTCCTTTTTCATTGGCTTTTACCGTTTCTTCCAACTCGATAAAAACCGCATTGTGTTTTCTTTCGTAAGTTAAAGTTTTCCTATTCTGAAGAATAGAATCCACTTTCATATCTTCAAAAAGGTCTATCTGAATGGTAGAAAGATTATCTTCAGCAATAAAACTAATAGTATTGGAGCCTGAAATAAATTGCTTTTCGGGTTCCACTTTAAGCTTTAAATGATACTTCTGAACATCAAAGGCGCGCTCGGGTCTTAATGAGCCTCTAAGTGAATCGGCTTCGGTATAATCCCCTTGCTTGTCGCTTAATACCTGGGCGAAGGAAATGTTGATTGCTGCAAGTGAAACGGCAAGAATAAAAATTAATTTTTTCATATCTATTTTAAAATTAATAGTTGGTATGAACAACCTCTAATACAATATTTTTATGTTTTTTCTTGAGTTCTCGAAAATCAGCGTGAAGTTTTTCGAATTCTTCAAGATCTACACCTTTACAAACTCCGTAGGAATAATGATATTTCAGTAAGTCCAGATCAATACTGGTTAACTCCCTGGGTTTTCTACAGGCTGAAAGATAGCTTTTGCAAGCTAATTTTTTTGAACTCTGAAAATAGCCTAGGGAACGAAAAAAATGAAATTTTAATAATTCCATTTTATACGAATCCTTCTGAATCAGACTGGTATTAAGTTTTAAATCTGTTTTGTAAATCTGATTTCTACCATTCCAGTGAGCATAATATCCGCTTTTCCCTAAAATTCTAGGCTCAAAATCTTTATTGTGTTCAGAATTCAGGTAATAAACTCTATAATTTGAGTCATCTGCGTTATCAACTCTTTTTATATTTAAGGAGTCGATATCGTTTGAGATGTTATTAGCAAATTGCATCAGTTTATTGGCGTGTACAGGTGGGACGCTTGGCTCAAAATACACTTTTACAGAATCTTTCCAATAACGCATAAACAGCTTTTTTTCTGAAAAACTGTCTGTATTGTAAACCACATTCTTATAAAGCTCCAAAAACATACTGTCTTTTGGTTCATAGGGCACCTTCACTTTATTCTTATCTATGGTCGATTTATAATCTGCTGAAACCTGTACTAGGGTATCCCTATTGTAAAAACGGAAATTGGTACTATCTTTTTTAGTTATTTTATTCCCAGCTTCCTTATAGTTTGAAATTGGGATGTAATTCCTAACAATTGTATCCTGAGAATACGATACAGTTATTATAAAAAAGAATAGCAGACCTACACTTTGTTTTAATGTTTTTTTCATGTTTGAATTACTCCTACATTAAAGTCTTTTTCAATAGGCGCGTGGTTGGCGGCTTCAATTCCCATAGAAATCCATTTCCTGGTATCTAAAGGATCTATCACTGCGTCTGTCCATAATCTCGCCGCAGCATAGTAAGGTGAAGTTTGTTCGTCGTAGCGGGATTTAATGGCTTCAAAAACCTCTTTTTCTTTTTCTTCGTCAACTTTTTCGCCTTTTTTCTCCATAGCGGCGGTTTCAATTTGCGCTAAAACCTTAGCGGCCTGGGTTCCTCCCATTACTGCAAGTTCTGCACTTGGCCAGGCTGCGATTAGTCTTGGGTCGTATGCTTTTCCACACATGGCATAATTTCCTGCCCCATAAGAATTCCCCATAATTATGGTGAATTTTGGAACTACCGAATTACTTACCGCGCTTACCATTTTAGCTCCGTCTTTAATGATGCCGCCGTGTTCGCTTTTGCTACCAACCATAAATCCGGTAACATCTTGAAGAAAAACAAGCGGGATTTTTTTCTGGTTGCAATTTGCTATAAATCGCGTCGCTTTATCGGCAGAATCTGAATAAATCACTCCACCAAACTGCATTTCCGTAGGTTTCGTTTTCGACGCCGTAGTTTTTACAATTTTACGCTGATTAGCAACAATTCCCACGGCCCAACCATCAATCCTGGCGTAGCCGGTAATAATGGTTTGGCCATAACCTTCTTTATATTCTTCAAATTCTGAACCATCTACCAAACGGGAAATAATTTCCCGAACATCGTATTGGTCGCTGCGTTTTTTAGGAAGAATTCCGTAAATATCTTCCTGATTTTCCTTTGGTTTTACAGCTTTTTTATGACTAAATCCGGCTTTATCAAAATCGCCCATTTTATCCATAATATTCTTTATGCGGGTAAGCGCGTCTTTATCGTCTTTCGCTTTATAATCGGTCACTCCACTAATTTCGCTATGTGTAGTAGCACCGCCCAAGGTTTCGTTATCTACAGATTCTCCAATGGCGGCTTTTACAAGGTAGCTTCCGGCAAGGAAAATACTTCCGGTCTTTTCTACGATAAGTGCTTCATCACTCATAATTGGAAGGTAAGCACCACCTGCCACACAACTGCCCATCACCGCTGCAATTTGGGTGATTCCCATACTGCTCATCACAGCGTTATTTCTAAAAATTCTTCCGAAGTGTTCCTTGTCAGGAAAAATTTCATCCTGCATAGGTAAATATACCCCGGCACTATCTACCAGGTAAATAATTGGAAGTCGGTTTTCAATGGCTATTTCCTGCGCGCGAAGGTTCTTCTTTCCCGTAATAGGAAACCAGGCGCCGGCTTTTACAGTGGCATCATTAGCAACTACAATACATTGTTTCCCGGAGACATAGCCCATTTTCACCACCACACCACCAGAAGGGCAACCACCGTGTTCTTCGTACATTCCTTCCCCGGCAAAAGCACCAATTTCTATTGAATTGGATTTATCGTCCAGTAAAAAATCGATTCGCTCCCGGGCGGTCATTTTTCCTTTGGCGTGATGTTTTTCTATGCGCTTTTCACCACCACCAAGCTTTACGCGTTTAAGTTTATGATTTAATGAAGAAACCAAAAGTTTATTATGGTCTTCATTTTTATTGAATTTCATATTCATATATTATGATTTTTTAATTCCTGAAATTAGAAAAATCTTCTAAATAGGTAGAAATAATATCAAAATTTCAGTAAATTTTAAATTTACAGCCGTCTTTTGGCTAAAATACAAAATAGCGTGAATTCTACTTATGGTTTGGGAATGTAAAATAGCCGATATTTGTATAAAATCTTTAATATGGGAATGAATAAAAATACCATTTTCGCCTGGGCATCTTTTGCTTTGTTCATTATTGGTGCCGCTATTATTTTATTGGGTGTGCTTAAATATCGAGATTACGCAATTGGTTTCTCGGTCACGGGGATTGGATTTTTTGCCATTTCCTGGGCGTTTAATGCATTAAAAGGTAGAATTTAAGTCGATAATATGTCAGGTTCCGTAAACAAAGAACAATTAATTAAACATTTACAAGGAGGTGAAGCTTTTATGGCTTTGGAAGATTTGATCGATAAAATTTCGTTTGAAAAATTAGGGGAAAAGCCTCAAAATTTACCGTATTCCTTTTACGAACTTTTCTACCATATTGTTTTCGCGCAAAAGGATATTTTGGAATATTCTATTTCTGAAAATTATAAAAGCTCAGAATGGCCCGATGATTACTGGCCGAAAGAATCAACTCCCGATACCGAAGAAGACTGGAAAAAATTAAAGAAAGATTATTTTGAAGATAGGGAGCGTTTTAAAAATTTTATTTTAGATACTGACATTGATTTAAATCTTCCGGTTAAAAACTCTGACAATCATAGCTTATTGCGGGAAATTATGCTGGTTATAGAGCATACGGCCTATCACACCGGGCAAATGTTAATCATCTTGCGCTTACTCGGCCTTTATAAATAATCAAACCGAATTCTGACTTTAATTTCAGATATTTGCAAATCTTAAAATAGCTTAAAAAATTCATTATGGCAGACGATAAAAAAGTGATCTTTTCAATGTCTGGGGTAACCAAGACTTATAAAAATGCGAATACCCCGGTTTTGAAAAATATATACCTTAGTTTTTTCTACGGTGCAAAAATTGGGATTCTTGGTTTAAATGGTTCTGGTAAATCTACTTTACTTAGAATTATTGCCGGCGAAGATAAAAATTACCAGGGCGATGTGGTTTTCTCTCCTGGCTATTCCGTTGGTTACCTTGAACAGGAACCAAAAGTAGATGAAGATAAAACCGTACTGGAGGTGGTAAAAGAAGGAGTTGCCGAAACGGTGGCCATTCTTGATGAGTACAATAAAATTAATGACCAGTTTGGATTGCCCGAGGTTTATGAAGATGCCGATAAGATGCAGAAGCTTATGGATAAGCAGGCTGCGCTTCAGGATAAAATTGATTCTTCAAACGCCTGGGAATTGGATACCAAACTGGAAATTGCAATGGACGCTTTAAGAACCCCTGAAGCCGATAAAAAGATTTCGGTGCTTTCAGGAGGAGAAAGAAGACGTGTGGCGCTTTGTAGACTTTTACTTCAGGAGCCGGATATTTTACTCCTGGATGAGCCAACTAACCATTTAGATGCTGAATCTGTACATTGGTTAGAGCATCATTTGGCCCAGTATAAAGGGACCGTTATCGCTGTAACGCACGACCGTTATTTCCTTGATAATGTTGCAGGTTGGATTCTAGAACTGGACCGGGGAGAAGGTATCCCGTGGAAAGGAAACTATTCTTCCTGGTTAGACCAGAAGTCTAAACGTATGGCACAAGAGCAAAAGCAAGCCAGCAAACGTCAAAAAACTTTGGAACGAGAATTGGAATGGTCTAAAATGAATCCGAAAGGACGTCAGGCCAAGCAAAAAGCACGTTTAAATAATTATGATAAGTTGTTGAGCCAGGATCAAAAGCAAATGGATGAGCAGCTGGAAATTTATATTCCTAACGGTCCAAGGTTAGGAACCAATGTGATTGAAGCCAATGGAGTGAGTAAAGCTTTTGGTGATAAATTGCTTTATGAAGATTTAAATTTTAAACTTCCGCAGGCTGGAATTGTTGGGGTAATTGGACCCAACGGTGCTGGTAAAACCACGATTTTTAAAATGATTATGGGCGAAGAAGAGCCTGATAAAGGAAGTTTTGAGGTTGGTGAAACCGCGAAGATCGCTTATGTAGATCAGGCGCATTCTAATATAGATCCTGAAAAAACCATTTGGCAGAACTTTAGCGATGAGCAGGAGTTGGTTATGATGGGCGGTCGCCAGGTAAATTCAAGAGCCTATTTAAGCCGATTTAACTTTAGCGGAAGTGAACAAAATAAGAAAGTAAATATGCTTTCTGGTGGAGAAAGAAACCGACTTCATTTGGCGATGACCTTAAAAGAAGAAGGAAACGTTCTACTACTCGATGAGCCTACCAACGATTTAGATGTGAATACACTCCGTGCCCTGGAAGAAGGTTTAGAGAATTTTGCCGGCTGTGCCGTGGTTATTTCCCACGACCGTTGGTTCCTGGATAGAATTTGTACACATATCCTTGCTTTTGAAGGAGATTCTCAGGTTTATTTCTTTGAAGGAAGCTTCTCTGATTACGAAGAAAACAAGAAAAAACGTTTGGGTGGAGATATTATGCCGAAACGTATTAAGTATAAGAAGTTGGTGAGATAATTTTTTAATCTCGCAGAAAAAAAACGTCATTCTGAATTTATTTCAGAATCTAAGATGTTTAATTTTCATTCAAGTTAGAACCTGAAACAAGTTCAGGATAATATATAAAAGAGGCCTCACAGATTTTTTAATCTTTTGAGGCCTTTTTATTTAAAGTTTTGTAATCTCCAGAACTGAGATTATTCTTTCTCTGGTTTCTTTTCTTTCTTAGGTGGCATAGGGCCGCGAAGGTGAATTATGAGTCCGTTTAGGAAGTTTCGTAGAAATTGATCGCCGCACTCTATATATTTTGGATGATCTTCGGCTCTAAATATTGCACCTAATTCACTTTTGGTTACTTTAAAATCTACCAAAGCGCAAATTTTTACAATATCGTCGTCTCGTAATTTATGAGCGACTCTTAGTTTTTTAAAAATATCGTTGTTTGTTAATCCCATAAGGCAAATTTAGCTTTTTCCTGAGTTTTGCTTTTAACTTTTCAGGTTTAATTGTTTTTTAATAGCGTTTATTTTTTTGAGATCTGCATCATTTTTAATTACAGACTTTGCATCGGCAAACAGGTTTTTAGCTTCAATATCTAATACTTCATAATACTTTTCGTTAACTGCTTTTTGAGATTTCAGATAATAAAAAAGCATGCCCAGTTTTTGAATAATAATTATATCGTGTTTGCAATATGCTCTTATAGGCGCTAAAACCTGATATAAAAGTTCTTCAAAATCTACACTCCGCATCTTGATTAAAACTTTTTCATCTGTCTTTAAAAATTGTCTGTCTTGTTTTTGCATTCGTAAAGCCAAAAGTTCGGCTAAATAATCCAGAGCGTTAAGGGCGGTACCGGGATCGTTAATTCCGGGAGACATTGCTTTTACAATAACCTCGGTAATTTGTTTAAACGCGAGCACATAATTGGTGTTTACTAACTCGCCGCGGGCAAGGTTAAAATTAGAAAGTACCTTTTTTAAGGTTTCATCGTCCAATTTTTCTTTTGATTTTAAAAGCGGAATTCCCTTTAAAATAAAAATTCCTTTTACTGGGAGAATTTCAAACTGGGTGTCTTTTTCGTTACAGATATCTAATAAATTATCTGAAGATAAATTCTGAAAATAACCACTTTTTTCAGAATGGTACTCGTACCATTCTTTCGTGTCAGGGAATTCCTGATCTTCATTTTCTTCAGTTTTCAGCAAAAAAATTAGTCGGGTTCTTGCCTGTCTAAAAATGCGATCCAGGATATTGTTAATCTGTATGCTTTGCGAAATATTATGTATAAAATAAATAAATGCACCAATACAAATCACGGTAAAAATAATTCCGACTAATACTGAAAAACCTGGGGTTTGATAAGAGTCCCCTTCGGGCTGAATAGAAACCGCCACGAAAATACAGTAGAGTATAGTAGCCAGGTAGATTCCTAAAATAACCTGATGATTTTTATCAGAAATAAGTCCGGGAAGCAACCGGGGAGAATAATTACTCGCCGCCTGATTTAATAGTACCATCACCATAGAAAAACTAAAAACCATCATAGAAATAAGGCCGGTAATGCAGGCGGTTAATATGCTAAGTGCGGTGTTGCCATTATCTACCACCAGCATTGGAATATGATCTAAAAGATACCTGGATACACCCTGATTTTCTATATAAATAAGCGTGAAGGCTATTAGAAAACCCAGAATTGCAAAAACACTGGGATAAAAAGCAATTTTACTTTGCAGGTTGGAAAGGAGAATATAAATACGATTAAAAAAATACTTCATTTAGTTTTGTTGGAAAGTTACTCAAAAGTCACTAGAAATAAGCTTCTTTAATTCAATTGACAAATTGTCTGTTTAATTATGAATAAAAATGCCAAAAAGACATAAAAAATAGAATGGAATCTAAATTGCTAATAATTTATCAGAAACAATAAAATTAAAGTCTAACAAAAACATAAAAGCTATGAGTTTAATTAAAAGAAATGAGGCCAATTGGCTGCCATCGGTTTTTGACGATATGTTTAAAACCGATTGGTTAGGAGGAACTACAAATGTTAACAGTATAGGAACCAGTATTCCTGCTGTAAACATTCAGGAAACCGAGGACAACTTTAGCGTAGAAGTTGCTGCACCGGGTAAAACTAAAGAAGATTTTAATATTGAGCTAGACAACGATGTATTAACCATTTCTTCTGAAGAGAAAAAAGAAAATGAAACTTCAGAAAAAAATGGAAGGTACACCAGGAAGGAATTTAGTTATAGTACTTTTAAAAGAGCTTTTAGTTTACCAGATTCAGTAGATAGTGAGAAAATTTCTGCTTCTTATAAAGATGGGGTTCTTATTATAGAACTGCCAAAGCGGGAAGAAGCTAAAGTACAGGCTAAACGAATGATTGAGATTTCGTAATTTAGATAGTTAGTTTGATTAGTTAAAAAAACGTCCCTAGCCGGACGTTTTTTTTATACTGATTATTTAGGTATTTAAAGTTTCTTTAAATCGTCTAATTATATTTATATGGAAGATATATACGCAATTGAATTTTTATGCGTTAAAAAGAAACCGGGAACTCTATTATTATTTTAGATAATTGATATATTTACCCGCGAAGAACAGACCTATAAATCTATTTTTATGAACAGATATTTTCTACTGATTATTATTAGCATTTTTTGCGTGTCTTTTACTCAGGCCCAGGAGTATAGTTTTGGGATAAAAGGTGGTGGTAATTATGTCATGGGAGGCGAATTAACCGGACTTGATTCTGGGGAAGGATTTAACTCAGATACCTTTAATGCTGAATCGCAGTTTGGTTTTCACGCCGGTATATTTTTTGAATTGAATTTCGATAAATTCTTCGTTCGTCCTGAAATAATTTACAATTCTATGGAAACTGTATTTCCCTTTCCAAATCAGAATTCTACCTATGCTGTAGAAAAATTAAGTATTCCATTATTATTTGGCTATAATATATGGGGCCCTGTAGATGTTTATGCCGGACCTGCATACCAGAATATAATGAATGCAACTCTTGAGGGTACCGAGCCATTAAATCAAACTATTGTAGCACAAAATACTCCACTCGCGGCTCAGGCTGGAATAAAGGTGGGGTTTGGAAGATTTGAAATTGATCTTCGTTATGATAGAAGTTTAGCTTCAGCAGAAATTCAAGATGTAGATATTAATAATGGAGATTACGGTGTAAACCGGGCAGAATTTACAGACACCAGGTTAAATCAATTCCTGCTTAGCCTTAGCTTTAAAATTGGCGATAGTGAATCTAATACCGGGCGAAGAAGAGGTAGAGGATGTTATTTCTAACCGAAAAGTAAAAAGTAAATATCAAGCCTTAATTGTTAATTTTTCAATTAAGGCTTTTTTTATGAGGATAATCATAATATAAATGACTTAAAATCATTAAATTGATAGGTATATTTGCATGCCTAAATTTATTAAAATGAAAGACCTCTATTCCATAAAGCCAAAAAAGCGCAAACGTCTTATTTTATTGTTAAGTGCTTTTTTTGCGTTCTTGCTAATTACCGAATTTATTGAGAAAAGGAGTTTGAAAAGCATAGATCAGGATTTTTCTTCTCTTTATCAGGATCGTCTTCTACCTGCATCCCAAATTTATGAGCTTTCTGAAATTCTCCATGAAAAAAGAATGCTCTTTGAAGATATTAAGGACAATGGGGAGTATAATGCAGCTTTCAATTTAAACGAAATTACGACGTATAATTCTAAAATGGATCAGGTTTTACAAGATTATAGTCAAACCTATTTAGTAGAGCGGGAAGAGGTTTACTTTGAAGATTTTCAGAAGCATTATAAAGAGTACCTGGTTTTGGAAAACACCATTCTTGAAAATTTAAAGGAAGAAGATTTTACTACTGCCAGCTATCTAATTAATAAAAATGCGAACGATTATTTTAAAGTTTTAAACCTGGATTTGCATAATATTGCCAGCATTCAACCGGAAGTAGGACAACAATTAATGGCACATTATAAATCAAGTTCGGGAATCACTTCTTTACTCTACTATTTTAAAATTGCATTAACCATTTTAATCGGTGTTTTTGTACTTCGTCTTTTAGGTTTAGAAAAGCTATTACGTCAACCCAAACAGCAATTTGAGCTGAATTAATACTGAAAAAATTCAAAAAAAATAAACCCCATAATTTGATAATTATGGGGTTAAATTATTACCTGATTTTTAGTAATTAAATATCAAAACGATCTAAGTTCATAACCTTATCCCAGGCTTTCACAAAGTCTTTTACAAACTTTTCCTGTGAGTCGTCACACCCGTATACTTCTGCTAAAGCTCGAAGCTCAGAGTTTGATCCAAAAATAAGATCTACTCTTGTGCCGGTCCACTTTACTTTTTTACTGGTACGGTCGCTTCCTTCAAATTCGGTTTGAGAATCTGATGTTGCTTTCCAGGTGGTTCGCATATCCAGAATGTTCTTAAAGAAATCGTTGGTTAACTGCCCTGGACGATCTGTAAAAACCCCGTGTTTTGAGCCGTCAAAGTTTGTATTTAAAACACGCATTCCGCCAACTAAAACAGTCATTTCTGGCGGGGTTAAGCTTAATAATTGAGCTCTGTCTACAAGCATTTCTTCAGCCGAAGCTGAAATATTATCCCTGTTTCTGGCATAATTTCGGAAACCGTCAGCATTAGGTTCTAAGGGTTCAAAAGCTTCCACATCGGTTTGCTCTGCCGTGGCATCGGTACGTCCCGGGGTAAATGGGACCCCAATATCAAAACCGGCATCTGCTGCAGCTTTCTTAATAGCCACGCAGCCTCCAAGTACAATAAGATCTGCAAGGGAAACCTTTTTGTTTCCAATTTGCGCTTCATTAAACTCTTTTTGAATATTTTCAAGTTTTGTGATTACCTGTTGCAATTGTGGCGGATTGTTAACCTCCCAGTGTCTTTGTGGTTCAAGCCTAATACGAGCACCATTGGCTCCCCCTCTTTTATCTGAATTTCGAAAAGTAGAGGCCGATCCCCAGGCGGTAGATACCAACTGCGATACCGTTAAACCTGAATTAAGGATTTTTTTCTTAAGTTCAGCTACGTCTTTATCATTAATTAATTCGTAATCTACTTTTGGTACAGGATCTTGCCAAATAAGCTCTTCTGAAGGAACTTCAGGGCCCAAATAGCGCGAAAGTGGTCCCATATCACGGTGGGTTAATTTATACCAGGCTTTAGAAAATGCTTCTGCAAATTCTTCAGGATTCGCGTAAAAATTTCTGGAAATCTTCTCGTATGCCTCATCTTCCTTTAAAGATAAATCGGTAGTTAGCATAAAAGGAGCGTGACTTTTAGAAGGATCGTGTGCATCTGGAATTGTACCGGCACCGGCATTATCTTTTGGTTTCCATTGGTAAGCGCCACCCGGTCCTTTAATGCATTCCCAGTCATATTTAAATAGGTTGTCAAAGAAGCTGTTGCTCCATTTGGTAGGAGTATTGGTCCAGGCTCCTTCAATTCCACTGGTAATAGTATCTTCAGCATTTCCTTTTCCCATACTATTTTTCCAGCCTAATCCCATTTCTTCAATAGCGCTGCCTGCAGGTTCTGCACCAACATATTGCTCGGCGTCTCCGGCACCGTGGGTTTTTCCAAAAGTGTGGCCTCCGGCTATAAGTGCAACCGTTTCATAATCGTTCATCGCCATGCGTCCAAAAGTTTCGCGAATATCTTTAGCTGCCGCAACCGGATCGGGATTTCCGTTAGGTCCTTCCGGATTTACGTAAATGAGTCCCATGTGGGAAGCTCCTAACGGACTTTCCAATTCGTTATTTTCAGAATATCTTTCTTTATTTCCCAGCCATTCACCTTCTGAACCCCAATAGATGTCTTCTTCCGGTTCCCAAATGTCTTCGCGGCCACCACCAAATCCAAAGGTTTCTAATCCCATAGATTCCAGAGCACAGTTTCCGGTAAGGATCATAAGATCTGCCCAGGAAATTTTTCTTCCATATTTTTCTTTAATTGGCCATAGTAAAAGTCGGGCTTTATCCAGGTTAGCATTATCTGGCCAGCTATTTAATGGTGCAAATCGCTGTGAACCAGAGCTGGCACCTCCCCGACCATCACCTATACGGTAGGTTCCGGCACTATGCCAGGCCATACGTATAAAGAAAGGACCATAATGGCCATAATCTGCCGGCCACCATTCCTGGGAATCTTCCATTAACTTAAAAATATCTTTCTTTACAGCTTTTAGGTCCAGACTTTTAAATTCTTCTGCATAATTAAAATCTTCGTCCATAGGATTGGACAAATTGGAATGTTGTCTTAAAATTGAAAGGTTTAATTGGTTAGGCCACCAGTCACGGTTAGATGTTCCGCTTCCTGCGGTTTTATCAAGTGCGCCACCCATAAACGGGCAACGACTGGATTCGTTTACTTCCCATACCTTGTGATTATCGGGATGGTTTCTGTGATCGTTTTTTTCCATAATTTGGAGAGTTTTAAAGGATTAATAGCGTAAAATTACTATAATTATTTTTTATGGAAATTTATTTTTCATATTAAATAACTATGGTAATTAAGTAAAAACTATAATATAGTAAAAATGGCGCACACTTTTAATCATAAAAATGACCTTAGCCCTTAGGACCCCGCTTCATTTTTTATTATTTCAGGCTAATTTGATTGTGTTTTCTTTAACTATTTGTGCTAAAAAGCTAATGTTAAGCAAAATAACAGTCGATTAACAATTTTTCTTTATTTGAGTAACTAATTTCATAAGGAAACCAGAAAATAATGAAGAAATGAAAACACTAACCGACAATTTTTCCAAACCAGTATTTGTATTAGCACTTTTGCTTTTTGCAAGTTGCGGAAGTATGCAGAATACTGAAGACGATCTAAGAAGAGATGCTACCGATGCCAGAAATGAAATTAGGCAGAATCATACTAACGCTGCAGATATGCTAGATAACTCAGCGGGTTATGCTATTTTTCCAAATGTGGGTAAAGGAGCCTATGTAATTGGGGGAGCTTCCGGTAATGGTGTTGTTTATCAGAACAATAACATTATAGGTTATGCAGACCTAAAACAGGTAGATATTGGCTTGCAGGCTGGAGGAAAGGCTTTTATTGAAGTGCTTTTCTTTGAAACCGATGCCGATCTGGAAAGATTTAAAGAAGGAGATTACGAGCTTTCTGCTAATGCATCTGCCGTAATACTAGATAAAGGAGCTTCTCAAAGTATTGATTTTCAAGACGGAGTTGCCGTAGTTACCATTCCAAAAGGTGGAGCAATGGCAGGAGTTTCTGTAGGAGGGCAGCGTTTTTCCTTTCAACCTAGATAAAAAATAATTATTTGTAAGTATGAAAGCGGCTTTAGAGGCCGCTTTTTTTTATACCCTAATTTTTAAAAGGTATTTTTACTTAACTACATCAAACTTAATCCAAATTAATTTAGCTTAAGAAATCCCCTTATCTTTGCTAAAAGAACCCTGTTTAAGATGATACCTGAAAGTATTTCTGTAGAAGAGAAATTGCAAGAGCGAATTAAAGAACTCTCCTGTCTTTATCAGGTTTCATCGGCTATAAGGGAGTTTGAGGGTTCTTATGAGGCTACTTTAGAATCTATTGTAAAAATTCTTAAAAATGCCTGGCGTTTTCCAGAATTGGCTACTGTAGAGATACAATGTGAATCGTATCATTTGAGTTCTAATCCAACTCCAAAAGAAGGTTATTCCCAAAAAAGTATTATTAAAATTTCTGAAAATGAAATAGGTTTCATAAAAGTACATTATCCGGCCTCAGATTTATCTAAAGCGCATTTTTTGGTGGAAGAACAGCGACTTTTAGATAAAATAGCCGATGAAATTGCGCTGTTTTTTGAACGCCAAAATATTAAAATACAGGAAGAACATTTAAAACAAACCGCTGCAAGAAATGACCGGTTGGCTATTCTGGGAGAAATTACCGCGGGAATAGCGCACGAGCTTAATACTCCGTTAGGTAATATTTTAGGTTTTTCTGAATTTATTGAAGAAAAAACGGCTGAAAAGCAAACAAAACGAGATGCGCAAAAGATCCTTAATTCAGCAATTTATTCTAGGGAAGTTGTAAAAAAGCTTATGTTTTTCTCCTGTGATATGCCGCAAGACATTAAAAAAATTAAGGTGAAACCCATTATTACCCAGGCGCTTTCGCTTTTAAAACCTAATTTTAAAAAAGCTAATATTCGGTTTAAATTTAATATTCAGGATCCTGCTTTAAAAGCACAGGTAGACCCTATACAATTAACCCAGGTATTTTTTAATTTAGTGATTAATGCGATTTATTATTCTCCGGAAAATTCCAAAATTGTTATTTCCATTAATAATAACGAAACACATTATACTATTGAAATTGCCGATGAAGGAAAAGGAATTGCTCCTGAAGTGAAAGATAAAATTTTTGAACCTTTTTATACTACAAAACCACTGGGGGAAGGTTCCGGTCTTGGATTAAGTGTGGTTCACGGGATAATTAAAAGTCATAAAGGAGAAATTAGCATTGCCGATAACATTCCAAAAGGAACTATTTTTAAAATAAAATTACCATTGAATTTCTAATATGTCTATACGCAAAGAAAACTTACTTATTGTAGATGACGATTATGATATGCTTGAAGTACTGGACCGCCACCTAAAACAGGAGAATTACCATACTTACAAGGCTGGTTCGGTGATGGAAGCTATAGATATTTTAAAGCATAGCAGTATAGATTTATTGATCACCGACCTACAAATGCCGGGAATGAACGGAATGGAATTGGTGAAATATGTAGACGATCATTATCCTGAAATTCCTAAACTTGTAATTACCGGCTATCCTTCTATAGATAATGCACTTACCGCAATAAAATCTGGTGCTTTAGATTATTTGCCTAAACCATTTACTAAAAACGAGTTACTTACTTCAGTTAAAAAATCTTTAGTCAACCGTACATCAACGAAAAAAACCGCTTCTTCACCCGAAATTAGAAATAATTATGGCGGAATGGTTGGCTCTTCAGCAAAATTTGAAGAGTTGGTAGATATTATAGAAAGAGTGAAAAATAACCGTGCTACAATTTTAATAAGAGGAGAGAGTGGTACCGGGAAAGAACTGGTGGCACGGGCAATTCATTATAAAGGTTCTTTTGCTCAAAATCCATTTATTGCAGTTAACTGTGGTGCTATTCCCGAGAATTTACTGGAATCAGAATTATTTGGTTCTACTAAAGGAGCTTATACAGGTGCTTCAGAAACCCGCGAAGGTTACTTCCAGGCTGCTAATGGCGGTACTATTTTTTTAGATGAAATTGGTACAGCCTCACTGGCGGTTCAGGTTAGGTTATTGCGTGTGCTTCAGGAAAAAGAAGTAAGAAAACTGGGCGGTAGAAATTCAGAAAAAATCCAGGTTCGGGTAATTGCTGCAACAAACAGCGATTTAAGGGAAATGGTAGAAAGAGGAACTTTCAGGGAAGATCTTTACTATCGTTTAAATGTGGTAGATATTCTTACCCCGCCTTTACGGGAAAGAAAAGAAGATATTGTTCCCCTTACCAAAACTTTTCTGGATAAATACCAACAGGATTATGGCAAAACCGGTTTAAAATTATCAGATAAAACTGTTGAAATTTTAAAGCGTTACAATTGGCCGGGGAATATTAGGGAATTAGAAAACGTGATTCAACGAGCCATAATTATGAGTGAAGATGAAATTCTTCCGCAAGACCTACCTGCTTCGGTAAAATACCAGGTCCCGGCTGTAGATGAAGAATTAGTTGCCTTAAAAGAAGTAGAAAAAAAGCATATTTTAAAAGTTCTTGCAGCGGTAGATCAAAACAAATCTAAAGCAGCAGAAATCCTTCAAATAGACCGTAAAACCTTACGGGAAAAGATTAAATAAGCTGCGGGTAATTATCTCCCACCCGGGTAATTTCTTTCCAATACAGAAAATAATAGGAATTCAATTTTACTTCTTTGAGTTCTGATAATCAATACTTTAAAATATATATTCTCATTTTTTAATTTTTTGGGCACAGCTTTAGCTTTAGTGTATTCCAAAATACAGATTCTATGAATATAGTTGAAATGGAAAGACCGGCAGTTTTGGAAGAAAGTGAAAAGGAACTGGAGCATGCAGGTAGCGAACTCTTTAAAACGCTTTGCTTTAATTGCGATTTAAGGCACCACTGCAGCTGGAAAGATAACAGAAAAATGTATTGTGAACATTTTCAATAAAATTATAAAAGAATGATAGCAACAAAATCAATGCCCAAACAAAGTATGTATGATACGGTTATTAAGCAGTTTAATAAAACAGCCGATATCATAGATCTAAATCCAAATATTAAGAAAATACTTGAAATTACCAATAACGAGATCGTGGTACATTTTCCCGTGAAAATGGATAATGGTAAAGTAGAGATTTTTACCGGTTACCGGGTGCAGCATAATAATGCCCTGGGACCATATAAAGGCGGCTTACGATACCACCCAACGGTAGATGTAGATGCAGCCAAAGCCCTGGCCATGTGGATGACCTGGAAAACCTCGTTGGCAGGTTTACCCTATGGAGGTGCTAAAGGAGGAATCCAGATAGATCCCCGTAATTATTCTGATGCAGAACTGGAACGTATTACCCGTAGGTTTACCTATGCATTAGGTGAAAATATAGGACCGGAACATGATATTCCTGCGCCAGATGTAAATACCAATGCGCAAACTATGGCCTGGATTGCAGATACTTATATGTCTACAATCTCTACTTCAGAACGTTCGCAAAATCAGCACGTGGTAACCGGGAAGCCGGTAGGCTCTGGCGGTTTGGAAGGCCGTGATCGTGCTACTGGTTTTGGGGTGTATTTAACCACTAAAGAACTTGTGAAATCTCGTGGAGAATCTCTAAAAGATAAAACCTTTATTGTGCAGGGATTTGGAAATGTAGGCTATTGGGCTTCCAAATTCTTAATTGAAGACGGTGCTAAAATGATTGCTGTACAGGATGCCCACGCCACATTGTATAATGAAGAAGGAATTTCAGTAGAAAAATTATTTGAACATTCAAGTCCAAGAAAAGGATCTATCCAGGGCTTTACTGACGCAAACGAAATGAATCCTGAAGATTTCTTTGGCCTGGAATGCGATATTCTAATTCCTGCTGCTCTGGGTAACCAGATTACCGGTGATAATGCTTTCAAAATAAAAGCTTCAATAGTTGCTGAAGGTGCTAATGGACCTACAAACGAAGAAGGTGAAGCGATTCTTTTGGAGAAAGGAATCACCATTATACCCGATATTTTATGTAATTCTGGAGGTGTGATTGGTAGTTATTTTGAATGGCTGCAAAACCGTAATGGTGAATTATGGGAGCTTGATGAAGTAATGCAGAAATTAGAGAAAAAATTGCTTCAGGTGTTTAAGAAAGTTGAAAAAGAAGTTGAAGAACGAAAAACCGACTGGCGAACTGCTGCTTATATTCTGGCTATTTCCAGGATTGAGACGGCCTATAACCAGCGAGGTATTTTTCCTTAATTAATTGTTGTGAAGAAATGAAATATGATGTCATTATAATTGAAAAGGTAGAATATGAGCTTTTAAAACGTATAGTTTCCATGGCGCAATATTATAAAGATAGTACCTACCGTGCGTCTATAGAAAAGCTAAAGAACGAACTTGAATTTGCTAAAATTGTGAGTGAAAAAAATATGCCCGAAGATGTGGTGAGATTCAACTCTAAAGTTGAAATAGCTACTCCTTTTGGTATTAATAGAACATACCAAATTGTTACTCCAGATCATAGCAATATTAAAGAAAATAAGATTTCTATTCTTGCTCCTATGGGTCTGGCCTTATTTGGCTATGCCCAGGGAGATAAGGTAGAATGGGAATTCCCAACTGGTAAGAACGCTATTGATATTATAAAAGTAGAACAGATGGTAAGGGAAATGAAAATGCAAAAATAAAGGAAGATGAGGGAAAAATTTCAGGAACATCATAATGATGAGGAAATACAAATTTTAAGTATCCAAACTGAATCAGAAGACTGGGAAGAACACCTAATTTATATAAGTGAGGAAATTAATTTCTTCAGCAATATTTTGAAATCAGGTTTAAAAGAAACTATTAAGGTAGAAATAAACCAGGAAGATGCTTCTTACTTAAAGAAACAACTGGAGTTAATAAATAAGGCCAATGAGTTTCATTTAACCACCTTCTTTGATTATAAAAATAAATTGGAGGGATTAAAAGAATGTGACGATGTGCAGTGTGAAAACTTTTATTTAAAAGATCACCTGGTTTTTAAAACTACACTTAGAAAACATTTTAAAGATTTTCGACAGCTTAAAGTTTTGATATTTAAATTCTTAAAAGTTAGTTTCAACTAGTTTTTAAATTTGACTGTGTTTGGTTGACTAATGTGGGGCGATTTTTAATCGCCCCTTTTTTGTTTTTAAAAATGAATAGTAGCCTCTACTACTCAGAATTAGATTCATTTTAAAATACAGAAATATTTTATTAAAAATTACCGTAAAACTTCACTCCATATATTTAATTTAAATACCTTATTAACAGTGGCTTAAGCAGTTCTGTTTCAGTTGATCCCCTTCCTTATGATTGGGGTCATAAAATAAGATTGACTTCTCGGGTAATTTTACCACCGAAATCAAAATCTATAACTATGAAATTAATTGTAAAAATAGGATTGGCTGTAGCGCTGGTATTTTCTTTTGTGGCTTGTGGCAATTCTGAAAAAGACGAAAAAGAAAGCCTACGCCTGGACGATTACTCTTCACAACCAAAAGAAAAAGAAACTGAAACCACAGAAGCTGCCGCAGATTCGGGAGACGATTTATCTAATAAAGGAATTGGCCCGGTAAAATCTTTGGATTTGCCAGAAAGCATTAATTCTGATATGGCAGCCAATGGAGCCAGTATCTTTAAGAATATGTGTTCTGCCTGCCATAAAATGGATAAGAAATTTGTTGGTCCGGCTATAGAAGGTGTAACCGAAAGAAGATCACCAGAATGGATTATGAATATGATTCTTAATCCCGAAGAGATGATTAAAAAAGATCCTATCGCCAAAAGATTAATGGTAGAGTCTAATATGGCAATTATGGCCAATCAGGGACTGGAAGAAGATCAGGCCAGGGCTATTGTAGAATATTTTAGACAGTATGATGCCGAAAACTGATGATACTCATAAAAACCTATAAACCTACACTTTAGTTTTGAACCATATTTGAAATAATACCTAATCATATGAAAACAATCACAAATTTTATCGCCGTATTTGCACTTGCCGCAATCTTTACATCCTGTAACCAGAATGATGAAGGAGGGAAATCGGGTGCTATGGCTTCCAGCGCTGCAGAAAAAGTTTATGTTAGCCCTGGAGAACACGACGAATACTACGCTTTCCTTTCTGGAGGTTACAGTGGGAACCTAACCGTTTACGGGCTTCCATCTGGAAGGATGCTAAAAGAAATTCCTGTATTTTCTCAGTTTCCTACCAATGGGTATGGTTATTCCGAAGAAACTAAAGATATGCTAAAAACCTCGTTTGGTATGGTGCCGTGGGGAGATTCTCACCACCCCGATATTTCTCAAACTAACGGGGAAATAGATGGAAGGTGGATTTTTATAAATGAGAACAACACCCCCAGGATTGCCAGAATAAGCCTGGAAACTTTTGAAACCGAAGAGATTATTGAGATCCCACACAGTGCGGGTAACCACTCTTCTTCTTATGTTACCGAAAACACCGAATATGTGGTGGCCGGTACACGATTTTCAGTGCCTTATCCTCAAAAAGACATGCCTATAGATGAAATGAAAGGAAATTTTAGAGGGCCCTTAACTTTTATTGCAGTAGGCGATGATGGCCATATGGAAATTGACTTTCAAATAGATATGCCCGGCTTTAACTATGATCTTTCTCACCCAGGGCGTGGGGAATCTCACGGTTGGTTCTTCTTTACTACGTATAATACAGAAGAATCACATACTATGCAGGAAGTAAATGCTTCGCAAAACGATAAGGATTTTATTGCTGCAGTTAACTGGAAGAAAATAAGCGAATATGTAGAAAATGGAGGCGGGGAAACTATGGATGCTGAGTATGTTCATAATGTGTTTGACCACGATACTCAAACTACTATTTCTACCACCAAAAACGAAGTGCTTAGAGTAGATCCTCGTGATATACCCGGTGCAGTATATTTTATGCCAACTCCCAAATCTCCTCACGGTTGTGATGTAGATCCTTCAGGAGAATATATTATTGGAAACGGAAAACTTTCCAGTGACCTTACCGTGCATTCATTCAGTAAAATGCTTGATGCTATTGAAAATGAAGAATTTGATGGAGATGCTTACGGAATTCCAGTACTTAATTTCGAGTCTACCTTAGCAGGAACCGTTAAGGAAGCAGGTTTAGGCCCATTGCACACCGAATTTGATGATAAAGGAAATGCTTATACTACATTCTTTATCTCTTCTGAAGTTGTAAAATGGAAATTAGATACCTGGGAAGTTGTAGATAGACAGCCTAGTTATTACTCTGTAGGTCACTTAATGATTTCTGGAGGAAACTCAAGAAAACCAGATGGAAAATATATGATTTCCTTAAACAAAATTACCAAAGACAGGTATTTACCAACCGGCCCCGAGCTAGAACACTCTGCGCAGTTGTTTGATATTTCAGGTGATAAAATGGAGTTGTTACTTGATTTTCCAACACACGGTGAGCCGCATTACGCAGCTGCCATTAAAGCCGATAAAATCAAAGAAAATTCAAAAAAGATTTATCGTTTAGATGAGAATAATCACAAGTATGCCGCTGTTAATGAAAGTGAAACCAAAATGGTTCGTGAGGGCAATGAAGTTCACGTGTATATGACCACGGTAAGAAGCCACTTTGCTCCAGATAACCTTGAAGGTATTCACGTGGGAGATAAAGTATATTTCCACGTAACCAACTTAGAGCAGGATTTTGATGTACCTCACGGTTTCGCAGTAATTGGAGCTAATACATCAGAGCTTTTAATAATGCCCGGACAAACAAAAACCATTACATGGGAACCTAAGAAACCCGGTGTATGGCCATTCTATTGTACCGACTTCTGTTCTGCACTTCACCAGGAAATGCAGGGTTACATAAGAGTTTCTGCAGAAGGAGCTAATACCCCGATGAAATGGGGCTTAGATGACGAATATACAAGTAACTAGTTAAAGGTTGTTTTTAGATTGAAAAAGGAGGGTGGCGGCCAGTTGTTTGCGCCCTCCTTTATTTTTTAAAGACTTTCTAAGACAATACTTTTTTATAGCCTCCCAAATCTGTTTAATAATACATAAGCATATGAAACGATCTGCAATTTTAATGATATTGGGCTCACTTCTCTTGTTAGGCCTGTTTTATTTTCCTTTATGGAATATTCAACTTGGCGCACCCCAATACCCCGATCCTATGGGAATGGATATTTTTATTAGCGGGATAGAAGGAGAAGAAGAATTTGATATTCAGAATATAGACGGGGTAAATCATTATATAGGAATGAAGAAAATTCCAAAGCCGGCTGAAATGTGGGAGTTCCAGGTTTTTCCCATAGTCATTGCGGGTATGGCCATATTAGGAGTTCTCTTAGGTGCTTTAGGATTTTTTAAAAAAATCTCCGCTTCCTGGTTTTTAGGTTGGTTTATCTTAATGCTTGTTCTTGGTTTGCTGGGAATGTACGATTTCAATAACTGGTTGTTAGATTATGGTACGGATCTGGATCCTAAGGCAATTATAAAATTAACCGATTCTGAGGGAAACCCTATAAACTATAAACCACCATTATTCGGTACGCAAAAAATTCTGAACTTTACCGCCCATTCGTATCCCAGAACCGGTGCTTATCTAATGTTTATTGGAATGTCTTTAACTTTGGTAGCCTGGTGGATTCGTAAAAAAGCTTTAAAAACCCTGAAATAATGAAATTTTCATTTTACATATTAGCCATAGTCTTTGTTTTTTCGGCCTGTAGTTTTGAGCCAGAACCAATTAAGTATGGTAAAGACCATTGCCACTTTTGTCAAATGACGATTGTAGAGCAGGCTTACTCGGCACAGCTAGTGACCGATAAGGGTAAACAGTATAAATACGATGCTATAGAATGCCTGGTGAATGATATGAACCAGAGAGAATACCAAACTTCTTTTCTTTTAGTTTCTAATTACGATAAACCCGGCAACATGCTACCGGTTTCTGATGCCGGCTTTGTGCAAAACGATAGTTTACGAAGCCCAATGGGAGCTAACCTTGCCGCTGTGAAAAAAGAAAGCCGTGATAACGGAGAACTTCAGGACTGGGAAGAATTGAAAAATAATTTTAAGTAATTTACCATGAAAGCTGTGCTCTTCATCTTCCTTTTTTTTATTAGTTTCAGCTTTTACGCTACAGAAATTACGGTTTGTGAAACCTGTGAAATCAAATCTATCAAAAACGCGGTTGAAGTTGCGAAATCTGGGGACACCATTAGGGTAAAACCCGGTGTTTACAAGGAAAATGATATTGTTATAAGTGATAAATCTTTAACCCTAATTGGCGAAGATTTCCCGGTTATTGATGCTGAAATGCAAGGTACGGCAATTAGTTTTAGGGCTGATGCATTTACAATTGAAGGCTTTAAAATCATCAATATAGGGAGAAGTCATACCAGCGATTTTTCCGCAATTTTAGTCAGTAATTCCACTAATTTTGAAGTTAAGAATAACCGTTTTGATAATATTTTCTTCGGAATTTTAATAGAACGTTCTAATAACGGGCGTATTGTGGGTAACCAGGTGACCGGTAAAGCAACCAGCCAGGCTCATTCCGGCAATGCTATTCATCTTTGGAAAACTTCAGAAATGCATATTGAAGATAATCACCTGGAAGGCGTTCGCGACGGAATTTACCTGGAATTTACAGACGATACCGAAATTATAAATAATGTATGTAAGAATAATTTAAGATACGGGCTGCATTTTATGTTTTCTGATGGTAATACCTATTCCGGGAATCTTTTTGATAATAATGGAGCAGGAGTAGCGGTAATGTATTCAAAAGAAATTTTAATGTACCGCAATACCTTTAAAAACAACTGGGGAAGCGCTTCTTATGGTTTGTTGCTGAAAGACATAACAGACTCTGAATTAAAACAGAATACTTTTGAAGAAAACACCGTAGGCATTAGCGCCGATAATACCAACCGGATAAATTATATAGAAAACAATTTTAAAAGTAACGGCTATGCTGTGAAAATTAGAGGTGGCTGCTACAATAACGTTTTTAATCGAAATAATTTTTTATATAATTCTTTTGATCTTACCTATACTGGGCATAGTAACGGAAATACTTTTAACGGAAATTATTGGAGCAATTATTCCGGCTACGATCTTGATAAAAACAATTTTGGAGATATCCCTTACAGGCCGGTGAGTTTATTTTCTTATTTAGTAGATAAAACGCCTGAAAGTATTGTAATGCTTAGAAGCCTGTTTATAGACCTAATTGAATTTTCAGAAAAAGTTTCTCCCATTTTTACACCGGCCAATGTGCTGGACCAACAACCTTATATTAGAAAAATACAATGGTAACGGTAACAAATCTTCATAAACGTTTTGGATCCCAAAAGGTTTTAAACGGCCTCAACCTGGAGACCAATGTCGCGGGAATAATTGCGGTGCTTGGTCCCAATGGTTCAGGAAAAACCACTCTTATTAAAAGCTTGCTGGGTATGGTAATTCCGCAACAAGGAAAAATCGCTGTAAATGGTAAGAAAATTCGCCGGCAAAGTGACTACCGGCAGGAGATTGATTATCTACCGCAAATTGCCAATTTTCCCGGCAACCTTACCGTAAAAGAATTGATTGGAATGATCAAGGATTTAAGGGGAAAACCTGCCCGGGATAAAGAACTAATTGCTTTTTTTGGTATAGAAAATTTTCTGGATAAAAAACTGAGTAAACTTTCTGGTGGTACCCGCCAAAAAGTGAATATCGTACTGTGTTTTATGTTTGACAGTCCGTTGATAATTTTAGATGAACCTACCTCGGGGCTGGATCCTGCTTCTTTAATAAAACTAAGAGAGTTATTGCAAAAGGAAAAAGCTGCCGGGAAAACAATAATTATTACTTCTCACATTATGAATTTCGTAGAAGAAACAGCTGATAGAATCTTATTCTTGTTAGAAGGCGTAATTTATTTTAACGGTAGTATTACCGAGCTAAAAACACAAACCGGTCAGGATGATCTTGAACACGCTATTGCCCAAATATTAACCTAAGCCTTATGTTTAAAATTCTTAAATACAGTTTTTTTGATCTTTTTAGAAGTCGGTGGAGCTTTGTTTATTTCTTCTTCTATCTGTTATTAGGTTTGGTGTTATTGTTTTTAAACAACGACCTTTCTAATGCGATCATTACCTTAATGAATGTTATTATTGTTCTGGTACCGCTTATTGGGACTATTTTTGGGATTATGTATTTTTATAATTCCCGGGAATTTACCGAGCTGCTCCTGGCGCAACCCATAGCCCGTAAACATATTTTTTTAGGGCAATATTTAGGCGTGGCAATATCGTTGGCTCTTAGCCTGGTTTTGGGGCTGGGAATTCCTTTTATAATTTATGGCTTATTGGAATCTTCAGCCATTTGGGATTTCCTTTCTTTATTGGTAGTGGGTTCTTTTCTAACTTTTATTTTTACCGCACTTTCCTTTGGAATTGCTCTCAGGTTTGAGAATAAAATTAAAGGTTTCGGGATGGCAATTTTAATGTGGCTTTTCCTGGCAATTATTTACGACGGAATTTTCCTTTTACTTTTAATGTATTTCCAGGAATATCCTTTAGAAGATTTTGCCTTGGCTGCAAGTGTACTAAATCCTATAGATTTAAGCAGAACCTTAATTTTACTAAAATTAGATATTTCAGCACTTTTAGGATATACCGGTGCAGTGTTTAAATCATTTTTTGGTACAACCAAAGGGAGTATTATAAGTTTTGGGGTGTTGCTGGCCTGGGTAATTCTACCGGTTTGGGGAATGCTACGCCTGGCTTCAAAAAAAGATTTTTAACCGAATTAACGATAAACTTTTCCGCTTCTAATTTTTAGTTCACCTTTCTTTTCCAGCCCTTTCATAGCCCTAATTACAGTTTCTACTCGAAGTCCGGTTAAATCTGCTATCTGTTGGCGGGTCAGGTTTACTTTAAATTTAAACTGCCCTTCAATCTGATGTACGTAACGCTTTAGATAATCCAGGATCCTGATTATTCGATGCTCCGGATCCTGGCTTGAAATTTCTGAAACCATAATCGCTTTGTAAAAAAGCCTTTCAGCCAGGGTGCGGGTGAGTTTTAGGTGGGTTTCGGGATGCTTTGTAAGTAGCTCCAGGAAATTTAGTTTGGGGAGTTTTAAAACTTCAGAGGTTTTTATAGCTTCAGCATTGGCGGGATATTTCACATCGGCCAGCAAGGGTGGTTCGCCAAAAGTTTGGCCGTCAGTAAACATTCCCTGTATAAACTCCTTTCCGTCGGCATTATAATTATTCATCTTGATCTCCCCGGAAATAATTTGAAAGAAATTAAGTGCAATTTCTCCTTCCCTAAAAAGCTGGTCACCTTTATGGTAAGTTTCTCTTGAAGCTCCAAATTCCAGTAAAATATTTTCCGCAACCATATTTTAAATTTTAATCAAAGCAAACTTATAAAAAACAAGGAAACCATAGGTTAATGTGGTCAAAATTTGAGATAGTTGGTGACAGGTAGTAACAGCCTAAGACGTGTGATCACTTACATTTCTATTGAAATCTTTACTTTTCCTCCGAGCCCTTTTTCCACGATATCGTAGAGAGTTTTTAAAGTTAAATTACTGCCGTTGTTTTCTACCCGGGAAATATATGTGCGTTTCTTGTCAATTAATTCTGCTAATTGGTCTTGGGTAAGGTTTTTTTCTTCCCTCGCTTTTCTTAGTAAAAGACCTATTTTAAAAGATTCAAAATCCCTGTCTAATTCATCTCTTCTTGGAGTTCCTTTCTCTCCGTAAACTTCATTTTTTATTGTTTTCCAGTCTTTTGCATCCATCATTTTTTCTTTTTATCTAAGTAATACGATTTCATTAATTTTAAAGCTTTGTCTATTTCTCTTTTCGGAGTTTTCTGTGTTTTTTTAGTGAAACCATTTAGTAAAATCACTAATTTTCCTTTGTCGAAAAAACAGAAAACCCGCCAAATATCAGAGCCTAATTTTATGCGTGCTTCGTAAAGCCCGTTTGTCTCTTTTAGAGCTTTTAAATAATGTGATGGAATGCGGTCAAATGTTTCTATAGCTTCAATTAATTTATAGATTTTATCCTGAACTTTTATAGGTTGTTTGCTCAGGAAATCTTGAAAATAATTCTTGTATGCTATTACTTTTCTAATTTTTCCACCAATACAAATGTAACTTAAAAGTTACTATTTTCAAAATAGATATAAATCATCGTAAACTACCTCGGAGCATTTAAATCTCGATTATCGAGGAAAGAAAATTAATTATTCTTGAGGCGGCCTTTTCAACAAATTCACTCCTAAAATCCATCCCACGGCAATAGGCATTAAGGCACTTACTAAAACCAGTAAAAAAAAGTAATTACCAAAAAAAGGCAGTCCTAACCAAAGTACCAGGCCCTTGTAGAAAATTAGTGCTTCTGAAATTAGAAAACCGCTGAGGTAAAGGTAAAAAGCATTTTTCGGGATTCGAATTAGCTTGAACCAGTTTAGGAAAGCGAATAAAGCCAGGGAAACAAAACCCAGGAAAACCCAGTGCAAATAGCCAATTACAAAGTCAAGATTATTAAAAGCCAAATCGGCGAAGAAGGGTATGGCGCTAAGGCTTTGCATTAAAATTTTACCGACTAACAATATGCCTGAAATCATTAAAAGTCGATAACTAAATGAACTTAATCCTGTTTTTAGAAGATTTCTATTCCGCAGTATAAAGGCGAAAAACTGGTAAAAAGCGATGAGGAGTAAAATCACTCCGAGCCCACCCATTAGATAAAATATTAACGGTGGGTTGGTCCAGTAAGTGGAAAGAAAAAAGCTTAAAATAACGCCGGAATTCAGCAACAGGAAAAACCGTTTAAATTTCTTTCTGCCAAAATCTATATTTAATTTTTGAAAGAGATAAAATAAAATTCCCAGTAAGGCCACTAAAAACCAGGCATTATACTGAAAATGCAAATAGAAATATACAGCGAGTTTATACCAAATTGAGGTATTGCCCAGGGTACTCATAATCCCTCCAAGCGCCCAGGGTCCTATGCTGGAAATTACCATATACCATAAGGCTGCTTTTATAAGTTTAAAGCTTTTAGTTGTACTATGCTTCTTTGGAATATTGCGGAGCACAAAGCCTGCATAAAAATAGGAGCAGATTAGGAAAAGTGTTGAAAAAATTATGGAAATCACCGCATAGCCCTGGAAGGGAAAACTAAACAACATTCCTAACAAACTAATATTTGTAGCCAGGAAAATATAGATGTATTTTCTTGAAAGTTCAGTTTTATGAAAAAACAATCTATAAATAATGCCGGTTAAAGCGAGATACACCCAACCCAATAAAGCAATATGGGAATGCGTGTGAAGAATGTATTTATAATTCCCGGGAACCGGGGTTACGTAAAATAATCTCAGGAAAATTCCCAGCAAAGCGGCCAGGAAAAAATAGGCGATAGCTATTTTGTGATGAGCTTTTAAATCCAAACGCAACATAGGCCGAAAGATACTAAAAAGAAAAGAAGTTAACTTAAAAATTGAACTAGGAACACCATACCGAGTAAGGTTAAGCAATCACTCCCGGTTTGAGTAAAATTTATAGATTGCTGCTCCCGGTAAAAATCGGGATTACAATGAGGGTTATGGCTGTATTGTTGCAATTATTAGCAAAAATTAACCCCGTAACATTGCTGCTACGGGGTTTCATCAACACAATTAAAACATTCTAAAATAAAAAACTAAATCTACCCTGGCATGGGGATTCCAGGATATAACAACCTTTAACTGTTTAAACTGCGTTCAAGCTCAATGGCCTTAGGGAAAAGTATATTGTTTTCTAAATGCACGTGGTGATGCAGGTCGGTTTCAAATTCTTCCAGTTTTGCATAAAATGCCCTGTAGGTATTACAAGCCCATTCAGGATAATTGTAATTATCGCTTAATTCTGAAATTTCTTTAAAAATGGCACCGGCATCATCGTGCTCAGTTTCCATCATTTTAATAGGATTATCAATTTTTCCAAATTGCGGTTTTGGTGCCGGTGTTCCTTCTTCCTCGGCTCTTACCAGTTTCTTGATAAATGGAAATAGAATAAGTTCTTCTTTCTTTAAATGGGCGCTTAATTCCTGGGCAACTTCGGTAAATAATTGCTGAATTCTTATAAGTTCTGGTCTTTCGTGGCCGTGCACTTTGGCAACACGCGCCGCATATTGAATAAGTAATGGGATATTTTCTTCTACATACTGGTGATGTACGTTTATAATATGGTCGGTTAAGAAATCCAGTTTCCAGTTTTTGTAATCGTAACCGGGAGTGGTAACCGTGGCTGTTTCCTCTAATTCTTTCTTCAGTACCTCAAGGCTCACATTAGCTTTTGTCGCAGCCTGGGCTAAACTAATTCCGCCACCGCAACAAAAATCGATCCCGTGTTTTTTAAACAGGTGCGCGTTTTTAATATTTTCGGTAACATAATCGGCTACGGTTTTTACAGTTTCGGTATTCATAATAATAACTTTAAGTTGAACAATATTTCTCTACAAATATCTGCCTTGACTTCCTGCTATTTTATGAGTCTGGTCATAAGCCTAAAAATTGCCCGATAAACGCAATTTAAACCTTCCTGAATTCGTGGTAGGAGTTGCTGAAAATCCCCAAAAAACCGATTAAAAATTCAACTTAAAAATTTGTGCGCTTAACCCTGGTGCGGAAGATGCGTATTGCATTTCAACTTAAAAAAATATGAATTAATTTACCCAAACCATTCTTCGGCTTCGCGTTCTTCCACTTCTTCACCGGTATTCAGGTCTAAACGGGTAATGTTCTTTTTGGTGTTTAAATACCGGTTCACAATCCTATCGGCATAACTGGAATTTGTTTGCGGTACCAGGTAATCTTCAAACTGTTCAGGACCATTAAAATCATCAGAATTTTCTACAAATCCGTAACCGGCATAGCGACCTTTCTTGAGATAGATAAAAGATTTTTCAGCTTTAGTTCTTCCTTTTTCTACCAGCAAACAGGAATTTTCATATTGCTGAATATATTCTACCGCCTTAGAAACCCGCCGGTTGTATTCTTCTTTATCAATTTCACCTTTACACATCCCGCTGCAACTGGTTATTTTGTAATGGCTGCAATGTGATACACCGGTTTGCAAGCCGCAATACCGCGGGCATAAATCAAATTCCTGGCAAATATTTTCCAGGAATTTTATAGCTTCTTCGCGAGTATAGAACTTCATCCAACTTACCGGTGAGACTTTGTTTTTATGAATCACAAATTGCTCAATCCCTTTTTGGTTGTGGTAGGAGGTAAGCGTATAAGGCCTGCTCACCTTTTTCTGGGCTTTATTGAATTCAGGGAAATATTTTAAAATTAAAGCAGATTCCCGTAAAAGTGCCAGCAATTCACTGCCGGTAAGTTCGTAGTCTATGCTGTAAGTGGCCTGCATCAGCTTATATTTCCGGTTAGATTTTTCCTGAAAATGAGATTTTATGCGGCTTTTAATATTTTTAGCTTTCCCTATATAAAGTGGAATCCCATCTTTATCTTTAAAGAAATAGACTCCGGTTGTAGCGGGTAATTTTTCGAAATCTGAATTTTTAAAATTGGGCGGAAGATAAGAAGCCGCCGTTCTTTGATTTAAAAATGCTTTAAAAACCTCATAATTGGGATCCAGGTCCAGGCAACGCTGAAAAAGCGTGACTGTAGCCTCACAATCGCCGCGCGCCCTGTGCCTATCTACGTGCGGAATATTTATAGAGGTGCAAATATTTCCCAGGCTATAAGAAAAAAGCCCCGGAATTAGTTTTTTGGCCAGCCGTACCGTACACAGGCGTTTTCTTTGAAATGGCAGTTCCAGATTATTAAATTCTGCCTTAATAATATTATAATCAAAATTCACATTGTGGGCCACAAACACACAATCTTTGGTGATTTTATCAATTTCAGAAGCTATTTCGGCGAATTTTGGTGCATCGGCCACCATTTTATCATTGATGTTGGTAAGCGTTTCAATGTATAGCGGAATCTCGGTCCCGGGATTTACCAGGGAGCTGTACTCGTCTATAACTTTTCCGTTTTGCACTACCAGCACGCAAATTTCGGTGATCTTATTGCCTTTAATGCCGCCGCCGGTGGTTTCAATATCGGTAATGGCAAATTTCACATCTTTCATGCGGCCAAATTATGATTATTTCTGAAAGTTTAAAAGGAAAAAATACTAAATAATGGAAATATTCCTTATCTGGTTGGGTTTCGTCAGACTGAAGCCTAGAGAGATCTCGACTGTGCTCGACCAGACAAGGTTTGATTTTTCCCTGGTTCGTCAGGGTGACGGTGTCAACTCTATTTTTCAAAAACCTAAACCTTTAAAAACCCGCGAAAACCCCTGGCGGCGTAATAAGATTCGGCGCCATTATGGTAAATAAAGACTTTTCCATACCTAAAATCTCCAAAAATGGCTCCACCAAGTTCTCTTATTTCGTTTGGTGTTTTGAGCCAACTGGAAGTTTTAGTGTCAAATTCTCCCAATTGCTGTAATTCCCGGTATTGCGCTTCATCTAAGATTTCAATACCTATCTCGGCTGTCAGGTCCAGGGCGTTGTTTTTTGGTTTAAATTTTTTCCTGGATTCCAGGGCTTCGCGATCGTAGCATAAACTTCTCCTGCCTGTGGGACTTTCTTTTGAGAAATCACAAAAAGTAAACTCGTTGGTTTTAGCATCATAACCAAGTAAATTGGGTTCCCCGCCGGTTTCTTCCATCTCGCTTAAAACCCAAAGTTTCTCAGGATTTGCCTTTAGTTTTTCCTCAATTTTAAGCCATTCTAATTGCTTAAAGCGGGTTTTATGCTTCTCAAAACGGCTTTTTAGCATTTGAATTATTTCTTCTTCCCCGTCTTTAGAAAGTGATTTTCTCTTACTCATCTCCAAAATTTTTTTCCAGCATTAATTTAATAATTATTTGCTTTAGGTGAATAGACTTTTGATGGCTAAAAGATTTTCTTCAGGATTTTCTATAAAAATTTAATCTTCTTCTTATATTGTTAAAAATTTAACAGCGGTAGTTGTTTTTAAAACAGCAACTATCAGAACAGCCATCCCTACAGGCTGTTTGTTTTATCAAAATCTCATATTTCTGAATTTTTTGGAATAAGTAAGCTTATTCCGGAAGTTTTTAAAATGCAAATTTTTGCGACTTAATACTTGCTATTCGTGGAGAATTGCTGTTAAAGAAATAGGGGATTAATTATAATGAGTTGTGCTTCATTCAAAAAACCAAACTAGATGCATATTGAGAAAATAAAAATAAAGAACTTCAAATGTTTCAGAAACGAGTTTGAGTTGATATTAAACAAAAATGTTAATATCATTGTTGGAGAAAATGAAGCAGGAAAATCAACAATTATAGAAGCCTTAAACCTTATACTTTCTGGTTGGTTTAAGGGTAGATATATTCACAATGAACTAAATGAATATATATTTAACAAAGTAATAGTAAAAGAGTATATTGAAAGTCTTCAAACTGAAACACCATTAGCACCGCCTTCAATCAAAATTGAAGTTTTTTGTTTGCCCTGCATGCAAACAATTCCGGGACTTGAAAGAAAGCCCGCTCACCTGATCGGAGGGAAGAGCAATGTAAAGTCAAGTGCGTCACTGGCAACGGTGGGGTGTGAAGGAAGACCTAGCAAGTTAGTGGAATATAGAGAAATCGAACCGATTCTGGCATATATTGGGGGTAAGGTTGCAAAAAGTGCCGATGCCCAAAATCCGAATAGCAATATATGTTAAAACGGATGGCTTCACTAACAGGAATGTTTGCTTAACGGGGGAAGCCTGATTATTCGCCTTT
>NZ_FOOH01000053.1 GCF_900113135.1 Salegentibacter agarivorans | reverse complement strand
TACTGCGGTAAAAGCATTCAAGTGCTTCCCATCCCTTGCAGGATAGGAAGCGTCGCATCAAGCTTTACGGATTATTAGTACCACTCGGCTATGACATTGCTGCCTTTACACCTATGGCCTATCAACGTGGTCGTCTCCCACGGTCCTTTAAAGAAATCTCATCTTGTGGTGGGTTTCGCGCTTATATGCTTTCAGCGCTTATCCCTTCCCAACGTAGCTACCCAGCAATGCTCCTGGCGGAACAACTGGTGCACCAGAGGTTGGTCCAATCCGGTCCTCTCGTACTAGGATCAGGTCCACTCAAATTTCTAACGCCCACTACAGATAGAGACCGAACTGTCTCACGACGTTCTGAACCCAGCTCGCGTGCCACTTTAATGGGCGAACAGCCCAACCCTTGGGACCTTCTCCAGCCCCAGGATGTGACGAGCCGACATCGAGGTGCCAAACCCCCCCGTCGATGTGAGCTCTTGGGGGAGATCAGCCTGTTATCCCCGGCGTACCTTTTATCCTTTGAGCGATGACCCTTCCATGCGGTGTCACCGGATCACTATGCTCTACTTTCGTACCTGATCGACCTGTATGTCTCTCAGTCAAGCTCCCTTTTGCCATTGCACTCTACGCACGGTTACCAAGCGTGCTGAGGGAACCTTTAGAAGCCTCCGTTACTCTTTTGGAGGCGACCACCCCAGTCAAACTACCCACCAAGCACTGTCCCTCATCTAATGAGGTTAGGCTCCGAACAAGTAAAGGGTGGTATTTCAACAATGACTCCACACCGCCTGGCGACGGCGCTTCAAAGTCTCCCACCTATCCTACACATCACTTGTCCAAAGTCAATACTAAGCTATAGTAAAGGTGCACGGGGTCTTTTCGTCCCGTAGCGGGTAATCGGCATCTTCACCGATACTACAATTTCACCGAGCTCATGGCTGAGACAGTGTCCAGATCGTTGCACCATTCGTGCAGGTCGGAACTTACCCGACAAGGAATTTCGCTACCTTAGGACCGTTATAGTTACGGCCGCCGTTTACTGGGGCTTCAATTCAATGCTTCGCCGAAGCTAACATCTCCTCTTAACCTTCCAGCACCGGGCAGGTGTCAGGCCCTATACATCATCTTTCGATTTAGCAGAGCCCTGTGTTTTTGATAAACAGTCGCCTGGACCTCTTCACTGCGGCCCCGCCTAAAGCGGGGCGACCCTTCTCCCGAAGTTACGGGCCCATTTTGCCTAGTTCCTTAGCCATGAATCTCTCGAGCACCTTAGAATTCTCATCCCAACTACCTGTGTCGGTTTACGGTACGGGTTGCCACCACTCGCTTTTCTTGGAAGTCGATTCGCTGGATTATCACGCCGGCCGAAGCTTTTGTGTACTATCGGGGTGTTACCACTCCCTTCAACGTGCTATTCCGTCAGCACGCACCAACTGTTCGCCTCCGTCCGCTTTAACGTGGGGCAAGTACAGAAATATTAATCTGTTGTCCATCGACTACCCCTTTCGGGTTCGCCTTAGGTCCCGACTAACCCCCAGCTGATTAGCATAGCTGGGGAAACCTTAGTCTTTCGGTGTGCAGGTTTCTCGCCTGCATTATCGTTACTTATGCCTACATTTTCTTTTGTAACCAATCCAGCATACCTCGCAGTACACCTTCATCTCTGTTACAATGCTCCCCTACCACTCCATATCTAAATATGAAATCCATAGCTTCGGTAATATGTTTATGCCCGATTATTATCCATGCCGGACCGCTCGACTAGTGAGCTGTTACGCACTCTTTAAATGAATGGCTGCTTCCAAGCCAACATCCTAGCTGTCTGGGCAGTCCAACCGCGTTTCTTCAACTTAACATATATTTGGGGACCTTAGCTGATGGTCTGGGTTCTTTCCCTCTCGGACACGGACCTTAGCACCCATGCCCTCACTGATATAAAACATTTTATAGCATTCGGAGTTTGTCAGGAATTGGTAGGCGGTGAAGCCCCCGCATCCAATCAGTAGCTCTACCTCTATAAAACTATTATACCGCTGCACCTAAATGCATTTCGGGGAGTACGAGCTATTTCCGAGTTTGATTGGCCTTTCACCCCTACCCTCAGGTCATCCCAAGACTTTTCAACGTCAACGGGTTCGGTCCTCCACTATGTGTTACCACAGCTTCAACCTGCCCAAGGGTAGATCACACGGTTTCGCGTCTACCATTACCAACTTAA
>NZ_FOOH01000042.1 GCF_900113135.1 Salegentibacter agarivorans | reverse complement strand
CTGAGAAAGATAGATCGCTGGTACCGTCGACGTCTAAGGATGTGTATCTGGAAACAATGGAAACGCATCCGCACGAAAGGAAAGATGCTTATCAAGCTTGGCCTGAACAAGTGGAAAGCGTGGGAATATGCCAACACGAGGAAAAGTCACTGGCATATCGCCAACAGCTTTATCCTCACAAGGACCATCACCACGCACAGACTGAGACAGGCTGGCTACCCTTTTCTGCTGGATTATTATTCTAAAGTTAGAACATAAATTAGGGAACCGCTCAGTACGGATCCGTACGCTGAGTGGTGTGAGAGGACAGATAGGGAATTAATCCCTATCTTCCTACTCGATTTAATATTTTGTAATTCCCTAATCTTTATCTTCCTCGTCGTCTTTTTCAGGAATTTCTACGATAGGCTCGTTGTAATCTGAATCGTCGTAATCGTCTTCATCAAAATTGGCCATAGTATTTTCAAGTCGTGTGCTTACTTTAACCAGGTAAATAGTGTCTTCGGTTTTTACTTCAACCGCTTCAACTGTTTCGTTTTTTGCGTTTTTAAAGGCAATTATCTGGTCGTCATCATACCCGTCTGGATATTTCTCAACCAAAAGGCCCAGGATTTCGGGAGTTAATTTTTTGTAGTCAACAATAATTCTTTTCATAAATAAAAGTTTATGAGGATGTAGTTAGTAGGTTTTAAAAATACTGTTTTTATATTATAAATCAAGTTTTCCTGTAATATTCAAAAGCATTCCAAATTAGCGTGTTAGGTACTTTGCAATCTATCTCGGTGTTGCCAATATCTTTTAGCAGAACAAAATTTATATTTCCGTGTGAATTTTTCTTGTCGTATTTCATCAAATCTATGATTTGCTGAATGTCTTCTTCCAAAAATTCTACTTTTTCGTAAATATCCAAAATTTTAATGGTGATTTCTTTCAATTTATCTTCCGGGAAACTTTTAAGTTCTTTAGAAAGATAAGTTGCCAAAACCATTCCCACCGCAATAGCTTCGCCGTGAAGTAAAGTTGTTTTTTCAGGGTGGGTTAAAAAATAAGATTCTATAGCGTGCCCCAAGGTATGACCGTAATTTAAGGTTTTTCGCAATCCGTTTTCTTCCGGATCTTCGGTGACAACTTTAGCTTTTATTTCTACCGATTCTCTAATAATATCGTCAAGATCGTCTAAAGTTAGTTCGCTTAAATTAGTCACTTTTTCCCAATAGGTCTCGCTGCTAATTAATGCGTGTTTTAGGATCTCTGCCAAACCGCTTCGCATTTCGTTTTGGGGTAGGGTAGCCAGAAAAGATGGATCAATTATCACCATTTCAGCGTGATTAATTACGCCAATCTGGTTCTTTAAATTTCCCAGGTCTACACCGGTTTTTCCTCCAACAGATGCATCTACCATTGCCAAAAGACTGGTAGGTACATTTATGTAGCTTATGCCGCGTTTAAAAGTAGAAGCTATAAATCCGCCAAGATCGGTTACAACGCCGCCACCTACATTTATCATTAAGCTTTTTCTATCGGCATCTAATTCTGAAAGTGCATTCCAAACACCACTACAGGTTTCCAAATTTTTATTGATCTCACCGGCTTCAATCTCCAAAATCTCAAAATTTTCTGAAGCATCAATTTTCTGTAAAAAAGAAGCCAGGCAATCACGATGCGTATTATTATCTACTAGAATGAAAACTTTGGAAGGTTTTGCCTCTTTTAAATAAGTATTTATTTTATGAAAACCATCTTCCTGATAGTAAACCGGCCCTTTGGCTGCCATGTTGGACATAGTTCTTGACGTTTTAAACATTTATCTGATTGGGCTTCGAAAATAAGCAGAAATATTCATAATAAAATCAAACTTCAATAATTATATTTGCGCTAATTAAGACACACCCCATGATTAATAGAAAAATTTTTAATGATACTAAAACAGCTTTTAAATTAAAATCTGATTTAGAACTGGATCGTGCTATCTTTTTATTTAGCATGATGAAGAACAAGCAACTGGTAGATGCCGGTTCCTGGTTGACTAAAATTTCTTTAAAGCTACACCTGCCTGTAGAAGGACTGATTAAAAAAACCATTTTTGAACAGTTTTGTGGTGGTGTTACCGAAGATGATTGCAAGCCGCTCACCAAAGAAATGTATGCTGAAAAATTGCACGGCATTCTTGATTATTCGGTTGAGGGTAAAGAAACCGAAGAGCAGTTTGATGCTGCTTTAGATAAAAAAATGAAGTTGATAAAATTCGCTGCTGAAAGTGAAGAATTGCCATTTTCGCTCTTTAAACCTACAGGAATTGGAAGGTTTGCTATTTGGGAAAAAATCACAGAACGTATTAATTTAAGCGACGAAGAAAAAGAAGAATGGGAACGTGTTAAAGAAAGAGTTGATACTCTTTGTAAATGTGCTTATGATAATAATGTAAGATTATACGCCGATGCCGAGGAAAGTTGGATGCAACTCGCAGCCGATGAATTGATGGAAGAAATGATGAAAAAGTATAACAAGGAGAAAATTCTTATTTATAATACTTTTCAGTGTTACCGTTGGGACAGGTTGGAGTATGTAAAAAATCTTCACGAAAGAGCTAAAGAAGAAGGCTTTAAAATAGGTGCTAAAATTGTGCGTGGAGCTTATATGGAAAAAGAAAATGCACGTGCAAAAAAATATAATTATACTACCCCAATTTGCGAAAACAAGGAAGCTACAGATGTTAATTTTAATAGCGTGATGTCTTACTGTTTAGCAAACCTTAATGATATACATTTATTTATAGGTACACATAACGAGGTGAGTAATTATCTTGCGCTGCAAAGTATGGAAGATAAAGGCCTTCCTTTAAACGACGATCGTATTTGGTTTAGCCAACTTTATGGAATGAGTGATCATATTAGTTATAACCTGGCAAAGAAAGGATACAATTCAGCGAAATTAGTGCCTTTTGGTCCTGTACGCGAAGTGGTACCTTATTTATTAAGGAGGGCGCAGGAAAATACATCGGTTAAGGGGCAAACAGGGCGTGAACTTTCGCTTTTAGAAGAAGAAAAGAAACGTAGAAAGGGCCAACCAACAAAACACGATAGGGGAGAGCACTAAAAATTAAAAAGCTGTTTAGAATTTAGTTTTTTTAGAAGAATGTCATTCTGAACTTATTTCATAATCTAACATATTAGAACTCCGAACAAATTTCGGAGCAGGCTCTGAACCAGGTTCAGGTTGACGTTAAAAATAGCTAAACCTCCTAAACAGCTTTTACACTTATTTCTAAAGAAACCAACAGCCGTTTAAGCCTCAGTTTCTTCCATAGTGTGATATACATTTTGTACATCATCGTCTTCTTCCAGCCTTTCCAGTAGCTTCTCAACATCTGCAGCTTCTTCAGTAGAAAGTGGTTTGGTAACCTGTGGGATTCTTTCAAATCCTGAAGAAAGTATTTCAATCTCTCTATTTTCTAATTCTTTTTGAATAGCTCCAAAATATTCGAAAGGTGCGTAAATGTGAATGCCATCTTCATCTTCAAAAACTTCTTCGGCGCCAAAATCTATAAATTCAAGTTCCAATTCTTCCACGTCAAGTCCTTCAGCATTCAGTCTGAAATTACAAGTGTGGTCAAACATAAATTCAACTGAACCTGAAGTTCCAAGGTTTCCATCACATTTATTAAAATGAGAGCGAACATTCGCAACGGTACGGTTATTATTATCGGTAGCGGTTTCTACCAATACGGCAATTCCGTGGGGTGCATAACCTTCAAAAAGTACAATTTTATAATCGCCCTGATTTTTATCACTCGCCCTTTTAATGGCACGCTCAATATTATCTTTGGGCATATTCACGCTTTTCGCGTTTTGAATAACTGCTCTTAATTTGGCATTGGTATCAGGATCTGGGCCGCCTTCTTTAACAGCCATCACAATATCTTTTCCAATGCGGGTAAAGGCTTTGGCCATTGCAGACCAGCGTTTCATCTTACGCGCCTTTCTAAATTCAAATGCTCTTCCCATTTATTCTGAATAAAAAATTGAAGCAAAAATATAAAAAAGCTTCCAATTCAATTTAAAAATTGGAAGCTTTAAATTTCAATGCTCTTTTTTCTTAATTTAAGCCGAAGCTTCTACTATTTCTTCAATAGCTTTTGCCAGTTTAAAATCTTTTTCGGTTACTCCATCGGCATCGTGGGTAGAAAGGGAAATTTCAAGTTCATTATAAACATTTCCCCAATTTGGATGATGCTGCTGGGCTTCGGCTTCAAAAGCAATTCGCGTCATTACCGTAAAAGCGTCTTTAAAATTGGCAAACTGAAATGAAGTATGAATTGCATTATCTTTATAAACCCAGCCCTCAAGATTTTCCAGTTTTTTATTGATTTCGTCTTCGCTAAGCTTTTTCATTGTAATAATTTTTAAGGATTAGTCCTTTAAATTTAAGCAACTAAAGCCTGAATTTTCAATCTAATTAGGTTTTAGTACAAGATTAACACCTAACTCTTTATTGATGCCTTTGCGACTTGCTGTACTGAAACCTGTAAGTTTTTAGGTAGAATGTTTTCTTTAGGTAAAACCGCTAAAAACCTATCGAAATTAGAATCGTAGATATTTTTAAAAACGAGGTTTTTATAACCTAAAACTTCACAAACCTCTTCAATAAAATCTTTTTGATGTACCAGATCGCTGCTTCCCAAATGAAAAACTCCCTGTTTTTTTCTATTAATGATATAATGAATTTGCTGGGTTACTTTTTCAATTTCAGTAACATTAATCACTACGTTTGGGAAAACTTCTATGGCTTCACCCAAATCTATAAGGGTTTTAATTTGCTTTAGTCGGGGAGAATTATGGCCAAAAACCATTGGTAAACGTAAAATGTTATACTTATCGTTTGGGAGCCTTAGCAGGGCATTTTCAATCTTAATTTTAAACCTGCCGTAAATACTTTGGGAAAGTGTTTTGTCATATTCATAAGAAGGGAAATTGGTAAAAGCATCAAACACATTGGCAGATGAAATAAATAGCAATTTACATTTATGAGTGAGGATGTAATTAATTATTTCAAAATGAGCGATTATTTGCGCATCAAAATTTCCCCGAACGGCAGAGATAATAATCGTAGGTTTTACATTTTGAAGCAGGATCTCAATATTTTCAGTTTCCATATCAAAATGATGAAACTGGTGATTTTCTTCAAAAACGCGGTTTGGAGTGTGGTAGGTACCGTGGGTATCAAAAAAGGAGCATAGCTCTTTATATAAGGCGTTGCCTATAAAGCCGCTTGCTCCTAAAATTAAAATTCGTTCCAAAAACTATCCTTTATAAAAGGGCAATTTCACCTGTACGGCCGGAATGGATTTTTTTCTAACTTTTATAAAAATCTTGTTGCCAAATTTAGCAACTTCCGAAGGCACGTAGCCTAAACCTATTCCTTTTTCCAGCGATGGTGACATTGTCCCAGAAGTTACTTCGCCAATAACCTTGCCATCTTCATCTTCAATTTCGTAACCCTGGCGCGGGATTCCACGTTCTTCCAATTCAAAGGCGATTAACTTTCGTTTTGGTCCTTCTTCTTTTTCTTTCTTTAAAGCTTCAGAATTAATAAAATCTTTGGTGAATTTGGTAATCCACCCCAATTTAGCTTCAATTGGCGAAGTGGTTTCGTCTATATCATTGCCATAGAGACAGAAGCCCATTTCCAGTCTTAAAGTATCACGTGCAGCTAAACCAATAGGTTTGATACCGTAGTCTTTCCCGGCTTCCATCACGCGATCCCAAATTTGCTCGGCATCTTCGTTTTTAAAATAGATCTCAAATCCGCCGCTGCCGGTATAACCTGTAGCCGAAATAATCACTTTATCTATTCCAGCAAATTCAGCAACTTCAAAAGTGTAGAATTTCATGTTAGAAAGATCTACATCGGTTAAAGATTGCATAGCTTCTGCCGCTTTTGGTCCCTGAATAGCCAAAAGTGAAAATTCGTCAGACATATCGCGCATCGTTGCATCCATAGTATTATGTTGCGCGATCCAGTTCCAGTCTTTATCTATGTTAGAAGCATTTACTACCAGCAAATATTTTTCAGAATTAATCCTGTATACAATTAAATCGTCAACAATTCCGCCGGTTTCGTTTGGCATTACTGTATATTGCGCTTTCCCGTCTACCAGTTTAGAAGCATCGTTAGTGGTAATTTTCTGAATAAGTTCCAGAGCCTTATCCCCGGTAATTAGGAATTCCCCCATATGGGAAACATCAAAAACACCTAATTTTTCACGAACGTTTTGGTGTTCAATATTCACACCTTCATAAGAAATAGGCATATTATAACCTGCAAAAGGTACCATTTTGGCATTTAATTCTTTATGTCTGGCAGCTAGGGCAACTTCTTTCATTTTTCTAAAATTTGGGCAAATTTATTGATTTCACTTTGAATACAATATTAAAAAAATACTTTTTATGAAGAATAGTTAACATAATAGGCTTAGCACGCAGTTTTATATTTAATAAGTTTCTGTATTAAACTTTTATTGGCAAAACTCCCCGAAATTTAAGTTTAGATTTAATTTTTAGAACAAAGCTTTCAGGCTTTAATTTGTAATTTTATGAATGTAATTATTCAACCTAACCAATTATGAAGATACTCTCTGCAGAACAATTAAAAGAAGCTGATGAAGTTACACTTAAGACTGAAGGAATTTCGAGCACACGTTTAATGGAACGTGCCGCAAGTCTTGTTTTTAACGAAATTCATACCCGACTTGAAGGTGCAGATATCAATATTAAAATTTTCTGCGGAATAGGAAATAACGGTGGCGACGGACTGGTGTTGGCGCGTTTACTTCATAAATACGGTTATAAGGTTGAAGTTTACGTGGTGAATTACAGCGATAAACGATCTGATGATTTTCTTGTGAATTACGATCGCTATAAAAAAGAAAGCCATACCTGGCCTGAATTGATAAAACGAGAAGAAGATTTTCCTGAAATTTCTCCCGGTGATTTTGTGGTAGATGCCATTTTTGGAATTGGGTTAAACCGCCCCGCTGAAGGCTGGCTTGCAAAATTGTTGTTGCATATTAATGAATCTGGCGCATTTTGCCTGGCGGTAGATATGCCTTCAGGATTGTTCCCTGATAAAGTGCCGGCAGAAGATACTGCGGTGATTAAAGCAAATTATACCCTTACTTTCCAAACCCCGAAACTGGTATTTTTTCTGCCTCAATCTATGAAATATGCAGGTGAAGTACAGGTTTTAGATATTGGTTTAGATCGCGGTTATTTGAAAGAAGTTCAAGCAATGGCGCAGCTTATTGGCAAGCGTGAAGCCAGGCATCTTTATAAACCGCGTGATAAAAACTCGCATAAAGGAGACTACGGCCATACACTTGTAGTTGGTGGGAGTTATGGAAAAATTGGAAGTATAGTACTTTCGGCAAAATCTACATTAAGAGCGGGTGCCGGTTTATGTAGTGTTTTTGTTCCAAAATGTGGATACGAAATTTTACAATCTAGCTTTCCGGAAGCAATGGTAATTACAGATGAAAACGATAAAGAGCTCACCAATATTAAAACCGATCTGGAACCCGATGTGATTTGTTTTGGAATGGGAGCGGGGAAATCTTCTAATACGGTAAAAGCATTTAAAAACTTACTGGGAAGAATTAAAAACCCTATGCTAATTGATGCCGATGGATTAAATATGCTTTCTGAAAATAATGAATTACTGGGTTTGCTTCCTAAAAATTCGGTATTAACGCCGCATCCAAAGGAATTAGAAAGGCTAATAGGGAAGTGGAATGATGACTTTGAGAAGATTCATAAGATTGAGAAATTCACTAAAAAATATAAGATAATTCTGGTTTTAAAAGGAGCGCATAGCTTTGTATTTAGCGGAAAACATATCTATATAAATAATTCCGGAAATTCCGGGATGGCCACAGCGGGAAGTGGCGATGTCCTTTCAGGCATAATTGCCGGATTAATGTCTCAAAAATACGAACCCCTTGTGGCAGCAATTTTAGGCGTATATCTACACGGGCTCGCGGGTGATATTTGCGCTGAAGAAAGTGGTTATGAAGCTTTAATTTCGGGAGATATAAGCGACAACCTGGGAAAAGCATTTTTAGCTTTAATGAAGGACGAGAAGAAGTGATAGGTTCTTCTTTTAGAATTGTTTAAAACTTTTGGTTGAATAATTCTTAAAATTTTGGTTTTAAATTTGGATTGCATCAGTAGAAATATGAATTTTGGCCCGTAAATTAAAAGGATTTTATTTTATAGCTGAAATATTATTTTTAATCATTTTTCGGAATAAAATTTAATCATTACTTATTTAATAAAATTTGCCTGAATTTACCGTAATTTCAATAAGTTCAGGATATTTCTCCATTATCTAAAATTGTAAGTTATGCAGTCTCATCATTATATCAGTTCAGCCATTTTAGATTTAGAAACCATTGAAGATATAATGGTAAATAAGAAGCAATTGGCGCTTAGTGAAGAGGCTGAATCCAATATTCAGAAATCCAGAAAATACTTAAACAAAAAAATTACAGAAAGTGATACACCAGTGTATGGAATAAATACCGGTTTTGGAGCTTTATGTAATGTAAAAATAAGTCCGGGGAAGTTAACCGAGCTTCAGCAAAACCTGGTGAAATCTCACGCCTGCGGAACCGGCGATAAAGTAAATAAAGAGATTGTAAGGTTGATGCTTTTACTAAAAATTCAGTCTTTAAGCTATGGAAATTCTGGTATAGCCCTGGAAACTGTTTTAAGACTTATAGATTTTTACAATCAGGATATTTTGCCGGTGGTTTATGAGCAGGGTTCGTTGGGAGCGTCGGGCGATCTCGCCCCATTGGCGCATTTGGCCTTACCTTTAATTGGTGAGGGAGAGGTTTATTTTGAAGATAAAATAATTAGCGGGGAAAAATTACTGAAAAACCAAAATTGGGAAGCTTTAAAATTGCAATCTAAAGAGGGGTTAGCTTTGCTAAACGGAACGCAATTTATGAGCGCTCACGCCGTTTACGCCTTACTGAAATCTTATAAATTATCTTACCTGGCCGACCTTATTGGTTCGGTCTCCATAGATGCTTTTGATTGTAACTTATCTCCTTTTGATGAGTTGGTTCATTTGGCAAGGCCCCATCGCGGACAAATAAAAACTGCCGAACGTATTCGTAGATTTTTGGAAGACAGCCAGATTGCTATGAGCGAAAAGGAAAATGTACAGGACCCTTACAGTTTTAGATGTATCCCGCAAGTGCACGGAGCAAGTAAGGATACCTTGAGTTTTGTTAGAAAAACCATTAAAACCGAAATCAATTCGGTTACCGATAATCCCAATATTTTTATTGAAGAAGATAAGATTATTTCTGGAGGTAATTTTCACGGTCAGCCTCTGGCCCTGGCAGTAGATTATTTAGCAATTGCGTTGGCAGAACTTGCTAATATTTCAGAAAGAAGAACTTATCAATTGGTTTCGGGACTTCGGGGTTTACCGGCATTTCTGGTTGAAAATCCAGGTTTAAATAGCGGGTTTATGATTCCGCAGTACACCGCCGCAAGTATAGTAAGCCAGAATAAACAACTTGCAGTACCGGCTTCGGTAGATTCCATTGTTTCTTCTAACGGGCAGGAAGATCACGTAAGTATGGGGGCAAACGGCGCAACAAAGCTTTTAAAAGTTGTAGAAAATTTAAATAGTGTTCTGGCTATTGAATTATTTAACGCATCACAAGCTATGCACTTTAGAGAGCCGGCAGAAACTTCGGCAATGCTAAGTGATGTTTTAAATGAATTTAGAGCCGAAGTTCCGATATTACATACCGATGTAACGATGGCGCCTTATATAAAGTCGGCTAAATCTTTTCTTGAAAATTTTAATTTTACTGAAAATTTCTTCGATTAAATTTCGAATTGAATCCAATTTATTGCCTGGTCTAAATTATCAAAAACCTCAAAAGAATTCTGGGTTTTGTAAAACTGGCGTTCTACTTTATGCGCATTTAACCGAATAAGTTCATTTTCACTTACTACGGCAATAGCTTTTAAATTTTGGGCCTGGGCAGATTCCCGGTAAACCATAGGATCTACTGCATAAGAATTTTTTCGGAAAGAAATATATCCATAGTCTTTCCCTTTAAATACCTCTTTTCCAATAGCTAATAATTCTTTGTTATTTTCGGAGGTAAAGAGAAGACCTTCGTTTAATTCGGCAATTAGGATATTTTGAAAAATGCGCACCTGCCCAAATTTCACTTCCAATTTATCAGTAGTCATTAATGTAGGGATTAATTCTTTGCAAATTTAATATATTTCAGGGAATATATTAAAAAAAGGCTATTTGAAATGAATCTTTCAAATAGCCTCTTATAAAACTAATTATTCCCTAAATCACTAAGATTCAGTTTCTTTAACTGCCTTATCAATTTTTATAGTTAATTCATTTTTCTCTTCATCGAGATCCATAAAAATCTTATCACCTTCAGCTAATTTTGAAGTTATGATTTCTTCAGCAAGAGCATCTTCTATATATTTTTGAATCGCTCTATTTAACGGTCTTGCGCCATATTGTTTATCGAATCCTTTTTCAGCAATAAAATCTTTTGCCTTATCACTTAAAGTTAATTTATAACCAAGGCTTCCAATTCTATTGAATAATTTCACTAATTCAATATCAATAATCTTATGAATATCTTCCCGTTCAAGACTGTTGAAGATCACTACATCATCAATCCTGTTTAAGAATTCTGGAGCAAATGCTTTTTTAAGCGCGTTTTCAATTACACTTCTTGCATTTTCATCGGCTTGAGAGCGCTGGGAAGCGGTACCAAATCCAACTCCCTGGCCAAAATCTTTAAGTTTTCTTGCTCCAATATTAGAAGTCATGATGATTATAGTATTTCTAAAATCTATCTTTCTTCCTAAGCTATCGGTTAAATATCCGTCATCTAAAACCTGAAGCAGCATATTGAAAACATCTGGATGGGCTTTTTCTACCTCGTCCAGTAGAATAACCGCGTAAGGTTTTCTGCGTACTTTTTCTGTAAGCTGTCCACCTTCTTCGTAACCCACGTATCCAGGAGGCGCTCCTACTAATCTAGAAATGGCGAATTTCTCCATATATTCACTCATATCTATTCGAATAAGTGAATCGTCGTTATCAAATAACTCGCGAGCAAGTACTTTAGCCAACTGTGTTTTTCCAACCCCGGTTTGGCCTAAAAATATAAACGATCCAATGGGTTTGTTTGGATCTTTTAGACCCGCACGGTTTCTTTGAATGGCTTTTACCACTTTTCCAACCGCATCGTCCTGGCCAATAACTTTTCCTTTAATTTTCTTAGGAAGTTCAACCAGTTTATTGCTTTCGGTTTGTGCAATACGATTAACAGGTACGCCGGTCATCATAGAAACAACATCAGCCACGCTATCTTCATCAACCGTTTCCTTGTGTTTCTTAGATTCTTCTTCCCATTTTTCCTGGGCTATTTGTAGTTCTTTTTCAAGATTTTTCTCATCGTCCCTAAGTTTAGCAGCTTCTTCGTATTTCTGCTTTTTAACTACAGAATTTTTCTTTTCGCGCACTTCTTCCAGTTTACGCTCAAGGTCTAAAATCTGTTTTGGAACATCAATATTGGTGATATGCACTCGAGAACCTGCTTCATCTAAAGCATCAATAGCTTTATCTGGTAAAAAACGATCGGTTAAATACCTGTTGGTTAATTTTACACAGGCTTCAATCGCTTCATCTGTATAAGAAACGTTGTGGTGCTCTTCGTATTTATCTTTAATATTATTTAGAATTTCAATAGTTTCTTCAACTGAAGTAGGCTCAACAATAACCTTTTGGAACCTTCTTTCTAAAGCTCCATCCTTCTCAATATACTGCCTGTACTCATCTAAAGTAGTAGCACCTATACATTGAATTTCACCTCTCGCAAGAGCGGGTTTAAACATATTGCTGGCATCCAGACTTCCAGTAGCGCCGCCCGCACCTACAATGGTATGAATCTCGTCTATAAAAAGAATAATATCGTCATTCTTTTCAAGCTCGTTCATCACGGCTTTCATACGCTCCTCAAACTGGCCACGGTATTTGGTTCCTGCTACTAAACTGGCAAGATCTAAAGTCACCACGCGTTTATCAAACAGTATTCTTGAAACTTTACGTTGAATAATTCTAAGCGCTAAACCTTCTGCAATAGCCGATTTACCAACTCCGGGTTCACCAATTAGCAATGGGTTATTTTTCTTTCTTCTACTTAAAATTTGAGAAACCCTTTCAATTTCCTTCTCACGCCCAACAACGGGATCAAGTTTATCATTTTCGGCCATCGCAGTTAAATCCCTTCCGAAGTTATCTAAAACTGGAGTTTTAGATTTTTTGGAAGTTTTGCCAGGGCCGCTACCGCCTCCGCTAAACGGATTGTCTTTAGTAGCGTCATCGGTATTACTATCGTCGTCAGAAAATGATTCGGCCGTAGGACTGTCCTGAAAATCAGTTTCATCACTGGCAATCATATACTTAAATTGATCTTTAACCCCATCATAATCTATCTTAAGCTTATTAAGTAGTTTGGTGGTGGGATCGTTCTCATTTCTTAAAATACATAGCAATAGATGCGCAGTATTTATATTAGAACTTTGAAAAAGCTTTGCTTCTAAAAAAGTTGTTTTCAGGGCTCGCTCTGCCTGGCGGGTAAGGTGCAGGTTTCTTTTTTCGTTAGAAACCGCAGTAGACTCGGGATTGGCCGGGCTAAGTATTTCTACTTTGCGTCTTAAATGACTTAAATCTATATCTAAAGCATTTAAAATAACTATGGCTTTACCATCTCCATCTCGCAGCAAACCAAGCATAAGGTGTTCAGTTCCAATAAAATCGTGGCCTAAACGCAGTGCTTCTTCCTTGCTATATGCAATTACATCTTTTACTCTTGGTGAAAAATTATCATCCATCTTTATCTTCCTTTCTCTCTAATGATTTATTAAGTACAAAACTTTCAAAAATTGTACCTAATCCTATGATATTAGCTAATTGACAAAATTACTTTCAATATTCAAAGGGTAAAATAAGGAACTTATTAACGATAGCACACTAAATATTTGTTAATAAAATTTGGGTAAACAATACGCCAAACAGGGCTTGAACATCTATAAAATATGTAAATTGGCTCGTTAGATTAGAGAACTAAAATAAACTTTACAATATGGCTGAAGGAGAAAAGCTTATTCCTATAAATATTGAAGATGAAATGAAATCGGCCTACATTGATTATTCAATGTCGGTCATTGTGTCACGTGCTTTACCAGATGTTCGTGACGGGTTAAAACCGGTGCATCGCCGGGTATTGTACGGTATGTATGAACTTGGTGTACTCTCTAACCGGTCTTATAAAAAATCGGCCAGGATTGTAGGGGAAGTGCTTGGTAAGTATCACCCTCACGGTGATTCTTCTGTTTACGATACTATGGTAAGGATGGCCCAGCACTGGAGCATGCGCTATATGCTTGTAGACGGGCAGGGTAACTTTGGGTCTGTAGATGGCGATAGCCCTGCAGCAATGCGTTATACCGAGGCCAGAATGCGAAAAATTAGTGAGGATATGCTCGCTGATATCGATAAGGAAACGGTAGATACCCAGCTAAACTTTGACGACTCTTTAAACGAGCCGGTGGTGATGCCAACGCGTATTCCCAACCTTCTTGTAAATGGTGCCAGCGGTATTGCTGTAGGTATGGCTACCAATATGGCACCTCATAATATTTCTGAAGTAATAGACGGAACCGTTGCATATATTGAAAACCACGATATTGAAGTAGAAGAGTTAATGGAGCATATAAAAGCTCCCGATTTTCCTACCGGCGGAATTATTTATGGTTATGATGGTGTTCGTGAAGCTTTTAAAACCGGAAGAGGCCGTATTGTTATGCGCGCTAAATCTTCATTAGAAGAAATCAACGGAAAAGAGTTTTTAGTAGTTACTGAAATTCCTTACCAGGTGAACAAGGCAGATATGATCAAGAAAACTGCCGATCTTGTTAACGAAAAGAAAATTGAAGGGATTAGTCTTATTAGAGATGAATCTGATAGAAACGGGATGAGAATCGTTTATCAATTAAAACGAGATGCAATCCCCAATATAGTTTTAAATACCCTTTATAAACATACCGCTTTACAAACTTCTTTTAGTGTAAATAATATTGCACTTGTAAAAGGAAGGCCAGAGATGCTTAACCTAAAAGATATTATTTATCATTTTGTAGAGCATAGGCACGAGGTTGTTGTAAGAAGAACAGAATTTGAACTTAAAAAGGCCGAAGATAGGGCTCATATCCTTGAAGGTTTAATTATCGCTTCAGATAATATAGATGAGGTAATTGCATTAATTCGTTCTTCCAGCAATGCTGAAGAAGCCAGGAATAAATTAATTGAGCGCTTTGAATTAAGCGAATTGCAGGCAAAGGCCATTGTAGAGATGCGTTTACGCCAGCTTACCGGCCTGGAACAGGACAAGCTTCGTGCAGAGTATGAAGAGATAATGAAAACCATAGAAGACCTTAAAGACATTTTGGCACGAAAAGAACGCAGAATGCAGGTTATTAAGGACGAACTTCTTGAGATTAAAGAAAAATATGGCGACGAAAGACGTTCTACCATAGAATATTCTGGTGGCGATCTAAGTATAGAAGATATGATCCCAGATGAACGTGTGGTGATTACAATTTCTCACGCTGGTTATATAAAAAGGACTTCTTTAAACGAATATAAAACCCAAAACAGGGGAGGAGTTGGCCAAAAAGGTTCTAATACCCGAAATGAAGATTTCTTAGAATATTTATTCTCTGGAACCAATCACCAGTACATGTTATTCTTTACTCAAAAAGGAAAATGTTTCTGGATGCGGGTTTACGAAATTCCGGAAGGAAGTAAAGCCTCTAAAGGTAGAGCGATTCAGAATCTTATAAATATAGATCCAGACGATCGCGTAAAAGCCTTTATCTGTACTCAAGATCTTAAAGATGAAGAGTACATCAATAAGCATTATGTAATTATGGCCACTAAAAAAGGCCAGGTTAAGAAAACTTCTTTAGAGCAATATTCAAGACCTCGAACTAATGGAATTAATGCAATTACCATTAAAGAAGATGACGAATTGCTTGAAGCAAAGTTAACCAACGGGGATAGCCAGGTAATGCTTGCCGTAAGAAGTGGTAAAGCCATTAGGTTTGAAGAAGGAAAAACCAGGCCAATGGGAAGAAATGCTTCAGGGGTAAGAGGAATTACACTTGCCGACGATAAAGACGAAGTGGTAGGAATGATCTCGGTAGAAGATTTTAATTCTGATATTCTTGTAGTTTCTGAAAATGGATACGGAAAAAGATCAAGCCTTGAAGATTACAGGATTACCAACAGGGGAGGAAAAGGTGTCAAAACAATTTCCATTACCGAAAAAACCGGAAGTCTTGTTGCAATTAAAAATGTTTCAGATGATGAGGATATAATGATTATCAATAAATCTGGAATTGTAATACGAATGGAAGTTGCAAATCTTAGAGTTATGGGACGTGCAACTCAGGGTGTTAGATTAATCAATCTAAAAGGAAACGATGCCATTGCAGCCGTTGCAAAAGTACTGCACGATGAAGATGATGTTGAGTTGATGGAAGACGCCGAGAAGGCCGAAGATGCTGAAGAAAACCCAAATGGCACAACTATTGTAGACGATAGTGAAGAATAACTATAATAAAAACCAAAACAAGATGAAAACTAATATTTTTACTGTTGCGTTGTCATTATTATCGGTGGCTGCCGTTGCACAAAAAAGTGAGATTAGAGATGCAGGCGATGCCGTAGAAGATGGCAACTATGCAGAAGCCAAAACGCAATTACAAACTGCCGAGTCTATGCTCTCTGAAGCAAATGATAAATGGACCGAGCGATTCTACCTTTATAAAGGCCAGGCTTACTTAGGAAACGGAGAAAATGCTTCTCTGGAAGACCTGGAAGTTGCTGCAGAAGCTTTTCAGAAAGCCCAGGAAATGGGAAATGATGATGAAGCTATACAGGGTTTTGACCAGGTAAGAAATGCTTTAGTACAAAGCGCGATTAACGATCAAAATACAGAGAATTACGAAAGTGCTTCAGATAAATTGTATTACAGCTACCAGTTAAATAAGCAGGATACACTTTATTTATACTATGCTGCGGCTAACTCGTTGAACGCTCAGGATTACACTACAGCTTTAGGTTACTATGAAGATCTAAAAGAATTAGGTTTTGATGGTTCTGGTGTAGAATATCTTGCCACCAATGTAGAAACTGGTGAACAGGAAGTAATGCAAAAAGAGCAACGAGATTTAATGATTAAAACGGGCGAGTACGAAAATCCTCAAGACCGTAAAATTCCTACTAAAAAAGGAGAGATTGCTAAAAATATTGCTTTAATCTATATCCAGGAAGGTCAGGATGAAAAAGCAATTGAAGCTATCCAGGATGCTAAAGCAGAAAATCCTGACAATATTGCACTAATCCAGGCAGAAGCCGATGTTTATTACAGAATGGGTGATAAGGAAAAGTACAATGAACTAATGCAGGAAATTGTAAAGAAAAATCCTAACGATCCTAACGTATATTACAACTTAGGTGTAACAGCTGCAGATTTAGGCAATAACGAACAGGCTATTGAATATTACGAAAAAGCTCTTGAAATTGATCCCGAAATGACCAATGCAAGAATGAATATTGTAGTGGCAATTTTAGCAAAAGAACGTGAGTTAATTGATGAGATGAATCAGCTTGGAATGAGTAAGGAAGATAACAAACGTTATGAGGAGCTGGAAGAAGAGCGTAAAGAGATTTACGAGGAGGCTGTTCCATACCTTGAAAAGGTGATTGAAAATGATCCTGAGAATGTTAACGCAATTAGAACTACTATTAACATCTATACCCAATTAGGTGAAGACGAAAAAGCTGCAGAGCTTAAAGCTCGTTTAGAGTAATTTATCCTCTTACTTTATATTTTAAACCACCGTTTTTCGCGGTGGTTTTTTGTTTGCCCTGCATGCAAACAATTCCGGGACTTGAAAGAAAGCCCGCTCACCTGATCGGAGGGAAGAGCAATGTAAAGTCAAGTGCGTCACTGGCAACGGTGGTGTGTGAAGGAAGACCTAGCAAGTTAGTGGAACATAGAGAAATCGAACCGATTCTGGCATATATTGGGGGTAAGGTTGCAAAAAGTGCCGATGCCCAAAATCCGAATAGCAATATATGTTAAAACGGATGGCTTCACTAACAGGAATGTTTGCTTAACGGGGGAAGCCTGATTATTCGCCTTTCCAGGCTAAGCAGAAACAAG
>NZ_FOOH01000006.1 GCF_900113135.1 Salegentibacter agarivorans | reverse complement strand
AGCAATGTCATAGCCGAGTGGTACTAATAATCCGTAAAGCTTGATGCGACGCTTCCTATCCTGCAAGGGATGGGAAGCACTTGAATGCTTTTACCGCAGTACTTTCTTTATTCTTTGTTTCTTATATATGTCAACTTATTAGGTATGACATCTAGTAGGGACCAGGGCATTACTGCCCACTGGTTACTGAACACTGCATACTAAAGACTTAAGGTGGTTATGGCAACGGGGCTCACCTCTTCCCATTCCGAACAGAGAAGTTAAGCCCGTTAGCGCAGATGGTACTGCTATTTGTGGGAGAGTATGTCACCGCCTTTTTTTTAAACCCTTCATCATTCATTTGGTGAAGGGTTTTTTTATGGGATGAAGTGAAAAAAAATATTCTCGGTTTCTTCAAACTAACTTTATAAATATAGGTATAGAGTAGATAGACTAAAGTCTATAGGAAAGTCCTAAAGAGCCAAAATTATATCGAATTAACTATAATTTGCTTATTGAAGGTTGATAAACTTCAGCTCATATCAGTTTAAATAAGCCTTAGCATTATAAGTTCAAATTTATTAAGAACTGGTTCTTTTTTAGAAGGAATACAATTCGATTTTATAAGAATGTTTTAGTCAAAAATCGATTTAACAATGGTCATAATTCCTCGAAACATTAAAAATATTGCTGCTATAAGAGCAATAATCCCTACGATTAATACAGGTATATAATATGGATGATCCTGATTATTAAATGCGGTAAACAGTACTGAAGGGCCTATTAAGCTTAGGGGCAAGGCAAACGCCAGATACTTAACTCCTTTTCCTAATATTTTTTTATTAGTATGTTTCATCTTACTTTCTTAGAGTACAATATATGTAGTAGAATCGACTTCTGAAAGTCTAAAGTATCCAAAAGGATAATTTTCTGGATTGGTTTGATTCACTATATTTCCTTTAACTGTGGCGGGTTGTGACTGGAACGGGCCGCCTCCGTTATTGCCTCCCTGGGAACGAAGTATAAATAAATAATTATAAAAAGGTTCTGATATTCCTTCCATAGTAATGTGAATTTCATTTTCTGCCGCCAAATCTTCGTTAGAATATGATGAGGAAACCTGGTTGCCATCTGTGAATTCATCTTCATAAATTTCCAGGGAGAATTTAGAAGTAGTGATATTACTAAAGCTAAAAAGGTAGAAATTGTCCTCACCGGCCGGATCTGTGAAAAATACTTCAACCTCAAGGTCTTCACGTGTGAATCCGCCTTCATCATTCTGTTCAATATAGTCTATACCTGCAACAGGAACAAAACTGGAAGTAGCCGTGTAAATCTCATCATTATAGCTTATTTCCAGCGTATAATTTTCGTCAAATTCCGGAATAAAATTAGAATTTTGGTATATACCATTTTCCTGATGAGTAAAAATAAATTCTTCACCACTACCAGTTTCAATAATTACTTTAGCTTCTGTTACCGGCTCAATTCCTTCTTCGTAAAAGCCAATGGTTTCTGATAGTTTTATTTGCTGATTGTTACCCGGTGTGCCTATATACCATAGCATAGAAGCATCTATCACTAATCTTGGTTCACTTTGATCCAAATCTAAGTCTATTACTTCTTCGCAAGAAGTGAATGTAAAAAGAAGGATTATAAGTGATAAAATATATAAATTTTTCATCTTAAAAACTGAAATTATAGGTTATAGAAGGTATTATTCCGAACAGACTTAATTTAGCCGATTCGTTTCTTCCGGTATCTTCATTCTCCCTAAAACTTATAGAATTAGCATTTTTCCGGTTATAAACATTGTAAATGCCAAAATTCCAGGAAGATTGAAAGCCTTGTTTTTTATTAGGTTTCGGAATATACGTAGCAGAAAGATCGAGCCTGTGGTAGGCCGGTAATCTATTACTATTTCTATCTCCATAAACCGGAACATTTATTCCGTTAAAATCATATTGCCCTGTTGGGTAAGTGACCGGTAAACCTGTTTGAAATGCAAAATTGGCACTAAAATCCCATTTCTTATTATAATCGTAAGTGGCGGTAAGACTTATATCGTGCGTTTTATCGTAGTTAGTTGCATACCACTTTCCATTATTAATTCCGCTTTCCGCCGTAGTTCTTCCGGGAGTTTGTTGCTCAGATCTTGACAGGGTATAGGCGAGCCAACCAGTAAATCTACCTTCGTTTTTCTTTGCTAAAATTTCCAGACCATAAGCCCGGGATCTACCATTTAAAATTATAGTTTCAATATTATTATTAGCGATAAGATTTGCTCCATTAACATAATCTATCCTGTTTTGAATATCCTTATAAAAGATTTCAGTCTCCAGGCTATATTTTCCGTCATCAATATTTCGAAAATACCCCAGGGCGTATTGATCTAAAATTTGAGGTTTAATAAAGGGTCCGCTGGGGGCCCATACATCAAGAGGAGTGGGAGAGTTAGTGTTGGAGATTAAATGTAAATATTGAGCCATCCTGTTATAACTCGCTTTAACCGACTGATTTTCGCTGAAATTATAAGCTAACGCCAGCCTCGGTTCAAAGTTGGAATAGGTTTTTATAACCTCAGATCTGGAATAGGAATTCTGGTCTACAGGTTGCGCTTCTTCATAAATATCTAATGCTTCATTATAAATAATTGGGTTGTCATTTTCATATTCATTTAAACTTTCCTGGCCCAATCGTAAAAAATTACTAAATCTAAGTCCGTATTCTGCCGTAAGTTTATCTGAAATATTATGTTCTACGGAAAAGTAAGCCGCATTTTCAAGTGCATATTTATCGGTTAGTTTAAAGAAATTTATCCCAGAGTTTTCATCTATTGGAGCAATCTCTCCCGGATTAAATTCATGGTATGTACTGTGGAGACCGTACTCTAATTGAAATGTATTGTTTAAATAGTGGTTAAAATCATATTTTATATTGAGGTTCTTTATACCACTGTCCCAATTGAAGCCAACAAAATTAAGGGTTAAACCATAGTAATAATCACTATAAATAAGTGATAAATTGGTAAAAATATCATCTGAAACCACGTGATTCCATCTAAGGTTAAAGACTGAATTTCCGTAGGTATTTAAAAAGTTTTGATTGATATCAAAAACATCGCGGCCAAAATATCCGGAAAACAATAGCTTATTTTCATCATTTAACTTGTAGGTTAGTTTTGTATTGAGATCATAGAAGTAAGCAGAGTTTGGATTATCGGCCAATTTCAGGAACAAATGCGCATAAGAACTTCTACCGGCAACCAAAAAAGAACCTTTATCTTTTACAATGGGTCCCTCAGCCAGTAACCTACTTGAAATTACCCCAATTCCGCCCTGTGCTTTAAATTCTTTACTATTACCGTCACGTTGATAAATATCAAGAACAGAGGATACCCTTCCGCCATATTTAGCCGGAATTCCACCTTTATATAATTTTAAATCTTTTACAGCATCGGGATTAAACACCGAAAAGAAACCAAAAAGGTGAGAAGAATTAAAAATAGTAGCTTCATCTAATAGAATTAAGTTTTGATCTACCGCGCCACCGCGTACATTAAAGCCAGATGCGCCTTCTCCTGCATTAGAAACTCCCGGTAGGAGCAATAATGATTTTACGATATCTACTTCTCCAAAAACCACCGGTAATTTTTGAATGGTATTAATAGAAAGTTTATTAACGCTCATTTCCGGACTCTTAATATTAAAACCTTCACTATTAGACTTTATAACTACTTCGTCTAAATTTTCAGAACCTTCAGTCATTTCGGTATTAAAGGTGGTATCTTCTGCGATAGTTATTGTTTCTCTTATGGTTTGAAAACCCAGGTAAGAAATTTCAAGTGTATAAGTACCTTCCTGCAGTTTTATGGAATAGAATCCATATTCATTGGTAACCACGCCTTTTTGTTCTTCCGGAATAATAACATTTACACCTATTAATGTTTCATTACTGGACGCATTGGTAATAGTTCCTTTGAGCGTATAGGTTTCCTGAGCATTGATTCCCATTGAAATACACAGGAAAAATAATAAAAGCGGAAAGTGAAATAATATTTTCAAATTTTTTAGGTAAAGATAGTGTAGAAACTCTGTAAAATTGAAAATATACAGAAATTATTAAGATTTGTTTAAAAAGATTAAACAAAAAAATAAAATAAAAAAGCCGAAAAATTAATTTCGGCTTTTAAAAACTATTAAAATTATAAATTTATCCTAGAATATCATTCAATAATTTGCTTGGTCTCATAGCCTTAGAAGTAAGATCTTCGTCTGGTTTATAATAACCTCCAATATTTACAGAAGATCCCTGAGCATCTATTAATTCCTTATTAATTTGCTCTTCGTTTCCTTCTAATTTTGAAGCAACATTAGCAAAATGTTCTTTTAACTCGGCATCCTTATCTTGTGCGGCCAAAGCCTGTGCCCAATATAAAGCCAGGTAAAAATGACTACCGCGGTTATCCAATTCGTTTACTTTTCTGGATGGCGATTTACTATTTTCCAAGAATTTATTGGTAGCGTCGTCTAATGCTTCAGAAAGCACAAGCGCTTTTTTATTCTCATATTTTTCGCCTAAATGCTCTAAGGAAGCTGCAAGAGCAAGGAATTCTCCAAGAGAATCCCAACGCAAGTGGCCTTCTTCAAGAAACTGTTGTACGTGTTTTGGTGCAGATCCACCGGCACCGGTTTCAAATAATCCACCACCATTCATTAAAGGTACAATAGACAGCATTTTTGCACTGGTTCCTACTTCTAAAATTGGAAAAAGGTCGGTTAAATAATCTCTTAACACATTACCTGTAACAGAGATGGTGTCTTTTCCAGCTTTTACTCGTTCCAGCGTATATTTGGTAGCTTCAGCAACCGACATTATTTTAATATCTACACCTTGAGTATCATAGTCTGGAAGATATTGATTCACTTTTTTAATAAGCTCAGCATCGTGAGCACGATTTTCATCTAACCAGAAAATTGCCGGCCAACCGGTAGCTTTTGCTCTGTTTACCGCCAATTTAATCCAATCCTGGATTGGAGCATCCTTAACCTGGCACATTCTCCAGATGTCGCCTTCTTCAACTTCGTGCTCTGTCAAAGTTTTTCCACTTTTATCAATTACACGCACAGTACCGGCAGCGGGAATCTCAAAAGTTTTATCGTGAGAACCATATTCTTCGGCTTTTTGAGCCATTAAGCCCACGTTAGGAACAGTTCCCATGGTAGTAGGATCAAAGGCACCGTGCTTTTGGCAGAATTCAATAGTTTCCTGGTAAAGGGGAGCATAACTACTATCTGGAATTACCGCTTTGGTATCTTGAGTTTCGTTATTTTTATTCCACATTTGGCCCGATGTTCTAATCATAGCGGGCATAGATGCATCTATAATCACATCACTTGGTACGTGAAGGTTGGTAATTCCTTTATCAGAATTTACCATTGCTAAATCTGGTCCTTCTTCAAGATCGGCTTTTATTTTAGATTCAATTTCTGCTTTTTTATCGGCAGGAAGTTTTTCAATGGCATTTAATATATCTCCCAGTCCGCTGTTTGGATCTCCTCCTGCGTTTTTAAGCTCTTCGCCATATTCGTTGAAAACATCTTCAAAAAATACGCGTACTGCGTGACCAAAAATAATGGGGTCTGAAACCTTCATCATCGTGGCTTTCATATGTAAAGAAAAAAGCACTCCTTTTTCTTTAGCATCTTTAACCTGTTCTCTAAGAAACTGTAAAAGTGCTTTTTTACTCATTAAAGTGGCGTCAATAACCTCTCCTTTAAGCAAGTGCAAATTATCTTTTAGAACTTTTTTATCGCCATCTTTAGAAGTAAATTCAATTTTTACATCGGTTTCCTCGTTAAGGGTTAGAGATTTTTCATTGGCTTTAAAATCTCCACCATTCATTGTAGCCACATGAGATTTGGAATCTGAACTCCATTCTCCCATAGAATGCGGATGTTTTTTAGCGAAATTCTTTACCGCTTTTGGAGCTCGTCTATCTGAATTTCCTTCACGTAGCACTGGATTTACCGCACTACCTTTTACTTTATCGTAAGTAGCCTGGATTTTCTTTTCTTCATCATTTGAAGGTTCGTCTGGATAGTCTGGTAATTTATAACCTTTTTCCTGTAGCTCTTTAATGGCAGCTTTTAACTGCGGAATAGAAGCACTGATATTAGGTAACTTAATAATATTAGCTTCGGGTTTTTTAGCCAAATCACCAAGTTCGGCTAAATCATCGCTTACTTTTTGATCGTCTGAAAGGTATTGTGGAAACTGAGATAAAATTCTACCTGCCAGGGAGATATCTTTAGTTTCCATCCCAACATTTGCCGCTTTGGTATACGACTTTACAATAGGATAAAAAGAATAGGTAGCTAAAGCCGGGGCTTCATCTGTTTTGGTATAAATGATCTTTCCAATCTGTGTCATTTTGTAATTTTTATAGCTGATTAATTTTGAAATGTCTAAACTCAATGAACGCCCAATTTTCACTGGGCGTTCGAGCTCTGCGCAATATAATATTTTTCAAGCTTTTATCATAGCTGAAGCAAGGTTAAAGCCTGTTAATTATTACAAAAAGGGCATAAAAAAAGCCATTTCATCTTAATAACTAAAATGAAATGGCTTCAACTGAAATAATACGTTCTCACTGAATTTTCGAAATTCTTTAAGGGAAAAATCCCGGTGTGCATTATTTCAATGATTCAAAAATAAAAACTTAGTAAAGTGAGATTTTTGAATCTAAAGGGTTTTTATCTTTCAAACTATTTTTGACCTGGCAAAACATGAGCGTTATATAGAAGATAAAAACCGTATGTAAAGGATTTTAAGCTTTACGCGGAATTTCAATTTAATAAGAAATCCTTTTGTCATTCCCTTCAACTAAATTCCATATTAAATATACAACAAAACGACAGTAAAATAAAATTTTTAACTTTTTGTTATACAGTGAGTTGGAAGCCTATAGAATGCCGATATTTACGCATAAAAAAGCCCCGAATTTCGGGGCTTTCTATATTATTAAATTTGAAGCAGTTTACTCGGTTACTGCGCGGTAAGCATTTATTCTTCCTTTTCCAAAGAATGTGCTTTGACCGTTGCCATCAACTTTATCTGCAGTTTTTTCAATTTGTTTTGTAACTTCTTGAGGATTCATGTCACCACCATTTTTAGCGATGATTAATGCAGCAACACCAGAAACGTGTGGAGCAGCCATACTTGTACCTGCGCTCCAGAATAATGAATTATTATTACCGGTGCTAAGAATCATATCATCAAGAGCAACGTCTCCATCTCCTCCAGGGGCAGCAATGTCTACTAAAGATTTCCCGTGAGTAGTGTAACTTGAAGGAATATCAAAGTTTGTGTAATCTGCAGTCCAGTCGTAACCTTCGGGTGCAGTTGCAGAGACAGTTACCACATTATTTAATCCACCAGGTAGTTTAATATATGCTGAATTTCCATCGTAATTTACCCCATCATTACCTGCTGAAGCTATAATTGTACTTCCTTTTTTATAGGCATAATCTATAGCTTTTTGCTGAGCATTTACAATTTCCATAACATACTTAGCAGGTATTTTATAGGGATCTCCGTTTGCATCAATTAATTTTCCGTTCTTATTCAAAGTAACACCTAAACTCATATTAATAACGTCAGCCGAGTTTTCGCCTGCATAAACAATACCGGCATTAATTGAACTAAAGGCGCCACTTCCTGTAAATTCAGAAAGAACTTTAACAGCTACAAGTTCAGCGTGTGGTGCAACACCAATAAGGCCTAATCCATTTTGAGCAGCAGCAATGGTTCCTGCTACGTGAGTTCCATGATTATCAAAAGGAGTGCTCTCTAAAACATTCCAATCTTCTCCGGGTACAAATGAAGCTGAAAGTGAAGTATTTAAATTGGGTGCCAGTTCTACGTGTTCGGCATCTATACCAGAGTCAAGAACAAATACATTTGCCCCGCTACCAGTAAAACCAGCATTCCATGCATCTGGAGCGTCAATAGCCTCTAATCCCCAAAGATAATCGTAGAAATAATAAGGTTCTGTGCTTCCAATACTAGGTGTGGCTTCTGGAAGATTTGCTTCTATACCTTTAGAGGTAGGTATCCATGCTATTTCATAATCTGGCACCACAGCGTTTATGTTCTTCTTTTTCATGGTGTTCTCTATGAAGTTTACATCTTTTGAACTTACAATAGAAATTCCAATTTCAGGAATAGAACTTACGATCTCACTACCGCTTGTTTTTAGAGAATTTTCTACACTTTTAGTTAAGTCAGAAGATTCAGAAATTACCATATAATTTTTAAATGGTGGCTCCTGTAAATCAGTAGCAAGGTTTTCCTCACTTTCACTTAAATTCTCTTCTTTCTCACATGAGCTAAATACAGCCCCAAATAAGAAAACGCATACAAGCATTTTCCATAATTTAATTGTTGTTTTTTTCATAAAATATGTTTTAGTTTTTTCAAGGCCATAAATTACAAGAATAACAACTATTAACAAGAATTTAATATCATTAAATTATAATATTTAGCATTTAGGTTAAAGAAATAACGATAAATACTAAAAAGATTAGTGAAATATTAATGATAAAATTGTAGTATGCTGGTTTACTTAAAAATAATCTATAAAAAAAGCCCCGATTTATGGGGCTTTCTATAATTTGAATAAGATGTATTCTATCTTTTAGCTTCCTTAATACGGGCTTTTTTCCCGGTAAGTTCTCTAAAGTAATAAATACGAGCTCTTCTTACTTTTCCTCGTTTGTTCAATTCAATTTTTTGAATTGCAGGAAGGTTTAAAGGAAAAATTCTTTCTACTCCAACGGTTCCACTCATTTTTCTAATGGTGAAAGTTTGTGAAGCACCGCTACCTCTTTTCTGAATTACTACCCCTTTAAAAAACTGGGTACGGGTTTTTTGACCCTCTTTAATTTCGTAATACACAGTAATGGTATCACCTGCAGAAAATTCAGGTAAATCTTTTCTTTCAACGAATTCGTCTTGTACGTACTTAATTAACGATTCCATAATTTCTTATTTAATGTAAAATCTAAAACAACATTCACGGACCTCGCCAGAGGTTATTTTAGAACGAGTGCAAAAGTATTAATTTTAATTTATAATGCAACTTAGAAATTGCAATTATTTTTCTGTTTCATCCAAAAGATCAGGCCTTAAGCGTTTGGTACGCTCCCAGGCTTTTTCTTCCCGCCAGGCTTCTATCTTAGGAAAATTCCCCGAGGTTAATATCTCCGGAACTTTCCATCCTTTATATTCAGCAGGTCTTGTATAAACCGGTGGTGCCAGTAAATTATCCTGAAAAGAGTCAGTTAACGCTGAAGTTTCATTACCCAAAACTCCGGGAATTAATCTTATAATAGCATCACAAACCACGGCAGCACCAAGTTCCCCGCCAGAAAGTACATAATCGCCTATAGAAATTTCTTTGGTAATAAAATGGTCGCGTACTCTTTGATCTACTCCTTTATAATGTCCGCAGAGAATAATGATGTTTTCCTTAAGGGAAAGTGCATTCGCCGTTTTTTGATTAAAACGATCGCCATCCGGGCTCATATAGATTACTTCATCATAATCCCGCTGATTTTTAAGATTAGAAATACACTTATCTATAGGCTCTACCATCATTACCATCCCGGCACCTCCGCCAAATTGATAATCATCAATCTGTTTGTAATTATCGGCTACATAATCTCGTAAATTATGAAGATGAATTTCTACATGACCGCTTTCTATAGCTCTTTTTAAAATAGAAGCCTCAAAAGGGCTTTTAAGTAAATCTGGAACAACGGTAATTATATCTATGCGCATATTTTCTAATAAAATGCAAAGATGCTAATTAAAATTTTAGGTGAAGAAAATTAATCTTTGGCTTTATTCTTTTCATCCTGAAGCATGCGGCCTAAGCGCTGTTCTTTTTCTAAAGCTTTCGCGCGGTATAGGTCAAATTCTTTTTCGGTTTCATCTAACCTATGCTTTGCTTCTTTAGTAGTAGCATTAGAATTTTTAAACTTATAGATAAAGAAAAGTAGTGCGAGAATTAAGACTCCTACAATTCCCCACATCAAGGCCATATAACTTCCTTTGCTAAAGGGCATCCCAAGAAATTTAATAGCATCTTTTTCTTCGTTTACACGCTGAAGATCTTCCTGGGTTTGGGCTAATTGATTTTCAAGATTTTCAATTTCTTCATTTTGATTGGAAATTGTGCTTTGCTCTTCCTGAAGCTCATTTTTTAAATCCTGAACGTGGCGTTTTGTATTGTCTCGTAATTCAATTAAAGCATCATAATCTACTACTTTGTAGCCCTGGTAGTTGTTTGAAGATTCAATAAGGTTGTCAAATTCGTCTTCAATAAAATTAGAAGTAGCCAGGGAATCCTGAGCCGATAAAAAACTGATTGAAAATATTAAAAGTAAACTTGAAAAAATAATATTACGCATCATTTAGGATTTTTCTGGTTGGAATTTATATGCTTGAACGCCTTCTTTTTTTACTTATTGTAAAAGAATTGGTTAATTTGAATCTAATTTTTATAAATTCCTTTAAATTAATTATTTGAGCGCGCAAATGTAAAGTATTCCCAATAAAAAACCCACCAAATTTAGGTGGGTTTTCAGGTATTTTAGCTTATTATAAAATATTAATAATAAGTAAACCTTCTCACTTTCGCGATATACTTTGCCAGCCTTATTAATTGGTGGCTGTACCCATATTCGTTATCATACCAGATATAAAGAATTACCTTTTTACCATCTTCAGAGACTATTGTCGCCTTACTATCATAAATAGCCGGGGCGTTAGAGCCAACAATGTCTGATGATACTAATTCATTATCCAGGGAATATTTAATTTGTTCTACAAGTTCACCTTCAAGGGCGTATTTCTTTAAAATATTATTTACGCCTTCAACAGTGGTTTGACCATCAATTTCCAGATTTAGAATCGCAAGTGACCCATTGGGAACAGGAACCCTAATTGCGTTAGAAGTAAGTTTACCTTCAAACACAGGTAAAGCTTTGGCTACGGCTTTTCCGGCACCGGTTTCGGTAATCACCATATTAAGGGCAGCAGCACGACCTCTTCGGTATTTGCTGTGCATATTATCTACCAGGTTCTGGTCGTTAGTGTAGGCGTGAATAGTTTCTAAATGTCCGTGCACCACACCAAGTGTCTCCTGAACGGCTTTTAACACAGGGGTGATTGCATTCGTAGTACATGAAGCTGCAGAAAATATCGAAATTTTATCAGGATTATATTCTTTATGATTTACACCATGAACAATATTGGGAATGCCTTTCCCGGGAGCAGAAAGTAAAACCTTTGCCGCTCCTTTCGCTTTAAGGTGTCTGCTTAGTGCTTCTTTGTCTCTAAACGCACCGGTGTTATCTATAATTAAAGCTTTATTTATTCCGAATTTTGTATAGTCAATATCCTCCGGTTTATCTGCGGAAATTATCTTAACGGTAGTGCCGTTTATAATAAGTGTGCTATTTTCTTCGTCTATACCAACAGTTCCAGAAAAATCACCGTGAACTGAATCATTTTTTAATAAAGAAGCACGTTTTTCTAAAACATTCCTATCTACAGCACCTCGAGTAACGATAGCTCGCAAACGCAACTGACTGCCCTTACCGGTTCTGGCCATTAATTCTCTGGCTACTAAGCGACCAATACGCCCAAAACCGTAAAGCACAACATCCTTAGGAACAACTTTATCATATTTTTTTGCATCTTTCAGTTTATCTGAAACAAAAGCCATAGCATTAAGATGTCCCTGGTCTTCTAAATGATACTCATAGGTTAATTTCCCAATGTCCAGTTTTGCAGGTGGCAGATCCATATCCTGGATTGCTTTTGCTATTTCTACCGTATCAAATATTGAGATTGGTTTTTCTACAAATTCCCCGGCATATTCGTGTAGATTTAGAATATCGCTTACATTTCGGTTAAGTAATTGATTTCTGAATAAGACCAGCTCAATAGATTTATCGTACCAAAGATCACTTATAATATTAATAAATTGTACGGTCGCTTTGCGCCGGTTTGCCTGAAAAGAAAGTTCCTTTTCGTAAACTTTGTTGAAGCTCATGTGTGGTTTGTGTTGTTTTCCCTCTTTGAGGGTTTAATTTTGCCGAGCCTTAGCTCGAAATTATAAAATAGTTTCTATCTCAAACCTCGTGGACTTCCCCAAGGTTCTTAATTATTGGCGCAAAAGTATATATTTCAAACGTTTTCGTAAAGAAAATTTTGCATAAAAAACTCCCTTTAATTAAGGGAGTTTTAGAAGATTTATTCTTTGCTTTCTATCGCCAAACCATTCGCTGTTTTTCGCCATTTCTATCAACTATGGTAATCACAATATCTTCAGCAAGATTTTTATTTCTAAAGATTCGTTCAACATCACTTACGCTAGCTACCTCTTTATTATCTATTGCGGTAATAATGGTTCCTACCAATTCTTCCGCAGGTAATCTAGGGGAAAGGGTACGGTGAATTCTTACGCCATTTTCAACATTCAATTCCTGTAATTCTTCCTTACTGGCATTAGAAACTTCTATTTTTATAGGTTCTATAGTGTAGGTTTCAAATTTTGTAAGGGTTACCTTAGCTTCTCTTTTCTTGCCATCTCTAATAAATAGTACATCAATTTCATCGTTAGGACGCTTTGAATTAATATATCCAGTTAGATCAGAAAATTTATTAATGTCTATATTATCTAATTTTCTAATTATATCCCCTTGTTTAAGTCCGGCTTTTTCTGCACCGCTTCCCTCGGTTACTTCAGCCACCATAACTCCCTGGGTAGTTTCAAGTCCTAATTCTTCTACCGCCCGTGGGTTAATATTTCCACCTCTAATTCCTAAAATTCCTTTTTGCACATCACCATACTCCATAATATCTTCTACGATTTTACGGGTATTATTAGAGGGTACGGCAAATGCATAACCTATATAACTTCCGGTTTGGGAAGTAATGGCAGTATTAATTCCAACCAGTTCGCCATTAATATTCACTAAAGCGCCTCCACTGTTACCTGGATTAATCGCGGCATCCGTTTGTATAAAAGATTGCGAAGTAAGATCGCGTGTATTTAAATCTCTTGCGGTAGCACTAATAATTCCAGCGGTTACGGTAGATTTAAGGTTAAAAGGATTTCCAACTGCAAGCACCCATTCTCCCAATTTTACATTGTTAGAATCGCCAAACGGAATATAATCCAGGCCTTCAGCATCAATTTTTAATAGAGCGATATCTGAACTTTCATCGGCTCCAACAATTTCTGCAGTATAGGTTTTGTTATTGTTCAAGGTAACTTCAACCTCATTGGCTTCTCTAATTACGTGGTTGTTGGTTACAATATAACCATCTGGAGAAATAATAACTCCAGAGCCGGCTCCCTGCAGTGCTTTTCCGCCACTATAATTCCCCTGAATTAGATCTCTCATAGTACGCGGACCTTTAAAAACAGCTACGTTTTTAACGTGTACCACTCCGTTAACGGTATTTTCTGCTGCTTCAGTAAAATCGGCATTGGTGCCGTAGATATTTCCTGAGTAATTTGCAGGAATTAATTCGGCTGTAGTATTAAAAACCGGGGGTAAACCTGTGGGCGTTTCTTCTTCAAAAAACATTTTATAGCTCCCTAAAGTCAACGTGCCTCCTAAAATAGAAACGAGAAGTAGTTTAGATAAATTTTTCATTTTCAATCTTGTTTTTATATAATTCAACTTTAAAATTATAATATTAGTATTTTCAGTTTTTAACTTTAACGGCCATTTAACACGGCCTAAAATCGTGTTATTTATAGTATCTTTGTTGCCCTTAAAATTCACGTAATGAAAATTCCATTTTATAAATATCAGGGCACCGGGAACGATTTTGTGATGATTGACAACCGTAAACAACTGTTATCCAAAAACAATACCAAAATAATAAAAATGCTGTGCGACCGTAAATTTGGCATTGGGGGTGACGGACTTATACTTTTGGAAAATCCTGACATAGATGGTGACGATTTTAAAATGGTATATTTTAATGCCGATGGTAATGAAAGCAGTATGTGCGGTAATGGGGGACGTTGTCTGGTAGCCTTTGCGAAATTTCTTGGAATAATAGAAAATGCAGCTACTTTTACGGCAATAGATGGTCCGCATAAAGCGACGATTAGCGACCACCAGGTTAGTTTACAAATGCAGAATGTTGCAGAGATAAAACAACTGGGAAATAGTGCTTTTCTTGATACTGGTTCTCCACATCACATAATTTTCACCAAAAATGTCGCCGATCTTGATGTGAAAAAAGAAGGCGCTGTAATTAGATATTCAGATGAATATGTAGCCAATGGCGGTACCAATGTGAATTTTGTAGATATGCAGGAAGATAATACCTTTTTAGTTAGAACATACGAAAGGGGAGTGGAAGACGAAACGCTTTCTTGCGGTACAGGGGTTACTGCAGTTGCGCTGGCGGCGCACGCTTCTGGAAAGGCAAATAAGAATACGGTAAAGCTAATTGTTCCCGGGGGCGAATTATCGGTTTCCTTCAGTAAAGAAAACGAAACTTATACAAATGTGTGGTTAACCGGCCCGGCAGAGCAGGTTTTTAAAGGAGAAATAGTATGCCAGGCTTAAGAGGAAATAAGGTTTATTTACGTGCTTTGGAACCCGAGGATCTCGATTTTGTTCATACTGTGGAGAATATAGAAGAGTTTTGGGAAGTAAGTGCCACCCAAACCCCTTATTCACGGTTTCTTATTAAGCAATACCTGGAAAACGCGCATCGCGACATTTACGATATTAAACAATTGCGCTTGGTGATTTGTGATCTTCAGGATAATGAAGTTGGTCTAATAGATATTTTTGACTTTGAGCCAAAAGACCGAAGGGCAGCTTTGGGAATCTTAATTGCCGATCCCTCTGAACGCGGAAAAGGATATGGTGCTGAAGCTCTAAAATTACTTTGCAATTACTGTTTTACCCATCTCGCCATGCACCAGGTTTATGCAAATATCACCGAAGGAAACGAAACCAGCGTAAAACTTTTTGAAAACCTGGGTTTCCAAAGAGTTGGTATAAAAAAAGACTGGACTTATTCTGAAGGCGGTTTTAAAGATGAAATTCTCTATCAATTGATCAATAAATAATGTACATCAAAAAAATTCTACTGGCTATTGCCATTCTTGGGCTTATAGGCCTTTCTGTTTTTAGCTATTATATTTATACCAGTATTTTTTCTGGAAACACCAGTTTTACGGGAGAGAAAAAGATAGTTTATGTGCCTACGGGTGCAGACTATCAAACCGTGATAGATAGCCTTCAGCCTTACGTGGAAGATATGGAATCATTTGACCTTGTTGCCCGAAAAAAGGGTTATGCATCAAATATCAGGGCCGGGAGATACGCTATTAAACCCGGGATGAATAATAATGAATTGGTAAATGCTTTGCGAAGCGGAAATTTACCGGTAAAAATTACCTTTAATAACCAGGAGAGACTGGAAAATCTTGCCGGAAGGGTTGCCCAGCAAATTGAAGCCGATAGTGCAGCTTTAATTAAAGCTTTTAAGGATAAAGAATTCTTAGCTGAAAATGATTTTACTGAAGCTAATGCCTTAGCAATGTATATTCCTAACCAATATGAATTTTACTGGAATACTTCAGCTGAAGAATTTAGAGAGCGAATGAAGCGGGAATACGATCGCTTCTGGACCGATGAAAAGAAGCAAAAAGCCGAAGAAATAGGCTTGAACCCTAAAGAGGTTTCCACACTGGCTTCAATAGTTCACAAAGAAACTGCCAAAGTAGACGAACGCCCAAAAGTAGCGGGAGTTTATATGAACCGGTATAAAAACGGTTGGAAATTAGATGCCGATCCTACAGTGATCTACGCATTGAAAAATAAAACGCAAAAATGGGATACCATTATTAAAAGAGTGCTTTATAAAGATCTGGAATTAGATTCTCCTTATAATACCTATATATACAAAGAGTTACCACCGGGACCTATTTTTATGCCAGATATTTCTGCTATAAACGCCGTGCTTAATTATGAAGATCACGATTACTTCTATTTTGTAGCCGATGTTAAAAATTTTGGCTATCATAAATTCGCCAAAAATTTAGCTCAGCACAATCGAAATAAGCAGGAATATGTGCGTTGGATTAACAAACAAGGTGTAAAAAGATAAAAATAATTTTTACTCAAAATTATTAAGAAAGTTCTAACGCCTTAGCATACGTACTCTTAGAGCGATGTTAAGTCATTCCATAACTTTATAATTTACTTAACAGGTTGTGCTTCAGATTTTTAAAATTTGTTGTACATTTGCACGGCAAAATTGAAAGGGGCGTAAGCTTAATTTTTTTAGCCCAAACCGTTAACCTTTCAGAAACAAAATGTAATGAGAAGGAAAATTGCAAAATTTTCAATCTTGCCTGTTTTTGCAGGCTGCATGTTTTTCAGTTTTTCAACTAGAGAAGCAGCGAATTTGGAAATTGAAGGTTATTCAACTTCCAATTTAGATCTAAACTATACCGTAGCCCTTGTAGAGGAAAGCGAGTTAGCAAAAGATCAAAGCCTTGAAAGGGCGTTACCTGAACTGGGAAAGTCCTATGTTGGTTTTAAAGAAGCGCTAGGTTTTAAAGAATCTCGCGGAAATTATCAAACAATTAATGAGTTTGGTTATATGGGGAAATACCAGTTTGGTATTGGAACCCTGGAATTACTTGGCATTTACAATAGTGCAGAATTCCTTAACTCACCACAACTCCAGGAAGCCGCATTTTATACCAATGCTTCCAGAAACAAATGGATATTAATTCGTGATATTGCACGTTTTGAAGGTAAAGTAATTAATGGGGTGAAAGTAACCGAGTCTGGTATTCTTGCCGCTGCCCATCTTGCTGGACCGGGAAGTGTGAAAAAATACCTTAGAAGCTGGGGAGCCCAGTCTTTTAGTGATGCTTTTGGAACTTCAATTAGAAATTATTTGAAGAAATTTGGCGGTTATGATACTTCGTTTGTAAAACCGGAAAAAAACCCGAGAGTAGATATTCAAGCTTTTAGAGCTTAAATTTCTTTCTGAAATATAAAAATAGCAGGCCTCTTATGGAGGTCTGTTTTTGTTTTACTCCATTCTGAAACCGGTTTGGTTACGATGTACTCTGTAGGTAAGGTAAGATCACAAGCCACGCAAAGCCTGGTCGTGGGATTTAAGAGCTGAAGCAGATCTTCAAGCAATTTATTGTTTCGGTAAGGGGTTTCAATAAAAATTTGCGCTTCCTGCTTTTCAATAGAAAATCGTTCTAAATCTTTAATTTCCTTTTTCCGTTCTCTTTTGTCTATCGGCAAATAGCCGTTAAATGTAAAACGTTGTCCGTTCATTCCGCTGCCCATCATTGCTAATAGAATTGAAGAGGGTCCCACTAATGGAATTACCTGGATGCCTTCATTATGCGCAATTTTCACAATTTCAGCACCTGGATCTGCAACACCGGGACAACCCGCTTCGCTCAATAAGCCTATATTTTTTCCTTCTTTACAATCGTTTAAAAATGAAGGAATTTCTGAAGCTTCAGTGAATTTATTTAGATGAAAAAATTTTAAAGTAGATTGTTGCTTTTCAGGAACCAGCTGTTTTATATGTCTCCTGGCAGTTTTTTCATTTTCGGCAATAAAAATATCCAGGTTTTCCATAATTTCTTTAACCTGAATTGGTAAAACCTGCGTTGGGTTTGCCGCTCCCATAGTTGTGGGAATCAGGTAAAGTTTTCCTGAATATCTAAAGTCTGTCATTATGCTTTGTTTTCTTCCTTCAGCTGGTCTGCTATTTTTTCGCAAGCTTCATCCAGCATCTGGTATACATTTTCAAACCCGTGGTCGCCACCAAAATAAGGATCTGGAACATCTACATTTTCAGAAGGGAATATTTCATTAAGAATTAAATGAACTTTCGTCCGGTCGTCATCGTTTCTGGTCAGGGCCATTACATCCTTAAAATTGGAATTATCCATCACATAAATGCGATCGAATTTATCAAAATCTTCCACCTGAAATTGTCTTCCGCGCTGGTATGTAATATCAAGGTTATTCTTTTTCGCTATTGCAACAGAGCGAGGATCTGGCGCATCGTCTATGTGGTAATCTCCGGTCCCGGCCGAATCTACAAATACCTTAGATTGGTCTACCTTAGATTTTAAAATTTCCTCGGCAAGCGGTGATCTGCAAATATTGCCGAGGCACACCATCAATACCTTAGTCTTCATAAAAATGCTTTTATATGGTAAGTTTTTTGTTGAGGTCTTCAACAAACTTTTTGAATTGCTTATCAGTCGTCGCCAGGTTATCTACCGTTTTGCAAGCGTGTAAAACCGTAGCGTGATCGCGTTTTCCAATTTGAGAGCCAATACTTGCCAAAGAAGCTTTTGTAAACTTTTTAGCAAAGAACATGGCCAATTGTCTCGCCTGTACAATATGCCTTTTTCGGGTTTTAGACTGCAAAGTTTGCACATCCATCTGGAAATAATCACTCACCACTTTCTGAATATAATCTATAGAAACTTCGCGCTTGGTATTTTTCACGTAGTTGTCTACGATCTTTTTAGCGAGTTCTAAAGTGATATCTTTTTTGTTGAAAGAAGAGTGGGCAATAAGAGAAATAATAGCACCTTCCAGTTCCCTAATATTGGTTTTAATATTATTAGCCAAAAACTCAACAATTTCTTCCGGCATTTCTACTCCGTCGCGATAAAGTTTGCTTTTAATAATAGAAATACGGGTTTCAAAATCGGGGTGTTGTAATTCTGCTGAAAGTCCCCATTTAAATCTAGAAAGCAGGCGTTGTTCAATATCCTGCATATCTACCGGCGCTTTATCACTGGTAAGAATTACCTGTTTTCCGTTTTGGTGTAAATGATTGAAAATGTGGAAAAATACATCTTGAGTTCCTGCTTTTCCTGAAAGCAATTGGATATCATCCACGATCAAAACATCAATAATCTGGTAAAAATGAATAAAATCGTTTCGGTTATTTTTCTTTACAGATTCTATATACTGTTGGGTAAATTTTTCAGCAGAAATATATAAAACCGTCTTTTCTGGATATTTATCTTTTATTTCAACCCCAATAGCGTGCGCCAAATGTGTTTTTCCCAATCCTACACCACCAAAAATTAGTAACGGATTAAAAGAAGTTCCACCTGGTTTATTGGCTACAGCTAACCCCGCCGATCTTGCCAACCTGTTGGAATCTCCTTCCAGAAAATTTTCAAAATTATAACTCGGGTTAAGTTGAGACTCGATTTTTACATTTCTAATCCCGGGAATTATAAAAGGGTTTTTTAATTCGGGGTTTTTATTTTTTAGTGGCACGTCTACTTCCTGGGAAGCCATATGACTGCGCTGCGTACTCGGGATTTTCTCGGTAAATGGCATTTTATTGCCGTAGGTATTTTCCATTTTGATCACATAGACCAATTTGGCTTTTTCCCCTAATTCTTTGGTAAGAGAAACTTTTAAGAGCTTAACATAGTGTTCTTCTAACCATTCGTAAAAAAACTTTGAGGGCACCTGTATGCTTAGTGCACAATCTGTAAGTTTTACTGCTTGTATAGGTTCAAACCACGTTTTATAAGCCTGTGGAGTGATGTTATCTTTGATAAAAGCCAGACAGCTATTCCAAACTGATTGCGCAGTTTTTGACATGCTTTGTGTTGTATTATTTTAGATTAGTAGTGGTTTATTAGCAGTTAAAAGATTTAGGAGTCTCTCAACTTTGGTAGAACAAATATGTGAACAAATTATGTAATAAAAAAACCGGTTTAGGGTTGAATTTTAAGAAAATTATGTGCATACTTAATTCCGCTTATGAAAGTACAAAACCTCATTCAATTTAGCTGTTAAATTCAATATGAAAAGTCACGTTTCTTATGTTAAAGTCCGTTATGCGGAAACCGATCAAATGGGTGTGGTGCACCACGGTAATTATGCTCAATACTTTGAAATTGCCCGTTTAGACTGGCTTTCGGCGCTTGGGATTTCTTATAAGTCTATGGAGGAAAACGGGGTGATGCTGCCTGTTTATGAGTTGAATACAAAGTTTTTAAAACCTGCGGTTTTTGACGATGAACTTAAAATTGAAGTGCGATTGAAAGAACTTCCCTCGGTAAAAATTACTTTTGAATATTTAGTTTTTAACCAATGTGAAGACTTAATTACAAAAGCTTATACAACATTGGTTTTTATGGATTCCAAAACCAAAAAACCAATTCGCTGCCCGCAGTATATTTTGGATAAGCTGAAGTAGATATTAAACAAACCTCACAGTTTTCAAAACCTCGTATGTTTAATTTTTACTGTGATCCTGTCCCGAAGTTTCGGAACTAATTTAAAACCTAATATTTTTTAAAATCACCTTCAATCTTCCAACCTTTTAATCTCAACCTTATATGTTGAATCAAACTTTTCAAAAATTGCTTCAGCGTCTTTTTTTCTAACCGAAATATAGATCTTGCAATCCAGCTCCAGTTTTTGTTCGATGATATTGAGATTGTTTTCTTTAATTAAACGCATCACAATATTCATTTCAGGATAATCAAAACTGATCTCAAAAGCTTCGTCTATGGTTCGGGTTACTATATTCGATTCTTCCAGCGCCATTTGTGAGGCCGTTTTATAAGCGTTAATCAAGCCGCCTACACCGAGTTTTACACCACCAAAATATCTTACAACGACTATTAATATATTAGTAACCTCAAAAGATTGTATTTGTCCGTAAATAGGCATTCCGGCAGAATTTGAGGGTTCTCCGTCATCATTGGCACGATATTGAAAATCTTGTTTTCCTAATTGCCAGGCGTAACACCAGTGCCGCGCTTTATGATGTTTGGTTTTTAGTTCTTCTAAATGAATATTGGCTTCCTCTTCTGTCTTTACCGGAAAAGCATAACCAAAAAACTTGGAGTTCCGGTCTTTAAACAAGACTTCGGGAGAGGCTTTGGTTATGGTTTTATAGGTGTCTTTCATTATGTATCGCTATTTTTTAGACCTCACAGGTTTCCAAAACCTGTGAGGTCTTTTCAGTAAAACTACTGGCTACTCGCCACAAGGATAATACTTATCACGGCTAACGCAATTCCAATCCAGTTTTTCTTCAAAAGAACTTCTTTAAAAAGTATAATTCCAAGAATTGTAGATGCTAGCACAATCCCTACATGGTTTAAAGTAAAAATAACCGAGTTTTCAATTCCGGGAGCACGCAATGCCATAACCAGGAAATAAATGGAAAAATAGTTCGGAATTCCCAGCGCGATCCCGCCGGCTATATTTTTCCAGGTAATTCTTAATTTTCCTAAAACTGCCTGTCCAATTAAGATTGTTATTCCAATAATCCCGGCGATTCCAAAAATACTGGAAGAAAAAAGGCCGACATCGGTTTCAGAAACATAAAAATTTTCAAGGTAGTTTATGGTGGTGTCAATAATCCCACTTCCAATAAAAACCAAGAGCGGAAATACTAAATTCCTTTTCTTTATTTTAATGCCTTTTGCGGTTTTAATGGAACTCAAATAAACCGCTGCTAGTGCAAGCAGAATCCCCGAAATTTTTAAAAAGCCCAGGCTTTCATCATAAATAAATATTCCGAAGAAAACAGGAATCGCAACCGACATTTTGGTGGCTACTGAAACGACTGAAAGTCCGCTGCGTTGGGTGGTAATCGCGGCAAGATTAAAAACCGTAATAAAAAGCGCACCTAAAATGAGCGTTCCAAAAAACCATTTTTCTGAAGGAATTCTCACAATATCATCAACACTTTCTATATAGCCAAAAAAGCCCACTATACAGGCGATAAAATAGTTAACAATGATAGCTTGCAGTGTATTTACCCCGTATTTTTTATAGAGCCTAAATACGATAAAAATAACCGTAGAAGAAAGGATGCTAAGCAGCAGGTAGATCAAAATAATTCCTTTTTAGCGGTAAATAAATCGATGACATCTTCTCGGGTAGGTTCAATATTCCAGGTGTGGATTCCTAAATCTTCTGCAGCATCAGTGTTTTCTTTGGTGTCGTCAATAAAAAGACATTCTTGAGGTTTTAAGCCGTGTTGTTTTAGCACAAACTCATAAATTTCAGCATCTGGTTTTCTAAAATTGATCTCGTGTGAAAGATAAAAAGCATCGAAACAAGCTTTAAAATCTTCAAAAAACGGTACATTTTCTTTAACCCAATCTATATGAATTTCGTTGGTGTTACTCAAAAGAATTAATTGGTAATTTTTTTCTTCGGAAATTTTCTTTAAAAACTGGTAACGATATTCAGGGAAATCAACCAAAATAGCGTTCCAGGAATTTTTGAAATGTTCTTCCTGAAGCTGAGTATATTCGCTCTGATAAGATTTTACAAATTCTTCAGAAGAAATAAGCCCTTTTTCATATTTCTGATTGATATTGAGCAAACTTTCTGAAAGTTCTTCGATTTCATGTTTATTCATTTCGCGCATCGTGGCCGGTTTGTCCAGGTTGATGAATACGTCTCCGAAATCGAAAATTATGGTTTTAATCATTCTTATAATTCTTTAAAGTATCACGCTCCAAATTAGTTTCTGAAAGCTTAATTCCTGAAAATTGCGGAGCATTTATTCCCTCGTGAAATTCTGAAATTCCGGTAAAAACTCTGGCTTCATCCCAAAGATTGGCGTCAATAAAAGTCTGAAGTGTTTTTGCGCCACCTTCTATAATAACCGATTGTAAGTTGTGCCGATAAAGCACCTCGCAAATTTGTTTCACTATATCCTGTTGAAAATCAATCTTTTCAAATATCAAATTATCTCCTGAATTTTTTACATATTCGGTTAAAACAATGGTCTTGATACTGCCATTAAACAATGCAGATTCCTGCGGAATTTTTAATTCTTTGTCTATCACTACCCGCACCGGGTTTTTGCCATTCCAAAGCCTTGTATTTAGTTTGGGGTTATCAGCAATGGCCGTATTGGTGCCTACTAGAATAGCCTGTTCTTCACTTCTCCATTTATGCACCAATTGTTTTGAATATTGATTCGTGATCCAAACCGGCTCGCGTTTTTCCTGGACTTTTGGAGCGATAAATCCATCAGCGGTTTGCGCCCATTTCAAAATAATATAAGGCTGTTTCTTTTGATGGAAAGTGAAAAAACGTTTGTTGAGATCCTGGCATTCTTTTTCCAGAATTCCTACCTGAACTTCGCAACCGGCTTCCATCAGTTTCTTGATGCCGCGACCGGCAACTTCAGCAAAAGGATCTACTGTACCAATAATCACTTTTTTAATACCCTTAGCGATAATTAGATCGCTGCAAGGCGGCGTTTTTCCAAAATGACTGCAGGGTTCCAGACTCACATAGATGGTAGACTTTTTTAAAAGCGATTCATCTCTCACAGAATTTACAGCGTTTACCTCGGCGTGTGGGGCTCCTGCTTTTTGATGCCAGCCTTCACCGATTATCTTGTTTTTATAAACAATTACGCTGCCTACCAGCGGATTGGGATAGGTGGCTCCCAGTCCGTTTTTGGCCAGTTCAATACAGCGTTTTATATATTTTTCGTGTATATTCACGCCTCTAAAATAGGATTATTTACCAAGAATGAGCACGTTAAAAATACGGGAAATTCAACCCGAAGACAATCAACAAGTTGCCGAAGTAGTAAGAAAGGTTTTGGTAGAAATGGGCGTTCCAAAAGTAGGAACCGCCTATGAAGACAAGGCGCTAGACGATATGTATGCAACTTATCAGCCTCCGCGAATGAATTATTTTGTGGTGGAAGATGAAGGGAAAATTATTGGAGGAGCAGGAATTGCACCGTTAATTGGGCTGGAAGAAAAAATATGCGAATTGCAAAAAATGTATTTCTTGCCTGAAGCTCGTGGCAAAGGTCTTGGCGCCCAAATGATGGATACCTGTCTTAAGTTCGCCAAATCTCAGAATTTTGAACAATGCTATATTGAAACCCTTCCTTATATGAAAAGCGCACGGAAACTCTACGCACGCAGTGGCTTCAAATCTTTAGAAAAACCCCTTGGAGACACCGGCCATTATAATTGTACGATGTGGATGATTAGGGATGTTTGAGAAGTAGGAGTAAAGAGTAAAGAGTGAAGAATGAAGAGGGAGGAGTCTTTTTTACGTTATCGCGAGACAGGGAGGAACGCCACGATTTTATGTTTTAATCAAGAGAAAAGAGTAGAGAGAAAAGAAAGAAAAAAGATTTAAGAAACAAGAAACAAGATCCAGGAGATAAGAATCAGGAATTTGGATTTTCCTCAAACTGACAACGCCCAACTCACAACTGATAACAGATAACCCAAAACCGAGAACCGAGAACTCACAACCCACAACTGGAAAGATGAAACTAAAAGCCCAAAAAGAAATTTTTACTAAATCGCTGGAAAATGAATATCCTGTGGAAGAAGTGCATTCTTTTTTCTTTATGCTAACAGAAGCTTTTTTCAAGATCAATCGGTTAAATCTTGCTTTAAATCCTGAGCTTGAAATTGATAAAAGTCAGATTGAGAAACTAGAGTCAGCCTTAGCGGGTTTAAAAAACCACGAACCCATTCAGCATATTATTGGGGAAACAGAGTTTTTCGGATTGACTTTTAAGGTTGATAAAAATGTATTAGTACCAAGACCAGAAACCGAGGAATTGGTTGAATGGATTTTAGAAGAATTTTTCGAAGAGGAATCTGGGCGAATCCTGGATATTGGGACGGGGAGTGGTTGCATCGCTATTAGCCTGGCAAAAAATCTTCCGGAAGCTCAAATTTCGGCTATAGATATTTCTGAAGCAGCTCTGGTAATGGCGAAAACCAATGCAGAAATTAATAATGTTGACATTAATTTTATCCAGGAAGATATTTTAAAAACCGAAGCTCTTAAGGGAAACTGGGATGTTATTGTCTCTAATCCGCCCTACGTTAGGGAACTGGAGAAAAAGGAAATGCACCGAAATGTTTTAGAATACGATCCACCTACTGCATTATATGTAAAAGACGAAAATCCTTTAATTTTCTATGAGAAAATCACGAAATTGGCTAAAAGTAGCCTAAATCCTAGCGGGAAGCTCTATTTTGAGATCAACCAATACCTGGCCGAAGAAACCGAAAAGATGATGCAGAAATATGGTTTTAGCACCGAATTGCGAAAAGATCTTTTTGGAAATTTCAGAATGCTAAAAGGAGAATTGCGTTAATATTAAGGTTTTTAAAACCCAATAGTTCTAAATTTCATAAACCAATAATTTTGGAAAACAACAGTAAAAACCAACTTAAAAGCATTGCCGTTTTTTGTGCAAGCAGCGAAGGCAACGATGAGAAAATTTTCTCAGAATCTTATCGTCTGGGAAAAGTTTTAGCTCAAAAGAATATTAAATTGGTATTTGGCGGAAGTAAACTTGGCTTAATGGGGCAGGTTGCTGCCGGTACCCTTCAAAACGGAGGAGAAGTTATTGGGGTGATTCCAGATTTTTTAAAGACCAAAGAAGTAGTCCATACCGGTTTAACCGAATTGATCACTACCAAAGATATGCACGAGCGCAAGCTTAAAATGCACGAATTAAGCGATGGTTTTATTGCCCTGCCTGGCGGGTTTGGAACTTTTGAAGAGCTTTTTGAAATTGTAACCTGGGGCCAATTAGGGCTGCATCAAAATCCTATTGGATTATTAAATATTAACGGGTTTTACGACGATCTTATCGCGATGCTTAAAACCATGGTGAGAAAAGGTTTGCTTAGAAAAGAGAATTTTAATCTTTTGCTTATTGGGGAAGATATTGAGGAATTACTGGAAAAAATGTATAATTTTAAGCCTATGCCTGTTCCCAAATGGATGAATAAAGACCAGACCTAAATTAAGACATTATGAAAATCCATAAACTTCAAATTTATTCCGATAATATTAAGGAACAACTTCGGTTTTACCGGGAGCAGTTAAATTTAAATATCACGGGTTATTCCGAAGACTATTTTGAAGTTGAAACCGGGTATTCTACCATAAAATTTCAGCAAAAAGAAAACGCAACAGCTTACCATATCGCATTTCATATTCCCGATGGGCAGCATAAAGAAGCCCTGGAATGGGTAAAAGAATGGGTTCCGGTTTTGAAAGGTAATGGGCAGGAAATTGTAGATTTTATGGCCTGGAATGCTAAATCTTTGTACTTCTATGACGAAGATAAAAATATTATAGAATTCATTTCTCGTGAGAGTTTCAGTAAACCGGAATCAGCATTATTTTCAGAAAAAAGTATTTTGGGAATTAGTGAGGTAGGCCTGGTAACAGAGAACATTCAGGAGAAATTCGACTTTCTAAATTCAAATTTTCAGTTAGATAAATATGATGGCGATTTTGAGCATTTTTGTGCGATAGGTGATGACGAAGGTTTGCTCATCACCATAAACCAAAAACTTAAAGATTGGTTTCCTACAGATGATAAAGCCTATAAATCTGAATTTAAAATAGAATTTACGCACCAGGGAAAAAAGCATTCCCTTGTTTTTGAAAACGATCAACTAAAAGCCCAGCAATAACTTACCAGCCTTTTATGAGTACCGAAGAAAAGATCAAACAGTTACGCGAAGAATTACACCGCCATAATTATTTATATTATATAGAGGATAAGCCCGAGATCAGCGATTACGATTTTGATATGAAGCTGAAAGAATTACAGGAGCTGGAAGAAAAAAATCCTGAATTTGATGACCCTAATTCTCCCACGCGCCGTGTAGGTGGTGCGATAACTAAAAATTTTGAGACCGTAGTTCACGATTATAGAATGTACTCGCTTTCCAATTCTTACTCTAAAGAAGAGCTGGAAGACTGGGAAAAGCGAATCGAGAAATCTATTGGGGGTAAAGTACAGTATGTTTGCGAATTAAAATACGATGGAGCTTCTATTAGCCTGACTTATGAGGATGGAAAATTAAAACGTGCAGTTACCCGTGGGGATGGGTTCCAGGGAGATGATGTTACCAATAATATAAAGACCATTAGATCTGTACCTTTAAAACTGAAGGGAGAATTTCCGCAGAAATTTGATATTCGGGGTGAAATAGTGTTGCCTTATGAAGGTTTTGCAAAAATGAATGCCGAAAGGGTAGAAGCAGGCGAAGAACCTTATGCAAATCCTAGAAATACCGCTTCCGGAAGCTTAAAACTCCAGGATAGTGCTGAGGTTGCCAAAAGACCTTTAGATTGCCTGCTTTATAGTTTGGTAGCCGATAGTTTACCGGTAAAATCACAATTTGAAGGTTTGGAAAAAGCCAGGGATTGGGGCTTTAAAGTGCCACCTGAAGCCGAGTTAAAAAATAGTATAGCTGAAGTTCTCGATTACGTGAATTATTGGGACCAACACCGCCACGATTTACCTTATGAAACCGATGGGGTAGTGGTGAAGGTAAATAGTTTTGATCAGCAGGATGAATTAGGTTATACCGCTAAATCCCCACGCTGGGCAATGGCTTATAAATTTAAGGCTGAACAGGAGAGTACTAAATTAAATAAGATCACCTACCAGGTTGGGAGAACAGGAGCAATCACGCCCGTAGCAAATCTTGAACCGGTACAATTAGCCGGAACTACTGTGAAACGTGCGTCTTTACACAATGCCGATCAAATTGAAAAACTGGATGTACGGGAAGGAGATACTGTTTTTGTTGAAAAAGGAGGTGAAATTATTCCGAAGATTGTGGGGGTTGATTTCACTAAAAGAGATCCCGAAACTCCCGAAACTAAATATGCCGAAACCTGTCCCGAATGCGATAGCGAGTTAATTAGAAAAGAAGGCGAAGCGCAACATTACTGCCCTAATTATAATGGATGTCCGCCGCAAATTATAGGGAGAATTCAACATTTTATTTCCCGAAAAGCAATGGATATAGAAGGCCTGGGTGGAGAAACCGTTGCTTTGTTGGTGAATGCTAATTTAATTACCAATTATGCCGACCTATATACCCTGAAAAAAGAAGATATTCTTCCATTGGAACGAATGGCAGAGAAATCGGCGGAAAACCTTATTAATGGAATTGAAAAATCTAAAGAAATTCCTTTTGAAAGGGTTTTATTTGCCCTTGGAATAAGATATGTGGGCGAAACTGTAGCTAAAAAACTAGCAAAGCATTACAAAAATATAGATGCTTTGGCTTCGGCTTCAACCGAAGATCTTACAGCGGTTGATGAAATTGGAGAGCGCATAGCCGAAAGTGTAACCGATTTTTTTGCTTCCGAAGAAAACAGGGAGATCGTGCAGCGTTTAAAGGACTACGGACTTCAATTGGAAATTGCTGTAGAAGAACTGGAAAACCAGAGCGATTTACTTGAGGGCATTACTTTTGTGATTTCCGGGGTTTTTGAAAAAGTTGCCAGAAATGAACTCAAGAAAATGATAGAAGATAACGGCGGAAAAGTTTCCGGTTCAATTTCAGGAAAAACGGACTATTTGGTTGCAGGCGAAAATATGGGGCCCAGCAAACTGGCAAAGGCAGAAAAACTGGGGACTAAAATTATTACGGAAGAAGAATTCCTGGAGATGTTATCTTGAGTCTGGATACACTTTAAAAACTTCATTATTAGAAATCTGAATTCAAAAAAATTATATACTTTTGTATCTAAGTGAATACACTTAGAAGGATGTATTTTATAGAGAAAACAGTAGAATTTGACAAGTGGCTAAGGAAATTAAAAGATTTGAGGGCATAATCTAAGATTTTGTTCAGAATCCAGAAACTGGAAAACGACGAGCACTTTAGAGACTGTAAACCTGTTGGAGATGGAATAAGTGAACTAAGAATAAATTACGCTAAAAGCTTATAGAATATATTTCAAGGAAAGAGATGGGAAAATTATTATACTGCTTATTGGCGGTGATAAATCAACCCAGCAAAAGGACATCGAAAAGGCAAAAGAAATTTGGAGCAAATTAAAAAATTAAGAATGGAAACATCAAAATTTGATATTGCAGATTATTTGGACAGCAACGACATGATTGCTGAATATCTTAATTCTGTTTTAGAAGAAGGGGATACTTCAGATTTAATTATAGCATTAAGGCATATTTCAAAGGCCATTGGAATGACAAAAATTGCAGATGAAACCGGGTTAAGTCGGCCTAGTATATACAAAGCTTTATCTGATGGTGCAAAACCACAATTTTCAACAATAATGAAAGTTTTAAAAGCTGTTGGTGGCCAAATTAAAATAAACCCGATTTCAAATTAAAGGCAACCCATTATCGCTTCAATTCTCACATTCAAAAGTTAAATCAGATCTTTTTTGACTTTTAAAAATCGCTAAACCTCGATCTTGACTCCATTTGTTTCAATATTATTTTTATCATCTAAATAAAAATCAATTCTTCCCAGGTAAAGTCCGTAACAACCCACCTGATTTACTAAAACCTTTTTACCGGCCTTATTGGTTTCAACCGTTGGTTTATCCAAAAAAGTATGAGTGTGGCCGCCAATAATGAGATCTATGTTTTCGGTGGTTTGTGCTAGTTTAATATCAGAAATCTTATCACTGCTGTATTTATAGCCTAAATGCGAAAGGCAAATAACCAGGTCACAATTCTTTTCTTCTTTTAGAATTCGGCTTTGATCCTGCGCAATTTCTATGGGATCCAGATATTTCGTTTCCTTATAAAGACTATCGTTCACCAGACCCTGCAGTTCAATTCCCAAACCAAAAATTCCAATTCTCACACCATCCTTAGTGAAAATTTTATGCTCGTGGGTATTCCCATCCATCACCGTATTGCTGAAATCATAATTAGATGAAATAAAATCGAATTCGGCGTGTGGAAGTTGTGCATATAATCCATCTATCCCATTATCAAAATCGTGGTTTCCTATGGTAGCCGCGTCATATTTCATTTTACTCATCAGCTTAAACTCCAGTTCGCCTCCATAGAAATTAAAGTAAGGCGTCCCCTGAAAAATATCCCCAGCGTCTAAAAGTAAAGTATTGGGATTTTCATTTCTAATCTGCTGAATTAAAGTCGCTCGCCTGGCAACACCGCCCATATTAGGATTCCTGGAATCATCAGGGCCAAAAGGCTCAATATGACTATGCACATCATTGGTGTGTAAAATGGTAATGTGCTTTTTATAGTTAGGTTTAAATGAAAGTGAACTTAAGCCACCAATCCCTATAAAAGCCGTTGCTGCCGAGGTTTGTTGTATAAAATTTCTTCTTTTCATTTCTTACTTTCTTATAAATCTATTGTCTTTCTCAACCGTTAAAGTATCTACCTTTTTAAAATAATCTATAATGGCATTGCGCAGTTTATAGTCTACTTTATATAATTGGATTGGATCTTTAAAAAAGTTCATATTATCGCCGCCTTGTTGCAAATAATCTGAAGTAGCTACAAAATAGGTTTTATCTTCATCAAAATCTTCACCGTTTATTTTTGCGCTGGTAACCTTATAATCCTGATCCATTTCAATCTGGATTCCGCTAACAGGATGTGCGGTTTTTGCACGTTCCAGGTAAGTAAGCATTTCCTTAATTTTTTCTCCGGAAAGTTCTGCTACTACAATTTCATTTTCAAAAGGCATTAGGGCGTATGCACTTCGGGTAGAAATATTTCCTTTGTTGAGACCAGCTCTAATTCCGCCGTGATTTAGCAAAACCATATCTATTTCATTTCCGGTTCTGCTTTTAAAAATAGGGTTGGCCTGTTCTATTACCAAATCGGCCATTAAGTTTCCAATTGCGGTGTTGAGGTCGCCGTCACTTTTCACCATATCATTTGGATTGTAAGCTAAAGTGCTATCTAGCGTTTTATTGAGATGCTCTTTAAACGGTGCTACAAATTCCTCAATTTCGGCATCGGGTTCAATCTTTTCATCTATAGCTATTCGTTGCCCTTTAATTTCTGAAGGTTTAACCTCGTTTCCTTTACAACTTAATAGAATTACTGAAAGAAGCAGGAATAAACTTAATCTGGTTTTTTTCATTCGTATATAATTTTCACCCTTTTTATGAATTTGAAGATAATTATTTATCAATTTCTAGGATTGGGAATTAGGCCGGTTATATTCATTTTTAAAAACTCAAAGATAAATAGATTATCCGGGTCAAACTTAACTGTTCAACTCTAAAGCCCGGAATATTTTTATAAAACGACTCCTGAAATTGAATCAGCGATTTTTCTGTTAAAAAATTAAAGGTATTTCAACGGAATAATTAATCATTTTGTCGAAAAATGGGTTAAAATTTCTAAAAATAGCAATGCTTTACTCAAATGGACATTATTGATAACATGAATTTTATATTTTCGGTCCGCAATTGAATGAAAATGAGTCTTTTTCAATACATTTTAATTTTACTCGTTCCGCTTCTAGCTATAAATTTATATGCTGCCATAGCTGAAGCCGATTGGTTAATGCAGGCCACACAGCTTATTTTTGTGCCCGGCCTTGCCGGTATTTATATCAAGCTTAAAAAAAATATGAGCTTGAATGCTATACTCTTTTTTATCTTTTTCTTTCTGGCTCAAATTAATGGCTTCATATTTAATACTAATAACTTAACTCTTATTTCCTTCTTCTTTTATATTATCGCCTATTTTGGTTTAAGCAGGGAAGCTTTGCAGAATACCCAACTGGAAACTGCCAGTAAAACCATACTGGTTTATTTTTTTCTATTAATAGCCATAAATGCTTATTTGCTATTTACCCACGTGCTGGAACTTAAACAATATATGAGTGATGAACTTGAATTTGGCATTTATATAGCTTATTACGGCGTCTTACTGGTAATGGGCATTATTTCCCTTATTTATTATTTGAATTCTTACTCAAAAAAATCAATTTATTTTATCACGCTGGTTCTTACTTTTATTTTTTCAAATGTGTTTAGGGATTCCGCTTATTTTTATATGAAAGATTCTGCTATTTTAATTACCGGTAATTTGTTGTGGTATAACGGCTTAATCTTTAGTTTGCTGTTTTTTCTAACTCCAGAGAGAAAGCTGCGTTTATTGAACCTTCTCTAAAAAGCGAAAGCTAATTCCTGTTTATTTTTTAACAGAAAAAACAAAGCTGTTAAATATGTGCTTTTGTTTAAATACAAAAGCAGATTTTGGTCCTTTAAATTGTCGAAATCTATACATTTGTCGCCCGAAAATTTTGCATTTTTCAGTTTTAAGGTGAAATTCCGCAAATCTTTTCGATTATCATAAAAAATTTAAACAGCAATGAACTCATTTATTGGTACCGGTGTGGCTTTGATAACTCCTTTTAAGGAAGATTTATCTGTAGATGTGCAAGCACTGGAAAACCTGGTAGAAAACCAGATTGAAAATGGAATAGATTACCTGGTGGTTTTAGGAACTACCGCCGAAAGCGCCAGTCTTAATAAAGAAGAAAAACAGCTTGTAATAAATACGGTTGTAAAAAAGAATAATAAACGTTTGCCTCTGGTATTGGGAATGGGAGGCAATAATACATACGCCCTTTGCGAAGAACTCAAAGCTGCAAATCTTTCTGGCTTTGAAGCTATCCTTTCGGTTTCTCCTTTTTACAATAAGCCAACCCAGGAAGGTATTTACCAGCATTTTAAGGCTGTGGCTGCCGCTTCCCCGTTGCCAATAATTCTTTATAATGTACCGGGAAGAACTGCGTCTAATATCCTGCCGGAAACTATAAACCGTATTGCCCGCGATTTTAGCAATGTAATCGGCGTAAAAGAGGCTGCCGGCGATATGGTGCAGGCAATGAAATTAATAAGCCTGGTACCCAAAGATTTCCTGGTAATTTCTGGAGACGATATGCTTACCCTGCCTATGGTTTTAGCCGGCGGAAAAGGAGTGATTTCGGTAATAGCACAGGGATTCCCGGTTGAATTCTCTAAAATGGTTTCGCTAGGTTTAGAAGGGAAACCTGCTGAAGCTTACGAACTTCATTATAAATTACAGCGCTCTATAGACTTGATTTTTGCTGAAGGAAATCCTGCAGGAATTAAAGCTTTACTTGCTCTAAAACAAAGTATTCAGAACAACCTGAGATTACCGCTGGTGAAAGCCACACCAGCACTTCAGCAGCAGATTGAAGATTTTTTGAAGAATTTTAGCTAAAATTATTAATTACAAGGTCTAAAAAGTTTTAAATATCGTCATTCTTTCCCGAAGCGTTGGGATTATTTCAGGATCTAATAAATTGCCAGTCGATCAATGTTAGAAGCTGAAACCAGTTCAGCTTGACGATAGAATAATTTCTTAGACCTTTTATTTTTTCAGCAAAAGCCTTAGATTATCTTTCTTTCAGGATAATAAGAAGGCACATTTTGAGTTATCTAAGCCTGCAACACAAAGTTTTTTTTATACTGAAGAAAAATGTACTTTTGCCAGATGTTTTTACAAATGATGAAGAAAGCAATTTTATTAGTAACAGTTTTAATTTTAACTGTATCCTGTGGGGAGTATCAAACCTTGCTAAAAAGTGATGATGCCGGCGCAAAGTATACATATGCTGAAGAGCTGTACAATGAAGCCCAGGAAGAAAATAGCAATAAAAAATATCGTAAGGCCCTTAGGTTATTTGAGCAAATTGTTCCGCAATATCGCGGGAAGCCTCAAGGTGAGAAACTCAGTTATTTATTTGCCAACACCTACTACCAGTTAGGGGATTTTTACCTTTCTTCATACGAGTTTGAGCGTTTTCAGCAATCTTATCCTAACAGTGATAAGGTAGAAGAAGCCGCTTTTAAAAAGGCGAGAAGTTTCTACGAGCTTTCTCCAAGATACGATCTTGATCAAACCGATACGCATAAAGCAATTGCAGAACTTCAGGCTTATTTAAACACTTATCCTGAAGGCGAGCACGCCGAAGAAGCCAACGATATGGCAGCCGAATTACGTATAAAACTGGAAAAAAAGGAATACGAAATTGCCAAACAATATCATCTAACAGGAGAGGCTAGAGCCGGTAATTACCAGGCAGCAATTACTTCCTTTACTAATTTCCTTTCTAATAATCCCGGGTCTCCTTTTAGAGAAGACGCCCATTATTACAGGTTTGATTCTGCTTACCAACTGGCAGTAAATAGTTTTAGAGATTTAATGCAGGAAAGACTGCAACAAGCCCTGGAATATTCCCAGGAGTATAAAAAATATTACCCTGAAGGTGAATATTCTGAAGCCATAGAAGCTTCAACCGAAGACATAAAATCACGCTTACAAAATTTTTAATAGTAGAAGAAAGATGGATATTAAAAAGACAGACGCACCAATTAACACAATTACCTTCGATAAGAACAAGGTAGACGAGCCAACTAACAATATATACGAGGCTATTTCTGTGGTTGCAAAAAGAGCAAACCAAATAAATTCTGAGATCAAAAAAGAATTGTTGGAGAAGCTTGACGAATTTGCGACTTATAACGACAGTCTTGACGAGATTTTTGAAAATAAAGAGCAAATTGAGGTTTCTAAGTTTTACGAAAAACTTCCAAAGCCACACGCGCTTGCTATCCAGGAATGGTTAGACGGTAAGATCTATTACCGGAATACTAAAGATTCTGAAGAAGCAGAAGCTTAATTAAGATGTCTGTACTAAAAGGCAAAAAAGTGCTTTTGGGCATAAGTGGTGGTATTGCCGCTTACAAATCTGCATTTTTAGTACGATTATTTATTAAAGCCGGTGCACAGGTAAAAGTCGTGATGACGCCGGCTGCAAAAGAATTTGTTACACCGCTTACGCTTTCAACACTTTCCAAGAACGAAGTGTTTTCTTCTTTTACCGAAGACGATGAAGATGAGCAATGGAACAATCACGTAGAACTCGGCCTTTGGGCCGATTTTATGGTTTTGGCCCCTGCCACTGCCAATACCTTATCTAAAATGGCTACGGGGAATAGCGACAACTTTTTGCTCGCAACCTATCTTTCAGCTAAATGTCCGGTATTCTTTGCACCTGCAATGGATTTGGATATGTATAAACACCCTTCCACAAAAAAGAGTTTTGAGAGCCTTAAGTCCTACGGAAATATTATGATTCCCGCAGGAACGGGTGAACTTGCCAGTGGTTTAAAAGGCGAAGGGAGAATGGCAGAGCCCGAAGAGATTATCGAATTTTTAGAAACATATTTTTCTGAAAACTTACCTCTGCAGGGAAAGAAAATTTTAATTACCGCTGGGCCAACTTACGAAGCCATAGACCCGGTTCGTTTTATTGGAAACCATTCCAGTGGAAAAATGGGCTTTGAACTTGCTAAAAAAGCCGCTGAACTTGGAGCTGAGGTGATCCTTATTTCCGGTCCTACACATTTGGAAATCGATGATCCAAAGATCAACCTAATTAGAGTAGTAAGTACAAGAGAAATGTACACCGCTGTACATGATCATTTTGAAAATGTAGATGTTGCTATTGCTGCTGCTGCGGTTTCAGATTATAAGCCAAAGATAGTAGCGGCCCAAAAAATTAAAAAGGCCGAAGAAAACCTAAGCCTGGAACTTACCAAAACCCAGGATATTCTCTTATCGATGGGGAAAAAGAAAACCCATCAAAAATTAATTGGTTTTGCCCTGGAAACCAATAACGAATTAGAGCACGCCCGGGAAAAACTGGCAAAGAAAAATCTGGATTTTATCGTGCTCAATTCTTTAAACGATGTCGGTGCTGGTTTTAAGAAGGATACCAATAAAATTACTTTGGTCTATAAAGATTCAGAAAAGGCTTTCGATCTAAAATCCAAGGCCGAGGTTGCAACCGATATTTTAAACGAAATTGTACATTTGTTAGATGCGTAAATTGCTATTTCTTATTCTTTTAGTTGCCGGGATGCCTTTTGCGGCCGCCCAGGAACTCAACTGTGAAATAGTGATTAATACCGAGCAAACCGGGCAAAGCAATCTTTCGGTTTTTAGAACTTTAGAGAGTTCGTTGCGAGAGTTTGTAAATCAAACCTCTTGGACCAATAAAGAATTTGAACCCGGCGAGCGCATTAACTGCAGTATGTTTATCACCATAAATGAGTTTGAAGGCGAATCTTTCAGCGGCACTATCCAGGTGCAGTCATCAAGACCGGTTTACGGCTCTAATATGGTGAGCCCAATTTTAAATTTTAACGATTCTCAATTCAGCTTTAATTATAGGGAATATCAGCCATTAAATTATAGTCAGAACTCATTTTCCAATAACCTGGTTTCTGTAGTTTCCTTTTATGTCTACACCATTTTAGGCATGGATGCCGATACTTTTTCCCCTGAAGGTGGAACCGATTATTATCAGGAAGCTAATCGAATTGTAAATACCGCGCAACAAAGTGGTAGAACCGGTTGGAGTGGAGCCGATGGACAAACGTCAAGGTTTCGCTTAAATGCAGATTTGCTTTCTAATATGTTTACAGAATACCGTACCGCTTTATATCAATATCATCGCCGTGGGTTGGATGTAATGCATAAAGATCCTGAAGCTGGAAAAATTGCCATTGCCGATGCGCTGGAAAGTTTAACTACAATGAATTCCAGGAGGGCAAATTCTTTATTGCTTAGAAGTTTTTTTGATGCCAAGGCCGATGAGGTAACCCAAATTTTTAGCGACGGCCCCGAAATTAACCGCCCAGGTTTAAGTCAAACACTAAGTGGCCTGGCGCCCCGTTATTCCCGTAACTGGAGAAATATTCAGTAAAGAATTTTTACTTGATAATCGCGGTTTTAAGTTGAATATCCGTAAACAGTCATACTTTAAAATTTAGACGTCACCCTGAACTGGTTTCAGAGCCTGCTCCGATTTCTATCGGAGGTCTAAATTGAATGGTAGGTACTATCGTGTTAGATGCTGAAACAATCAGCATGACGATTTTTTCATAAATTCACTTCTATGAGGAAAACCGGATATACATTTGAAAAGTATTATTTCTTTAGCAAACATCTGTATAATCGAATTTTTCCCTTTTGATATAACTTCCGGGTTTACCCAAAGTTTATTGTTGATTGGGAAAAATTTCTCTCGTATATTTAGCCCAAATTTAGTACACTTTGCTCACAGCTCTATCTATAAAAAATTACGCCTTAATTGAAGATATAAACATCAAACTTCAGGAAGGTTTTACCATTATTACAGGTGAAACCGGTGCCGGTAAATCTATTATGCTGGGCGCACTTGGGCTTCTTTTAGGTAACCGCGCCGATTACGGAAGTATTCGTGATACCGATAAGAAATGCGTAATAGAAGGCAGTTTTAATATCGCTAATTATAAGCTAAAAGATTTTTTTATCACTGAAGACCTGGATTATGAAGAAAACACCATAATTAGAAGAGAAATTTTGGCTTCAGGGAAATCGCGTGCTTTTGTAAACGATACGCCGGTAAAACTCACCTCCTTAAATAAACTGGGAGAATACCTTATTGATATTCACAGTCAGCACGAAACTTTGAGTTTGGGGAATAATGATTACCAATTCCAGGTAATTGATACTATTGCGAACAGTGAAACCTTACTTCTGGAATATAAAACCGAACTAAAAACTTATAAAAAGTTACAAAAACGGCTTGTTGAATTAAAAGAAGAACAGGCCCAGGCCACAAAAGAATACGATTATAATTTATTTTTACTGAATGAGCTTGAAGAAGCGCGTTTAGTAAACGGGATGCAGGAAGAACTGGAAACCCGTTACGAAGAATTGAGCAATGTTGAAGAACTTACCGAAAACCTAAGTTCAGCTTTAAATTTACTGGAACAGGAAGAAATAGGAAGTTTAGACAGCTTAAAACAAGCTCGTGCCTCGCTGGCCAGGATTGCCAATTTATCGGCTAATTATGAAGCTTTGCATCAGCGTATTGAAAGTGTAATTATTGAATTAGACGATCTTTCTTCAGAAGTAAGTGATGCGTTAGATAGGGTAGAGGCCAACCCTGAAGAGCTGGAAGCCACCAATCAAAAGCTTCAGCTAATTTATAATTTACAGAAAAAACATTCCGCAGAAAATATTGCCGAATTACTGAAGATTAAAGATGAACTTCAGGAAAAAGTTTCGGTAAGTGAAAATGCAGAAAATGCACTTTCAGAATTGGAGAATGCCATTGTAAAACAAGAAACCAAATTGGGAGCTGTGGCTGCAAAACTCCAGGAAAAACGAAAAGCAATAGTACCGGCTTTTATCAAAGAAGCCGAAAGTTTACTGGCCGATCTTGGAATGCCAAACGCCCGATTAAAAATAGAGCTGAAAAAAGCCGCGCATTTTCTAGCCAACGGGCAGGATGAATTATTCTGGTATTTGGCAGCGAATAAAGGTGGCGATTTTAAAGAGATCAAAAAAGCAGCTTCTGGCGGGGAACTTTCCAGGATTATGCTGGCGGTTAAAAGTATTCTCGCGGCACAAAGTAAACTTCCAACCATTATTTTTGATGAAATTGATACGGGAGTTTCAGGAGATATTGCTCAAAAAATGGCCGGTATTTTACAACGAATGGGGAATGCCATGCAGGTAATTGCTATTACCCACCTACCGCAAATTGCCGGGAAAGGAAACAGCCATTTTAAGATTTTTAAAGAAGATTCTGCTAACGCTACTACTACCAAGATAGAAGAATTAAAAGGTAGCGAGCGTGTAGAAGAACTGGCAATGATGCTTGGCGGTAAAAATATTGGAGATTCGGCGCGGGCTCACGCACGTGCACTCCTGGATTAAAACTATGGCCTGAAAGTAATTTTGCTATCTTTACCCCATAATCGGGATTTAAAAAATTTCGGGCGGGCCCCGGAATATAAATTTTATATCCAAATCGCTTTGTGAGCTTGCTCCGGGCTGATTTATACTAACAAAACGAAAAAATTTATCACTATGTCATACAACCTGTTAAAAGGAAAAAAAGGAATTATTTTTGGCGCATTAGACGAGAATTCTATCGCCTGGAAAACCGCTGAGCGTGTTAAGGAAGAAGGCGGAGAGTTTGTGCTTACCAATGCTCCAATTGCGTTAAGAATGGGAAATCTTAAAGAGCTGGCCGAGAAAACCGGTTCAGAAATTATTCCTGCTGATGCTACTAAAATTGAAGACCTGGAAAACCTGGTTGAAAAATCTATGGAGATCCTTGGCGGAAAAATAGATTTCGTGCTTCACGCTATCGGGATGTCGGTAAATGTTAGAAAGGGGAATCATTATACTGAGCAGAATTACGATTTCACCCAAAAAGGATGGGATATTTCTGCGGTTTCTTTTCATAAAACTATGCAGGTTCTTTACAAAAAAGAAGCGATGAACGAGTGGGGAAGTATTGTTGCGCTTAGCTATATGGCCGCACAACGTGTATTTCCAGATTATAATGATATGGCCGATAATAAAGCGTTTTTAGAATCTATAGCACGTAGCTTTGGTTATTTCTTTGGAAAAGATCATAAAGTTAGAGTAAATACTATTTCACAATCGCCAACCCCAACTACTGCAGGACAGGGTGTAAAAGGATTTGACGGCTTTATTGCTTACGCTGATAAAATGTCGCCGCTTGGTAATGCAACCGCATTAGAATGCGCCGATTACACGGTAAGCTTATTCTCTGATCTAACTAAGAAAGTTACGCTTCAAAACCTTTTCCACGATGGTGGTTTTGCTAATATGGGTGTAAGCCAGGAAGTTATGGAGTCTTTTATTAAAGGACAGGAGGAGAAATAAAAAAATGAGTTTAGCATGACGTTTTGGTTTCACGTCATGCTTAATTTATTTCAGCATCTAGGATAATAGGAAATCTTCCCAAACTTGATTGGGAAATCCTGCTTTAATATGTCATCCTTCTTAGTGAAGTGATCAAACAGGTTTTTAGTATATTTGATAGGTTAAGATGAAAGAAATCAATCAACATATCGATCAAATAAAAAAGCTTTGTGATACCAATAAAGTTAAGTCATTATTTGTTTTCGGGTCTGTAGTTAAAGATAAACTTAGACCCGAAAGTGATATTGATTTTGTGGTTGATATAGATGATCAAGATCCACTTTCTTATTCCGATAAATATTTCGATTTAAAATTTAACCTGGAGAAAATCTTTAAAAGAAGAATTGATTTACTGGAATTAAAAGCTATTAAAAATAAGTTTTTAAAGCAGGAGATTGATCAAGCCAAACTCCACATTTATGGAGAATGAAGTTAAAGCCTGGTTGGAAGATATTAGACAGGCGATTTCTGAAATATATTCCTTTTTACCGGAAAACAGAGATTTTAATGAATTTCTCAACGACTTAAAAGGTAAACGTGCTATTGAAAGAAACCTGGAAATTATTGGAGAAGCGGTTAATAGAGTTCTGAAATCAAATCCAGATTTTTCTATCACGAATGCACGAAAAATTGTCGATACACGAAACAGGATAAGCCACGGTTATGATACTGTTTCAGATGAAATTTTGTGGTCCATTATTGTTAGGGATTTAGAGCCTCTAAAAGGCGAAGTTGATAAATTATTGAAGGAATAATCATCGAGCTGACTCTATAAAAGGGTTCAGGGTGACGGTTTCGGAAATTTAAGATAAAAGTAGCTGGATTAGAGCTCTTTTTAAAATTGAAATATGAATTTAATTAAACAGGGTTTCGTACTTTTATTACACATTTATTAAATTATGGATATTCAAACTGAGAAAATAGAGTTAGCAAAACTGCTGTTAAATACTAACGATCCCGAGATTATTCAGTCTATAAAGAAAATCCTTAAAAAAGAGACTTCAACTGATTTTTGGGATGAATTAAATGCTGAACAGAAACAAGAGATCAACGACGCAAGGAAGGAAATTGAAAATGGAAATTACACCGATTATGAGGTGTTTATAAGTAAACATAAGTAATGAATAGAAGGCTTATAATTTCTCCTATTGCGGAAAAAAAATTAGAAGCTCTTCTTGAATACCTTGTAGAGGAATGGTCTCTTAAAGTGAAGACAAATTTCATCATGCATTTAGATGAATACCTTCAAATCATAAAAAAAGAACCGGAAAGTTTTCCGGAATCTGAAAAAGTGAAAGGTTTAAGAAGGTGTGTGCTCACTAAACAAATCTCCATTTATTACGAATTTAATGATGAGGAAATTAGAATTCTTACCTTTTTTGATACCCGTCAGGAACCCGGGAAATTAGCCGATGATTTTAAAAAATGATTTTACACGGCATTCAATCCTCAAATCAATTCCTTAAATGAAATTAAACTATTCCTTTATAATTCCTGTATATAACCGCCCCGGGGAGGTGAGGGAGTTGTTAGAGAGTATGCTCAAACTTAAGTTTGATCGGGATTTTGAAATTGTGCTTGTAGAAGATGGTTCCAGTATTTCTTCTGGAGGTATTGCAACCGAGTTCCAGCAACAACTCAACATTAGTTACCACTACAAAAAGAATACAGGCCCCGGAGATTCCCGGAATTTTGGGATGCGAAAAGCCAAAGGCAATTACTTTCTTATCCTGGATTCTGATGTTTTATTACCTGAAAATTATCTGCAGGAAGTAGATAAATTCCTTCAGCAGGATTACTGCGATTGTTTTGGCGGGCCAGATGCTTCTCATCCTTCATTCAGCAAGATTCAGAAAGCCATAGATTATTCCATGACCTCTTTTCTTACCACTGGTGGGATTCGAGGTAAAAAGTCGGCGGTAAATGATTTTCAGCCCAGGAGTTTTAATATGGGGATTTCAAAGAACGCCTTTGAAGCTTCCGGCGGATTCGGGAAAATTCATCCCGGCGAAGATCCCGATCTTTCGCTTCGGCTTAAAAAAATGGGATATAAATTATGTTTAATTCCAGGTGCGGTGGTTTTTCATAAACGCCGCATAGACTGGTCTAAATTCTATACCCAGGTTCAAAAATTTGGGATGGTACGGCCAATTCTCAATAAATGGCATCCAGGCTCGGGGAAAATCACTTATTGGTTTCCCGCGGTTTTTAGTTTAGGCTTTTTATTCGCTATTTTGCTTTTAAAACTGGGAATTTGGTGGTTATTTCTTTTATATGTACTATATTTTGTGATTATTGCCATAGATGCCGCTATTAAAAATAAAAGTTTAGGAATTGGTTTCCTGGCGGTTTATGCCACTTTGGTACAATTTTTTGGATATGGTTATGGCTTTATAAAATCCCTCTGGCATATTCATATTTTAAAACAGGACCCGGAACACGAATTCCCGAATTTATTCTTTAAAAATGTTTAAAAACATAAGATTTAAAAGAATTTCTATAAAAAAATCCAGCTTAAAAAGCTTCGGGTTTTTCTTGCTGTTTTCTTCACTTATTTGGTTTTTTGTTCAAATTTCTAAAGAATATACGCAAGTAATAGATATTCCGGTTTCTTATGAAAATGTACCTTTAGATAAAACCCTATCTAAAGAACGGCCAGATAATTTACAATTAAGAATTCAGGATAAAGGTTTTGCCATTTGGTACTACCAGATCTTTAAACCCAGGGTGGAATTAGATCTTGGCAAAGCCACAGAAGAAGATGGCGAGCTGGTTTATAATTTTGAAGCCAACCGCGAAGTTTTGGAAGAGCAGGTGAATATCAATTTTGAAAAAGCCCGTTTTATCCAGGAAAGCCTTTCGGTAGAATTTCAGCCTAAAAAGAATAAATGGGTAAATGTTAGGCCACGTATAGATCTTAATTACGCGGTAGGTTATTCGGCAGGGGAGCCGGTAAGCCTGCAACCCGATTCGGTACAGGTAAGCGGCCCCGAAAATATTATTGATACCCTTCAAAATTTAAATACGGTTTATTTAAAGATCAACAACATTAATACTAATGTTTCCGGCAGGGTTAAAATTGATACTACCAACCTGGGAATGTTGAGTTTTTATAATACCGAGGTTACCTATAGCCAGGAAGTAGAGAAGTTTACCGAAGGCAGTGTAAAAGTGCCGGTAGAAATTCTAAATAAGCCCGAAGATACCAATATTGCTATTTTTCCGAAAGAAGTTTTGGTGTATTATCAGGTGAATTTAAAGCAATACGAAATGGTGAAAGCCGAAAACTTTAGGGTGGTTTGCGATTTTAATGATATAGATGATGGCGACGATTTTATTATCGCCAGGATTACAGAAGCGCCTTTAATGGTGAGAAATCTTCGGCTTAACGAGCGTAAAATTCAATTTGTTATAAAACGATGATGGTAGTGGGACTCACCGGCGGTATTGGCAGCGGGAAAACTACCGTGGCCGGCTTTTTTAAAGAAAAAGGCGTCCCGGTTTATATTGCCGATGATGCCGGGAAACGCCTCCTGGAAACTTCAGCAGAGATAAGGGAAAAAGTTACCGCGCTTATTGGTAAAGAAGCTTATTCTGGCCAAACGCCCAATCGTAAACATATCGCTTCCGTAGTATTTAATGAATCTGATAAACTGGAGGCACTTAACGCAATAATTCACCCAGCCGTAGCCAAAGATTTTGAAAGCTGGAAAAACGAGCAGAATTCGGTTTATGTAATTTATGAAGCAGCAATTTTGTTTGAAGCCGGCGGTTATAAAAAATGCGATATAAATATTTTAGTTACTGCTGATAAAGCAGAAAAAATAAAAAGATTACAACAACGCGATAATAGTTCCCTGGAAGAAATTGAAGCCAGGATGGCCAAACAATGGAGTGACGACCAAAAGAAAAAATTGGCCGATTTAGAAATAGAGAATCACGATTTATCCCTTACCAAATCGCGGGTTGACGAATTACATCAGATTATCTTAAAACGAGGTAAAAATTAGCAGAAGTTTTGTTAACATTTGGTTAAACGCTTGAAGCACTAAATGTTAAAATCTTACTTTTGGCAGCATGAATAAAAAGCTTTTTTTACTTCTCGTTATCTTAATGAGCCTTTCCCTTATCGGTATTATTTTTGTGCAGGGATACTGGATTAAGAGTACCGTAGACGACAAAGAAGCACAGTTTACCTACGATGTGAAACAGGTACTCTTAAGAGTGGTTAACGAAATTGAAAACCAGGAAATTGAAGATTACTGGATGAAATTTAAAGATGCCGACAGCACAAATAGTCGGTTGCAGGCCGCCACGATTACCGAATATTCTTACGTAAACGAAAACAAATTAAGAAACCAAACCCTCTTTCATTCAGATGCTATTCTGGAAGAAGATTATAAGGTTTCTTCAGGCTTTATAGAATCGGCCCGCGATAGTATTCCCTTCACCAAGCTCATCAATAAAAAGGTGACCAGTATTGTGAATAACCGTAATAATATAGACGGTAGCGGCCTAAGCTCTCAACAGCAAATTGAGCGTATTATTCGTATGGACGAGTATGAGAAGAATTTGCTTAAAGAATATATTGCCGAGCATACCAGCAGGCTTCCGCTGCACCAAAGAGTGAACGAAGCTACTATAGAAAGGCTTTTAGCCCAGGAATTGAGCAACCGCGACATCAATTCAGAATTTGAATATGGTGTTTACAGCAATAGTATTTCTACAAATCTGCACAGCGATAATTTTTCGCTAAGCCATCCCGCCACCTACGGGGTTCCGCTTTTTGCAGACGATATGGGAAATAGCAATTACCAGTTGCTGGTTAATTTTACCGAAAAGAAAAAAGTAGTGCTTTCATCTATAACATTAATGGCTGCACTTTCTATAATTTTTACCCTTATTATCGTGATCGCTTATTCCAGCGCATTATCACAATTGATAAAGCAACGGCAAATTTCACAGATAAAGACCGATTTTATAAATAATATGACGCACGAATTTAAAACGCCTATTGCCACCATAAACCTGGCTTTAGACGCTATTAAAAACCCTAAGATTAGCAGCGACGAAGAAAAGAAAAAGCGCTATCTTAAAATGATTCGTGATGAAAATAGAAGAATGCACGCCCAGGTAGAAAACGTTTTACGAATTTCTAAACTGGATAAAAATGAGCTGGACCTTAAAAAAGAAAGGCTTCAGCTTAATGAGATTGTAGAAGATGCCATTAACCACATAGAATTAATTGTAGAAGATCGTGGCGGTTATATACAAACGCATTTTGGGGCCCTGCGCTCTTCAATTTTGGCCAATCAGGATCATTTTACCAATGTGATAATAAACATACTGGACAATGCCGTAAAATACTCTCCAGAGACGCCTAAGATTGATATTTATACTGAAAATGTAAAGAACTACATCATCCTTAAAATTCGCGACCAGGGAGCGGGAATGTCTAAGTTGGTGCAAAAGAAAATATTTGAAAAGTTTTATCGTGAACATACCGGGGATATCCATAACGTGAAAGGTCACGGTTTAGGTTTAGCCTATGCCAAAAGAATTATAGAAGATCACCACGGGCAGGTATCGGTAGAAAGCGAAAAAGGAAAAGGAAGCACATTTATAATTAAATTACCTCTAATATCTTAAATATATGGAAACTGAAGACAAGAAAATTTTGTTAGTAGAAGACGATCCAAACTTTGGAACCGTCTTAAAAGATTATTTGGCGATGAACGATTACGAAGTAACGCACGCCAAAAACGGAATGGAAGGTTTTGAAAAGTTTAAAAAAGACGATTTTGATCTTTGTATTCTTGATGTCATGATGCCTTACAAAGACGGCTTTACGCTGGCTAAAGAGATAAGGGAAAAGAACGAAGAAATCCCAATTATCTTCCTTACCGCCAAAGCGATGAAAGAAGACGTGCTTAAAGGTTATAAAGTAGGAGCAGACGATTACCTAAACAAACCTTTTGATAGCGAAGTATTGCTTATGAAGATAAAAGCCATTATGCAGCGTAAAGCTACAGATAGTGTGGCAGACTCTAAGCAATTTGAGTTCGAGATTGGTGGTTTTCACCTTAACTCTAAACTAAGGTTTTTAACCTATAAAGACGAAGAAGCTCAAAAACTTTCTCCAAAAGAGAACGAGTTATTGCGTTTACTTGCCTTGCACGAGAACGATTTAATGCCAAGAGAACTGGCACTTACCAAAATTTGGAGAGACGATAACTATTTTACCTCCAGAAGTATGGATGTATATATCGCCAAACTGCGTAAATACCTTAAGAAAGACGAGAATGTAGAGATTTTAAACATTCACGGCGAAGGATTTAGATTGGTGGTAAAAAACAACGAAAATGCCGAAGCATAACGCGAGGTAATTTTCAGTTTCCGGGAATAATGAGAGTGGCTAATATTCTATTTTAGTCCATTTAGCTTATGTTGAACCTGACCGTTCAGGCGGACTCGTTTCAATAAAGAGAACGTCATCCTGAATTTATTTCAGGATCTAGGTTGTTAAAAAGTTAGATGCTGAAACACCCCGAAGCTTCGGGGCAGCATATCGTGGCGAAGCGGCTGTAGCAAAAAGCCACTCTCATTGTTTTCTTACCCGGAAAAATTTAACAATACTTCCCCGGCCGCTACCTGGCCATGCATTTTTATGCCCCGGTTTTAATTACGGAAAACCGTATAATTAACGTAATTTTTAAATCTTTCACGCCACAAGTTTTATCTTTACTGCCGGAAGCGCTAAAATCCGGCTATGAAGCAAAGTTACTTTACATCACCCGGTTTTACTTTTCGGCTACAGCCGTTTGGTACACCTACTGCGCTTTTTTTACTCTTTTTTTTACTGAATATTTCGTTTGGGTTTGGGCAACAGCCGAATTATACTCACAACCTACCGGAAGCTAGAAATTTGGATTATTTTACCTTAACCGCAGGAGACGTATTTAATCCACAAGCTAAAATTGATAGATTAATAATTTCCGTAGATGTAAATTCCGAAGGAGAAAGATTTGTTTTGACCTTCGGTAACGGAATAAAGAAAGTAGGAGAGAATGATGGATTAATAGATTTTATTACAAATCAAAATGATAGGTTAAGTAATCCACTGGATTTTGCCATTAATAGTGAAGGTAAATTTTATGTAGCTACAAATGAAAGCAATCGACGGTTTATTAGAGTTTATTCAGCTGAAGGAGTTTATTTGCCAAATGAAGAATTAGGTAATGGTGAATATGACACTTCCGGAGCAGATCGCTTTAAAGGCCCAGTAGGACTGACTTTCGATAATGAAGATAATCTCTATGTAGCTGACCATTATATAGGAGATGCTGATCCTCCTCCTTCTAGACCAAGTTCAATTAAAATTTACAGAAAGGACAATACAGGTAATTATAAAAATAATTTAATCAATGAATTTGATAATGTTCAGGGAACTGTACTGAATTCACCATACAGATTAGCTGTGAATAGTGATGGGCATCTTTATATGGCCGAATTAGGTCAAAATAATAATGCAAGTGTCAAGATTTTGGAGTTCGATAATAATTTCAATCCTACTCAAATAGGTGTAATCAGTGGTAATCAAATTGCAGCCCCTGGAAGTATTATTATCGATAAATTTGATAATATATTTATTGCAGATTTTGGTCCTGATATCAATTTAGCTAGAGTTCTAGAAGCTACTGATGATATTGATGAATTTTATGAAGTTTTTGAACTCATTAAACAGGGGATAGAAGATAATATATTTAATATCAACATCTATAATCCAGATAATAGTTTTCATTCAAAAATTTCTTCTCAAATAGATTTTCCTGTTGATCTTGCTATTTCAAACTGTGGAACATTATATGTAAATAACGCTATTTTTGAGGGAAGGATTATAACTTTGTTTGGTCAAAGAGTTCCAGATATTTCCATAGATTTTGACTTAGAGGTTTATCAACGTTCTCCAGGCTATGATACGGAAGATCCAGTTACAATTTCTTGCCCGGAAGACCAGGAAGAAAATTTAAATAATGGATCATTTAATTTATTGGATTACAGGGATCTTGCTGAATTTACCGATAATTGCGATAATAACCTAGAGATTGTACAGGACCCACCAGAAGGCTTTACAATTACTGAAACTACTGAAGTTTCAATATTCGCAATTGATGAATCTGGTAATGAATCCGAACCATGTATTTTCGAGGTAATTATTAATGAAGAACCAGATACACCACCAGAATTCGTAAACTGTCCCCAGGAAATTATTGAAATAGATGCAGATTCCGGAGAATGTGGGGCAATCTTAGATTTTGAAACTCCCGAAGCCGTAGATGATAATGGCAATCCTACAGTTACACAAATTAGTGGTCCAGAAAACGGTGACTTTATTAATGTAGAAAATGGAACAGTTGAATTAGTATTTCAAGCTGATGACGGGGTAAATGATCCTGTGAATTGTACCGTTCAAATTAAAATTATTGATAGCGAAAATCCGGTTATTTTAGATTGTTCACCAGAAAATATTGAATTTACAATCCAGGAAGGGGAAACTTATCCATTACCAGATTATACAGATCAAGTTACTGTAGAAGATAATTGTGATACCGGTCTAGAACCCGTTCAGGATCCTCCACCTGGAACTCCAATCGATGCAGATGAGGTTGTAACTTTAACGGCAACTGATGAGGCCGGGAATGTATCTAATGTTTGCAGTTTTACAGTAAAAATAAACGTAGAAGAAACTTACGAATTTCAATGTATAGAAGAATATACAGTAAGGTTAGGAGAGGGGGCTCAAAATTCAGGAGTAGAAGAAATTGCAACTTCAGAATTTATAATTAGTGAAACTTCAAATCTGGATTTTGAACTTACAAATCAACAATTTACTTGTGATGATATTGGTACTAATCCGTTGACTATTAGAGCTACAAATAGAGAAACCGGAGAATCATATTCCTGCGAGGTAGACGTTACTGTTATAGATGTTGGAGCACCTTTAATTATTTGTCCGGCAGAGACCATAACTACAAATCTTCCTGAAGAAGGCTATAAAGTACCAAATTTCTTTGAAAACAGGATTTCAGATAACTGCGATAATATAGAAGATTTAGACTTGGTACAGGATATTCCGGAGGGGACCATATTAGATTCAGCAGGAACCTATACAATAAATTTAACCGCTACCGATTCTTACGACAATGAAGAAACCTGCAGAATTACTTTAATTTTAGAAGAAGACGACCCTAACGCACCCGAAATAGAATGTGTAACTCACGAGCTTTTCCTGGACCAAAATGGGCAGGCTACTTTAGATCCTGAAGATATTTTTTCTGGTGAACGGGGAAATCTGGAACTAAGTGTAGATATAGAAAATTTTGATTGTTCCAATCTTGGCCAAAACACTGTGATTTTAACCGCTACAGATCCTGATACAGGCTTAAGCGATACTTGTGTCACTGAAGTAATGATCTCTGATGATATTTTACCTGTAGCAAATTGTGTAGCACCGGGAAGGGAATTTAGATTGCAAAATGGGAGTGTTACAATTTCACCATCGGCCATAGATTTAAATTCCGAAGATAATTGTGAGCTCACCAGGACACTTTCCGAAGATACTTTTACAATTCCCGGAACAAAAAATATTATTTTGTATGTAGAAGATGTTGCGGGAAATACCGATCAATGTCCCACTACAATAGAAATTCTGCCTGAAGATACAAATCGCGTTTACCGCTGTATCGAGGAAGAAGATATCCCGGATATTAGGCTGGATGAAGATTGTGAGCTTAATATTCCCGATTATGCCCGATTAATTGAAACCGAAAATTTCAACGCGGCAATCACACAAACTTACGAAGCGCTAACCGAGGACACCTATTTAATAACTGTTGAAATCAGGGATGACGATACCGATGAATTTGTAGGAGATTGTGAATTTTCGGTGAATATTGTAGATTTAATTCCGCCAGGTATTTCCTGTCCCAACGATCAGATAGAAAACTTTGATCCCGATACCGGTTTTGAGGTTCCCAATTACGAAAATATGGCCGGGATTTCAGATAATTGTGGCGAAGTAAGTTTCCGCCAGGAACCCGCTGCCGGGGAGATAATTTATAATAACACTACGGTAAATCTTTTTGTAGAAGATGAAGGCGGCCTGGAAGCCAGTTGTAGTTTTGAGCTGGAATTAACCGAAGCCGATGTTTTAAATATTTCCTGCCTAATAGATAAAAATGTAAACCCAGACGATAATTGCAGTTTTTGGTTACCAGATTATACTTCCAATGCCGATGTTAATTTTCCCGGTGCCGATATAACACAAACTCCACCGGTAGGCACCATACTTACTGAAAGTACCCAAATTAAACTTACCGCCAGCCTTAATGGCGAAACAGACGAGTGCTATTTTATGGTAAACCTGATAGATGATCAGGACCCGGTTGCAAATTGTGTTTCCGGTTATGTAGTGAATTTAGACAATAATGGTACTGCAAGCATAACTCCAGAAGACCTGGACAATAACTCTACCGATAACTGCGGAATTGTTTCCATGGCTTTAAGTCAGGTAGATTTCACCACCGCCGATATTGGCGACGTGCCGATAACTTTAACGGTGAGAGACGATGCCGGAAATATAGATTATTGTGAGACCACGGTAGAAGTACGGGACGAAGCTTCAGGAGAATTTGAATGCCGGGAAAATATTGAAGTTTTTCTTGATGAAAACGGCGAGGCCAATCTCAATATTCAGGAGCTCTACACCGGCGACGCCAGCGGACTTAATTTAGAAGCAAGTCGGTTAAATTTTACTTGCGAAGATTTAGGTGTGGCATTTATTCAGTTAGATTATTCCGGCGATGAAACAGGCAGTTGCACCATAAACGTAGATGTTCAGGATGAGCTTCCACCAGAGATCAATACAAACCTGGTAGAACTCACACTTGATAATGAAGGTTTCGCCTACCTTGAAGAAAGCGATATTTTAGCCGAAGATAATTGCAGCGAAGAGTTAATTTACCGTTTTAGCAAGTCGGTTTTCACCTGTAAGGATGTGGGGATGAATTCAGTAAACGTTGAGGTAGAAGATATTAACGGAAACAGGAGCGATAAAAATATACAGGTAAGAATTAGCGGCGAAGGCTGTGATCTTCCCGAACCGGGGGAGAACGAATATTTATTTATCTACCCAAACCCCAACAACGGTATTTTCACCATTGTCACCCCCGAAGGAATGTTTGTTGAACAGGTTCGGGTTTTTGATTCCCGTGGGCGTTACATTATGCAACAAGACTATAGCGCCAATGCCCGCTTCTACAGAATGACTATCCAGGGTGTGGAAGAATCGGTCTACACCCTACAGATCTTCACCAACGAAGGTGTAATAGTAAAACGCGCGATAATTAAGAGATAGTTTTTTCAGTGAGCAGTTTTTTAGTTGGCAGTTTGCAGTCTCAGTTAGCAGTGATTCAGTAAGCAGTTGGCAGTCTCATTTAGCAGTGGGTTTGTTGATTGTTTTGTGGGATTTTCCGGTTCTCGGTTGTAAGTTTTCAAGCTCTTTACATTCGTCGTCGCGAGCGAGGAACGAGCGCGGCGATTTTTTGTTATGAGTGAGAATCTCCCAGGAAATAGAATTAACCCAAAACAGATTGCCACGTCCTGCTATCGCAGTTCTCGCAATGACGACCTCATTTAAAGCTCTCCTCCTTTCCAAGGAGGAGTACCCGAAGGGGGAGGTGGTTTGTTGTTTGCTGTTGGAGAGTTCTCGGTTCTCGGTTATGATTTTTCAGGCTCTTTACATTCTTCATCGCGAGCGAGGAACGAGCGCGGTGATCTTTTCTGATATCTTAGATTCTCCCTTATTAGGAGGTTAGTAGGCTTTATTTCCTCACCACATCTGGCACCATAAACTCATAATTGCCATTATTGCGAATCACGTCCCGAACCACAGTAGAGGAAATATGACTTTTTCCGGAAGAAGTGATAAAAAACAAGGTGTCTATCCCGCTCATTTTGTAATTGGTTTGCCCAATGGCTTTTTCAAATTCAAGGTCCTGTGCGTTTCGTAATCCGCGTAGGAGGAAAGCCGCGTTTTGTTCCTTACAGAAATCAACGGTAAGTCCTTTGTAAGTGGTTACGCTTATTTTGGGCTCATTTTTAAAGGTTTCCTTTAAAAAATGAAGTCGTTCCTCCAGCGAGAACATATATTTTTTATTAGAATTGGTACCAATAGCCAAAATAATTTCATCGAATAACGGGAGTGCTCTTTCAATGATATCGGTATGGCCTAAAGTAATAGGATCAAAAGACCCCGGAAATACTGCTTTTTTCATAAATCAAATTTAGTCTTCCCTTGAAAACGGAAATCTAATTTAGTCATTTTTAGATGAATTTATTCCAGTTCTTCCGTCACTTCGGGTTTTTTGATGTAAGGAGGAAATATGTGAAGTGGAAATTACCAGGGAACGTCATCGTGAGGGAGGCACGAGTGTGGCGATCTTTTGTTAGAAATTAAAACCTCCCAGGGAAATAAAACTAATCCAAAACAATTACCACGTCTCACTATCATTTTTCATTTTTTGCTCGCCCAAAAAACGAAACAAAAAAAGGCGTCCTATGTGGAGGTGTTTTTTGGCAGTGCCTTCCTCTCCCTTCAGTCGTCGGAGGCAGAAAAAATCGCAAATCAGCAGCTAAATTTTCTCCAGGGCTTCAAAAATTTTTAAGGCTGCTGATTCTCTACACTCACACACGGAGTGTATGTCTCGCTACGTTCGCCTATCGGCACCTCCACTTGAAAGGAAGGAACTTTAAAATAATTATTTACTTATAGAAATCTTTGATTTCCTATAGAGCGAGAAAATTCCCCCTTTGGGGGTTAGGGGGCTGCTACTTCAAAGCCGTTTCAATCGCACTTCCGTAGAGATCGGTTAACGTGATTCCGGCGGCTTCGGCTTGTTGAGGTAGAATACTCGCCTGGCTTAATCCGGGAGTGGTGTTCATTTCAATAAAATGAGGCTCGCCATTATGAAAAATAAACTCGGAGCGGGTAAAGCCTCGCATTTTGAGTTTTTTATAAATCAACTTGGCGATTTCCTGTACCTGTTTGGTTTTTTCTTTAGAAATATTGGCCGGGGTGATTTCCTGTGATTTTCCTAAATATTTAGCCTCGTAATCAAAGAATTCATTTTCAGAAATTATCTCGGTAACCGGAAGCGCCTTTACTTTTCCTTTATAAGTGATCACGCCAACAGAAACCTCGGTGCCATCCAGGAAAGATTCAATAATCACTTCATCATCTTCTTTAAAGGCAGTTTTTGTAGCGGGAACTAATTCTTCTTCGGTTTTAACCTTGGTAATTCCAAAACTACTGCCGGCGCGATTGGCCTTAACAAAACAAGGCAACCCGACCTTCGCAATAATTTCTTCCGCATTCACTTTGTCCTCCTTATTCAGAAAATAATTAACTGCAGTTTTTATTCCATAAGGTTTTAAAACGCTTATCAGGTCGCGTTTATTGAAGGTTAAAGCTGCCTGATAATACCCACAGGTAGTTTGTGGGATTCCCACCAATTCCAGATAAGCTTGCAAGAGTCCGTTTTCTCCCGGTGTACCATGAATAGTATTAAAAACGCAATCGAAGGAAATTGTTTTTCCGGCAATTTTTACGGTAAAATCGTTTTTGTTAATCGGGTAGGGAGTATCATCATCGGCCACCACAAACCATTCTTTTTGCAAGATATGCACGCGGTATGGTTCGTACAAATCGCGGTTAAGATGTTTATACACCATATTTCCACTATTGATGGAAATTCTATATTCACTGGAAAAGCCGCCCATGGCGATGGCAATTTTTTTCTTCATTTCTCCGTTATCAGTTGTCAGTTATCTGTTTTCGGTTAACAGTTTTTCAGCTATTTGGCCTGGTTAGAATACTCTCTGAGGACTCAAAACCCAGTACCGATAACTGTGAGAACAAATCTACAAACAATCTGTCACCAAAAGCAGGGGTTTTATATCTTTGCTGCTTAGAAACAAATGTATGGGATTCTTTAAATTTATTTTCAGCAAAACCTTTTTAATTCAATTGGTGATTGCTGCCATTGTAATTGTGGTACTCGCTTTTTTAGCTCTTAGATGGTTGGATTATTCTACCAACCAGGATCAACGAATTGCAGTGCCAGACCTCTCTAAACAGTCTTTAGATGTGGTAGACGATCAACTGGCTGAACTCGATTTAAGGTATGAAATCCTGGATTCGGCAAATTTTAATCCCGATTTTCCGCGATATTCTGTAATAGAACAAGTACCGGAACCGGGACAATTTGTAAAGGAAAACAGAAAGATTTACCTTACATTGAATCCGTCTGGTTACCGAAAAATAATGATCCCCGATTTGATTAGGAGAACCCGTCGCCAGGCCGAACCTACCTTGCGATCTTTAGGTTTTGAAATTGGTGACGTAAGTTATAAACCCGATATTGCCGAAGACGCGGTATTGGAATTAAGACATAAAGGTAAAAAACTGGAACCGGGAGATGAGTTGATGAAAACTTCTAAAATTGATCTTGTATTGGGCGATGGCTCGGGAAGATATAGAATGGAAGGTGAAGAAGAGCAGGATAGTATAACTTCTGAAGAGGAGGAAATAGAATTTTAATGAAGGAAGACGAGCAACACGAAATAGAGGAACAGGACGAAACTTTATACGAACATCATAAATTTGAGGCCGGTCCCGGCCAGAGTCCGTTGCGGGTAGATAAATTCTTAATGAATTTTATTGAAAATGCCACGCGGAATAAAATTCAGAAAGCCGCCAAAACCGGAAACATCTACGTTAACGAAGAAAAGGTTAAGCAAAATTATAAAGTAAAAGCCGGTGATGTGGTGCAGGTAATGTTTGAGCATCCGCCGTACGAGTTTTTGCTTACTCCAGAGAATATTCCGTTAGATATTGTTTATGAAGACGATACCTTGCTTGTGGTAAATAAACCGGCAGGAATGGTAGTACATCCCGGTCACGGAAATTACAGTGGCACGCTTATAAATGCACTGATTTACCATTTTGAAAATCTGCCGAATAACTCCAGCGACCGGCCAGGTTTGGTGCACAGAATTGATAAAGATACCAGCGGACTTTTAGTTATCGCCAAGACTGAGGAAGCAATGGCGCACCTCTCCAAACAGTTTTTTGATAAAACCAGCGAACGCGAATACGTGGCCCTGGTTTGGGGAAATGTTGAAGAAGATGAGGGCAGGGTAGAAGGCAATATTGGTCGTCATCCTAAAAACCGTTTACAAAACACGGTTTATGAAGGTGATGAAGCCGAAAAAGGAAAACCCGCAGTAACCCATTATAAAGTTTTAGAGCGCTTTGGTTATGTAACTTTGGTTTCCTGCCAGCTCGAAACCGGAAGAACGCACCAAATTAGGGTGCATATGAAACACATTGGGCATACACTGTTTAACGACGAGCGCTATGGTGGTGAAAAGATTTTAAAAGGAACTACTTTTAGTAAATACAAGCAATTTGTAGATAACTGTTTTAAGATTTTGCCCCGCCAGGCACTACACGCCAAAACCCTTGGGTTTATCCACCCAAAAACCGGCGAAGCAATGAGTTTCAATACAGAAATCCCTGAAGATATCCAGGCTTGTATTGAAAAATGGCGTAACTACGCCAAAAACCAGAAAGAGGTTTTGTAAGGTTTTTTCGTTAACTTTATAAGAAAGCTTGTTGAAATGGAAAACATACACCTAAAAGTTAGTACTAGAGAAGCCTATAAAGACTTAATGGAGTTTTTGGAAAAGTTCGATAAAAATGAACTCGAAATTATCCCTGATTCAGATTTTGAAAAGCAAAAAGCAAATCTTCAAAAGGAGCTGGAAGCAATTGAAGAAGGGAATTCCGATTTAATGGATCTCGAAGAATATGACAGCTATTTGGAAAAGGTTATAAGTGAATATGAAGATTAAATTATCTTCAAAATTCAGGACTAAACTTGAACGTCAGGTAAGATATATTGCAAAAGATAAACCCGCAGCGGCTAGAAAATTTAAAACCGACTTATTGTCTGAAATTCGAAAAATTTCAGATTACCCATACTCTTTTCGTCCATCAATTTATTTTGAAAATGAAAATATTCGAGAAATGATTTTCAAAGGATATGTAATCATTTTCAGGATAGATTCTGAAAATAAAATGATTCTGGTTTTCGCTCTTCTAAAACACGAAGATTTCTCTCAATAAATTGTTTTAAAAACAACCCAAAAGTTCCCCCCCCCCCCCCCCTTTATTTTTAAGGGGAGGTGGCCGCAGGCCGGAGGGGTTCCTGTTCAAATATATTTTTCAATTTTAAAAACTACTGCTTTCTAGCTCTTTCCGGTAGGTTTTATAAGCAACTCGTTTACATTCACACTATCGGGTTGGGTAGTGGCGTAAAGAACCGCATCGGCAATATTTTGGGGAGCTAATTTAGGTTCGCCGTTGCCATAATCCTTGTCTTCCAGTAATTCTTCATCGCTAATGTCTTCCCTAAGCCGTGTTTCTACAGTTCCCGGTTCAATAGAAGTTACTCGAATATTAAAGTCGGGAGAAAGTTCCATTCGCATGGCGCGGGAAAGTTCTATCACTGCAGCCTTAGAAGCACCATATACAGCGCCGCCTTCAAAAATCTCTTTTCCATCTACCGAGGCTATATTAATTATATGTCCGCTTTTTTGCTTTTTCATTGTTGGAAGCGCAGCGTGGATACCACGTAGCGTTCCTTTTACATTAACTTCAATAGTTTGTAGCCAGTCTTCTAGCTTGCGGTTTTTAAGGTAGGTAAGGGGCATCACTCCTGCCGAATTTACCAGAATATCTATCTTTCCAAATCTATCGTATATTTTCTCAAAAGCTTCAGTCACACTTTTATCGCTGGTAACGTCCATTTCCACTTCAAAACTATCGCTAAGGCCTTTTCCTATATCTTTCAATTTATCCAGGCTACGGCTGGCTAAGGCTACTTTACAGCCTTTTTTAGAAAGTTCTTCGGCAATAGATTTTCCAATTCCGCTACTTGCGCCGGTTACTACGGCTACTTTATTATTCAAATTCATGTTGTTTGTTTATTGGTTGGTTTGCAAGTTGGGAGGAATTAGAAGTTTAAGGCGTTAAAGAAGTTTGAAATAACAGGAATTTAACGAGTAAGATCTTTAATTAGGAATCCAGGATTAAGGGTTCCCCCATCACCCCGAACTTGTTTCGGGGTCTAAGTAATTTTAATTCCATCAGATTGTCAGAGCCTGCGCCCAATTCTTGATCGGGGGTTCTAATAGGTATAGATTAATCATCATTCTAGCTCCTGAAATATCCCGAAGCTTAGGGACATCATATCGTGAGATCGTCACCCTGAGCTTGTCTCAGGGTCTAGGTTGTTTCTTAAATCTGCAAAAGAATTAAATATATAAACGCTAATCTCAATTCAACGAACAATTTACATTCGTCATCATTTTCCACGCGCAGTTAAATTTTGGTAGTTTTTTAGCCGAATTCAGTTTTTTCTTAAATCTTATTTTTATGAATTTCCCTCCAGAAGTCTTGTATTGGTAATTCGCCGAATTAAGCAAACGCCCGTTATAATCTATAATAATTCCTCCGGTATTTCGCCAAAGAAAACTACCGCTAAAGGCTTTAACAAGCTTGGGATGTTTACGGGAACCTTCCATTTTTTGAGTTTTTTGGAAGTATAAGATAAGGAAAAGTTGTGTTAAAATTAAGTTTAAGAAGAAATTAATTGATTTCCAGAGTGTTTCAAATCCTTAATATTTCTTTTTTGAAATGCGATTCCCGGTAATTTGGCGTTGTGCGGCAGACTTAAACCTGGAGATCTCCATATCCCTTAATTTTGCGTGTTTGGTCTTTCTACCCTGTACCCTGGCGCGCCATTTTCTCCAGTTGCGCGGGTGCATTTGCTCTTGCATAAACTTAATCACCTCTTTTTCGGTAAGTCCAAACTGGTATTCAATAGCTTCAAATGGCGTACGGTCTTCCCAGGCCATAGCAATCACCCGGTCCTGCTGCCGCTCATCTAATTCAAACTTTTCAGCGATGCTCATTTTTACTCGATAAGTGAGGTTTTAAAATTCATTCCGGGTTCTCCTCGAAATCAATTTTTTTAAGCCTTGCCGGCCTACCCCGAAATTGCTTATTTCAAATTTAAGAAAATAGAAGACTTTGAAAGCTTGAACATTGGTGAAGGTTTTGTAAAAAAGAAAGCAATTTTATAGAAATCAATAAATTGAAGCAGAATAAAAATTATTTGGGCGTTTCCCTGGCGGGTCGGGCTTTACGCTACAATCTTTTTGCTCGATAATCGAGATTTAATGATTTATGGTTTGTCTTGAAATTGAAGTTTTTTTAAATATTTCAGGTTCTTGCTCTGGGGTAGTTTGCTCGTTTCTCCCAAAAAGGATTTCCACTGCAATCCCTAACGCAAAAAAAATGTTGATTATGAATTTATAATATGAAAACTTCCCTATTATGCCATTTTAAAGCTTCCGGTGATGGAAACCAATTTTCATTTTCTGGTAATAAAATTTGCTTTCCTTCAAAAGCTGACAGTGGGAAGCTTGAGTTTTCATCCTCTATTGTTGGTGAAATTCTAACTAAGAAATCTGAATTAATTGTTACTAGACCACGATCGAAGGCCCGATGAAGTGTTGGTGATAATGCAATACCATTCGTGACTGTATCATCATTCGAAATACTGAAAGGATAAATATGGCAGGCATCTACCATTTGTACATTTTGAGTAGAATTTATTTTTAAACCCGAAATACAACAGGTGTAATCGTAAATTTTGGGTATAGTTTTTTTAAACATTCCACCTCGCACGAAAATTTCTTCTTCAAAATCGCTCTGCTCCAAAGTTTCCCTTAATTCGGCAATATGATTCTGATAATATTCTTTGGGCTCATTTAGTATCTCGTTTTTAATTTTATTTTCTTCATAATAATTGTCTTGTCTCAAGTAATTATTTCTGAAATCAGGAAAAAAAGCTTCAATTAAAAGCTGCTCGAACCACAATTGGTTTTCTGGAAGCTGAAGTAAGAAAAATAAATCCTTATCTATCTCAGCAAAGGCAATTGATTCATTTAAATTATTAAAGCTTTTGATACTTTTAGAACTTGTGGTTACGATATCTTTTCCCGGTTTAGGAACTAGATGCCAGAATGGCTCTGATCTCATATGAAAAAATGGTAAAGAGAAATTTCGAGAATGACCAGTTTGTACAAGTTCTTCCCAATTTTGCTTAAAAGCTAGAATAATTTCGGAGATAATAAATATTCTGTTTGATTTAATCACTCCTTTAGCAATTAGCTGAATTATGGCGAGAAGAAGAATTGGTTTATGAGGAGCTCTACCTAGATTTTCGCTGAAACCACGGTTTAGTTTTTTAAAATAGTTCGAATATTTATAAATAATTTCTTCAGACATATTATCCTACTGCCAATTTCTGACTTTCTTTTAAAATATAAGAAGGCATTTCTTCATGAAGTTTCCATTTAACGTTCATTGGTTTAGCGCCTTTCGATTTCACGAAATCTGCTTCACCTAAAAAGGTATAAGACATTGTAAACCCATATTCATCCACGTTCTGTTCTCTAACAAATAAGAGTATTTTTTTTCCTTTATCCCGGTGCTTAATATAGGACTCGCCTTTTGGAGAATCTGGAGCAGTACTGTTTTGCGATTGCCAGTGGAATAATCTCTTATTCAATGCATAATCTTCATACATTGTGGTAGGGGAATATTCTTTTTCAGTTTTTTTAAGTGTTACAAAGAGCGCTTCTATATTCAAATCTTTATTTTGAGCTACTCCTTCCCGGTTTGATGATTTCTTCTTAAAGCTACTCAAACCTAATGCTACTAAAATTTCTTCTCTATTATATCTACTATGAAGTTTTAAAGGGAAATCGAATTCCAAATCTATATCTTTTTCTACAAATTCAATTTTTTCAATTTGGTATTCTATGAACTCCTGCATTTCACGAAGCATATTTTTATTTTTCAGAAGAGAACGAATACTTTCTCTAACATTTGAGAAGCCTAAATTGGTACCAGTTTCTTTCCAAACGTCGTAATGAAACATTAGAAGCATAACCTCTTCCTCTTTGTTTAACAAATCAAGATTTATATTTTCCGAAATCAATTTTTTAATGAATTTCAAGTAAGTAAGAGAATTGGCGTGAATAAGCTTTCTTTGCAGGCAAGCAGTTAATTCTTTCTCTTGAGGTTCATTAAAATCTGGAATTACTTTAGCATCTGCACATAATCTTTTCCAACTTCCTTTTTTATAGACCTGTCGGATATCTAAGTGGTGAAACTCTAAAAAATTATGTAACGTAAGCGGGAGTGTCGAGTGATGTTTGAATCTTTGAATTTTCTGAAGAAGTTGAGGTCTTCTAAATTCAGTAGCCTCCCTAATATTTCGCAGAATTACTTCTTTAGCTTTTTTCTCTAGTACAATTGAGCATCCTAATGGAAGATGTGGAAATTCATCCTCGATCTCTGTGATTATAGATGTATGAGTTTTACCAACAAGCGCTCTAAACTTATGCTCAAAATCATACTCTGGCCTAGCATTTCCTACAAAATCAAGTACCGTTAAGCAATCTTTATCTTCAGCTAAGCGTAATCCACGCCCTAGCTGTTGTAAGAAAATTGTCAAACTCTCAGTTGGCCTTAAGAAAAGAACTGTATCAATATTTGGGATATCAACACCTTCGTTGAATATATCGACCACAAATAGATAATTAATTTCTTTTTTAATGAGTTTGTTTCTAACCAAATCTCTTGAGCCGCTATTTCCGCTAACGATATAATCTGCTTTTAAACCAGAAAGAACAAATTTCTCAGCCATATATTTGGCGTGTTCCTGACTTACACAAAACCCAAGAGCTTGAACATCATTAATGTCGGTTAAATATTCTTCACAATTCTTTATAATGTCAGCTAATCGCCGATCATTTTCAGTATAAAGTTTAGTAAGCTCCTTTACTTCGTATTTACCTCGCCATTGAACGCTGGAAAGATCAACGGAATCGGAAAGTGCAAAATACTGGAAAGGACTAAGAAGCTTCCTGTTTAGGGCTTCAGGTAGTCTTATTTCCGCAGCAATTCTATTATGAAAATCTTCTGCTATGTCACCACCATCCATTCTTTCTGGAGTTGCGGTTAGACCTAAGAGAATTTTTGGATTAAATCTTTTTAAAATTGGACGATAGCTGTCAGCTTTAATGTGATGAACCTCATCTATAATTATGTAGTTGAAAAAATCCTCTGCTAAATCTAGCATTTTCAATCTACTGTGCAGTGTTTGAACAGACGCGAATAGCTCATCATACTTTTCTGGTTCATTCCCATCTACCCAAAGTTCACCGAAATTAGCATCGCATAGAACGTGCTGAAAGGTGGAACGTGCCTGCATCAAAATTTCTTTACGATGCGCAACGAATAAAAATTTTGAGTTTGGATTTTTGTTCTTAAATTTCTTAAAATCAAAAGCAGAAATAACGGTCTTTCCTGTTCCCGTAGCTGCAACTAATAAATTTTTATTTCGATTGTGAATTTCTCTTTCTGCCTGTAATTTAGATAAAATTTCTTCTTGGTAAGAATATGGTTTTAGTTCGAAGAAAGTGGTAATTTGACTTGTATTATATGAACTCTGTCTTTTAAGAGCAGTGCTTAGCTTTTCTCTATGTGTGCCTTTTTTATAAAATTCGAATTCAGGATCTTCCCAATAAGTTTCAAAAGTTTTTTGAAACTTATCTATAATATGACCTATTTCTTGGGTGGTAACTTTAAGGTTCCATTCCAGGCCATTAGTTAAAGCTGAACGAGAAAGATTAGAAGAACCAATATAGCCAGTATGAAAACCTGAATTTCGTAAAAATAAATAAGCTTTTGCGTGCAGCCTTTCGTGTTCTGAATTATAGGAAACTTTTATTTCAGTATTTGCAAGCGATGAGAGGTATTCCACAGCTTTTACATCTGTGGCACCCATATAAGAAGTGGTAATAATCTTTAATTTTTTACCGCTTTTGGTAAATTCTTCTAGTTCCTTTTTAAATATTCGAATTCCAGAAAATTTAATAAAAGAAACTAGCCAGCATATTTCATCGGCAGAAAGAATTTCTTTTTTAATTTCACTCTCCAAGGAAATTCCAACATTGTTTCCGGTAAATAGTTCGCTTTGACTTAACCGAGTGTAAGGAGTAATTTCCTTCAGCCTGGCCTTCAAATTTGAATATGGAAAATCTAGTTTAGAAAAAACAGCCTGTAAAATCTTTCCTTCGTTTTCAATTAAATTTTCAGAGAATTCTGCACTCTTGAGCTCTTCTACTAAAAGATTTATAATTTTATTCGATAATTCAATTTGTTTTAAAGGACGGTCTTTATCTTTGATTTCCTCCAACGCAAATTTGATGTTTTCACTCAAATAAGTACTCAAATATTGAGAAGCTTCTTCCTTATCTAAAGGTGTTTCGCTAATGTGGAATTTCTGTAAATCTACATTTTCGAGTTTATTGGAAACTAATTTAGTTATTAGCTGCTCGTAAAGGCCTGTTTCAAAACTCATTTATACTTATTGATATAATAATTAACAATTGGAATATCTGCTTCAGCCCAATCTAAAGATTTTAATTTTTCAATAGGAAACCATTCTACTTGCGAATGTTCTAAAAGCATAATTTTGAAAGTCTGCAAAGAACATCGGAAAGGTATCAATTGAATTTTCTTTGATTCAGGATAGCTATGTTCGTTGGAGGGTAATTGTTCCAAAACTTTAATTTCTACTCCTAATTCTTCTATAATTTCTCGTGTGAGACACTCTTCAAGAGTTTCTTCTTTTACTTTTCCACCAGGAAACTCCCATTTGTTTGGTAAATGCATTTTACTGCTTCTTTGCGCACACAATACTTTACCCTCATGTTCTATAATAGCACAAGCAACTTTTATCATTAAAGGGATTTTATTAGAAACTAATTCAATAAAGAAAATTATAAAGCTCAATTTAACATTTAATTTAGAAACCAAAAAAGGTTTTCCATAAACCGATAAAATTTTATTAACTCAAAATACTCATAACTATCTCTTCTTAAAATCCCGGATTTACCAAAAGAATTCCCCTAACTTTAAAACAAAAAATGTTTCAGCAGCAATTCTTCTTAATATTAATATTCTTGGTTATGAGTAAATTACTTCTTTTCGATTTTAGCGTTACCTCTAACTGGAGTGCCTGGGAAGTAGAAAACGATGTAGTAATGGGGGGAAACTCCACTGCCAGGCTGGAACGCAGTGAGTCTGGCAATGCTATTTTTACTGGCCATGTTTCGTTGGAAAACAACGGTGGTTTTGCTTCGGTGCAGTATCATTTTCCATCTAAAAATATTAAAGGCTATAAAAAAGCGCTGATCTTGCTGAAAGGAGACGGGAAATCTTATCAATTTAGAATGAAGGCCAATTTACAGGATAGAGCTTCTTATATCTACACCTTCAAAACCACGGGAGAATGGCAAACAATTGAAGTTCCGCTAAAGGAAATGGAACCGGTTTTTCGTGGTAGAAAACTTGATCTTCCTAATTTTTCTGCAGAGAGTATTCAGGAAATTCGCTTTTCAATCGGGAATAAAAAAGCAGAAGATTTTAGGCTGGAAATTGATAAAATAGAGTTGGAGTAAGTATCTCGCTGAAAAAGATTTTCCGAATTAATTTATCGTTTTTCAGCGCCAATAAGTCTTAACTATCTTTCTATAAAAAACTAATAATAGGCAGTTTTCCTAATTGCTATGCTTTCACTTATCTTTGAAGTAAAACTACTTACCTATGAAAATTGTTGTTTCCCCGGCCAAAAGCCTGGATTACGAATCTAAATTACCTACTACCCGCGGCACTCAGCCTGCTTTTTTAGAAACCACGGTGAAGCTTAATCGCAAGATGGCGAGAATGACAAAAAATGAGATTTCAAAATTAATGGGAATCAGCGATAAGTTGGCCGATCTTAATTATACCCGCTACCAGGCTTTTGAGGAAGAACACAACAAAAAGAATTCCCGCCCGGCGATGTATGCGTTTAACGGAGATGTTTACACCGGCCTGGATGCCTATACCATCCCCACCGATAAACTGGACCGCCTTCAGGATATTTTACGAATCCTTTCGGGACTTTATGGCGTGCTAAAACCGCTGGATCTTATGCAGCCTTATCGGCTAGAGATGGGAACTTCTGTAGGTATTGAGCGTAAGAATAATCTTTATGAAGTTTGGCAATCAAAAGTTACTAAACTCCTGAATGATGAAATGAAGGAAGGCGAACTTTTTATCAACCTGGCCAGCAACGAGTATTTTAAAGCTGTTGACACTAAAAAACTAAAAGCTGAGGTGATCTCACCTGTATTTAAAGATTTCAAGAACGGAAAATTAAAGATCATCAGTTTCTTCGCAAAAAAAGCGCGCGGGGCAATGGTACGTTATATTATCGATAAAGACGTAAATACCATGGAAGAGCTAAAAAGTTTTGATTATATGGATTACCGTTTTAGTGAAGAACATACGGAGAAAGAGAACGAACCGGTTTTTATTCGTTAGTTCTTTTCAGTTTTCAGTAAGCAGTCTCAGTGGGCAGTGGTTAGGGTTCTTGAGTTCTCGGTTTTTAAGCAATTCTTGTATTCGTCATCGCGAGTTCGGAACGAGCGTGGCGATCTGTAGTTACAATTCCTAGTCACTTTGAGTTTCCGACGAGAGTCGGAAGTATCGAAAAGTGCTTTGTGTTTAAAAGTTAAGCGAAAAGTTAAAGGTAAGAGAAGAGAGAAAATAATAAAGTTTCAGAAATCAGGATATTTTTTGAAAACTCAAAACCGATAACTCACAACTGACCACTCACAACCGAAAACTGAACAACTTTTACCAATCTCCCAACAAATTATTAACGCTTCCTTGGCAGCTGAAAAAAGATTAGCGATCTAATTTCGTAATCGTATAGGAATGTTTTATTTCCGTGACGCACAACCTAAATCTGCCAATTTTGAAACAACAATACACAAAATTAATCCTGCTTTTTTCTGGGATTATTCTTTTAATTTTTACTGCCTGTAATAATAATGCACAAGAACCCAAGAAAGAAGTTCCACCAACGCAATTAGATACTATTTCAATGGAACCACCGGTTTTTAAAACTACTTACCGGTTAGATTCTATTCAGAATAAAGAACATTTGGATAGTCTTTTTAATGATTTTTCTGAAGAAGATGTAAAGTTGGTCTATACGCTAAACCGAATTGACGCTTATCGCGTTAAACCCGGTGCCAAACTAATAATTCCCGATTCTTTGGTAAAGGATTTGAATGTCTATGCACCTTTTCCGAAACTAATGAAGCCATTAGATTCAATAGAAAAAACCGTGATAATTTCAAAACGAATCCAGGCTTTTGCACTTTACGAAAATGGGAATTTATTGCATTGGGGTCCGGTGAGTACCGGGAAGCAAAGCACAGGCACACCTTCGGGTTTATACTACGGCAATTATAAAGCCAAGCGAAAAATAAGTACCATAGACCAATCCTGGATTATGCCTTATTATTTTAATTTTATGAATTTTGAAGGAATTGGGACACACGAATATACGCTCCCGGGATATCCTGCCAGCCACGGCTGCGTTAGGATGTACCGGGAAGATGCAAAAATGATTTACGATTGGGCCAATATGTGGGAATTAAAAAGTGATGTGATTGTACAAAATGGAACCCCATTTATGGTGATAGGTGAATATGATTATAATGATATTCAACCCTGGTTTAAACTTGCAGAAAACGGGCGAAGTAATGACTTAAACAAGGCTGAGATAGATACGCTAAAAGTTTATGCCCAGCGTTATAAAAACGATCCTTTAAACTTTAAATTTGAAGACTTAAGCGACCAGGATATTGTGCTTTAGATGCTTTTAGATTTTGTATTTTAGTCAGAAATTCGTTTTTATGAAATTAAGATTTTCGATTCCAGTTTTATTTTGTGCATTTTTATTTTGCTTCGGAAGCCTGGTGGCCCAGGAAACTACGGTTATGGTTAGGGCACTGGCAAAAGATGCGAAATTTATAGGAAGTTCTATTGGCGGCGCTAAAATTATTCTTAGAAATGCTGAAACGCGAGAAATCCTGGACCAGGGTTTAACCTCAGGGAGTACAGGAAACACCAAATTAATTTTGCAAACTCCCAAAAAGCGCTACGATAAACTCACCGATGAAACTACAGCGGGATTTGAAGCTAAATTAAATATAAAAGAACCTACGTTCGTAGATGTAGAGGCCCACGCACCGGTTAATAAAAAACAGGCCAAAGTAATTTCTAGCACCCAACTATGGGTTATTCCTGGGAAAGATATTACCGGTGAGGGGGTAGTACTGGAAATCCCGGGATTTGTGGTAGATATATTATCGCCACAAACTCACGAACGCATTAAAGCTTCTAATGGAATTAATCTAAAAGCCAACATTATTATGATGTGTGGTTGCCCCGTTACCGAAGATGGTGTGTGGGATGCCAATCAATATGAAGTAAAAGCGATCATAACTTCAGAAGGAAGTGAAATTAAAGAAGTCAGCTTAAACCCAACCAATAAACCCAGTACCTTTACTGCAAATACAAATTTAGAAAAAGGCTACTATACCATCACGATCTACGCTTTTGATCCCGTGACAGGCAATACCGGTGTAGATAAAACGAATATTATTATTAATTAAGTTCTCGGTTCTCGGTTCTCGGTTCTGAGTTGGCAGGTGCTATTACTTCGTCAATGCGGGCAAGAAACGAAGCCGGCGATCTTTTGATTGGGTTTCCTTCCGTCCCTTCGAGACGGTAGGAGGAAGTATCGAGAAGAGCAGAACTTCTATGAGTTCTCGATACAGCGTTATTTTCGCTTTTGCTCAAATATCGCCATTCGAACTGACGACCGGACGGAATAAGAGAAAAGAGTCGGGATAAAAGAAGCAAGACCAAAGACTCTGAAATATCCCAAAACTCGCAACAACTACAAACCATAAACACCAAACTTTCAAACCCGCAACCGGTTCAACCGGGAACTGACAACCGAGCCCAGTGAAGAATTATTAGTGGATTCGTGGCGTAACAATAACTCGGAAACAATAAATCAAGTACAGATTACCGTGTCCTGCAATCGCAGTTCTCACAAAGACGGAAACTCAAAACTCCAAACAATAAACTGAAAGCTGCCAACTGCCCACTTAATTTTTACATTCAAAACATTTAATTAAAGCCGGGCTTATTTTTGCATCTTCAGAACCTTTAAGGGGTTTGTTCAGTAATTCTTTTTCAGCGATTATTCGGTGGAATTCTTTGGCGTATGCTACTAAATTTTCACGGCGGGATTTAATCTTTTCAGCAATCTCTTTTCCGTCTAATTCGTAGATTTCCCTGGGCCAAATTTTAAAAGCATCGGCAATAGCTTTATCAGTCATTAATTCCTGTAATTTTTTTGCTTCCGAGGTAAAGATTTCTTCAGGAGTATCAGTAAGGAAATAAACATCGTTAGGATAAACCAATCCCGGCATATAATCTATTTCCTTTTCAAATGGCCGAACTTCCGGTTCAATATTCTCATTCGAAATTATTCCGGGAATAACGCCCTCTAAATTGAAAAAAGCATTATCCCTGTCACCGGCCACGGGAAAGGCTTTAAAAGAATTATTTTCTTCCTGAATTACCCAGCCCCACTGCTTGGCGTGCCTGTCCCAATCGCCAATAAGCATATCAAATAATCGAGCCCTCACCAATGCATTTCTATCTATCGAAACTTTTTCAGGATGTTCATTTTTTAATTCCTGCATGTTCTTGGTGTCAAGAATTTCAGCTACATTTTTATAACCGGTCCAGTTCTTTTCTCCTTCGGTTTCATATTCTAAAAGGAACAATCTATTGCCGTATTTCTCGTTATATTTTTCGCCTAGAAAATCCTGTTTTGGAACAAAAACCACTTTGGGATGGGTGTGTAAAACATTAGCTTTTTCTGAAAGTGCAGCGGCGAGAATTGCGCCGTATGGGTGCGAGGCCGAAATTGCATCTATCACAATATTTTCCAACCCAAGGCTTCGGGCAAACTGGGGAACGTGGGTAGATGGATCTTTATTTACACTGCGCAGGGAATAAAGAAAACCCTCATTATCCTTTAAACGAAGGGAATGGGTTTGGGTACCACCACCTTCTTTTACGATTTTCATTCCGCCGTAAAGTGTATCGAGAAAAAGTACAGGAACTTTTACGGGAGTGGCCCAGGCTTCGCGGTAATTTTCTCCCTGCATAATATTTTTAAGCGGATTGATTTTATATAAACTGCTTGCAGCGACTGTAACGGAGTCGTGCGCACGGAAATCTATATCTTCAATATCTTTAAAATCTTCTATTGTTGCGGTTTCAAATTCCTTATCGGTACCTAAAACCGAAAAATAAATAAGTCCTATAAAACCAATAAGAAGTATTAAAACCAGCCAAAGCAGCTTTTTCATTTTCTATAATTTATTGCGATTTAAAAATAGCAATAAAAACGAGGATAAGCATTCAAATTTGCTGAGGCTTTAGCGGAATTTCATTTAAAAGATTGTTAAGCTGATTAAGGGAATGGGAAGCGATCAAACCTTTATGAATTTTAATATTTTGATCTTCCGATTCCAGTATAAAACTATTTTTATATTTTCTAATTGCGCTAAGTTTGGTGAGATCTATACTCTTAGGAAAGAGTGAATTTTTAGTAAGGATATTATTATTTATTTGGAGGTAGTGATATTTGTTTTCGTAGTACCAAGTACCAATTTCTAAAAAGCCCAGGATTAACCAGGGATATATAAAAATAGGTGCTGAATCGATTATAAAAGCGATAGTACCAATAATTACCGATACGATGCCGTAAAGCAGTTTATACTTCAGTCTTTTTTGTGGATAATATATGGTCACAACTTAACGTTTAAAATAATATTTGAATAGTGCTAATATCAAGATCAATGCCTATTAAGAGGCACTTTGAAATTAGATAAAAGGAAATTCAAATAAATTATGGTTAAGTTGCGGAAAAATTAGGGGGTAATTTTAATGAAATTAATAAAAAAACCTCATTATTTCAATAATTTTTTAATGTTTTCTTTTAACTCCTTATCTCTTAAATTGACACCGACCACGCGACCGTTGGTATTTATAAGATAATTGGAAGGGGTGCGCTTTATTCCGTAGTTGGTAAAAACCGGACCTTCCCAGCCTTCCAAAGCGCTAAGGTGTTGCCATTTTAAATTGTCTTTTTCTATAGATTTAATCCAATCGGTTTGTGAAGTATCACGGGAAACCGCTACAATTTCGAGTCCGTCTGACTTATATTTTCGATATAATTTTTTTAGCTCGCGGTTTTGCATTTTACTGGGTTCGCAGGTAGAAGCCCAAAATTGTAAAAGGGTTACTTTACCTGTTAAAGCTGAAAATTTTCGTGTTTCCCCAGTGGGTGTAGGTAATTCAAAATCTACATATTTTTCGCCAGGTTGGGGGATGTTGTCATTATTTAAAATACTAAGGATTCGCTTTCCCAAAGCGCTTTCCTGAATTTCTTCAGGAAAAAGATCAAAATAATGAGCCGTAGTTTCCTGTCCCCATTTTCCTGAGACTTCATAAAGCATCCGGGCACTAATCAAGGCGTTGGGATTGTTTTTTATAAATTCTTCCTGGCGTTTTCTAAGTTCGGCTTCACTAATTTTATCATAATCTTCATAAACTGTTTTTATTTCGTCAACTAATTCCTGAGAAATAGAGCCGGTAACTTCGGCATCCTGGAAATCGGTATTGCTTGCATCAAAACGCATAGGTTTGTCCTGCAACCATAATTCTTTGAATTTAGAACGATCTTTAGTATGCAGCATTACCCACATTCTGGGTTCGGAAAGTTTAGTTTCGAATTTAAAGCTATTATTTTGAACTTTTGCGGAATCCAACGTAGCTCCATTTACCAAATCCCGAAAATAAAGCCAGCTGCCATCTTTTATATCATTTGTTTTACCGGTTAAAGAAAAAGAGGATTCCTGAGCCGTACCAGAAAATAGGCCTAATGCAAGCGCCAAAAGGAGAGAGGTTAACCGCATGATTTATTAGGTTTTGGAAATTAATTTAGTGAAAATATCGATTAAAAATTCAAATAAAAATAGGGCATTGAATCTGCCGCGATAGTTTGCTTTAATCGCAGCGGTACAGAAAGAGGTATATTCTATTAAAGTAATTCCTATTATTTAGACTCGGGAAATTTCCACTTCCAAAACTTGAATTTTCCCGTGAGTAGAAACGGAACTCCTAGACCGGTTAAAGCGCCGGCAAAGAAATTTAAATTATAAAATGCAAAGTAGGAGCTCCAAAAGAGCCCTACGAGTATAAGAAAAAGGCCGACTAATCTAGCTGTATTCACAGGGAAAAATTTTAAGGAGCTTAACCAAGAACAATAACTTCTAAAGCCTGGTCTAAAAATACAACCAGCATAAACGCAGTGAAAATAATTCCTACTAATTTTAAAATATTGATTCGATCTTTCATGATTAAGGTTTTTTAGTATTTCGATAGATATTTTTTAGTGATGCTTTCCTGAAGAAATTCTTATGAATTGAGGAAGCAATATCTTTCGAAAAATCGGTTTTAAATAACTCGATTTTTGTAAAACTAGCGGTAAATATAAGGAAATTCTAAGCTTTTTGCCAAATTTATATTTTTTCCGGAGGATTTTATATGGTTTTTGGTTAAAAAATTAGTGGTAATGTAAGATTAGATTAAATAGCTTTTTTGATGTAGATAAAATGAAAAAAAGATTAAGGAATATTTGTTAAACCGGGTTATTCCAGCCTTCTAAAGCCGCTTCTATGGTGAAATCCAGGAAGTAGATTGCAATAATTATGAGAGCTATTATTCCCAGGATTTCTAAGAAAGTATAATTATGTTTTCTGTTAGTTTTATTATTTTCCATACCTGCCTTTAGTGATAAGTAGATGAAAATATTAAAATGTTACAGTAAACCTTAAAAAGCTTTGGATTATAGGGTTTATTCCAATTTAAATTCACAATGGCGATGCCACTGTTTTCCATCGTGTTTTAGCAGTGTAAATGATTTCGCGATAAAGGAAGCCTGAAACTCACGTTTTTTAAAATCTGCCCAGGCATCAGGAAATTGTTTGTAATGAAGATCTCGAGAGGCAAGCGTAATATGCGGATGAATTTTAGAAAATTTCTCGTGTTTCTTTAACTGCAAATTTGCTGCGATTACTTTTTGTAATTCGGTGTGAAGAATTTTTATTGGCTCGTGATCTTCAATATTTATAAAAATCACTTTTTGGTTAAACCTGCCAAAATCTTTTAAATCTACCCGTAAGCTTTTTTGATTCTCAGCAAAAATTTCCAGGAAACCAATAAGTATATTTTCTTCTGATTCAGAAAGCTGAAATGGAATTTGAAGGGTAATATGCGCGGGCAGTTTCAACGCATGTTTAGCTTTATATTTTTCAGCAATTTCCTGCTTTAGAGATTTTACTCGCTTACAAATTTCTTTCGGGGGAATTATAGCGAGAAAATATAAAGGCATTTCAGATTGAATTTTCGAGAGTTAATTTTATTTTCTTCCTCTTACAAAAACCGTTTTCTTATTAAAATAATAGATTAATAAACCAAAAGTGAATAATAGTAAATTTTGTACAAGACTATCTACCATAAAATTTAAATCATCTCCCGTAGCGATTTTTATGAGCTTTCCTATAATTGAAAGCCCGGGGCCAACCATCATTATAATTGCCCAAAAGTGGATGGCCATTTTTGCAAGTCGGTGTTTGTTAAATAGCAAATATAGCAGCGTTAATTCTATAACTACCGCAATTAAGCCGAGGTAATTACCGGAAATAACCATATAAGTATTCCAAATAAGTATTAGGAAAATATAAATAATGAGCAGCCTATAAAACCATTTGTTTTTAAAAACTGTTTCCATAAATTATTTAGAAGCTTTTGCAGTTTTCGGGGTGAAATCCATAACTTTTTGATGCCTTAGCAAATCCTCAAAAGTTTCGCGCTCCCTTATTAAATGGCCTTTACCTTTATACCATAAAACTTCTGGCGGGCGGTAACGTGAATTAAAATTACTGGCCATTGAAAATGAGTAGGCCCCGGCATTGCTAAAAGCCAGGATATCTCCTTCGGTAATTTCAGCAATTCGGCGGTTATTGGCAAAAGTATCGGTTTCGCAAATATAGCCTACCACCGAGTAAAACCTGAATTTACCTTCGGGGTTAGATACATTTTTAATATCGTGATGAGACCCGTAAAACATTGGGCGAATTAAATGATTAAATCCGGTGTCTACCCCGGCGAAAACCGTAGAAGTGGTTTGCTTTATCACGTTCACTTTAGCAAGGAATTTCCCGGCCTCACTCACTAAAAATTTTCCTGGTTCAAAAACTAAAGTAAGTTCGCGCCCGTATTCTTTGCAGAAATTCTTAAAACGTTCGGTTAGTTTTTCACCTAACTCTTCAATATCGGTTTCAATATCATTTTCACGGTAAGGCACTTTAAATCCGCTCCCAAAATCAAGAAATTCAAGGTTTTTAAAGTTTTTAGCCGAATCAAAAAGAATTTCTGAAGCGCGTAAGAAAACTTCAATATCAAGAATATCACTACCGGTGTGCATATGAATCCCGTTAATATTCATCCCGGTATTTTCAACAATACGCAGCAAAAGTGGCATTTGGTGAATAGAAATTCCGAATTTAGAATCTACGTGGCCTACTGAAATTTTAGAATTTCCGCCGGCCAAAATATGCGGATTTATACGAATACAAACCGGTACTTCTGGATGTTTGGCTCCAAACTGTTCAAGGATAGATAGATTGTCTATATTAATTTGCACTCCCAATCGTACCACCTGTTCAATTTCTTCTAAAGAAACTCCGTTTGGCGTATAAATAATATCTTTTGGAGCAACCCCGGCTTTCAAAGCAAGCTTCACTTCCTGTACCGACACTGTGTCCATACCACTTCCTAAGGAATTTAAATATTTCAGGATAGAAATATTAGAAAGCGCTTTTACCGCATAATGAATACGTAAATCTTTAATTTCAGAAAACGCATTTTTAAGTCGGTTAAACTGAAAAGCAATTTTTTCGGCATCATAAACGTAAACAGGGCTTCCAAATTCTTTGGCTACAGCGAGAAGATCTTGATTGGTCATAACAATTGAAAAATTTAAGTGGCAAAAAACAGGAGAAATTTCAACTCCCACAAGTGCAAGTCTCAAAAATAACGAATTCCCCGAAATTGTTAATATTTAAAGAGTAGATACTTTAACTCGCGGTGGCTACAGCGCTTTCTTTTCGTTTTCTAATAAGAATAATCGCCAGGGCGATAAAAACGCCGAGACCCGCCATAACTGCGCCGACCAAAGATGCAGAGGTGAAGCCATAACCAAAAGCAATTGGCAAACCGGCAAAATAGGCACCGGAGGCATTTCCCATATTAAATGCGCTCTGGTTCATAGAAGAGCCCAAGCTCTCCGAGCCTTTTGCTGAATTGATCATCACCATTTGAATAGGTGTGGAGAGGCAAAAAGCGATAGTAGCAATAAGGAAGGTCATAATCAAAATTGCAATTTGATTCTCGGCAACGTAAGCATTGGTAATTAAGGCAAACACCATTAAAACCATACTCATGATCACCGCATAAATAGGAGAAAATTTCTCGGCAAGCTTAGCGCCAATAAGGTTTCCTATTACCATTCCCACACCGGCAAGAATCATAACATAACTAACGAACCCTTCGGGGTGTCCCGCTACTTCAGTTATTAAAGGTGCTATATAACTGTACCAGGCAAAAAAACCGCCAGTACCAATAGTGGTAAGTAAAACCACCATCCAAAGTTCCCCACGTTTTAGCACATTTAAATCTTTTCTAATACCTTCAGAAGAAGATTTTGGAAGTACGGGCATCCAGAATTTTACACTGGCAATTGCCAGTAAACCCACAATTCCCACCAAGATAAAAGAAACATTCCAACTATAATTGTGGCCCAAAAAAGTTCCCAGCGGAACGCCAAATACGTTGGCCAGCGTTAGGCCGGTAAACATAATGGCAATAGCTTGTGCCGATTTCCCGGGTTTGGCCAGCTGGCCGGCAACCACCGCGCCAATTCCAAAAAAAGCTCCGTGTGGTAAACCCGATAAAAAACGGGAAACCAATAACAGCTCGTAAGAATTGGCAAAAGCTGAAAGCGAATTAAATACCGTGAACCAAACCATAAGAAGGAGCAGGGTTTTATGCGCCGGCCATTTCCCGCCAAAGGCAGTAAGCAAGGGCGCTCCAACTACTACACCCAAGGCGTAAGCAGAGATAAAATGCCCGGCCTGTGGAATACTGATCTCTAATGCCGAAGCTACATCGGGAAGAATTCCCATAATTACGAATTCGGTCAATCCAATGCCGAATCCCCCAATAGCCAGTGCCACAAGTGCTTTATTCATTCTAAGGTTAATTTTTAGCAAAGGGCAAAATTAAAAGGGATAAACTTAATAATGCATAATTTCATCAAAAAATTACGATAAGCTTATAGTGGGGAAATCGCAGTAATGACGGGCATTTTAAAAATTTGTAAACCTTAAGGAAATGCTAAATTTTCTTCTGGCTTTAGATTATCGCAGGGCTGGCGATATCCTAAAAAAGATTGGTACAATAGCTATACATTTGTTACTTTTGCTAACCGTAATTAATACTGAAGAAATAGCTGATTATGAACATACACGAATATCAAGGAAAAGAGATTTTAAGCAGTTTTGGCGTACGCATTCAGCGTGGTTTAGTTGCACATAACGCAAAAGAGGCCGTAGAAGCCGCCAAAGAACTAACTGAACAAACCGGTACCGGATGGCACGTTATTAAAGCCCAGGTACACGCCGGTGGACGTGGAAAAGGTGGTGGTGTAAAACTGGCCAAGAACCTTAAAGAAGTTGAAGAAGTTGCTGGTAACATTATTGGAATGAACCTGGTAACACCACAAACTTCTGCTGAAGGTAAAAAAGTACACCAGGTATTAGTAGCCGAGGATGTTTATTATCCTGGAGATAACGAGCCTGAAGAATATTACATGTCTGTATTACTTAACCGTGCAACCGGCCGTAATATGATTATGTATTCTACCGAAGGTGGTGTAGATATTGAAACTGTTGCTGAAGAAACTCCGCATTTAATTTTTACTGAAGAGGTGGATCCTGCAACAGGACTTATGCCTTTCCAGGCAAGAAGAATTGCCTTTAACCTGAAACTTAGTGGAGCTGCTTTTAAAGACATGACAAAATTTGTAATGTCTCTTTATAAAGCCTTTGAAAAATCTGATTCTTCACTTTTTGAGATCAACCCGGTTTTAAAAACCAGTGATGATAAAATTCTTGCAGTAGATGCAAAAGTAACCCTTGATGACAACGCACTTTTCCGTCATAAAGACTATGCTGAAATGCGTGATATTCGTGAAGAAAACCAAACTGAAGTTGAAGCTAAAGAAGTTGGACTTAACTATGTAGACCTGGACGGAAACGTGGGTTGTATGGTTAACGGTGCTGGCCTCGCGATGGCAACAATGGATCTTATTAAGCAAGCTGGTGGAGAACCTGCAAACTTCCTTGACGTTGGTGGTACAGCTGATGCAAAACGAGTTGAAGAAGCTTTCCGTTTGATCTTAAAAGACGATAAAGTAGAGGCGATCCTTGTAAATATTTTTGGAGGTATTGTTCGTTGTGACCGTGTGGCGCAGGGAATTGTAGATGCCTATAAAAATATGGGTGATGCTGTTAATGTGCCAATTATTGTACGTTTACAGGGAACCAATGCAGATATCGCCAAGAAATTAATTGACGATAGCGGATTTAAAATCCACTCTGCTGTTCAATTTCAGGAAGCTGCAGATAAAGTACAGGAAGTACTTAAATAATCCCGGAGTTTCGGGATTTCCTGTTAAAATTAAGACTGTCTAAAGTTTAATCTTATTAACCCGTCATTCTAAAACAAGTTCAGGGTGACGATAGGAAATAAGAAAAATTTTAGGCAGTTTTTTTGTGCCCTACTGTAACAGCTTAAATAAGAAGATGGTCTCTCGGTTATAAACCAATTAAATCATTCATCATGAAAAAGCTAGTAGTTATTTTAGGAATTATCTTCATCGGTCTTAGTAGTTTTACTTCTGTAATTGACAAAACGGATAAAGTTCTTGTTAAACAGATTTATGCAATGCTGGATGATCTTCCGTTGGAAATTGAGGAAGAACTTCTGGTTGAAGTAAGACTGATAATTAATGAGCAAAATCGAATAAAAGTGTTGTTTGTTGAAGCTGAAGATCCTTTAGTGAGAAAACTAATTAGAAAGCGCTTGGATAAGAATACATTGGCAATACCTTTTAAAGTTGAAGGTGCTTATCGCTTGCCAATTAGAATTAAAGTATAAAATAATCGGCATTCTGACCCGAAGAGCCAGGGATATTTCAGTATTCAAAATTGACCCGGAAACGATCCCGAAACTTCGGGGCATGGTGACGAAAATTACAGAACCGGTTCATCACCGGTTTTTTTGTTCTCAGATATAAGTTAAAATTTCCTGAAATTAATATAAGTATGTAACATATAGAGTTTTAGACCGGTCTTTATAGTATAACCTTTAAATTTTATTATTATGAAGACTTTAAAATTAGTATTGTTTGCATTGGCGTTTAGTGCCGGAAGTTTAGTTCACGCTACTCCGGGAAATTCACCTGAAACTTCAGATTCCTTTAAAAAGGAAATCCAGAATTTATTAAAAAATATTGAACTTGATATTGAAGAAGAAGTGGTGGCAAATCTTGTAGTGAGTTTTAACGAAAAGAATGAAATGCAGGTGCTTTATGTGGGAACCGAGCATATTCCCGCCGGGAAATTGATTAAAAAACACTTGAATCATAAAAAGATTAAGACCGTTTTAGATCCTTCTATTAAAAAATATAAGTTACCCATAAGATTAAAGCCTTAGTTATTTTTTCAATCAAAAAATGTAAAAAACAAAGAACCCGGCTCATCACCGGGTTTCATTTTTTAAAAAGATTCGTATTTATTCTTGCTCGCTATCAGGATACCATTCCAGCATCTCTACTTCAATATCCTTATTGCTTTCGTTTACCAATTCTTTAAATTTATCTACATCAGCAAAACCATCCTGACCTCTAAAATGGTAAGGAATTACCTTCTTAGGTGCAAATGCTAAAACGCCATCGGCAGCCTCTTCAACCGTCATTGTGTATGGCAGGTTCATTGGGATTAAAGCAATCTCAATATTTTCCAGTTCCTTCATTTCAGGAATGTTTTCAGTATCTCCGGCAATATAAAGGCGTTGCCCGTTTCTTTCTACTACATAGCCATTCCCGCGTCCTTTAGGGTGGTATGCTTCAGGATCTTCTGGAAGGTTGTACATTGGGATCGCTTCAATATAAAATTCAAGTACACGAGTTGTAGCACCATTTTCCAAAACCCTAACTATATCTTTCATTTCGTCAGGCATTTTGTCTCTTACAGCTTGAGGCACTATTATATAAGCTCCTTCTAAACTTAAAGCTTCCAGGGTTTCAATACTCATATGATCTCCGTGGATATCGGTAATTAAAACGAAGTCTGGATCTTCTATTCCTTCAAAAGCTTCGGCACCACCAACAGGATCTATGTAGAAAGTGGCATCGCTCCAGTTTACCGCGGCAGTAGCGTGAGATATAGGCTTAATGTCTATAGAAGCCGAATCAGCCTCCAGCACGTTCTTTTCTTTTCCGTAAGGATTTTCATTTAGTTTATTTTCAGCATCATTGTTTTTTCCTTCATTCTTGCAGCCGGTAAATAAAATTCCCGCTACGATTAAGGTGAATAAATATTTCATAGTTGATTATTTTACATTAAAATTAATTAACCTACACTAGAATAGCCTCGTTTTTTTAAAATTTTATGCCAAATCCAGTCGCATTTTTATATCTCCACGGCTGTAAGGGTTATTTTTTCCAATAGGAATTTCTTTGAAGCCATACTTTTTATAGATATAAATTGCATTTTCAAGTTTTCGATTAGAAAAAATAATTAAATGATTCCAGCCCTGCTTTTTAGCAAAATGGAGGCTATGTTCCATTAATTTCTGTCCAATTTTTTTACCCTGGTATTCGGGACTTACTGCCATTTTTGTTAATTCAAAGATGCCATCTTCAATTTTCATTAAAGCCACGCAACCAATAATTTTTTCCTCATCTTTTACGAAAAAGATATTTCCACCGGTTACAATAATATATTTTTCGGGATTTCCCAGTACTTCTTCATCGTGGGGTTCTACCCAAAAATACTTTTTTAACCAGGCAAGGTTTAAGTTTTTAAAATCTTTGGAGTAAGCTGAATTATAAGAGACAATTTCCATTTTTATGTAGCTATTTTTTTGAACAAAAATAGAATAATTAAGCTGTAATTTCTAAGCCCAAAATCTGAATAAAGGTTTATTTCTGGCCTGTAGTACGATCTTTTGATTGTTTCCAGGGGAATTTTCCTTCTATTTCAATTTCCAAAGTAAAGCTTAAAAAGGTGCGAATTAGGATTATAAGTCCTAGATTGAGAATCTGCTCCATTTCGGCTCCATACACCACGGTGGCAATAATATCGGCAGCAATTAGAATTTCCAGTCCCAGTAAAATTGCACGTCCTAATTCTTCTCTTATTTTTTGAAAGCTCCGTACTTTTTCTCCCTGAAGTTTAAATGCATACCTACCCAGGGCAAGAAAGGTTCCAATTACCATAACGAGAATTCCTACCACTTCTATTACCAGGGCGGTTAGTTTAATAAGTTCTTCTGCTGTATCTGTCATGTCTTCATAAAATCTGTTATAAAAAATGATAGTGCCTTTCCTACTTGCGCGTAATTTTCATCGCTGGGGGCGGCTTCGCAAATATGTAAGTATTTACAATTTTTTTCTTCGGAAGCAATTTGAAGAAAATTTCTAAGCATATTTAAAGCAAAACCAGAAGGCGATTGTGCGCTAGATGGAAAATTTATAATGGCATCACAGTCCAGTTCCAACCCAAAAGGCTGTTTGTTAATAAACTCCAGCTGGGAATTAAAAGCTGCCATTTTTCCCTGGTGAGTTTGCAAAATTAGATCTTCAAAAAGATGGAATTTAATATTTGAAACCGAACTTATTTCGTCAAAAATATATTGTGGAGTATAATTTTTATGTAAACCGAAAGTTGAATATTTCCCGAGGAAACCATCTCGTTGTGCAAAGCTAAAACCATTGCCACTATGCCGGTGTTCCAACTTTCTTAAATCGGTATGGGCATCAATATTTAAAATATTTAGCGGTTTTTTTATGGCTTTAGAAGTGCCTTTAATATTGCCGTAAGCGTTGTTATGCCCGCCGCCAATAATAATTGGAATTTTCCCGGCTAAAACTATTTCCTCAACCAAAAAACTTACTTTTTCGTCTATTTTTTCTACCAGGTCCCCAAGTTTTGCATAATAGTTTGGATCGGCTTCATCAATATTGGCTGCTTTTTGCATTTCGGTTTTGCAGTCAATTTCACCAAGTAGAATAATATTTTCTGGAGCGGTGAATTCATTATTTTGAATATTCAGCAACGAATTTAAGCAAGCTTCCCAGGCCTTTGAAGCTCCGGCTTTTCCATGGTTAGCTCTAACGCCAATATCTTCGGGAATGCCAAAAAGCACAAATTTTGCCTTTGTTTTCTTAAGATCATCCAGACTTTCTACAAAACCTATTTTTTCCCCAAACCGGGTTTCACCGTAACGAATGGAAATAAGCTTTTCTACCGACTTATAATTATAGATTTTTAAACCGTCCATTATTCTATCATCTTTCCGTTAATAAAAACCGACTCTATAGAATTTGTGCCGAAAGCATAGGGTAAAAAGGTATAAGACGGAATTTCTTTCGTCAATATAAAATTGGCCTTTTTTCCTTTCGTGATACTCCCGTGGGTTTCGCTGAGTTCCATGGCGTATGCGCCGTTAATTGTAGCTGCGTTTATCGCTTCTTCCGGGGTCATTTTCATTTTTATACAAGCCAGGGAAACTACCAAATTCATATTTCCACTTGGTGTACTTCCCGGGTTGAAATCGGTTGCTAAGGCTAATGGCAACCCAGAGTCCAGCATTTCTCTCGCGGGTGTATAGGGAATGCTTAAAAATAGCGAGCAGGAGGGAAGTGCTACGGGCATTGTACTTGTTCCTTTTAAACTTTCAATATCTTCCGGGCGCATCACCTCTAAATGGTCTACGCTTAAAGCATCGTGCTCTATTCCTGCCTGGATACCTCCAATAGCATTAAATTGATTAACATGTATTTTTGGTTTTAAACCGAATTTTTTCGCTGCAGAAAGCAGTTTATGGGTATCAGCTACGCTGAAATATCCTTTTTCACAGAAAATATCTATGTATTCTGCCAGGTTTTCTTCGGCAACTTTTGGTAAGATTTTTTCAATCACCAAATCCATATAAGCATCGGGTTTTTCTTTATATTCCTTCGGAATTGCATGCGCACCTAAAAAAGTAGCTTTAATTGGAAGCTCGTAATTTTTCTGAAGTTTCTTTATAACCCGAAGCATTTTTAACTCGCCTTCTTCGGTTAAACCGTAACCCGATTTAATCTCAACAGCACCGGTACCCAGTTTCATAACTTCTTCCAGCCTTTTAGCCGATTGTTGGTAAACCTCTTCTTCCGAAGTTTCCTGCAGGGTTTTAGCAGAGTTTAAAATTCCGCCGCCTCGATTGGCGATTTCTTCGTATGAAAGTCCGTTAATACGATCGGCAAATTCCAATTCCCTGTTCCCGGCATACACAATATGCGTATGAGAATCGCACCAGCTAGGCAGGATTATTTTTCCTTCAGCATCAATAGTTTTATCGGCATTGATTTCAGGTAAAGAATCCATTTCGCCGTAATCGGCAATCTTATCATCTTCAATAAGTAACCAGGCGTTTTTTATAGTTGGTAACTCCTTCATCTCAGTTCCCGATAGTTTATCTACCTTGTTTTCCCTTACCTGAAGTAGCTCTTTTATATTTATAAATAATTGTTTCATCGTGCTTAGTTTTTTGTCTGTTTTCTGCTGAAAATGTGCGTTAAACAAATATAAAAACTAAGCCGGGAAAACCGGCTTTTTCAGTAGAAACAAAAAAAGCTGACTGAATATTCCTGGTTCCGTCAAGCTGTCCCGAAGCTTCGGGATTGTTGCAGCTTCTAACATGTTGCTTACTATAATCATATTAGATCCTGAAATAAATTCAGAATGACGTTTAGAAAATCATTTTTCAGTAAACCTTTTTATTAGTTCTTATTTTTCAAGGATTTCATATCAATCACAAAACGATATTTTACATCTGATTTTACAACGCGATCAAAAGCTTCGTTGATGTTATGTATATCTATCATTTCAATATCTGAAACAATATTATTTTCGCCACAAAAATCCAGCATTTCCTGGGTTTCTTTAATACCACCAATCACCGAACCGGCAATTCGTTTACGTCCGCCAATTAATCCGCCACCGTGCACGGGATCCAGAGGTTCAATTGCACCCACCAGGACCATTGTAGCGTCTCTTTTTAATAAAGCGATATACGGATTCATATCGTGACCAACCGGTACGGTATTCAAAAGAAAATCGAAACTTCCGGCTTGTTTTTTCATATCCTCTTCGTTTTTTGAAACCAGAACTTCATCAGCTCCCAGTTTTTTGGCGTCTTCAGATTTGGAAGGGGAAGTAGTGATCATCACCACGTGAGCTCCTAAAGCAGAAGCAAATTTTACGCCCATGTGACCAAGCCCACCAAGACCAATTACGCCAACTTTATCACCTTTTTTTACATTCCAGTGACGAAGTGGTGAATAAGTAGTAATCCCCGCGCAAAGTAGGGGAGCGGTAGCTTTCGCGTCAATATTTTCAGGAATGCTAAGTACAAATTCCTTATCTACCACAATTTGTTCAGAATAACCTCCAAAGGTATGGCCGCCTAAATGTTTGTCTTTACTATTATAGGTTAATGTGGCGCCTTTTTCGCAAAATTGTTCGAGGTCTTCTTTACAAGAATCGCATTCCTGGCAGGAATCTACCATACAGCCCACGCCTACAAGATCACCTTCTTTAAAATTACTTACGTTTTTCCCAACCTGGGTTACACGACCAATAATTTCGTGGCCCGGGACCACAGGATATTTAGAATTCTTCCAGTCGTTTCTAACCTGGTGAATATCACTATGGCAAACCCCGCAATATTCAATTTCAATTTGAACATCGTCTGCGGTAATTTGCCTGCGTTCAATGTTTAGTTCTTTTAAATTGGCATCGCTGGCTTGCGCGCCATAGGCTTTTACTTCACTCATATCAATCATTTTTCTTAAAGATAAAGAATAGAAAAGCTAATATTAAATGCCTATCCTGGTTTAACTTAATTTAACTTCTGTTTGATTATGAAAATCTTTAGGAATAGGAAACAGCCCAAAAACAAAGGACATTTAGAATATTTCTTTTTACATTAGGGCGAATTTTGAAAGCTTTAAAAATGACAAAAAAAAATCCCGGAATAAATACCATTTGCACCCATAGCGGAGAACTGGAAGACAAACAATTTAAAGGCGCGGTTTCACCATTATATATGGCTACATCTTATGCGTTTGAAGATGTTGAGGTAAAGCGCTATCCAAGATATTTTAATACTCCAAACCAGGTCGCGTTGGCTCAAAAAATGGCCGCTTTAGAACACGGGGAAGCAGCGTTGATATTTGGAAGCGGAATGGCAGCGGTAAGCACAGCGCTTATGGCTTTTGCGCAGAAGGGAGACCACGTGGTTTTTCAGAATACACTCTATGGCGGAACAAGTAATTTGATTACCGAAGAATTTGAGAAATTTGGATTGGAATATTCATTTACTAAAGATTCAAAACCCGAATCTTTTGAGGCTGAAATAAAAGAAAATACAAAGGTGATCTATATTGAAACACCTTCAAACCCACTACTTACTGTAACCAATATAAAAGCGATTGCCGAAATTGCCAAAAAACACAATTTGGTGAGTATGATAGATAATACTTTTGCTTCGCCGGTGAACCAGAACCCTATAGATTTTGGAATTGATGTGGTGTTACATTCAGCAACCAAATATATGGGTGGGCATAGCGATATTCTTGCAGGAACGGCGATTGCTTCTGAAGCGCATATTGATAAGATCTTTCAGCTGGCTAAAAATTTTGGTGGAAGTTTAAGTGACTTTACAGTTTGGATGTTGGAACGCAGTTTAAAGACTATGGGATTACGGGTAAAAGCCCAGAATGAAAATGCGTTGGAGTTAGCTCGTTTCCTTGAAAAACACGGAGACATTTCCAGGGTTTATTATCCCGGTTTAGAATCACATCCCGATCACGAACTTGCAAAATCACAAATGAAAGGTTTTGGCGGCATGATGTCGTTTGAATTGCGGGGAGGACTGGATTTTGATCTTTTTCAGAAGAAATTAAAATTGATAAAATCTTCTATGAGCTTAGCCGGCGTTGAATCTACCATCTTATCTCCTTCAAAAACTTCTCACGGCCTACTTTCTCCTGAAGAAAGAGAAGCCCAGGGGATAAAAGATGGCTTGATGCGATTTTCAGTAGGAATTGAAGAGAAAGAAGATTTGATGGAAGACCTGGAACAGGCATTGAAGGAAGTACGAGGATGAAAATACGTGGGACGAAGTTTGAAAGACTAACTTAAAATTAGATTTCCGCCTGCGCGGAAATGACAAAGTAAATATTATGAAACTAGATATATTGGCTATAGGCTCGCATCCAGACGATGTAGAATTAAGTTGTTCGGGCACTATAGCAAAAGAAGTAGACAGAGGAAAAAAGGTAGGGATTTTAGACCTTACTCGTGGTGAAATGGGCACTCGCGGCACTGCCGAAACTCGTGATAAAGAAGCAAAAGAAGCTGCAAAAATACTGGGCGTTTCAATTAGAGAAAACCTTGAATTTAGCGATGCTTTTTTTGAAAATAATACCGCCCACAAACTGGAAATTATAAAAATCTTACGAAAATATCGCCCCGAAATTGTTTTATGCAATGCAGTGGACGATAGGCATATAGACCACGGAAAAGGAGCGAAATTGGTAAGTGACGCCTGTTTCTTAAGCGGATTACGTAAAATAGAGACTATTTGCGACAGGGAAAGTCAGGAGGCCTGGCGACCCAAGCACGTTTATCATTATATCCAGTGGAAAAATTTAAAACCTGATGTGGTGGTGGATATTTCGGGATATATGGATAAAAAGATGGAATCGGTTCTGGCTTATAAAACCCAGTTTTACGATCAGGATTCTAAAGAACCTGAAACCCCAATTTCCAGCAGTAACTTTTTAGATAGTATTAACTACAGAGCGAGAGATCTGGGCAGATTAATCAGTACTGAACACGCCGAAGGTTTCACGGTAGAGCGTTACCCGGCGGTAGATTCTATTTTTGATCTAATCTAGAATGAAAATTAGTTTTCGCTAATTAATTAATTTGAAGCTTCTTAGCTTTAAGTACAGGAAATAGCAGTAAAATTCGTTCTAATATTAAAAATTTTTCTTTGGGAAATAGTTAAAATAACCTACATTTGCAACCGCAATTAAAATGGTGGTTGTAGCTCAGCTGGTTAGAGCGCCGGATTGTGGTTCCGGAGGTCGCCGGTTCGAACCCGGTCTTCCACCCCTTTATTCAAGCCTTCAGTTTTCTGAAGGCTTTTTTTATGCGGTGAATTTAAAGAACCTGAAATATTAAAATAGGCGCAATGCTGAATTGGTTTCAGTATCTAGGTGGCACTGAATAATAACTATTTTTTCTAATAAGACTTCCAAAAGCCTAAAATCAATCCTTATTTTTACAACACTAAAATTTCGACTATGAACTCCAGAGAAGAGCAATTAAAAGCATTTGATCGATTATTAACTATCATGGAAGAGCTAAGAGAGCAATGTCCCTGGGATAGAAAACAAACTATGGAATCGTTGCGGCATTTAACCATTGAGGAAACCTACGAGCTTGGCGATGCAATTTTAGATAATGATGTAGAGGAAGTGCGAAAAGAACTGGGAGATCTACTGCTACACCTTGTGTTTTATGCAAAAATAGGAAGCGAAACTAAAGATTTTGATATCGCTGATGTTGCTAACGGAATTTGTGACAAATTAATAGCCCGCCATCCACATATTTATGGTGATGTAGAAGTAGCAGATGAAGAAGAAGTAAAGAAGAACTGGGAAAACCTGAAACTTAAAGAAGGAAAAACCAGTGTTTTAGAAGGAGTGCCACGCTCTTTGCCGGCAGTGGTAAAAGCCAGTAGAATTCAGGAGAAAGTGGCCGGGGTTGGATTTGATTGGGAAAAACCGGAACAGGTATTTGAAAAACTTCAGGAAGAATTAGGAGAATTACAGCACGAAATAAATACCGAAAATAAAGATAAAATAGAAGCTGAATTCGGGGATGTTATGTTCTCTATGATTAATTATGCTCGTTTTCTTGGTATAAATCCTGAAAACGCTTTAGAACGTACTAATAAAAAGTTTATTACCCGGTTTCAGTATTTGGAAGGCAAAGCAAAAGGACAAAATAAAGCTTTAAAGGATATGACTTTAGCTGAAATGGATGTCTTTTGGAATGAAGCTAAGTTGTTGTAAGATTTTTATTTCCCAAAAATAATCACCTTAGGATTAATCTCCAATGCTGAAAATCCCAGGTTATTTCTTATCCAATCCAGGCTTTTTGCAGTATAGAAAAAAACATGGGTACGATCGTTTTTATAATACCAGTTATTGAAATCTATTTCTTCAGAATAAATAGAGGTTTTACAATACAATTTCCCTCCAGCATATAGTCGTTGGGCTAATTCGCTGAATTCACGCTTTGGATCATAGAAATGTTCCATGACTTCACAACAAATAATAAAATCGTAGGTAGCGTTTAATACGGCGGTATTCGGGTAAAAATAAGGATCGTATAAAGCAATGGAATATCCTTGTTTTTCAAGAATGTTTGCGGCAACTGGCCCGGTGCCACAGCCGTAATCCAACCCGGAATGTTTTGGAGTAAAATCCGTGAGAATTTGAGAGGTTATGGGGCTTACAAAATCCTGATAGCCGAGATCCTCTATGTCGTTATTGTGCGTGAGGTATCGTTTTTCTTCGGCGTTTTTTGAAATATAGAAGTCGGGTAAAAGTTGAATGCCACCACAAGTGGTGCATTCAACAAATTCCCTGTTCTTACTTTTCCAGAATTCTTTGGTTGCACCTTCGCAAAGAATACATTTCATATCGCTTTTCTTAGTAAAGCGACTTGATTTTACGAAGTTTTTCTTTCCAAACTTCCAGTTGTTCTTTCTGGTCGGCTATATTTTTGTGTACATCCTGTACCAACGGGTTATCATCATCTACATTAGAGAAAAACTGTAAGTTGTTTTCTAACTGTCTAATTTCAGCCTTTGTTTCCTCAATTTTCTTGGTAAGGAAATAATGCTCATTACGAAGTTTTTTATCATCGTCTGCATCATTTATAGCCTGTACCTTATTTTCGTATTTCAGCATCTCAGCTTTGGTGTGATCTACATCTAGTTTATTGAAAAGCTGATCTAAAGCTTTATTGAATTTCCCTTCAATAAAACGCTTATTGTGAGGTACTTTTCCAAGATTTTTCCAGTCTTCAATAAATTGTTTAATCTTAGGTAGGTCTTCTTTTTTATCGCCGGTTAGCTCTACAGATTTTACCTGCTCTAACAATTCTTTTTTCTTATCAAAAGCTTCAAATTCTTCTTTATTCTCATCGTCACGATTTTCGTGCATACGTTCAAAATAATGATTGCAGGCAGCTTTAAATTGTTTCCAAACCTTGTCGCTATCTTTTCTTGGCACGTGACCAATCTTCTTCCAATCCGCCTGGATTTTCTTCATTAAAGGCGTTACCGTCTTAAAATCGTCGCTATCTTTATTTTCTTCAGCAATTTTAATTAGCTCTTTTTTCTTTTCAAGATTATCGTATTGCTGCTTTTTTAGGTTTTTGTAGAAAGCGTTTTTATTTCGGTTAAATCGGCGAACGGTTTGTTTGAAATCAGTCCAGGTTTCTTCGTTTTTACTACGCGGTACCTTCCCGGCGTTAAAAAATGCTTCCCGAAGCGCTTCAATTTCCTTAATTTTTTGTTGCCATTTATTGTGGCTTTTATACTCTTCGTCTGCGATTTCCCTAATTTTCTCAATAATAACCTGCTTGGCCTTCCAATTCTCTTCGTAACGCTCATCCATCGTACTAAAGAATTCCTGGCGCTTATCGTGAATTTGTTTGGTAGCACTGCTAAAACGCTCCCAAATATCTTCCCGAAACTCTTTTGCAACCGGCCCAAGTTCTTCTTTCCACATTTTGTGAAGCATTTGCAATTCCCTAAACGCACGGTTTACATCGTTTTCCTGCACCAGTTCTTCGGCACGGTCTATTACTTTTAATTTTTGATCGAGGTTGTGTTTAAAATCAAGATCGCGGAATTCACGATTTAAATGAAGGAAATCATAGAAATTCTCTACGTGATGGTGATAAGTATTCCATACATCGTTATATTTTTCTCGCGGAATAGGCCCCGCAACACGCCAACGATCCTGGAGCTCTTTAAAATGCTTGTAAGTGGTATTTATATTTTCTTCAACATCAATTAGACCTTTTAATTCTTCAATAATTTCCAGGCGTTTGGCCAGGTTTTTATTAAGGTCTTGCTTTAGTTGCTTGTAGTAATTATTACGTTTTTCCCTGTAATCAAAATATAGTGAATTGAAACGTTTTTTTAGCGGAGTAGAGTAGTGGAAGTCTATAATATTCCCGCCTTCAGCAAGAAATTCCTCTTTTTTCTCCTCTTCTTCTTCGTTAAATTTCGCATTAAATTCAGCACGAATTTCAATTACGTGGTCTTTAATTGCCTGAACTTTTTCCTTTTTAAGCAAGGATTCAAATTCATCTGCCAGCTGTTCTTTGCTCATTGCGTGATAATCTTTCTTCGGAATATCATGCCGCTCAGCCTTAGTCTCATCTTCACTGTCTTCTGCAACAGAATCGTCTATATGCTCCTGGTGATGTTTTGAAGTTCTACCGTCTTCTTCTGAAGTTTCATCATCCTCATCGTCATCGTCATCATCATCATCAGAGTGGGCTTCACCTGATTTTTCTTCAGCTTTAGCACCTGTTTCAACCTGATCTTTTTCCTCTTCAGGTCGTTTTTTCTTCCTGCTTTCTTCAAGAATAGCATCATCTTCATCGTCTTCCTCCTTGCTCGCTTTATTTTCTTCTGAAGTGTTTTTAGTATCACCCGCTTCAGCAATCATAGCATCTTCCAGGCTATCATCTTTAGATTTAATTTCAGAGGCAGTTTCTGCCGGTTCAATTACAGCATTTTTCTCTTCTGAAGTTTTTTGGGTTTCAGACTTTTGAGAAAATGAATTTTCCTCTGCATTAGCATCATTATTTTCTTCGCTCAACTTCTTCTTATCCTGAGTTTGTTCAGAATTATTTGTTGATTCGTTAGAAAACTCCTCTTTGTTTTTATCATTTTCTTGCTGAGACATATCTTTCAATGTAAAGGTTCGTGTAAATTAATTAGGCTGAAAGATAGTAACTCCACTAAAATTGGGCAAACAATTCCCTTTTTTTGTAGAATTTAAAAGCAAAAAGTAGTGGTCATTTTGTCCATATCTTCCAGGCGCTTTCGGCTTGTAATTCCAACATTTTTAACCCGTTGGTTGCCGTGGCTCCTTTTGCCTGGGCACGAGCCATTAATTTTGTGGTGCGCGGATTGTAGATAAGGTCGTAAACCAGGTGTTTTTCGTTTATAAACTGAAAAGGAATTTCTGGATGCGCGTCAACATCTGGGTAAGTGCCTAATGGCGTGGTGTTTATTATAAGGCTGTGTTCTTTCATTATTTCTTCAGAAAGATCATCGTATCCCAATTTATTTTCTCCAGCAGATCTGGAAACAAATTTATATTCAATTTTGAATTTCTCTAGGGCATAAGCTACCGCCTTAGAAGCCCCGCCGGTTCCCAGGATAAGTGCTTTTTTATGATGCTCTTTCAAGAAAGGTTTTAAAGATTCAGAAAACCCTATATAATCGGTATTATGGCCAATTAATTTATTGCCAATTACATTAATGGTATTCACGGCACCAATTTCTTTAGCTTCTGGCGCTAGATCGTCTAAATAGGGAATAATCTCCTGCTTATACGGGATCGTAACATTTAAACCCTGCAGATTAGGTGTTTCTTTTATAACATCCCGGAATTCTTTTATATTATCCAGGTCGAAATTTCGATATTCTGCTTCAATATTTTCTTTCTTAAACTTTTCAGTAAAATACGTGCGGGAAAAAGAGTAACTGATATTTTTTCCGAGTAGCCCAAAATTCTTCATCGCTTTGCGGGTTTTTGGTTTTTCTTTTCGTACCAGGCGAGTCCCAATACTATAAGTATTCCTACAAAGATAAAGAAAATTGCGAGCCAGGTCTCGGCAGAGGAGAATGCGGGGAAATACCGGTCGTAATAATCTATTACTGCATTTCCCTGGCTGTCTAAAATCATTTCCCCGTTAGCGTCTACTTTAAAAATTTTTTCCTTCCAGGGCCAAACTACGCCCAGAGAGCCGGTAATAAAGCCAATAATTGCAGCAAAAGTATCGGTTTTATAATTTTTTAAAACGAAACCAAGAAGGTGGGAAAGGCTTACCAATCCTGCTAGGGAACCTGCCCCAAAAACCAGTAATACTTCCAAGAGTCTAATTCGTTCAGGATCGGCAAGGAAGCTTAGATCCCAAAGTAATAGATTGGCAATGGTATCATAAAGCGCATTTACAGAATCGACTAAAAGAAGTACATAATTTCCTAATAAAATTAGGATAAAAGACCCTGAAAGTCCGGGAAGCGTCATTCCTGAAACGCCTATAATTCCGCAGAAAAATACAAACCAGAGATTATCATTTTCTTTAGCAGGTTCCAGAAAACTTATAGCCACACCTACAATTATTCCCAGCAATACAAATACCAGGGAACGTTTGCTCCATTCTTCAAAATCTTTACTGATGTAATAAATGGAACCTACAATCATTCCAAAAAAAGCGGCCCAAACGTAAAGTTCGTAATGAAGAATTAAGTAATCCAGAACTTTAGAAACACTAAAATAACTAATAAGCATCCCGAGAATAAGTAAGCTCAGGAATTTTCCATTGGTATAGTAATATAAACTTCTAAACCTACCGTTGATAAGCAGAATAAAAGCTTTGTAATTTATTTTTTGAAGAGAATAGATGAATTCTTCATAGAAACCGGCAACAAAAGCTACAACGCCACCAGATACACCGGGCACTTTATTAGCTGCTCCCATAGCTAAACCTTTAAGTACCAAAAGCACTTTATCTGTAAAGGTTCTAGTTTGTTGCATTTACTTTGGTTGAACTTTTTGCGGCGAAAATTTCCAGACCCAGAATTAATAAAAATCCTGTAAGCATCAAAATTACGGCAAAGAAAGTTTGAGGCTCACCATTAAAATTCCACGGTAAAACCGAAGCTTCTCTTAGAACAACTTCCTTATCTCCATACATTTCGGTTTGTAGAACATGTTTCCAGGGCCAGATTTTATTAAGGGAGCCGGCTATAAAACCAGTTAGCACCGCCAGGGTGATACTGCTGTAATGTACAAAAAGCCATTTCAGAATTTTAGAAAAACTAAGTAATCCAATAACAGCACCTACGGCAAAGATTCCCAGGGTTTGGAAATCAAAATCGTGCGCGGCTTCAGTAATTCTTTTATAAGCTCCTAAAAGCACTAAAATAAAAGCGCCCGAAATTCCCGGAAGTATCATTGCGCAAATTGCAATAGCACCTGAAAAAAAGATGAATAAATTACTATCATTTGCAGCCATTGGAGGTAGGGAAACAATATAAAAAGCTACTCCGGCTCCAATAAGCAAAGCAAGGACAATTTTGAAATTCCATTTTGGGATTTGTTTGCCAACATACCAAATACTGGCAAGTACAAGACCGAAGAAAAAAGACCAGATTAAAACTGGGTGGTTCTCCAGTAAATAATTCGCAATTCTCATTAATGAAAAAATACTAATAAGAATTCCTATAAAAAGAGCTAAAATAAAAGGCCCGTTAAGTTGGTGCCACATGGCTTTAAAGCCTTTATTTTTCCAGGTAGTTATTAGCGAAAAATTTACCCCGCTAATGGTAGAGATTAATTCTTCATAAATTCCTGAAATAAAAGCAATAGTGCCTCCCGAAACTCCGGGAACCACATCTGCTGCACCCATCGCCATACCTTTTAGGGTTATTGAAAGATGGTCTTTAAAGCTTTTTTGCATGTGTACAAATTAAAATTCCGGCTCAAAGTTAGTAAAATAACTAAGAGAGGTTTATAAAGGAATTTATAATTTGTCTTACACTTTTTCGGTTAAAGATTTGAGGAAATAATTCTTCTATTACAATATAATATTCGGCATCTAGTTTTAGTCCTTTATTAAGGTGAAAATAAGCTTTTTCTCCTTCATTATGGCTAAAGTATAAACCGGCCAGCCTAAATTCAATCTCAGCGGTATCAGGATAAAATTCCAGTGCCTGATTAAGGTTTTGAATAGCAGTTTCAAATTCGCCAAGATCTATTAAGATATCGCAGCGTCTAACCCAGGTTTCTAATTCATAATTACCAAGATCAAGACTTTTTTTATAGCCGCGTTCCGCCTCTTCAAAAAACTTAAGGCGGTTATTGATTTTAGCGTAACGTTTCCAGTATAAAACGTTTTCCTCATCTATATTTATCGCCTTATTAATATAATAAAGCGCTTTCTGGTAATTTTTCTTTTTAATATAGAAATCGGTGATCGCAATCCAGCCTTTATCTAGAAGCGGATCTTCGTGCACGCAATCTTTATAATGTTTAAGGGCGAGTTCGTTTAATCCTAATTTCTCAAAACATTTTCCAATTCGCAAATATGCAAAAGAAGTAGGATCGTCTAACTCCAGGGTTAAACGATAGTTTTCTATAGCTTCGTGAAAACGGCCTAATTTTTCCAGAACTTTTCCTTTTTCAAGATAAGCGCCAATAAAATAATCGTCACTAATTATGGCAAAATCGAAAGCCGATAATGCTTTTTCGTAATCTTTTAGGTCAAAATATTGTTTTCCTACCTGGTGCCAGGCAACCTCGCAATATGGATTTTTATCTAAATACATATTCAGGTATTCAATGGCTGCTGTTTTTTGATCAAGAAAATCAAAACAGTACATAATATTGTAAAGCGCTGAATAATCCTCTTCATCGGCTTCCAGACATTTCATAAAGCTGAATTTCGCATTCTCAAAATCTTCAAGGAATAAATATTCCATCCCAATTAGGGAATAAACTTCAGCAGGATCCAGGGTAATGTCAAGCGCCATTTCTAAAACCTGAATGGCGTGAGCGTGGCGATCTCGTTTAGAAAGAATTTGTGCTTTTTGTATATAAATTTCTTCGTTAGAAGATTCTAATTGTTGTAAATCGGTAAGCATTGCTTCAGCAACATCCAGTTTATCTTCAAAAACCAAAATCTCAATTTTAAAAAGTTTTAGGTTTGTAGAAGTAGGATGCTGCGCCAGGCCTAATTTCACGGCTTTTTTAGCCAATGCAAATTTCCCGTTCTCTAAATAATAGTTAATAATATCTTCAAATTCCGCTGAATCAAAGAATAAAACATCGTTAGTTTTAAGCATAGATTCAAATCGGGAAAGTGAGAAATTGTTTTCGTCGTTATGGCTTAATTGCATACGTAGGTAATTACGGGATTTCTACTTTACTCACTAAGTGAGATTTATATATTCCAGGTTAAACCGGAATTATTGATCTTTTTGAATAAAATGCCTTGCGGCACTGCTTTAAGGTATTTCCTAAAATTAAAAATGAATAATGTTAAAAAGCTCAAATATCAATATTGTTGTTAACAAATTAATTAACAGCTTCCTGTTTCTTAATTATATCCTCCAATACGTCAATAATGATGCCACAGCCTTCTTTTATTTCTTCTTCAGAAATGGTGAGGGGAGGAGTTATTCTCACCGCTTTTTTCTCAAATAAAAGCCAGAAAAGAATAAGATTTTTATCTTTACATTTTAAGATTAACTGGTTCGCGATTTCCTCTGAAGGTGTAATGACAGCAAGCATTAAGCCCATTCCTCTTACTTCTGAAATTAGCGGATGCACCAGCAATTTTCTGAATAATTTTTCTTTTTCCAGGCTTTCTGACATTAAGTCTGATGAAGTGATTTCTTTTAATGTAGCTAAAGCTGAAGCAGCAATTACAGGATTTCCCCCAAAGGTAGTGATATGTCCCATTTTTGGATTGTCAGAAAGGCTATCCATCATTTTAGCTGAAGCCGAAAAAGCGCCAATTGGCATTCCGCCGCCCATTCCTTTGCCTAAAGCAACAATATCTGGCACCATATCAAAATTCTGAAATCCAAAGAGTTTTCCTGTTCTGCCGAAGCCTGGCTGGATTTCATCTAAAATCAATAAGGCACCAACTTCTTCACAACGTTGTTTGATCTTTTTTAAATAATTATTTTTTGGAAGTATAAACCCGGCACCACCCTGTATACTTTCCAGGATTACTGCCGCGGTTTTTTCGGTAATCTTTTCTAAATCTTTCTCTTCGTTAAACTGAATAAAAGAAATTCCACCTAAAAGAGGTCTAAACGGTTTTTGGCGTTCTTCGTAATCCATTAAGCTTAAGGAGCCCATGGTATTGCCGTGATAAGCCTGGTGAGCTGCAATAATTTCAGCTCTTCCAGTGTAACGCCGTGCAAGTTTTAAAGCACCTTCAATAGCTTCGGTACCCGAATTGGTGAGATAAGTTTTTTCCAAAGGTTTAGGGAATTGTTCTGCCAGTAACCTGGTTAATTCAACGGCGGGTTGCTGGGCGTATTCTCCATAAACCATAACGTGTAGGTACTTTTCGGCTTGTTCCTTTATTGCCTTTACCACTTTTGGATGACAATGTCCCAAACTACAAGCTGAAACCCCTGCTACAAAATCCAGGTGCTTTTTTCCATCTGTGGTAAAAATGTAGGAACCCTTGGCCGATTCCACTTCCAAACCTAAAGGATGGGGAGTGGTTTGTGCCTGGTATCTCAGGAAATCTTTATTCATCTTTTTGATCTTCTTCAGCTTCAGGATTAGCTTTATTTTCTTGCTCTGTAGCTTTAATCATTTCCTGTTGCTTCTTTAATTGAGGGATAGAATCTCTTAGCCTATTTTGTAATTCTTCGGCTTCAGTTTTAGCTGCATTTTCTTCATCTCCGTTTTCAGTATTAATTAACTGCTGTGCATCTTTTAGCTGCGGAATACTATCTTTTGCCCTGTTTTGAAGGTCTTCGGGTTTTAATCTTGATTTATCGTTAAGCAGCATATCGTCTCCTTCTTCGCGTTCATCAAAAAACGCTTCATCTTCTTCCGGCAACGGGATTCCTTCAATCTTAACCAATTCGGGCACCGGTTTGCCTTTAAACAAATCTTCTTTTGTAAGTAATCGCTCATCACCCCGCCAGTTAAAGCCAATCAATTCCCGAACATTTAGGGGAAAATCTTCTTCCGGGGTTAAATTACCATCAACATTCTGGTAGTAATAAATATCTTCAATTTCCCGTTCTTCAAAAAGGATTTTAATTGAACTGGAGAGGGTTTTGTTAATCCCAATAAGTTCCTGGTCGCTATTACGACTGTAATAAAGGGTTTCGGTATTTTTATTAATATCTACCTGATATAGCTCATTGTCTTCAAATAATCCTACCAGGTCCATTCCTTTTACCTGGTTGTATCCATCTATAGTATCTTTTTGAATAAGAAAAGCATTGTTAAAAACCCGCATAGAATCAAGCTGTTCGGTTTTGGTGTTGCTTTGCAAATGAATAGTGTCTCCGGTCATTTGGCTAAGACCGCTCCACAGCACGGGACTTCGGCGTTTAGTGACCGAAGTAACCGGGCCGCTGGTAATATTGATCATTTTGGTTAGACCGGTTTGCTGATTTATATGTACCGAATCACTCTTCCCGCTCATATCGCTTTTGAAAAGTCTAACATCATAAAATCCGCGAATTATTCGTTTTTCAGGTTTTCCGGTGATCATTATGGTATCACCGTGAATAAACAATGAATCCCTATCCTGAACGCTGGCTGCAACTGCTCTTTTAGTAATAAAAACCGAATCTTTATCCCGAAAAACTTCAGCATAATGCCCTGTGACCACACTCTCGTTAATGGTGTCTATCACTTCAATATTATTCGTAGCAGAAGCAAAATTGGTATTCCGGTTAAAATACATGCTATCGCCTTTAACCGTTCTGTTTTCGTAATCTATTTTTGAATTTTTTACAAAATAACCGGTATCGCCCCTGGTATCATAAAAGCCACGTTCACAATAAACAGTGCTGGTTTCACTTTCTATGGTTGAAGGGCCATACAGATATGCGTGGCCGGTTTCGCCATAAAAATCAAGTTGTTCTGAATTGATGATGTATTCGGGATTGGTAAGCACTACATCTGAAACAAAAGAATATTTATCATCTTCCATAAAATACCGGCCAATATTACTGGTAATAACCCCGCCGGTGTCAATTACTTTACCACCGCTCCTGTAATAGGCCTGTTGTTTTAGCCGGTCAAAGAAAAGACTGTCAGATTCCAGGGTGGTTTGCGGGCGCTTCATCACCACCTCACCACTGGCGAAGGCAAACTGGGAGTTTCCGTTATATTCCGCATAATTACTATTTAATTTTACGGTATCGCCCTGTTGCATTCTCACATTGCCAAAAGCCCTGAAGAAGTTTTCATCTTTATAATGAATGGCGAGATCGCACCAAACCTCTATACCTTCGTGCTTAAAATATACCTGGTTTTCTACTTTACTTAAAACAAATGCACCGGGATATTTTTCATCCTGAATATTCCTATCGGCCCTATAGTCAATTTCTTTTGCTTCCTGCGCCTGGATTAAAGCTGGAAAAACGAAAAAGGCAAATACTATAAAAAGATTGAATTTTTTCAAGGTGAAAATTTTTTCAAAAGTAATTAAAATTCTGCCATCCATAATGGTAATTGTCGTAAGTCCGTAATCAGATTTTATAATGGAATAACGCAAAAAAGAATTTTTATTAAATCTTTAATTGCAAAAATTCCAATGCTTAATAAAGTTCATAAGGTTTAAGGTGTTTCCATTTTTTTATTTAGAAAACTTTAACTCTAATACAAAAACCGTTGCCGGAATTACTGCGTAAGTATAGGAAACAACTAAAAATTAAATTATGGAAAAACCACGTATTAAGGTTGATGCAGTTTCTGTGAAGCCGGTAAACAACAGTAAATCACGAAGAAGATTTCTAAAAATGGGAGGACTTGCTATGGCAGGTTCAGGATTATTACTTTATGGATGTAGTAACGATGACGACGTTAATAACCCGGAACCTATGCCAGGAGAAGTTTTTGACCTGGGTAGTGGCGATGTGGGTATTTTAAATTATGCTTACGCGCTGGAGCAACTGGAAGCTGCATTTTATACCAACGTATTAGATGGTTCTTACTGGGCCGGAGCGACTGCTGAGGAGAAATTGATTCTGGAAGATCTCTATGACCACGAGGTAATTCATCGAGAATTCTTTAAAGCTGCAATTAATGCAAATGCTGAAGCCAACCAGGTTTTACCAGAACTTGAATTTGATTTTAGCGGTGTAAATTTTGCCGACAGGGATTCTGTACTGGCTACAGCCCGTGTCCTGGAAGATACCGGCGTGGCAGCATACAATGGAGCAGGTAGATTACTGCAAACACCAGATTTTTTAGTAATTGCCGGAAAAATAGTTTCGGTAGAAGCAAGACATGCGGCTACTATAAGGTCTATATATCTTGAAAACGATACCGCTTTCGCAGGGGATGATATTATTGATAGTAATGGTTTAGATCTCGCCAAAGATCCGCAAACCATTCTTAGCGAAGTGGGAGCTACGGGCTTTGTAGTGACCCCGTTTACCGCTAATAACTTACCTCAATAAGTATTAATCAACTTAAAAACAATATTATGAATATTATAAAATTTTTAGATGAATTTACTTCGGAAGACCTTATCAAAAAGTCTTCTTCAAGAAGAGAAATGCTTGGTAGCTTAGGGAATTTAGGGAAAAAGGCGGCTATGGTAGCTGTACCTTTTGGTCTTGCTTCAACTTCCGGAAAGGCATTTGCGCAAAGTGGTGGCAATGATGCTATAGGAGCATTGCAACTGGCACTTATCTTAGAATATCTTGAAGCTGAATTCTATATAAAAGCATTAGATTCTGGAGTATTACCAAGTGGCGGAAGAGCGGAAGCGGTATATAACCAAATATCAAAACACGAATCTGCTCATGTTGAGTTTCTAAAGGCAGGTTTGGGTGACAACTCAGTAGATTCACCAGAATTCGATTTTACTGCTGGCGGAGCTTTCGATCCATTTAATCCAAATAATGATATGGCTTACGCTCAATTATTAGCCTTAGCCCAGGCGTTTGAAGATACCGGCGTGAGAGCCTATAAGGGACAGGCGACAAATTTAATGGGTACCGAATTTTTAACCCCAGCATTGCAAATACATTCTGTAGAAGCAAGGCATGCATCTGAAATAAGAAGGTTAAGAGCAGATGTTTTAGGTGATAATACTAACGAGAATGCACTTGGTTGGATCACTTTAAACAATCGCGGACCGGGAATGCCGGAAGCAACGCAGGCTGTATACGATGGAGAAGAGAATGTAGTACAGGGTGGAGTAAATCTGGTTGATGCTACAGGATTTAGCGCCGAAGCGGTATCACAATCTTACGATGAGCCAATAAGCGGAGAAGTAGCCCAGCAAATCGCGGGTTTATTTATTGTTTCATAAGTATAATTGGCTCAATTCTAATTTTTTGTTATTAAGAATTTTGTGCTAAAAAAAGCCGTTTCAACTGAAACGGCTTTTTAAATTTATAATTGCTTTTTTATTAGCGCTCTATAGTTTGAGTTCTGTCTGGCCCTACAGAAACCACTTTAATAGGTATTTCCAGTTCTTTTTCCAGAAATTCCACATACTCATTAAATTCTTTCGGAAGTTCATTAGCCTTCGTCATCCCTGTAAGATCTGCTGCCCAACCTTTAATTTCGGTATAAACGGGTGTTACATTTTCTGCTTCAATATTATAGGGTAAATGCTGAATTTTCTTTCCCTTATAATTATAGGCAGTACATACTTTTAGGGTTTTAAAGCCGCTAAGCACATCACCTTTCATCATAATTAACTGGGTGATTCCATTTACCTGAACCGCATATTTTAAAGCTACTAAATCCAGCCAGCCACATCTACGAGCCCGACCGGTGGTTGCACCAAATTCGTTACCAACCCGTCCCATAGTTTCACCGTCTTCATCAAAAAGCTCGGTAGGGAAGGGGCCGCTTCCAACGCGGGTGGTATATGCTTTAAAAATCCCGTAAGCTTCCCCAATTTTATTTGGAGCCACACCAAGACCTGTACAGGCACCTGCAGCAGTAGTGGTAGAAGAAGTTACAAAAGGATAGGTCCCAAAATCTATATCGAGTAAAGATCCCTGGGCACCTTCAGCCAGAATAGTTTTTCCTTGTTTTTGCGCTTCGTGCAAATAAGCTTCACTATCTATAAAAGTTAGTGACTTAAGCGTTTTAACCGCATTAAAAAATTCCTTTTCCAATTCGGCAAGATCATATTGAACATCTACATCGTAGAATTTGATCATTTTTTCGTGCTTATCGGCCAGGGTTCTGTATTTTTCCTTCCAGTTAGAAAGTTCTAAATCTCCTACACGAATTCCGTTTCTTCCGGTTTTATCCATATAAGTAGGACCAATACCTTTTAGGGTAGAACCAATTTTGGCCTTTCCTTTAGAAGCTTCAGAAGCAGCATCTAAAAGCCTGTGGGTAGGCAAAATTAAATGTGCTTTTCGTGAAATAAGAAGTTTAGATATGTAATCTATATTATGTTTGCTAAGGTTGTCCAGCTCCTTTTTAAAAATTACGGGATCTATCACAACACCGTTACCTACAAGGTTGATGGTTTCATCGTGAAAAATTCCTGAAGGAATAGTATGTAATACGTGTTTCTGGCCGTCAAATTCCAGAGTGTGGCCTGCGTTTGGCCCGCCCTGAAATCTGGCAATAATATCGTATTTAGAAGTGAGTACATCAACAATTTTTCCTTTGCCTTCGTCACCCCATTGGAGACCGAGTAGTAAATCTACCGCCATTGAAATCTTAAGTTAATTAGTTGTTTTTTTGTTGCCGTAAAAATATAAAGAATGTTTGGTTATTTCTATATCAAACACTTCTTCGATAGTTTTTTTAATAGATTGAATACGCGGGTCGCAGAATTCTATTACTTCACCGGTATCGGTAAGAATAACATGGTCGTGCTGCCGGTCAAAATATGATTTCTCATACTGAGACTGGTTTTGTCCGAACTGGTGCTTTCTTACAAGTCCGCATTCCAGTAATAATTCTATGGTATTATAGAGGGTGGCACGACTTACCCGGTATTTTTTATTCTTCATTTTAATGTAGAGTGATTCTATATCAAAATGATCGTCGTTATTGTAGATTTCCTGAAGTATTGCAAAACGTTCGGGGGTTTTTCTATGCCCTTTTTCTTCCAAATACTTGGTAAAAACGTTTTTAACTACTGCCTGATCGTTCTTATTTACAACTTTTTTGCTCATAGTTCTTTGTACCTTACAAAGGTATGGGATTATTCACGGCTAACCTTATCGATCCCGTTAATTTTTTTGAGTCGGTTCATGATTTTTGTAAGTATCGCATTGTTCTTAACCCTTAGGGTAATTTGCCCGCTAAAAACGCCGTCTATACTTTCAAAATTAATCTTCTGCATATTCACATTCAGGTTACTGGAAATTTCCCGGGTTATCTCACTTACCAGGCCTAAATTGTCAATTCCGGTTAGTTTCACTACGGCTTTAAAGTCTTGCTGAGAAGAATCTATCCATTTGGCAGGAATAATTCTATAGGCATAATTACTTTGAAGCTGAAGCGCATTAGGGCAGTTTTTCTTATGAACTTTAATACCATCGTTTACCGTTACAAAACCAAAAACCTGGTCTCCCGGAATTGGGTTGCAACAATTCGCCAATTTATATTCTAAAGTTTCATCTTCATCGCGTCCAAAAACAAGCTGGTCGTATTTTGAAGTTATTTCATCTTTATTAAGATCTTCCGCAATAACCGGTTTTTTGATCTTTCGCTTAATATAACTTACCAGGGCGTTGCTTCTGGATGCAGCAAATTCTTTAAGTTTTTGGTTATCAATTTTGCCAATTCCAACGCGATAAAATAAATCCAGGCTGGTTTTTAGGTTAAAATGAACCACCAGCTCGTTAATTATTTTCTCGTTAAACGGAATTTTTTGAGCCCTTAATTTTCGGGTAAGAATTGCTTTTCCTTCTTCTGCTATTTCCCTTTTTTCGTCTTTTAGAGAAGATTTTATCTTAGCTCGAGCCCTTGCTGTTGTAGCATAATCCAGCCAGTTAACATTGGGTTGTGCATTTTCTGAAGTAATTATTTCTACCTGGTCTCCGCTTTTTAACTCGTGGCTTAAAGGCACCAGTTTATTGTTAACCCGGGCACCACGTGTTTTTAAACCTATTTCAGTATGTATACTAAAGGCGAAATCTAAAGGAGTAGAGCCTTTTGGTAAAGATTTTAAATCTCCCTGTGGTGTAAATACAAATATTTCTTTTGAATAAAGATTCAGCTTAAACTGCTCTACAAAATCTACGGCATTTACATCGGGATTTTCCAGGGCTTCCTGAAGCCGGTTTAACCATTCTTCTATTCCGTGATCATCCTGAGTATCGCCCTGCTTGTATTTATAATGAGCTGCGTAACCTTTTTCTGCAATCTCATTCATTCGCTGACTTCTAATTTGAACTTCTACCCAGCGACCTTTTGGCCCCATAACGGTAATATGCAGCGCTTCATAACCGGTAGATTTAGGCGAAGAAATCCAATCTCGAAGCCGGGTTGGGTTTGGTCTAAAATGATCGGTTACTATTGAATAAATTTTCCAGGCGAGAAATTTTTCGTTGGCCTGGTCACTCTTATAAATAATTCTAATGGCAAATTTATCGTAAACCTCGTCAAAGCTTACATTCTGAGCTTTCATTTTACGATGAATGGAGTAAATAGATTTAGGTCTACCTTTAATATCGTAGTCAAAATTTTCCTGTGTGAGGGAATCTTCAATTACTTTAGAAAACTCCCTGATATAAGCATCCTGTTCTTCTTTACTTTCTTTTATTTTGGTGTGAATCTCGTGGTACACCTCAGGTTCTGTATATTTTAAACCAAGGTCTTCCAGTTCGGTTTTAATATTATAAAGTCCTATTCGGTGGGCTAGCGGGGCATAAATATAAAGGGTTTCTGAAGCAATTTTTTCCTGTTTATCCCGCCTCATAGCATCCATAGTTTGCATATTGTGCAATCTATCGGCTATTTTGATAATAATCACCCGAATATCATCATTCAGGGTAAGCAGCATTTTCCGAAAATTTTCGGCTTGCAGCGAAACATCCTTGTCTTTCTTTAAACTCGAAATTTTTGTGAGTCCGTCTACGATAGTCGCTACGGTTTCTCCAAACATTTCCTGAATATCTTTAAGCGTATATTGGGTATCTTCTACTACATCGTGTAAAAGTGCGGCGATAATAGAAGTGGCATCCAATCCAATTTCTGAAGCTACAATTTTTGCCACCGCAATTGGATGAAAAATATAAGCTTCGCCAGATTTTCTACGTTGATCTTTGTGGGCATCTACAGCGGTATCAAAAGCCTTTCTAATTTGCTTTTTATCATCGTCACTTAAACTACGGTAACTTATGCGCAGCAGTTCTTTATATTGCCGCGCAATTTGCTTGTTTTCTTTTTCTATAGCTGCTTCTGTCATAATTTAAAAGTACAATTAAGTAGGTAAAGAAACAACTACACACCTCGCTTTAAGTTTCTGAATCTTTGTAGAAGTGTAGGATGCGAATAATGCATAAAAACATAAGCTTTATGCGGAGTAAGATTACTCAGGCTGTTTTTAGTAAGTTTTTTTAAGCTTGAAATTAACGGCGCGGCACCATAGGTGTTCTTCGCATAATTATCTGCCTGGTATTCAAACTTTCGGGATAAATAATTCATTAATAATCCTGTAATTTCTGAAATTGGGCTGTATAAAATTCCAAAAGCTATCAAACCAGTATGAAAACTGGGTTCTTCTACACCCAACGCTTGTGATAGGGCAGGGCTACCTACAAATAACGAAAGCAACCACAATGTAAAGCCTGTGGTTAAAATTGAAGCCAGTAAATTCACAATAATATGGTTCTTTTTATAATGCCCAACCTCGTGTGCCAATACCGCCACAATTTCCTCTTCTTCCAAATCTTTTACCAAAGTATCAAAAAGTGTAATACGTTTTTCCTTACCAAAGCCCGAAAAATAAGCATTGGCTTTTGTACTTCTTTTAGAACCATCTATGATAAAAATATTATCGAGGGTAAACCCAACACTTTTGGCGTAGGTTTCAATTTTTGTTCGCAAAGAACCTTCTTCCAATGGGCTTTGCTTATTGAACAAAGGCACAATAAGTTTTGCATAAAACATATTGATAAATATGGAAAATACAGCTACGAGAATCCAGGCATACCACCAGAAATCATTACCCGCAAATTGATAAAACCAAACGATAAGCGCAAGAATTCCGCCGCCGAGGATAATCATCATAAACCAGCCTTTAATTTTATCCAGGAAAAAAGTCTTTTTCGTGGTTTTATTAAAACCGTATTTTTCTTCTATCACAAAAGTGCTGTACCAGGAGAACGGTGTGGTGAGAATATCGCTGCCAATCATTATTATTCCGAAGAAAATAAGGGCAACCAATATTGCATTATCGGTGAAATTTCTCGCAATGTCATCTACCCAGGCAAATCCGTCAAAAATAATAAACCCTAAAGTGAGCAATACTGAAAAAGTGGAGGTAATAATTCCAAAACGGTAACGTTCCTTTTTATAGCGCTGAGATTTTTCGTATTCATCCTTGTTGTAAACATCACTGAGTTCCTGCGGAATTGGATCATCAAAGTGTTTTGCGTTTAAAGTATCCAGGATTTTATCGATAATAAAATCGATAATTATAATGGCAATGATGATATAAAATAGGGTTTGGGGATTCAAAGGTTTTTAATTTTATGCTGAATTATATTTACTAAGCTCGGTGTTTGTGTTCTAAAAACCACGCTGTCTTTTAGCTTCAAAAATAAGTATTCCAGCTGCAACAGAAACATTCATAGAATCAATTTCACCGCTCATAGGAATAATAATATTTTGCGTGGAATTTTCGCGCCATTCTTCGCTTAATCCGGTTGCTTCAGTTCCCACCACAATTGCTGCAGATTTTGTAAAATCGATGTTGTGGTATGGTTTTGACGCTTGCAAAGCTGCTGCGTAGATAGAAATATTATTTTCCTTTAAAAAATCAATAATTTCTGAAGTACTCCCGGTAGCAATTTGGTTGGTGAAGACACAACCCACGCTGGAGCGGATGATATTTGGATTATAAAGATCGGTTTTTGGGTTTGCTATAAAAACAGCATCTACTTTTGCGGCATCGGCAGTTCTTAAAATAGCACCTATATTTCCCGGTTTTTCTGGAGCTTCAGCCACAAGAATTAAGGGGTTTTTAGTTTCAAATTTAATACTGCGAAGATTATTTTCTTTAGTTTTAAAAATGGCTAAAACACCTTCAGTACTGCTTCTATAAGCCAGTTTTTCATAAACTTCCGAAGAAATTTCAGTTACTTGAAATTCATCTGAAGTAAATTCCTGAATTTTCTCAAAACTTATTGAATCGGGGCAAAAATAAATTGCCTTTAGTTCAAATTCGCCCTTTAAAGCCAATTCGATTTCCCGTTGGCCTTCTACCATAAAAACGCCTTCTTTCCGGCGAAGCCGGGATTTTTCCTGTAATTGAAGTAGGTGTTTTACCTCCTTATTTTGTGTACTGCTAATTTGCTTAACCATAGGTGTAAAAATAGGGAGTTTAAACCTATTGCAAAGAAAAAGAGGTTAACAAAATACCTGCTTAGATATAGTTGCTAACCTCTTTAATATATTTAAATTTTTTATTTACTGGCGCTCTCGTATTTTTCCATATAACGCTGGTAAAGTTCGGTTTGGTGAGTTTCCAAACTTACTTCTCTGCCCTGGATAAAAGCGTGGGTTAAAATATTTCCGCGCATATCTAAGGCATCACCTTCGCTAATAAATAAAGTGGCATCTTTTCCTTTTTCTAAAGTGCCCACCATATCATCTATTCCAAGAATTTTAGCAGTATTAGAAGTAATTAATTTTAAAGCTTCTTCTTTACCCAATCCGTAAGCACCGGCAGTTCCTGCATAGAAAGGTAAGTTTCTGGTATTCATCCGCTCCATACTTCCGCTGCTTTCCAGGGCTACTAAAACACCTTTATTATGAAGAATTCCGGCTAATTTATATGGAAAATCATAATCGTGATCTTCACTGTTTGGCTGATCGTGCGGACGCTGAACCAAAACAGGAATGTTATTCTCTTTAAGTTCTTCAATAGCTTTATGAGCCTCATAACCACCAACAATTACTAAATGTTCTATTTCCTGTTTTTGTTTAAAATCTATTACATCCAGTATTTCTTTTTTTCCGTCTACGTGAATAAAAACACGTTTTTCTCCGCTAAAAACGTTTTTCATCGCATTGTAAGCAAGATTGGTTTTTTCGCTGTTTCCTTCCAAATAAGCTTTTGCAGAAGCAAAAAATTCTTCCAACTCCAAAAGTTCTTCCTGGTAATCATCGCTGGGTTTAATCCCGGGATCTTCCCCGGCCCACCAACGGCCACGGGTAAAACTGCTTGGCCAATTTATGTGAAGCCCATCATCCTCCTTAATAACCGCATCTTCCCAGTTCCAGGCATCAAATTGTACAATAGAAGAAGTGCCGGAAATTCTACCGCCTCTTGGTACAATTTGCCCCATTAAAACCCCGTTTGGACGCATACTTTCTACCAGCTTACTTTCAGCATTATAAGCGATTATACTTCTAATATGAGGAAGCATGGATCCTATCTCATCTTCATCATCGGTAGCACGAACTGCATCAATTTCTACTAAACCTAAAGTGGCGTTGGGTGCTATAAATCCCGGGTAAGCGTGTTTTCCTTTGGCTTCAATAATACGGCCGCGATATTGCATTTTTGTAGCAGTGGCATCCATCACCTGGGTGATTTTTCCGTCTTCAAAAATAATTAAACTATTTTCTATTATTTCACCATTTCCTAAGTGCGCGGTGGCACCAACTATGGTAATTGCTTCGGTTTGTTTAGAAGCAGGTGTTTGCTGCGCAAAAGAATTTCCTATACAGGTAAATAGTGCGAGTAGTACTAAATATTTCATCTTCATTTTTTCTTTTTAATGGATTTCTTCCAGGGTATTACAATGGATATGTTGTTCTTCTTTCTTCGTTACCGGTTGTGTTTTTAGGCCTTTATTTTTAGCCTCCAACATTTGGGTAATTAATTCACTTCTTTGCTGCTGAATTTCTTCTCGCAACTTTTTATCTCTCTCAATATCAAAGAAAACTTTTCCCTGAATTAAAGTTTTTTCGGCTTTGGCGTAAATCGATAATGGATTATCTGACCATAGAACCAAATCTGCGTCTTTTCCTGTTTTTACACTTCCAACGCGATCATCTATATGCAATAATTTTGCCGGATTCAAGGTTACAAATTTCCAGGCTTCTTCTTCAGAAACTCCACCGTATTTTACAGATTTTGCTGCTTCCTGGTTTAATCTTCTGCTCATTTCGGCATCATCACTATTAATTGCAGTTACTATTCCCTGGCTATGCATAATTGGTGCATTAAAAGGAATGGCATCATTAACCTCATATTTATAAGCCCACCAGTCTGAAAAAGTAGAACCGCCTGCGCCGTGCTCCTTCATTTTATCGGCCACTTTATAACCTTCTAAAATATGCGTGAACGTATTAATTCTGAAATCAAAATTCTCAGCAACTTTCATCAACATATTAATTTCGCTTTGAACATAGGAGTGCGCTGAAACAAAGCGTTCACTATTAATAATCTCCAGGAGGGTTTCCATTTCCAGGTCCTTTCTAAAGTCTTTATCGTTTTGTTTTGCCTTTTCATATTCTTTTGCACGGGTAAAATAATCGGTAAAAACCTGTTCTACACCCATCCTGGTTTGTGGAAACCTGGAACGGCTTCCCCAGTTAGACTGCTTTACGTTCTCACCCAATGCGAATTTTATAAATTTAGGGGAGTTTTCAAAGATCATATCTTCAGCATCTTCACCCCATTTTAACCTTAAAATCGCAGAACGGCCGCCAATTGGATTTGCCGATCCGTGTAAAAGCTGTACGGTAGTTACCCCGCCAGCAAGGTTGCGATAAATATTCATATCTGTGGGATCTACCACATCTTCCATAGTAACTTCTGCAGTAGAGTTGTGGCCGGCCTCGTTAATGGCAGAAGCCGCAATATGTGAATGCTCGTCTATAATTCCTGAAGTTAGATGTTTTCCTGTGGCATCTATGACTTTGGCATTTCCGGCGCTAAGGTTCTTTCCAATCCTGGAAATTTCCCCGTTTTTCACCAAAACATCGGTATTTTCTAAAATTCCTTCTGCTTCGTTTGTCCAGACTGTTGCGTTTTTAAAAAGAATAGTTTCTTCTTTAGGCATTTCTGAAAATCCGTAAGCTTTATTCGGAAAACTTACCGGCATAATTTCGCGAATATCTTCCTCTTTATCTTCTCCGTTTTCTTCTTCGTCTTCTTCCGCTGCAGCAGTTTCATTTGAAGCTTTCCTGGTCGCTGAGAAATCAGTTTCTGAACCATCGCTTAAATAAGCCGTACCAGAAATTTGTTCTTTATTTTCGTCGGTTTTGGCCACTAAACGGGTGAAACCTGTTTTAGTAGTATCGGCAGGAGAAAGCAATAAATTCATCCAATTATCAGAAAAACTAAGTTTTGCCCCCAATTTTGTATCTCCAGATTTTACACTTGCCTTTGGAGCTTCGGGTTTTCCTGAAATCTTTAATTCATACGTTTTTCCTTCTAAATTAAGATCGTAGGTTCCGGTAATATCTGTAGTGTTCATTTTATTGATCACTATTTTTTCGCCCTGGATCCAGTTTTCAAAAACACTGGTTTCTTTATCAAAATAATCTCCTGAAGTGATTATAAAGTTTGCCCACGCGCCTTCTTTTAAAGTTCCCAGGCGATTTTCCTCGCCAAGAATTTTTGCAGGGGTAGTGGTTAAGGCAGCAAGCGCATCTTCTTTACTTAATCCATAAGAAACTGCTTTTAGTAAATTATTTCTGAAATCTTTTTCAGCCTCAAGGTTGTGGGCGGTTATGGTAAACGGAATTTCATTTTCGGCAAGCATTTTAAGGTTAGCCGGGGCCTGGTTCCAGGTTTTCATTTCTTCCAGCGTTACATGTTCGGCCAAAAAAGGATTTTCTACATCGTAAGCATCGGGAAAATTAAGCGGAACAATAAATGTGCTTCCGGTTTCCTTTATTTCCTTAAGACGCTGATATTCTTTTCCGTCTCCCAGGATCACATAATTCACATTGAATTCGTTACCTATTTTTCCGGCTCTTAAAGCATCCAGTAGATTATCTGTTGCGAAAATTTGAGTCAGATTTTTATTTCGGTTTAAAGCTTCTAAAGCTAAATCTTTGTTGTTAGATTTTCCTTTTCCGTACCATTCAGCATCTAAATAAGTCTGCCGAATTAATGCCATTGCACCCATTGTGGAGGTCGGATAAGACTGTCGGGACAGTTTACTTTTATCAAAAGAAAGGTATTGTGCCGAGCGATCTTTTAAAATGCGATCACCTTCGGTGCCGCCGGGGTTTAAAGCTACCAACATCCCGGTACCGCGAATAATCCCATCTGGAACGTGTGTATTTACGGCGCCAAACCCTGCTTTATGGAAGGAAGTTACCGTTTTTTCATCATAATTAAAGTGTTGTACCGCATCGGTTTCTGGCCTTATATGGTCGTTCCAGTAATACCCTTCCCGGTTCGCATCATATTGTGGCTGGCCGTTCCCGTTACTCGCTTCTTTGGGTTCTTTTACTCCAAAACTGCTGTAAAGATCAATAAAGGAAGGGTAAACTTCTTTCCCTTTTAAATCTATAACAATGCTGTTTTGTGGTTCGTTAACCGATTTGCCAATGGCAGTAATTTTGCCATCTTTTACCACGAACCTTCCGTTTTCTATTGTTTGCTGCGGACTTACGTGAATTTTTGCATTTTTAAATACCGTGTAATTGGTTTGTGGATTTTTTACCCCGTCGTTTTTGGGGAAGTACTCCTGGGCGTTGCTTTGCAAACTGACCAGAAATACCAGACATAGTAAAAGTCTTATTTTCATAAATTGTAGCTGAATTAAATGTGGCTTAGAAATTAAAGGCGGTAAATTAAGAAAATTATAACAAAGCCGAAATTGGTTTTCGTACTATGTGAGAATTTATTTTTCTTACTAGCTATTTCATAAATTATTAGGTTAAAGTCTATTCTTTTCTTCTGAAAAATAATTCACCAAAAGTGCTACCACATAACTATAGCTTTTCATTCCATCGGCCTGGTTATTTACAATTAAAAACCGATTGTAAAATGCCTGAAATATGGGTTCAAAAGGATTTTGATGCGCCAACCAGAATTCTTCTACTTCCCGGTAGTTTTCTAAAATACCCGGATTCATTTTTGCCTTTAAAGTTTTAAACTTTTCAGGATCCCTTCGGTATAATTCATTTAAACAATATCGCAAGGCAAAAGTATATCCTGAATACCGGAAATAAGCATCGGGATGATTCATGGTGCTAAGGCAGGCAATAAAATTAGCTTCATTCTCTTTTGCAAAACCCAGTTGATGTCCAATTTCGTGACTGGCGGTAGTGGGGATTTTATAAGGCACAATTTGGGTATTTACCTGGGCTTCCCCGGTAAGTGGGTTCAAATAGCCGTTGAAGCCCATATAAGAAAGTGGAATACTATATAAAGAGCGTTTTAGCGATTCTCCTTTATAGGTAAGTTCAGGAAAATCTTTGCTGATATTGCTATAGCCTTCAATGGTTTTTTCAAAGATTTCATTCTTGGAATATGGAATTACCACGCTAACCGAATCGTTTTCCGTTAGTTGATTGTGGAGTTTGTTAGACTCAATAATTAATATTTCTGAAAGTTGATAAAGCTCTTCGGTGGTATAATCGTTTTCAATTTCTAAAGCTTCGTGAAGCGGTAAGCGGTAATAATTAAATCCCCAGAAAATATGGAAACAGGCATATACTACTGATAATATAGCAAGAACATCTATCACCCAAAAACGAGGGTTTCTAAATTTCTGATTAAAACGTCTTAGTAGCCAACGAATTATTAAAATTCCCAAGAACGTATATAAGAGATCGCCAAGAGAAAAAGGTAAAAATCCGTGCCCGTAGCGCATTAATTTTGAAAATTCAGGGTATAGAAATCGGCTGTACCAATTTTCTACCAGCTCGGGATGCCCGGCCAGGAAAAAGATAAAAATGATCTGCACGGGGAGCAGAAATGCTAAAATACAAAGTCCTTTTTTCTTCACTCGATAATCGAGATTTTATTCTCCGAGATCTGTCTCGAAATTAATAACATTATTTTCTATAATTGCTTCAAGAGCTTGCTACAGGGTAGTTTGCTTTTTAAAATTACAATTATTAGCAAAACACGGCTTAAAATTTTAAATAACTGTTCTTCATTTGGTTAAATAAGTTTTAAAAAGCCTGTAAATTTTCCTTCTTTGTTTATTACCAATACCTTTGTGAAAGACCAAAATATAAAACAATGAACGAAGAAATAAGGGAATTAGAGCCGAAAATCTTATGGAATAAATTTGCCGATCTAAACGAGGTACCACGACCTTCAAAAAAAGAAGAGCGGGTTATTGAGTTTATGAAAAACTTTGGAAACAAACTTAACCTGGAAACCCTGGTAGATGAAACCGGAAATGTGGTTATAAAAAAACCTGCTACTTCAGGGATGGAAGATAGAAAACCCATTGTATTGCAGGCCCATTTAGATATGGTGCACCAGAAAAATAACGATACCGATTTTGATTTTGAAACCAGCGGAATCAATATGTATGTAGATGGAGATTGGGTAAGAGCCAAAGGAACAACCCTGGGTGCCGATAATGGTCTGGGAGTTGCGAGTATGATGGCAATTTTAGAAAGTAACGATATTCAGCACCCTGCTCTTGAAGCTTTATTTACGATAGATGAAGAAACCGGAATGACCGGTGCAAAAGGTTTGGATTCTAATTTATTGGAAGGAGATATTCTTTTAAACCTGGATACCGAAGAAGATGATGAGATTGGGATTGGATGTGCCGGCGGCGTAGATATAACTGCGGTTAGGGATTATGAAGTAGAGCACACACCTGATAATTCGGTTGGTTACCAAATAAAAGTAAAAGGTTTGCAAGGCGGGCATTCTGGGATGGATATTATAAAAGGTCTGGCCAATGCCAATAAAATTATGGCACGTGTACTTTTTGATTCTAATCGGGATTTCGGTTTGCGCGTTTCCAGCATAAAAGGTGGCGGATTACGAAATGCCATTCCTCGTGAAAGCGAAGCTATTGTGGTGGTAGATAAATCTAATACCGAAACTTTTTTAACTGAAATTATTCAGCAGGTGCGTGAGATTAAAGCTGAATTTGCTTCTCTGGAACCTAATATGGATATTGAAATTTCTGAAACCGAAGTTCCAAACGAAGTAATGAAAGTGGAAGATCAGCAAGAAGTAGTTAAAGCAATTTCTGCAGCGCATAATGGAGTTTACAGAATGAGTCCTGATATTGAAGGTTTGGTTGAAGCTTCTAATAATATTGCCAGCGTAAAAGTTGGGGATGGAAAAGTGAAAATTAACTGTCTTACAAGATCATCGGTAGAATCTTCAAAAGATGATTTGGCCAATAGTTTGGAAGCAACCTTTGAGCTGGCGAAATTTAAGGTGAAATTATCTGGGGAATATCCGGGTTGGGCACCAAATCCTAATTCTGCAATTTTAAAAGTTGTAGATGGATTATATCAAAACCTGCATAATGAGAAAGCCGATGTTGCAGCCTGCCACGCTGGTTTGGAATGTGGAATAATTGGAAACCATTATCCTGAAATGGATATGATTTCTTTTGGGCCTACCATTAGAGGGGCACATTCACCTGATGAACGCGCAAGTATTTCCTCAGCCCAGAAGTACTGGAAATTTTTAATTGAAGTTTTAAAGAATATTCCGAAGAAATAATTGGAGATATTTAGAAAGTAAAAAGGCTGTTTGAATAGTCATTTTCAAACAGCCCTTCTTATATATAAATTCAGGAAATTATTCCTGTATACCTACCAATTCTACTTTAAAAACAAGATCGGTGTTTGGAGGAATTACGCCACCCGCGCCTCTTTCTCCATAACCTAAATGACTTGGGATATAAAGTAAAGCTTCATCTCCAACTTTTAATTGCTGAATGCCTTCTTTAAATCCTGGAATCATAGGAGCATCTGGACCGTAAACTACTGTCATGGGACCATAACCACCCTGGTTTTTTCTAGCTTCATTAAATAAGCCCATTTCTTTGGCCAGTTCTTCTTTGTTTGTATCAAAGATTTCACCGTCACTAAAATAGCCTTCGTAAAGCACTTCTACCATTTGCCCGGTTTTAGGTTTTTCACCTTCACCTTCATTTAAATAGTAAATTTTTAGTCCGCTATCTAATGCTTCAGCATCACCTTCGTGGCTTTCAAATTCTTCAGCCTGGGCTGCTTTAGCTTCCTGCCGCTTTTTAGCTTCGGCATCTTCCTTATCTTTTACTGCCTGTAGTTCTTCTTCAAATACCGTAGGAGCGTCAAAATTTTTGGCGGCTTTACCTTTTCTAATAATGTTTACCTCTTCCATGGTAACCGTCTTTACTGGCTTATCTCTTGGGCCTGTTTCAACTTTCCCTATAGAATCTACAACATCCTGGCCTTCTACAACTTTCCCGAAAACAGTATGCCTGCCATCAAGGTTTGGAGTAGGAGCAAGTGTAACAAAAAACTGACTTCCGTTAGTGCCCGGGCCGGCATTAGCCATAGAAAGAATTCCTTTAGAATCATGACTTAAGCTATCTACAATTTCATCTGGAAATTTGTAGCCTGGGCCACCACTACCGGTTCCAGTGGGATCACCTCCCTGTATTACAAAACCGTCTATAATTCTGTGAAAAGTTAATCCGTCGTAATAATTTTTGCCTTTATGGGTGCTGTCTACCATTTTGTTATTGCCTTCGGCAAGGGAAACAAAACTGGCTACGGTTATTGGAGTTTGTTCAAAGTAGAGTTCAGAAACAAAAGTTCCGTAATTGGTTTTAAATTCAGCATACATCCCATCTTCTAGATCTGGATATTCGTCGTTACACGCAAACATGGTAAATACCACGGCAAAAAGTAATAAAAATTTACTGGTTCTCATTTATTATAAAAATTAAAAAGGCTTAATAAAGCCCGGGTTTACTTATTGTTGATTTTGAATTTCTTCTTTTTCAGTGATATTATTGAGGGTGACTTTTGTTTTTAAAGGCCAGTTTGTACCTATTTTATTTTTATCTCCATAATATCCAAAAGCTTTATACGAAGGAAATAAAAAAGTTACGGTTTCTCCTTCTTTCATTAATTTTAGGCCCTGTCTTAAGCCGCTAAAAAGTTTTTCCTGGTCTATGGCATAAGTTCTGGTAGCTTTTTCTCCTTCGGCATAAATCACTTCATCATTTAAGGTAGAAATACTATAATCGAATTCTACAATATCGCCAAATTCTGGGGTGGTTGTAGTGGTAGAATCTTCAACTTTTTTATGATAAGAATACCAAAAACCATCTTGAGAAGAGTGATATTCTCTTGTAGAATCCCTTTGTATGGCAGTTTTAATAAGTGCTATTTCTTTTTCCAGTAGTTCCTGGTTTTTAGCAATAGATTCGCTAAAGTGGGAACCCGATTTCTGAGTTACAGGGTAACGGGCTTCAGGAGATTTACAGGCTCCCAAAGCGAAAATTGCTATAAAAATTAGATATTTATTCATTATTGCAATTCCTTATAACTGGGAAGAATGGTATTAAGCTTTGTGATGGTGTCTTCCATAGAAAGTTCACTTTTACCTCCGGCCGCATTATTGTGGCCTCCGCCTTCAAAATGAGCCCTGGCAAATTCATTTACGTTAAAATTACCTTTAGATCTAAATGAAATTTTAATAATTCCCTCTTGTTTATTTTCAATAAAAATTATGGCAAAAACTACCTTTTCTATCGCCAGGCCGTAATTTACAAAACCTTCGGTATCTCCTTTTTGAAAATTATGTTTATCCAGCTCTTCCTGAGTTAAAGTTATGTAAGCCGTTTTATACTGAGGTTTTACTCGTAAGTTTTGCAGCGCAGTTCCTAAAAGCTGAAGCCGGTCTTCATTATAGGTGTCAAATATATTGTTATGAATTTCGTGATTTACCGCCCCTTTATCAATTAAATCGGCTATTACGCGGTGTGTTTCGGCACTGGTGGCACTAAATCTAAACGAGCCCGTATCAGTCATAATACCTACATAAAGGCAGGTGGCGATTTCGGGAGTGATTTTATGTACGGCGCGTAATTTATCAATAAAATGATACACCATTTCGCAGGTAGAACTCATTTCGGCATCGCTATAGGTATAGTTAGCAAAGTCTGAGGGTTCCCGGTGATGGTCTATCATAATAAAAACAGCTTCCGAAGCTGTTAAGATTTCCTGCATATCGCCAGAGCGGTCTAAATGATTAAAATCCAGAGCAAAAACCAGCTCGGCTTCATTTATAAAATTTTCGGCATTTACTTTATCTTTTTCATAGATAATTACCTCATCATTTCCCGGTAGCCATTTTAGAAACCTGGGATAGTCGTTTGGTGAAATCACATTTACCTTATGGCCTTTATCCCTTAAAAAATGCATTAAACCTAAGGTAGAACCCATGGCGTCACCATCGGGGCCTTTGTGTGGTACAATAACTATATTTTTAGCCTGGGAAAGTTCGGCAGTGATCTCTAAAATTGCTTGTTCTATCATAATTTAATATAAAATACCACCGGGATAAATCCTCAAGGTATTATGTTGAAAAAAATGAAACAAAAACGTTTCAAATTTCATTTCCTTTAGTGATAAACCCAGGGCTATAATTCAATCTCTTGCCCGGCGAGTAATCAGTAAAGATACAATTTATTAATACCAGCTTAAAAAACCAATCTGTATTTTTGTATTCAACAAATCAACAAAAAATGAAGGTAATTTTGTCGCTCTTTCTAAGCTTTTTTCTATTTAGGCTTTAAAAAATGCAGCAGTCTGAAAGCTAAATTCATATAAAACTTAAAGGAGCTTGTATTTGCAGCTTATTTAATTATTTTTGCCAAAATTTAAAAAACCATAAGATGGCAGGAAAAAGAACATTCACCATGATAAAGCCCGATGCTGTTGAAGCCGGGAATGTAGGTGCAATATTAGAGCAAATTACCGCTTCAGGATTTAGAATTGTAGCTTTGAAAATGACTCAAATGACTACCGCTGATGCTGAAGAATTTTATGCAGTACACAACGAACGTCCTTTCTTTGGAGAGTTGGTAGAGTTTATGACTCGTGGACCAATCGTATCGGCTGTGTTAGAAAAAGACAATGCCGTAGAAGATTTTAGAGCTTTAATTGGAGCCACAAACCCAGAAGATGCTGCTGAAGGAACTATAAGAAAAAAATACGCGAAATCTGTTGGTGAAAATGCTGTACACGGAAGTGATAGCGACGAAAACGCACGGATTGAAGCTGCTTTTCATTTTTCAGGTAGAGAGATGTTCTAAGCAGAACTTTTTAAGTAATATAAAAGCCATCAGTTATTCGCTGATGGCTTTTTTGATTTATACCAATAGGGTTTTGTATAATATATTGCCCTACAAACACTTATAATTCCGTTTTTCATCTAAATAATAAGGAAACTATCGAATAAATAAGGTTTTTAGCCGGCTATTTTATAAATTATTGTTCAACTTAAAATGTAGAATTATGAAATTTATTGATAGCTATTTTGTCTTTTTTATTTTTTTGTTAAGCACTTCAATTACTGCGCAGGAATTAGAAGGAAAATGGATTGTCTCGGGAAATAAAAGCTTTGGTGGTTTTCCCGGAATACATTTAATGGAAGTGAGTGAAGATTCCTTATCTCACTATAACTTTGATCAATTTGTGACAAAAACTGCATATCAAACCGAAGATAACAAGTTGAAAATAGATACACTCGCCTTTGCCGATTTCAGCTTTAAAAATCCTAACCGATTAAGTATTTCTTCAGAAAGATTGGAACAACCTATAGATTATATAAGATTAGTTCCCACTAAAACAGATTTAAACGCTGCAAAAATTAAACAGAAAAAATACAATTTAGAACGGGGTGGGAAAAATTTCGAAATAGATTTTCAAAATCATCCCGATAGTAAAATTATGCATTCCTATTTAAAGAAAATAGATGAAACTTATTTCCTGGTAATTCATCGCTATGGTAACCCAATTACTGCGGTACCCATTGAGAAAATTACTGCAGATAAATTGCACTTATATGGATTTATGGCTGGCCCCGAAAAACTTGTAGCTAAAGCCATTGAATAATTGAAATAGCATAAATAAAAAACCTGCCTAAAAGAAGTCTTTGAGGCAGGTTTCACAAAATTTTCTTTGATATTTTATTTCTCTTCAGGTACCGGGAAGCCACGATCGCGCATTAGCGCATCAATTTCAGCATCACGGCCTCTAAATTTTCGATAAGCTTCAGCGGGATCCATGGCGTTTCTTGGCGCAAACAGATATTTCACTAATTTTTCTGCCATATTCTCATCGTAGAATCCTCCGGGAGATTCAGCAAAAGCTTCCGCAGCGTCAGAGGTTAATACATCAGCCCATAAATAGCCGTAATATCCGGTAGCATAACCTTCTCCTGAAAATACGTGTCCAAAATGTGGAGAACGGTGACGCATCACAATTTCATCTGGCATTCCCAGTTCGTCTAAAGTTTCTTTTTCAAACTTTCTTGGTTCAATTTTATCGGGATCTGTGGTATGGTATTTCATATCCATTAAAGCCGAAGCTAAAAACTCGGTGGTAGCGAATCCCTGATTGAAAGTAGCTGCTTTTTTAATTTTGGCTACTAATTCATCTGGAATTACTTCCCCGGTTTCATGATGTTTTAGAAAGCGGTTTATCACTTTATCGGTAGATAACCAACGTTCCAGTAATTGCGATTGAAACTCGGTATAATCACGAACACCACTGTTTAGGGTTGGATATTTAATATCGGCAGCTAAAAAGTGTAGCGCGTGGCCAAATTCGTGGAAAAAAGTTTCGGCATCGTCCCAGGAAACTAACACAGGTTCTCTGGGAGCCGGTTTTATAAAGTTAGAATTATTGGATGCTAAAACGGGTTTTGCACCTTCTAATTCAGAATAACTTCTATAGGTGGTTGCCCAGGCACCTGAACGTTTTCCCTGGCGCGCAAAAGGATCTAAATACCAAAGCCCAATAAGTTCTCCAGAATCTTTATCGGTTACTTCCCAAACATTTACATCTTCGTGGAAAACAGGGACGCTACCTTCTTCTACCGGCTTAAACTCGAAATTAAAAAGCTCTCCAGCGGTATAGAAAAGCGCATCGGTTAGATTGCCCAGTTCTAAATACTGCTTTACTTCCTCACTGTCAAGATCGTATTTTTCTTTTCTTACTTTTTCTGCATAATATCTATAATCCCAGGGTTTAATGGTAATATTAGCCCCTTCATCATCGGCTACAGCTTGCATATCTTTTACTTCTTCTTCTACGCGGGCAAGTGCAGCCGGCCAAACGGCTTCCATAAGTTCCATCGCGTTTTCTGGGTTTTTAGCCATTCGGTTTTGTAAGCGCCATTGGGCAAAATTTTCATAACCCAGCAACTCTACACGTTCATCGCGAAGTTTCAGGATTTTTTTTATCACCTCATTATTATCAAATTCATCATCATTATCACCCCGGGAATAATAGTTTTTCCAAACTTTTTCGCGTAGTTCACGTTCATCAGAATAAGTTAAAAACGGATCCATAGAAGAGCGCGTATTGGTTACGGCATATTTCCCTGCTTCTCCATTGGCTTTAGCAGTGCTCGCTGCAGCTTTCACATAAGATTCCGGAAGGCCGCTAAGTTGATCTTCGGTTAAATAAACAATGTAGTTCTCTTCCTCAGCAAGAACATTATTAGAGAATTTGGTATATAATTCAGAAAGTTCACTGTTTATTTCGGCGTAACGCTTTTTATCTTCTTCGTTTAAATTGGCGCCTTCCATCGCAAATTCTTCGTAAATAAGATCAATTACGCGTTGCTCTGGAGCCGGTAGCGGATTTTCTTCTGAATTCTGATAAACGGTTTTAATCCTTTCGAATAGTTTTGTGTTTTGAGAAATTTTAGAGCTGTATTCAGAAATTTCCGGAGAAAGTTCGCGCTGTATTTCCCTAAATTCAGGACTGGAAACATTGCTGCTAAATATACCGTAATAAGTAAATACCCTGTTTAAAAGATCGCCAGAATCTTCAAAAGGCACAATAGTATTTTCAAAAGTTGCCGGTTCAGGATTTTGGGTAATTTTATCGATTTCAGCAAGATGCGCATCCATCGCTTTAAGCATTGCGGGTTTTACAAGTTCTACCTGCATTTTATCAAAAGCGGGAACGCCGGCATAAGGGCCAGTCCATTCAGCAAGTAAAATGTTATCCATATTCTGTTTGGGGTTTTGTTCCTGGGAATTAGCTTGAAATCCTGCGACCAGCGCAAACACCCCCAGGCCTTTTATAATGTTTTTTTTCATTTTGTGTGGTTTTATTTCGAATCTATGAAGGTAAGGATTTTGGCAAAATTGGCAGCTATAGAACTTTTATAAATTCCCTGAAATATGAAAAATTAAGGCTTAAATACATTAACAATTAAAAATAATTTATCTTTGATATTGTAAATAACTAATTACAAACTATAAATAAGTAAATATGAAATTTTTAAGCAAAACTGTATTGATTTTAGGAGCCGTAGCAATGATTGCCTGCGGAGATAAAAAAGAAGAAAAAGAGGATAAAATTACTATTGGAGATGGTACCAGCCCGCAGTCTCAAACTGAAGCCGCCACAGATAAGTCTGCTTCAGAAATGAATTCTTCAGACGAAGATGTGGTTGAGGTGACTATTGAAGGAAATGACCAAATGCGTTTTAATAAAGACGAGATTAAAGTAAAAGCCGGGCAAACCGTTAGACTTACTTTAAAACACGTTGGTGAGATGGAAAAAACCGTAATGGGCCATAACTGGGTATTGTTAACTCAAGGTACCGTAATTAACGAATTTGGACAGAAAGCTGTACAGGCCAAGGATAACGACTATATTCCTGAAGGAACTGATGCGGTTATTGCCCACACTAAAATGATTGGTGGCGGAGAAGAAGTAACTATAGAATTTGAAGCTCCTGAAGCTGGTGAATACGACTTTATTTGTAGCTTTCCAGGTCACTATTCTGTGATGAAAGGTAAATTTATCGTGGAATAAGAGAATTTTTTAATTTTTTAGAAATGCCTTTACTGCGGAGACTTCCGTTTAGTAAAGGCATTTTTATTTTAGAGAGGTTATTTGAGTTCTGATTTTAATTTCTTCTAAAAGTTTTTTATTTGAAAAACCGAAGAAATTTCATTTTTAACTACTAATTTCAGTGGCTTTTTATAAGCTCTGTATTTTATAGCAGCTCATTTTATGAATTGTTGAAAATATTACTATAGCTAAAATTTTGACCGTGTATTTTTACTAAAATTGGTACGCTAAGATTGCTAAAAATAGTAGTTTTAGGCTTCATTTTAGATTACCTTAAATATGAGTGAGAACAAGCACTTTGTAATAGATTTTGATAGTACATTTACCCAGGTAGAAGCCCTGGATGTTTTGGGAGAAATATCCCTGGCCAACGATCCCGATAAGCAAAAAAACCTTGATGAAGTAGAAGCTTTAACCGATAAGGGAATGAAAGGAGAAATTTCTTTTAGAGAATCCCTGGTAGAGCGAATTCGGCTTCTAAAAGCCAATAAAAGTGATTTGCCAAAATTGGTAGAAAACTTAAGTGAGCGGGTATCTTCTTCATTTGTTAGAAACCGGGAGTTCTTTAACGATCATCACGAAAATATCTATATTGTCTCCAACGGTTTTAAAGAATTTATTGTTCCTATAGTTGAACCGTATGGGGTTAAGCCCGAAAATGTTTTTGCCAATACTTTTGAGTTTGATGAAGATGGTGAGATTGTAGGTTTTGATAAAGAAAACGTGCTTTCTTCAAATAACGGAAAAGTAGAACAACTTAAAAGATTAAAGTTAAAAGGCGATGTTTACGTAATTGGCGATGGTTATACCGATTATGAAATTAAAGCCGCCGGACTCGCCAATAAGTTTTATGCCTTCACCGAAAATGTAGAAAGGGCAAATATTCTTGAAAAGGCAGACCATATCACACCAAGTTTAGACGAATTTTTATTTGTACACAATATGAACAAAGCAATCTCTTACCCAAAAAATAGAATTAACGTACTTCTTCTTGAAAATGTTCACCAGGACGCAGTAGATATAATGAAGAAAGAAGGTTATAATGTAACTGTACATCCCGGAGCGATGGATGAAGATGAACTTTGTGAAAAAATCAAAGATGTATCAGTAATAGGGATTCGTTCTAAAACACATTTAACTGAAAAAGTACTGGAAAATGCCAACCGATTAATCGCGGTGGGCGCTTTTTGTATAGGAACCAACCAAATAGATCTTCAGGCCTGTTTAAAGAAAGGAGTTGCAGTTTTTAATGCGCCTTACAGTAATACAAGATCTGTGGTAGAACTAGCTATTGGGGAGATTATTTTATTGATGCGTAACCTGCCCGATAAAATGCGATTAATGCACGAAGGGAAATGGGAAAAATCTGCTAACAATAGTTTTGAAACCAGGGGTAAAAAACTGGGGATTATTGGTTATGGAAATATAGGTGCACAACTTTCGGTAGTTGCAGAATCTGTTGGTTTTGATGTTTATTACTACGATGTTGAAGAAAAATTACCAATGGGTAATGTTACCAAGTGTAATTCCCTAAAAGAACTTCTTGAAACTGTAGATATTGTGACTCTTCACGTAGATGGAAGAAAGGAAAATAAAGATATTATTGGGGAAAAGGAATTTGGTTATATGAAAGATAACGTGATTTTCCTGAATTTAAGCAGGGGTCACGTAGTAGATATTAAAGCGCTTAAAAAGAATATAGAATCTGGCAAAATAATGGGGGCGGGCATAGATGTTTATCCGCAGGAGCCTAAAACCAATAATGAAGAATTTGTTTCTGAATTAAGAAATTTACCAAACGTGATTTTAACGCCTCATATTGGTGGAAGTACCCTGGAAGCCCAGGAAAATATCGGGAATTTCGTTCCGGGAAAAATTATAGAATATATAAATACCGGCAGCACCACCAACTCGGTTAACTTCCCTAATTTACAATTGCCGGTATTGCAAAATGCCCACAGGCTAATTCATATTCACGAAAACAGGCCGGGAATTTTGGCAGAGATCAACAGGATTCTTGCCGGGCACGATATTAATATTGAGGGCCAGTATTTAAAAACTAATGAGACTATTGGTTATGTAATTACCGATATTGATAAGAAATACGATAAAAAAGTAATTAAAGATCTAAAAGGCCTAAAAGGCACGATACGTTTTAGAGTTTTATATTAGAAAATATTTTTTCTGAAAAATATATCCCGGGACTTATTTCTACTTTAAGAAATAGCTTCCGGGATTTTTTGTGTTTAATCTAACTGAATTTTCAAAGGTCCTGAAACATGGTAAATGTGGCAGCAATCTGCACCAACTTTATATTCCTGTTCCAGGATTAAATTTTCCTCCTTAAATCCTTTAAAAAGAAGATTTATTTCTTCATTTTTATACTATTGAAAATGGAATAAAACCCATTTCCTGCATTTTCTGTAGAATTAAGGTCAATTTCGCGATTGTTGGTAATATCTCTAAGCGCAATCAGGAACTAAATTATCACTGTCTAAAACCACCGGGTTCTCTTCAGAATCTGTGATTTCAACATTAATACTTTTAAATTCTTCGGTGCAAATTCCATTACATTCCCCGCTGTCGTCTTCTCCGCAGGAAAAAGTAAATAAAATAATTCCGATAAATAAAATAAATCTGTGTAGCATCAATTAATCATTTTCTATAAGATACAGAAAACTGATAATGGTTGCGTAAAAATATGTAGAAATTTACTCGATAATCGAACTTTGAAAATGTCTTTTCTTTAAGCCGGGTACCAGGCTGAAATTCAGAAAAAGAAAACTATTAATCTTTAAGAATAAATTCAGTAGCTAATTGCGCGTGGAGCTTTGTAGTATCTAAAAGTGGAATTTCGGTATCCTTTTCCTTAATAAGCATCGGCAGTTCGGTACAGCCTAAGATTATTGCATCAGCTCCGCGATCTTTTAAAAGTTGCATTTGTTCTAAATAGAAATTTTTTGCGGTGTCGGTGAAATTTCCCTGTGTAAGTTCTTCAGAAATAAATCTGTGGGTTTCATCAATATGTTCCTGCGATGGAATTATAGTTTCAATTTGGTGGTTTTTCTTAAGTCTACCCTGAAGAAAATCGCCCGTCATTGTGGGTTTTGTGCCCAGCAATCCAAGTTTTTTAAAACCTTTTTGTTTTGCTTCTTTAGCTATTGCATCGGCAATATGAAGAATGGGAATATCAATTTTTGGTTGCACAAAATCGTAAACTAAATGCGGAGTATTGGCACAAATAATTATAGCGCCGGCACCGGCATTTTCCAGTTTTTGAGCAATTTCTAAATATGAATTTTTAATTTCTTCGGGATCGTTTTTACGCATCAACTTTACATTGAGGCTGTATAAAAGAAGTGGCGGATTTTGCTGCTTCCCAATTTTTTCGCCTACAAGCTCATTTAAAAGTCGGTAATATTCTATGGTAGAGTGCCACGAGGTACCACCAATCATTCCCAGTAAATTCATTAATTTTAGTTTTTCCCTAAATTATGCAATTTTAAGGTTTTCGTTAAATTCTTCTTCTTTTTCTTTATGTCGAAATGAACTTAAAACCCCCACAGCTTCTAGAGCCGCAAATTCTGAATTATAGGTAAATGTGATTTTAGACGCTTCTGAATCTGCATAAATATCACAAATGTCTTTAATTTTAGAAAGTTCTTTGGTAATGTATGTTATGCAATTACCAACATTAAGTTCTTCCAGTAACATAGTAGCTTTCATAATTTCTGATTTTAATTTACTACAAATTTAAAGGCAGGAATCGCTAAATTTTATGAGGAAAATCAGTTTAAGCTATTTTACTTGAAAAAACCAGGGCTTCTTTCTTACTTTTGCAAATTACTTTTTTAAAAAACGCTGATAAAATAATGCCTAAGTAAGAGATTGAAATTTTCTTACCGGGAAGAATTTTTTAAAATTTAAAGAAATTGCGCAGGAAAAGGCAACCCATAAAATATACCGAAGGCAGGATTTTTAGCTCCCTGGCCAACCTGGCCTGGCCTATAATTCTGGCTAATATTTTACAAACCGCTTACCAGTTAATAGATACTTTTTGGCTGGGAAGACTGGGTGCCAATGCTGTAGCTGCGGTGAGTATTAGTTTTCCTATACTTTTTCTTATTCTCTCATTGGGCGCCGGTTTAACGCTTGCGGGAACAGTGATTGTTTCTCAATATAAAGGTGCTGAAAATCAGGACCAGGTTAATTACAGTTCTTCACAAACCGTTTTTGTAATATTTTTTATTTCGGTTTTACTGGCTATTGTAGGTTATTTTTCGTCAGAACCATTAATGAAGCTCATAGGCGCAGGCCCCGAAATTTTAAGCGATTCGGTAAGTTATTTTAAAGTATCGTCTCTGGGCTTTATTTTTCTGTTTATGTTCTACGTTTTTCAGTCACTTATGCGAGGAATTGGTAATGTGCTGTTGCCCATGTATATAGTTCTTGCTACCGTATTTCTTAATCTAATTTTAGATCCGCTTTTTATATTTGGTTTTGGTCCTATTCCCGGGTTTGGAGTAGCAGGAGCTGCTGTTGCCAGTGTAATTACCCAGGGTATATCGGCCTTAATAGGCTTACTTATTCTTTTCCGCGGAAATAAAGGCATAAAAATTAGTTTTAGCAGAATGAAATTCGATTTTAGCTGGACCCGAAGTATGTTCAATATTGGGATTCCTTCCAGTATAGAAATGTCTACCAGAGCCGGCGGTATGACGGTTATGGTTATGCTGGTTACCAGTTTTGGAAGCGAAGTTGTAGCCGCTTACGGTATTGGAAGCCGGGTTTTAAGCCTTATTGTAGTACCCGCGCTTGGTTTTGCTATTGCAACCACCACTTTGGTAGGACAAAATGTTGGCGCCGGAAAAATAAAGCGCGCTGAAAAAATTGGAAATCTAAGTGCTAAAATTGCCTTTTTTGGGCTCACGGGAATAGGGATGGTTCTTTTCTTTTTAGCTGAACCAATTACTGCCTTTTTCGTGCCTAACGATCCCGGCGTGATTAGGGACGGTTCTTTGTTTATTAAAATTATGGCCCCCAGTTTTGGAGTGCTGGGTGTGCAGCAGGTTCTAAATGGTGTTTTTAATGGCGCCGGATTTACTAAAGCTTCTTTGCTAATTTCTGTATTTGCCCTTTGGATTGTGAGATTTCCTACTGCTTTTATTCTATCTAATAATACCGATCTTTCTTTTGAAGGAATTTGGTGGGCGTTCCCAATCTCTAACCTTATCGCCGCCATTGTAGCTTTCACTTATTATAAAATGGGTTATTGGAAGTTAAGAACTATTCGTTACCGGCACCGCCAACTTTAAATTTTAGTTTTCTGAATTATTGTCCTGATAAAAAATAAACACCAATTTTATTCCCTCATAAGTTTTAAAAATGAAGATCGAAAACCAACAGCGAATTGCACTAAGCACTTACTTTTTTCTCTCGGGCTTTTGCTTTTCTACCTGGGCTTCCCGAATTCCTACTATTAAAATGGCCTTCGATTTAAATGAAGCCGAATTAGGAAACCTACTTATGGTAATGCCGGTGAGTTCTTTAATTGGGCTTCCGGTTTCTGGCTGGTTGGTTTCTCGTTTTGAAAGCAGGTATCCGTTAATCGTTTCATTTGTTTTACTTGCCGTCTCCCTTAGTATTATAGGAATAGCCGACAGCCTTTTGTTATTAATAATAGGGATATTTTGCTTTGCATTTTCTATGCGAATTTTTAACATCGCTATGAATACCCAGTCTTTAACCTTACAAAAAGCATTTCCTAAAAAAATTATTGGATCCTTTCACGGTCTTTGGAGTACCGGCGGACTTTTAGGCGTAGCTTTTTCAACTTTGCTAATTAAATTTGATATTCCTATTTATCAGCATTTACCGGCTGTTGCTGGTTTTACTTTTATTTTAGCTTTTCTTGCTTTCTCATTTTTGCTAAAAAAGGATCGTTCTACCCAGGGGAATAAGCTTCGCTTTGGAAAACCCGATAAACCTACCATGTACCTTGGTTTTCTGGTTTTCCTTGCTGCAATTACCGAAGGCGGAATGTTTGACTGGAGTGGGGTTTATTTTAAAGAAGTGGTGAACGAAGATGTTTTTACGCTGGGCTACTTAATATTTATGATTTTTATGGCCCTTTCCCGTTTCTTTTCAGATAGAATTGTGGAAAAAATAGGAATGGAAAAGAATTACATCATAAGTGCTTCCCTGGTATGTTTAGGAGTTTTACTAATGATTGTTTTCCCTTATTTCTGGCCTGCATTAATAGGTTTTTGCCTGGTAGGTATTGGAGTGGCCGCAATAATTCCCATGACTTTTCTTCTCGCCGGTTCTTCTAAAAAATATTCGCCAGGAATGGCTATTTCAATAATTACCACCTATGCAATAGTGGGAATGCTTTTAGGCCCACCGCTGGTTGGTTATTTAGCGCATTTATTTAATTTGAAAGTATCTTTTATCCTTTTCTTTATTTCGGCTTTAATGCTTATTCCTATTTCGCAGCTGTTTTTTAAGCAGAAAGAAGAAAATATTCAGGAATAATTTCAATAAATGCCTAATCCTTATCTGCCGGGGTAATCATAATATGAGCGCGGTGCGTACCGGGATCCATTAACCACGGCATTCCGGGAGTGTGAGGTTTATCTGGAAGTCCGGTTTCCTCGGTAGTAGCATAAGGCATATAAATCACATAACGCAGTTTTGCATCTTTAAGCTCCCCGGTCTCACGATTTAAATTTGCTTCTTTTCCAGAAAGTATGTAGGTCATACTCGGGGCATCGGGCATTTTTAATTTCCCGCTTTCTACTTCCTGCTGGCGCACTGCACGAGTATCCATCATATCTTTACCTTCAGCTTTTAATTCCCTGCCGCGAGACATAAAAGGCTCAAGTTTTTTATTATAACAACTTACTGAAACTCCATTCATATTAGGATCGTCTGCAATACAAACCAGGTTGTTGGTGCCTTCTTTTAATAAAACCGGTTTCCCGTCACGATCATAACCATACACAGTTACTGCATCCCTGTCTTCTTCTGGCGCAGCCATACTGGCCATTTTTATTTGAATTTCTTCAGATAAATAATCTTCCTGGGCTATTCCGTTAAAACTAAAAGCCAGAATCATTAAGCTATAAATTACATTTTTCATTTTAAATTTATTTTAATTCATATTGTTTAAACTTCTACTTCCAGGATACTTCATGCTGAACTTATTTCAGCATCCAGGATGAAAAGTATTTTAATTTAGCTTAGACCCTGAAACCATCCCGAAACTTCGGGACAGGGTGACGATTCAACCTAAGATGAGAATACTTTTTAAAAAGTCAAAAAATTATAATTAATAATAATTTTTGGTAATCCTTTCAGCTAAAGTTACATATTTTAAGTTACTTCCTTTCTTAAAACTTCTAAAGGTGGTTTTCGTATTACGCTTAAACTATTACTTAATCCAATAATCAATACCAGTAAGACAATTCCCGGGAATACTACTAAAAATGGAACCAGAGATGGGGTAAATGGCGATTCAAAAACCAACCAGGCCAATAACTGACTGCTAATTAGAGAAAGCAATACACCAGATAAACCGCCTAAGGTTCCCAGGTAAATGTATTCTAAAGCGGTAATATTTAGAATTTGGCTGCCTTTAGCACCCAAAGTTCGTAATAACACACTTTCGCGAATTCGTTGATATTTACTGGTTCTTATTGCTCCTAAAAGCACAATAACACCCGTTAAAATACTGAAAAATGCCATAAAATTAATTATCCATGAAATTCTTCCCAGGAGCATTTCAATAACACTTAATATCTGTCTAAGATCAATTATAGAAACATTGGGAAACTGTTTCACCAATTGCTGTTGTAATTTAGCCGATGCATCTTCCCCCGGAACTTTGGTGGTTAACACGTGAAATTGCGGCGCGTCTTCTAAAACCCCTGTTGGGAAAACCAGGGAGAAATTCAGTTGCATTCTAGACCAGTCTACAGTTCTTATACTACCCACCACTGCATCTAATAAAACGCCCTGCACGTTAAAAACAAGCTCGTCTCCAACTTCAACTTTAGCATCTTCAGCAAAATTATCACTTATAGAAACAGGAACGGGACTAATATTTCCTCCTTCGGCGGTCCATTCTCCGCTTTCAATAAATTCAGAAGCAATAATTGAATCGCGATAAGTTACCCTAAATTCGTGGTTTAAAACCCAGCCATTAATTTGGGAAGTAGTATCATTTCTTATTTCGTTAACCGATTTTCCTGCTATATTTTGTACACGCATAGTGACAATAGGAATATCGCTTAAAACCGGTAGATTATTCGCTTTTATTGTTTGGGCTACGGCTTCACGTTGTTCAGATTGTACATCTAAAAGAATCATATTAGGGCTATCGGCCTGGGATTCTATAGAAGCCTGGGCCAGTAGCAAATCTTTACTAAAATAAAGCGTACTAATTAGAAAAGTTCCTACACCAATAGCAAGTACCAGCGTTAAGGTTTGATTTTGTGGTCTAAAAAGATTCAGTAAGCTTTGCCGGGCTACAAAACCCCAGCTATGCGGAAAATACTTACGAATAGCCCGCATAAATAGATAGGCTATTCCGGCCAGGATTGAAAAAGTGACTAAAATTCCGCCTACAAACGAGAGGGAGTATTTCCAATCTTCCAGTAGCCAAAGCGAAAACAAGAAGATGAATAAAAAGATTCCTATTGAAACTAAAATAATTGCCTTTCGGGATTTTTTAGAATCTTCTTTTATTACTCGTAGCGCCTGTAAAGGAGAAATATAAAGTGTTCCGATTAACGGGTAGAGCGCAAATAAAACCGACATCAAAATTCCTAATAAAATTCCCATCACAATTACCTGTAAGGAAAAAGTGATTTGAACATCTACCGGTAACAAGCCTTCTAAAAGCCAGGGAAATAATTGCTGAAGAATTAAACCGAGGGCAGTACCTAAAATACCGCCAATTAAACCCATAAAAGCAACCTGGATAAGGTAAATTAAGAAAGTTTGCTTTTTGCTGGCGCCCAAACATTTTAGAACAGCTACGGCACGTAACTTTTCTTTGATGTAAATATGAATGGCGCTCGCAATACCAACACAACCAAGCAGCAGCGCGATAAAAGCAACGAGATTAAGAAATTTTCCGAAATTTTCATAGCGTCTTCCCAATCGGTCGCTGGTGGAGATGTGGGTATCTATATCGGATTCTTCAGCATCAAGGATAGGATCCAGTTCTTCATCCAGCTTTTCCATATCGGTTTTAGGATCGGCTGTAAAATAGAATTCGTAATCTATACGGCTTCCGGTTTGTACAAGGCCAGATTCTTCAATAAACTTATATGGAATAAGTACCGGAGGAGCTACCGAACTAAAAATAGCCGTACTTCCCGGAACGCTATTGAGTGCCCCTGCAATTGGCAAAGTAACTTTTCCAATTTTAATGCTATCGCCAGGCTTTACCCCTAACTGAAGCATTACCGTTGCATCAACCAAAGCTGCAGCATCTTCCTGGTATGTTTTGGCAGCTTCTGCCGGCTGAGTTTCCAATTCGCCGTAAAATGGGAATCCACCTTCAATTCCTCTAACCTGCATTAATTTTGTGGCTTCGCTTTGCGGAAAAGCAGCCATAGAAGCAAATTTGATCTCCCGAGCTTCAGGCCCGCCCAGTGAATCCATAACTTGCATAACGCGTTCATTGGGAGGATCGTCGCTGTCTATTTTAAAATCGGCGCCCATCAGCGCTTTAGATTGCAAGGAAATATTGTCTTTTAGATTTTCTCCAAAAGATTGAATGGAAACTACCGCGGCAATTCCCAGAACGATAGAAGCCATAAAAAGCGTTAACTTTTTACCGCTAGCCTTTCCGTCGCGCCAGGCCATTTTAAAAAGCCAGTTAATACCGGGTTTAGAGGGTTTATTGGTGTTCATCTTTTATACTTGCGTTTCTTGATTTTCAACAATTTTTCCTCCTTTTAGTTTTAGAATATGCTGTGTTTTTGCTGCTAATTCAATATCGTGAGTTACGATAATCAAAGTTGTACCTGCTTCTTTATTGAGATCGAAAAGCAATTCTTCTACTTTTTCGCCGGTTTCGGCATCGAGATTTCCGGTAGGTTCATCGGCAAATAAAACCGAAGGTCGCGTAGAAAAAGCACGCGCTAACGCCACTCGTTGCTGTTCTCCCCCAGAAAGTTGGGAAGGATAATGATTTATACGGTCGCCTAATCCTACTTTTTCTAATAATTCTTTTCCTATTTTAGAAGCATTTTTATTCCCCTGAAGTTCTAATGGAACAGCCACATTTTCTAAGGCAGTAAGTGTTGGTAGCAACTGGAAATCCTGGAAAACAAATCCAATATGTTGATTGCGCAATAGCGCTCTTTCGTCTTCATCTAACGTGCTAAGTTCGCTTCCGCATAAATCAATAATTCCGGAATCTGGCCTGTCTAATCCCGCACAAAGTCCCAGTAGCGTGGTTTTTCCACTTCCGGATGGGCCTACAATAGCAAAGGTTTTTTGTTCTTCTACTTCAAAATTAATATCCTGGAGAACTTTAAGTTTTTTAGAACCGCTGGAATAGCTTTTCTCCAGGTTGCGAACGTTTAATATCTTTGCCATCTTATTACTTGATTATTGTCTTTTTTGAATGCAGACAAAATAAGGAAATGATTTGATTATAAACCCCGTTGCTATGAGAAACTTGAAGTATTATTTTGCTGTTTTTTCAATATTTATAATGATTTCCTGCGGAGAAAATGCTGAAAAGAAATCGGAAGAAAAAAGCAAAGAAGAAACACAAACCGAAACTGAAGCTGAGGTAAGTGAAAAAAACGTGATTCTTTTCTTCGGAAATAGCCTTACAGCGGGAATGGGGTTAGAAGCTTCTGAAGCTTTCCCGGCGCTTATTCAAAATAGATTAGATTCCCTGAATTATAATTATGAAGTAGTAAATGCTGGATTAAGCGGGGAAACTACTGCCAGCGGAAAAAATCGCATTAACTGGGTGTTAAATCAGGATGTAGATATTTTTGTATTGGAATTAGGAGCGAATGATGGCTTAAGAGGAATCCCAATAACTGAAACTCGTAGAAATCTTCAGGATATTATAGATACTGTAAAAGAGAAAAATCCCGATACTAAAATAGTTTTAGCCGGAATGCAGATTCCACCAAATATGGGAGAAGAATATACCACCGATTTCAGAAATATTTTTCCTGAACTTGCCGAAGGAAATAATTTGCAACTCATTCCTTTTCTTCTTGAAGGCGTAGCGGGAGATGCAGAGCTAAATCAGCAAGACGGCATTCATCCCACCGCCGAAGGTTACAAAATTGTAGCCGACAATGTATGGAGTATTTTGAAAGATGTGGTAGAGAAAGAATAATTTATTCTGAAGGTTTTTCTAATGTTTTTTAGTCTTCTTCCGCCAGGGTAGTTTCTCACTCTTAGAAACTAAAGCAAGGCTTAATGAAACTAATACAGAAATCGCTGCCGTAGTACCCAAAGCGCCGCCATAACCTTTAAAAAACGGACTCGCATTTAGGTAGATAATAGAAAAGATAAATCCTGAAAAACCTACTAGTAAATAGCTGGGGAGTATTTTTGAAGAAACCATTCCTATAAAAGTAGCGCCAATAAAAACTATAGGGATGTTTTTGGTTAAATATGGATTAAAAATATCAGGAAAAGAATAGAAAAATAAACCCACCAAAAGCGAGAGGCTTGCTGAAGCACGAACAGCACCCTGCCTGTACTTGTTATTCACTACATAAGTTAGAATGGCAGAAATAATTCCGGTGAGAAAAAGAATGCTTATTTCCATTAAAACAGGGTATATAAAATGGCGGAAGTGATGGCAATACTACCAAAAGCGATAGTTCCCAGTTTACCACCAAATCCGTTAAAAATATTTTTAGAAAGAATAAGAATGCTACCTGCGATAATACCGGCCAGTAGAATAAATTTTAAATTGGGCGCTACACTGGCCGAAGTCATTCCCACAAAAGCACCGCAGTAAATAGCGGGTGGTGCTTCTTTTAAAAGATTTGATTTTCTATTTATTGAAGGCACAAAAGAAGCCAGGGTTCCTATAAATCCGGCGGCAAGTACCGGGCCATATTTAAGTTCAATATTTATAAAAAATGTGCTTAGGGCACCGGTCACCGCAAAAAGAATAAGATAAAGATCTTTTATAAAATACCTTTCCTCTTGCCGTGGCGCTTTAAAATAAGCAAGACTTATTAATACCGAAATTATCCCCAAAAATAAAAGTACGAGGGGAGCATTCATCTTATCAAAAAATATAGCGAACAAAAATGCAAACTGCATCATGATTAGAATAAAGAAAGATAATCTTCTGAATATTTTCGTCATACTTCAGGCTTGGTACTTTTAAGTCGGCAAAACTACTAAAACTATAGATTTTAGGTTGTTAGATTTTAATAATAAAAGGGCTTTTATTTTGACTTTTTCAGAATAATCAAGCTGAAAAATTCTTTTCAAAATTTAACGAAGCAGAATAATTTTGAGTTTAAATATTTTATAATTTTGGAAAATATCCTATAAAAAGGAAATAATCCAAAAATGAAAAATAAGTCTATTTTACACCTGGATCTCGATGCATTTTTTGTTTCGGTAGAACGTAAACAAAATTCTGAATTGAATGGTAAACCGCTTATCGTAGGTGGAATGGGAGATCGTGGGGTAGTGGCGGCCTGTAGTTATGAGACGAGAAAATTTGGAGTACACTCGGGGATGGCAATGAAAGTAGCCCGGCAGCTTTGTCCGCAGGCCACCGTAATTAAAGGAAATGCCAGTACTTACACCAAACATTCGAAAGAAGTTACAGAAATTATTAAAAACCAGGTGCCCAGTTTTGAAAAAGCCAGTGTAGATGAGTTTTATGCCGATTTGAGTGGGATGGATAAATTTTTCGGCATCAATCAATTTGCCAGTGAGTTGAGACAGACAATTATAAAGGAAAGCGGCTTGCCAATTTCTTTCGGACTTTCACAAAACAAGGTGGTTTCTAAGATCGCTACGGGAGAAGCCAAACCTAATGCCGAAATTATAATTCCGCATGGAAATGAAAAAATTTTTCTTGCACCCTTAAGTGTAAATAAAATCCCGATGGTTGGTAATAAGACCTTTCAAAAACTACTGAATTTAGGCGTTAGAGAAATAAAAACTATCCAGGAAATGCCAGTGGAAATGTTGGAAAGTGTTTTAGGAAAGGCCGGGCGAACTATCTGGAAGCGTGCTAATGGCCTGGACGATACACCAATTATTCCTTATCACGAAAGAAAGTCTATCTCTACCGAGCGCACTTTTGGCCGCGATACTATAGATATGGTGCGCCTGCACGCCACTTTGGTGGCTATGGCCGAAAGCCTGGCTTACCAGTTACGGCGAGGAAATAAATTAACCAGCGTGGTAAGTGTAAAAATCAGGTATTCCGATTATCAGACGCATTCTAAACAGGTGAAAATCTCCTATACCAGCGCCGATCATATTCTAATTCCTAAAGTTGAAATGCTCTTTAAGCAACTCTATTCCCGCCGGTTGTTGATTCGGTTAATCGGTGTGAAATTCAGCGGACTAGTAGGTGGAAATTACCAGATTAACCTGTTTGATGATTCTGAAGAAATGCTGAATTTATATAATTCTATAGATAAAATTAAAGAGCGTTTTGGAGAACATAGTGTGATGCGCGCGGTCACCATGGGCACAAAAACCATTGGCCGCATGGGAAATCCGTTTAACGGCGAACCGCCAATTGTGCTAGCACATAGAAAACAATAATGATCTATTTAAACTGCCATACCTGGTACTCACTGCGCTACGGGACTTTCTCAGTGGAAAAACTCTGTGAACTCGCCCGGGAATTTAAAGTGGAATCTTTAGCGCTTACCGATATTAATAATACTTCGGCTTGTTTAAATTTTATAAAAATTGCTTCGGAATATGGAATAAAACCAATTGTGGGAATAGATTTTAGAAATGGAGCGGAGCAACAATATGTTGGGGTCGCTAAAAACAATGAAGGTTTTAGGCAGTTAAACGAACATTTATCGCAACAATTTCATCTAAAAAAAGATTTTAAACCTGAAGCGCCCGAATTACCTGATTGCTTTATTATTTATCCTTTTGAAAAAGTATTTGCACACAAAAAGACGAATTTCAGGAAGAATGAATTCATTGGAATTTCTGTGGAAAGTCTGCGGAAGCTTAAATTCTCAAAATACCTTGAATTTAAAGATAAACTGGTATTGCAGCAAAGCGTGAGTTTTAGGAATAAGCGTGATTATAATGCACACCGGTTGTTGCGGGCCATAGATAATAATGTTTTACTTAGCCAGCTTCCTGAAAACGAGCAGGGTTCTTTTTCTCATCAAATGATAGCTTCAGAAATTATCACTTCAGAATTTGAAGATTTCTCCTATATTTTAGAGAACACACACGAATTGGTAAATGCCTGTCGGGTAGATTTCAAATTCGGAAAAACCCAAAATCGAAATTTGTTGGTTTCAGGTGACAGCCCTGAAGCTGATGTTGCCCGGTTAAGAAAACTATGTGATGAAAACCTGCCAAAACGTTATCCAAAGTTAGAACCAGAGGTTTTGGAACGAGTAGAAAAAGAGCTGAATGCCATCATAAAACTCGGCTTTGTTTCCTATTTTTTGATCAATTATGATATTGTAAGTTATGCCCGGTCGCAGAATTTTCCGTTTATAGGGCGGGGAAGTGGTGCCAATTCTATTATTGCTTATATTATTGGAATTACCAATGTAGATCCCGTAGAGCTGGATTTATATTTTGAACGTTTTATTAATGAAAGTCGAAGTTCTCCACCTGATTTTGATATCGATTTCTCCTGGAAAGATCGTAACGAAGTAACTGATTTTATTTTCAAAAAGTACGAGTTCACCGCTTTAATGGGAACTTATGTAACTTTTAAACGCCGAGCGGTATCCCGGGAATTGGGTAAGGTTTTTGGTTTGCCTAAAGAAAACATAGATAAACTTTCAGCAGGATTTTTTAGTATAAATGAGCTGGATCAATTGGAAAAATTGGTGTTACGTTACAGCGCTTTAATTGAAGGTTTTCCCAATTATTTGAGTGTGCATTCCGGCGGAATTTTAATTCTGAATGACAGCATCTATAATTATGCCGCTACTTTTTTGCCACCCAAAGGTTTTGAAACAATCCAGATAGATATGAATATCGCGGAAGAAGTGGGGATTCATAAATTTGATATTCTTGCCCAACGCGGACTCTCAAAGATCACCGATGCGATTGAAATTATAAGGAAAAATCAACCAAATGCTGAAATTGAGGAGATTGAAAATATTGCTGTTTTTAAGGAAGATCCGGAAATCAATAATTTGCTAAAAACCGGTGATTGTATGGGTGTTTTTTATGTAGAATCTCCTGCAATGCGTGGTCTGCTCACTAAACTACAAACCGATAATTATTTAAATCTGGTAGCCGCGAGTTCTATAATCAGGCCCGGAATTTCCAGTGGTGGGATGAAAGAAGAATATATAAAACGGCATCGCGATCCTAAACGAAGAAAACAAGGCCACCCGGTGATGCTCGAAATTATGGGTGATACTTACGGGATTATGGTCTACCAGGAAGATGTGATGAAAGTAGCTCATAAATTCGCCGGACTTAGTTTTGAAGATGCTGATGTTTTGCGGCGGGGAATGAGTGGAAAAAAAACCTCTAAGGGCCAGATGGAAAGAATTGAAGCTAAATTCAGGGAAAATTGTAAACAAAAAGGCTATAATAAAAAGATTATTGATGAGGTTTGGGAGCAAATTTCTTCTTTTGCCGGTTATGCATTTCCAAAGGGACATTCGGCTTCTTATGCGGTAGAAAGTTACCAAAGTTTGTATTTGAAAAAATATTTTCCGCTAGAATTTATGGTGGCTGCGCTTAATAACGGCGGCGGATTTTATGATGTAGAAACTTATATCCAGGAAATTAGAAAATGCGGCGGGAGAGTGCATCCTCCCTGTATCAATAAAAGCGATCACCCAAATAGTATTTTTGGAAAAGATATTTACCTGGGATTAGGTTATATCAAAGAATTGGAAACTAAAACCGTACAGCAAATCCTGGAAAATCGGCAGTTTTTTGGTGTTTTTAAGTCCTTTGATGATTTTATAGATCGGGTTTCTATTTCAATAGAACAGCTAAGTATTTTACTGAAAATTGATGCTTTTAGATTCACACAAACAGATAAACATCATTTACTATGGAAAGCTCATTTTAAACTGAATGCCTCCAAACCGGTAGCTACACAGGAAAAATTATTTAATACTGCTCACCGGGATTTTGAACTTCCGCAGTTTCAATATTCAGCATTAATAGAAGCTTTTGACCAAATGGAATTGCTGGGTTTTCCGCTTTGTTCACATTTTAAATTGCTTAAAAATCCTATCGAAAAATCGGTAAGAGCAAAAGATTTAAAACATTATGTGGGAAAGGAAGTTTTGATTTATGGTGCCCTGATCACCGCTAAAAAAACTGGAACTTCTAACGGGAAATATATGTATTTCGGGACTTTTTTTGATGCTGAGGGCGATGTTTTCGACACGGTTCAATTTCCTGCTACCGCAGAAAAATATCCGTTGCGCAGCAAAGGAATTTATAAATGCTACGGCAGGGTAAATAACGAATTGGATTATATTTCTATTAGCATACAATGGCTGCAACGCCAGGACACCTTAACTGATCCTCGGTTGGTTGGCTACCAGTTTTCTTAGAGATTAACCTAAACGTCATCCTGAACTTGTTTCAGGATATAAGGAGTTAAGCCACATAATTTTATACTATTTCATATTTCAATTTTACTTATCTTTGACGTTAGTAACGGAAATCGGGATTACTTGTGATAAAATCATTTGCGGACAAAGAAGCTGAAAAAATTTGGAATGGAACTCAATCCAAAAAGCTTCCTGCTAATATTCAAAATGTAGCTCGAAGAAAATTAAGAATGATAAATAATGCTCAAAATATAAATGATTTAAGAATTCCTCCCGCTAATCATTTGGAAAAGTTGAGTGGAAATTTAGAAGGCTTTCATAGCATTAGAATCAATAAGCAATGGAGAATAATTTTTAAATGGGAAAATGACAATGCTCTTGAAATTCAAATTGTTGATTATCATTAGATTTAAAAAGTAAATTGAAAAATGAAAAAGTTAGATAATATACATCCTGGAGAAATTTTAAAAGAGGAATTTTTAGATGCAATGGAAATCAGTGCTTACCGACTTTCTAAAGAAACATTTATTCCGCAGACAAGAATAAGTGAAATCATAAAAAAGAAAAGAAGGATAACTGCTGACACAGCTCTTCGACTTTCTAAATATTTTGGAACAACTGCTAAGTTTTGGTTGGGATTACAAGATGATTATGATTTAGAAGAAGAAAAATCTCTTAAAGGAAAAGAATTTAATAGCATTAAACCGGTAAAAAATAACGCGGCATAACCAGTTATTAAGATAATTGGACTTCACTATGCCTGCATCGCTTAGAATTTATTTCAGCATCTAATATGAATAGAAGAGTTGAGAATTTCCTCTTAATTTAGACCCCGAAATAAATTCGTGATGACGTAAAAAACCAAAAATAGCTACTTCAAATACTCCAAGACATTATTTTCAATACGGGTTTCAATATTGCTGATATCGCTTTTTACAAAAGCTTCCCCGGTGATCTTTTCGTATAATTCTATATACCGTTCAGAAACCGACTCGATATATTCATCGCTCATTTCTGGTAAAATCTGGCCTTCTTTTCCCTGGAAGTTATTTTCAATAAGCCATTGTCTCACAAACTCTTTAGATAATTGTTTTTGCGGCTCATCATTATCCTGTCTTTCCCGGTAACCATCAGCATAAAAATATCGAGAAGAATCGGGAGTATGAATTTCATCTATTAAAACAATTTCCCCATCAGCATTTTTACCAAATTCATATTTGGTATCAACTAAAATTAATCCTCTTCTTGCTGCAATTTCAGTTCCGCGTTTAAAAAGATTTCGCGTGTATTTCTCAAGGATTTCGTAATCTTCTTTAGAAACAATAGCACGTTTTAGAATTTCTTCTTTAGAAATATCTTCGTCGTGATCGCCCTGTTCCGCTTTGGTTGCAGGAGTAATAATTGGCTCCGGGAATTTATCATTTTCCTTCATTCCGTTAGGCATTTCTACCCCACATAGCATACGTTTCCCGGCTTTGTATTCCCGGGCAGCGTGGCCCGCAAGATAACCGCGAATTACCATTTCAATTTTAAAAGGCTCGCAGGCCTGGCCAACCGCAACATTAGGATCTGGAGTCGCCTCCAGCCAGTTGGGCACAAGATCGCGTGTGGCTTCCATCATTTTTGTAGCAATTTGATTAAGGATCTGGCCTTTGTAAGGAATGCCCTTTGGCATTACCACATCAAAAGCCGAAAGCCTATCGGTAGCCACAATTACAAGTTTATTATTTTTTAAAGTATAAACATCCCGCACTTTGCCTTTGTAAACATCGGTTTGGCCGGGAAAATTGAAATCGGTTTTTATAATGGTATTATTCATTAGAATCTATTCTGAATTTTGGAAACTGAATTTTATAAAAAATTGAAATAGGATTTTACTCTGTATGTTCAATTTCTTTATAGGCTGAAATTATTTTTTTCACGAGTCGGTGGCGAATTACATCTTTATCGTCAAGGTAAATTATCCCTACACCTTTTACTTCTTTAAGCACGAGCAACGCTTCTTTTAGACCTGAAATCACCCTGCGAGGTAAATCTATTTGCCCGGGATCTCCGGTGATCATAAACTTGGCACTTTTACCCATTCGGGTAAGAAACATTTTCATTTGCGCGTGGGTGGTATTTTGCGCTTCATCCAAAATCACAAAGGCATTATCTAAGGTTCGGCCACGCATAAATGCAAGTGGTGCAATTTGAATCACTCCTTTTTCTATAAATGAATCAAGCCTTTCCTGCGGAATCATATCCCGAAGCGCATCATAAAGCGGCTGCATGTAAGGATCTAATTTTTCCTTTAAATCCCCGGGAAGAAATCCCAGGTTTTCACCAGCTTCAACCGCGGGACGGGTAAGAATAATTCTGCGAACTTGTTTTTCTTTTAATGCTTTTACGGCAAGCGCAACGCCTGTGTATGTTTTTCCGGTTCCTGCAGGACCAATGGCAAAAACCATATCGTTTTTACGCATTAGCTCAACCAGCTTTCTTTGGTTTGCGGTTTGGGCTTTTACCAATCGGCCGCCCACCCCGTGAACCAATACTTCGCCGCTTTCGTCTGAAGTTTGATAATCTGAACTTTTCTCGCTGGTAAGCACCCTTTCAATCACATTTTCGTCCAGTTTATTATACTTTCCGAAGTGCTCCATTAGCATTGTGATGCGTTCATCAAATTCTTCCAGCATTTCCTCGTCTCCAAAAACCTTAATTTTATTTCCGCGGGCTACAATTTTTAGCTTTGGAAAGTATTCTTTAAGAAGTTCAATATTCTCGTTTTGTTGCCCAAAAAATTCGCGGGGATTAATCTCAGAAAGTTCAATTACAATTTCGTTCAAAGGCTTATGGTTTTAGTTGAAAAACAATATCAAAATATTTTTATTTATAGTTATTCTTTATTTGTTGCTACTAAGTTTTAATGCTAATTTTGGCAGTTAGAAGATAGGTTGAAATACCTAACTTTCTTTTTCAAAAAAACCAATAAACTTAACTTCGCTTACTATACAAACTTACATAAAATAAGCGCTTACAAGTTAAAAAAATATTAACAATCACCTATGGCTATCATTACTTTAACCACCGATTTTGGCGAGAAAGATTACTTTGTGGGAGCGGTTAAGGGAGCTATTTACAGCGAATTAAAAGAAGTTAGAATTGTTGATATTTCACATTCAGTTTCCCCGTTTCATATTAGTGAAGCGGCCTACATTATAAAAAACGCTTATAATAGTTTCCCTAAAGGTAGTATTCATATAATTGGGATCGATTCAGAATTTACACCAGAAAATAAACACCTGGCTGTTTTACTGGACGATCACTATTTTATTTGTGCCAATAACGGGATTTTATCTTTGCTGGCTTCAGAAATTAAACCTGAGAAAGTTGTGGAAATTAATATTCACGATGCTATAGAAACCAATTTCCCGGTTTTAGATGTGTTTGTAAAAGTAGCCTGTCATTTAGCTCGTGGAGGAACGCTGGAAGTAATTGGAAAAAATATTAGTGAGATAAAATACCTAAAACAGTTTGAACCTGCTATTAATTCTGAAAAAAACCAGATTGTTGGTCACGTTTTATATATTGATAATTATGGAAATGTAGTTACTAATATTAGTCGGAAGCTTTTTGACCACGTAGGCAAAGGAAGAAATTACTTAATTAGTGCCAGAATGGTCACTTTTCCAAAAATTTATGAAGCATATTCTGATTGGATTAATTTTGAAGTGGAAAAAGAGAATCGGGGAGAAGAAGATGGCAAAAAACTTGCGCTATTTAATTCGGCCGGGTATATAGAACTGGCAATTTATAAAAGTAATCCTTCTACGGTAGGCAGCGCGTCTACACTTTTTGGACTGGAACACCGCGATACGGTAACTATTAAATTTGAAGAGAAATGATACACAGAATTGTGAAAATGGAATTTGATCCCGAAAAAATTGAAGAATTTCTTTCTAATTTTGAACAAAACAAAAAGAAAATAAGAGAATTTGGCGGTTGTTATAAACTGGAATTATTACGGGACCAGGACAATACAAACATCTTTTTTACGTATAGTTACTGGGTAGATGAGCTCTCTTTAGAACGTTACCGAAATTCAGAATTATTTAAAGATGTTTGGGCAAAAACTAAGGTACTTTTTAATGCCAAACCAATGGCCTGGAGCACCAATATTATAAGTAGCCAATAATTAAATTAGAATCATATTGCCAATGCTGGCCATTTTAAACAAAGAAATAAACTCTTTTTTTTCATCACCAATCGGTTACCTGGTCATTGGAATCTTTTTGGTAGTTTGTGGTTTGTTCTTATTTGTTTTTACCGGAGATTACAATATCCTGGATAATGGATTTGCCGATGTAAAACCATTCTTTAATCTTGCCCCCTGGATCTTCATTTTTCTTATTCCCGCAATTACCATGAAGAGTTTTTCTGAAGAGAAAAGACAGGGCACTATGGAATTGCTGCTAACTCGCCCCATTGGTTTTACACAACTTGTTTTAGGAAAATATTTTGGCGCTTTAATCCTGGTGATTTTAGCTATTTTGCCCAGTATTTTATATGTAATTACTATTCATCAACTGGGAAGTCCGGTGGGAAATTTTGATCTTGGTGCAACTCTTGGATCTTATTTAGGCTTAATTTTTCTTGGAGGCTGTTATACTGCTATTGGAATTTTTGCTTCTTCACTTTCTCAAAATCAGATCATCGCATTTATTATCGCGGTTTTTCTATGTTTTCTAAGTTATTTCGCTTTTGAAGGTTTGGGAGATTTAGACCTATTTGGAAGTACTAATTATGGCGCAGAATACCTTGGGATCAGCTTTCATTATCAAAGTATAAGCAGAGGTGTGATAGATACCCGGGATATTATTTATTTTCTAAGTTTTATAATTTTCTTTTTAAAACTTACGCAGTTAAGGTTAATATCAATTCAGAAAAAATCTTAGGCTTTGAAACACCAAAACACCTATAAAAACGTTTTTCTGTGGCTTGTTGCACTTGTAGCGATAAACCTGCTAGCGGCCAACTTTTTTGAGCGCATAGACCTTACTCGAGACCAACGTTATACACTGTCTCCTGCGGCAATGGAAATCGTTTCAGATGCTGATTCGCCCATTGTTATAGAAGTCTTTTTAGAAGGAAAATTCCCATCAGAGTTTAGAAGGCTTCGGAATGAAACCAGGCAAATGCTGGAAGAGTTTTCAGCTTATAACAGTAATATAAAATTCACTTTTACCAATCCCTTAGAAGAAAGTAAGGATGCTGAAGCTACGGCGCAGGAATTTTATCAGCAGGGAATGCCGCCGGCAAGGGTGAGTGTTCAGGAAAACGGTAAGAGTTCTGAAGCTTTGGTTTTTCCTTGGGCTGTGGCCAGACTTGGCGATAAAGAAGTGCAAATTCCTTTATTAAAAAATAAACTGGGCGCTACCGATGAGGAACGGGTTTCAAGCTCGGTACAGCAGTTGGAATATGCTATTGCCAATGCATTGAATAAATTAGTTTATCCGCGGAAAAAGAAAGTCGCGGTAATGCGTGGAAACGGAGAATTGCCCGATGCACAAATAGCTAGTTTTATAAAGACGCTGCAGGAATATTATTTTATGGCGCCGTTTACTTTAGATTCGGCGGCTGTAAATCCTCAAAAAACGCTTCAGCAATTAAAAGGCTACGATTTGATTATCGAGGCAAAACCTACCGAGGCCTTTACCGAAAATGAAAAGTATATTTTAGATCAATATACAATGAATGGTGGTAAATCACTTTGGCTTACCGAAGCCGTTGCCATGGAAACCGATAGTTTGTTGAATCCTTCAGGCAGAGCTTTTGCTTTACCTCGTGATCTTAATTTAGGCGATTTTTTCTTTTCCTACGGAATTAGAATCAACCCGGTTTTGATCAATGATATTTATTCAGCGCCCATTATTTTGGCCTCAGGAGAGGGAAATAATACTCGGTTCAACCCGTATCCCTGGTTTTACAGTCCGTTAACCACTTCGCCCAACGATCACCCTATTATTAATAATATTGAAGCAGTGAAATTTGAATATGCCAATCAAATTGATACGCTTCAGAATAAGCTTGAAAAAACAATTTTATTAAGCAGTTCTCCACAAACCAGGGTAGAAGGTACGCCGCGGGAAATTAGCCTCGAGATGGTAAGCCAGGAACCGGATATGGCTTCCTATAAAGATGGCGAGCAACCACTGGCAGTTTTATTGGAAGGAGAATTTACTTCGGTCTATAAGAACAGGATCAAGCCATTTGAAATTAAAAATCCTTTAGACCAAAGTGAAGAAACAAAAATGCTGGTAATATCTGATGGAGATGTTATTAAAAATGAAGTACAGCGAGGTAAACCCCTGGAACTTGGGCTTGAACGCTACACGGGAAATACCTACGGAAACAAAGAATTTTTGCTGAATGCCGTAAATTATATGCTGGATGACAGCGGACTTATAGATATTCGCAGCAAGGAAATAAATATCGCATTCCTGGACGATCAAAGAACTGCTGATGAACGCGAAAAATGGCAGGTGATTAATATTATTCTTCCTTTAATTATCCTGGGACTTTTCGCTTTCGGATTTAATTATTTCAGAAAAAAGAAATACCTGAAATAGCTTTCTTAGACTTCAATTTTCAGGAAATAAAATCAACATATTAACAATCTTAAAAAGATTATAGGTTGTAAGTATCTGTTTTTTAATTGTTTACTACATATTTTTTTGTTTTTGATGTTAATAAAAACTCGTCGACACAAGCTTTATTTTTAACAGATTAAAATATATTTGTAATGATTTCTAATTAATCACAAAGCCGATGAAATTTATTGTATCCAGCAGTTATTTGCTGAAACAGCTTCAGATATTGGGTGGGGTTATTAACAACACCAACACCCTTCCAATTTTAGACAACTTTTTATTCGATCTTAAGCAGGACGAGCTTACGGTTTCTGCCTCAGATCTTGAAACTACAATGTCTGCTAAACTTAAGGTAGAATCAGATTCCGAAGGAAAAATAGCGGTTCCTGCAAAATTGCTTTTAGATACGCTAAAAACTTTCCCGGAGCAACCCTTAACTTTTGTTGCTGAAGATAACAACACTATAGAATTAAGCTCTAATCACGGTAAATACGCGCTTGCCTATGCCGATGGTGAGGAATTTCCAAATCCTGTGGAATTGGAAGATCCTAGCAGCACCGTTTTAGAAGGTGATATTTTAGCTACCGCGATTAGCAAAACCATTTTTGCTTCAGGAAACGACGATCTTCGCCCGGTAATGAGTGGGGTTTTCTTTCAATTTACAACAGAAGGTTTGACTTTTGTAGCAACTGACGCGCATAAATTGGTGAAATATCAGCGTGAAGACGTTACGGCTTCCCAGGCTTCAGACTTTATTATGCCGAAAAAGCCACTAAACCTTTTAAAAGGAATTCTAGCCGGTAGCGAAAGTGAAGTGCTTATAGAATACAACGATTCTAATGCGAAATTCACTTTTGATGATACGCAATTAGTTTGTCGTTTAATAGACGGGAAATACCCTAATTACGAAGCGGTAATTCCGAAAGAAAATCCGAATAAATTAACCATAGAGCGCAACCAGTTTTTGAGTTCGGTTCGTAGGGTTTCTATTTTCTCTAATAAAACTACGCACCAGGTGAGATTAAAAATTGCCGGTGCCGAATTAAATATTTCTGCAGAAGACGTAGATTACAGTAATAAGGCGGAAGAGCGTTTAACCTGTTCTTACCAGGGAGACGATATGCAAATTGGTTTCAACTCTCGTTTTCTGACAGAAATGTTGAATAATTTAACTTCAGATGAAGTTCAACTGGAAATGAGTCTGCCTAATCGTGCAGGAATTTTAACTCCTGTAGATGGTTTAGACCCTGGAGAAAAAATTACCATGCTGGTTATGCCGGTGATGCTTAATAATTAAGCCCCCTGGCCCCCGAAGGGGAGATTCAACATAAAAACCTAGCTAGCTTAAAGAAATCAAACCTCACAGGTTTTCAAAACCTGTGAGGTTTTTTATTCTAACAAGTAGGGAATGAAATTATAATAAAACAAGGCAGCCGATTGGCTGCCTTGCTGTTTTGAAAATGTCTCCGGTTTATTTTATAATTTCAATAGTTAGCGGATAATTAGGTATTTCCCCGTTGCTCACTTTAATAGCATTTACAATAGGAATAACAACCATTAAAATTGCTATTCCAATAAGAGCGATTATCCCAAGTCCGAATAAAAAGATTAGCGGGATACATAATAAGCTATAAATAAACATACTTATTTGGAAATTGATGATCATTTTTCCGTGAAAATCCATTCCGGCAACTTTATCTTTTTGGGTAAGCCACAGGATTAACGGAACTATAAAGCCGCCAATTCCTGTAACTAAATCCAGTAACTGACTTAAGTGGGTAAGAACGAGCATTTGGTTGTCTTCTCTCATTTTTTCTTTGATTGATGTGATGTCTCTATATTAATAGACGATCTTTTCCGCACGATGTTACAATTTTTAAAAGATGCATTTTTTCTTCCCCTCTTTTGGAGGGGGTTGGGGGGAGGCTTATCTTTGCACTATGAAATTAAACGATACTATTGTAGCGCTTGCCACACCTTCTGGTGCAGGAGCTATTGCGATTATTAGGGTTTCCGGTCCCGAAGCATTTAATATTGTTTCACCGCTTTTTAAGGCGAAGAGTAAAAAAAAGCTAAGCGAACAGCCCAGCCATACTTTACATTTAGGAAATTTAATGGATGATGATCGTACCTTAGATGAGGTTTTAATTTCAATATTTAGAGCGCCTAAATCTTATACCGGCGAAGAAACGGTAGAAATTTCCTGTCACGGAAGTCCCTATATTCAGCAGGAGATTATTCAATTAATGATTAGAAAAGGTTGTCGCTCAGCCGAAGCCGGGGAGTTTACCATGCGAGCCTTCCTAAACGGAAAAATGGATCTCAGTCAGGCGGAAGCCGTAGCCGATTTAATTTCTTCTGAAAACCAGGCTTCGCACCAAATGGCGATGCAACAAATGCGCGGCGGATTTTCTAATGAAATTCATCGTTTACGCCAGGAATTACTAGATTTTGCGTCCTTAATTGAACTAGAATTAGATTTTTCTGAAGAAGATGTGGAGTTCGCTAATCGCGATCAATTTAAAGAATTGGTAGCCAGGATTCAGCAGGTATTAAAACGTTTAATAGATTCTTTCGCTACCGGGAACGTGCTTAAAAACGGAATTCCCGTTGCAATTGTAGGTGAGCCAAACGTAGGGAAATCTACTTTACTGAATTCACTTTTAAATGAAGAACGCGCTATTGTTTCTGAAGTGGCCGGGACCACCCGTGATTCTATTGAGGACGAAATGAGTATTGGTGGCGTTGGATTCAGGTTCATTGATACCGCCGGAATACGAGAGACTGAAGATGTGGTGGAAAGCATCGGAATAAAGCGAACGTTCGAAAAAATAAGTCAGGCGCAAGTAGTTGTATTTTTGCTAAATGCAGAAAAGTTTAAAGCTCAAAGTTCAAAGTTTAAGGTTGAAATTAAAAAAATCCACAATCAATTTCCTCAAAAACCTCTTGTTGTTATTGCGAATAAAGTAGATCAACTTACGGAAAATGAGAAAGAGAATTTATTTGAAAATTTAAACGAACTGGAAGGCGCAAGCTTGCAGTTAATTTCTGCTAAGACAGGCGAAGGTGTGGAGGAACTAAAAATTAAACTACTGGAGTTTGTAAACACCGGTGCGCTTAGAAATAACAATACCATCGTAACCAACAGCCGTCATTACAATGCGCTTTTAAAAGCCCTGGAAGAAATAAACAAGGTAGAAGAAGGACTAAACACAGACCTCTCTGGCGACCTATTAGCCATAGATATTCGCGAAGCATTAGAATACTTCGGTGAAATCACCGGGCAGGTCACTAATGATGAATTATTGGGGAATATATTTTCTAATTTCTGTATTGGAAAATAAACATGTAATTTTATTTGGTGTTATATGGTATCAAATATCGTCAAAACTATCGAAATTAAAGGGTTTAAAGAAAATTAAATTTTCCTATATTTTTTTATAAGTTACTAATTTTACACCTTTATTTACACCTCATTTACACCTTTTTAAAAAATATAACTATGAGGTGTAATTTTTTACACCTGTAAAAGTTTTTTTGTAAATTGAACAAAATATTCAATTATAAAAATAGCTTTAAAAAAGAAAAAACTGGCCACAGGAAAGTATAGCCTTTATATTGAATACTATAAAGGGTTTACGCAAAATGAAAAGGGTAAAATTCAGCATCAAAGAGAATTTGAATATCTCAAAGAATATCTTCTAATTAACCCTAGGACAGCTGCTGAAAAGAAAGATAATAATGAAACCTTATTAAGAGCAGAACAAATTTTGTCTATTCGTCAAGCAGAATATGCGCAGGGTAAATATGGAATTAAGGATAAAAGTAAAGACCGACTTCTCTTCCTTTCTTATTACGATAAACTTAAAGAGGAGCGTTACGAAAGTAAAGGAAACTATGATAACTGGGATGCCGCACAAAATCATATTGAAGCCTATTGTGGGAAGAAAAAAATAACATTTGAAGACATTGATGAAGATTTCGTAATAGGATTTAAAAAGTTTTTAAATCATAAATCAAGAACAAAATCTAATACTGCTTTATCTCAAAATTCAAAATATACTTATTATAATAAATTTAAAGCAGCATTGCGGCAGGCTTTTGAAGACGGTTATACCAGACGAAACTTTGCCACGACGGTAAAAGGTTTTGCCCAAGGTGAAACATCTCGAGAATACCTTACCCAGGAAGAATTGCAAGCTATGGCAAAAGCTCACTGTAAACATCAGGTGCTAAAAAATGCTTTTTTGTTTAGTTGCCTAACGGACTTAGGTGGAGCGATATAAACAAGCTCACCTGGGTTGAAATTAGAGACGAAGAGGAAGGTCCGCGGCTTATTTTTAAACAAAAGAAGACTTCAGGTCAGGAGTATCAATATATCTCTAACCAAGCAAGACAACTATTAGGAAAGAGGAAAAGAGAAAGTGATCTCGTTTTTAAGGGATTAAAATATGGAGCCCATTTTAATGCGGAAATACTTAGATGGTGTATGCGGGCAGGTATCACCAAGCATATAACATTTCATAGTGCCCGGCACACTCACGCAGTTTTACTATTAGAATACGGTGCTGATATCTATACCGTGTCAAAAGTTCTGGGACATAAAGAAATCAGAACTACCCAGGTGTACGCAAAAATAGTAGATAAGAAGAAGAAGGAAGCAGCCAACCTGATTCCAGAACTTGAAATGGATTATGAGTTTTGATTTATTCAAATATCTAACAACTCTTGGCTTTATCTATATTTATGGTAGACTCGTTTTACATTATGGTGAAGTTTTCTGGACCTATATGTGGGATGAGGAAATACTCTGGAAATCTAATTTAGAGAAACCAAGAATCCTCTTTCTATTAACTGGGTTGGGAGTTATGCATCTAATATCCTTCGCAAGAACAACCATAACGCCAGATAATTATACAGTCCAAATTCTTCTACTGCTTGCCTTTAGTAGCGGGTTTTATTTAGCAGTTATAACCTGGACGTACCAATTTAGAGATAGTATCCAAGTTCAAAAAGCATTTCCAGCACTCAACAAAAATAAACCAAAAAGAGAAAATAATTTTCATCTTGAGATTTCTGAAGATCAAATACAAAAGCTATATCACGGTTTAATTAGATATGATCTTTTGAACTATGATAAAACAAGTAAGCAGGATTTAAAGAATGTACTTCTAAAAAATTGGGACGCACATAATTCAAAAATCCATTTTAATATGGATGGCCCCAGCTGTAGAGAGTTTCATGACTATTTCATCCGGACTTTTCCCAAAAATTCTTTGACGATGAAAAATTTCTTTGAAACGTCTAAGCTCGTATTAAGAGCGGATGGAAAATCCTATAAATATAATACCATTATAAGGTGCACCCCTAAAAACGATCTCATCGAAAGAGAATGAAAAGTTGAGAAGCATTTTTCAAAAACTGACTTTAAACCAGGCATCTTCAAAAGAGTTTACTGTGGGTAAATCGTTTTAAAATATTCACAAACTATAATCATTTCCTCGCTGAATTTTTCTGGGTAGGAGATCATCTCTCTTTCGTAGTATGCTTTGTGAACTTTTTTCCAGTATTTAAGGGATTTATCGCCTTCGCCTTCAGTTGCTGCAAATTCTTCTGTGATTTTATTAAATGGAACCTGCTCTATCTTCAACGTTTCAATTATAGCTTTTGCATTTCCATTCCAATCCGTCACAATTTGTTGGTCCCCGGCTCTTGGCAGAGGTTTATTAATTTTTTTAAACCACCATAAAGAAGTAGCAGTAGCCCTTTTTATTCCATTAACTACCAACTCAGCACATTCATTCGCATCTTTTTCATTGTCACAGAAATAGAAAGAAACTGGAACTTCTCCTAATTTATTCTGAGGGTTTTGAGTAAGAAAGTCTTCCCATAGGGTTATTACAGATTTAAAATTTTCTCTTCCATTATTCATAGTTTCCCTATCTCGAAATTTTTTGAGTGCTTTTTAAATTTGTTTTATTCCGCTACCTGCCTACTCCAATTTTGAATAACGCTGCGCTAATAGATCTGAGTATTTTTGCTTGTATTCGCTTGATAAAAAGGAGCTTTCTAAAAGAGAAAGAGCGTTCTTTTTATTTTTAATGAATCTTTTAAATACTCCATCAATTTGCTTTTTGTTCAATTCCAGTTTCTCTCCCAGACTCACAAAATGTTTTTTTGCTAATTTTTTCTTTTTTCCTTCAAGAGTTAGTGCCAGCTCTTCACCATCTTCTGGGTTAACTATAGCAACATTAAGAAGATCATAAGCAGGGGACAAGACCCATTCTCTGGTTCGCTTTATTAAAGAAAAGTTTTTCAGATGCATATCGTTGTTTCCCGTGAGAAAACTAAATAAAGCTATTTCAAAAAAATAAAGTTTGTCAAGCAAGGTGTTGGAGGAATAAGTCCCGATAGCTTTGCCTACCTTTTCCATTGAGCTTTTATATTTATCAAAAGCCTCTAGGATCTGAAACATATCGAGCATATGAATTTTTTCATTGCTAAGTGTTCGATCTATTCGCTTTGTAATATAGGCTAACTCTCCTGATTTTAATCGTATTAAACTGGAGGGAACAGTTCTTATTCCAAAGCTTTCTGCCATACGCATTGTAAAATGTTCATTTTGCGGCATTTCAGCAAAAGCTGCAGAGGGTGGTTTTAAGATATAATTACCTCCGAGTGCTCCTACCACTGTTAACCTGTTATTTTCCGATGCTAGTGCGTTATCGATGAAGGATAAGGAAAGTTTAGGTTGTACCCCAGGAACTGCTATTCTTCTTTCTACCACATTTTTCGCCAGATCTACCATTTGATCCAGGGAATATTCTAACTGAGGCGGAATTTCAGTACCAAAGAAATTTACACTGCAATTGGTGTGAAAATCTTTCGGATCTGTTTCTCCCAATTCTTTATAACAATATAAACATCTATTCTGCATTTTCTGTGACTTTTGGGTGAACACTGACCGCACCTATACAATTTTTGCAACAGGCTAAAAGTAGTCCCATTCGGTCATTGCGGTTGATTTTCCAGTTTTTTGATGCAATATCTAGAAGCCATCCTTCCGGGATAAGACCTTCAAAAAAGGGAAAAAGCCGTTTTTCTACATAAGGTTCTTTTCTAACCGGCATCGTAAACGTGATAAATTGGTCAGAATATTTATCAACGTAATCAATTTCATATTGAAATTGATATTCTCCTTCATCGGTTTCGGTTAAAATACCTGCTAGAAGTTCCTGATAATAAATTTTTGCCTGTCTCATAAATTAAGTTTGAGAAATATCATTTTGGTCTACCGGTGCCAGTACGTGCCCAAACATCTTTAGCACCTGATTTACCTTTTCCATATTCAGGTTTTCTTTTCCTTGTTCTATTTTTCTCACAACGGTTAAAGCCACACCAGCCCTTTCGGCAAATTCTTCCTGAGTGAGTTGGTTTTCTTTTCGCTTTTGTTTTAAAAACTCTGAGAGATTCTTCATTATATGTAATTAGATATAATTATTACAAATATATATTAATTATATGTTTAAACGTATAATTTTGGTTTTATTTCTATATTTATATGCATTTGCATATAAATATAAACTAAAAACCACTGAATCAATTAGAGCTGATTTTTCATACATTAAAAAAAAGAAGTCATACAAGGTATGAATAGTATGACTTTCTTATCCTTTCCCATCTTAGTTTTGGTTCCAGAATTCAAAATACAAAAGCGCTTTTGTTCATTTTTTAACTAAAAATTTTCAAAAATGAACGAACTAAAAATTTTAGAAAAATTAGATCGTATAGAAACGATTGTTCGTGCCCACAAAACTGTATTGACCTTTGATCAGGCCTGTGATTATACAGGTATCTCAAGAAATTATATGTATAAACTGACTGCCAGGGGAGAAATTCCTTTCTCTAAACCAAAGGGGAAACTAATCTTTTTCTCTCGGGAAAAACTCGATGATTGGCTGCTCAATAATAGTCATTCTTCTAAAGAGGAGATTAGAGGGCAAGCAGTGGAATATGCTTTCCGGAATAAAAGATTCTAAAGATCTATATGATGAAGAAAGTTGAGCTAAAATTATACCAGGTCTCGGAGCAAAAGAAGAAAACCATCTATGATTATGTAGATGAATATGTTTCTAATAAATATGATATCCGGTTTAATGAAATATCCCCGGAGTTTCAGATTTCTATTAAAGGAAAACATTCCTGGGAAGATTTTGAGGTGAATTCTTTACTTATAGAATTAGCAAAATCTAATATAGAAGTGAACCCTGGTAAGCTGGATATCTATTTACGCTCTAACCTGATTGCAAGATTTAACCCTATTGCGGAATATTTTGATAAGCTTCCGAAATGGGTAGGGGGTGACCATATTAGAAAACTCGCTTCATACCTGCCTACCCGGGAATCTGAAGAATTTCTTTATCATTTTAGAAAATGGTTAGTGTGAACGGTTAAGGGAGCATTGGAAGATTAATATTTTAATAAGCAATGCCTGGTCCTGGTTCATTCGGAGCAGAATTCAGGGAAGTCTACCTGGTGTCGGTTCTTATGTCCTCCTGAATTATCCAGGTACTTTACTGAAGATATGACTACCGATAAAGATGCCAGGATTCAACTTACAAGAAATTTCATTATCAATCTTGATGAATTATCCGTGCTAGCAAAAAAAGAATTAAATGCGCTTAAAGCATATTTTTCTAAAACGATGATCAATGAACGTTTGCCCTATGATCGCAAAAACTCAAACCTTCGAAGAACCTGTAGTTTTATAGGGTCTACCAATAGGGCAAGTTTCTTAACAGACGAGACCGGTTCAGTGAGGTGGCTATGCTTTGAACTTCTGGGAAAAATCGATTTTAACTACAGTAAGGAGGTGGAGATCGATAAGGTTTGGGCCCAGGCTTATTATTTAGCTTTTGTAGATCCAAATTTCGATCCTGAGCTTAACTACCAGGATATTCTTAAAAACGAGGAACGAAATAAACGCTATAGGGAACCGACCCTGGAAGAGGAATTACTTGCCAAGTTCTATGATTTAAGTAAAGATCAAAAATACTTTATGACTGCTTCTGATATCATTACTAAGCTGAGTTGTATAAATCCACGGCTTAACGTAATCAAATATGGGGCGCGCACTAAAATCGAGAGGTTTTGACCGAATCAAACACCCTGAAAAAGGAGTGTATGGATACCTGGCAAAACCACTCTTTAAAAATAACCCCTGGGAAATTAATTAATACTAAAAACAACTTACCATCCTACCATCACCTTTTTGAACTCAATGAGCATAGGGGAGTGGAAATGGTAAGATAATTTAAGAGAACCTTACCCATCTTACCTGAAGAACTATTCCTGGTAACATGGTAAGATCAATAAACAGAAATAAATCTTTCTTAAGCCTAGTAAAATCAAGGTTGGGTAAGATGGTAACTTAAAAATTAAAAAATGAACTTAAATAACTTATCGTGTAAAAGCGCCCGTAATATTTGTCTCGTAAAAATACTAGCAAAATTAGGTCACTTTCCCATCAGGACAACGGAAAAAGAAGCTTGGTTTCTGAGTCCCCTGCGGTCAGAAACGCAAGCCTCTTTTAGCGTTTCTTTAATTAAAAACTTATGGTTTGATTTCGGAATGGGAGTAGGAGGGAATACCATAGATCTTATTATGGCAATCAAATCCTATTCTGTAAGAGAAGCCCTAGAATTTCTGAAAGATGATCCGGATTCATTTTCTTTTAGCCCGCCGAGTACCAAACCTTCAGACCAGGGCATAAGTATATTGGAAGTCCAATACATCAATTTAATTGCATTAATACATTACCTGGAATCACGGAATATACCTTTCGAGCTTGCCAGGAAATATTGTATGCAGGTTTGGTACCGATCAAAGGGTAAACAATTTTTTGCGATTGGTCTTAAAAATCACCTGGGGGGCTGGGAACTTAGAAATAAATATTTTAAAACATCCAGTAGCCCAAAAACTTATTCATTGATTCAAAGGGATGCTAAGGTTCAAAGGGATGCTAAACAACTTATCATTTTGGAAGGGATGTTTGATTTTCTATCCCTTGCCACTATTGATGAAGACTTAGTCCAGAATTCTGATTGTATCATTTTAAACTCCCTGGCTTTTTTGGACCGGGTGAAAATATTTATCCCGGTATATAAGCGTGTATTGCTTTACCTGGATAATGACCCTGCAGGTAAAAAAGCTACTGCTACGCTTTTAAGCCTTTATGACCATATCACAGATTGTAGTGATTCTTATAGCGAATATGCAGATCTCAATGAAAAACTGAAAGATGAAAAAGCCTGGAAAAAATAAGAATCTGTTGGGAGGAAATATAAAACCCAGCTTTGATGATGCTCTTCAAAACACCATCCGAAAACATTTGGAAGATACAGGACAGGTAAATTCTAATGCAGAGAAAAAAGAGGTTGAGCTATCTGTTCCAATTTTGAAAGGGAACGGAACGCAAGATGTGTGCCTGTGGGCACAATCTTGATTGCTCCCGGTGGTCGCAATGAAAAAAAAGAGATGTTTAAGGGGAAAAACCAATGGATAAAATTCAGGTGTTCCTTATATGAAAAGAAGATGCTCAGGATCAAAGCAAAACAAAGTGGACTTTCATTAAGTGAATTTTGTAGAAGATCGATCTATGAAAAAGAGATCAAGGAACGACTTTCTGATGATCAAATTGAGATCTATAAAACCCTGGCAAAATTTCATAATAATTTTAAATCCATCGGGAATATGTTTCGTAAAAAAGATCCCAAACTTTCCAAAGAAGTTTATGCGCTGGCCAATACTATAAAATCTCACCTTCAAAATTTGAACGAATGATTGGTAAAGGCAAAGCGATATCCTATACCCAGGCTTCTATGTCCTACGGCTGGAACCAGGAGAAAGATGCCCAAGTGGTCTATTCTCAAAACCTGGTGGGAGAGAACCCTAAAGAGGTTGCTGCTGAATTTAGGCTTACCCAGGAGCTTAATACAAATTGTGAAAAGAATACACTTTCTTTTATCCTAAGTCCTACCATCGATGATGGAAAGAACCTGGAGAAGAAAGAGCTTTCAAGAATATGCGAGCAGTTTATGAAGCAGATGAATTTAAAAGATCGCCAGGCGATTGCTTTTGTCCACCGGGATAAAGCTCATAAACACATTCATCTCTATGTGAACCGAATTGATTTTAAAGGCCAGGCCTATAATGATAGCTTTATTGGAAAACGGAGCCAGGTCGCAGCGGAGAAAGTAGCAGAGCGGCTACAGCTGACTACTGTTAAACAGGTGCAATGGGAAAAGGAACACAATCTCAGGGCTATTCGGTTTGAAATCAAAAGACGTCACGATCTTACGATGCAGCAATTTAAGCCGCGTTCTTTTGATGATTATATCAAAGGAATGCAGACCAACGGGGTAAAGGTTATTCCCTCGATTAATAAAGCGAACAAGCTGCAGGGCTTTCGGTTCGAATTTGATAAATACAATCTCAAAGGAAGTGAAGTACACCGCTCGATGACCGGGGGGAATATTGGTAAAACCCTGGCTGAGGATAAAAGTATGGCAAACTTTCTTAAAGAAAACACCCACCTCAAAGTTGCCGGGAAAACGGTTGAACTCTCCACCGGGATGGCTAAAGCAATAGCAAAACAGGTAATAAAGAAAATAATCTCCAAAGGAATGGATACTGGAATAGGATTTTAAAAACTAAATATTATGGCAAAATTAGAACACCTTAGTGAATTGCTGGTTTCAGAAATCAGCCAGTTTGAAAGTACAGTGCAACGACTGGAGAAAATTCAGAAGGAGAAAATCGGTATTGATAGTGCAGCTTTTGAAATGTTGCTTTTAAAACACCAGGAGAAAATGGAAAAAGGTCTTTTTGAACATTCAGTGGATATGAAAGATCTTGGGGCAAAACTTGAAGAAGCCAAGGCTTATCCAATTTGGGCTTTGATCGTTTTTGGGGTATCGATAGTGCTTAATGGGATTTTGATTTATATAGTTTTTTTTAATTCTAAACTCAATATTAGCATTATTATGGGCGCGTATGCTCAAATGGCAAAACGTACTTTGAGCTATAAACTAAACTCTAGGCTCTATTAGCTCCAAAAACCATTTACCTAACCACACTATAATGTGGATTTAAAGGTGTTTTTTATCATTGACTCTAAAAATTCATTAATTTTCACATTGAAGTGTGGATTTTAGTGTATTTTTGAATGTCAGAGTAATTAATACATTAAGATCCACAATGTATTGTGGATCTTAAATTATGAAAATCAAGAAACCTATGGCAGCGATACAGAAGATTGCCTTATTGATCCAGCAGCGCCGGGATCAAATGCGTATCACGCAAAAACAATTAGCCGATATGGCTGATATTGGGATCAATACATTGTATAAGATTGAGACTGGTCAGGCCAATCCAACCCTGGAGTCCTTACAGAAAATAACGGATGTCCTTGGGATGGAAATAACCCTACAGGTTAAAAAAGTATAATTTTAAATGAGACAGGCCACTATACTTTACAAAGGAAAAGAAGCTGGAAATTTAAAACAGCATGATGATGGAAGTTTTACTTTCCGGTATCTGGAAGCCTGGTTGGCTGATCCGGAGAACCCATCCATTAGTCTTACCCTGCCGAGATCCCAAGCGGAATATCATGCTGAATACTTATTTCCTTTTTTTTATAATATGCTTCCGGAAGGGGCTAACAGGCAAACCGTATGCATGGCAAACCGGTTGGATCCCGATGATTATTTCGGAATTCTAATCACTACCGCCGGTTATGATACCGTGGGTGCAATTACCGTCAAAAAAATAAAGAGCTAAAATGAAAATAGATCATTGTCCCGGAACATTAGCAGAAGGGTTTAGCACCTATAGCAGAACCTGCTTGAAACGTGTTTTTGATGCACGCAAGGTTTCTCATGTGTTGCCTTATGAGTCGCCAAACTCCAACCTGCAAACCGATAAGCTCTTTGAAGACAACCAAAAGCGTATTTCTATTTCCGGGGTACAGGAAAAGTTCTCTGTACTTCAGGAAAAAAATAAATTGCGGCTAATCCAAAAAGGGGAGCAAGGCACACATATATTAAAACCAATCCCAAATGTTGGCAAGAAACGCAAACAAATGCCTGCCAATGAACATTTAACCATGCAGATTGCACGACAGGTATACGATATTGAAACTGCTGAAAATGCACTGATCTTTTTTGAGAATGCAGCTCCCGCCTATATTACCAAACGATTTGACGTAAACCCGGACGGTTCTAAGAAGGCAAAAGAGGATTTTGCTACTCTTGCCGGAAAAACTCCCCAAACACATGGCGAACATTATAAATACGCAGGAAACTACCTGGAATTATTCCGGTTGATGAAAAAATTCCTGCCGGCTTATCGCGTTGAAATACCTAAATTATTTAAACTCCTGGTATTTAATTATTTATTTTCTAACGGTGATGCACACCTAAAGAATTTTGCTATCCTGGAGACACCTATGGGAGATCATAGGTTAAGTCCTGCCTATGACTTACTCAATACTCGTATCCATGTAGATGATAGTGATTTTGCACTGGAGGATGGTTTATTACCAAAAAGTATGGGGCAAACTACGACAGGAGGTCAGTTTAAAATCCTGGCAGAACAGGTTGATCTAAAGCCGAAGCAATTTGATGAAATAATGGAGAGCATGATGAAGCATTCCGATGAAGTTTTCAAATTAACCCAGGCGTCTTTTTTGGAAGAAACTACCAAACGCAATTATATCCAGGATTTTCAATACCGATTAAAGCAATTGCAAAAAATAAATTTTTAATAAAGATTTTCAAAAGCTCAATTAAGTATTAAAATTAAGGTGTAGAATTCCTGGAGTAAATCCAGAACCTTCTATGGTGCTTAAAGCTTACAAATAAAACTCCCTAAGTATTTAAACTTAGTAAAAAGAGAGTAAGAAAGTTAATTGAACTTTGCTTTAATTGCTTTACGGTATGTTTCACCAATAGGTAAGCGAATATCTCCATACAGGCAAATACTATTACCTTCAAGCATCTTTATTTTTTTTGAGGGAATAATATAAGATCTATGAATTCTTAAAAATTCATCTTTAGGTAGCTTGCCGATAATATCTTTCATATTCTCATGAGTTATGATTTTCTCGCTTGTCGTGTGGATCCTGATATAATCCTTAAGGCCTTCAATATATAGGATCTCCTCAGGAATTATTCGGTAGACCTTTCTCTCCGCTTTAATATAAAAATCCTTATTCTCGGCAGTAGTGTCAGAAATGGTATTAAAGGATTTCTCCCAACCTAAATATTTCTCAACGCTTTCATAGAATCGCTGAAATGAAATAGGTTTTACAAGGAAGTCAATCACCTGGTATTTAAAAGCATCCAGGGCATATTCCTGGTAGGCTGAGGTGATAATAAAATTATGATGGGAATGATTACTCATTTGCATAATTTCCATCCCGCTAAGTTCAGGCATCTGAAGGTCTATAAAAACTAAGGTATTCGTGTACTCCTTAAGTAGCTCGAGAACTTTGTAATTATCATTACCTGCATAAATAACATTAAGGCTAGAAACCTTTTTTGCATAATCTTTTAATAAATGAACTGCAAAAGGTTCGTCATCAAGAATTATTGTATTAATTGGCTTTTCCATCAAGATCAATTTCTAATTGGGCACTGAAAATTTGTTTATCCTGATTTATCTTCAAAGAATGAGCATCGGGATAATTTATAACTAAGGTTTTCTTTAGGTTATCCAGGCCTATTCCTCCTAATTTATCTTTCTTCTGGTGGCCAATTTTATTGGTGATTTTAAAGAAAAGCCTTTCACCGGTTTGTTGTAGGTTGATAAAAATCGGGTGATATTTATTATACTTACCGTGTTTCAGTGCGTTCTCCACTAACGGACTTAGTAAAAAGGGAGGGATTTGTATAAAAGGCTTGTCAATAGCAATTTCAAAGTTTACCGTATTATCATCTTCATGCCTTAACTGGTCAAGTTCGATATAAGATTTTATATAATTAACCTCCTGCTGTAAATCAATTTTCTCTTTACTGGTTTCATAGGTGGTATATCGCATTAATTCCCCAAGCTTTTCAATAGCAGGTAGGGCCTTATCAGATTTAAAATAAACAAGAGAGTAAATATTGTTAAGGGTATTAAACATAAAGTGTGGGTTGAGTTGAGCTTTAAGGAACTTTACTTCGGTTGCACTTTTTTCCTCAACGATGTGTTTATTGTATTCCAATAACCGAACATTAAAAATCAATATCCAAAGAATGGAACTGATAATCAGCGGGAAACTTCCATAATATAAGTTGTCATAAACGTAATAACTAAGCGAAGTACCTTCAAAATAATTACCATGACCAATTAATTGGCTAATTAAAATCTGTTCAAGAAAATACCTCAGGGAGATAAAGAAAATATATCCGGATGCAATACTAAGGATCCCTCTTTTCCAGTTGAGTTTATCAAATACCCATGGGAGAAGCAAAATATAATTAATATAAAAGGTAGCCAGGAAAATAATACCACCCGAGATCTCGAAAATATCCAACTTTCTAATGCTAAAAAGATAGGGGTTTGTGAGGTCAAATTGAATAAGTTCGAAGTAAACAAAGAGTAACCAAAAAAGAGCATGAAAAAGAACTTCCTTTTTCTTGGTCATAGTGCCGGTATGGGGAAATGGTTTCATTGATGTAAAACTAAAACATTCTAAGCAGGAGTGGGGAGGGGTTTGTCGAAAAGTAGGAGGGGTTCGTAGAAAAAAAGAATTTATTCCCCCGGATTAATCTGATTTTTGAGGCAACTTAAAAATTAAAGAAATGAAAACTACATTGATTATGATGGTACTTTTGAGTATCCAGTTGCAAGCCCAGGAGTTAAAAGAGCCGGTAAAATTTGAAAACACGGTTAAGGTATTAAATATGGGAACCTTTCATATGGGATATACTCCAGATGCCACTACTACTGAATTTGATGAACACGACCAAAAAAATATCGACCGGGTACATCAAATTGCTCAATCCATTGCGGAATTTAATCCTACTGTAATTCTTGTAGAAAGGGTTCCTGAAAAGAATAGTGAAGTACAGAAAAACTATAAGAAGTATGTGCAAAACCCGGATATGAAATTTAAAAATCCAAGTGAGGTAGAATTGCTGGCATTTGAAATAGGTCGGCTCGCGGGTACAAATCGTATTTACGGGATAGATTATAAAGAGGGCTATTACTACGGAATCGCAGAGAAAATAAATGACAACTATGGTATTGAAACTTATAAGAAATATTTCTCCGTATTGGATTCTTTGCAGAAACAGTATCCTGAAGAGGAAATGTCTGTGTTACAAAAATTACAAATGAGCAATAACCCTATGTATAAAGATATGCTCCTCAATATCAATGCTGATATTCTAACCCATATTTCAACTGAAGGTAATGCGGAAGGAGCGGATGAAGCAGCAAAATTCTATCATCGGAACCTGGTGATGTACTCCAACCTGAATCAAATCGAATTAAATGGAGATGACCGCGTATTTATCCTTATGGGAGCTAGTCATACAGCATTTTTTGATATGTGGTTGGAAAGAAGCCCAAAGTATGAATTAATAAATACAACGAAATTCTTAAAATAAGATAGGTGAAAACTTACCTGGGCAATTAAGAACCAACTTCTGATAAATTTTTAAAAAGATAAAGCCAGGCCAACTCCCTGATGGTTCCCAATGAAATTAAGGGTGACTTGAAGGGGATTGGGCGGTGAAGAATTAACACTATTTATTCTTTCTACCGCTTCAAATGCCTGGTTGCTGGATCTTAAGGAAATAGGTATGGCTACCCCAATAAAAGCGGCACCAACTCCCGCTAAGACCCAGGGGGCATCTTGATTGGAAACCGCAGCACCAATCGGAATACCTACGAAACTACCTCCTATACTTCCCACAATGGTGGAGATAGTTTTGTTCTTTCTCGCCTTTTTTATTAAACGGGTAGCTTCTCTATCTGCTATCATCAGCTTTTTCATTGCTTTAAGGTCTAGCCTTTGGTTATTCATAGTAAACTTATAGCCAAGAAAAACCTTTTCGGATTCAATTTGCTGAGCCGATAATGAAGTGATACTTAAAAAAAGTAGGAGTAGGAAACTTAGTTTTTTCATTTAAAAAGATAGTTAATAAAGTTTGTGTTAGTTTCAGAATTGTTTTTTTCTGTTTACCGTTATAATTATTATCGCACCTATTAGCATAAAGGGTATACTCAACAGCTGGCCCATATTTAACACCATTTGATTTTCGAATGCAACCTGGTTTTCCTTAAAAAATTCAATAATGAATCTGGCTAGGAAAAGAAGTATTAGAAATAAACCAAAAATAACTCCATTGGCTGTGTTTTGTGTTTTGGTTTTGTAGATAGCATATAATATTACGAATATTACCAAATAGGAAAAGGCTTCATAAAGCTGGGTAGGATGTCGCGGAATTAGATCATCGCGCTGAAATACAACACCCCAGGTACCGCTTGTGGGTTTACCATAAATTTCGGAATTCATAAAATTTCCAAATCTTATAAAAGCCCCGGTTATAGGTGTTGCAATGGCAACCCTATCCAATACCCACAGTATTTTTAGGTTATATTTTCTACAATACAGCACTATCGCCAGTAATACTCCTATAGCTCCTCCGTGGCTGGCTAGTCCCTGAAAACCGATAAATTGGTAATTGCCATTAATTTCTTTAATTGGAAGGAACATCTCTATTGGATGTTCCAGATAATAACTGGGTTCATAGAACAAGCAATGACCTAATCGGGCGCCGATGATCGTTCCCAGGACAATATAGGTAAGCAAGCTATCCAATTGTTCCGTAGGATTTTTTTCCTTTTTATAAATATGCTTTACCACAAAATAACCCAGAAAAAGGCCGGTCATGAATAAGAGACCATAGTATTTTAAAGGAAAATTCTCGGTAATCCATAAGATCACCGGATCTGTATCCCAGTATAGGATGTTGTCTTCTAACCTATTAGCCAATCCTCGTAAGTTTTAAATAGAAATAGAATTCAATAAGTTTTAAGGATATTATTTGTTAGTTGCCAGAACGCATATTTTGTTACGTTTTATATTTATTCTTTAGTAAACAAGAATTCGCCACCACCTTGTTTAAGAGTCATGGAATTGGCTGTAGCATCAAAAATAATTTCTACCCCGGCTTGAGTATAGGAAAACCTGTTTTTTGATTTAGCTTCCATCGCAAAGCTTGGTTGCCCGGTTACCTGCCCAATAAGTACATTTCCCTCCTGGAAAGTAAACAGGGAAAATTAAAAACTTCCATCAAAAGCAAATTATGCTATACTTTCCTTAAAAGACCATCTTAGGCTGTATAATCTTCCTAATTTTATTCTTTTAATAGAGAAACAGTAAGCCTTTATGCGCATTATTAATGCCAACCAAAATAATCTCAACAATATAACTCTTAACATTCCGGAAAATCAATTAATCGTTGTTACCGGATTATCGGGGTCCGGCAAATCCTCCCTGGCAATGGATGTGATTGCTAACGAAGGCTACCGCTATTTTTTAGAGAGTCTCCCAGCTTATAATCAACAAAATGCGCAGTTAATTCCCACTGCTGAAGTAGACGATATAGAAGCCCTACCGCCTGTCATTAAAGTAGAACAATCGAAGCGCTTTCAATCAATTAATACAACTCTTGGAACGCTTTCAGAAATTGCATCTGTCTTCAGAATTTTATTTGCCCGTTATTCCGCAGAAGAGACGATGAGCAAATCGCTTTTTTCTTTTAATCATCCCAAAGGGGCCTGTGAATATTGTCACGGGATTGGTGAGGCAGAATATATTGATCTTGATAAATTGGTGGGCGATGAAAACAAAACCCTTCGAGAAGGCGCCATTACTACAACCTTGCCGAATGGTTATATTGTATATTCTCAAATTACAGTAGATGAATTAAATAAGGTATGCCAGGCCCATGGTTTTAGTGTAGATATTCCCTGGAAAAATCTCACCAACGAACAAAAAGAGGTGGTTTTAAACGGAAGTGATCGCATTAAAGTTTTTTTTGGAAAGCATACTTTGGAGTCCCGGTTAAGATGGGAAGGTTTAAAAGCAAAACCCCGGGAAGAAGGATTTTATAAAGGAATGCTTCCCATTATGAAAGATATTCTGCGACGAGACCGCAATCCCAATATCTTAAAGTTTGCGAGCTCCAGAACCTGCCCCAGTTGTAAAGGAGCACGTATTAAAGCTGATCATCTGGATTACCAATGGAAAGGGCTAAATTTCCAGGAATGGATGGATTTACCTTTAAATTTTTTATACGAAAGCCTGAAAAACCGGAGTTTAAAAGATGGGGAACAGCTTTTGGTAGATAAGATTTGTACACAGTTGTTCGACCTGATACGACTTGGAATGGAGGAATATCGCTTGAGTACTCCCAGTACCGAAATTTCTTCGGGAGATGCGCAGCGTATAAAACTCATAAAACAGGTAAACAGTAGCCTGCAGGGAATTCTCTATGTTTTTGATGAACCTTCCATCGGTTTATCTGAGGAATACCAGAACTATTTACGGCATATTTTGAATCGGTTGATAAAGCGTGGTAACACGGTTATGGTGGTAGAGCACGATTTAAATTTTATAAGATCTGCCGATTGGATAATCGAATTAGGACCCGAAGCCGGGGCTTACGGGGGAGAAATTCTTTTTAACGGACCGGTTAAAGAATTTTTAAATGCCGAAAATTTATCGAGTCCAACCCTGGCTGAAATACAAAAAGAAAATTCAAAATCTGAAATCGAACCTTCAAAAATCTCAGTAGATACATTTTCTCCCACAGCTGGAGAATTAATCGTTGCGAACAGAAAAACATCTGAATTTCTTCAAAAACTCGAGGTATATTCAACAAAAGAAGATTTAAAGCTGCTTACGGTTTCAGATCAGCCTATAGGTAAAACCCCCAGAAGTAACCCCGCGACTTATACCGGCCTGGCTGATAAAATACGCGATCTCCTGGCAAAATCACCGGAAGCCAAAGTTCTAAAATTAGCTAAAGGTGCCTTTTCTTTCAATAATAAGCGCGGGAGATGCGAAACCTGTGAAGGGGCAGGCGTGATTACACTTTCTATGAATGTATTGGGTACTATTAATCAGGTTTGTCCTACCTGCAAGGGCCAGCGTTCTAAGCCGGAAGTTTTGAAAGTGGAGTGGAACAATAAAAATATTGCCCAAATCTATAACCTGAGTATAGCTGAAGCTTTTGATTTCTTTTCCGGGGAAAATAAGATCACCAAAATCCTCGCTTTAATGCTGCAATTAGGCCTGGGTTATATTAAACTTGGCCAGCCATCAAATACCCTGTCTGGTGGCGAAGCACAACGAATTAAGCTCACCAAACATTTTGCAAAACAATCTAAAAAAACACTATTGTTGTTGGAAGAACCAAGTATTGGATTACACCAGCAAAATGTGCGGCAGCTGCTAAAAGCTTTGCATCAGCTTAAAAATCAAACCGCGGGGATTATTTGCTTCGAGAATCATCAGCTTTTTCAATCTTCGTGTGATATCCTGGTAGAAAATAATAATAAATCTTCCTTACCGGAATTTAAAGAATCACCAGACCAGCGTAGGGATACTATTGCCGTAAAAGGAGCTAGAACCCATTATTTAAAAGACCTGGAAGTAAATTTCCCTAAGAATCAATTATCTGTAGTTACAGGAATTTCGGGTTCGGGTAAATCTTCTTTGGTGATAGACACCCTGCACGGTTATGGATTACAGGAAATGACCAAACAGTTTTCGAGTTATCAGCAATCCAGGGTAGGAGTTAATTTTCAGTTTGATGTAGATTATATTGAAGGGCTCACTCCAACTATTTGCGTTACCCGTAAAGAAAAAAGTTTTACAGAACGTTCAGATATTGCTAAACAAACGGGAATAGATAAGATCTTACGCTTTGCTTTTTCCAGAAAAGCGCAATACGAAGGAGAAGAATTATCTGCCAGCCATTTTTCTAACAATCACGAATTGGGAAAATGTGTTGTATGTGATGGGATGGGGCAGGAACTGCTACCCGATTTAGATAAAATAGTCCTGGACCAAAATAAAAGTATTGCCAACGGTCTTTTTGAGCACAATAAATCCCTGGCTTATTACGGTCAGTCGAACAGTCAATATATGGCAATTGTAAAGGAGGTGGGAGCTCAATATAATTTTAATCTGGAAACACCTTTTAATGAGCTAAGCCACGAACAGAAAAATATTCTAATTAATGGAGCAGGCGAAACTGTATGGAAGGCCAACTGGCAGTTCAAGACCAAAACCCGGGAAGGAATTCAGGAGGTAAGTATGAAATGGGAAGGGCTTTTCCATTACTTAAAAGATGAATATTATAAAACCCGGAAAAATAAAAATATTGAAAAGCTAAAAGCCCTTTTTTCCCTCAACGCATGTAGCCATTGTTCTGGAAGTGGATTAAAACCGGAAAGATTAGTCTTTAAAATTGGAGGAAAATCTATTCACGAAATACGGTCAATGGACTTTAAAGCTTTGGAAAACTGGCTTTTGGTTAATTCCAGGCTAGATGAGATGGATCAAAAACTCATCCTTAGAATTCAGCCTCATTTAATTAATACTATTAAGCGCGCAAAGCAGTTGCACATTGATCATCTTCAATTAAACCGAAAATCAATGACGCTTTCCGGCGGAGAAAATCAACGTGTAACGCTTATCAAGCAGTTAAATAGCCCGCTTAAGGGTATTACTTATCTTTTGGATGAACCTTCAGCAGGACTGTCTAATAACAATATTCCCGACCTGGTCAATATCCTAAAAGAACTCGTGGAAAAAGGAAATACAGTTATTGTAATTGAGCATAATAAAGAGATTATTTTGAAGGCTGATAAACTAATTAAAATAGGACCAAAGGCGGGAAAATTAGGAGGTTATCTTACTTTTCAGGGAAATTCACAAGAATATTTGAAACAAAAGGATTCTCATCCTTTTTTAAAAGAACCTTCTCAACCAATTATTTTAAAAGAATCAGAGAATACTATTTCCTTCCGAAAAATCTCCAAACATACTTTAGTGAAAGCTGCTCTGAAAGTGCCAGTTGGTGGCATTACTGCTATTAGCGGTAAATCTGGAATAGGAAAAACGACCTTAGTAAAAGACATCCTGATTCCGAGTATTGAAACCGGAAAACCGGTAAATTGTGAAAGCATAAAGCTCCCGAAAAAATATTCAGAAGCGCATTATTTTGAGCCTAAAAAACTTAGAACCCACGCAAATACCTTATTGGTTTCTTATTTAGATCTACTAAAGGAAATAAGTAAAATATTTGCCAGTGAAACAAACTTGAAGCCCCGGGATTTTTCATATAAAACAAAAACCAGTCAGTGTGAAAACTGCAAAGGAAAAGGCTATCTGGAAACCAGCCTGGATGTAGCTGCCAATGCGATTGAAAAATGCGAAGTTTGTAGAGGGAAACGTTACCAGCAGCATATTTTGGAACATACTGTAGATTCAAAAGATATTGCTGAGGTACTCGCCTTTAATCTAATAGAATTAAAACAGTGGTTTGAAGAAATGAAGGTTTCAGAGAAAATTATTTCATTTTTAAATCAGATGGAGAAAATCGGTTTGGTGCATCTTCACTTAGATCAGGCTGTACAATCACTTTCTTCGGGAGAAAAGCAACGATTATTACTTTTGAATTGGCTGCAGAGTCCAACTACCAATGCTCTTTATATTCTTGACGAACCCAGCACCGGATTGCATTATGCCGATATTGATCTTTTGTTTGAAATACTGAAAAAACTCAGTAAAAACAATGATTTATTAATCATAGATCATAATCCATATTTATTACAAAAGATTGGAGTTGGGGTGGTTTTAGAATAAAATTTAGGACTGAAAAACCTTTTCTTTTTTCCTTAAACTTCAGGATTTTTTCTATTTTTAAACTGTTTTTAGTGATTTCTATGAATCCTAATTAGTTAATAATTCAAATTCATTCAATTTTACATTCATGAATAAATTAGTTGTTAGCAGGAGATCGGAATGGGCCAACAGGGCCAGAAAAATCGGGTTATATCTTAATGATAAGAAAATTGATACCATAGGAAATGGAGAATCAAAAGAATTTACATTGGAACCCGGAGATTACAAATTGAAAGCAAAAATTGATTGGTGTGGCAGCCAGGTTCATCATTTTGAAATAAAAGAGAATGAGGTAACAAAAGTAGAACTTACTGGATTTACCCAAAATAAATGGGTGCTACCTATATTGGTATTTATTCAAATGATTCTTCTTGTTTTATCATACATTATTGAGGTAAATAGTGTTTTAATGATCGCTTTCTCTACGTGTCTGTTAATTTATATAATCTATCCAATTACTTTTGGTAAAAATAATTACCTCAAATTAATCCCAGGATAATTAAACCCGTAACCTTCAGCATAATTGATAAATTCTAAAAAATTTGATAAAGATGAATAAAGTAAGGATTACCGGTTTAGGATTATTAGCAATTGGCATTAGCTTAATTTCCCTGTTTGAAGGAGATTTAGCCGGTATAGCTGCGGGCTTACTTACAGGTTTGGGAATTGGTTTATTGGTAACCGGCCGTTTAAGATTTCAGAAGTAAGTGCTCACATTTAATTTTCTTCAAAAGAAAAAATAGCTTCTATTGGCAATTTAAAAAGCCTGGAAATTCTAAATGCCGTTGGCAAACTGGGGTCGAATTTCTCTTTCTCTATGGCATTAATTGTTTGCCGCGAGACTCCAATAATATCTGCTAAATCTTCCTGGGTATAGCTATTTTCGGCTCTTAGTACTTTTAATTTGTTTTTCATGCGTAGCGTTTGGTATTTACGGTGACTAAAACCAAATAGGTTAGGCCTATAAAAATTACCAGGTTGCTTATTTCGGCATTATATGCAATTAAATTGGTGGCATCAAGTAGAGAATAAGTTAAGCCAACTACTACCGCTAAGCCTAAGGTTAAAGCCAAAGATTCTAAATGAATTTTCCGCTCCAGCTCATCAAAATTATTGAACATTCTCCGGTTCGCAATAATCATTAAAATTCCGTGGACAAAGTTTACCGAAACTGCCAGTGTGGTTAATACACTATGATCGTCCCAAATGTATTTGGGGCCAAAAGAGGCAAGGGCAAGGGTAGCCACCCAGCTCCAGGTCCAAATGGCAAGGTTGTAAAGATTCTTTTTTCGTTCTGCTTTCATTTTTAATGTAATTAATAGTTTACTTTATGTAATGTTTACTTTACAAGTATACGCAATTAATTTAAATGTAAAGTTTTATTTACATAAATTTCTTTGAGATTCAGAAAAAGAATGATGTTAAGGGATAAATTAGTATCTTAAATTCTAAATAATTATCCTAATGAAAAGAGTATTTCAAGTATTAATATTATTTCTTGCTACAGCGGCTATGGGGCAGGATTCCGAAAAGCAAAAGGAAGAACAGTTAAAAGAACTTATTAAAAATTCTTTTCAAGAGATATTTTCTAATATGGAGCTTCAAGCGCTTGAGACTTATTGTACCCCAGATTTTTTACTCCTGGAAACCGGGGAAGTTTGGGATATGGAAAAGATGAGGAATTATATTAAAAAAGCGAGTGAGCAAAAATCACAGGTGAAAAGGATTAACTCTTTTAATTTTATTGAAATAAAAATTGAAGGAAAAATGGCCTGGGTGGCCTATCACAATAAAGCTGAATTTATGTCTGGAGATGAGGTAGTAAGGGAAATAAACTGGCTGGAAAGTGCCTCTGCCATTCTCACTGATGAAGGTTGGAAGCTTCAGCTTCTTCATTCTACCATAGCGAACAAAGAGTAGTAGTAATTTGATGCTGGCAGTATATAGCTTTTTAAATCTCAATTATTTGGTGAAAATAATTTTCAAAGCTTTCTTTCACTATCTTTACTGGGTTAATGCTAAACTATTTAGAAATTATGGCAAAAGAAAAATCACCTTCAAAGAATTCGGCTAAAAAAGAACCGGTTTTGAGTTTAAAGGAAAAGCGCGCTGCTAAGGCCGCAAAGAAAAAGAACAGAAGTTAATTAGATATTTTATTAAAAGAAAAGAGGCTGTCTTAGACAGCCTCTTTTTATATAGGTTCAAAATATTTTACTTTTTCTTAGGTTCAAAAACCGGTAATAATTGGCTGCTTACTTCGCCAAAACCAATTCTACGGCCTTTGCTTTCGCAATAACCACGCATAATTACCGTATCGTGATCTTCAATGAATTTTCGTTCGCTACCATCTTTAAGTTTTACTGGCTTTTCACCTTTCCAGGATAATTCTAACATAGAACCATAACTATCTGGGGTTTTCCCTGAAATAGTTCCCGAAGCCATCATATCTCCAGAATTTACCGGGCAACCATTAACGGTATGATGTGCTAATTGCTGACTCATATTCCAGTACATATGCTTGAAATTGGTTTTTGACAGCGGAGTTTCTTCAGAATTTTCCGGTTTAAGGGAAACTTCAAGATTAATATCAAAGCTTTTCTTGCCAGTGCTTTGCAAGTATGGAAATAATTCTACTTCAGGTTTAGGTCCTTCAGTTCTAAAAGGCTCTAAAGCATCTAAAGTAACAATCCACGGTGAAATTGAAGAAGCGAAATTCTTGGCAAGGAATGGCCCTAAAGGTACATATTCCCATACCTGGATATCTCTTGCGCTCCAGTCGTTAAACAATACCATTCCAAAAATGTATTCTTCGGCTTCTTCTATGGGTATTGGTTCTCCTAACGGATTAGCGTCTGTAGTGATAAAAGCCATTTCAACTTCAAAATCTACTCTTTTTGAAGGTCCAAATACAGGAGTATCAGAATCTTTTGGTTTTGTTTGTCCCTGTGGCCGGTGTACCGGGATTCCACTTGGGATTATAGAAGAACTTCTTCCGTGATAACCTACAGGAATGTGTAGCCAGTTTGGTAATAATGCATTGTCTGGATCACGAAACATTGTTCCTACATTGGTAGCGTGCTCTTTGCTCGAATAAAAATCGGTATAATCACCCACCTGAACCGGCATTTGCATTTCAATCTCGTCTAGCGTAAAAAGTACACGGCTTCTATGCTCTTCATTATCCCTTAATTTATCATTTTTTGCGTCAAAAATTTCGGCAATTCGGTTACGTACCAATCGCCATGTCTTTTTTCCGTCAGAGATAAAATCGTTTAGGGTATCCTGTAAAAATATATCATCGGTTAACGGGATTCCTTCAAAATAGCCCAATTGGTGCAGTGCGCCAAGGTCTATCGCAAAGTCTCCAATACGGGAGCCTATGGTAATTACATCGTCCCGGGTTAGGAATACCCCAAAAGGAATATTCTGAATAGGGAAATCGGTATTTTCCGAAGTTTCCAACCAGGTTTTTCTATTTGGGTCGTTAGCTGTAATAGGCATATAATTTTTTGTTTTTATTAAGAAATCTAATGAATCCAAATATATTATTTTCCTGTTATTAACCGAATGTATTTCTTACTTTTGATGAATATTTAACGTAAACTTTTGAAATGCAACGAGACACCGAAATTTTTAATTTGATTGCGGAAGAAAAAGAACGCCAACTTAACGGACTTGAGTTAATTGCCAGTGAGAACTTTGTGAGCGAGCAGGTTCTGGAAGCTGCAGGTTCTGTACTTACCAATAAATATGCTGAAGGTTACCCGGGCAAACGCTATTATGGCGGTTGCGAAGTGGTAGATAAAGTAGAACAACTGGCTATAGATCGTTTAAAGGAATTATTTAATGCCGAATATGCCAACGTACAGCCCCATTCGGGATCACAGGCGAATACCGCGGTATTTCATACCTGCCTTAACCCGGGAGATAAATTCTTAGGATTTGATCTTTCTCATGGTGGGCATTTAACCCACGGTTCTCCGGTAAATTTCTCCGGAAAACTTTATAATCCTGTATTTTACGGGGTAGACAAGGAAACCGGACTTATAGATTACGACCAGGTAGCTGAAATTGCCAAAAAAGAAAAACCTAAAATGATTATTGCTGGAGCATCGGCATATTCACGAGAAATAGATTATAAAAGATTTAGAGAAATAGCTGATAGTGTTGGCGCAATTTTGTTTGCAGATATTGCGCATCCTGCCGGGCTTATTGCCAAAGGATTAATTAGTGACCCAATGCCACATTGCCATATTGTAACTTCAACCACGCACAAAACTCTTCGTGGGCCTCGTGGCGGAATTATAATGATGGGTAAAGATTTTGATAATCCATTTGGTCAAAAATTGAAAAACGGAAAACCTAAAAAAATGTCTACTTTGCTTAACAGCGGAATTTTCCCTGGAAACCAGGGTGGGCCTTTAGAGCATATTATCGCTGCAAAAGCGGTTGCCTTTGGTGAAGCTTTAACCGATGAGTTTTTGCATTACACAGTTCAGGTTAAAAAGAATGCAGCGAAACTTGCCGAAGCATTTATGGATAAAGGTTATGATATAATTTCCGGTGGTACCGATAATCACTGTATGCTTATAGATCTTAGAAATAAAAATGTAAGCGGAAAAGAAGCTGAAGAAGCTTTAAGTAAAGCTGAAATTACCGTTAATAAAAATATGGTTCCTTTTGATGATAAATCACCTTTTGTAACTTCCGGAATTAGAATTGGTACCGCTGCAGTAACAACCCGCGGACTTATTGAAGCTGATATGTCTAAAATTGTAGATTTTATTGAGCGTGTGATCACTAATATAGATAATGATAGTGAACTGGAAGCGGTTAAAAATGAAGTAAAAGCTATGATGAAGGGAAAACCACTATTTAAAGTGTAATTCTTTCAATACTGGATATAATTTTAAAAGCTTATTTGAAAAAGTTTTTTTCGTGTTAGATCCTGAAACAAGTTCAGGATGACGGAAATAGCACACTTTCAAATAAGCTTTTTTTTCGCTTCTCTGAAATGAATAGAATTATTGCTGAAAAACCTTCTTTAATTCTTCTGAAATCTTGGTTGGTCTTTTCTTTTCCTGATCCATAAGCGCCCAGGTGGTTTTGGCTTCTACCAAAACTTTTTCGGTTTCAGCATTTTTTATAATCACGTGCCGCACAGATTTTACGTGAGTGGTTTCACCAACATAGGTTTGCAGTAAAATCTTGTCGCCCAAAAAAGCCTGTTGCTTATAACTTATTTCGTGGGTAACCACGATCCAGAAAAATTTCTCATTTTGCTCTTTGGTGGCTCGTGCTTCCCAATGCGCTTTGGCAACATCCTGCACCCATTGTACATACTGCACGTTATTCACGTGGTTCTGTTCATCTAAATGCCTTTCTTCAACTAAAAAGCTTTGTTCAAATATTTCTGGTGTTTCAGCCATTATTTTTCTATTATTTCTACTTCAAAAACCTTGTCCCAGTTTTTCCCGGTCACGTAAAGTTTGTTAGTATTTTGGTTATAGGCAATTCCATTTAAAACGTGATTTTGAGAATCCAAATCATCAAGATTACCTAAGCGTTCCCGCAATCCCCTAAAATCTATTACACCTTCTATTGCGCCGTTTTCAGGGTTAATAATAGTCACACTGGGAAACTGGTAAGTATTGGCATAGATCTTTCCCTCAACCCATTCCAGTTCATTAAATTTTGAATAAATTTTAGTGTTGGTAGCTACCTGTATAAAATCTTTTTCAGCAAGAGTTTCTGCATCAAGAATCCAAATTTTTTCGGTGCCATCGCTTTTATAAAGTTTTTTACCGTCGTTACATAAACCCCAACCTTCTTTACTCTGGTTATAGCTAAAAGTACCGGTTTGTTCAAAGTCATCTAAATTGTAGATTAAACCTTCTTTTTCTCTCCAGGTTAGCAGGTAAAGTTTGTTATTAAGAATGGTAAGTCCTTCGCCAAAATAAGTGTCCTCCAGGTTTATTTTATTTAAAACTTCGCCGGTTTCCAGGTTGAGTTTTCTTAACGAAGAATTACCATATTGCCCGGTGCTTTCATATAAAGTGTCCTTATAAAATTCCAGCCCTTGAGTATAAGCTTCGCTATCGTGCGGGTATTCCTTAATTACTTTATAAGTATATGCTTTTGGAGATTGGTTGTTTAAAATTTTTAGGTTTTCACTAATTGTATCGGTTTCCCCTTCAGAAAAAACTATAGCTTCCAGTTTTTGGCGTCCTAATTTTGTGTTTTCAAGTGGAACCGAAAAAGAAGTTTCCGCTATTAAAGTTTGAAAATATTTTTGCTGAAAATAAAGTTGAATAGAATCAATTTCACGGTCTTTTAGGTTTTCTATAGAGCCTTCAATTGTTTCTCCAAGCTTAAATTCAGTCTTATTTTCGGCAGTTTTCAGCTTAAAATAAGAAGTTTTTTTATCAGAATTGCTTCCGCAGGAAAAAAATAAAAATCCTAATATTAACAGGGACAGGAACTTAAATTTATTCATTGATCTTTTGCATTAAATACCTTGCTAAAATACTTAATTCGGTTTAAAAAATACTTGCGCAAAGTAGGAAAGATTGTATATTTGCAGCGGCAAGTCCCACACAACCAGCTCCTGCTGAATCCCCCAGGGCGGGAACGCAGCAAGGGTAGGCGGTCGTAGCGGTGTGATGTGGGGAGCTTGCCATTTTTTGTTTCTAAAAGGTTCTAAATTTTATCGCATCTTTGCAGCCTATGAAAACAAATGCATCTCCTCAAAAAGTAGTGCTTATAACCGGAGCTTCTTCCGGAATTGGAAAATCTATAGGCGAATACCTTTCTAAACATAATTTTAAAGTTTACGGTACCAGCCGGAATCCGGCGAAGATATCTCATCCTCCTTTTGCGATGGTTGCTTTAGATGTAACCAAAAAGGAAACGATTACCGCTGCTGTTGAACAAATAATTGCTGAGGAAGGCAAAATTGATGTGCTTATCAATAATGCAGGTGTTGGAATTACCGGCCCCATTGAGGAAACTCCAGATGAAGAAATAGCAAAAGCTTTTGAAACAAATTATTTTGGACCTATAAAAGTGATAAAAGCAGTTTTGCCTGAAATGCGAAAGCAAAACAGCGGACTTATCATAAATATTACTTCTATTGCCGGTTATATGGGTTTGCCTTACCGCGGAATTTATTCAGCTTCAAAAGGAGCTTTAGAACTTACTACCGAATCTTTTAGAATGGAATTGAAAGATTTCAATATAAAAATGACCAATATTGCTCCCGGAGATTTTGCTACCAATATCGCAGCCGGTCGTTATCACGCTCCCGTTCTGGAAGATTCTCCTTACAAAGAACCTTATGGTAATACCCTGAAATTGATGAATGAAGATGTAGACGCGGGGAAAGATCCATTTGTCATGGCTAAAGTAGTGTATAAAATTATTCAGGAAAAAGATCCTCGTGGGCATTATAAAGTAGGGGAGGCGCTTCAGAAATTTTCAGTGGGTTTAAAGCGAATTTTACCCGATAAAGTCTATGAAAAAATGCTGCTTAAGCATTATAAGTTATAATTTTGTAAAAACAACACATTAAACAATTAAAGATTATGAAATTTTTTATTGATACCGCCAATCTTGATCAAATAAGGGAAGCCCAGGCACTTGGGGTTTTAGATGGTGTAACTACCAATCCCTCTTTGATGGCGAAAGAAGGAATTTCCGGAAAAGATAATATTTACAAGCATTACAGGGAAATTTGTGAAATTGTAGACGGTGATGTGAGCGCTGAAGTGATCGCAACCGATTTTGACGGAATTGTTAGAGAAGGCGAGGAACTGGCAGAATTGCACGAGCAAATTATTGTAAAAGTTCCTATGATCAAAGAAGGGGTTAAAGCGATTAAATACTTTAGCGATAATGGGATTAAAACCAACTGTACATTAGTTTTTTCAGCAGGTCAGGCTTTGCTTGCGGCCAAGGCTGGAGCTACTTATGTTTCTCCTTTTATTGGACGTTTAGATGATATCTCTACTGATGGTTTAAACCTTATTGCAGATATCAGGTTGATATATGATAATTACGGATTTGAAACTGAAATTCTTGCAGCTTCTGTGCGTCATACCATGCACGTTTTAGAGTGCGCAAAATTAGGCGCCGATGTAATGACCGGGCCACTTTCTTCTATTGAAGGTTTATTAAAACATCCGCTTACAGATATTGGTTTAGAGAAATTTTTATCTGATTATAAGAAGGGAAATCAATAAGAAATTGCTGAAGTAAAATTTACGGAAAGGCTATTTAGAGAGTTTGCGTCAAGCTGAATTTATTTCAGCTTCTAACATCTTAGATCCTGAAACAAGTTCAGGATGACGATAAATTTAAAAGAACTCTCTAAATAGCCTTTTTAATTGTTCAAAAACTCCAAAATTTGTCTTTCAAAATTAGGAGTGTTAAGTTGTGCTTCACCGTTTACTATATTCCCCTGTGTATCTATAAAAATAAGTTTGTTGAGGTAGTTTTTGAGTAGATTAACATTGATGTTAGCCGAATTTAATTTGTATTCTCGCTCTTTATTCATCCCATACACTTCTACAGTATTCTTCCAGGATTGTTGAGAGTCGTTATCAATATTAATTCCTACAAATTCCAGTTCAGGATATTTTTCCCGTAAGGTAGAAATAATAGAATGTTGCCATTTATAATGTTCTGGTGCTTCCATAGACCAATGATAGGTAACTATGGGTTTATCTGAAATTTCTTTTAGCGAAACGGTATCTTCTTGAAAATTGGTTAAAGATAAATTTCCAATATTATTCCCCGGAAGCAAGCTTTTTTGAATTCCGGCCATTTGTTTTAAGTCGGGAAGATTTTTTCCATTAAACTTAATGTCTTCAAGAATACCCAGAATACTGTCAATCTTTTCAGCATTGTTAGAAAATACCATTCCTTGAATTGCCAGGCGGTTTATAAATATATTTTTGATTTCGCTTTTTTCTATCAGTGAATCGGCAAGGCTAATTCGATATTGAATATTGTCTACCGAGTGTAATTCAAAGCAATCTGCATTGGTGTCATACTCTTCCAGGCATCTTTCAATAGAACGGGTTCTTAGATAATCTTCAATAAAATTAAGATAACCGTAATACTCTTTAAGCTTGGTGTCGTTAAAGTTAAGATAGCCGCGGTAATCGTGAAAATCATCTGGAATTTGCTGGGCTAGTTCGTTATAGTATTTTTTTACTAAAAACGTGTAACGTTCTCTAAGATGGTAAAAATCGTAATCTATACTGTTATTGGCGAGGTCTAAAAACGATTCAGAAAAATTCTTCTTTTCGTTTAATTTTTCTAATTTATTTTTCCTTTTATTTTTAATAGAATCGGTAATTCCGGCAAACTCGTTGGGATTTATTTTATAATAGGAAAGCATTAAGTTATTGTTCCTTTCATTATTAAGAAACATATCTAGCAAAAAACTGCTTTTAGCAGCTCCAGGACCGCTAAAATTAAGCGATTCATCAAACTGCATAGTGTTTAACCAAACCAAAACACTATCACCGGGCTCCAAATACATAATTTGATTTTCGGGCGGGTGGTTAAAACTATAAATCCCGGCTTCTAAACCTTTAAAATTTTTCCCAAACTGGTTATTTTGATCCAGGAAGAGCGTATCTATGGTCTCATTATCTTTGGAAAGAATAAAATAGGGGTTGTAAGGGTTCATAATTTGACCGCCAACAAAAGTTCCTTTCTGGTCTTTTTGAGAGTCATTACAACCGGTAAATAATATAACTCCGATAAGAAAAAAAAGTAAATAATATTTCATGCAGATCTTTAAGAACTAAGGACTTGAAATGCTATTGATTTTGGCATCATCCGCAAATATAGTCTGAGCCAAATACCATGAATGTTAATCGGGAGTTAAAAGAATAATAAAAACGTTAATCTTTAGATAAGTGTTGAAGTTTGGCTATTTTTGCAAAAATTTTCAAATTCTATTTTTATGCTTTCAGTATCAAATCTTTCGGTTCAATTTGGCAAGCGTGTTTTGTTTGATGAAGTGAACACCACTTTTACCCAGGGCAATTGCTATGGGATTATTGGAGCCAACGGCGCCGGAAAATCTACTTTTTTAAATATCCTCTCAGGAAAATCTGAGCCTACTTCCGGGCGTGTTCATCTTGAGCCGGGAAAGCGAATGTCTGTACTGGAGCAAAATCACAACCTTTATGATGATACGCCGGTTTTAGATACCGTAATCCTGGGAAATAAGCCTTTAGCTAAGATTAAAAAGGAGATGGATGAAATCTATATGAAAGAAGATTTTAGCGATGCCGATGGAGAAAGAGTAGGGGTTTTGCAGGTTGAATTTGAAGAAATGAACGGCTGGAATGCTGAAAGTGATGCCGCCTCTTTACTTTCTAACTTAGGGATAAAAGAGCAACACCACGCTACTTTAATGAAAGATCTTGATGGTACACAAAAAGTTAGGGTGTTATTGGCGCAGGCACTTTTTGGAAATCCAGATGTACTAATTATGGATGAGCCTACCAATGATTTGGATTATGAAACCATCTCCTGGTTAGAGAATTTTCTGGCAAATTATGATAACACAGTGATCGTGGTTTCTCACGACCGTCACTTTTTAGATGCTGTTTGTACCCATATTTCTGATATCGACTTCGGAAAAATAAATCATTTCAGTGGTAATTATACCTTCTGGTATGAGTCCTCTCAACTTGCCGCTAGACAGCGTGCTCAGCAGAATAAAAAATCTGAAGAAAAGAAGAAAGAATTACAGGAATTTATACAGCGTTTTAGCGCGAACGTAGCCAAATCTAAACAGGCTACTTCCCGTAAAAAAATGATTGATAAACTTAATATTGAAGATATAAAACCTTCCAGTAGAAGGTATCCTGCAATTATTTTTGAACGTGAACGTGAAGCCGGAGACCAGATCTTAAATGTAGAGAAACTGGAAGCTTCTATAGAAGGCGAAACGCTTTTTAAAAATGTGAACATCAACCTTGCAAAAGGTGATAAAGTTGTAGTTTACTCTAGAGATTCTAGAGCTACCACCGCTTTTTATGAAATTATAAATGGAAACCAGGAACCGGTATCTGGTAAATATTCCTGGGGAGTTACCACTTCTCAATCTTATCTTCCGCTAGATAACTCGGAGTTTTTTGAAAATGATCTTACTTTGGTAGATTGGCTTAGACAATGGGCTAAAACCGATGAGGAAAGAGAAGAAGTTTATATACGCGGATTTTTAGGTAAAATGTTATTTAGTGGGGAAGAAGCACTAAAAACTTGTAAAGTTCTTTCTGGAGGTGAAAAAGTACGTTGTATGTTAAGCCGAATGATGATGATGCGGGCTAACGTTGTAATGTTAGACGAACCTACAAACCACCTTGATTTGGAATCTATTACTGCTTTTAATAATTCGCTAAAGAATTTTAAAGGAACGGTAATGTTCACCACACACGATCACGAATTTGCACAAACAGTTGCCAACCGTGTAATTGAACTAACACCAGGCGGAGCTATAGACCGTTATGCTACTTTTGATGAATATATGAGTGATAAAAAGATCAAAGAGCAACGTGATAAAATGTATGCTGTAGAGGCTTAAAACAACTTGAATTGTAAAAATAAAGAGGCTGTCTGAAAAGGCAGCCTTGTTTGTTGTATTATTTTCTGGTTTTTAGTATTTTCATGTAATGAAAGCCAAAGCAGTATTTAAGACCTATGACCAGTCGCAGTTAAGTCTTTTGCCTCCCAGTTATGATGATCTGGTCCCTGCCCATCATCCCGTTAGGATCGTCAATACGATTATTGATCAAATCGACATCGCTGACCTGGAGCGAAGTTATAAAGGAGGAGGTACTTCCAGTTACCATCCCCGGATGTTGCTCAAGGTGACCATCTATGCCTACCTGCGCAATATGTATTCCTCTCGTAAAATTGAGCAGGCCCTTCAGGAGAACATTCATTTTATGTGGCTCAGCGGTCAAAGTAAACCCGATCATAATACCATCAAT
>NZ_FOOH01000045.1 GCF_900113135.1 Salegentibacter agarivorans | reverse complement strand
TGGCTATTTCGGAGTGATGGTGCCACCTGTTTCGGTCAAACAGTGCCACTTTGAAAGATACTGCAATTATATAAAAAATTAATGTTACTCGTTCTTTAAAGCTCCTTTTCTTAGTGATTCTCCTTTGAGGTCGATCCGATGCGAGGAGTTCACGATCCTGTCTAGGATAGCGTCTGCAATAGTTCCTTCCCCAATAATATCATACCAGGCGGATACAGGTATTTGTGAAGATATAATTGTGGAAGCTTTGTTGTACCGGTCATCGATGATATCCATCAGTGTTTCCCTGGCGTGGTTATCAAAACTCTGCAGGCCAAAGTCATCGAGGATCAGTACATCCGCTTTAATGAGTTTCCCAAGTTCCTTAAGATAAGTGCCATCCACTTTACTCAGTTTTAATTTCTTAAAAAGGCGGGCAGTATTGGTGTAAATGGTTTTGTATTCCATCATACACCCCTGATGACCTAAAGCCTGGGCCAGGTAACTTTTGCCAACCCCGGACGCCCCGGTAAGGATAATATTTTCCTTTCTGGTGATAAAATCCAGTGTCCCCAGGCGGGTAAACATGTTCTTGTCCAGGTTTCGTTGCTGGGTGTAATTTACATCGGCCAGGTTCGCCTCTTGTTTAAAGCCGGCCTGTTTTAAGAGCCGCTCTATCTTCCGGTTCTGCCGGTCTTCCCATTGGTGATCGATCAGCAGAGCGAGGTATTCATCAGCAGTGATATTCTCTATACGATTGTCCTTTATGTGCTGCTGGTGCAACTGGGCCATAGCCCCCAGGCGCATTTGTTTAAGTTTTTCAATAGTCTGATTGTTATTCATATTCATTGGATTTAAATGGTTTATTATTTATATGCAGAAGCACCCCGTAAGTTATCGTGTTCCGGGATGTGTGGTTTATCTTCTTCGAGATCCTGGTAAAACAGGGAGCTTTTGTCCAGGTTGTTTTTCAGGATATTTTTAATGCGCAGGTAAGTAACCGCGTCTGCCTGCAAAGCTCTTTTACAGGCATCATCCAATCGCTGGGAGCCATAGGATTTATGGAGCTGGATGACCCCCATAGCTCGTTTATATCCTATTTCAGGATAGTCTACCGCGGTGATTATTTTCTCAATACAGCCCAGCACGTGCTTGCCATGTATGGCCGCTTTCTTTTTAAAAAATTCAGGACTCCAATCGCTATAGTATTTATGGGTACTGCTTAAATGATCTTTGTTGGTATTATAACTGCCTTTTGATGGGTTGCGCTGGTGCAGGGCGATCCGCTGATGATAATAATATACTTCTACAACGGAACTGGTATAATGGATGGTGGTTTCCTTTCCTATGTAACGATAGGGTGCGCTGTAATAACTTTTATCCGGGGAGAAGTATACATAGCCTATTTTCTGAACCTTTGCCCTTCGGTAGCCTTTCAGTTCATAGACTGTCTCTGGCAGGGGCTTTAGGTATTCCCGTTCCACAGATTGGAAGAGTTCCCTGCGACTGGCTTCCTTGCGGGAGAACAACAGGTCATTGTACCGCTCCAACAAGCGTTTTATCTCCCGGTTCAGATCTTCCAAAGAGAAGAAGCTCATTTCCCGAAGGGGATAATAGATTCGCTGGTAGGCAAGGTTTACGGCATTCTCCACCAAGGCTTTATCTTGCGGGGCATAGCCCCGGGCAGGATTTATCACACAGTCGTAATGCCGTGCGAAGTCTTTAAAACTCCTGTTGATGTCAGCCTCATACCTGCTGGCCCGGGTTACCGCTGATTTTAGGTTGTCGGAGACAATGGCTTTGGGAACGCCTCCATAAAAGTGCAGGGCATTACAGCAACAGGTAATCAGGTCCTCTCGTTTCTGGCTCCTGCAGGCTTCCACGTAAGTGTACTGGCTGTTGGGAAGGATGGCTACAAATACTTCTACCGGGATTAGTTCACCGGTTTCCTTATCAATAATTTGGAGCTTTTTGCCGGCATAATCAATAAAGACTTCATTCCCAGGATCGTGTTCAAGTTTCATCGAACCTTTAACCTTGGCATATTTGCGCCGGTAGTGTTCCATAAACTGGGTATAACCATAAGGATCTTTAGCCTGCGCTACATATTCCTGATAATGGTATAAAAAAGTAAACCCTGGATGATTCCGGGCCTTGTTGACCCCCTCAAAATATAACATCAGTTCCTCATAACGAGGGTTGTCAATAGTAGTGTGTGAAGGAAAAAGCTTTTCTAAGCCAGCATTATCAAGGGCCAATAATTCCTTAAGGGAAGAGCCGCTGGCCTTGAACAGCCGCATATAAGTATTTACCGTATTGCGGGAGATCCCAAGGGTGGCACCTATTTTACGGTTGCTAAATCCATCGAGATGTAAGGAAATAATTTGTTTTAAGTCCATTGGATCAAGTGTATTGGCCATATCGCTTGTTTTTAAGCGACAAGGTATTATTTACTTGATCTTTCAAAGTGGCACAAAACGAACCGAAACAACTGGCACAAATCGAACCGATATAGGTTCACCTATAACCTAAAAGTGGCACAATTTGAACCGAAATGCCTGGCACTAACCGACCGAAATCACTGGCACAAATCGATCCGAGATATCCAACAAATATGATTTCCCTGGATTTACCTGAAGTTCATACTCCAGATTATTTTAAGAACGTTTTTTATTCTCTACAATTAGTTTTTAGTGGGACTCGTGTTACAGTTATGTACTATGGTGAAGATGACACTTACCTCTCACAGGTTCTTTACTTTGAAAATTGGGATATTGCCGGGGGAGATTTAGAATCAGAAAGTTTCGGTAAAATTCAGGAAAGAGCCTTGAGGGCCCTGGGTAATTATATTCCAGACCTTAATAGGGAGGTATACGATCTTTTTAACGAAGAGTAGACTCAATTAAATAGTGAAAGTTTTTCACTTAAAATTATAAAAAACAACCTACTATTTTTTCTTCTTAGAGTTGTTTTTATCTGAATCTTTAGCTGCTTTTTCTTCTAGCTTCTTCCTTAACTCTTTCATATCCTCACTAATTTTTCTATCCACAATTTTTGCGTAATGTTGGGTCGTTCTCAGATCCTTATGGCCTAGCATTTTGCTTACAGACTCTATAGGCACTCCATTGGAGAGCGTTACAGTAGTCGCGAATGTATGACGAGCCAGGTGCGTGGTAAGTGTCTTTTTTATTCCACAAAGCACAGCAATCTCTTTTAAAAAAGCATTGTAGTTTTGATTACGTGGAACCGGAAGAATCAAGTCCTTGCCCTTTACTCTTGGATAATCTTTATAGCGTTCAATAATCTCTTCAGCTATTGGGAGTAAGGGGACGCTGGTTATAGATTTAGTTTTCTTTCTTTTTGTTCTTATCCATCTTCCACCATCAATACCTTTAATAATATCCTTTTCAGAGAGTTTTTCCAAATCACCAAAAGCTAAACCGGTATGACAACTGAAAACGAACATATCCCTGGCAATTTTTAAACGGTCAAAATGAAGTTCCTTCTCTATCAGGGCTTTCACTTCATCTTCATTTAGGAATTCCCGATCTACGCTTTCATATTGAACCTTATAATTATAAAAAGGATCCCTGTCCATCCATTGATTGGCTAGTGCTATACGAACTATTTTTTTAAAATTGTTGACGTATTTCAAGGCCGAGTTGTGATTACACTTTCTTGTAGTTTTTAAAAAAATATTCAAATCTTGTAATAAACTGGTGGTCTATATCTTTCATTCGGAAATCCTCGGTTTTATAAACCTCCTTTAGAAACTGCTCAAGGTGGTTATAACAGGTCCAATAACGCTTAGCGGTGCTCTTAGAGATACTTTTTCCTGAAAGACGATCCATTTTTTCATTGTGCTCTTTAAACACCTCTAAGGTCATTTTAGATTTGTTTTTGCCAATTCCTTTAAGTTCTCTTATCAAGGTTGTTGCTGTAATTCTTTGATCCTTTTCTAAAAGTGTTTGTTGGATTCGTTTTAGTTTATTTTTTAAAACATCCATATAATTATTTAATTCCTGAGCCTCCTGGCTTCTTCCCATCATTTTTTCAGAATTTACATTCCATTTTCGAGGGTCAACCTTCCTTCCGATACTCATATCAGACCGCTTGGAATTGACTGTAACGCGTAGGTAAATATCACTTTCTGATGATTTATTACTACGGCTTTTTCTAGTGTAAAATGATACGTGATGATAAGTGTCCATAATTTTGAGTTTAAATTGAGTAATTAATGTACACTATTAAATGATAGGTTGGAAAACTTTAATATTTTGTAAACAATTGATATAAAGGCGTTTTTGACGCTCTCAGTGTACAATTTTCCCCGTAGTTATTGGTCACCGGATTGCACACATAATTTTTGATATTATTTGAGTTATTTTGATATTCTTAAAAACAAAAAACCCCGTAAATCCTAGGATTTCGGGGTTTTTGATACATTTTGGAATGTAATAAGTGGAGTCGGAGGCTATTGAACTTTCTATATTTACTTATTATTCATATATTATAAATAATACGTAAAGCCTTTAAAAATAGCTTGTTTTTATGCTTATTATCATTTACATTTGATAATTAAATATAGTATAATTGTCACCTATTTTGTCACCTCAATTGTCACCTTTTAAAATTTGGCCATATGACTTCAACTTTTTATTTAAAGGAAGCTAAATCCTCCGGAGAGTCTTTAATTTACTTTTCCTGTTATTTCAAGGAAGAAGGAAAAAAGTTTGTTTATTCTACGGGTGAGAAAATTGCTCCCGAACTCTGGGACCAAAAGAATAAACTGCCAATTATGCGAGGCAAGAAGAAAGCAATTAACCGCGGATCTATAAAAACTCAGCTAGGACGTTATGAAGATTGTTTTAAGAATACTAGGTCTCGCTGTATTGAAATGCAGGAAGATTTTACTTCGCAGCTTCTAAAGAAAGCTTTCGATGAAGAATTTAAAAAGGCCCCCACTGGAAAGAATATTTTTTTTGATGCATTTGATGAATTTGTAGATCAAAAGAAGAAAAACCATGAGTGGAAAAAATCAACTGAAAAGCGGTACCAGAATATTAGAAACCTGTTAGAGTCCTTTCAAGCTGATACAGGTTACAAACTTTCCTTTAACTCAATAAATGCTAAATTCCACGCTGATTTTACTTATTACTGTATGGAAACCAAAGGGCACGTTAATAATACTTACTCCCGAAATCTCGGTTTATTTAAAACTTTTATGCATTGGGCTTTTGATCGTGAAAACGGTTATACCTACAAGGAGGATTTTAAGAAGTTCAAGAAAAAGGAGCGCGTTATTACTCAGCAAATAGCTCTGAAAAAATCAGACCTTCAAAAGTTAATGGATCACCAATTTAAACCAAACCAAAAGTATTTAGAACGGGCCCGGGATGTTTTCGTTTTCTCTTGTGTTACCGGGCTGAGGTTTGGTGAATTAAGCCTTGTATCAAAGAAAAATATATATGATGGTAATTTACATTTGAAAGAAGAGAAAGGGGCAGAAAAGGAGGCTAGGGCGATTCCTTTGAACGATTTAGCGGATTATATTCTAAGAAAATATAATTTCAATCTTCCAGTAATTAGTAACCAACGTTACAACGATTACATAAAAGATATTTTTGAAGCTGCCGGATATACCTGGGAAGTTGAAAAGAACGTAACTAAAGGGAAGAGTGTTGATCGTCAAACTATGCCATTCTTTAAGCGAGTAAGCACACACACGGCCAGGCGAACATTTATAACGATGCTGAAGCGCGAAGGTAAAAGTGATAAACTTATTTCTAAGATAACAGGTCATAAGGATCTAAAAACATTAAACCAGTATTACCAGGTCGATGATGAAGCAAAGAAAGATGCTGTGGCCAATACCTTTAATATCAGTTTTAAACCGCTAAAAAAAGTACAATAAAATGGACACTTTGTATAATATGACTTATTTTGTTAAAACTTGTACTCAATACAGGGATGTATTAAATAGCAAAGAAGATTCTAAACATATTGATCACGGGAAAAACCTAAACGAAACTTTCAAAAAGGAATACTTAAAATTCGTTAAAGAAGAAAAATTTTTCCCTGGTTGCCCATTAGCAATTTATAAGAAAACTTATAATGAAAGACTTAAGAGCTACAAGGAAATACGACCAGATGCAGATGAATTCGATTTTTTAAAAGAAGAATGGGAAGCAAATATTGTAATACATGCCGCTCCCACCGAAAGGCATTCGTTCTATAAACATCTCGATTTTAAACCTCATTTACAGAATTTAGATTTATCTACTGCAAAAACTCGCGATTTTATTGCAAAAAAAATTATCGAATTAGGGCATTACTTGACACCAAAATATGAGATTTATTACGATGAAGACACCACCGAAAGAGAATACGAAATTGATAAATGGAATTCTGAACCTATTAGAAATAAAGAATTAACAAGTGCCGATATATTATCACATAACCAGTCTGATGAAGACGATAATAATTTAGATCCAACAGCAACGCAATGGGTGTTATATCATTATATACTTCAAAAGTCTAAAATTAAACCTTGGTTCGTAGATAAGAAGAAGGAGTTTAAGCAGTTGGAAAAAGAATATGGAAAACATTGGAATAATCTTCAGATAAGATGGAACCAAATTAATAACTCTGAAGGTCAGGAGGGTTATTCGAAAGGAGATTTACGAGTTGTTGAAAAATTATTAATTTCCAATCATCCTAAAGCTATTCCTGCTTTAGAAGAAATTTCCAGAAAATTATTTTAAAATTATATACCCTATATATAGTTACTATTCCAGCAATTCATTCTAACTCTTTCGCAATTTAGCCTTGAATTTAAAACTCAAGGTAATGGAAAATGTAACTCAAATCCACGGAATAACTAAAGAAGATCTGCTAAATGACTTCAGCAGATTAATTGATGAAAAACTTAGCAAACTCCAAGCCTCTAATAATAGACCTAGAAAACATTCAGTAAAAGAATTAGCTCAGCATTGCGGTGTTAGTGAATTAACTGTACGTAACTGGATCTCAGAAGGAAAAATCAAGGCCGAAAGATTAGGTCGTAGAATCTTTATTGCAGAGGAGGAGTTTCAAAGAGCCCTTACCGAAGTTAAGTCATTAAAGTACCAGAGAGCATAAAAAAACCCTAGAGCAGTACCAATCCTCTAGGGTTAAATTTTAATTCATTAAAGGCTTAACGATGTGTAAATATAGTAAAAAAATAGGTTTCAAACCTCAGTTTTCTAGACTTTTAGAGAACTTCTTCACATTAATTTTCAGGTTCGCACCACTTCAATATTCAGAATTCTATAGATCTAAATCTTATGAAGACTGGATATGAACTAGCAAAACAATTACGAAAAATAAGGAGACGGTATTGCTTGAATTCTACAGATCAGGCTCTCTTTTATGAATTGGTAGCAATTTGTAATGAAGAAGGATGGCCCGATATCTTTAGAATTTCAAATTCCGAGTTGTGCAGCTATTTAAGAATATCAGAAAATACCTTAGTTAAATCTAGGCAACAACTAATTGATGCCGGTTTAGTTGGTTTTAAAAGCGGGAAATCTAAAAGAGAATATAGTTCCTACTCCTTGACTACCTCAAATTTTGAGGTAGATACTGAGGTAAATGATGAGGTGGATACTGAGGTGGAACCTTCGGTAAATGCTGCGGACTTATATAATAGAGAAACTGAAACTAAAACTGAAACTAAAAAAAGTAGTTTCTCTTTTGATGAATTCTGGGAAAAGTACCCGGTTAAAGTTGGCAAAAAGAAATGTTCTAAGAAATGGGATAGGTTAACCAATCAGCAAATAGAAAAGATTAAAACCACTCTGGATGATTTTATTGCTTTTGAACAATTTCCAGGTTGGAAACATCCTAATCCGGAAACATACTTAAATAACGAACGGTGGGAAGATCAACTTGCTAAAAGCAATTCTGGCCAGAGGGTTAAAAGTCCAACTGAAAATATGCAGGTTATATGAAGAATATAATTCCCTGGGAAGACATAAATCTAAAAGGTAGAACTTCAGGAAGCTTTAAAGCTAAGTGCCCGAATTGTGTTCACACCCATAGCCGCGGCAAGAAAAATCAAGAAGATTTAAGTGTTGATTTGGGTATAGGCAAAGCAATGTGTCATAGATGCGAGGCTGTTTCTTTCCGTGAAAGCGATAATGAAAAACACAATTATACTGCAGTGACTAAAAACTACCAATTACCAACTCAAGAATGGAAAAATAAAACAGAGCTTTCGGACAAAGTGGTGAAATTCTTCGAGAAAAGGAAAATTAGTCAGGCGACAATCAAGAATTGCAGAATTACCCAAGAGAAACAATATCAGCCTCAGTTACAAAAGGAAGTTGAAAATGTAGTTTTTAATTTCTTTGAAGGTGATCAGATCGTCAATAAAAAATTCAGATCAGCTGAAAAGGCTTTTACTCAATCGAAAGGAGCTAAAAAAATCTTTTATGGTATTAATGACATTTCAGGATTTGATGAGGTTTATATCGTAGAGGGTGAAATGGATAAACTCGCACTCTATGAAATCGGAATTAAAAATTGTATTTCTCTTCCTTCAGGAGCAAATGATACGGATGATACCTGGGAAAATGCTGAGCAACATTTAAATCACGTCAAGAGATTTCATATTGCAACTGATTGTGATGAGAAAGGGGAAATCGTTGCTGATAAAATAGCCCAAAGGTTAGGACGTTGGAGATGTGATAGGATTCGCTTTAAGAATAAGGATGCCAATGATGATTTAATCGAAGGCAGAGATGTTCTTGAAAAGGCAATATCAAAACCAATTCCCTACCCAGTTAGCGGAACCTACACTGTAGAATCACTTCAGGACAATATTTTGAAACTATACGATGAGGGGATTCCAAAAACAATTTATCCAAAAAAGTATTATTTCGGAAACTTTAGAGAGTCATTTTCAACGATGCGCGGCCATTTGGTTACCGGTACCGGGATACCTTCCCATGGTAAATCTGAGTTTACGGATTGGCTAGTGATGAACTTAATTAATGACTACAATTTAAAGGGCAGCTGGTTCTCTCCTGAGCATCACCCAATGGAATTACACCAAACAAACTTTATTAGTAAGTTTTACGGTAAACCATTTTTTAAGGAAATAGAAGGCGTTCCCAGAGTTACCAGGTCGGAGATTGAAGCTTATAAAGATTGGGCAAATGAGAGAATATATCTCACGGGTCCAGAAGGTGATCAGGCCCCTACTTGGGATTGGTTATTGGATAAATTTAAAGAGCAAATGTATTCTTTCGGGATTGACATATTTGTAATTGACGCCTTTAATAAAGTACTCTTCAACGGCAAAGGAAATAAGCTTGATCTCATTAATGAATGCCTAACTAAGCTTACAAGCTTTGCTCAGCGACATAACGTAATCATATTCTTAATTGCGCATCCTACAAAAATGCAGAAAAATGAGGATGGTTTATATAATTGCCCCAGTCTCTATGATGTAGCCGGCAGTGCTGATTTTAGGAACCAAACTCACGATGGCTATACGATATATCGTCATTTCGAAAATGAAGCAAAGAATATTGCCGAGGGAACCGATTTCATCAATATGAAAACAAAGTTCGGATTTCAGGGAGAAATTGGGTCTACGGTTTCATTCAATTATCACAAACCTAGCGGCCGCTTTTACGCTAAAGGCATTCGGTATAAAAATGAGCCATTAGTATCCAATATTGCAGATCAAGAGCAAATTAATTTTCAAAGCCCTTCACCTGAAGGCAATCACTTTCAAAACCAAGACAATGAGACATCATTCTAATGAAAGTCGGAAACCACGTGATGAGGTTGAACCCACACATCACCCAAACTAGCCCTGAAAGAAAAAAATACCGTGTTGTTGGCGTTGCTAAAGATCCGTCAGAAGCTCCCCAATGGATAGGTAAAACTGAAAAATATCACTGGATTGTTACCATAAAATATCTGGAAACAAACGAATTAATTGATCTCTTTTTCGATTGTTATGATCAATGCCATGAAAAGAGAAAATTAAAAATTTAACATTCCGGATTTTCCCCTGCAAGATGTGTATTTGTGGCCACAAACTACAGACTATGCCTTCTTCGTAGGTGGGAAAATTCGCAACAAAAAAGTAATCAATTTTAATATTTATATACAATGACAACAAAAACTCAAAAGCGAACATTGCTAAAAGAAGATCTTACCATCTGGAAGCAAATGACAAAAGACTTGGTGAAATTAAGACCAAGCCTTCAGAAAATGAAAAATGCTTATCTGGACCTAGAACTTGGAGAATTTTCTAATGAAATATTCCACGATGCTACAAGTAACCGGACCGCGGTTATTCGTAAAAAATATATCACTGGAATTGAAAAGGAACTTAGTGCAACCGGGATTAAATCTAGTGTAGTAATTCAACCTGTTTTAAATAATGCAGAGAACCAATTCAATGAATTTCTTAAGAGTATTGAAGCAGTTAAAAATTTCGAGTTCCCTAGAGGTTATGATAAGCACCTCCCCAAGTTGAAATTGAAGCATATCACATACTATGATTATGATGCTTTTGAGATTGCACAAGAAGACCAGGAGGAGATATTAGAAGAACACTGCAGGCTTTATTTGGAAGGGGACCAGGAACACGAAACCCACAGAAAAGTGAAAAACTTTTTAGAGGTTTTCGAAGATTTAACGGATCACTTCGATAAAATAGGATATCAGTATGCAAGTGCATTAAGTGATAGAAATAAAGGTCTGAGTACTATAGCAAGCTCTTTCTTTGACTTTCAAGGTGAAAAAATCACCATCAAGCCTAATTCCATTCGATGGGCTGTTTCAGGACAAAAGCAGCAAATTGAGGAAAGAAAGAAGAGAGGATTTTAATGAGGCTATTTAAAGTCAAATTAGAACGTTATCAATGCGGGAGAAAATTGCCATGGGAAAAACAGGATGTTGTGGAGGCTATAGAAGCTCCTGCAATCGGTAAATCTAAAATTCTTATGGCAGTACCTCCAATTGAAGAACGTATTGTAGGAGTGGAGGAAATTAAATTGAGTGTGGATTATACCAATAGTCTACACTCAATTGTCCTCGAAATAATAGAACGTAATCGGAAACTATTCAGAAAGCAAGTTGAGGTCCAGGATAACGAAAAGAATGTTTCTGAACGAATGAAATTTATTAAATGGTATATCGAAACCCACGATGCACCCATAGAAGAGCTTTTGCAAGACCTATCGGAGTTTTACTTGCATATCACTCAAGACCGCTTAATCCGCATCCTGAAGGAGGAAAAAGTCATTAAGGATGTTGACAAATGTTGACATTTATTACTAATCAAAACTTGACAATTTTAGCAATGCAATTAGTAAAAATGCTAAAAATTGCTAAGGTCTGAGGACTATTAAGTTTGGGGCTTTTAACCATTACTACATTAGGACGAGAGTTCGGGATCAAAAAAATATAAAGATCCTCATATGGAGAAGGATATAGCCTGGTAAAAGCGGTAGATTGTCAAGTATTGTCAAGGTTAAAAAATATGTTGGAAGGGGGAGGTTAGGGGTAGGATTTTAAGAGTCAATAGTCAAGGTTTAGTCAAGGGTATGGCCTTTTGAAAAATAAAGACTGGGATAAAAAACAGGCAAGGTTCAGGCAAGGGTGAGATCGTTTGAAAAAGGCGAAAATGCTTTTAAAAACAGCTAAGGTTCAGCTAAGGGTAAAATGATTTGGGAAACTTAAAATTAAATTTAAGTACGGCAAGGGTTGCGAAGAAAAAAGGGTGAGGTTAGGGTTAGGTTTAAAACTTTTAAAACAGTGGGAAGTACAGAGATTATTTATAAAAAAAATGACCGAAATTGACCGAGTTTTAAAATTAAAAATACTCGCAATTACTCGCATTAAATTTCCTCGAAATACCTCGAATCGAAAAAGTAAATCCAGAGAATTCCAGAGGTTTAAAATAACCAAGGTTCAGAACGGTTGAACTCCGCAAAAGTCGTTGTCAAGTATTGAATTAACGGTTGCCGCTGTAATTAGGTGACAAACAGGGTGACATTTACTAGGTTTGAAGGACTTTCGGAAGCTTAAATATTCAAAATATCTAGATAAGAACCCATTAAGAGATTTAAAAAAAAAGGGGCGAGAAAAGGGCGAGTTAATTTATTCTAGTTTCTTGATTCTATAGAATAAATACTAAAAAATATATTTTTTAGTATTTAGTTTTTCTTTCTAATGGCATCTACGCATTCAAGAGATAAAAACGGGGTTCACTATGTATACTACTGCATACTTTAGCATTAGAAATTTTAAACTTAGAATAATGAGTCAAAGCAAGAAAAAAACCTATAGCCGATTGGTTATGAATATGCCAACTGATATAAAACGGCAATTAAGAATTCTTGCAGCTATAGAAAATCAAACAATGACTGATTATATAAACTCATTGATTCAAAAGGAAATTCAAACTAAAACCAACAAATTATGACACCAGAGGAAATTGAATTTTTAGACAAAGCAGCAATTGGATATATGTCTAGTGGCTTACCAGGAATAGGCTTTACTGTAAGCTTCCCCTAATTAGAACTGCTTGATTGTCCAAAAATATCATTTTTCATTCTCCTGGCGGTACCGCCAGGAGAATGACTTTTCGCGTATGCTACGGGCGCCATTTTTCCCAATGCATTATGTGGTCTTACGTTGTTGTAATCTTCCATCCAGTTCTCGGTTTGTTCCCTTACCTGATTGAGATTTTCAAATAGGTACTTATTGAGAACGCCCCTTCGATATGTTCCATTGAACCGTTCTATAAAAGCATTCTGAGTTGGTTTCCCGGGTTGAATATACTGAAAGTCGATTTCTTGCATCTGGCTCCATTCTGAAGCGATCT
>NZ_FOOH01000041.1 GCF_900113135.1 Salegentibacter agarivorans | reverse complement strand
CTGTTCTATCTTACGAGAGGAATACATATTGCGCAGGTACGCATAGATGATCACCTTAAGAAGCATCCGAGGATGGTAACTGGAAGTACCACCTCCTTTGTAACTTCGCTCCAGGTCAGCGATGTCGATTTGATCAATAATCGTATTGACGATTCTAACGGGATGATTTACAGGAACCAAATCATCATAACTGGGAGGTAAAAGACTTAACTGCGACTGGTTATAGGTCTTAAATACAACTTTAGCTTTCATTACATGAAAATAATAAAAACCTCAAAATAATCCAACAAGAAAGGCTGCCTTTTCAGACAGCCTCTGATTTTGTTGGTGGTCCCACCTGGGCTCGAACCAGGGACCCCTTGATTATGAGAAGTCAGAAATTGCTTACCCGTAACTTTCATTTATTTTCATTTAACTGATTATCAACTTTTTATGAATATTTATTTTTATTTTGGTTTCTTTAAATTACCTTTAATTGTCAATTTGTTGTACATATGTTGTACATGAAATGGATGGTAATCTAAAGATAAAACTATGGCTTCAATCAAAACCATACTTCGAAAAACTGCACTTAGAAACGGAAAATACCCAGTTCTTTTGAGGGTTACCAAAGATCGTAAATCTAAATTCTTCGGAACTCCATTCGAAGCTAATTTAAATGAATGGGATTCTAAGTTAGGAAGATTTAACAAAAAATATACTCAGCAACTTAAGTCAAATCGATTAATAGGGAAGTTTGAAGATCGTGCTTTAGAAGTAATTAGTGAACTGGAAATGAACCAGGATTTCTATACCCTGAATGATTTTGAAAGAAAGTTTAGGATACAATCAAATCCAGAAGCTTCAAATATACTTTCATTTTGGCAGGAGCAAATTGATGAATTTAAAGCGGCAGGGAGAATGAGCAATGCAGCCATTTATCACCATACTAAGAATTCAATACAGAAATTCGCAAAACAAAAGTCTTTACATTTTTACGAAGTGACCCCTACCTTTTTAGATAAATATGAAGTATATCTTCGCAATAAAGGCGGAACTGGTGGAGGTATTGGAGTGAAAATGCGAGCTATACGGGCTATTTTCAACGTGGCAATAAAAAGGGGAATAATAGACGAAAAACTTTACCCTTTTAAACACTATAAAATATCCAAACTAAAAGGTAAAGCAATTAAAAAAGCCCTGAACATTGAAGAAGTTCATAACCTTCAAAATTTAGATTTGAGTGATAAGCCTCATCTAATCAACAGTAGAAATTATTTTATTTTTAGCTTTTATACCAGGGGAATGAATTTCGCCGATATGATGAGACTAAAGTGGGAAAATGTTTCCGGCGACAGAATTCATTACACGCGAGCCAAAACCAAAGGAAACTTCATTATAAAAATTATGCCACCGGTAAAAAACATACTTGACTATTACCGCAAAAATAAAAGACCGTACATTTTTCCTATACTCCTTAGGGAAAACCTCACCCCCACTCAATTAAACGATAGAAAAAGAAAAACCCTGAGCAAATTTAATAAGGATTTAAAGGAATTAGGAAGTCTTGCCGGAATTGATAAACCCATTACTAGCTATGTTGCCAGACATAGCTTCGCCAATTGCTTAAAACAAAAAGGAGCGGGAACAGACATCATAAGTGAATCCCTGGGTCACCAGGATATAAAAACCACCAAAGCTTATCTTAAAGAACTCGATACTGCCATATTGGATGAAGCCAGTGAATTATTGCTACAGTAATTATGACACCTGGTACTAGTCTCATCAAATTGTAAGATCTTTCAAAGTGGCGCAATTTGACCGAAACAGGTGGCGTCATCACTCCGAAATAGTCAATAATCCTGAAATATTAGAAAAAATCCAGAATTACTTCTGCATTTTGGGTATGAAATATAATGGTCAAATTTGTTTCATTACAGCCAATATTGTTGATTTCTTTGGAGAGTAAATACAAATATGATATGCTGATAGCGCTGAAAAAAGAATTACAACATAATGGTATTGAATCTTAAAAGGTAAAAAAATAACAGGGGTCGCGACCCCTGTTATTTTTCTATTTACACAATTTATGAGATAGTCCTCAGAATAATTTAAAAATTCAGCTATCTTCTTTTTCTAAGGGGGATCAGCATTCGCCAAAACGACAGCACGCTAAATTTAGACTGTTAGGGGGCAGCTTAGTCCAGTATATCCAATTAAAAAATATAAACGCCGCTAGTTAATATTACAATTTAGGGATATATTTCCTCGATCAATACGATCTCCAAAAATTACGAATTATTATATTGGAGTTCAAGAATCAAGTTAGCTGCTTCATTTTATTATCTCCAATCTTTGCCTAAATTAGGGTGGTTATATGCCAGAACTTTGGAGATGTTATAGATATCTGCGCAGTATTCTAGGCGTAAAAATGCTCGAGAATGAAAAACACTATGGAAAGGTTATTGTTTAGTGATACTTGCCTGCATACACCCACTAAGTATTTCTGCATAAAATAGACACCATACTTTAAACCCTGAAAAAGGCTGTCTTTTCCTTATTTCCTTTTCCTAGTAGTTGCCTTGCGTGATTTGAGAAAACATAGTTTTGCTAATCTATTTGAAAATAACTCCATGCTCATATATTTCATAATCTATTCCTGGAAAAGACTGGAGAGAGTCCTTTTTTCTTATTGATTCAAAAATCATCTCCTGAGGGTCTCTATATAAAGGATCAAAAATATAGGATTTCGGTGACAAATAATAACTTTTTGAACTATCCATAAAAATGTAAATTAGTCCTAAATACTTATCTGAATTAGAGTATATTTTTGCGATGTTAATAACCGCTTTTTTATTTTTAGGTGATAGAGAGTCTGTTATAGCACCGTATTGTTCCCACTTAATATATTCACCATTAAATTTTAAACTATTTAAATAAAAACTTGCATTTAAAAATCCATTTACAAAAATTGGACTATCTTTTTTAAGACCATAAGTACTTTTTGTCAAATCCAATCCTGCTTCCTGAGGATTCAAATTTAAAAGATCACGACTTCGATGTTTATGATATTTTAAGATCATAGAATATGTACCTACAATAAATTTTAGATAATTATTTTTAGTATATATTCTGGCCTTTTCCAATAAATTAATGGCCTTATTCGGATCACCCCCATTAAATAATTCAATAAGACCTAAATAATAATAAATATAAAATTCTAATGGCTTGATTATATCCTTTTCATTCTCAAGAATTGAATTGAAATTCGCTTTATCGGTTATTTTATTACTTTTCTTTACATTAATAAATGAGAAATCGTAAATACATATCGATGAATTGCAATTTTCTGATATCTCATACGAACCAGAGACAATAAAATCTGCATTCAATTCTTTACCAATCTTCTGCAATTGGTCGTTATTTTTATACAGTATACTCTCACTATAAAATTTTATATTTAGATTTTCTAAATTCTCCCTATTTTTAATATCATTTATCATTTCATAAATCCGGAACGATATATTACTCCCTGTTTTACCACTATAGTTTTTAAACGGAAATATTAAAATATTTAGCTCTTTTTCATTTTTATCAAATTTATTGACATCTCCACCTAAATATCTATCAATATTATCATAGAAAGTGGCCAATTCATTGATATTACTAATGAGCCCGAATAAAAAAACAATTATAACTGAACCAATAATGACTAGTGGTTTATTTTTGACTTTTTTCAAGCATTGGTTAAATTTCAAACTCATTTTATGATATACAGACACAATAAAAATAAAAATTTTTGTAACCTTCTCTAAAATACATGGCAGATTACAACCACAACTGTATTTAATTTAATAATAATATAAGTTTTACTCGACCGGAATAATAATTGAAGAGCAATTGGTTCAATTTTTGAATAAAATATTCTTTATCTTCCCGAAGAATCCCTTTTAGGATTCAAAGTAATTCCCCCATACTCTAAAAAATATCAAATTAAGATAAATTCGTTAAACCATTTTACTCGGCGTTCCTTTTTTAAAATGTTCAGTGCCACTGAATACTCAATTGGAGTGAACATACATTAAAATAAAGCCGACTAAATAATACTGATAGTTTTCTTTCCTAACTTCTTAAACCTTTCCTATCGTGGAATGATCAAAAAAAACACTGATTCGAGACTCCCGGTTTGTGCAAAACACTGAGATCTTCAATTAACGATTTTTATTTTTCAGTCCCTAAAACTTGTATTTATTTATATTAGATAATTTACCTTAATGAACCTTCAATTCACGATCTCATTTACCAAATCAATCCGTTCTAATAACTTATTCACCAATTCCTCTTTGGTTACGAAATACTTTTTGTATTTGCCCGTAGTCTTCCCATTAGTTAAGGATACAGTTACTCTCCAACTGCCATCGCTTAATTGACTTGCCAAGTCAGGGATTTCCTTTGAAGGAATGAATAGAATATTTTCATCCATTTCCATCTTTTCCTGATTGAACACAAGCCCAATCACATAATAGGAATGATGCGGCTTAAAGGTATTGCCGTTAATTGTTAGGATTAACCTATTTCGTTTATGAACATTAAACCTAGTTTTTACCTGAATATAGATAGGGTTATATATTTTTTCTTTGAGAACTATAAGGTCAATTCCTCTGTCATCTATAACAGGTTTATATACATTTAAGAGACCCTGGCTATAAAGAAGTATGATTTCTTTAATCCTATCTTCTCCGATATTTCCCTTAGATTGAGAAGACAAACCGGAAACATCAATAAAATTTTCGTCTTCTTTCTCTTGAGAATCTTCTATTTTCTCAACCTCCTCTAGTGTAATTTCGACATCTTCTTCTGATACTTCAACTGATACAATGTCTCCTGTACTTAAATTATGCTTTTTATAAAAAGGAGTAAGTCCAAAAATCCTGTTATGGTCAGCATTATATTTTTTGATTTTAGGTTTTAGGGCTCCTTGGAAGAGAACCTTAATTTCTGCATTTTCATTCGGCAGCATTGCTCTTGCCTCGGCAGGAACATAAAGAAAGCCCAATTTCTTTTCTACACCTATTAATTTACGTTGGTATTTAATTGAATGCATAATTGTTTTATTATTTTAAAGAAAAGGAATATTCGCTCATTGCTTCGTTTATAAATAACTCAAGATCTCCGTGTATTTCATTGATCCTATTCCTAGATAGATGGTTTTCTAATTTAGGATGATAAATTATACAGAGCAGTTTGTAAAAATGCCTACATCGTTGCCAGGCTTCTTTAACTTCATAAAATTCTGATTCTCCAATCTCCTGTTTTGGATCTAAAAGCCTGTCTCTATATCCTACATAGAATCCATTGTTTTTGTAATCGTTGAATTTTTTCAATTTTTTTATTCGCTCATTTGTACTGATTGCGATCAATAAAACCTGTAATAGTTTTCCTGCACTTTGAAGTGGGCCTTTTCTGCCTTTTTTCTGCCATTTCTCTACAGCTTCATAAAAGGCATAACCCATCTCTAGTAGTTGGGCGACCTGGTGGCGTATCTTATGCTGACTAAAAAAAAATTTAGCATCCTTTAAATCATATACTTGCAAGGATTCACTGTGCATTTTTACTAAAATGGCTTTAACCAACTCTTCCAGGCTTAAAACCAGTAGGGAAGTCGCACGATTATAAGAATTGTTTTTATCAACCAAAAGACTCGCGTCCCTTAATAAATCCCGGGCATTTACATATAATGGTTTGTCAAAGTCCTTGGCTTGTTTGGAACTAAGGGTAAAAAAGGTTTGCATGCCTTAAATAGTTTTATGTTTAGCTACACTTTAAATCTTAATTAAATAATTCTCTCAGACCTAATTACCCATCCCATTAATAAAGGTTTCAACAAAGCCTATAATTTTTTTGAGCAACCTATCCCCTATTTTTTTACGCTGCAGTACCGATGGTTTTTCGGCTTCTAGTAAATTTAATAATTCATCCCTTAAAGGCTCTCTTTCAGCAAAAAGATAATCTTCGATAAGTTTCTGGGTTTTTTCTTTATCTAAATTCTCATCCTTTACTAGTTTATTAAATGCCTTTTGTTGTTCATCAGACCAGAATTGTTCAAATTCTTCCGGAATTTCATCAGTATCGGTTACCCGCGGTAAGTTTTCTTCGATGAATTTTTCAATGAGTTCTCTTTTGCTTCTTAGATTAGTTTCACCCGCAATTAGATCCACTACTTCCTTCTTTTTCCGCTGTTTGTCAGATTCTTTGGTGTTTTTTAGGTCCGCCAGTAATTTCAGAATATATGTGACGTTTATTTCATCCCGATGAATTAATTCTAGTTCAAAGTCTACATCTTCCAAAATAGATACCTTTTCTTTGCTATGATCGGTTTTTACTTTATCGTGCAGGTCAAGATACTTACTTTTATAATCCTCAAACTGTTGGGCATTCATCGCCAGGTCTTCCCAATCAAAATCAGCAAAGGTGCCCATAGTATTCTTAAGTCGCATTACTTCCCGAAAGGCTTTTATGAACTCCAATTCATCCTCTTCGCTTACAAGATTATCAACACTTTTAACAGTAGGGGTAATTTTCAAAAGATTGATATATGCTTCATTGAATTTCTTAATGTAATCCTCGTAGGGCTTCATTATAATCTCCTCTATCGCCTCTTTATTGCTAAAAAGCGTAATAGCCTCGTCGGTAACTTTTTTAAGATTGCGAAATACTACAATTTCCCCCTGGGATTTCTGTTCATTTATAATTCGATTGGTTCTGGAATAGGCCTGAATCAATCCGTGATATCGAAGATTTTTATCTACATATAAAGTATTAAGAGCTGGGCTATCAAAACCGGTAAGAAACATATTTACTACCAAGAGAATATCAATCTTACGATCTTTTACCTTCTTCGAGATATCATTGTAATAATTATAAAAAGACTGGCTATCCCTAGTGGAGAAATTAGAACCAAACATTTGGTTATAATCACCAATATAACTTTCTAATTTATCTCGTTTGTGCTGATGTAAACCATAAAGCACAGGAGCCTCTTCTACTACCGAAACCTCTTCCGGAATAAAACCATTTGCGTCAGCATCCTCTTCATTTGCAACATAACTGAAAATTGTCGCTATTTTTAAATTATGTTTTCCCTCCTCCTTTTTCTTGCGGAAAAAGTCATAATATTTAACCAGTATATCAGTACTGCTTACACATAACATAGCAGTAAATTCACGACTATGGGTTTTTCTATGGTGATTTGCAATTATGTAATCTACAATTTTGTCTATTCGTTCCGTAGACTCCATAAGTTCCTTGCGGTCTATATCTTCAACCTCCACATCTATTTCGGTGGCGCTATCTTTTTGCCTAAACTTCCCCACGTATTCTACAGCAAATTTGAGCACGTTCTCATCTTTAATAGCATCGGTGATAACATATTTGTGCAGGCAAACTCCAAAAAGATCTTTCGTTGTTCGCTTACCTAAGTCATTTTTGGCTGCATTATCGGCAAAAATTGGCGTACCGGTAAAACCAAACATCTGGTGATTATTGAAGAAGGTTTTTATACGATTATGGGTATCACCAAACTGACTACGGTGGCATTCATCAAAAATAAAGACTATTGGCTCATCTTGCAGATTTTGCATTTTTTCCAAATAGCGTTTCTTACTGATGGCGGTATTTAATTTCTGAATTGTAGTAACGATCAATTTAGTATCATCTGCAAACTGATCTACCAGCGCCTTTGTGTTATCTGTTCCATCAATGCTACCCTTTGAAAAGGAATTGAACTCTTTGGTAGTTTGATAATCCAGATCCTTCCTATCTACCACAAACACCACTTTTTTCACCTGCGGCATTTGCATAATGATCTGGCTGGCTTTAAAGGAAGTCAGTGTTTTCCCCGAACCGGTGGTATGCCAAATATAACCGTTATGGGTACTGTTTTTTACCTTATCTATCATTGCCTCTACAGCATAAAACTGATAAGGCCTTAACACCATTAAAATTTTATTGGTTTCATTTAAAACGATATACTTACATATCATTTTCGAGAGATGACAAGGCTCTAAAAATTCACTAGTAAAACCGTTAAGGATATTGGTGAGTCGTTTATTTTCTTTATTGGACCAATAGAAAGTTTGCTTGAAAGACTGATGCCTGTTGTTTGCGTAGTATTTGGTATTAACCCCGTTACTTATAATGAAAATTTGAACATATTGGTAGAGTGCCGAATTACTCCCAAAAGAATGTCGCTGATAACGATTCACCTGATTAAAGGCTTCTTTCATCTCCAGCCCCCTTCTTTTTAATTCGATTTGCACCAGGGGCAGCCCATTGACCAACAAGCTTACATCATAGCGGTTCTTGTAATTCCCATCTATGGTAACCTGGTGGGTAACCTGATACTGATTTTGACACCAATGAATGGTGTTTAAGAATTCGAAGTAGAGATTATCCCCATTATCACGAACAATATGCTGCTTTTCCCTAAGTGTTTTAGCTTTTTCAAAAACAGAACCTTTGCTTAGAATATTTAAAACCCGGGAAAATTCATCATCCGAAAAACTTACATTATTATGTTTCTCTAATTGGGTTTTAAGGTTCGCTATTAATGCATCCTCATTGGGTATTATTACCTTTTTATACCCCAGGCTTTGTAATTGATCGACTAATTTATTTTCTAGGATTTGCTCTGATTGGGTAGCCATATATTTGTTTAGTTACATGAACGTTACATTGTATTAAATTGACAATTAACATTTTAACGGTATTCCGGTTGACTTTAGTCACATATTAATTACATCATTATTGTGCCCAATACGGAATATATGTTTTGGAGTTTTCATGTTCAGTTATAAGTCCATCTTCAATGGTTTGTTTAATAATTCTAGATGCCTGGGGGTAATTCTTATCATCGATGCCAAAGCGCTGCCTTAAGGAGGAATTTGACATATATTCATTTGACAGATATTTTAAAACACAGTGTTGGTAAGTTGCTCTTACTTTATCCTTTTTAGTCATTTGGCGTAAAGATTTTGTTGCAAACAATTTAACACGGGTATAATTATCTCCATTTATGAATTCAGGCGCTGGTAATTGATAGGTTTCAGCTTGATAAATTACTTTATCTATACCGCTTCCTCTCTCTTCGCAAATTTTCAGCCTTCTCATAAATCTAGCCAGAGCTTCATTTCTACTTTCAGGGCTGTGATCTATGAAGCGGTTGGTATCTATCATCGGTTTACCAGGGTTCGTAATTTCAATACGGTCAGAATATATTTCTATCATAACACCAGTACCACTAATACTAAAATCCTGATGTATTAACGCGTTGGCAACAAGCTCTCTTATAGCCAATTCAGGAAACATTTTAACCTCTTTACGAAAAACTCTACCTATTTCCTCATTAGTAGGAAGTTGATCATTTATAAAATTAATCATGCCTTCAAAACCAATTGCGTATCCTTTCTTACCTTCCTGCTCCTTGATGGTTTCAAGTTTGTTTTTTCCTTTATAAATAATCACCCTTGGAGCTTTTCGACCTATTTCCTGAAAATCGTTCAAGTCATTAGCGAATAAAATCGCCCCGAGATTAGTTATTGCGTACTTTTTTAACCTAAGATTTAGTAATTTTTCTTCCACCAGTTTTTCAAAAATAGCCTCTCTACTCTCCGGCAAAGGAATACCTAGCATCTGAAAGACCTGAACAAAACCTATTTTAGTTAAAGCATCAGTGGAATGCATATAGGGAGTAGCTAAATTTTTTTCAAAAACTTCTTTATTTAATTTCCTCCATAGACGGGATTCCCTATCTGAATGGTCTTTCAATTCTTTAGTGTAGCTACCAACCCGTATATAGGCAACACCTTTATAACGCAAGGGATGTCCAATGGGAGTCTGGATTTGAAAAATAACAATATTCAAATCATCAATTTTATGTTTAATAACAGTAAAAGTAGTACGAGGCTGTAACTGTGTTGAGATATAATTCTCTATTTCCTGGCCTTTAATTTTAGTTTTATCAGGGTCAAAATTAGTTCCTTTTATCGTATGAGTTTTATCTTCAATCCCGTAAACAATATAACCATACCTTTTACCTTCCAATAATGCAGCATTAGATAATGCCGAAATATTAGAACCTAATTTTTCAGGATTCCAATTGTCACCTTTAAATTCAACCCACTCACTCTCCTTAGGTAACGCCTGCAATTCATTAATTAATTGATTAATATCTTCTTCGTTCATAATACAGTTACTTATTTGTTACATCTAAAAGCTCCTATTTTACTGGGGTTTACAGTAATAAATTAACGCTTAGTTACATCAGTGTTACATTGTTTTATTTCTATACAAACATTTGCTGTAGCAAGGCTTTTCTATAGGATTTACTCTGCTCTATTTGTTGGGTGATTAATGCTATTTTTTTGTCAAGGGTCTCTACGAAAGATGCTATTTTTAATTGTTCCATTCTATTTGGCAATGGAATTTTAATTTTTGAAAAATTCTCAAAAAACAAATATTGTCTAACGCCTCCTTCACTAAACCTCAAAACATCTTTATTAAATTGAAAGGTATTAAGATATTGCTTCAAATATCTGTCTTCTAAAGCTTCTTTTGTTTTGAAGCAGACATATAAGGAACTAACTATAATATCATCCAATTTTCCACTAAAACCAATTGAACCGACATTAATCCTTGCAGGGTTATAGGCAAATGTATTTTTCTTGATAACTTTATAAAGGCTTATATCGTATCCCCTTTCATTGCTATCCATCCCATCAAATTGCTCTCCTTGCGGTAAAAATCCTTCTTTGTTATTGATGGAATAAATGGGGTAATTTATATTCTCTTTATTTTTCTTCCCCGTTTTAGTAGTTAATTTACCCAACTGAAGATACTTCCATTCTGGAAAATCCTTCCCATCACCATTTTTAAACCTCAGTTCCTGTTTAAAGATTTTTTGTATTACACCTCTTTTGTATTGTTCTAAAAGGTCTTTCTTTTTCTCCAGGTTGTGGATGCGGGTGTCAATTGCTGTGAGGAATTTGGCTATTTTTTGTTGTTCTACTAATGTGGGAATAAATAAGTTATAAGGTATTATATGCTTATTATTTAATTGGGGAATAGTTGAGGTATCAGCAATTCTATAAAGCTTTTCTTTTATAATCTTATAGTACAAAAATTCATAATAAAGTTTTGAATCATCACACTTTAAAGCCATCATATTACTATCCATTAATAAAGGAACAGAACTAATCCTAATTTTATTATTTAAAATGGCTGCACCTCTTTTGGGAAAAAGGATGGAATTAAATTCAATCAAATTATTACTTGAATTGGAGTAAAAGCGACTTTGAAATTGGTATTTTTCACAGTTATTAAGTTCCTCTACTTTAATAAATGGATATTTTCCATCTTCAGAAAAATTATATGAAGAAGGACTAATACCACTTTTTATTTCAACAAGCTTTCCTAACCTAACCCTTTCCCAATCATTAGAAAACTCCCGAAACCGTAACTTCGGCACTAATTTCTTTTCTATCTGCATCTTAGAACGGTGTTTTAATATTCAATTCTTTGCAAAAAGAACCGATGAGTTCATCGTTTTCTCGACGATCGGTATCGAGGTTTTGAATTTCTGTCGCCACGGCTCCAATATCTACCGATTCTTCTTCTTCAAAAGTATCTACATAACGAGGAATATTAAGGTTGTAATCGTTTTCGGCTACCTCGCCTAAAGGAGCCACATAGCTGTATTTGTCTTCGGTTTTGCGTTCGCGGTAAGTGCTTATAATTTTATCTATGTTTGCTTGGGTGAGCACGTTTTGCGTTTTAACTTTATCATAGTGCTCACTAGCATCTATAAATAAAATATCATCGGGATTTTCACGGCATTTTTTATAGACCACGATACAGGTAGGAATGCTGGTGCCATAAAAAATATTGGCCGGTAAGCCTATAACGGCGTCAAGATAGTTTTTCTCTTTAATTAGGTATTCTCTGATATGGCCTTCCGCACTTCCCCTAAATAAAGCTCCATGTGGGAGTACTACTGCCATTTGCCCGTTTTCAGCTAAATGATAAACCATATGTTGCACAAAAGCGAAGTCGGCCTTGCTTTTTGGAGCCAATTTGCCATACTGGCTAAAGCGGTCATCACTCATAAAAAGCTGGTTAGCACTCCAATTCGAAGAAAAGGGTGGGTTGGCTACAATAGCTTCAAACCGCTCTCCCCGGTGTTGAGGGTGCTCTAAGGTGTCTTCTTGTTTGATATCGAATTTGCGGTAATGCACCCCGTGCAATATCATATTCATTCTGGCCAGGTTATAGGTAGTACGATTAAGTTCCTGTCCGTAAAAATCATTTACTTCTTCTACCTCTTTGGCTACTCGAAGTAGTAAAGACCCACTTCCACAAGTAGGATCATAAACGGACTTTAATTTCTTTTTCTCCGTGGTTACTAATTTAGCTAAGATCATACTAACCTCTTGAGGTGTGTAGAATTCACCTGCTTTTTTACCAGCGCCACTGGCAAATTTTCCTATAAGGTATTCGTAGGCATCACCCAGAACATCTAATTCGGTTTGCTCAAGTTTAAAATCAATTTTATTTAGATGCCCCAATACTTTGGATATAATCTCGTTTCTGGAATTCGGGGTTTTACCAAGCTTAGTCGAATTTAAATCCAGGTCTTCAAATAGGTTATCGAAATCTTCTTCACTTTCGGTACCCATCGTGGAATTTTGCACATTATTTAAAATAGCCTGCAAATCTTCCAAAATAAAATTGCTCTTCGTTTGATACTCCACTTCTGGATCGGCGGCCATTGCCATATCTTCCAGGCTTACTTCCTTATGATTTCCTCGTTTAGCAACCGCGCTAAATAATTCTGAAGGCTTCAGAAAATACCCCAGTTTTATTAAGGCTTCCTCTTTTATGGCTTTCAAATATTCCTGTCCGGTTTGAGTTTCTTCATTAATTTTAGAGTAGGTAATACCATCAGGTTTTAAAATGGTATTCGCATAGATATCCATTTTCTCTGAGAGATATTTATAAAAAATAAAACCGAGGATATAGTCTCTAAATTCATCGGCATTCATTTTTCCTCGTAAGGTATTAGCAATATTCCAGAGTTGCTGTTCTAATTGCTTCTTATGATCTTCAGACATTTATTGGGTATAACTTAAGTAGATTAATTGTATTTCATTATCACTTTACAGCGAGGTAGGGTTTGCTGTTAAGGAAGGCAAGATAAGAATTTCACAATTTTAAAGAACTTATAAATTCCAAAAAAGCTTTACGCTTGAAAAGTAAGAAAGTAAAATATTAGTGTGTGCTAAAGTCTAAACGAAAATTGAGAAAACTAGAATTACTCAAATGTCTGAAAAAATGTTTGTCTCAGAATTACTATATTTGGCAATCCTATTTAATAGCTACCCCTACCTCTTCTAATTAAATACGGAAACTTAATCAAAAAAGTAATCTATGACTGAAGCTGAAAAAGAGCTTTATGCCACCGTTTTAGACTCCAGAGTAATATCAAGAAATCTTAAAGCACTTTTACAAAAATACAAGGACGAAAATCGGGAACTTATCAGAATTTCGGGTTCTAAGAGTGAGAAAATCGAAAATATATTTGAGGCTGTTGAGGCTGGCGTAATCGAATTGTCAGAAGTGCAGGCGCTGATAAAAGACTCAGAAGAGTATGGTGATCAGTATATCTATTTATATACTCCGATTGAAGGGGCAAATTTAGAACAGATTAATGATGGGGAATCGGTTGCCAATTCACTACTGCCCGTAGGTATAAGAGCGCAATTTCCAAAAATAATGCAAATGCCGGATCAACGAGAATGGGTTGATTTTAGGGCGCCTAATCGTGGTAAGGAGAACTCTTGGCTAGTGAAACTTTATGGCAAAAAAACTAGAGAAGTAAAAGAAGATGAGGAATTTGATAGAGAAACAGGGCGCAGAATAGTTACTTATCAAAGAAAGGAGGATAGGTTAGTATTTATTGCAGAATGGGATGGGAAAGAGGAGCTCGCCGTCAAAATAAGTAGAACTTCTTTTGATTCTCCTACAAGCCTAAGGTCTTCGAAGAGAGGATTTGAGCAATTGATAGCTCCTGCGGTAAATATACCTACTAAGTTTACTCACTTCGATTTATCAAACGTGATAAATAACGTTTTAGAAAAATGGGAAGATAACAAGGAAATTTATAACTTGCTAAGTGCAAAATTTATTGATACCCTTCAAGGACACGCTACATTTAGTACTTACGGAGAAGACGAATTAGATTTGTTATCAGAACAATCTAGAAAAGAGGCAATAAATGCTTATCTTAAGGGTGACGGAAGGGCTAGTAATGTTGTCTTTAAATTACTAGCTGATGGATCCGGGGATAAATTATCTCAGGATCTAACTATTATTTTAGGAAGAGACGAAATGAATCAAGTTATTATTCCTTCCTCAATTAGCCCACAGGAATATAAATATGTTAGAAGAAAAATTGCAGAATTTAGTTAAGGAATATCCTAAATATTCTCAAATTTTTGAGGCTATTTTTACTTGGTTTGAAAATAATCCTAACCAAAGGGCTATAACTATGGACTATTTCTATACTAATAAGTATGGTTTTTCTATGCGAGATCTAAATATTTCTTTTATGATTTTAAAAGAAAAAGAAGTGCTCCGAACTATATATAGAATATTAGATGACCATGGGAGTAAAATTGGTCGAGATTTTACTAGTATTGAGGAAATTCCTCGAATTCTTTCCACCATGCACGGAGATAAAGTAGAAATTGATTATAGTATGATTGTGCCATATTACGCACTACAAAATAGTACCGTAATTTGAGCAAGGAATCTTTGACAGAAATAACAATCCAAGTAACTTCAGATTTTTACGATAACATTAAGCCTAGATGTAATTCATTGGCCGATTATGCAACGCTTGGAGAGGAATGGATTGAAAAAATTAAAAGTAAATATTCCAATCCCAAAATTACTAAATTAGCTAAAGAGGTATTAGTTAATGCAACCTTCCAATTTAATAGGGATTTTTCTCCAATTCAATCAGATACCTTAGGTTTTGACCAAATAGCTCTGGTTATGAAAGGTGGAGGCATTAAAGGATTAGCCTATGTGGGGGCAATTGAAATATTAGAGAAATTTTATAATTTCACTTGGTATACTGGAACTTCAGCTGGTGCTATAACTGCAATTCTACTTGGCTCAGGTTACAATCACGAAGAATTACAGAAAATCCTTTTTGATAAAAATTTTAATGATTTTAAGGATGCTTCATATTTTGATAGGATGTATACTTTACTGACTTCCAGTGGCTTTTTTAAGGGGGATTCATTTATAATCTGGTTGAATGGCCTACTAGCAGATAAGCTCAAATTAGCCTATGAAGTTAAATTAAAGGACCTTCCAACGCGTACGTCAGTGTATGCCAGTAGCTCTGATAAAAGTGCGATTATTTTTGATTCAAAGGATCAAGGCTCAAATGAAAAAAGTGCTGCATTTGCTGCTAGGTGTAGTATGTCTATACCGGTGTTTTTTACTCCTCAAATGGATGATGGTAAAAGAATTTATGATGGAGGAACTTTGAATAACTTTCCTGTAGAATTATTACTAAAGGAATTTCCTGACACGAATTTTATTGGTCTATATCTAGGTTCTGAGCACTATAAATTTAAGAAGAAAACACTGATTGGAGACTTAATTAGTTTGTTTTTAGAATCGAAAGAACCGGGTATTCTTCGTGAACATAAAAAGAAGATTGTGGTTATGGATCCTAGTCCTATAAGCACTACTAAGTTTAAGTTATCAAAATTTGAAAAGGAATTTCTTATAGACGTAGGACGTTTAGCAGCAATTAAATTTCTAGATGAGAGAGGAGACCTCAATAAAGAAGATTATGGTTATGCTAAGAAAAAACAGAAATTAGATTTAATGCGTATTAAACTTAAAAGGAAGAAGGAAAGAAAGGATTCCTTAAGGTATATTTTAGGAGCTGTTCTTTTGATTTCACTATTAATGTGGATTTTTTAGATAACATTAGGCATCTTAAGACTTATAATAAATTTCTCCAATTTATCTCCTGAGAAATTTTCACTTCTGTAATTGGCTTTATCCTGCTAATTTTAACTCCTGTGAGCTCATTTAAAGTATTATATTATAAGAAAAGCAAATTTATACTTTAGGAGTAGGGTCCACAAAACTCTTTGGATCATACGTATCATCTTTTTATAACAATACGTATTTAATGGATAAACATAGCTTCATAAGATAGTTAATAGAGAACAAACGAATTCTTTTATGGTTTATTTAGAGAGGCATATCCGGCCAGAAATCTTTGGGAGAACAACCTAAAACTTTAGCAATCTCATTAAGGTGATTGATATTATATTTTGCTTTTTTTGAAGGAGCTTCGATATCTCCAATAAAACCAACTCCCTTACCCAACGATAACGACAATCGCTCCTGAGTAAATCCTTTCTCCTTTCGGATTTCTTTTACTCTTGAGATAATTTGTAACTCTATTTGTGTTAATTTATTCAATTTGTCTAGGTTTCACAAGCAAATTGGCGACTATTTTTAAAATTTAACAATGGACTATAGTCCATATTTTAATTATTTTATATATTAGCATTAGAATAATATATTTGCGAAACTTCTTTAAGTAAAATATTAGAAGCATTTCGCTTTGAATCTCGCCATCGAAAACTGGTAATTTTAGGAACGAGATGATAAGCAAGGATGCTCACGACCTAGGCGTGGGCTCTCTTATCGTTCCAAGGTATACCAGTACCAAGATGGCATAAGTTGAGTCTCCACGCCTTTTTTGTTTGTAAAAAACAGGCATTCTTCTCAATTTTTTTCAAAGCCATCTTCTCTTTATATCTAAAAAGATTTCGCTTAAGCTAAATTCAGTTTAATCCTGGGGGTATTTATCTCCGGCTTAATAACGACTGCTTATGTTACAGCGTATTTTTAAATTATTACAGCAAGGACATCCCGATGCTTTGGAACTAATCTATTCCAGGTATAACCGAAGCCTCTTTTGGCTCGGCAAGAAAATTATTAAGGATGAATTTGTCATAGAAAACATCCTTCAGGATACTTTCCTCATTTTATGGAAGAAAAGGGATAGGATAGAAGAACCAGAACATATATACTCTTTCCTTCGTTATGTGATGAAAACTGAGTGTATCTATTACTATTGCAAGCCCAGGAACAAGTTTCAGCGGAGCGTCTCCAGGCTGGATTATTTCGGGAACTACCAGGAATATATGCACGGCTATGATCCGGAAGAAAAAGATGAGCATCTAAAGGGCCAGGAAGCGGATCAAAAAGCTTTCGACCGGATTCGAAGTGTTCTCCCCTTGCTTAGCAGTGAAAGAAAGCTTCTAATTGAACTCTGCTTAAAATACGGTTTTCAGTATAAGGCCATTGCCCAGGCGATGGGAACCAGCACTGCCAAAACCAGTATCGAAGTAAAAAGTGCTATTGAGGATATTAAAAACATCATTAATAAAGGGAGTTCGCTTGAAGCTAAACCAAAACCGATGCTGGCGGTAAAGATTCAGGGTAGCATGACCAGGGAACAGGAAAAGGTGCTACAGCTGCGTACGGAAAAAAAATATTCCTTTGCGGATATTGCCAGTGAGCTGAACCTTTCCCAAAAGGAAGTTCACGAGGAATTTATGGTTGCCTATAAGCTAATGCAGCTCAAACACGAACAACAACAATCAGCTTAGTCATGAGAAAAGATACTATAAAACTCACCCGAAAGATCCAGCTGCAGGTAGATGCCCCTACCAGGGAAGAAAAAAAGGAGGTTTATGAGACGCTGTACCGCTGGCAGAACCGAAGCTACAGGGCGGCTAATCTCATTGTAACCCATTTGTATATACAGGAAATGATCAAGGAATTCTTTTATTTATCGGAAGGAATAAAGTACAGGTTAGCGGATGAAAAAAAAGCTGAAGACGGCATACTCAATTTTTCAAAAATCAACTGCACCTACCGGGTGGTATCCGATCGATTTAAAGGGGAAATTCCTACCGACATTTTATCTAACCTGAACAATAATATAATGAGAAACTTTAGTAATGACCTATCGGCTTATAGGAGTGGAGAACGCTCCCTGGCTAATTTCAGAAGGGATATCGCCTTTCCTTTTGGAACCAGGGGTATTCAACGCTTATGTTATAAAGAAGAAAAAAAGACCTTTTGTTTTCGATTATTTTCCGTTCCGATGAAAGCTTATTTAGGAAGAGATTATACCGATAAACGAAGCCTATTGGAACAGGTAGTGGCCGGCCAAATCAAGCTTTGTGCCTCTAAACTTCAACTGAAAAATCGAAAAATTTATTGGTTAGCCGTATTTGAAGTTGAGAAAGAAAAGCATAGCCTGAAACCGGAAGTAATCGCAGAAGCTTCTTTATCTATGGAGTATCCTATTATAGTGAAAACCGGAAAAGCAACACTTAGTATTGGCAGTCGAGAAGAGTTTCTATATAGAAGGTTAGCCATACAGGCTTCTCTAAAAAGGGCACAAAACGGTGCATCTTATTGCAGATCGGGAAAAGGTCGTAAACGCAAAACAAAAGCAACGGAAAAATTCCACGAACTGGAAAAAAATTATGTAGCTAACCGCTTGCATGTTTACAGCCGAATGCTAATTGATTTTTGTATCAAACATAAAGCCGGGACACTCATTTTGTTAAACCAGGAAGATAAAATAGAAATAGCCAAAGAAGAAGACGGATTTATTTTGAGGAACTGGAATTATTACGAACTGATGACCAAAATAAAATACAAGGCCGAAAAAGCCGGTATTGAACTTATCGTGGATTAAATTGAATGATGAGGGTGCTTGTACACCCGAAAGGTGAGGTCATTAATAACACTCACTAAATGCACTCAGCATATACAACAGGGCCTTCCCCTATTAACCTTTTAGGTTTAAAGGCCGAAAGGAACTGGAATTATTATGAACTGATAACAAAAACAAAATACAAAGCCGATTTAGCCGGTATTGAACTTATAGTGGATTAAATTATGAGGGTGCTTGTACACCCGAAAGGTGAGGTCCCTAATCGCACTCACTAAATGCACGCAGCATATACAACAAAGCCTTCCCCTATTAACCTTTTAGGTTTAAAGGCCGAAAGGAACTGGAATTATTATGAACTGATAACAAAAAAATACAAGGCCGATAAAGCTGGTATTGAACTTATAGTGGATTAAATTATGAAGATACTTTTACATCAGTAAGGCTGGGGTCGAAATC
>NZ_FOOH01000039.1 GCF_900113135.1 Salegentibacter agarivorans | reverse complement strand
TATTGAACTTATCGTGGATTAAATTGAATGATGAGGGTGCTTGTACACCCGAAAGGTGAGGTCATTAATAACACTCACTAAATGCACTCAGCATATACAACAGGGCCTTCCCCTATTAACCTTTTAGGTTTAAAGGCCGAAAGGAACTGGAATTATTATGAACTGATAACAAAAACAAAATACAAAGCCGATTTAGCCGGTATTGAACTTATAGTGGATTAAATTATGAGGGTGCTTGTACACCCGAAAGGTGAGGTCCCTAATCGCACTCACTAAATGCACGCAGCATATACAACAAAGCCTTCCCCTATTAACCTTTTAGGTTTAAAGGCCGAAAGGAACTGGAATTATTATGAACTGATAACAAAAAAATACAAGGCCGATAAAGCTGGTATTGAACTTATAGTGGATTAAATTATGAAGATACTTTTACATCAGTAAGGCTGGGGTCGAAATCATACTCACTATATGCGCTTTGCATATACAACGGCTTGAGTTAGTTTTTTACTGAATAATTGGGATTTCTTCTTATTTGCTCATTACTAAAGAGAGCCTCAAGGCAGTTTTATGATTGAAACATCCAGGTAAATCAGATTTTTTTTTCTATTTGAAAAGGGATGTAGTTAAGTGAAAACCTAAAAAGGAAATTAAGCATTCCTGCATACTAAAATAGCCAATCCTTTTTCTCAAAGATTTTTTTGCGTGAAGCTGCTACTTTCCCCTAAAAAGATCCACAATTAAAATGTTTATATTTCATTTTGAAATAAAAAGAGGTTATTAATATTTGAAAATCCATGAAATCACAGCAGGATCAAATACTGATTTATAAAACAGAGACCGGGCAAACTCAAATTGATGTTAGGCTTGAAGAAGAAACGGTTTGGCTTACACAAGCTCAAATGATCGCATTATTTGAATCCAGTAAGGCTAATATTAGTGAACACCTTAAGCACATATTCTCATCTGGTGAGTTAGATGATAATTCAACTGTTCGGAAATTCCGAACGGTTCAACGGGAAGGAAAGAGAGAAGTAGCCAGAGATAGAATGCACTATAATTTAGATGTAGTAATATCTGTAGGTTATCGGGTTAACTCTAAACGCGGTATTCTATTTAGACAATGGGCTAATAAAGTTCTAAAGGAATTCTTACTACAGGGATATTCCATCAATGAAAAAATACTTCGAGAAAAAACCCGGCAGCTCGAAGAACTAAAAAACGTAGTTCGCTTGCAGGAAAAAGTTATTTCTGAAAACCATCTTAATACTGATGAATCAGCGGGATTAATAAAAATTATTGCACAGTATTCTCGTGCCCTGGATTTATTGGATGATTATGACCACCAGCGGCTGGAGGTACCTGAGGAAGGAAGTCTAGAAGTATTTCAAATCACCTACAGCGAAGCTCGAAAAGCAATAGATGAATTAGGAAGACAAACAAAATTCGAAGGACTTTTTGGCCGGGAGAAGGACGATTCCTTTAAGGGTTCACTAGAAAATATATATCAAACCTTTGGAGGAGAGGACCTCTATCCCACAACCGAAGAAAAAGCAGCTCACCTGCTGTATTTTGTGGTTAAGAACCATTCGTTTTCCGATGGAAACAAAAGGATTGCCGCATTTTTATTTGTCTGGTTTCTAGACCGGAATCAAATGCTATACACCCAAACCGGGAATAAAGTAATCCCGGACAATGCTTTGGTAGCATTGTCCTTATTAATTGCTGAAAGCCACCCAAGCGATAAAGAAATGATGATCAAGGTAATAGTCAATCTTATATCTCGCCATTAATTACTACCTAACTATTAGGATAACAAATTGGACAAGATATGAATCGACTGTTTATTTCAACTGAAAAGTATACCACTATTTCATTTCAAAAGTATACCATTTTAAATTAATTAACAACGGTATCCCTGTTCCCTGGGGGTACCCCCAGGGAACAGGGATACCGGCGGTGCCCGAGTGCCATTTCTTGGGTTTTTCATTTGTTCATCATTTGTTTGGTTTCTTTTAAGCGGTAAGATTCTCCGTTCATATTTATAAGATGTGCTTTATGGGTTAACCTATCTACTAAGGCAGCTGTTAATACTGGGTCACCGAAGATCTCCTCCCAGCGTTCAAAACCGAGATTGGTAGTGATTATGGTTGATTTACGTCCGGCTCGTAAAGAGAGATGGTTGAACAGGAGTTCGGATCCTTCCTTATCAAAGGAGACGTAGCCAAATTCATCACAGATGACCAGATCATACTTCTCGAAGCGTGCCTCTATTACTTTTAAGTTACGCTGGGAGTGCGATTCCCGTATTTGGGTTAATAGTTTATGTACCGTGGTAAATAATACTTTATACCCCTGCAAACAGGCTTTCAGGCCAAGACCTATGGCGATATGGGTTTTACCGGTACCAGGATTTCCGGCCAATACTATATTCTGTCCGGATTCTATAAAATCAAGACGTTCCAGTAAAGGAAGTTTCTCCATGGCACTGAGCGGTAATTGATCCCGCTTTAAATCATTTAAATACATTTTTGAGGGGAAGTTCGCTTGCCGGATATGGGATTTCTTACGGTTCTCTAAGCGTCCTTCATATTCGCGTTCCATAAGTTGTAAAAGGAAGTTTTCATAGTCCAGACGCTGGGTGGCTGCCTCTTTTGCCAACACCATAAAATCCCTTCTAAATATGGGAAGTCGTAATTCTTTACTGTAGCTCACAATACGCTCGTTGATCGTTTTATCCATAATGTTCTTAATTTATTAATGTCGATAATTGTTGAAGTTGTGATTTAGCCATCGCCGTAGTTTGGGTCCATTTAAGGGGTTCAAAATGATCCTGCTTGTTTCCTAAGAGGGCTTTTATTTTTTCCGTGGTGAGTTGCTTTACCGGGCTGCCGTTAAGCTGCTTTATTGCTTGTTCTAGCTTTTCATCCGTGATGGCATGTTGGCGGCAATAATCCAGTAGCTCAATAAAATTACGGGACTCTCCCATAAAATGGGCTTCATAAAGCTCTTTTAAATACCTGGAGCTTGCCAGGGCCATACTCCCTGCCAGGGCTCGACAAAGTAGAGCAATTTGTACTGAGACACTGGGTTTATCACAAACTGACTGCCCAATACCAGGTCGAGAAAGCAGGCATTAAACTTATAGTAGATTAATTTCAATAACGAGGATGCTTGTAAAACCGAAAGATAAGGGGAACCCTTCACTCACTGACTTTTAGCCTAAACAACAGCGGGGGCTACTTATTTTCGATAAAGCAGAATCATTAAATCGGGAGTAAATATAATGAGGTCAAAGTTATCCTCTATCTACATAACTGAGCCCTTTAATACTTATTGAATCTATTGCTATAACTACAGTTAACCTGCATTCCCTTTAATTGAAATACAAAATTGAGCCCTTCGTGAGCCCATTAAATAACAGCGAAAGTCAAATAAAAATATTAAGTAAACTGTCGTAGTAAGATAAAATATCTTAATGGCATCTACGTCGTATCACCCCAACACTTAGAACACACAGAAATTTTTCCTAACTCTATGAATTAAGATTATTTACTAAATTCCCTGCCACCTATATCTACCATAACTTTGCGCAGGACCCTATGCTGCCTTTATAGTGTACGGGAAGTTACGCATACAGAAAAACAGCATGGGGGGCGCCATCTACTTTTTTACAAAACCAGTAAAATTCAACATGTTATCAGGGCCTTTGATCCCATTTACTGGAATATCCACTCAGTATCCTCTGATCTAAAAAATTGCTTTTATTTTTAACTAATTTTTTACCGCAAATTTTAAGGGTTATACCAGGATTTCAGGGCATTTGCGTAAATCCAGGATTTTACGACAAAGCCATTTGTCATTACAAACCCTGGTATCCATCCTCTAGCCACTTGCAGTATGCCTCATGGCTTTCCGGGTGTGCAGCAAAATAATCCTCGTATTGGGTATTCTGAGATTTCATTTCCATCATCGCCCCGTAAACCGAAAAGCTTTCCTCCAGTTTTTCATTGGCGGTATATCCAAAATATCCCACCAGGCCGAATGCAAGAATTCCAAGTATCCCGAAAAGGATCAGCAGGTAATTGGGTATGATCCTGGCGCGTTTTAATTTCCTGTCTATCTCCTTTAGAATTTCATCTGTTATTTCCTTTTTTGTTTCCTGCTTTTTAAGAAATATACTTAGATTATTTTCCAACGCATCGGTGCTAATGGGAATACTCATAGTTACCAATTGCTTCGAAAGCTTTTGTAGTTCCAGCACCGCAGTTTTAAAATCAGCCATCTCATCGGCCATCAGTTCCATGATTTCATCTAGTTTCTTCATAACTTAAAGTTTTAATATCCATATCCTATCCCCGTATCCCTTACTACTTTTAAGGCCCTTTTTAAAAGTTCCTTGGTTATTTTGGTAGACAGGTTACCACTTAGCTGTACCGTCTTGTTTAAGACCTGTAGTTCCTTTGGTGCCTGCGTTAGCTTTTTAAAACCCTGGTTATGCGAGATAGCAGGGATTAACCGGTTACCACTCATCGACCGGTGCACTTCACTGGCCTTAAGGTTCACCCCCTTGTATTCCATCCGGAACCCCTGCAGTTGATTCGCTTTGTTTATCGTGGGAATCACCTCCACCTTCTGAGCCTTCATTTTACTTATATACTCATCCAGGGATTTTGGCCTTGACTGAAGGACCCGGTCATTGATCCGCTTGATTTCCTGTCTCAGGCCCTTTAACTCCTGAAGCTTTTCCTGCTGTACTTCCCGAACCCTTTTAAAGCCTAATTCCCTAGCTACATTATCAGCGGCGAGCTGGCTTCGTTTCCCGATAAACCGGTCATTGTACGTCTTACCATCAAAGCCGATCCTGTTGGTATAGATATGAACGTGGGTATGCGCCTTATCCCGGTGAACAAAACCAATAGACTGATGGTCCTGCAGGTTCATCTCCTTTAAAAACTTTTTAGCGACCTCTTCCAGGTCCATTTTACTGAGGTCCTTCCCGTCCTCAATGTTCGGGCTAACGATAAAGCTTAAGGTATTATTGGTACATCGTTCATTTTGCGACTGGATAATCCGGAACTCTTCCGCAATCTCGGCCGGAGTATCCCCGGCCACATGTTCCCTTAGCACAATTTCTGCCTCTTTCTCCTGGTTCCAGCCATAGGCTATGGAAGCCCTGGTCCTGGAAATAGCATGTCCTTTCCCTATCATTTTTTAAAGTTTTTTAAATGTTCCCTGATTTCTTTCGCCAGGTCTTCCACCTCCCTGGCCAGTTTTGGATCCCGCTTTCTAAACATATTACCGATTCGGCTAAAGTTGTTCTTGTATTGTACCAGCATCTGGTAAGTCTCCAATTGTGTAGGAGTGAGTCGTTCCACGATATTCTTATCAAAGGCAGTCGCACGGATATACTCTGAAAGTGAAATTCCTGCCCTGGCAGCCCTTCTCTGGAGCAGCTTCTTCTCGTAGATCGAACAACGCACCTGGATATATTCCCTTTTCATCTTTTCCCTTTTAAAATCTTTGCAACCCCCGGGCGCAAAGCAAGATTGTCATTACAATGACACATCTTGCTTTGCTTTGCCTTTTCAACTGAAAATTTCCGATAGGCATTTACTTTTTGCTAACTCATCAATTTTTTAATTCTCTCCTTTTCTAAAACTTCCCTCATTGATCAGTTTTTCATTGAGATCTCCATACCCGCTATAGAAATTACTACGATCCATGATATGCCCATAAAGCTGTAAAAGCGAAGCAGTCGCTTTTTTACCTGCAGGGTCATTATCCAGGTACAGTAACACCCGCTCATATTTCGGTAGTAACCCTTTGATACGATCCACAAATGCCAGGGAATTTAGAACGATAGCATCCGAAGAATTCACCAAAACTTCCTCCATAGTAGCCAGGGATAAAAAATCAAACATCCCTTCCGTTACAATTAACTGTCTCGAACCATTTTGAATAAAAGTATAGGTCTTCGGACTACTGGAGTTTTTAAAGTATTTATTGCGAAGTTCCCAGCCTCCCTTATTATTCCTAAGACCTATGGCATAAAACTGCCGGTTCTTATACTGGTACCATACCTGGGCGCAGTATATCCTAGCAATTTCAACAGGAATCTTCCGGGACTCCAGATAACTGATCAAGGATGGGTGTTTTAAAGTTTCCACCTTCAAAACCTTAATCCCTTGTTTTACCACCGGCTTCTTTATAGGCGCACGAAAAGTAGCGATCGTACCTGTTTCCAAAAATTCCAAAGACTCCCTGTTGGAAAACGACTTTATAAGCATAACAAGGTCGATAACATTCCCCCCTTTTCCTATTCCGAAATCATACCACAGGTTCTTTCTTAAAGAAACGCTGAAAGAGGCGTGTGTTTCTGACCGCAGGGGACTCAGAAACCAGGCTTCTTTTTCCGTTGTTTTACTGGGAAAGTGCCCTAATTTTGCAAGCGTTTTTACGATGTAAACATTACGGGCTTTTTCCCAGCTTTTAGATGTTGCTGTTTTTTCCATTTTTTTTCATTTTACGTCAACTGCTTTCATATAGATTCAAATCTCGGCATCGTTTTAATTTTGATGACAAAACGATGACAAAACGATGCGGGGGTTAAACCCTTGCTATCACTGGTCTTATTTAATATCTGTCATCATTCATCAAAAAAAAAGAAATAATAAAAGGTATAAATCCCGGTGATTGTTTCTTTGTTCCTTTTCAAAATTAAAGTTGATGGGACGGAAAGCCTTTAAGTCACTGGCCTCCCGGGCTTCATCAGTCTTTCATCAATTCATCAGTTAAGATCTTCCTGGAACTGCTGTAGTAGAAAGGATTTTTTAACGGTATAATACCGGCCTTTAGCGTCGATCATACCCAATCCCCCTTCCTGCCACATAATTATCTTTTGGTATTTTAGCGAATTATCCTGGTTACTTAAATTCCAGTCCTTCTTTAATATCTTCCGCAATTGGGTTAAGTCAGTTTTAACCCGGGTGCGATTTAATATCTGCAAGGCATCGATGAGACAAATAGCTACTTCCTCCAGCTCAAAGGTCTCCATGGCATCCAGCATCACACTGGCCAGTTCCTTTTCCACCCGGTTCCGGTTATTTTGCATCAGGTTCTCCAGGGCATCAGTTCGTAGCTGCTCCGGACTAAACCACATACGGGTTTTATGAGTTGTAGCTAATTCCCGCTGCTGCAGGTAATTTATAAAGGCTGGTATTTCCGTCTTCAGGTGTTCCAGAAAATGAGTTGCTTCATTTTTTAGGGTAGGAACTTTTAAAACCCAAAAACGGGTTTCTTCGCTATCGATCTTAATAAAATTATCTTCGTTATTGCTACACAGGATAAACTTCCCGAAGAATTCCATTTCCCGCTTGTCCTTTCCTTTCGCCTCCAGTTTATTAAAATCGGTGGTGCTCAGGTATTTGATACGTTCGGTAAGCTCCTCCCTGTTGAAAAGCACTTCATCAATGCAGATAAGCAGTTTGTTCGTCCAGTCTGCATTAAACTGGCTGCTGAAGCTATCATTGGTCAGGTAGGTCAGGTTACTTTCAAAAATAGCCTTCAGCCATTTCAAAAAAGTCGTCTTTCCGGTAACTCGTTCTTTGGATACCAGGCATAGAATAGGCAGCATCTGGATCGGCTTTGTATACAAGAGTTGCAGGTAATCACGGCCTAATTCGTATTGGTCGGCGAAGATGTGTTTTAGGAATTGCAGGGAATGATCTATGCCGCCTGGTTTTGGGGAATAGGATAATGGCGCATAGGTATTATAAAACCCGTGATGCACCTGTTTAAAATCCCTATGGCTTGGAATACAGGTAAAGCCTTCATATTTTTTTATACTGCCAACAAAACCTTTCCCGTGGTCCTGTCGCAAGGTCTCGATATTCCAGGGGCTCAACAATTCGTTGAAGTTCCCGGCAATAGTAGGCATCGCTACTATCTTATAGTAACTGGTACCCACACGGATATAGGCTGTCTTTTTCATCATAACATTTTTAATGGATGAGTAAAAAGCAAAAGCCTACTTCCGGTTCTTTATCAGGTTCCTGTTGAACTGATCCTCCAGGAAGGCATCGGAGAGGTCCGGTTCTCCCAGGAGCCAGGCATCGATCTTCTCCTTATCAAAAAACTTCTGGCGGATGTTCGGGTTGTTGCCCATCGGGATAAGCTTTAAATGGGTAAGCTTGTAGATCTTACTTTTGGAGAGTCCGGTATATTGTGCCAGGTCTTCCACGTTCATTACTTTTTTAGTGTGGGAAAGAAGGACTTTAATATCTTCCAGTAAACCCACTACTTGTTCCTGCTCATTCATAACTATATGGTTAAAATTAGAAATGAGTAAAAGGCCTTTTACATTTTTGTACAGGACAAACTTAGGAAAGTAAATACCTATAAATCAATAGGATAATTCAAATAAAAAGGGAATTATGCTATAATTATTCTTTATTTAGCATTTGCCGAATGAATTTTCGCTGGTTTCGGGAATTAATTTTTTCCTGATCATTTTTCCAGGCGGAAAAACTGGTTTTTAAAGTGTTTTCTTTAAGCGGTTCGTTGTTCATTAAAAAGGAATTCATCAGCAGCTGGAAAAAGTCACGTTTCCTTTCTCCGGAGAAATCTTGAATTCCACCAACTAAAAGCTCGTCGAATAAGACAAAGAGAATTCGATGGTTTGCAGAATCCCCGCTTTTATTCCCAACGGTGAAATTGATCTTCTCCTGAACCTTTCGGCCTTTAAGCAATCTAAAGAACTGTTCTTTTGAATCTTTATCAATATTGATGTATTCAAACCTTATCCGGTATTTATCAATGGGTTGCACCTTAAAATTATGCCGATCGGTCTCCAGGTGTTTATCTGACTCATAGAATATGGCCAGCCAGATCAAAATTATCGCCAGGATTAAAAAAATGATCAGAAAATAGACATAACCATAAATTAAGGTTTGGATCCCGAAGATTAAACTGAAGCTAGTTACAAATACAACAAAAAAGGCAAGGATAAAAAGAATCACGTTGGTGACATTTCCCTCTATTTTATCCTCGATGAAATCATTTATTACGGTTCTTAACCTAGCCAGTGCTTTTCCAGATTCAAGAATAAATTTTTCCATAATTACTAAGGCTTCAGGCTATTAAATATAACCAAAAGAAAATAAAAGAAGTTCTATTAATCTACATTGCAACCTAGGCTTTTCTCAAAATTCATCAATATTTTTTTAGAATACTTCTTTTAAGGCATTACTGATTTTTTCCCATTGAGCAGAACCTTCTCTAAGCTTCGACTTTTCTTGTTCTATGTGAATGAATCTTCCCGAAGTGGATGTAGCTGAGACCGCACAGGGGTCTGAAGAATTATTTATAAAACGACCTTGAGTATTTGTAAATCCATTGAGCCTTGACCAATCAGTATCTATGTGTGCAATCTTAAAACTAAGACTACTGTCTTCAATCAAAAGGGCATCCCTTATTTCCACTACAAAATCTTCCTCTGGAGTGTCCCGGGTTCCATTACTCATTATCACATAAGGATCTTCAGATTTTTTACCAAAACCGTGGAGTTGTACAAAAACTGAATTGGGAATATTTTCAAATAAATTTTCGGTGGCTAGCTGAAAGGCTGACTTCACATTGTGTGCCATATCGGAAATTCTATAGGACTCGCCTTCACTACTACATGTTGTTGTACTTCCTGAACACGAGGATTCTTCTCGGTGATTACATCTATGAGTTCCACTTATAAATAAAGCTCGGGCTAAATTATTTCTAAAGGAATATACAGCCTGTTTTCCGGTGTTAAGATCATACTTAATATGAGGAGCTTGGATCACAAGCTGGCCTCTCTCCGGTGTTTTGCTAAATACATAGGTTCCCCAAAAATTAGATTCCAGGCTATTATCTTCCAGTATATAAAAACCCTGCTGTGAATCTAAACCAGTATCGGTAAATTCAGTTATCTTATAGTTGATCTCTGCAGCTTTCTCAACGGCAAATTCTATATCTCCGTTTAAAATTGCGTCGATAACCAAATCCCAGGTATTAAGTTCAACGGCAGTAGGTACTCTATAATCGTTTCCCGAAGCCCCTGGAGCGCTATCTATCAAATTCCCTATATAACTTTCTAAGTTTCCTGAAGCATGTAGTAGTTCTGCTTCAACTGATAAAGTTGTAACCGATACTTCATTACTAAATTCTGAAGTATTACCGGCCTTATCTTTAGCCTTGACTTTAAATGTATAGTTGGTATTCGGCCTTAAGCCTGTTATAGCTCGCTCTGTAGAAGTGGTAGCTGCTAAGTTTTCATTATTTTTAAAAACTAGATAAGTAAGAATACCTACATTATCTGTAGCTTCAGACCATTGCAAATCGGTAGAAGTTAAAGTCGTATTCTTCGAAACCAAATTTACCGGAGAAGACGGTGGTTCTATATCTTGACCAGAGGTATTAGAATCACTCTGGGTTGAACAACCACTCAATAGTGGTATCGTTAGAAAAAAGCCTAAAACCAGTATTAATCTGTAATGAATCGGCGTTTGTTTTATTTTCATAACAAAAGTTTAGAATTCCTGTACTATAATGATTTATTAATCTTAAAAACTCCGACCCAAAGTTGGTAAAGCTCGTTTAGGAATTATTTCTTTAAGCAAGAAATACAAGGCTCCTAGACCCACACCAATCATAAAAAAGAGGTTGTTAAATTCGCTAAAAACAACCTCTAATGACTAATCCAACTTATTAAATACACTTCATGAATAAACTATTACTCAGGTTCATAAACAACAACGTTGTCGATATCTATCGATTCAGGAGTAGCTCCATTATACCCCTCTATCACCAGCTGGTATGAGCGTACATTGGTCAAAAAGCCTGTATCAAACTTGTACCACTGTCCTGCAATTGCTTCTACATCATCATCAAATAAATTAACCATTTCGATAACTTCATTTCCAGAGTCAGTAGTAATGTTTACATAAGCATACATTCCATCTTTCGATTCCCAACTCGTGTTTCCGAAAAATACTTCAAATGATATTCCTGATTTATTAACATCATCAGGAATATCGACAGTATCAAATGTTATCTGAATCATACCGTCCACATCTTCCATATGAAATCCTTTGGTGCCATCTGGATAGGCATCATAATCTTCCATTAGAGAATACACCCCAATTCTTTCAGCTGAAAATCCAAGGCTACTACTACTAATATCTGTTACTGCAAAGTATTTACTATTAAAGCCAATTTCATCATCCCCTGAATCTCCCTGAGCTTCATAATTTACAAATGGGGGTTGAGCACCATTCACAAGGTCTTCATCTTCATTTGGATCTCCCGACTTCTCATAGGTCTGCTCATTATTAGAAACAGATACCTCTTCAAAGGAAGTGCCTCGAATTTTTAATCCTGGAGGTTGAAAGAAATTGATGTAAAATTCCATTGCCTGGGCGGGAAAATAATCTTTTGCCCTATTAGTGGTATCCCCACCTTCATTTACATTATCGTTATTAAAATCTGGCGCTAAACCCGTGTATACTGTCCCATCTTCGGTTGTCACCTCCCCAATCAAAGCTATATTAGTTCCTAAATCTAAACGATCTTGATCAATTTCTAAAGCATCTAGAATTTCCCCCACATTCAGTTGAACATCTTGAGGAAATGAATTAACTTCCATTACTATCGCCTCATTATCCCCTACTTTAGCTTTTAGTCTATAACTTACCGCATTTTCATTGGGATCATATAAGGTCCCTTCCAATGTTTCAGAATCTAGGCTTAAAATATTAAAACTGGTTGCCGGCATCTCTTCAAATGAGATAAATCCACCATAATCAGCTATTTCAATAAGGGAGTCCTTTTGTGGAGAACAGCCCGTTATAGTTAAAATTACTATAATCAGTATAAAATAATTTCTCATAATGTTTTATTTATTTAATGAAACCATCAGGATTGGTGTCCCAAAATACTTTTTCGGAAATTTGTTTTTGCGTAAGAGAAGCGTTTCGTTGAGTCTCTAATTCGGAATACGGGAAGCTTCTAGGGAAGTTAGGGTCATCATCATCAATTGGAACCTGTAAATCTGATGGTAATCCTGTTCTTCGATAAGCATTATAAGCCTCTATAGAATTTCCAAAAGCTGCTAGGTAATACTCTTTCATAATAACATCTAATTTTTCCTGATTTGAAGATGCCGAACTATATCTGGTTAAAACATCTTCCACATAAGTATCTATGTCTTCAGATTCAGGGGTATATTCTGAACTAATATTCCCAAAATTAACAACCTTATTAAGAGAAGCCCGAACGGCTTCTTCTAATAAAACAGCTGGATCCCCCGTAGTTCCAAGTATAAGAGCAGATTCTGCAGTTAAAAATTTTAAATAGGAATTAGTGAGAATTGGTAGAATTCCTGCTCCCCCTAAATTATTGGTAGTATTAGGAGCCGCAATAAATTGGTTTTGATCAAAAGTACCTCCTCCAGGATAAATTCCATATACCGATCTCAGTAAATTATCTCCTCTACCTGTACGATTTTCACCATGATCATAACCCCAATAATGATCACCTAGATAGCAAAAATCAACTAGAGGATCATCCTGACAGGGCAAGTAAGGTGGGCCACTAAAAGGATCTACATCCGATTGTCTGTAAATATAAAAACGTGTTCTTGGATCACGAACACTTTTATCGTTTAAAAGTTGGTTCAAAAAGTAGTTTCCCATATATTGAGAAAACCCGCTGACATAAGCCCTTTGAAAATAGGGGTGTCTACTTTCGGGTTGTATCGCATTACTATAACTAAATTGAAAGTCTTCTGAATTAGAATCAATAAGTTCACCAGATAATAAGGAATTAATCTCACCCTGTAAATCACTTATATCTAACTCATCAATTGCCAATCGAGACTGCACAAGCATTCTTAAGCGTAAACTGTTGGCCATAGAAATCCATTTATCCCTATCACCACCATAAAAAAGATCCGAAGTAACTGCTCGAGGTGCATTTTCAAATTCCGACTTGGCTTTCTCAATTTCAGCAAGAACAAATTTATATAGTTCCTCTCCTTCATCCACGTTAGGATCTGGAAATTCAGAAGTCTCAACCGCTTCTGAATATGGTATCTCACCCACATAATCAACCATAGTTACCGTAAGATACCCCATCAATACACGACTCATAGCGCTATGAAACAGATAGTTAGAGTCTTCCGTGGCTAATTCCTGAATTGTCCTTGCATTATTCAACGCCTCATAATACGTATCCCATTCTGAACTTGTACTACCATCCATTATATTAGAAGAAACTACATCTCCATACCTGTCCGTCATTCCTTCATAACGCATAACATCATCGGTATTCAAGATCATCCAACTCATATAGTGCTGAAAGAGATACTGCATTTCATTTAATAAATAAGTGGGATCCGCCCCCTCAGGAGTGAGAAAATTTGGATTTTCCTGATGGTCAAAATCAGTAACTTCACAACTACTAGCACCCATAATTATTAATAGGCAAAGACTAATATATCGATATACTCTTTTCATAATTTATTTTTTAGAAATTTACAGATACACCTAAGGCAATTCTTCTTGTTGATGGAATTGTACTATCTCCCTCCAGGCCGTCATTTTCAGGATCATAGTTTACATATTTCGGAAAGTTAGGAGCGCGATACCATAAGTTTCGTCCAGAAAGGGTAATGTCAATTCGTTCGAATGGAATATTTTTAAATTTTGATTGACGTAAACTATACCCCACAGAAATTTCTCGAAGTCTTAAAATTGATGTATCCCAGGTTGCCAAATCATTAGAGGTGTAATAATTTGAGTACCCCAGCCTTCCAGAATTCATTTGAATCGTATTTCGAATTTTATCCCCATTCGGATCAAGTAATAATTCTCCCGTATCATCATCTGCGAGATAGCCAGGAATTACAAAAGCATGATCTCTATCCTCAGTATCTCTGGTGACCCCTCTTTGAAGCATATTGCGTACAGCACTAGAATGGATTTCTCCACCGTGACGATATTCCCATTGTACAGAGAAATTAAAATCTTTAAAAGCTATTCGATTAATATTTGTAAGACGCCAATCAGGATTGGGGTCTCCTATTACTCTGTCTGCTAAACCTATATTACTACTTGAAATAACTTCTCCAACACGGGTGCCGGATCCATTTCCGCTAATTAATAAATTCCCTTCATCATCCCTCAAAGCATAATCTCCCTTAATAACTCCAAAAGGCCTTCCTTCTACAGCAAATCGGTCTTCAGTAATATTAATATCAGCTCCTGTAGGGGTTGTTTTTACCACTAGAGATTCGTCGGCGGTAAAAATATTTCGGAAATTCCAACTAAAATAATCCGTTTCAAAAATATCAATTCCCAGATCTACTTCCACACCTTCGTTATCGATCCGCCCTAAGTTTATAAATTGTCTATCGAAACCTGATGATCCCGCCAATGGCGCACCTACTATTTGATCTTCAGAAATTCTTTTATATAACGATGCTTCTAAAGTCACACGATTCCTAAACAGATTGGTTTCAATTCCTATTTCGAATTCCTTATGCAATTCAGGCTTCAAATTTGGATTAGCAAATCGGGTACTAAACCGATTCGTGATAGGAAATGATCCATCGCTTGCTGCAAAACGTCTAGGGTCCGTTACGAGAGTCCCTCTCGTCCTATAGGCGCCGGGATAGCCGGAAGAGGTTGCGTAGGCACCCCTTAATTTTAAATAATTAATGATTGGGCCTCCAAAATCGAAGGCTGAAGTAGGGATAAATGAGAGCGAGGCACCGGGGTAAAAAAGTGATTGATAATCACTTTCCACAGTACTTCCCCAATCATTTCTACCCGATAGAGTAGCGTAAAGATAATTTTTAAAAGCAAATTGAAATTGACCAAAAACGCCTGCTAAATTTTCTTCTCGGGTAGTATATGCAGCTTGAGTTGCATCAAAATTACTCGGTCTAAAGAAATCATAAACAATCTGGTTATCGGAAAAGGATTCACTTATCTCATATTGCGTAAGTTTAGAGTTCGCTCCAATTTGTGCTTCCATATTAAGCGCCTCCGTTAAGTCATAATTAAATGAAGCCAAAAAGGTTTGATCTACAACAGTTTCTTTTCCCGAGGAAAGATCTAAATATCCATATTTGTAACTATTATTATCAAACCCACCTTTATTAGAATAGTCAAACTGAGATGGATTTTCATGATCTAAACCTACACGATAAGTCAAATTAATATTATCGTTTAATTGATAATCAGTAGAAAAAGTTCCAAAAGTACGAGGAACTTCAATACGGTTCCCGCTATTATTAAGAATCCACAGAGGATTAGTATCATTCCTGTAATAAACAGATTCACCTGTGGCGGGATCTTCATAAGGCAGTTCTGTCAAATCAATCCACCTTGGAAGATAAAAAACCAAATTAAAAATATCTTCATCATTGACCAAGTTAACCTTCCTATTAGAATAATTCAGTGTTGCAGAAATATTCAATTTTTCTGTAATTTGCGCATTTCCTCCAATACTAAGATTAAATCTTTTAAGGTCATTGTTTGCTATAATACCTTTCTCATCCGTATATCCCGCCGAAAGATTAAAAGCTACTTTCTCCTTTGAAGAAGAAAAATTAAGCGAATGGGTAGTTCCTATTCCACTTCGAAAGATATTTTTAACATTATTCGGCTTAGCTTCAATTGGAATACTCAGTCCTTCATATTCAGGAAATATATCCCCTAATGGAGAATAGGGATGGGGAACTTCGCCAAGTTCTGAAAAAGCAGGTCCCCAGTTAGATAAAAATGTACCGGAAAATTCACCCTCTCCACCGTTGGAGTAGTTGTTTTGGAATTCCGGTAACTGAGAAACAATATTAGTATACACCGTTGTAGAATAACTTATTGAAGTTTGTTCCTCCCCTACACTAGCGGATCCGCTTTTGGTTTGAATTAAAATAACCCCATTTCTACCTTCACTTCCATAAAGTACCGAAGCATTAAAGCCTTTTAGAATGTTTATCTGTTCTATATTATTGGGATCAATATCACGTAATAAACCATTAAACGGTACGTTATTTACAATAATTAAAGGTGCATTGGATCCAGTCAAAGAAATATTTCCACGAATCCGTATAGGGGAATTAGAACCGGTTTGACCGTTTGCGGGTGTAATAGTAACCCCAGCTACTTTTCCTTGAAGCGTTCGAGCTAGGTCAGCCTCAGGACGCCGTTCTATTTCTTCACTACCAACCTTGGAAATTGCGTAACCAAGAGCTTTTTGAGACTTTTTTATCCCCTGGGCAGTTACAACAACCTCCTGAAGAGATTCTTGACTTGAGTCCAAAGTTACATCGATTTGAGATCTACCATTTACTTTAATCTCTTTAGCATCATAACCAATAAAACTAAAAATCAAAATAGCATTCTCATCTTCAACCGTTATGGAGTAATTACCTTCCATATCGGTCATACTACCAGTATCAGTACCTTTGATCGACACATTAGCCCCAGGTAAAGGTCCTTGTGCATCACGCACAACTCCAGTTACCTCTTCCTGTGCAATTGCCGAATTCCAGGCTAAAACAGACAGTATTAAAATAATTAAATTTTTCTTTAGCATTAGTATAGGTATTAATCGGTTAGTAATTTCATCATTTCTAAAGCTGATATGCGACCGATTTCATCAATCCGATCTCTAGAGGTTTGATCCCCAATCTCATATGTTATCCCAACAGAATTGTATTTTTTAAGGAACCAACCTTTGGAAACAGGCTTCTTACTATTACCTGCAGCTTCATTCACAACGTACTCTGGTATTTCTTTTTCTAAAGCATCAAACCAATTCTTAATAAAATTTGGAAGTTGAGTCCCTTTTCGTTGCTTGTTTGTGTAAAAAACATCTTCATATGTCGAATGAAAATCTATAGCAAGATCCACAGTTGTGTTATATTTCTTTACCTGTTCGTCAATATATTTTACAGTTTTACGAATCTCAGGTTGATTATATTTCGACCAATCCCGGTTTAAATCTACCCCACCGGCATTATGTCTCCAATGTCCCAGATCTACCCCATCCGGATTTAGTAAAGGAAAAGCCAGAACTCGATATTCATCAAGAAACCTTTCAGTAATTTCATTTTCTTTAAGAATTGTTTCTAGAAAAGATTGATAGGCAAGATATCCTGTTATTTCCGGGGGATGCTGTCTTGTAAGCAAAACCAAAATAGGTTTTGATTCTTTTTCTCCCTTATATATATCCAGTAAATTTAAATCTCTACCTAACTTGGAGCTGCCATATTTTTTAATATGAACATACTTATTCATATTCCCTAAGTTCGTGTACCAATCCTTAACATCTTTGGAATTAGCTAATTCCTGAGCAGCCAATATTTTTGGTTTTTGATCTAAAGAAACCTTTACTGTAAATAAAGAATCGATTCTATAAAATTGGTTGGTATCAATTTGTCTCCACTCATTATTCTCCTCTCGTATTTTAGGACGATATCGATGTTTGACCTTTTCAGGATATTGAAATGCCACGTAAATTTCTTTTGAATTTGTAGACCATAATTCAAAAGCATAGTAAGGACTAGGATTTATAGGTTTATTTTCTGGATGAATTATCACCTTAACTGTGCTATCATTAAGCTTTTCTATTCCATTCAAGCGCGCACCGGGAAATTTATTACTCGCATAGACATCTAAATCAGATATTTCGTAGGTTTTCTTACTCTGATATTGGATAGTCTTATCCTTTGTATCAACTGGCGTTTCAAAAGGAACCGAAGATATGCCAGAACAACCTAGAAAGAATATTGAACTGAGAAGGATAAACACAGGTTTTTTTAGAAATAAAAAATTGCGCATAATTTTATGTTAATTTAAGAAGGGAAATTAAATTGATTTATTTTAAGTTTACCAGACCAATCTTGAATTTAACAGCATACCAATTTTGAATTATAATTTTCGAAGTATTTTAAAATTTCACGGTTTCGATCTAAATAAAAATGACTTACTTTATTATAACCTTTATAAATCTTTAAAAACTGCTATTTTAAAGAGATCTTTACCTCCGGAATCCAAGCTTCCACCTACAAGAATTTTAGCAAAGGATCTAGGAATATCCCGAAGTACCGTAATAAAGGCATATGAAATTCTTACTCTTGAAAATTTTGTTGACTCAATAAAAGGTTCGGGTTATTATGTCCGATCTCCAAAGGAAAAAAAGCTGAATTTAAGCTTTGAACTTCAAAGGAAGGAAGGCGAGCATCCTGAGATTTCTAACCGAGCTATATCTTTTTTAAGAAATGGGACTTCAAATATCCAAAAAACCTCAAAAAATATTGCCTTTAAGCCTGGAATGCCTCCAGTGGAAATTTTCCCCATTCATGTTTGGAGTAAATTAATAGGTGATTATTGGAAAGGTGTCAAACCATCCGACTTGTTATATTCTCACCCAAAAGGAGATTTAGCTTTAAGAAAAAATTTAACAAATTACTTGAAAGTTCATAGAAACATAGACTGTTCGTATGAGCAAATATTAATTACGTCTGGAACGGTTCACTCTCTTTATCTTGCTACTAATATTTTAATTAATCCTCGGGATGAAATCCTTATAGAAAACCCAACATTTCCTAAGGCAAGTCAGCTATTTAAAAGTTTGGACGCAAAGTTAATTACTACGGGTGTAGATAAGGAAGGTATAAAAATACCAAAGGATTTGAAGGAAAAACCAAAATTAATTTATACCTCCCCTTCCAATCAATATCCCACCGGAGTAAAAATGGCAATTTCAAGAAGAGTTGAGCTCTTAAAGTGGGCTTCCAAAAAAGGATCAATTATAATTGAAGATGATTATGATCAAGAATTTAGCAATTGGAAAGATCCTATTGCATCCCTTTACAGCCTGGATAAGCAACAGCGAGTGATTTATTTAGGCAATTTTAACAAGGTTACTCATCCTTCTATGCGATTAGGATATATGATTGTCCCACCTTATCTAATAAAAGCTTTATCCATTTTACATACACATTCCAGCCGATTCCTATCGGTAGCAACGCAGAAGGGAATGAACTCTTTCATTGAGAAAGATTTCCTGAGTCTTCATTTAAGAAATTTAATCCAAGCCAAAGATGAACGAAAAGAGATATTTATTGAAGAATTCTACAAACGTTTTAAGGGTAATTTTGAATTGCAAACCCATGATCCCGTAGGCTTACACTTGATAGCAAAATCTTTAAACAAGATCCCTGATACACTTCTGGAAAAAGTTTTGGCTAAGTCAAATATTAAAACTGGAGCTCTAAGTAGTCATTATTCAGGAGAGGAAAAGACAAATGGGCTCATACTCGGACATGCTGCCTGCAACCCGCGACAAATAAAAAAGTATCTTGATAGAATGCAAATCATACTAAAGGATATATAGAAACTATGGGTAGCTTCTAATTTATTCGCATTCTTGGAATTCTAATCAGTTAGCCTTTAATTCTTATACGTATTTACTCCCAATCGGAAATCAAAATGATAATTACGACCATATTTGGTATTAATGTAAGCTTCCCTTAAAAACGAACTGTTTAAAAGTATAATATATTTTATAACTTTAAACAGTAATTATGAAGAAGAGTAGATATACACCACAGCAAATCGCAAAGATTTTAAAGGAGTTTGATAACGGAAAAACGGCCGCAGAGATCAGCCGTGAATATGGTATTAGTACAGCTGCATTCTATAAGTGGCGGGAACGTTATGGCGGGATGAACGGCAAAGAGCTGAAGCGCCTGAAGGACCTCGAGGAGGAAAACAGAAGGCTGAAGCAGATGTATGCCAATCTATCCCTGGATCATCAAATGGCCAAAGAAATCATTGAAAAAAAGCTTTAAAGCCCTGCCGTAAAAGAACCATTGCCAAAGAACTTACGCATTACGGTATTAGCAGGGCGTGCCGTGTTTTAAATATGAGCAAAAGCGTTTTTTATTACCGGCCAATTCCAAAGGACGATACTGCTATCGAAGCGGCCTTACAACAAAAAGCTCCTATGAAAAGCAATAACCTGCTCTCTCAAATTTAATATTTTAATTTTTCTTATTTCATTCCTATATATATTTTAACGCGTTTAATTCTGATTGAAGCTTTGTTTCAGTTAGAATTCAATGCAAAATAACCCGCTCCGCATCCTATATGTGGTCACTTCTAATGAGTGCCACCAGCATCATTATGATTGGTTAATTAAGTCTATCCACTAGCTAAAAAATGTGATCCTGAAATGGCCACCTATATTGTTTTGTGGTATAGACTTTTAATATTTTGAGCTTGGTCATGAGTTATAGATTATGATATCACTCCAATTTCATAAGGAGTTTTAGTTTTAATCACTGCTAAAGTTCGGCTCAGTAATTTGTGAGCCACTTTTACTATTATTTTTTTGACGTCTTTGCCCAGGTGCTGGCGATAATAAGCCTGCATTACAGGATCTGTTCTAATTGCCTGCCATGCAGCTTCCACAAAATATGATCGGATTAGTCTGTGACACCTGGGGTTCATCCCCATTGATTTTGAATTAACTCCACTTTGATATATGCTGGGAGCCAAACCAACATAACCTGCCAAATGTTTTAAGCTGCTAAATCGCCTTAGATCACCCAGTTCAGCGATGATTCCAACTGCTACAATTCCTCCAATACCAGGAATGCTCCTTAGTAGATAGAAATCCTGCTTAAAATGTTTACGGCAATAAGCTCTTAACTGGCTCGATACATCTCGAAGTTCCTTATCAATAAAACGAAAATTACGCAACTTACTGGCCATACATTCCCTTGCAGTACCAAAAACAAACTTTTGGCTATCTACCCAATGACGAAAATCGTGGCTCCAGTGATCATTATCAAACTCAGGAGGAACTTTGACTCCATAATAGAGCAACTGCATTTTAATTACAGATTTGACACGTCTGAAGTCTTTAACCAGTTCATTACGGCGTCGGAAAAGGCTACGGAGTTCTTCCCGTTCTATATCGGGAACTATGATACTCTCAAGACGACCGTCTTTGAGTTCTCTGCTAATGAGCTGGGCATCGATTCTATCGGTTTTGGTGTATCGTTCTTTTCCCTTTCGTTGAATATCGGCCGGATTTACCACCAGGGATCTCCAGCCAAAATTTACAAAACTACGATGAGCAGCATAACCACAACAACCCGCTTCATAGGCAGTGGAGACTTCGTGGTCCGGAAAATGTTTTTGAACATATTCCCGTAACTTCTCAGGCTCCGGTGGCATAGTAAAAGATTTACCGGCAAAAAGATCGGTGCTGCAGTGTATTTTCCAGCTCCTCTTGTGGATGTCAATTCCTATGAATAACTTTGGTAAGGCAGTAACTCGGGATTCCATATCTTTAGTTTTTATGGTGAATATTAAAGATACTCGATTACTGCTTTTTCATTGATGCTAAAGAACATAGCGAAGAAGGCTTCTGGATGGCTTACGATCGATTAAGGAGTGAAGGCAAGCCCTGGAACCATAAACGGGTGTACCGGGTCTATAAAAAGCTTGGCTTAAGTTTGCGACGAAAAGTAAAAAAGCGGTTGCCTGCGAGGGTTAAAGAACCCCTGGAGGCTCCCATAGCTCCCAATCGTAGCTGGAGTATTGACTTTGTTACCGATGTTCTAGAAAATAAAAAGCGCTTCCGTGGCTTAACCGTAATCGATGATTACAACCGGGAAGCATTGCATATAGAAATTGATTTTTCACTGCCCAGCAAACGTGTCGTCTGGGTATTGAACCATTTGATTAATCGCAGGGGAAAACCTCAAAAAATAAGAATGGATAATGGACCTGAATTTGTTGCTAAGATGGCTTCAGAATGGAGCCAGATGCAAGAGATCGACTTTCAATATATTCAACCCGGGAAACCAACCCAGAATGCTTTTATAGAGAGATTCAATGGAACATATCGAAGAGGCGTTCTCAATAAGTACCTCTTTGAAGATCTCAATCAGGTAAGGGAACAAACCGAGACCTGG
>NZ_FOOH01000035.1 GCF_900113135.1 Salegentibacter agarivorans | reverse complement strand
GGAACTTGTTTCCGCTGTAAGCGGCTGCAAATATACAATGCTTTTTCTTTACCCGCCAAATCTTTTTTAGAAAAATTTTTGACTTTTTTTTAAAGCTTTCCATTCTCAAAAGAACTTTAAAAACAACTCCCGTTTTCTTTAAAAACCTTCGCTGTTTTTGCGGCTGCAAATATACACCCTCTTTTGATTCTGGCAAGTAAAAAAATAAGTTTTTTTACTTTTATTTTTTTAAGCTTTTATTTCCTTAAAAAATCACCGTATCCCAATATGTAATGAACTTCCCACTTTACTTCCCAACCCTCGTTGTGTCCCAAAGCGGGTGCAAATATACTGCTGTTTTATTCCCCCGCAAGCTCCAAATAATAATTTTTTAAAGAAATCTTAAAACCAATTCCTAAACTTCTCAATAAAAGGAACTTGTAAGATAAAAAATTTAAAGAAATATTGGGGAGACAAAAGTTAATTTAACCTACCAGGTCTTTTACTCCATTTATCGGTGAGTTCTACGTATTCAAAATCTAAAGCAGTAGCCTGTGGTTCTAATATATCATTCACAAAAGAACGCTGCAAAATATCTTCAATTAAATAATCTTCATGATTATTTCTGGGATCAAATTCTTCCTTTAAAGATATTTCAAATAAACTAGCCGTGGTATTGTACCAGAAAGCCCGCCAACCACTTTTTAAATTTTTAATAAGGTTAAAAGCAGTGGTACCGGTTTGTCTATGTACTAACTTTACCAAAATCTGTCCCTCGGTATGGGTAAGCTTTTTTAATTCCGCAGAAAATTCATCCTCTATATAGTCCTGAACAATCTTTGTATATTTTCTTTGCGCAGATCGGGAATCAATTTCCTCCAGTCTGGAATTAAGTGCTATTAATCTTTCTGAAGCCAATTTGGCATAAGGATAAACCTTCCGGGTTTTTCTCCTTAATATAAGGTATTGCTTTCTTTCAGCAAGACTATTAAAATGAAGCTTTTTTAAAATTACTACTTCATTAAGATCTATACTCTCCCTTGGCACCGTATCACCGGCAATAATCATGTATTTTTTTTGCAAAGTATCTTCAGCAGGAAAATTTTCCTGTGCAAAAAGTCCGGAAAGACTAAAGGCTATAAAGAATATTATTAAAAAAAACTTTCTAAGCATTTGCTCATTATTTACCTATCCTATCTTACTAAAATCATTCCAAAATTAATCAATAATGAGTTGCCATACATTTAATTCTTATTAAATTCGTGAAAATTCAAAACTATGAGCAAAGACAGTATACTTGATAAGGAATCTATAGATTTCCTGGAAAAATACCTTAACAATGCGGCACCAACGGGTTACGAATCTGAAGGGCAGAAATTATGGATGGATTATTTAAAACCTTATGTAGATGATTTCTTCACAGATAGCTACGGGACCGCGGTTGGTGTTATAAATCCTGAAGCCGAATATAAAGTTGTAATAGAAGGACACGCTGATGAAATTTCGTGGTACGTAAATTATATAACCGATGAGGGTTTTATTTACGTGGTAAGAAACGGAGGTAGCGATCACCAAATAGCGCCATCAAAACGTGTTAACATACATACTAAAAAAGGAATAGTAAAAGGTGTTTTTGGCTGGCCGGCAATTCACACTCGTGATAAAGATGAAGAGCAGTCTCCAAAAATAGATAATATTTGTATAGATGTTGGGTGTACAAGTAAAGATGAAGTTGAAGAATTGGGCGTACACGTTGGTTGTGTAATTACCTACCCTGATGAATTTTTTATACTTAATGAAAATAAATTTGTTTGCCGGGCCCTGGATAACCGTATGGGCGGATTTATGATCGCACAGGTTGCAAAATTACTAAAGGAGAATGGTAAAAAATTGCCTTTCGGACTTTATATCACCAACTCGGTACAGGAAGAAATTGGACTTAGGGGAGCAGAAATGATCACCCACCGTATTAAGCCAAACGTAGCTATTGTTACCGATGTTACTCACGATACCAATACGCCAATGATAAATAAAAAGAAAACCGGCGATACTAAAATTGGTCACGGCCCTGTTATTGCCCACGCTCCTGCGGTTCAAAATAAATTAAGGGAATTACTTATTGACACCGCCCAGGAAAAAGAAATTCCGTTTCAGCGTATGGCGAATTCAAGGTTTACTGGAACCGATACTGATGCTTTTGCTTACAGTAACGGCGGGGTTCCTTCAGCTTTAATTTCGCTTCCATTAAGATATATGCATACTACAGTGGAAATGGTACATAAAACCGATGTAGAAAATGTTATTAAATTAATTTACGAAAGTGTTCTAAAAATAAAGGATGGAGATAGTTTTAGTTATTTTGATTAAATAATTAGTCTCCTTTATATTGAGAAAAGCCCTTTTCAGAAGAAATTCCGAAAAGGGCTTTGTCATTTAATTATAGATACTTTCACAATTCTTTATTATAGCCCGGCCTTTTTTCCAATTATATTTAGTGAAAAAGAAAAATGACCATTTCTCCGGAAGAAATAAATAATTTTATTTCAGATCCATACCAGGCTATAGATTTTGCCAACCTAATTTACGTTTCTGAAGAACACCTTTCTATTAACCGAAAAAAAGTAGGCCGGGGATTTTCATATTTTTATAAAGGAGAACGTGTAAAAGATAAAAAAACACTAGAACGAATAAAAAGTTTAGTAATTCCGCCGGGTTGGAAAGAAGTTAGAATTACACATTTAAAAAATGGCCATTTACAGGTTGTGGGCCGCGATGAAAAAAACCGGAAACAATATATTTACCACCCTACCTGGAGCAAATTAAGAAATGAAACCAAATTCTTTAAAATGGCGGCCTTTGGAGAAAACCTGCCTAAAATAAGAAAACAAGTAGATAAAGACCTGGATTTACCTGAAATGAGTCGTAAAAAAGTACTGGCCCTTATTCTTCGTCTTATGGAAGAAACCCATATTAGAATCGGAAATCATTATTATGCCAGGAAAAATAAAACCTACGGACTTTCAACTTTTAGAACCCGGCACGTAAAAACTTATAAAAACAGGATAAAATTTGAATTTATAGGTAAAAAAGGTAAAGAACATGCGGTGACCGTAAAAAATAAAAAGCTAATAAAGCTTGTAAACCAATGTGAGGAAATTCCGGGTTGGGAACTTTTTAAATTCTACGACGAAAATGGCGATAAGCACGCAATAGATAGCGGGATGATTAATGAATATATTCACGAAATTAGCGGCGATCTCTTTTCAGCTAAAGATTTTAGAACCTGGAGCGCTACCAAGATTTTTTTTGAAACACTGCGTGAACTTGGCTATATCGAAGAAGAAAAACAGAATAAAAAGAACCTGCTCCAGGCTTTTGATGCTTCGGCAAAAGGTTTGGGAAATACCCGTGCCGTTTGTAGAAGTTATTATGTACACCCAAAGATTATAAATTCTTATGAAACCGGGGAAATTGCGCCTTATTTTGATAAAATTAAAGCTGAAGAAAAGCAAGATTATATTTCCCTTTCGGAAACTGAAAAAGTTATTCTCAATATGATTAAAGATTACGAAGTAAATATTTAAAATTCAAAGAAAAACAGCTATTCATTTTTCTTTAAATTAGCGGTATGAAGAACACCATTGCTTCCCGAATAGCAGATTTCCTTAAAAACTATCCGCCATTCAACCTTTTAAAAAAGGAAGATTTATTAATGATCTCACAACAGGTAAAAGTAAAATATCTTGAAAAAGGAAAATTACTTTTTGCTGAAGGCGATATTGGGCACAAACGTTTTTATGTAGTAAATAAAGGAGCAATTTCTTTAGAACGGGATAATGAAGGAAAAAGAGAAACCATAGATAAATGTGACGAAGGTGATATTTTTGGCCTCAGGCCCCTATTTGCTAAAGAAAACTATCTTATTAATGCTATTGCAGAAGAAGAAACCATTCTTTACGCAATCCCCATAAAGAAATTTAAACCGCTTACAGAAGAAAATAAAGAAGTTGGGAACTTCCTGATTCAGAGCTTTGCTTCCAACACCCGTAACCCTTATGCTGAAGCTCATAAAGGGAAATTAATTTCAGATAAAGAACCGGTAGAAAATCAGTATAAACCAAACAATAATCTTTTTGAACTTCAGCCTGCTCCGGTTACCCGAAAAGTGGTCATGACCTCACCTGAAACCACTATTAAAAAAGCCGCACAACTTATGAGCAAAAAGAAAGTTGGATCGGTATTAGTGGTTGAAGAAAATATTCCCAAAGGCATTGTTACCGATGAAGATTTTAGAGATATGGTGGCTACGGGCGCATTTGGAATTGATACTCCAGTTTCAAGGATTATGGCATCTCCGGTAATTTGTTATCCGCAGGGATTAACCATCGCCCAGGCGCAGCTCACCATGATGAAACACCATATTAATCATATTTGCATTACCGAAGATGGAACGCCGAATACCAAAGTAGTAGGAATCCTTTCGGAACATGATATTATGGTTTCAGAAGGTCATAATCCTTCGGTTTTAATGAAAGCGATTCAACGAAGCAGTAGCACAAACGAATTAAAGAAAATTCGACATAAAATTACTTTATTGTTGCGTGGGTTTCTTGCTGCTAATATTCCGCTAAACCATATTTCAAAAATTATATTTGAACTGAATGATGCAACCATAAAACGCATCATTGAACGTTGTATTAAAAAACTACCTACTCCCCCGCCCTGCGATTTTACGTGGATTTCTCTAGGAAGCCAGGGACGAAAGGAACAACTATTACAAACCGACCAGGACAATGCGCTTATTTTTGAAGATGTTCCGCAAGAAAAACTGGAAGAAACCAGGGCTTATTTTCTGGAACTGTCAAGAAAAGTTAACAAGCGGCTAAACATAATAGGTTACGAATTTTGCACTGCTGAAATGATGGCGAAAAACCCAAAATATTGCCTTAGTTTAAGTGAATGGAAAGACCAGTTTACCAATTGGATTATAGACCCGGGAAACGACGAAATTTTACTTTGCTCAATATTTTTCGATTTTGATATTTCTTACGGAAATGTATATTTATCTAATGCGCTGGCCGATCATATTTTTAGCCTTACCAAAGACAATAGGAAGTTTTATGCGGTAATGGGAGCTACAACTTTAAGAAATCCTTCCCCCCTTGGTTTTTTCAGGCAGTTTTTATTAGAAGAAGACGGGGAAAATAAAGATTTCTTTGATATTAAAAAACGAGGTATTACGCCCTTGACTGATGCTGGCAGACTCCTTATTTTATATCACCAGGTTAAAAATATTAGCAATACGGCAGAACGCTTTGAAAAACTGGCACAGCTGGAACCTAATAACAAAGAGCTTTTCCTGGCTTGTGCTTATGCTTCTAAGGTTTTACTAAAATTTAGAACCCAGCACGGTTTGGAAAATAGAAATAGCGGGAGATTTATTGATTTGGAAAATTTAAGTAAAGAAGAAAAAATTAAACTGAAACGTTGTTTTAAAAGTATTAGGCAGGTGCAGGAATTAATAAAATACCGTTTTGAAGTAACTCCTTATATCTAATGTTGGATTTTTTAAAAAAGAAACCTGATAATCTTCCAGATTTTTGGAAGGACTATGAAGCAAAATTTCAGGAAAAACTTCCAGAAGAAATTTCCGAGACTAGATTTGTTGTTTTTGACACTGAAACCACTGGCTTCGATATAAAAAAAGACAGAATGCTCTCTATTGGTGCTGTGGGTATTGAAAATAAATCTATAAATATTGCTGACGGATTTGAAGAGTATATTTTACAGGAAACTTTTAATCCTAAAACGGTGAAAATTCATGGAATTATTCAAAATGAAAGAATTAAAACACTTTCAGAAGAAGAAGCGGTGAAAGCATTTTTAAAATATATTGGGAATTCGGTTCTGGTGGCTCATCACGCAGGTTTTGATGTGGGGGTGGTTAATGAAGCTTTATCCCGAATGGGATTACCCAGGCTGAAAAATAAGGTTTTGGATACGGTAAATTTATATCGCGGAACCCGAATAATTTCAAATCTTATTAACCGTGAAAAAAGTTATTCGTTAGACGAAATTGCTGAAACATACAATATAGACACTAAAGACCGTCACACCGCGGCCGGTGATGCTTTTATTACAGCCCTTGCTTTTCTTACTATACTTGGTAAATTAAATACCGATAGAAAACTGAATCTTAAAAAATTATTCCGGATTTAAGAAAAAAAACCTCACAGATTTGAAAACCTGTGAGGCCTGGAATTTTTAAATATTCATGAAATTTGAGAATAATTCTTATAAAGAATTATTCATAATTTTCTCTACAACTTCTGGGTTTAATAATGTTGAAGTATCTCCTAGATCTTCGGTTTGTTTAGACGCGATTTTTCTTAGAATTCTTCTCATAATTTTCCCACTACGAGTTTTTGGTAGTCCGCTTACAAACTGTATTTTTTCAGGTTTGGCAATTGGGCCAACCTTATCTACTATTTGTTGAAGAATTTCTTTTCTAAGGTTATCCTGATTCCTGGACTCTCCTACCTCTTTTAAAGTAACAAATGCATAAAGTGCGTTTCCTTTTACTTCGTGTGGGAACCCAACCACAGCAGTTTCAGCTACCGCTGGATGCTCGTCTATAGCATCTTCAATAGGAGCAGTACCTAAATTATGTCCTGAAACTATAATAACATCGTCTACTCTACCGGTAATTCTATAATAACCAACTTCATCCCTTAAAGCACCATCACCGGTAAAATACATATTTTCAAACGTAGAGAAATAAGTTGTCTTATAACGTTCATGATCTCTCCAAACTGTTCTGGCCATCCCTGGCCACGGATACTTAATACATAATCTTCCGTCTACCTGATTTCCTTTTAATTCATTTCCGTTTTCATCCATTAAAGCCGGTTGAACTCCCGGAAAAGGCAAAGTTGCATAAGTTGGTTTTACCGGAGTTACATAAGGAATTGGGGTAATCATAATTCCGCCGGTCTCGGTTTGCCACCAGGTATCTACAATAGGGCTTTTATTTTTTCCTACATTATCATTATACCAGTGCCAGGCTTCCTCATTAATAGGTTCCCCAACAGTTCCAAGCACTTTTAAAGATGAAAGATCGTGGCTTTCTACAAATTCAATATTTCTTTTGGCTAAAGATCTAATTGCTGTTGGTGCAGTGTAAAATTGATTCACCTTATGTTTCTCTACCACATCCCAAAATCTTCCGGCATCTGGATAAGAAGGAACACCTTCGAACATTACGGTAGTTGCGCCGTTCGCGAGTGGACCATATAAAATATAGGAATGACCGGTAATCCAGCCAATATCTGCCGTACACCAGTAAACATCGTCTTCTTTATACTGAAAAACATTTTTGAAAGTATAAGCCGTATAAACCATATAACCGGCTGTGGTATGTAACATTCCCTTTGGTTTCCCTGTAGAGCCAGAAGTGTATAGAATAAATAAAGGATCTTCAGCATCCATAGTTTCTGCTTCACATTCCTCTGAAGCTTCATCTAATAAGGGTTGAAGCCATTCATCACGCCCTTCTTTCATTTCTATATCAGAATCCAGGCGTTTAGCTACTAGCACATTTTCAACACCGGGGCATTCTTCCAGGGCTTTATCTACAATTCCTTTAAGATCTATTGTTTTGTTGCCACGGTAAGAACCATCAGAAGTAATTAGCATTTTACAATCTGCATCATTGGTTCTGGTAGCGAGAGCTTTTGAAGAAAAACCGGCAAAGACTACAGAGTGTATCGCGCCAATTCTTGCGCAAGCCAGCATTGCTATGGCAAGTTCAGGAATCATTGGTAAGTAAATACAAACCCTATCGCCTTTTTCAATTCCTTTAGCTTTTAAAACATTTGCAAACTTGTTTACTTTTTTGTGAAGTTCTCCATAAGAGATATGTTGCGCTTCTTCTTCAGGATCGTTAGGCTCCCAAATAATTGCCGTTTTGTCAGACCTATTAAAGAGGTAACGATCTATGCAATTTTCGGTAATGTTAAGTTTAGCATTTTCAAACCATTTTACTTCAGGTTTATTAAAATCCCAGCTTAGCACATTATCCCATTTTTTCTGCCAGGAAAAATGTTCTTCAGCTATCTCTTCCCAGAAGTTTTGTGGATCTCTTACCGATTTTCTATAAACTTGAAAATATTCCTCTAAATTCTTAATATGATAATTACTCATAACTTAAATAAATATGTTGATGGTTATGTGGGTTAATAATGAAAAATATAAAATATCTTTTCTGCAATTTATAAAAACCTTCGGAAACCAAATACCCAAATCCCGTTAATATTGGGCTTTTTGAAGTTTTTACGGGAAGTTTAATAGAATAGAAATTTTTGTATAAAAATTAGAAGCAAACTCAATAAAGCGCTTGTTTGATTTTTAATTTCAAAATAAAGAAAACTGATTTTTTTAAGATAGAAGACCTTTTGAAAAGGCAAAAAGATTAATGCTCTACAAATTTTTGGTGGTCGCTTAGCCATTTATTTAAATGAGTGGCTTCCCTGGAAGAGACTTTTTTATTTGTTTTTTTCTCTCTCCATTCGTTTTCAGATTGTTTCTTGATATAAATCTTAGATTTCTGCCCCAAAGCGACTCCAAAAGCTTTTAAAGTAATTTCAGCTTTCGCAACATATGCATCATCGGTGCGCTGTAAATTTATAAGTCTCATTTTTACATTTTTTTCGATTGATTAGCAAATACTGCATCCTTTACTAGGCAAAGACTATGCCTGCAACCTCACTATTTTCTTTGATCTCTTCTTTTTACCGAAACTTTAACTTGTGAAAAACTATGTTTATAACTCAAAGCTGTTTTTATAAAACCACCGCAAATTCCTTATAACTTTACTTTTGTAAAATCATACCGGCGGGTATTACATTTTGTAATAAACAAGGGGAATCATGTGAGAATCATGAGCTGTTGCGCAACTGTAAAGTAGACTTTTCTACAAGCCAGATTACCTTCCCAACCGGGCTGACTTTTGCTTTCGCATATAAAGTAAATGTCCAGGATAATATATTTGCGGCCTTCCCGCTCTTCTCTTTTCCAAAGACACCTATTTGCTTTTATGCTTTTGATTTTAAAACTAAAACAAAAGTGATATGAGTATTTTTGAAAAACGGGTAAATTACAAACCTTTCGATTATCCCGAAATTCTTCAGTTTACCGAAGCAATAAATCGTTCTTTCTGGGTACATTCTGAAGTAGACTTCACCGCCGATGTACAGGATTTTCATTCCCATCTTAGTGAAAATGAAAAACAGGTAATTAAAAAGAGTTTGCTTGCCATCGCACAAATTGAAGTAGCCGTTAAATCCTTTTGGGGCGATTTATATGAGCACCTCCCAAAACCGGAATTTAACGGCCTGGGAAGTACTTTTGCTGAATGTGAATTTAGACATTCTGAAGCTTACTCCCGTTTGCTCGAAGTTTTAGGTTATAACAACGAGTTCGAGAAATTGATAGAAACTCCTGTTATCAAAAAAAGGGTAGCTTATCTTTCTGAAGCTTTAGCAAATACAAAATCTTCAGATGAAAAGAAATACGTGTTTTCCCTTATTTTATTCTCTATTTTAATTGAAAACGTATCCCTCTTTAGTCAATTTGCTATTATTCTTTCGTTTAGTCGCTTTAAAGGCGTGATGAAAAATGTGAGTAATATTATTGCCTGGACATCGGTAGACGAACAAATTCATGCTAACGCCGGGATTTATATTGTAAACCAGATCAAAAATGAATTTCCAGAATTCTTCAACGAGGAAACCAAAACTCAAATTAGGGAAATCATTGCTCACTCTATGGAAGTAGAATCTGAAATCCTGGACTGGATTTTTGCTGATGGCGCTTTGGAACAATGCAAAAAAGAAGACCTTCTGAATTTTATGAAATATCGGGTAGACGATAGCCTTGAAAAAATTGGTTTGGAAAAAATCTACTTTGTTTCAGAGTATGATTACAAAGCTATGTTATGGTTTGAAGAAGAAGTTTTCGCCAATAGTTTAGACGACTTTTTTGCCAAGCGCCCGGTAGATTATACCAAACACGATAAGAGCATCACCGCCGATGATCTTTTTTAAACAATATTCCGCAGCAATATTTCAACTTAAAATCCAGCAAAATGCCCGAAACAATAAATAAAGAAACGCAACAGGAACGCCTATGGTGGCTTAATGAAGAAAGCCAGCAAATACTTAACCGCGGCTACTTATTAAAAGGAGAAACCACAAAATCTGCTATAGAAAGAGTTGCAAATGCAGCTGCAAAAAGGCTCTACAAACCAGAACTGGCAGAAGCTTTTATAGAAATGATAGAGCGTGGCTGGATGAGTTTAAGTTCGCCAATTTGGGCCAATATGGGTACCGAACGCGGATTACCTATTTCCTGTTTTAATGTTTATGTACCCGATAATATTGAAGGAATTACCCACAAACTGGGCGAGGTAATTATGCAAACCAAGATTGGTGGCGGAACTTCAGGCTATTTTGGGGAGCTAAGAGGTCGTGGGAGTGCAGTTACCGATAATGGCAAAAGCAGCGGAGCTACGAGTTTTATGAAGCTTTTTGATACCGCTATGGATACTATTTCACAAGGTGGAGTACGCCGCGGAGCTTTTGCTGCTTACCTGGATATTGACCACCCCGATATTAAGGAGTTTCTAGAGATAAAAAATATAGGAAATCCTATTCAGAATTTATTTTATGGCGTAAGTGTGCCCGATTACTGGATGCAGGAAATGATAGATGGAGACCGGGAAAAACGAGAAATCTGGGCTAAAGTGTTAGAAAGCAGGCAGCAAAAAGGTTTGCCATATATTTTCTTTAAAGACAATATTAACCGATTTAAGCCACAAGTTTATAAGGATAAAAACTACGTTATAAATTCCAGTAATTTGTGTTCAGAAATCGCACTGCCCTCAACCGAGGAAGAGTCCTTTATTTGCTGTCTCTCTTCTATGAATTTGGAGCTGTATGACGAATGGAAAGATACTGAAGCCGTAAAACTGGCTATCTATTTTCTTGATGCTGTTTTACAGGAATTTATCGCCAAAACCGAGGATAATTATTACCTCACTCCTGCTAATAAATTTGCAAAAAGACATAGGGCACTGGGATTGGGCGTTATGGGTTGGCATTCTTATCTTCAGAAAAATAGAATTCCTTTTGAAGGCTTAAAAGCAAAAGGCTTAACGAATTCCATTTTTAAAGAAATTAATGAGAAAGCTACAAAAGCAAGTAAGGAATTAGCTAATATTTATGGCGAACCCGAGGTTTTAAAAGGCTACGGATTAAGAAATACTACTTTAATGGCCGTTGCGCCTACTACCTCTTCTTCTGCAATTTTGGGACAGGCATCACCGGGAATTGAACCTTTTAGCAGTAATTACTATAAAGCCGGATTGGCAAAAGGGAATTTTATGCGGAAGAATAAATATTTAAAGGAATTGCTCCAGGAAAAAGGATTAGATACCGAAGAAACCTGGCGAAGCATCATGCTAAACCACGGAAGCGTACAGCATTTAAAAGAATTGAGTGATGAAGAGCGAATGATCTTTAAAACCTTTAAAGAGATAAGTCAGCTAGAGATTATACAACAGGCTTCAGTTAGGCAAAAATATATAGACCAGGCGCAAAGTTTAAATTTAAATATTCCATCAGATCTTCCGGTTCGGGAAGTAAATAAGTTAATGATAGAAGCCTGGCAACTGGGAGTTAAAACCCTTTACTATCAAAGAAGCCAAAGTGTTTCTAAAGAATTTATAGCTAATATGGTGAATTGTGCTAGTTGTGAGGCTTAGGTTCTGAAATTCATTTAAAAGTAAAAAGGCTGTCTGGAAAGTCTGAAGAACGTCACCCTGAATTTATTTCAGGGTTTAACTTGTTAGATTTTCAAAACATGTTAGAAGCTGAAACAAGTTCAGCTTGACGAAAACAGGACGTTTACAAAACAGCCTTTTTCTTATTCTTAAAATTCAGACTACATAACTCCCCATTCTTTTAGAGAATCTTTGTTCATTTTTACGTAATCCTGGTTTCCGGCTTTTTCAGCTTCGGCTAAAGATTTTTTGGCAGCTGCAATTGCTTCTTCTTTTTTACCAAGATCGGCTGCGATAAGCGATTTTCTTCTTAAGATCCAAAAGGCATTTGGGTTACCCATTTCAAGGGATTTATTTACCCATTCGTAAGCCTGTTCCAAATCTTTTTTGGCATCGTGATAATAAGTTGCGGCCGCAAAATAATCTCCTGCCCCTGGGCCATTCATCGTTTTTTCAATACTGGCCATTGCTTTTTCTTCAGTAGGCACTTCAAATCTTAAGCTTGCTACGGTATTTTCCCAAATAATATTAAGAGCAGCAGAATCATTCTTCAGCTCATCTATCATAATGATAAAAGTTTCCATTTCAAAAGGAAGTTCCATCACTTCGGCAGTTGCTTTTAAGGCTACTTTCTCCTCCCTCCATTCAGCAGGATTTCCCCAGTTTGAAGCATCGTTATAGAACATTACTTCTCATTCTTTTTCCTTCGGAATTGTGTAAATAGCATAAGTTCCCGCTTTTAATTCTTTACCCTGAACAGTAACATCGTCACTAAAAGTGATTTTGGTATTTTCGTTAGCTCCGGTACGCCATACTTCCCCATAAGGTACCAGATCGCCAAAAATCTCGCGATCTCTCATTCCGGGGCGGGAATATTCGAGCGTAACATCGGTAAGTCCAACTTTTTGTTCAACTTTAGTAAATGGGCTAGGTTGAGGCGCCTGTACCTGTGCCTGGGCAGCACTCATAAGCCCTGCTGTACATAAAAATAAAAGTAGTTTATTCATTATTTAGTTTGTTTTTAGTTTGATCAAATATACCGAGAAATTGATTACGAATTTAGATAAGAAGCAACTTCATTTATATTTTGTTTAACTATAATAATTTTATTTTAAACAAAACTACTCTTAATTTTACATTCAAATACAACTAGAATGAAAATCTACACCAAGAAATCGGTTCAAAAACTTCCTATCAGTCTGGAAAAGGCCTGGGAATTTCTCTCCAATCCCGGAAATCTAAAGACAATAACACCAGATTATATGGGATTTAATATTCTCTCGGGAGCCGATCGCGCAATGTACCCGGGACAAATTATTCAATATATTGTAACTCCAATTGCGGGAATTAAAACCAAATGGGTAACCGAAATCACTCACGTAAAAGACAAAGAATACTTTGTAGATGAACAGCGTTTTGGGCCTTACGCCCTCTGGCACCACAAGCATTTCTTAGAAGAAATTCCCGGCGGTGTAGAAATGGAAGATATTGTAGATTATAAATTACCCTTTGGAATTCTGGGTCAAATGGCTCATCCCTTCCTCGTAGCTCCTAAACTGAAAGAAATTTTTGGTTACAGACAGAAAAAACTCGTAGAACTTTTTGGTGAATTTGATGAAAGTAAAACCAAAAATTCCACTCTCAAACAGGACATTTTAGCGTAATCCCAAAAAAATAAATTATGAAAAAGAATATTTTACTAATTGGTGGTTCTACAGGAATCGGACTTGAAATTGCCAATCAACTGGTTACTGAAAATAATGTAATTGTTGCCTCTAGAAATAAAGGTAAATTAAACGATGATATTAAACATTTAGAATTCGATGTTTTAAAAGATAATATTGAAGATCTTGAGTTGCCGGAAGAAATACACGGCCTGGTTTATTGCCCCGGAAGCATTAACCTGAAACCTTTTAAAATGCTAAAGCATAAAGATTTTGAGAAAGAAATGAACTTAAATTTCTTAAGTTTAGTTAAAGTGGTTCAGGGAGTAATGCCGAAATTAAAGAAAGCCGAAAATGCAAGTTTGGTATTTTTTAGTACCGTGGCCGTTAAAGTTGGAATGCCCTTCCATACCAGCGTTGCCGCGGCAAAAGGTGCGATTGAAGGTTTTGCAAAATCCCTGGGAGCAGAGTATGCTCCCAGCCTTCGCGTAAATGTGATCGCTCCATCTTTAACTGATACTCCGCTAGCTGAAAAATTATTGTCTAATGATTCTAAGAAAGAGAAAATGAGTGAAAGGCATCCTCTTAAAAGGGTTGGAAACGCTAAAGATATCGCCAACGCGGCTACCTTTTTATTAAGCGATAAAAACAGCTGGATCACGGGACAAATTATTGGGGTAGACGGCGGACTTTCAACTTTAAATATTTCGTAAATGAGTAAAGAAGTGAATATTTTCTGGTTTAGACGTGATTTGAGATTAGATGATAACGTAGGTTTTCTCGAAGCTTTAAAATCTGATAAACCGGTTTTACCAATTTTTATTTTTGATACAGAAATCCTTGATAAATTACCTAAAAATGATGCGCGTGTAACTTTTATACACGAGCAGCTTCAAGAAATGCGAAAAGAACTGCAAAATGATTTTAGCAGCTCTATCGCGATGTATCACGGCAAACCAGAAGAAATTTTTCAGCAGTTAATTAAGGAATATCAAATTGCTGATGTATTCACTAATCATGATTATGAACCTTACGCAACCCAAAGAGACAAGGAAATAGCCGAGCTGCTTTCTGAAAATAATATTGAATTTCACACTTTTAAGGACCAGGTTATCTTTGAAAAAGATGAAGTGCTTAAGAAAGATGGCGATCCTTATGTGGTATACACCCCTTATATGAGGGCCTGGAAAGAGCACTTCAAATCCCTGGATCTTAAAATTCATTATACCAGTCAATATCTGGATAATCTTATTCAAAATACCAGGTTGCCTAATTTAAGCTTAAGTGATATTGGATTCAAAACTTCAGAAATTAAAGTACCGGATTATGATGTTACGCCTACTTTAATTCAGCAATATGAAAATACCAGAAATATTCCCGGAAAAGATGGTACCTCTAGATTAGGCGCCCATCTTAGGTTTGGTACTGTAAGTACTAGAAAAATGGTAAAAAAAGCTAATGCCGAAACAAATAAAACCTTTTTAAATGAATTGATCTGGAGGGAGTTTTTTATGCAGGTTTTGTATCACAACCCAGACACTGCCACTGAATCTTTTAAAAAGAAATACGACCGTATTGAATGGCGCAATAACGAAGAGGAATTTGAAAAGTGGAAAACAGGAAACACAGGTTATCCACTGGTAGACGCAGGAATGCGCCAATTAAACAAAACTGGTTTTATGCATAATCGGGTAAGAATGCTGGTAGGAAGTTTTCTTTGCAAACATTTACTCATTGATTGGCGCTGGGGCGAAGCTTATTTTGCTGAAAAACTACTGGATTATGAGATGTCTTCGAATGTTGGCAACTGGCAATGGGTTGCTGGAAGTGGTGTAGATGCAGCTCCTTACTTTAGAATTTTTAACCCAACTACACAGATTGATAAATTTGATAAGGATAAAAAATATATCAAAAAATGGGTGGAAGAATTTGAGACTGATGATTATCCTGAAAAAATGGTAGATCATAAAGAAGCCCGCGAACGGGCTCTAAAAGTTTATAAAGATGCCGTAAGCTAATTATTTAATTGTTCCAGATCTTCCTGGCTTTTTCAAGATCTTCAGGAGTATCTATACCAATGGTTTGCATTTCAGTTTCAACCATTTTTATGTTTTTCCCATATTCCAGGAATCGAATTGCCTCAATCTTTTCAGCAGATTCCAAGGAAAGCATTGGTAAATTATAAAAATCTATAATTGCTTGTTTTCTAAAAGCATAAATCCCTATATGCTTAAAATAAGTGACGTGGGCATCGGTATTTCTTGGATAAGGAATTGGAAACCTTGAAAAATACATCGCGAAATCATTCTTATTGGTAATTACCTTTACATTATTGGCATTGGTAATCTCATCACTTTCTGAAAGGGCAGTTTTTAATGAAGCAAGATCTATGGCAGAAGCATCATCTTCCCGAAAAACAATTAGCAATTTAGCCAAACTATCTTTATCTATAAATGGTTCATCTCCCTGTACATTTACAACAATATCTACATCCATATCCTGCACTGCTTCAGCAATACGGTCGCTTCCGCATTCATGTTCTTTCTTACTTTTTATCGCATTGCCCCCGTTTTTATTAATTTCAGCATAAATTTTATCGCTATCGGTTACCACATAAACTTCGTCAAAAAGTCCGGTCTTTTTTGCAGCTTCGTATGTTCTGGTGATTACCGTTTTTCCGTTTAGGTCTTTTAAAAGTTTCCCCGGGAACCGAGAGGCCTCATAACGGGCGGGAATCATAGCGATTATTTTAAGCGGATTATTCATTGGAAATTATTAATTTTTGGAGGTTAAATTTAAGTTTTAAAATTTGAATTAACGCAAGTGAAAAAGTTATTTATTTACGAAAAAATCATCTTTAAATCCTATGAGGTAAAGTTTATTGGTTGCTCTTGTTACAGCAGTATAAAGCCATCTTAAATATTCTTTGCCAACGCCCTCTGGCAGGTAAGGTTGTTCTATAAAAACGGTGTTCCATTGCCCACCTTGAGATTTATGACAAGTCATCGCGTAAGAAAACTTTATTTGTAAGGCATTAAAAAACTTATTGTTCTTCACCTTCATAAACTTCTTGTATTTAGAAGTTTCATCTTCATAATCTTTCATTACTTCCTGGTACAGTTGGTTAGATTCTTCATAAGAAAGTGACGGCGTATTGCTGGTAAGTGTATCTAACATCACTACGGTTTCAAAAGGACGCATTTTAGGATAATCTACCATTTGCACCTGTACTTCGGCAAACCGGAACCCGTAAAGCTCTTTTATTCCGAAAATTTCCAGGACTTTTACAATATCTCCGTTAGCTATGAACCCGGCTTCAGAATTTGGCTTTATCCAGAAATAATTATTTTTTACCACCATAAGATAATCTCCGGCTGAAATTTCTTCTTCCTGGAACAAAATTCTAGACCTTATTTGTTGGTTATACAAATTCGCCCTTTTATTAGATCTTACAATAAGACTGGTTTCCTCGTTTCCCAATTCATTATAACTTTCCTCGATGGCATTCATAATTTCGTAACCATCCTGTAATCTAACTACATCTGCTTTTGGAGTGATTTCAAACTGAAAACTATCATAAAAACCGTCTTGTAAGCTTTGCCTAATTTTAGTGGCATTTAGCAAAATATCGCTTTCTTCAGCCTGCCTCACCACTTCGTCTAACTCAATATGATGCACTTCTTTATTATAGGAAAACTGAAGTTTTTCAGCTTCCAGTGCCGGGCTAATTTCCATCTTTACCGGTGGAAGCTGTGCGGTATCCCCAATTAAGATAAGCTGGCAATTATGCCCTGAATATACAAACTGAATAAGATCGTCTAACAAGCTTCCATTTTCCATTAATTTGGAATTTGTAGGCGTATCAGAGATCATTGAAGCTTCATCTACAATAAAAATACTGTTTTTGTGTTTATTGGGTTGAAGCACAAATTGTACTCCGCTCCCGCCACTTTTCTTCGGAAAATAGATCTTTTTGTGAATGGTAAAAGCTTCTTTTTTAGAATAATTAGAAATCACTTTCGCCGCTCTTCCCGTAGGTGCCAATAAAACTCCAGATTTTTTAATTTGCCAGAGATTTTTCACCAGGGTACTGATAATCGTGGTTTTACCAGTTCCGGCAAAGCCTTTCAGCACAAAAAGTTCATCTTTATTATTGTTTAAAACAAACCGGGAAAGTTGTTGTAAAGCAAGATCCTGCCCTGCTTTAGCCGTAAAACCCAGATCGCTTAAAAGAAGTTTATAAAATTTGGAAGCATCAAGATTTTCCATAGAAGATTTATCAAAAATCAAAGATAGGAATGGATTTTTACGGAAGAAACTTTTACGAATAAAAAAAAATTGTAGATTTGTCGTGAAACACTAGTAATTTTAAAACAAAATTTAGAAAGCATGAGACTTGCAATTCAATTACTTCTTTGGGTGGTTATTATTGGTTTAGCCTACCTTACCTTTAATGCTGTTTACGAACCAATTCAGTTTAATAAAATTAAAGAAAAGCGTTATGCCAAAGTAGTTGAAAACTTAAAGGATATTCGTAATGCAGAATTAGCTCACAAAGAAATTGTGGGGACTTTCCAGGATGATTTTGATAAATTAGTAGGATTTTTAGATACTGCAGAATTTGCAATTACCCAACGTCGTGATACTACTGTATTAGATGAGGAATACAGAAAACAGTATGGTGTAGACGAATATATTGAAAAAGTAATTGTTGATACGCTTGGTTTTGTTTCTGTTAAAGATTCATTATTTAAAGGAAATAAAGAGCGTTATACCAATATGATTAATGTACCGGTTGATGATGTAGATGCTAAATTTGAGCTGGATGCAGGTACAATTACAAAAGGAAATTCAGAAATTCCGGTTTTTAGAGCAAGAGTAGCTAAAAGTGTTGTATTGCAAGGTTTAGATAAAGAGCTTATTTTGCAACAAAACCAGGTACAATCTGTAGACGATATTAACGGTCGTTACATTAACGTTGGCTCTCTGGAAGAGGTTAACACAAAAGGAAACTGGCCAACCCAATATGGCGACGAATAATAGCAAAAAACAATTAAATTTAGAACTGTCCATTCAGGTTTCCCTGGATGGACTTTCTTTTTGTACCCTAAATTCTGCTGAAAATAAAGTGGTACAATTCAAGAAAATCCGTTTTTCGCAACAGGTAGATCCTGTGAAACTGCTTGAAGAAATTCAAAAAATATATGCTGAAGAAAAAAGCATTGCTGAAGCCACACAAGTAAAACTTATTTTTGATAATGCACTTGCCACTTTGGTTCCTGCAACTTTATTTAAAGAAGAAAATGCTTCAGATTATTTAAAATTCAACACCAAAATTCTTAAAACCGATTTCATTGCCCACGAGGAAATTGTGGATACAGGGATTATTAATGTTTATATTCCATATACTAATATCATTAATTTCTTTTTTGAGAAATTTGGAGAATTTGAATACCAGCATCTCAACACGGTTTTAGTCGAAAATTTGCTAAAATTACCAAAAGCTGAGCGTCCTCAAATGTTTGCACATATAAAAAATAAGCAGTTTGAGCTGGTTTTGATAGAAAATGGTGAACTCCTGTTGTGTAATTCTTTCAGTTTTACCGAAAAAGAAGATTTTTTATATTATATTCTCTTCACTGCTGAACAACTTAATTTAGACCCGGAAAAATTCAGGCTGATATTGCTGGGAGCTATTAGCAAAGCTTCTCCTTTGTTTAAAATCGCGTTTGATTATATTAAGCACGTGGAACTTTTGGAAACCGATTTCAGCTTAAATCTGGAAAAAGAACTTACCGGCTTAAATCAGCTGGAAGAATATGTATTACTAAAGTCATTTAAATGAGAATAATTTCAGGAACACATAAAGGAAAAAGATTGATGGCTCCAAAAAAGCTACCAGTACGCCCTACTACCGATATGTCTAAGGAAGCCCTTTTCAATATCCTGAATAATAATTTTCAGTTTTCACAATTAAGCATCCTTGATCTTTTTTCGGGAACTGGTAATATTGCCTATGAATTTGCTTCACGCGGAAGCAAGGAAGTAACCGCTGTTGATGCTAATTTTGACTGCGTGAAATTCATAAAAAAAACAGCCCAGGAATTAGATTTAAATATTACAACTATTAAAAGTGATGTCTTTAAATTTCTTGAAAAAGCTTTTGTAAAGGCAGATATTATTTTTGCCGACCCACCTTATGATTTTGAAAAAGAAAAATTCCTGAAAATTCCAGAACTAGTTTTCGACAAAAACCTACTTAATCCAAATGGTCAATTAATTATTGAACACTCTAAACACACCGATCTTTCCGATCTTCCCAACTTTAAAGAAGGGCGTCGCTATGGAGGTTCAGTTTTTAGTTTTTTTGAGAATGCAGAATAATTTCTGCTGAAGAATTACAGCCCTGTTGGGCTTAGAAATTTGATGGTATGACGGATAGGATAAAAAGGATTGAGCTTGTTGATATTATTTTAAATTTTTATGAAGGGATAGTTATTTCTGAAGTAAAAGACGATGTAGTTTTTGAAATTGAACACGTAGAACAAATTCTAAAAATATGCAATGAGGTTTATGAAGGTGCAGATTTTGTTTATGTATCAGACCGGAAGAATAATTACAATGTAAATCCAACGATTTATTTTGAATTAAAAGACGTGAAAAATTTATTGGGAATAGCTATAGTAAGTCAGCGATATGAAGCCTTACAGGTGGCTAATTTTGAAAAACAATTTTCTCCGGTTCCTTTTGATATCTTTTCCCATATGGACGAAGCCCGGGCGTGGGCAAAGACATTATTATAAAAAAGCAGGCCTGTAATCCGGATTCTGTTCCTCCCGTTAACCGGGGTTCCCCTTATCATTTATCTCCGGTTTTTGTTGCCAAAAACCTTTAGCTGCCTACCCTCCGGTAGCAAGCGAGCCGCTTGCAAACACCGGTTTACATGGCATTGCACCGCATAGAGTTTACCTGATTTCACTACAGCATTACCTGTACATTCTTTCTGTTGCACTAGTCCTGATCCCGCCTCGGAAAACCGAAACGGAACCGATGGGTGTTACCCACTATGCCGCCCTTTGGTGTCCGGAATTTCCTCCATCGAATAAATTCGTTGGCGATAAGGCGGCCTGCTTGGTGCAAAGGTAGTTTTTTAGAAAGTTTCGTGATTAAAAAAATGTTGATTTCTTAGCTTTAATTGTTTAAAAATATAAGCGATTGCCTTAGAACTTATGGAGGCTATTTTTATATTTGTAGTTCAATAAATTTCAATGGAACATTTTATAGTATCAGCTCGTAAGTACCGCCCACAAACTTTTAAAGATGTGGTAGGGCAACAAGCCATCACAAATACCTTAAAAAACGCCATTGAACACAATCACCTCGCCCAGGCCCTTCTATTTACAGGACCTCGTGGTGTGGGAAAAACCACCTGCGCCCGTATCCTGGCAAAAATGATTAACCACGATGGTACTCAAAGCCCCGATGAGGATTTTGCTTTTAATATTTTTGAACTCGATGCCGCTTCTAACAACTCGGTAGACGATATCAGAAATTTGATAGACCAGGTTAGGATTCCGCCGCAAGTTGGGAAGTATAAAGTATATATTATTGATGAGGTGCACATGCTCTCTCAGTCAGCCTTTAATGCTTTTCTGAAAACTTTAGAAGAACCGCCCCAGCACGCTATTTTTATTCTGGCTACTACTGAAAAACATAAAATAATCCCCACCATACTTTCTCGGTGCCAGATCTTCGATTTTAAAAGAATCACGGTAAGCGATGCTAAAAATTATTTGGGATATATAGCGCAACAGGAAGGTGTAAATGCCGAGGAAGATGCATTAAATATTATTGCGCAAAAAGCCGATGGTGCTATGCGGGATGCTCTTTCTATTTACGACAGGGTTGTTAGTTTTAGCGGAAAAGATCTAACCCGGCAGGCAGTTACAGAAAACCTGAATGTTCTCGACTACGATACTTATATTAAGGTTACCGATCTTATTTTAAGTAATAATATTCCGCAATTGCTACTGAGTTACAATGAGATCCTTTCCAGCGGATTTGACGGTCACCATTTTATTAGCGGTTTGGCTTCGCATTTCAGGGATCTTTTAGTCTGCAAGGATCAAAAAACAATACAGCTTTTAGAAGTTGGAGAGCAAACTAAAGCCCGCTATTTTGAGCAGGCTTCCAAAACCGATCATCAATTTTTAATTAAAGCGATAGATCTGGCCAATGAGTGCGATCTCAAATATAAAACAAGCCAAAACCAACGTTTATTGGTTGAACTTTCTCTAATGCAGCTTGCCTCTATCACTTTTGATGGAGAAAAAAAAAAGTTTGATCAGTCAATAATTCCCGCTTCGGTTTTTGAAAAACAACCTAACGCGCTTTCTTCAGAAGAAAAAAGTATAGTGCGCGAGAATGAACACGGAGAAACTGCAACTGAAGCCCCAAAGGAAAGTCAGTTACCTACAGGAGAAAATAAAACTCCAGATAGCCACTGTGCCGATGATAAAGAGGACAATTATCATTCAGATGAGACAATGGTGCCAAAGGCCAAAGAAGAGCAGGAAAAACCGGCTACACCTTCCCCAGAGCCAAAACCGGTAACCGATCCTAAAATAAAAAAGGAAAAGGTTTCAGGACTTTCTTTAAAAAGTATTCAGAAAAAAAGGGAAATAGAAGCGCGGCAACAGGAAGCTGCTCCAACAAAAAACGTGGTGCTCAATAATGAATTCAGCGAAACGCAATTGCAGGCCACCTGGAATGACTATGTAAAACGAATAAAAAAACAGGGCTCGAAAATTCTCGCATCAATTCTTGAAACCGATTTACCCAAGCTCAAGGAAGACAATCAAATTGTTATAGAATTACCCAACGAAACGATGAAGATTAACCTGGAGCGGGAACAAAACAAATTGATGTCTTACCTGAAGCAAAAACTTCAGAATACCGAAATAAGGTTGGTAATTAACGTTAATGAGCAGTCGGCAAAAAAATATGCCTTCACTCCTATTGAAAAATACAATAAACTAAAGGAGAAAAATCCTTTAATAGATAAACTTAGAAGTACATTTGATTTAGACGTATAGATATGCTAGGACTAAAACTTCCCACAGACCCGCGCTGGGCAAATATAGCCGAAAAAAATATTGAAGATATTCTTGTAGACCATGCTTATTGCGAACAAAAAGCAGCTTCAACAGCAATTTCCTTAATTGTTTCTTTCCCAGAATATACCGAATTGGTAGATGAAATGATCGCTTTATCCAGGGAAGAAATGGGCCATTTTAAAATGGTACACGAGCAGTTGCTAAAACGCGGATTTGTTTTAGGAAGAGATAGAAAAGATGAATATGTAATTAAACTACTTAGTTTTTTTCCAAAAGGCGGTAGCAGAACCACGCAGTTAATTCACAGGCTTTTAATCGCAGGATTAATTGAAGCCAGAAGCTGTGAACGTTTCAGGTTGCTTTCAGAAGAATTAAAAGATGAGGAACTCGCTGAATTTTATCATAAATTAATGATTAGTGAAGCCAACCATTATACAATGTTTTTAAAGTTTGCCAGAAAATATGGGGAGCGAGCAGAAGTAGATAAAAAATGGGAAGAATTACTCGATTTTGAAGCTGAAATAATGAAAGACCTCAGTAAAGATAAAACCATTCACGGTTAATTGAAAAAATAAAAAACCCGGATAAGTAAAGATTTATCCGGGTTTTAATTTTGGTATTTAGTTATTATTACCGTTGTAAAGTGATTTTATAATCCCATCGGCCAGTCCTATTTTTGGTACGAAAATATTATCGGCTCTGGCCCACTTCATAGAACTTAAATAAATCTTAGAAGCCGGGATAATCACATCTGCACGGTCACTTTTTAGTTTAAGGTCCATAACACGTTCCTCGTAGCTTAAAGAATTTAGCAATTCATTGTATTTTTTAATATATGCCAGGCTTAAGGGTTTTCCTTCTTTTTTTCCGCTGGTTTTAAAAATATTATTAATGTTCCCACCAGAACCAATAAGATCTATATCCTTATAAGGCTTTGTGGTTTCCCTAACCCATTTTTCCATCTCTTCCCAGGTGCCATCTTCAACTAAATTATTTAAAAGGCGTACAGTACCAATTTTAAAAGATCTTGACGCCACGGTTTTTCCGCCACTATAGAGAGTATATTCAGTGCTCCCGCCCCCAACATCAACATATAAATAATTACAATCGTTTTTAATAAGTTCATGCAAATCTGTAGCAGCAATTATTGCAGCTTCGTGGTTACCGTCTATAATTTCAATTTCTACCCCTGTTTTTGCTTTAATTTTTTCAACAACCTCTGCTCCATTTTTAGCTTCCCGCATAGCCGAGGTAGCACAGGCTTTATATTTTTCAATTCCGTGAGATTTCATTAGAAGATTAAAAGCTTGCATGGTATCTACCATTCGTTCTATATTCTTCTCAGAAATAATACTTTCTTTAAATACATCTTCTCCAAGTCTAATAGGAACCCTCACCAGGGAGGTTTTCCTAAAATCGGTTTCTTCCCTACCTTTTTGTTCTGTAATGGTAGAAACCAGCAGCCTTACGGCGTTGGAACCTATATCTATAGCTGCGTAGTTTTTTTGTGTAATCACGAGATAAAATTTTTCTATTTTCTCACCAGGTGAGGTTTATAAAGATTTGAGGTTGAGGCCAATTATCTATTTTTTTTATTCTTTTCCGGTTTGGTGCCGGGTAATTTTTTTAAATAATAATCGTAAAGTTCAAACTGGGAACGCAGTTTTTTTGTACTGCAGTTTCTATAGGCATTATCGTGCTTAGAGGTAATTGTCCTTGCTTTTACATTATCGTTCCAGCTAATATCAAAAGTTTCAATAATTTCCTGTTTAATTTCTTCATCATAAATTGGGCAGGAAATCTCCACACGAAGGTCAAGGTTTCTGGTCATCCAATCTGCTGAAGAAATGTAAACCTTGGAATTTCCCCCATTTTTGAATATAAATACCCGCGGATGCTCCAGGAATTTATCTACAATACTTATCGCTTCAATATTTTCGCTTAAACCTTCTACACCGGGAATAAGACAACAAACCCCACGTACAATAAGCTTGATCTTCACACCGGCCTGGCTTGCCTGGTACAGTTTATCTATCATAGGATAATCTGAAAGACTATTAAGCTTAAGCGCAATGCCGGAAGGTTTCCCTTCGCGGGCATTTTCAATCTCCTTTTGAATAAGGCCTACAAAAGTATTTCTGCTGTAATGCGGAGAAACTATTAAATGTTTGTATTTATTTACTTTATAATTGATCTCAAAGAAGTCGAAAACTTTATTCACTTCTTTCAAAATTTCGGGATGAGCGGTGAATAAGGTATAATCGGTATAGATGCGAGAAGTAGATTCGTTAAAATTACCGGTACTAATAAAGCCATAGCGCTTTGTTTTACCTTCTTCTTCCCGCTCTATTACACAGGCTTTACAATGAACTTTTAAACCCGGCACGCCAAAAATAAGCTGAACCCCTTCTGCTTGCATTTGTTCAGCATAGCGAATATTGGCAACTTCATCAAAACGAGCGCGTAATTCAATTTGCACAATTACCTTTTTGCCATTTTTTACAGCATTAATCAAAGAGCTGGCAATATGAGATATTTTTGCCAATCTGTAAATAGTGATTTTTATAGTTTTCACCTTTGGATCTAAGGCGGCTTCCCTTAAAAACTTAACAGTATAGGCAAAACTTTGGTATGGTGCATACAATAGATAATCTTTCCTGGCAATACTTCCAAACAAACTGGTTTGTAATATAAGCCCAGGAATTGGCAAAGGCTCTATAGGTTTATAAAGTAAATCTTCACGGCCAAGACTGGGAAAATTCATATAATCACGCCTATTATGGTAACGCCCACCGGGAATAATACTATCGGTAGATTCTATGCCCATTTTATTCATTAAATAAGACAAAGTATCATCGGCAATGTTCATATCGTAAACAAATCTTACCGGCTCCCCCTTAATTCTATCTTTTACACTACTGGAAATCTTTTCAATAAAACTTTTACTCAGGTCACTGTCTATGTCCAACTCGGCATCCCGAGTAATCTTTATCATATGTGCCGAAATACTTTCGTATTCAAAAATATTAAAAATTGTACCCAGGTTATATCGAATTAAATCGTCTAACAGGATTATATACTGCTTCCCATTTTCTTCTGGAAGCACTACGAAGCGTTCTATGCTTCGAGGAATTTCAATTAGAACATATTTGCGGTCTTTTTCGGTTTTATCCAGCACTTTTGAAATTCCTTTTTGAGGCTTTTCCTCTTTCATCACCATCTTTACGGCTAAATAGGCTGCACTGTCTTTTAAACTTGGAATTTCAGGAAGATCATTAAGAATTATAGTTACAAGGGCCGGACTTACTTTGGAAAGGAAAAAGTTTTTAATGAATTTTTGCTGCGTAGCAGAAACCTGTTTCTCATTAATAATATGAATATTATAATCTTTTAACTGATGCTGAATATCGTCTAAAATCTTAAGGCTTTCGGCTTGTTGTTCAATTACTATTTGGGTAATTTCTTCAAGTAGTTTGCTGGCTTTAATTCCGCCCAGAACGCTTTTTCCTGCTTTTCCTGCCAGGTCAATTCTTTTTACGGTAGCATACCTTACTTTAAAAAATTCGTCTAAATTATTAGAGAAAATTCCCAGAAATCTTAATCGTTCTATAAGTGGAACAGTTTCATCTTCGGCTTCCTGTAAAACCCGGGCATTAAATTGTAACCAGCTGAGTTCCCTGTTTAAATATTTTCTTTGCGGCATAAATTAGCGTAAGTTTTTGGGGAATAATTGTAGTAAAGTTTTACCGGTTTCAATGTCTTTCCAGGAATTTAAATCAAAATCTATTACACAAAGTCCTGTAGTAGGTAAATTGTCTATAGGTTTATCGCCTAACCGATTAACCAAACCCGTCATTGCGGGATTATGCCCAAATACCATGAGTATTTCTACATTATCGGGGCAGGTTTTAATTACAGAGAGTAATTGACTTTCATCAAACGTATAAAGTTCTTTTTTTACGGTGAATCTATCATCGGGTATTTCCATTTCGTCTTTAAAAAGATTTGCCGTGGTGTTTGCCCTAACTGCGTGACTGCTCCATAAAGTTAAATTTCCACTTTGAAATTCCTTAAAGGTTTTCAAAACTACCTCAGCATCGTTATAAGCACGTTTCTTAAGCGGTCTTTTTTCATCTGGTAAATTATTTCCCCAGGACGATTTGCCGTGTCTCACTAGAATTAATCGTTTCATAATTTCAATTTTAAGGTGCTAAACGGTTACGTTCCCAGGTATCCTGTTCTATAAATTCATAGATTATCCTATCGTGCAAACGGTTATTTCTACCCTGCCAGAATTCAAAACTTCTGGGGGTTACCAGATAACCGCCCCAGTGAGGTGGTTTATCTACATCTTTATTTTGATATCTTTCTTCAATTTCTTTTAACTGTTCTTCCAGTTCTTCGCGGGAGCTTAAAACATTACTTTGGTTAGAAGCCCAGGCGCCTAATTGACTTCCCCGGGGTCTGGAACCAAAATAAGCTGCAGATTCTTCTTCGGTAGTTTTCATTGCAACACCTTTAATAATTACCTGCCGTTCTAATGGTGGCCAGAAAAAGGATAAACAAACTCTTGGATTTTCTTCAATATCCCGGGCTTTTTCAGAATTATAATTAGTATAAAAACTGAAACCCATTTCACCAAAAGACTTTAAAAGTACTATACGATTTTTTGGAAATCCTTCTATTCCACAGGTGGCGAGACTCATAGCATTTACTTCTGCTATTTCAGGATGCTCTTCCGCCTCCTCAAACCAGGCGGTAAAAAGCGGCAGTGGAAAAGACGGGACATTATCTTCTAAAAGTTCGCTTTTTCCATAGCTTTTTCGGTAATCATCAAGGCTCTTTTGCATTGTGTTTTGCTTTGCTGCAATTTACAAGTTTTAGGCTGAAGCCGGAAAAATTTTGAGATAAGATTCTGCTTTTTATAGTTGAAATGCAAATAGAAAAAAGAACTAAATATAGACGAACTGCACTCATTTCTATGTTCTGCAAATAAGTTCGACCAAAAACACCGACGAAATGCATTCCATTACATTTTATCTAATAATAATGCGATATAACTAAAAACATTAATAATAATACATATAAAGAGTGATATCGCTTAATTTTGTTCAAAACATTTAACTAATCGCCATTATTAAATTGAACTAAAATTAAATTGCAAATGAATTTTTATAAGAATTTTTTCCAATTTAAAAATCAAATACTCACTAAGGCTTCTCTTATTATTCTTGCTATAAGTTTAGGAAGCTGTACCGCTGGAATGACAAATCCAGATAGCTATACCAGAAATCACGTAGTTTATGCTGTAGATTTTAACCCTCAAAATTTAAGTGAACTTCAAATTTCAAAAATGGATGAAGGGAATTGGATAGATCAAAAAACCAGTAAAAACGGTAAAAGTGCTCGTTATACTATAGAAATTCAAGACGACTTTTTAACGGTTATCTCTAATAAAAATAAAATGGATGTCCCTACTTACCAAACCTGGATAGATTATGCAAGGCAGGAATTAGGTTATACGGTACAGGACGAATATGATATTTTTACAACTATAGAAGAAGGTTTTATCTATGAAATAGACCTGCAAGAACACCCTTTAATAGAAGGGGAACAACATAGAATTTTAATGTATGAACAAAACTAATTAATTACCTCAACTTTTTATATAATTAACCACCTTATTCGGTGGTTTTTTTATGTTTAAACCTAAGGTTTTTCTGCAGTTGTAAATTCTTTTAAACAATGGCTAAAAACGTTTATTTGAAATATTAACCACCTGATTTCCCGTATTTTTTACTTCAATATTACCATTCACCGAAAATAAATAGGTTTTAATCTAAAAAAAAAGACAATTTGGTCTTTTAAAGATTATTCACTGTAATTTTATCCTAAGATTAACATTTAAAATAGGTCATCCCCCATACTTTCCTATTAAAACTTACCCCAAAAGTTTTCAAAATGTAAATCTCACATTCTTAAATATTTTAAAAAACTACCCTTGTTTGATCCTTCCCCTAAGGATCAGTGACCTTTTTATGCCAAAATTTAAAATAATTTTTCCCTTGAAAAACGGGAAACAGAACTATAGAATTATGAAAATGAATTCACTCTTTAAACTCCTAATCCTTGTATTGTTTGCTAATACTTTTATTGGCAATGCGCAGGAAAATTACTCGATTACCAATTTTGACCAATTAATAGGAGAACAATCTACTCCAACCCGAAATCAACAAAATTTTGACTCTGGGGAAATAGAAAATCTTAAGAATCTAGTTTTCGAATTAAATCCGCTAATAGTTGTTCAGGAAAATGAGCACGCCAAAATGGGAGATGGAGCGCCAAAACTGGTAATTGTACCCTCTAATTATTTATCAAATATCTCCAAGATTAAAACCGAATTGCAAAGTGTTGTTTTAATTCTAATTAAGCATTCCTCAAACAATTTATATACAAGTTTAGATCTAAGTTCTATTAAAAGTACTGCTTTAAAATATGTTTTAATTGAATGTGATTTTGAATGTAGTGTATCTAATATTCAGGATATGCTAAAAAATACTTCTAACGTAAAAGTTCTTTACAGAACTACTACAGAGCAATAAATATTGCCCTCATAAATTTCAGGAATATGAAAAAAAACTACTTTAGAAATCAGTTTACCGCTATAAGATTCGTGTTGATAACATTTACCGTTTTATTTTTCAATACGGCTGTTAACGCACAGGTATATAAGGAATTTAAGCAACGAACTTCCCAATATTCTACATCAAAAAAGATCTATAATATTAAGGGAGACTTCACTATGATTGGCAACACCAATCTTAGCCTTTTTTCCTATGGGGAAAATACAAATAACAGTAACAATTTAATGCAATTTGTAGACGAAGACAACGAGTCTTCCACCAAAAACTCTTCTGCAGCTGTTCTTGAATTTTCAAACGAAAATGGAGCAAATCCTGAGTGCTCTAATATAATTTATGCCGGACTTTATTGGTCTGGGCGTACCAATAATTCTGGAAAGACCAATGCTAAAAGAAACATCAAAGTAAAAGGTCCAAATAACTCCGCTTATCAAACTATTAGCGCAAATGTTAATGATATTCTTTTCCCTGGACCATCAGATATGTATGCTGCTTATGTAGAAGTAACCGATTTAGTGAAAAATAATGGTACGGGGGAATATTGGGTTGCCGATATGGAACTAACTGAAGGTAACGGTGGTACTACCGGTTTTTACGGCGGATGGGGAATGATTGTGATCTATGAAAATTCACAAATGGATTGGAGGGATGTTACCGTTTTTGATGGCTATGCTCATGTTGAAGGGAATGTTGTGGCACATTATGAACTTCCTGTTTCGGGATTTAATACCGCGCAATCTGGCCCCGTAAATATGAAAATGGGAATAATGGCCGGCGAGGGTGATGTAGGAATTTCAGGAGATTATTTTCAGATAAAAAAGAATAGTAATAATGCCTGGTTAAGTCTTTCTCACGAACAAAACACTACTAATAATTTCTTCAATTCTTCTATTCAAAATAATGGTTCTTCAAGAACACCAAATTATACTAATAATACCGGAATAGACATTAGCATGTTCAATATTCCAAATGCGGGGAATTCAGTTATAGATAATAACCAAACCAGTACCACCTTTAGGTATGGTTCTACCCAGGACACCTATTCCATTTTTTCAATTGCCATGTCTGTAGACGCTTACATTCCTGAAATTGAAGGGATTTCCTCTTTAAGCGCAATAAATGGAAATATAGCGGGCAATCCACCATATAATGCAGTACCCGGTGACGAATTAAGCTATAAGGTTGAATTAAAAAATAAAGGGACCGAGAATGTAGAAGACGTAAAAGTGGTAATTCCGGTTCCATATAACGCCGATTATCTTCCTAATGGTCTTTCAACCAATTTTTATTTCTCTCCCAGTCCGCAAAATAATGAAGTATATTTTGATCCCACTTTAGGTGCAACCGGATCTATAGTTTGGGAAATAGATGAATTACCGCTAGCCAACAGTACCAATGATGTTTTAGCCGATCTCACTATAAAATTTGGGGTAACTAAGAATTGTACTATTCTTTCCAATATCTGCCCGGGTTTTGATCTTATAAGATTTAATGGAAATATTAGTGGTCGCGGAGCTATAACCGGTACTACTTTTCAAAACAAAGACCTTATTCAGGGATATGAAACCGAAGGAACCTGCCAGGGTGAACCTATTACTACTCCTTTTGAAGTAGCCATAGACGCTACCAATTTTCGAGCTGAAAATTGCCAAAATTCAGATGAAGCCAGGAAATTTGTTTATTGTAATAGAGAAGAACCAATAGGTATTGCTGAAATTAATTCTGGGTTTCCTAACGGAACAAGATTCTTTAACGAATCTCCGGTAACTAATAATAGTACCGAGTATACTACCAATAATCCCATTCCAAATAATTCGGGTGAATATTATGCGGTAATCCCGGGAACCGAGAATTGCGCAATACCCTTTACTATAGAAATTACAACTATAGCTTCGGTACCTGAAACTGAATCAATCACTTATTGTCTGAACGATGAAGCCGATCCATTAACAGCTGTACCCAGTAATCCCGATTTCAATTTATATTACTATACCAGCGAAGAAGATACTTCACCCGAAATTCAAATTATTCCATCTACTTCGCAGTCTGGTGAATTCATCTATTACGTTGCTGAAGGAGAATCGGCAAGCTGTATAAGTCCCAACAGAGCTCCCATTAAGATTTCTGTAATAGGAGAACCGGAAATTACCGCACCACAAAATCAAACAATTCAAACTTGTGATAACGATTTTACAGACGACTCCATTCCGGCCTTGTCAAATGAATTTACCACTATTTCTCAGCAAGTATTTACAGATTTAGGTGGAAGCATTTCTTTTACTGAAGAGATTGAAAGTATAAGCTATAAGGATTTTTTACAACAACAATCTCCTGCGGTTTATCAGCGAATCTTCAGAATTACTTATGAATGTGGAAATATAGATGTTCAACAATCGCTTACGTTAGAAAATATTAAAACACAACTGGAGCCTGTTTTTACTAAAAAAGATCCCACCTGTGAGAATGAAAATGGAGTATTGACAATCACCAATTTTAATACAGATTATATATATGAACTGAATTCAACTACAGGCAATCTTGAGTTAAAGAATGCTACTAGTTCATTATCTCCAGGGGTTTATACCCTATCAGTTGCTTTAAATGAATGTGTTTTTACAACCAATAGTTTTGAAGTTCTACCTGCACCAGCCATAGCAGAAACTCCTGAAACCATAGTAGTAACTCAACCCACCTGTAATCTTGAAACGGGAAAGATTACGGTAAATGCTACTGAGGGATATATGTACAGTCTGGATGGCGAAATTTTTCAGGAGTCAAACATTTTTGAAGAGCTTTCTCCTGGAACTTACGTGATATATGCTCAAAATGAAGATGAGTGTATCTCCCAGCCCTCTAAGGATATAATTATCGAAGAAAACAAAGGAAATCCCGCGCAACCAGAAACCATTGTTTCTCAGCAACCAACTTGCAAAGATATTACAGGAACGGTTTCAGTAATTACTGATGACGGAATTACTTATACTCTTTTAGATGAAAATCAAAATGAATTAAATAGCTCTATTGAAAATGCGGAATTCCTTGATTTAACTGCTGGAACTTATTTTGTACAAGCCAGCAATGGAGATTGCGAAGCGATTTCTGAAGCAATTGTGATTGAAGAAAATGAAGGAAGTCCTGCACAACCAGAAGCTAGTGCTTCTCAACAGCCGACTTGCGAGGATACCACC
>NZ_FOOH01000024.1 GCF_900113135.1 Salegentibacter agarivorans | reverse complement strand
ACCTGATTTTCCATAACAAATCCTTGTCTCTCGACTTGTTTCTGCTTAGCCTGGAAAGGCGAATAATCAGGCTTCCCCCGTTAAGCAAACATTCCTGTTAGTGAAGCCATCCGTTTTAACATATATTGCTATTCGGATTTTGGGCATCGGCACTTTTTGCAACCTTACCCCCAATATATGCCAGAATCGGTTCGATTTCTCTATGTTCCACTAACTTGCTAGGTCTTCCTTCACACACCACCGTTGCCAGTGACGCACTTGACTTTACATTGCTCTTCCCTCCGATCAGGTGAGCGGGCTTTCTTTCAAGCCTCGGAATTGTTTGCATGCAGGGCAAACAAAAAAGCGGCCCTATAGCCGCTTTTTTCTATTTAAGAGTAAACTTAATTATTTAAGTTTCTTTTTCACTTCTACTTCACGGAATGATTCTATAACATCCCCTTCTTTAATATCGTTGTAATTCTTAACCTGGATACCACAATCGTAACCTTTGGCTACTTCTTTAACATCGTCTTTAAAACGTTTTAAAGAAGCAAGTTCGCCGGTATACACCACTACTCCTTCACGAATTAAACGTATTCCAGAACTTCTGTAGATTTTACCGGAAGTAACCATACAACCTGCAATAGTTCCTACTTTAGAAATCTTAAAGGTTTCTCTAATCTCTGCAGTACCAGTGATCTCTTCTTTAAGCTCTGGAGAAAGCATTCCTTCCATCGCATCTTTAAGATCGTTGATTGCATCGTATATAATCGAGTAAGTTCTGATATCAATTTCTTCTTTATCGGCTACCTGTCTTGCATTTCCAGCAGGACGTACGTTAAATCCAATAATTACCGCATCTGACGCCGAGGCAAGTAACACATCACTTTCGGTAATAGCACCTACTCCTTTATGAATAATATTTACCTGAATTTCTTCAGTAGATAATTTAAGGAAGCTATCGGTTAAGGCTTCTACAGAACCATCCACATCACCTTTAAGGATAATATTAAGCTCTTTAAAGTCACCTAAAGCAATTCTACGTCCAATTTCATCAAGGGTAATATGACGCTGAGTTCTAACACTCTGCTCACGTTGCAACTGAGTTCGTTTAGCAGCGATATCTTTAGCTTCACGCTCATCTGTCATCACTTTAAACTTATCACCCGCTTGCGGCGCACCATCAAGTCCAAGAATAGAAACCGGCGTTGCTGGTCCTGCTTCTTTAACCTCGTGTCCACGTTCATCGTGCATCGCTTTCACCTTACCGCTATGGCGACCTGCTAATACATAGTCTCCAATTTTTAAGGTTCCCGCCTGCACAATAATGGTAGCTACATAACCTCTACCTTTATCAAGGAAAGCCTCTACTACGGTACCTGTTGCAGTTTTAGACGGATTAGCTTTTAATTCAAGAATTTCAGATTCCAGCAAAACTTTCTCAAGAAGTTCTTCAACTCCCATTCCTGTTTTAGCTGATATATCGTGCGACTGAACCTTACCACCCCAGTCTTCAACAAGCAAGTTCATCCCTGCCAGTTTTTCTTTAATTTTCTCTGGATTCGCCGTTGGCAAATCAGATTTATTGATAGCAAAGACGATAGGAACACCGGCAGCCTGGGCGTGAGAAATAGCCTCTTTGGTTTGCGGCATTACATCATCATCTGCAGCGATTACAATAATCGCGATATCTGTTATCTGTGCACCACGGGCACGCATCGCCGTAAAGGCTTCGTGACCAGGAGTATCCAGGAAGGTCATTTTTTGACCGTTTTTAAGCTCTACACCGTAGGCTCCAATATGCTGTGTAATACCCCCGCTTTCCCCGGCAATAACATTTTCTTTACGAATATAATCCAGCAAAGAAGTTTTACCGTGGTCTACGTGACCCATTACAGTTACAATTGGCGCTCTTTCTTCAAGATCTTCAGGATTTTCAGGAACTTCTTCTACTGTTTCCTCAATATCTGCAGTTACAAAGTCTACTTCGTACCCAAATTCATCTGCAACAATAGAAAGTGTTTCAGCATCTAAACGCTGATTCATCGTTACCATCATTCCAAGAGACATACAGGCCGAAATTACTTTCGTTACCGGCACATCCATCATCGTAGCAACTTCACTTACGGTTACAAACTCTGTAACCTTAAGGATTTTACTATCTGTTTCCTGCTGTGCAAGATCGTCTTCTGAACGTTGACGGTGTTGATCTCTTTTATCTCTTCTATATTTAGCTCCTTTACCTTTACCAGATTTACCCTGAAGTTTTTCAAGGGTTTCTCTAACCTGCTTTTGAACTTCTTCTTCGCTAGGCTCTTCTTTAGTAATAGGTTTAGCTCTTTTTCTAGGGGCTCCTTTCTTACCACCACCCTGATTTGAAGCTCCAGGCTTCACATCTTTACTAATTCTACGACGACGCTTTTTACGCTTTTCTTTCTCCTTCTTCTCCTCGGCAGCTTTCTTTTCGTCTTTCTTCTTTTCCGGTTTTTTAAATTGAGAAAGGTCAATTTTCTTTCCGGTAAAGTTAGGGCCGTTAAGTTTGGTATAATTAGTTTTATGAGTCATTGACTCAGCCTCTTTAGGCTCTTCTTCTTTTTCTGAATGAGTTTCCTCTTTTTTAGAAACTTCTTCGGGCTTTTTCTCCTCTTTAGAAGGTGCTTCTTCTATAGGTTTTTGAGGTTCAGGCTTTTCTATTTCGGCTTCAGGCTTTTTAGCTTCCTCTGGCTGCTTAGATTCGGCTGGCGCTGGTTTCTCCTCTTCTTTTTCGGCTTTTTTCTCTGGTTTTTTATCCAGGTCTATTTTACCTACTTTTTTAGGACCGGCTAATTTAGCTCTGGCAGTAACTGCCTCTTCTTTGCGCTTCTCGTCCTCTTTCTTCTCCTCGGCTTTGCGCTTTTCTTCGAGCTCTCTTTCTCTTGCTAAACGCAATTCTTCCTTCTCCTTTCTTTTTTCCTCACCAACTTCTTTAGACTCGACTTTCTTAGACTTATCGGTCTCAAATTCATCAGAAAGCACCTGATAAACTTCGGATGAGATTTTGGTAGTAGGACGCGCCTCAATATCGTGACCCTTAGAATTTAAAAATTCTACAGCCCGGTCTAACGAAATATTGAATTCACGTAATACTTTGTTTAGTCGCATTGTTTTTGCTTCAGCCATAAATTGCCCTCTAAATTAACCTCTTTTAATTATTATATATTCAATGAGTTTTTTACTACTCTTCAAATTCTTCTCTTAAAACCTTCACTACTTCGCGAATGGTTTCTTCTTCTAAATCGGTAAGTCTAATAAGGTCTTCCAATTCCTGTTCCAAAACACTTTTTGCAGTGTCCAGCCCAACTCTTGAAAATTCCTTAATTACCCAATCTTCAATTTCATCAGAGAATTCCTTCAATTCTACATCTTCTTCAACTCCTTCTCTGAAAACGTCTATTTCGTAACCGGTTAACTGCCCGGCAAGCCTAATATTATGACCTCCACGGCCAATGGCTTTAGAAACTTCTTCCGGCTTCAGCATAACCTCGGCCGTTTTATTTTCTTCATCTAATTTAATAGATGTAATTTTTGCAGGACTCAGGGCCCTGGTAATATATAACTGGTCGTTATTGGTGAAATTGATCACATCTATATTCTCATTCCCCAATTCGCGTACAATACTATGAATTCTGGAACCTTTCATACCTACACAGGCACCAACAGGATCAATTCTATCATCATAAGTATCTACCGCTACTTTAGCCTTTTCACCAGGAACACGAACCACATTTTGAATGGTAATTAATCCATCAAAAACTTCAGGAATCTCCTGTTCAAATAGTTTTTCAAGGAATACCGGAGCCGTACGTGAAAGTATAATTGTGGGCTTATTGCCTTTAAGCTCTACACTTTCTATAATTCCTTTTACGTTATCTCCTTTTCTGAAAAAATCTGAAGGAATCTGGCGATCTTTTGGTAATACGATCTCATTTCCTTCGTCGTCTAACAAAATAATGGCTCTATGCCTAATATGATGAACTTCTGCGGTGTAAATTTCGCCTTCAAGCTCTTTAAAGTGCTTGAAAATATTGGTGTTATCGTGTTCGTGAATTTTTGAAATAAGATTTTGTCTTAAAGCTAAAATTGCACGGCGCCCCAAATCTACAAGTTTTACTTCTTCTGATACATCTTCACCCACTTCAAAATCGGGCTCAATTTTCCTGGCTTCAGTAAGGGAAATTTCCTGGTTAGGATCTTCTACCTCACCATCGGCCACTACAACCCGGTTTCTCCAAATCTCTAAATCCCCTTTATCTGGGTTTACAATAATATCAAAATTATCGTCTTCACCATATTTCTTCTTTAACGCACTTCTAAACACATCTTCAAGGATGGCCATAAGCGTTACACGATCTATCAATTTGTCATCTTTAAACTCTGAAAATGACTCAATCAAGGCGATATTTTCCATATCAATTTGAGGTTAAAATGTTATCATAACTTTAGCGTCTGTAATCTCAGAATATGGCAATACCGCTTCTTTTTCTACGGTATGCTTTCCTTTTCCTACCGGTTTTGGCTCCCTGGCTTTCCAGTTAAGCTTAATCCCGTCCTGATCTACATGGGTTAAAGTTGCTTCAATTTTTTCGTTATTGGTAGTCACCTGTAGTTTTCTACCCAGGTTTTTCCTGTATTGCCGTTCCAGGTGTAAAGGCTCAGAAACTCCAGCCGAACTAACTTCCAAAGAAAAATCTTCTTCTTCCCTGTCTAGATTGTGTTCAATCTTGCGACTTACCGCAATACAATCGTTAACAGAAACCCCATTATCACCATCTATCACAACAGATATCTTGTTGTCGTTGGTAATGTTTAGGTCTATTAAAAATAGTGAATTATTTTCCTGGAAAGCTTCCTTCAACAAATTTTCTACTTTATCCTGCAACATAGCTTATAAAAAGAGGGGACTTTATGTCCCCTCGCTGTACTTTTTTAGTTTCAACGCTGCAAATATAATAATAATTTCAGAGAAAGAAAACCAGACTTTAAATGAAATTTTATTCTTAACTTTAATAAAGCAATCATTATTAATCTTTTAGAGGAATTAATGAAAAAGATACTCGTTCCTACCGACTTTTCTGATACCGCCGAACACGCACTAAAAATTGCGGCGCAATTAGCCAAAAAACATAATAGTGAGATCTATCTTCTACATATGTTAGAGCTCCCCATGCAGCTTATAGATCCTGTGGCCGGCGGCAATAGCCAAAATTTACCGGAATCTATTTTCTTTATGAAACTGGCTCACCAGCGGTTTGCAAAACTTATGCAAAGACCTTTTTTAAAAGATATTAAAGTTCACGAAACCGTAATGTTTCACCAGGCTTTTGACGGAATTATGGAAGTTAGCGAGGATTATGATTGTGATATAATTATTATGGGTTCTCACGGCGCAAGCGGTTTTAAAGAAATGTTTATTGGTAGTAATACCGAAAAAGTGGTGCGTTCTTCCAATATACCGGTACTTGTAATTAAAAATGAACACGGGAATTTTGAAGTTGAAAATTTTATTTTTGCCACAGATGCCGATGGCAGCAACAAACATACGCTAGAGAAAGCTTACAACTTTGCGCAATTAATAGAAGCAAAATTCCATTTACTTTTTATAAACACCCCTAATAACTTTATTACCAGCACCGAAGTACGGGAGCGTATAGAAAATTTTGTCTCAGGTTTTAATATACACGATTACAAAATGCATATTTACAATGATGTGAGTGTAGAAAAGGGAATTTTAAATTTCGCTATGAAACAGAAAAAAGCTTTAATTGGCATTAGCACCCATGGACGCAAAGGTCTGGCTCATTTTTTTAACGGTAGCATTAGTGAAGATTTAGTAAATCACGCCAACATGCCGGTTGTTACCTTTAAAATTTAAAGAAAGGATTTTAAAGCACCGTTTCTAACATTTTTCCAGAGGTAATTCCAGAAAGATTTATTTTGGGTTCGTTGGGTTTTTATGCCTTCCTGCTCTTTTTCTTCTGAAGTGGCATCGTTATTTACAATTAGATTGGCTAATGCCGAAAGAAACTTATTCTCTTCTTCCCCGTCATTTTGCAGCACTTCTACTTTAAAATCTCTGTACACCAGTTTCATATCTCCGGTAGAATTCTGATTGTTCCCCGTAAAATTAAATTGTATATCTCTAATTCCACCTTCAGCTTTCACGTTTAAGGCCGGCTCCATAAACTGGTTAATCCCTTCGCTGGAAATCCTATCCATTTGCCCGGAAATTGAGAATACATCAGCTCTATTTGAGATATCAAAATTCCAGTTTACATTTAATTTGGCCTCCCCCTGAAACTGAGTTTGCACATCAATATCTGTTCTGGGGAAATCTTCAGCATCCATATTTACATTACTAATATTATAAATACTGGCATTAAGATTTTTAAAGGTTACTTTCCCGGGCCCTCTCTTTGGATTCACCAACTCCTGGTACTGTATTGCCAGGTTATTAACCTTAAGCGTATCTAGTTTTAGCTTAAAAGGCAGTTCTCTAATCATTTTACTATACATAGGCTTTTGCCGGGGATCGTCTTTCACTTGCTTATCCCGGTATATCTTAATATCGCCATTTGTTATTGTAGTAGTACTACTTTCCAGGCTAAGGGAATCGTTCTTAAAACTCCAGTTAAAAGATTCTAAAGTTAATTCTCCCAGGATCAAATTAAACCTGTCTTTTTCATAAGGAATATGTTTCTGAAATTCCTGCTTATCATATAAAGGTTTCATTTCAATATTGCTGAAAATAAGAGAGTTTTCATTCATTTCCATCTTTTCAACATACATATCATGCAAATCGTTGAGATTGAAAAATAAACTATCTGAAATCATTTCGAGATCCTCGTAATTAAAAGGTAGTGCACTTTTTAAAGATTCCCGATTTACACTTACTTGTTTTAAATTTAGGGAAGGGATATTTGCAAAAAGTTGCTTTTTAACCGAATCGTTTTTAGCCATTTTAAAATTGCCATCAACCACCTCAACCGATTTGATTAAAAGGTCTATTTCAGCCGAATTTCCTTTTTCTGAAGTGTCTTTTTCTTTTTCAGCTTCAGTATATATTGTCACTTCAGGTTTAGTAAATTTTAAGGTATTTATTTCAATATTTTTATTGTTTATATATTCCAAAATATCAATCCCGTCTATCTTAATTTCTTCTGCATTAATTTGCATTCCGTTCTTATTATAAACGGGATTACTTATTGATGCACTTCTGCCAAGGAGGCTTGCATTAAGATCTTCATATTTAAATTCGGCCTTTTTAAGATTTTCTTCCAGGGCGGTTTCCATTTTATTTTCAATAAAAATATTGCCTCCAATTATAGCAATAGCCAAAACAATAAGAATAACAATAAAACTCAGGAATAATTTAGATTTTTTCTTCAAACTCGCATTTTTTATGACCGAAATTTACAATTTCAAAACACTTAGCCTCACTGTTTAAGAGTTTTTAACTTAAAAATTTAACCCCAAAGTTTTCTTTGCGTTAAATTTTAGCAAAAGCCTATAAGTATCAAATTTTCAATGGTTTTTGATTGTATATTTGCCCCGTAACCTAATAGAAATTATGATTTTTAAGCTTAGTATAAAAATAGTATTTATTGCCGTAGAAATTTTTCTTGCGGTGTATAGTTTTGCGCTAAGCGACAGCCTTCTTATTAAGTTTCTATTTTTTGCAGTTACTGCAGTAATTGTGGCATTTTCTGTAACTAAAATAACTAATAAATTACTACCTATAGATAAAGACTATATTTCTTCGGAAGAAGAATCTGAAGAAAATTAAGAGTCAAAGTTTTAAAAGAGTAAAATCCGGAAGATTCATTCTTTCGGATTTTTTTATATTTTGCCCTTACGTATGAAGTTAATTTGCATTTCAGACACTCATAATAAGCACGAACAAATTCCTATTCCCGGGGGAGATATTTTAATTCACGCGGGAGATATTACCGAAGGAGGGACTAAAAGGGAAGTGGTAGATTTTCTAAAATGGTTTTCTTCACAGCCACATGAACACAAAATTTTTATTGCCGGCAATCACGATTTCTTTTTCGAAAAATCCAGCAAAGAAGAAATTCAGGAAATTATCCCTGAAAACGTTCATTATTTAAAGGAAAGTGAAATTACAATTAACAGTATTAAATTTTGGGGCTCCCCGGTAACCCCCGGTGATGGCACCTGGGCTTTTAACCAACCACAATCCCAGGAAATAGATGCTCACTGGGAAAAAATTCCTGCAGATACTAACGTATTAATATCTCACACCCCACCATATAAAATTAAAGACGTTTTAAATAATGGAAGGTCTATTGGTTGCGCTTCGCTATTTAAAACCATAGAAAATCGAAAAATTAAGTTTCATATTTTTGGCCACGTGCACGATTCTTATGGAATTACTACTGTAGGAGGAACAAAATATGTAAATGCGTCCTGTTTAGATAATAAATACCGATATCTTCACCCGCCACTAGAAATAGCGATTAATTAGATACAAAAAACTTCGTTTCATCGCTATAAGGGAAACCCCTTAAACTTACTGTAGTACTTTTCTCTCACATAAATGGCTTCTAAGTTTAAAAAAAATACAAAAAGTTTATTTAGTCGTTAAATATTTGCTAATCATAGGATTATTAGAACTTTTTTAACAGAGAAAAGGAAATCATGGTGTAATTTAGCGAACGCTAACACCTAATACCAACACCTATGAATAATAATACTAACCCAAATACCACATTAGATGAGGTAAAAAACCTGATTTCTTACAGTATTTATAATTTTGATTCTGAAGAGAATTCAAATTATAATCTTATGCATCGTGCTATTATCAAAAAATATTTTGATGCAAAAAATGTAAAAATTAATTACAAGGAACAAACGGTAGATTTAAAAATACCGGTTGGAAAACGTAAGTACACAGGAATTACTTTTGAATGCCAGGACTTAGAACGTTTTCTAAAATCCTGTCTAAAAAAAGACGAAAAAAGCATGGATTTCTATCAGGAAATCCTGAACCACTACAACATTTACCACGCTGCTTAAAATTTTAAGCCCTTTAAGACTAAAGCCATACGCCCTACCGTATGGCTTTTTTATTATTTTATTTTTAATTATTTCAATACTACTGTTTCAACATAAATTAGTTAATTTTGAAGCTTTAACCCTGGAATTAAAAATACACGCTTTATACCTTATCGCTTACTATGAGTAAAAAACAGCAACCCACAGATCATAAAAAATACTTCATTTTTGAAAAGAAGAATTACCAGTTTATGTTTATAGGGCTGGCGGTAATAGCTTTAGGTTTTATTCTAATGGCCGGTGGTGGCAGTGAGGATCCCAATTCTTTTAATCCAGATATTTATAATTTTCAGCGTATTCGTCTTGCTCCAACTTTAGTACTTCTTGGTTTCGCAATAGAAGTTTATGCCATTTTATTAAATCCCAAAAAGTAACCTACATTGAACGAATTAGATGCTGCCATTCTGGGGATAATCCAGGGGTTAACCGAATTTTTACCTGTTTCTTCCAGTGGCCACCTGGAACTTGGCAAAGCCCTGCTGGGCGATAATAGCATACCCAGTGAATCCCTACTTTTTACAGTTATTCTCCACGCTGCAACGGCATTGAGTACCATTGTGGTTTTTAGAAAAGATGTAGCAGAAATTTTTAAAGGCCTGTTTCAATTTAAATGGAACGATGAATTTAAATTTTCATTCAAGATTATTCTTTCCATGATTCCTGCTGCGATTATTGGGGTTTTCTTCGAAGAGCAATTAGAAAGTCTGTTTGGCGGCAATATTATTTTTGTAGGCTTTATGCTTATTGTTACTGCCTTACTATTGTGGTTGGCCGATAAAGCCAAAAATACCGATAAACCTGTAAGTTACAGCAATGCTTTTGTTATTGGAGTAGCCCAGGCAATCGCAATTTTACCCGGAATTTCCCGTAGTGGCGCTACAATCTCTACTTCGGTATTATTGGGAAACGATAAAACCAAAGCGGCAAGATTTTCATTTTTAATGGTTGTTCCTTTAATTTTAGGAAAAATAGCCAAAGATCTTTTAGATGGCAACTTAATGGAAAGCACAACATCTTTCTCTATTTTAGCCATTGGTTTTATTGCCTCTTTTCTTGCCGGGCTCGCAGCTTGTACCTGGATGATTAGTATTGTAAAGAAGAGTAAGCTCTCTTATTTTGCCATATACTGTTTTATCGCAGGAATTGTTTCTATAGCGGTTGCTTATTATAATTAAATAAATTTTTCTTGGAATTACTTTTCTAAGGAGAAACCAAATAAACCTTTATGACCACAGAAATTGAAAAATTCACTCCGGAAGATTTTAAAACCGGCCAGATCCTGGTTTTTGATAAGCCATTGGAGTGGACATCATTTCAGTTGGTTAACAAGGTGCGTTGGTTAATTAGAAAAAGCTGCGGAATAAAAAAGATAAAAGTAGGCCACGCCGGTACTTTAGACCCCTTGGCTACCGGAGTTTTGGTAATATGCACTGGGAAATTCACCAAAAAGATTCCCGAGCTGCAAGGAACCGAAAAAGAATATACTGGAACTTTTACCCTGGGTGCCACAACCCCTTCTTACGATATGGAAACTGAAGTAGATAAAACCTACGACACTGCACATATTGCTGATGAAGATTTAGATGGCGCCGCGCTTCAGCTTACAGGAGAAATTGAACAAACCCCGCCGGTATTTTCTGCTTTAAAAAAAGATGGGAAACGCCTTTATGAATACGCCAGGAAAGGAGAAGACGTGAAATTAGAGAGCAGGCCGGTTACCATCCACAAATTTGAAGTAGATGCCCCACGGTTTCCCGAAGTAGATTTTAGAATAGTTTGCAGTAAAGGCACCTATATAAGAAGTATGGCTAACGATTTTGGAATTGCGCTTGGTTCTGGTGCCTACCTCTCTTCTCTTAAACGAACGCGTGTAGGAGAATTCACTATAGAAGAAGCTTTAGACCTTCAATCTTTTGAAAAATTATTACCTTCAGCATAAAATAGAACATTACACGTTTTATTTTATAGCATGGATTTTTTCGATAAACATAAAGCCCTTATAATAACCGTACTTTTTTGTTCGGTTTTAATTCTTGGCCTTTATAATTTTAACCTTTCCCAAAAACAAAAGTACCAACAAGAAATGTTGGTAGATCTAGAAGAATATACACAAACTGAGGAGGAAGAAGAAATTCCGGAAGAAGAAGCAGAACCGCAAAATTCTAATAATTCTCCCGAAACACATAGAGCTTTTAATGAAAACCAGGAAGCGCGGGAAGAAAATTTCAACAGAGAATTAGATGAAATCTTAGAACAGAATAGTGCGCAACAGGAAAAAAGTTCAGAAAACGAAACGGAAAGTTCTACTAAGGGTACTTTCGCTACCGGAAGTAAATCTGAAACAAAAAAACGATCTGATGGCGATGCTTCTTCCAAAGATATTTCTACCCAATCGGGAAGTTTAAGAAATAGTTCCATCTCATTTTCGCTGCGCGGAAGAAATGCAATCTCTATTCCTAATCCCATTTATACCTGCGACAGGGCCGGAAAAATTGTAGTGAATATCACTGTAAACGCTGAAGGTCGTGTAATTGATACCGGAATTAATAAAGCAAGTTCAACTTCAGATAACGAATGCCTGATAGAAAACGCATTAGAATATGCCGCCAATGCCGTATTCTCCCAATTGGTGGGAAGAAACGAACAACCCGGCACTATTACCTACAATTTTAAACCTTAATTAAAATGACGAAATTACAACGCTGTGGCTGGTGTGAAGGCGATGCACTTTACGAAGCATACCACGATAATGAATGGGGCGTTCCTGTTTATGATGATGAAACCATCTTTGAATTTCTAATCCTGGAAACATTTCAAGCCGGTTTAAGCTGGATTACCGTGTTGCGAAAACGAGAAAATTTCAGAAAAGCTTTTGATGATTTTGACTACAAAAAAATCGCTAAATATTCTGAAAAAAAAATTCAGGAATTATTGGAAAATCCGGGGATTATCAGGAATAAATTAAAAGTGAGAGCTACAGTAACCAACGCTCAAAATTTTATAAAAATTCAGGAAGAATATGGGAGTTTCAGCAAGTATATCTGGAGTTTTGTAGAGGGTGAACCAATTCAGAACGCAATAGAAGATTACAAAAAAGCTCCTGCAACTACCGCTATTAGTGATAAATTAAGCAAAGATTTAAAGAAAAAGGGATTTAAGTTTGTAGGTTCTACCGTAATGTATGCTCATATGCAGGCTACCGGTATGGTAAATGATCACGAAGTAACTTGTTTTAGGTATAAAGAAGTTAAAAAACTCTCTTGAGATTAATCTTCAAGAGGAATTTCTAAATATTTAAGAAATCTCTTTCTCGGGATTTCTTCAGCGCCAAGGCTTTCTAAGTGTTTGGTGTAAACCTGACAATCTATGAGTTTAACACCTTCATCTTTTAACTGATTAACCAGGGTTATAAAACCGTATTTAGAAGCATTACTAACCCTGGCAAACATACTTTCACCGCAAAACACCTGTTGTTCTTTAAGATAAATTCCGTAAAGTCCGCCCACCAATTCATCACCCTGCCAAACCTCTACAGAGCGGGCAAGATTAAATTCATGTAATTCTCTATAACTTTTAATTATCTCGGGAGTTATCCAGGTTCCATGTTGGCCTTCCCTCCTGATCTCTGCGCAAGCTTCTATAACTCGTTCAAAATCTCGGTCAAAAGTTACTTTAAAAGCTTCTTTTTTAAATAGTTTCTTCATACTCTTAGAAACTCTTAATTTCTCGGGAAAAAGCACCATCCTGGGGTCGGGACTCCACCAAAGTAGAGGTTGTGAATCGTCATACCAGGGAAAAATTCCGTGGTTATATGCATAAATTAAACGTGGAATACTCAAATCTCCCCCAATAGCCAATAGTCCCTGTTCATCGGCTTCAGAAATAGGAGGAAATTTTTCGTTATGTTGTAAATAATGCAATTATCAGGGATTTTAGATGAATAAGAAAAGTACAAAAAGAAAAAGCTTAGCCCTCTTAATAGGATGCTAAGCTTTTTATAATATGAAACGAAATTATTTCTAAATCCCGCAAAAGAATTTTTTAGAAAGGAAGATCGTCGTAATCTTCTTCGTTTAAGTTGTTGGCAGGTTCAAAATTATCTGGTGGCGGAACATTTTGCCCACCTGCCGGCTGGTCTGCCTGTAGATTTTCTATTCTCCAACCCTGGATAGAGTTAAAATATTTGGTTTCTCCCTGCGGACTTACCCATTCTCTACCTCTAAGGTTAATTCCAATTTTTACCGGTTGGCCTACCTGAAAGTTATTAAGCAAATCTGTTTTATCCTGAACAAATTCTATCATAATATGTTGTGGATATTGCTCCTCTGTAGTCACCACTACTTCTCTCTTTCTAAACCCATTATTTCCAAAGGTCTTGGTTTCACCAATTAACTTAATCTTGCCTTGTACTTCCATTTTAATCTGTTTTTGCTAATAATAATTTCCAGGCAGCATCGGTATTGTTCTTCTCTAAAAACAATTGTGCCCGGGTATGAATATCTGTTTTGTTATTTAGTTTTACTAATTCAGCTAAATCTTTATTTTTAGCTATAAAACCTGCAACTTCTTCATCTTTTGGCAGCGCTTCAACATTCCCCAATTTACCAAGATCATTACCGGTTAAAGTTTTACTTTTCCTAATTTCTTCAGGAATGGCATCTATACCAATTCCTAAGCTTGAAAGCGGCTTTGGCACCTCGAACATTCCCATATTGGCACGGGTATACCAATTACCGCCCATTCTGGCCACCTGGTCTATTTTATGTTGATCTATAAATCCGTCATCATCTAAAATGCTTTCATTAATATGCATTTTAAGGACTTCGCAAATCACAAGATTCCCGGCACCGCCTTCCTGGCCGGTTTCAATAACCTGCTTCACTTTACATTCAAATTGTACCGGAGATTCCGCTACCCGAAATGGTTTTACAAGATCAGATTTTAGCATTGTAAAGCCTGCTTTTTCAAACTCATTTACACCTTCGGCATATTCGGTACTGGAAAGTGACATTTGCTGAACAATATCGTAGTTTACAATATTGATAACCACCTCATCAATATTCTTAACATTGGTGTAGGTATGCTTTACCGTATTATCCCTGCCTCTTCTCGCCGGGGAGAAAATTAAGGTAGGAGGATTAGATCCAAAAACATTAAAAAAGCTGAAAGGCGATAAATTTGATCGGCCTTTAGTATCTATTGTACTGGCAAAAGCGATAGGCCTGGGACCAATAGCACCAAGCAAATAGCGATGAAGCTTGCCTGTGCTCACCTCTTTAGGATCTATTGTAAGCATACTTGTTTTTTGGCAAAGGTAACGAAACCAATAGGGAATGAAAAGCCGGGACACGCAATAAAATTCGTTTAAAAACGCTTATCTTTAAATCCTTTAAAGCTCAGAAGCCTGTATGAACTTCACAGACGAACGCACTTTTAATCGCTGGTTTATTATTATCTCGTGTTTTATAGTAGTAGGCCTGGTTTTATGGAATACTACCATCTTTTTTCAGCGTTTAAAACAAGATGAACGAGCTAAAATGAATATTTGGGCGAAAGCGCAGGAAGCTTTAGACCGGGACCCGCCACCGGCCGATGCCGATCTTGATCTTATTCTTGAAATTTTAAATAACAATACCACAATTCCCATAATCCATACCGATACCGATGGAGATATTGCCTACACTACTAATATTGATCCCGATAAATTAGAAAATGAGAAACAAGCGCAACGACTTCTTGAAAATTTAAAGGAAGAAAATGCTCCTATTATTATAAACCTGGGAAATGGAGAGCAACAGTATATTTACTACGGCAATTCCCCGGTTTTAAACAGTCTTAAGTATTATCCTGTTGGGCTGGTTCTTATAGGTTTTCTTTTTATTGGGGTAGTTTATTTTTTCTATACCACAACGAAAAACAGCGAACAGAATAAGCTCTGGGCCGGGATGGCGAAAGAAACTGCACATCAAATTGGCACTCCCTTATCTTCGCTTATTGGCTGGACCGAAATCCTGAAACAGGAAAATGTAAAAGAATCCTACATTATTGAAATGGAAAAAGACATTGACCGTCTTGAAACCATCACTGAACGTTTTTCTAAAATAGGTTCGTCTCCAATTCTGGAAAAAACAAATATAATTGAAGCAACTCAAAACAGCTTCGATTATTTAAAAACAAGAAGCTCACGGCTTATTGAATTCTCCATTGACGTCCCTAAAGGATATATCCCGGTAATGTTAAATTCCCAACTTTACAGCTGGACCATAGAAAACCTGGTTAAAAATGCCATAGATGCAATGCGCGGAAAAGGGAAATTGCATATTCAAATTAAAGAGGAACAGAAATGGGCGCATATCTTTATAAAAGATACGGGAAAAGGGCTTGATAAAAATAAATTTAAACTCGTTTTTGAACCCGGGCATACCACAAAAAAAAGAGGCTGGGGCCTTGGCTTATCTTTAGCAAAACGAATTATTGAAGGCTATCACCACGGGAGAATAAAAGTAGAAGAAAGCGAAATAAACAAAGGCACAACTTTTAAAATTTCCCTCAGAAAAGTTTAGAATTTAGAAAGTTGTGTTCTTAAATCTTCAGGAATTCGGAAGGTATTATCTTTTTCAAAATCATAGCAAACCACTACATCTTTACCTTCAGCGCAAACTTCATTAATGTCATTTAGAATAAGATGTTTTAAACCGAAACTGGAATTTTTTATAAAATCTATCCTGGTTTTTACTATAGCTTTCCCGGGGTAATACAGCGACTTTTTAAAATCGCAATGTGTAGAAACCAACATAGTTCCCATATTGGTATTCTCATACATCTCGTAAATACCTGAAGCTTCCCAAAAATTTACTCGACCCGACTGCATATAGCGCATAAACGAGATATTATTTACGTGCTTATACATATCTAAATCGTTCCAATCTATTCTAAGCTCGAGTTTTAAATTATACGTTTCGCTTTCCATTAAAGATTAACGTGAATAGATTCTGCCAGTTTTTTAAATTCCTCTTCTTCCATTTTTACGCTTTTAGAAAAATCCATATCGCTCATAGAATTTAACGGGATAAGATGTACGTGAACATGCGGAACTTCAAGCCCAACAACGGCCATTCCCACGCGCTTGCACTCTACCGTTTTCTCTAAAGCGATGGCTACTTTGCGGGAAAAACGCATTAATTCCTGGTACATCTCTTCTTCCAAATCAAAGATCTTATTCACTTCTTTCTTCGGAATACATAAAGTATGTCCCTTTGCATTTGGATTAACATCTAGAAAAGCTAAAAACTGACTATCTTCTGCGATTTTGAAAGCAGGCACTTCTCCCCTTACTATTTTAGTGAATAAACTGGCCATAATATTTTTGAATTGGTTAGTATATAAATATAAAATCCTTTTCACAGAACCTTAGTTAAAGGTATTGGAAAAGGATTTCACAAACTGTTAAATACCGGAAACTTATTCTCTCCAGATCTCTAAAATTTCAAATTTCATCTTACCGCTGGGTACATCTATTTCCGCTGTATCCCCCACTTCTTTACCGAGTAATCCCTTTCCTATAGGAGAATCTACCGAGATCTTACCCGTTTTTAAATCGGCTTCACTCTGTGCTACCAGCTTATATTTTACTTCGGCCCCACTTGTTTGGTTTTTTATTTTCACGTGGGAATGTACCAACACTTTAGAAGTATCTAATTGAGATTCATCTATAACTCTTGCATTGGCCACCACTTCTTCTAATTTTGAGATCTTCATTTCTAAGAGACCCTGAGCCTCTTTGGCAGCATCATATTCTGCATTCTCACTTAAATCTCCTTTATCACGGGCTTCGGCAATAGCTTCTGAAGCTTTAGGCCGTTCTACATCACGTAGCTGATTAAGTTCATCCCTCAACTTTTTTAATCCCTCTTCAGTATAATAAGATACTTTGCTCATAACTTCATCGTTTATATAAATAGAAAAAATCCCATAGCACGACGGGATTTGTTTAACAAATATAATAAATTTACGCCTTGAAAACAATAATAATATTTAGCGAAAAAATTGCCGATATCATGAAAAAACCTCTTTTTTTCCTTCTATTTTCAGTAATTTTTAGCGCTTGCTCCACCAATGATGACAATGACTTTAATAACCCGAACCTAATAGATTTGAATTTTAGACTTCAACTAAACCTGGATTTTCCTGAATATAATGATCTTCAATTTCCTGGGAATAGCTTTACTACCTACAACGAAGGCATAAAGGGTGTGGTGGTTTATAATATAAATAATTCACAATACACTGCTTTTGAATTAAGCGACCCCAATCATCCGCCGAATAATTGTTCTGCAATGACGGTTGAAGGGATTATTGCTACCTGTAACTGTGAAGATGCAAATTCTTATAATATAATTACTGGTGAATTAATGGAAGGCGAAGGAGAATACTCTATGAAACCTTACCGAATTGAGCGCCGTAGTAATACTATTGAGGTTTATAATTAAAAACCTCCCCCCTCCTGGGAATAGGACGAGAGAGGCGACAAACAAATTAAAATTTCAAAGTAATTCCGGCTAAAAAGTTTGTGGTGGCCTGCGGATAATAGCCCGCACCATCTAAGGTTTGTAAACCTGTAGTAGTATCTGGATTTTCTACATTAAAAGTGTAATAGTAACCGTTGGATACATATTCTTCTCCCAAGATATTATTTACCAAACCTGTAAAAACAACTTCTTTAAAGAAAGGTGCATTTCGCCAGGTATACTGAATATTAAAATCGTTCACAAAATAAGCGTCCAGCTTAGAGTTTTCGGCTTCAATATTACTCATATATTGCTCTCCTACATATTTTGAAAGCATGCTCAATTCTAATCCTTCTGCGGGTAAGTAAGTAATTCGGTTTCCTCCTACTATAGAAGGAGAGAAGGAAATTTCTGTATTTCCAAAATCAACTAATTCTCCATTCCAGGTAGAAACAAAATCTATATTTTTATTTCGGCTTAAAGCCAGGTTGGGTCTAATAAATATTTTATCTGAAAGCCTAATAACGGCATCTATTTCCAAACCTAAACGATAACTATTTCCGCTATTTTCACGAATAAAAGCGCCAACATCATCAATACCACCAGTAAGTACTAATTGGTTTTGATAATCCATATAATAAAAGTTGGTGTTTAGTTGAACCGATGGTGTATTATGGCGCCACCCTAATTCAAAATCGTTTAATTCTTCGTGTTCAGGTTCGCCGTTTTCGTAGTCGCTGCGGCGTGGTTCCCTATTAGCACGGGCATAAGAAAAATAGAACTGATTTTGATCATTTAAAGCATAGGTTAATCCGGCTTTAGGATTAAAGAAGTTAAATGAATCATCTACCAGAAATTCAGTTCCTTCAGATAACATTCCTACGGTTTCATAATCTATCGTTCTTACCTGAAGGTCTAAATAAGCCGCCAGTTTTTCTGAAACTGCATAAGTTGCTTTTCCGTAGAGATTAAAATCGGTTTTAGTTCCTGTATTTTCGTAATAAGGCTCATAGGGATCGTTATTCCTGGCAAATCGCGTGTAAATCACATCTCCAAAATGATCTCCAATATATCGGTTCCAGCCACCTCCAACAATCACATCCCAATCCTGATCCTGATAATTCAAGCTGAAAACGCTTCCGTAGAAATGATTATCCAGCCATTTGGTTCCAACAAGATCTGAGGTGGTTACTTCTTCACCATCAGCCTGGAAATTCTCCAGCCCAAATTCATTTAAAGTAGCGTCTTCTTTATATTCTTCATAATAACCGCGCCCGTAAGTATAATGAAAAGCAAGGTTAGAAGACCAGTTCTTGTTATACTCCTGATTCCACAATAACTGATAATGATCCTGCTTGTAATTATCGGTTTGATTATCGTAAAATTTAGTATTTCCTTCATCATCGGTATAAACCCCGGCGGGATTGTATGTTCTATCATTTTCGAGAGTTTCAGCATCAATTCCGTACCAGGCCTGGTAAGTTCTTTCACTTCCGCCAAAAGTAATGGCTTTTACTAAGGTGTTTTCGTCTACATAAGTTCCTTGCAGAAAATAAGACTTTAAATCACTACTGGCGCGATCTATATAGCCGTCACTTTTTATTTGAGAAGCTCGACCTGCAAATTCCCAATGATCGTCTATAAGCCCTGTACTGAATTTCACGGTGTGCTTGTGCGTATTAAAAGAACCGTAACTATTGGCAATTTCTGCATTTGCTTCTTCGCTATAACCATCGGTTAAAATATTAAGGCTGGCACCAAAAGCTCCTGCGCCATTTGTAGAAGTACCTACACCACGTTGCAGTTGCAGATTTTCTACAGAAGAGGCAAAGTCTCCAAGGTTTACCCAAAAAGTTCCAAGACTTTCGGCATCATTATAGGGAATTCCATTTATAGTAACATTTGTACTGGTGGGGCCGCTACCTCTAACCCTAATCCCGGTATAACCAACGCCTGCTCCCGCATCACTAGTAGTAACCACGTTTGGCATATAATTCATTAACACCGGAATATCCTGACCCAGGTTTCTATCTTCAATTTCTTCGTTAGTAAGATTACTGTAGGTAATTGGCGATTTCGCACTTACCCGCACCGAAGAAAGAAAAACTTCGTCCAAAACTTCCTGTACATCGCTAAGATCTACATCCAGGGTTTTATCCTGATCCAGTTTTACTTTTAAGGTTTTTTGGTTTCCATAGGAAAATACCAGGTTATACTCACCTTCTTCAAGCTCAAGGCTGTACCTGCCATTCTCATCGGTAGTGGTGCCATCGCCTGGTTCTACGGCATAAACTGCGACTCCTTCAACCGGAGTTTCGCCACGGGTAACTGTTCCCTGTAAAGTGTGAGTTTGAGCAACGGCTTGCAATGAAATTAAGCAGAGGCCGGTAAAAAATAATAAAGATTTCATTCGTAATAAATTATTTACGAATAAAAGGGGCTATTATTCTTTGGTTAAAATTAGATAAAAAAAAATCCTGAAATTGCCCACCGGTGTTATGGCATTTTCAGGAGTAACATACGTTTGCGCTACTTGCGCGTATCCCTTGGCAGCATTACCTGCCCAGGTTCTTTGGGTATGATCTCAGCCACACTTAAGTGGCACCCCTTTGAGATTTGCGGCAAATGTATAAAGCTTTTATGGAATTCCCATAATTTTGGAGCCAATAATTCAGCCCTATAAACCATTAGCTTAGCAAAGGACTTCAAATTTAAACAGGTACGAAAATTATAAGATCCAGGATTATGCTATTTTCATTTCGTTTAAATGGTGTAATTTTGGTTGTAACAGTTCTATGCGAAACACAAAGCAGTCAATAACTTATAAAGTGATTGGCGGATATCTTTTGATAGCCGCACTGGCAGCCCTTGCCGTATGGTTTGTATGGAAACAGGTGGTTGCTTTTAGTGAAGTTTCAGAAAATAACAGCAACAATAATGAGCAATTATTTCTGCTAAGTGATATTACTACCAGTCTTTTTGAAACCGAAAATTTAAGCAGGCAGCTTATTCAAACCGGAAATGAAGCCGATTTGGAAAAGTATCAACTTCAAATAGACAGTATTCAACTTGATATCCAAAATTTAAAAAACAGCTATGCTGATAATTCTATGAAAAATGAATTAGACAGTATTGCTGAATTGCTTTCAGACAAAACCTCCAACCTCCAGGAACTTTACAAATTAAGGGAGCAGCAACGTAACCAAAATTATTATTCGCAGGTTTTAAATGAACTTAGAAAAGTAGACCCTTCTTTTAACGATTACAATTACAGGCAACGTTTCTCCAACCTGGAACCGCACCAACGCAGGTTATTAATTAGGTTGCTGGAATATTCCCGAGAAGATAACGCTGAACAACTCACCAACCGCACCGCCGATTCTATTATTGGTTCGGTTAGAAATGTACTAAGCCAACTGGAGATTGCCAATAGGAGGTTTCAAAACACGGTAGACGAAAAGGAACAGCAATTCCTTGAAAACGATATGATTATTAACCAGCAGCTAAGACGTTTGCTGGGAAAAATTGAGCAGGAAGAACGGGAAGCATCTATACAACGCGCCAAAATCTCTCAAAATATGATTGAAGAAAGTTCGCAAATCTTCCTTATAGCAGGAATTGTGAGTTTCTTAATTATTTTACTGTCACTTATTTTTATAATTCAGGATATTACTAAAAGTCAGCAATACCGAAGAGAATTAGAAGAAGCCAAAGATTTTGCTGAAAGTTTGCTAAAGAAACGTGAGCAATTTATGGCTGCAATTACCCACGATTTACGCTCTCCACTAAACACACTTATTGGCTACACAGATCTAATTGAAAAATCTTCGCTAAATAGCAAGCAGTCGCATTATATGGATCAGGTGAAGAAATCCTCTAATTTTATTCTGCATTTAGTAAACGATTTATTGGATCTTTCTAAGCTGGAAGCAGGTAAAATGACTGTGGAAAAACTTCCTTTTAACCCCGCAAAACTTATAAGAGACACCGTTTATAACTCTTTACCGGCCACAAAGAATGAAAAGGTGGAGGTGATTTTTGAAGCTTCAGAAGAAACCGATACACAGGTGCTTAGTGATCCCTTTAGAATAAAACAAATTATCGCCAACCTCATCACTAATGCCTGTAAATTTACCCACGAAGGAGAAATAAGAGTAGGTATTCATCTTAAAAAAGAAATTGAAGATAGCTATTGTCTGATTATTTCGGTAAAAGACACCGGGATAGGAATTTCCAAAGAAAAACAGGATGAGATTTTTGAAGAATTTTCACAGGAAAATACGAAAATTGAAAAAGCATATGGCGGTACCGGCCTGGGACTTACTATCACAAAAAGTCTTACCGAATTACTAAAAGGCGATCTAAAGCTTGAAAGTGAGCAGGGACAAGGTAGTGAATTTACAGTTTTTATTCCGGTTAGAAAACTTCCTGGCGAGGCAACAACAACCGCAGAAGTATCAACACTTGTAGAAATGCCAGACCTGAGCGGTAAAACTGCCCTTATTGTTGATGATGAACCATCGCAGCTTTCTTTAACGCGGGAATTGCTAAAATCTATGGGAATGCAATGCGACAGTGCCCTAAACGGAAATGACGCACTGAAAAAACTGGAAAATAAAAACTATTCTTTGGTTTTAACCGATATTCAAATGCCAGAAATGGATGGTTTTGATCTTATTAAAAATATCAGGAAAAAATATAAAGTAAGTGAATTACCGGTGATAGCTTTATCTGGCAGGACCGATATTGATGCTGAAACTTATAAACTTGCCGGATTTAATAAAAGCCTTTTAAAACCTTATAAACCCGGAAAATTACAACAAAGTATTGCCGAAATTTTTAAACTTAACCTGAAGCAAAAAGTAAATAATAACCTCCAGAATTCTACGAAAAATACTTATGATTTGCAGGATATTTATGATTTTTCGGCTGGAGATCAAAAAGCAGTACAAACCATTTTAGAAGCTTTCATAGAAAGTTCCAGATCGCAAATTGAACTTATTGCCATTGCCAGGAAGAAAAATGATGCTAAAGAGGTAGCGCGCCTGGCGCATAAAATGGTGCCTATGTTAAAACAAATAAATGCCAGGCAGCAGGCAGGGCAATTTGAAAGACTGGAACAACAAGAAGTTTTTTCTGATGAAGAATTTCTACAGCTAAAAGCTAACATTTTAAATTTAATGGAAGAACTGGAGCAGGAGATTAAAGTTTAATATCGTATTGCTTTAGCTTATTATAAAGGGTTTTACGATCTATAGAAAGCAATCTTGCCGCCTTACTTTTATTACCACCAGCTTTCTCCAAAGCGTCTAAAATAAGCTGTTCTTCGTTCTTATTTTTAAATAAACCGTATTCAGTTTCTGTATTAGATTGGGAAGCAGTGGCTATTTCATGAGGCAATACTTTAAGAGGAATCATATCATCTTGCGTTAGCAGTACCGCACGTTTTACCATATTCTTTAACTCCCTTAGGTTTCCCGGCCAGTTATAGTTTTTAAAAGCTTCAATAGCACTTTCGGTAAAACCAATCACATTTTTTTCCAATTCAGCATTTGCTTCTTCCAAAAAATATTCAGCAAAAAGCATTAAATCTTCTTTGCGCTCTTTTAAAGCAGGAACTTTAATAGAGAATTCATTAAGACGGTGATAAAGATCTTCCCTAAACTCCCCTTCTTTCACCGCTTGCGCAAGATCTTCGTTAGTGGCCGTGATTACCCTTATATCTACCTGAATTTCATTATTACTTCCTACCGGTTTTATTTTTCTTTCCTGTAAAGCTCGTAGTAATTGCACCTGGAGTTCATAACTTAGGTTTCCAATTTCATCAAGAAAAAGAGTACCACCGTTTGCCGCTTCAAAATGCCCGGTTTTATCGTTTATAGCACCGGTAAAAGATCCTTTTAAATGACCAAAAAATTCACTGGACGCCAGTTCTCTAGGAATAGCACCACAATCTACAGCGATAAAAGGGGCATCAGCACGTTTACTTTGTTTATGGATACTTTTTGCAACCTGTTCTTTTCCGGTTCCACTTTCTCCCATAATTAAAACCGACATATTGGTTGGAGCAACTAATTCTATATAATCACTTAGTTTTAAAGCAGCTTCACTAACACCTTTCACAAAACTCGTCCCTTGCAAAGAATCTGTTCTTTGTGTTTTCTCAGGTCTTTTTTCAACAGTGGGTTGTACTTCTGTATGGGTTAAAGCATTTTTAATTGTTTGTAAAATAGATTCTGGTCTAAATGGTTTGGAAACATAATCGAAAGCACCATTTTTCATAGCTTCTACAGCCATGCTAATTTCAGCATAACTGGTCATAATAATAACCTGCGTACCGGCATTTTCTAACTTTACCTGTTTTAAGATATCAAGACCACTAGTGTCTGGCAATCTTACATCTGAAAGGATAAGGTTAAAAAAATTAGCTTTAAGTTTCTTAAAAGCTTCTAAGCCAGAAAAAACCAATTCAACCTCATAGTCGCGCTTGATTAAAAATGTTTTCAACATAGTCCCAAAAGGAACATCATCTTCAACTATAAGGATTTTTGTCATTGATCTCAATTTAAATCGTCTTGCAAATTTAACAATCTAAAATTCATTGGGTTTAAAATAAGCATAAAAAAAGAGACCTCGTTAAAGGTCTCTATCAATGACAATCTAAATTTTTATTAAAAAGTGTCATTGGGTGGTATCCATTTTCCAGACTACATTAAGTAAATCGTCATAAATCTTTCAGCTTAACTTAAACGGCTAAAAGTGTTAGTTAGCAGGTCCCAATGGTCCTAAAACCGTTCAAGTTTACATTCTACCCTAAATATACAGAATTTTCTACTTACTTTATGTTATTTTCTGGTGCCGAAGGAGTTGGTTTCTCTTAAATTCCAGCTAAAATTTCTTAAAAAAAATTTCCGTTGGAAGTTTGTAGGGTAAATATATCCAACGGAAATTTAAGGTTAGTTAGCAAGTAGTTAATCTATTTCTCTTCTTTTTTGATCCAATTTCCCTCAGCATCGATGTAAGCTTTTTTCTTTTCACCATCTACATTAAGTGATAGTTTATATACTTTCTTACCCTCTTTTTCTTTTACCCAGGCTTCTTCAGCTACGGCTCCATTCATATCGGTCATTACCGCATCTTTAATTGCTTGCGGAAGAGCCAATACATCAACTTCTTTATAATCGTCTTTTGTTTCCTGAGCTTCTTCTACGCTCTCAATTTGTTCCATTTCTTCTGGCTCTTCTACCTGCGCTTGTGCATTTTGACTGAATAAGAACATTCCGGCTGCAGCCATTAAAGTTAATACTAGCTTTTTCATAATAATAAGGTTTTAAGTTTGTGGTTTAAATATGATAGGTATAAAGGAAGAATTATACCAAAGTCTTATAATATTAACTAACTATCTAACAATAAGCTTTTTACAAAATACGCAATAAATTAATTGGGAATTTGTTATGTAGAAAGCTGGGGTTTTTAAGAGAACATTATGTAGAAATGTAGAATTACTAATTTTATGAAACAAAAAAAGAGACCCTAAGGCCTCTTTTTCTCCGAAAATCTAAATTATACAACAGTATCTTAAGCTGCTATATTTAATATTAATTTAGCAATAATTACATATAAAAAATTGTACCAGTAAAATCCTACAATTTTAATCTATTGAAAATTAACATTTTAAAATTTTATTGTTTTTAGGTTTTCACAAAACCAGGGATATTCTTGTAGATTTTTTCTACACTTATGTAGAAAAAGGCCTCACTTATTTTAAAGGATCGTTTCTTCTAGCTTTCTTTTCAGCATTAATCTTTTTCGCTTTTAGGCGTTTTAACTTTGCAGCTTTGCTGGGTTTAGTTTTCTTTCTTGGTTTTGGTTTTTTAATATTCTCCCGAAGTAATTCAAAGAATTTTGCAATTACCAGCTCTTTGTTTTTATGCTGACTTCTACTTTCTTCACTATTGAGAATTAAAAGGTTCTCTTTGGTTAATCGAGTAGCCAGTTTTTTAATTAATCGCGCTTTCTCTTCTTCTAAAAGTCCTTCTGAAGCTTCTAAATCAAAATAAAGTTCAACTTTAGAAGAAGTTTTATTAACGTGCTGCCCGCCGGCACCAGAACTGCGCACGGCTTTAAAACTAAGTTCCCGTATTATTTGTTGCTCGTCCAAAACAAATTATTTGGCCTGATGAGAGGGTTTTAAAAGATCGGCTACTGTTTTTACCGGGTTAAAGGTCTCTACCGGAACTTCTACAAAAACCGTATTCCAGTAAGCCATACCGCCATTCCATAAGCCAGGGCGCTCCAGGGCTTTTAGAGGTTTGCCATCTTTGGTTTTATCTGCAATAAAACTCATATTTTCATCTACATAATTATTAAGATCAAAACTTTCTCCTTTATGGTTTTTAAGGCTACACGCTATATCTACCGGATTAAAATGTGTAGAATTATTTAGAATCTCTAATTGCTCTGAATTATTTTTATCTATTTGCGCACCTTCAATAATTTGAAGCGAGATCTCTCCATCTTCATTTTTAACTAAGAAAGGTCCGCCGCCGGGTTCACCTTCGTTTTTCACCATTCCGCAAACTCTTAATGGACGGTCTAATTTTTTACACAAATATTGCGTTTTTTCTTCCCCCGTAAATTTGTTAAAAGATGAAGTTACCTTTACAAACAGTTCATTCTCCAAAAATTCAGCAATCTCGTCTAATTTAGCTTCAGAATTATTCCCACCGTCAAGGTTTTGCATATATTCAAAAACCTGGTTTTGCAGCGCTATTAATTTACCACCCAGCATTTTTTTCATTTCTACCACTTTTGGCAAATTGGTATTAACGACCACGTTATCTATATTTTTAACAAAAATAAGATCGGCTTCTTGTTTATTCAGATTTTCTATTAATGCACCATGCCCGCCGGGTCTAAAGAAAATCCTGTTATCTTCATCTCTAAAGGGATTATTTTCTTTATCCACCGCAATCGTATCCGTTTTTGGATCCTGGTTAGAATAAGAAATTTCAAATTTAGTGTGATTAGCCTCTTCTACTCTTTCTTTAATGTTTTCAAATTCTTCTTCAAACTTCTCTTTATCACCTTCAGCTACAGTAAAATGTAGTTTTGTCACGCCGTTTACTGAAAGATATTTCGCTGCACTATGCAAATGCTCTTCAAAAGCCGTAGCGGTATAATCGTTATATTGGTGGAAAGGAACCAAACCTTTTGGCAAGTCGCTTAACCCAAGTCCATTTTCATACAACATGGTTTTCACCAAAATCAGATGTCGTTTGTCATTAGATTTTTCTGAAAAATCTGGGTGATTTTCTTTGGCTTTTTTGGAAGCGACTTTATAAAATGGAAGTTTATCCATTTTCTCAAAAAACAACTGAAGGTTTTTATCATCTTTACTGTCTAAATAATCTCGTAAGCTTGTTTTTTCAGGATCAAATTCATCTGCAAAATTGTGAAATGCCTTAAACATTCGTGTTGCCGCGCCAGAAGCGGGTACAAATTTTAAAAGGTCTAAATGCTCCTTTTTATCTTCAAATGTTTGAATATATTTTTTTTGATCTTCTACTGAATAGACAAAAATGCCATTTCCTACGGTCGCCGCCTGTTGAATATCTACTTTTATATTTCCTCTTTCAAATATCTGGATTTGTCTTTCAACCTCCTGGGTTGATAATCCTTTTTCCTCAATTTGCAAAATGTCTATTTCGCTAAACTCCACGTCTATTTATTTTTTAAAAGTTCGTCTATTTTCTTTACCGCAGTTTTAAAACGTTCCTCTAAATCTCCTTTTAGAATCACGTAAGGTTTTTTACTGTTTTTAAGAGCAGCTTCAAACCTTTTAAACATCCCAATACGGTCTTCTGGTTTATCCCGAAGGTCATCGGGCGTCCACGGTACGTCAATATACGTTAAAAAGTAGAGATCGTAAATGTTGTTTAACGCATGTTTAAGAAGTTGAGGATCGCAAAACCCTTCGTAATAGGCTTCAGAATAAACCTTTAGCTCTAAAAGATCGGTATCGCTAATTAGGAGTTTATTAGCCTTTTTAGTGAGTGTATTTTCACGATTCATTTGGCCTTCAGCAATGGGAATCATATCTTTTGGTTCGCAAACTCTTTGCTCATTATCCCATTTTTCCTGAAGATAATCCCGCATAAATTCTTCTACCCAAAGCGTGTTATAATGTTTTGCCAGCATCTCTGCCAGGGTGGTTTTTCCCGTAGATTCTGGTCCAAAAAGAACCACTTTTAAGACGGACGAAGGTCGTTGCGCAAGTTTTTCTGCCATGCTTTATAGCCGTATATAGCGATTATAGTAAAAACAAAATATTGAAGTGCCGTTAAAGTAAAACCTTTATAAAAATAGAGTGGTACAGAAATAACATCACCAATAATCCAGAAAATCCAGTTTTCAATCTTTCTATTGGCCATTTGCCACATTCCCACGAAAAAAATAGCGGTTGTAAACGTGTCTACATAGGCCGTCCAGTTGTTCCATTTATCAAAATACTCGTAAACAGCGAATACAAAAAGCAAGGTCGCAATAAAAATAAACAGACTTTGCCAATTCTCCTTTCTGGTAGTATTGGTTATGGGTGTATAATGTTCTTTATCTACTTTTCTTGTCCAAATATACCAACCATAAATGCTCATAGAAAAATAATAGGCGTTAATCATCATATCTCCCAGCAATTCCCATTGCCAGAGCAAATAAACAAATATCATGGTACTTATAATCCCAGTGGGATAAACCAGAATGTTATTTTGCTTGGAATAAATGACCGAAAGAAAGCCGAAAATTACCGCAATTACTTCCAGGATAATAAATAAAGTAGAATACCCGTAATACTGGTCAAAGAAAAAATCAAAAATCGGCTGCATAGTCGCTAAGATCAGATTTTACAATTTTTATATAGATAAGTCCGTTATCAATGGTTTCAAAAACATTTTTGATTTCTGAATTCAATAAATTCATCACCTCATCATACTCTCCATAAACCTGGGTACTTAACGGGTTTTCTTTTATTGCTAATCCTGAAGCCCTTAATTTTTTAATAAAAGCAATGATTTTTGGTTCAAAATCGTCCTGCAACGGACTTAAGGTTAATTCTACTGAAATTTTCATGATTGAAATTTTACCCACGAATATTTTACTGGACTTTCTGTGGAAGCCAAATTTAAAGATTTGAAATTAGTATTGTTGTGCCTTAAACTAACAATTTGTGAAGCTTTATTTTTTTGGACTACCACAAATTAGATTCTGAATAAATTCAGACTGACGTCTACTAATTTTCAAATTGTGTTCCCATAACGATCATATCAGCTCCAGCTTTATAGGCCTTTTTCTGTTGTTCTAAACTTCGAATTCCGCCACCTACTATCAAAGGAATATTTATTGCTTTATTTACTTCAGTAATAATTTCTTCGGAAACCGGAAAATCGGCACCACTTCCTGCTTCCAGGTAAATAAGATTTTTTCCTAGAAATTGACCGGCAAGTGCGGTATTTACAACTGAAGTAACTTCAGATTGCGGAATAGGCTTTGTACAGCTTACTCGCTGCACAGCGCATTCTTTCCCACCCTCAATTAGAATATAAGCCGTCGGAATAATTTCCAGTTTGCTATTCTTTAATTTTTCTACAGATTTTACCTGTTGCTCTATTAAGTACTCAGGGTTTCTTCCGGAAAGAAGGCTTAAAAAAAGCAATGCATCTGCTGTTTCTGTAATTTGTGAATAATCTCCTGGAAACAGAATAACCGGAAAATCGGTTTCAGCTTTAATCGCTTTTACGGTTTTTTCGGTTTTAAAATTTTCCACCGTACTACCGCCTACAAAAATATGTGTAGTTTGTTTTGGTAATTTTTCCAGGTATAATTTTGTTTCCGCTTCTATAAATTTATCGGGATCTATTAAAATGGCGAGTAGTTTTTTTCCATTAGTCGCAGCCTGGAAAATTTCAGCATAAAAATTCCGCATTAACTTTGGACTTTTTTCGAACCTTCCCAACCATACACACAGGTAAAACCTTCAAATTCCAAAAAATTCATCTCGTAAAAAGACTCTTTTCCTTTAAAGTTCACTTTCGCGGTTGTTTCGGCGTCATCAAAATCAAAATCGGTCACATTTATGTGCTGTAAAAACCCTAGACCCGGTTCGGCATACATTTTATAAATAGATTCTTTAGCACCCCAAACAATAGTGAGTTTTCTTATTAAAGCCTCTTCGTTTGCAACGGTATGATATTCACTAAGCGGGGTGAATTTATTGGCAATTTTGAGAATTTTATCGCGGCGTTTTTCAATATCTATTCCCACCTTTTCATCACTTAAAATAATAGCCGTAAAATTAAAAGAATGGGTAATGGAGATATTCTTACCATTTTTTAAATGGGGTTTCCCTAAATCGTCATAAAATAAATCGTGATCTACATAGCCCGCTTCGGCCATTAAATGGCGAATACTCATAAAACCACGACGGTGAATTTCAGATTTCATTCCCTTTACGCGATTTTGGCAATGTTCGGTTAATTCTATCCCTTCGCTAAGTTCTTCAAAAGGTTCTTCTACCTTCCAAATGAAGACTTTAGTATGCGGGTTTACTGTTATTGTTTTGTAAAGTGGCATGTAGGTTTGTTATAGATTCCTTATTTTTGCGAGACAAAAAATTGCTAATATTCAAATATAATAATATGTCGACTAAAACAGTGCCGTATACCGCTTATAAAGTTAAGGATATTTCCCTGGCGGATTGGGGAAGAAAAGAGATAGAACTCGCCGAAGCTGAAATGCCGGGATTAATGTCCCTGCGTGAAGAATATAAAAATGAACAACCATTAAAGGGAGCCAGAATTGCCGGATGTCTTCACATGACCGTGCAAACTGCAGTACTTATTGAAACACTTATTTCTTTAGGGGCCGATGTAACCTGGAGCTCTTGTAATATTTTTTCTACACAAGATCACGCTGCAGCTGCAATTGCTGCCGCAGGAATTCCCGTTTACGCCTGGAAAGGAATGACCGAGGAAGAATTTAACTGGTGTATAGAACAAACCCTGTTTTTTGGTGAAGAGCGCGAGCCGTTGAATATGATCCTTGATGATGGTGGCGATCTTACCAATATGGTTTTTGATAAGTACCCGGAGCTTGCTGAGGGAATCCGCGGACTTTCAGAAGAAACCACTACAGGAGTTCACAGACTTTACGAAAGAATGAAAAACGGAACTTTGGTAATGCCGGCTATTAACGTGAACGATTCGGTTACCAAATCTAAGTTTGACAATAAATATGGATGTCGCGAAAGTGCTGTTGATGCTATTCGCCGGGCTACTGATGTAATGCTTGCCGGAAAACGCGTTGTAGTTTGTGGTTATGGAGATGTTGGTAAAGGTACTGCCGCTTCGTTTAAAGGTGCGGGATCCATTGTTACCGTTACGGAAATTGACCCAATTTGTGCGCTACAAGCTGCGATGGACGGGTTTGAAGTGAAAAAACTGGAAACTGTACTTCCTAAGGCTGATATTGTAATTACAACTACAGGAAATAAAGATATAGTTCGCGGAGAGCATTTTGAAGCGATGAAAGACAAAACCATCGTTTGTAACATCGGGCATTTTGATAATGAAATCGATGTTGCCTGGTTGAATAACAATCACGGGGATTCAAAAGACACTATAAAGCCTCAGGTAGATAAATATACTATCGCCGGGAAAGACATTATTCTTTTAGCGGAAGGGCGATTGGTGAATCTTGGTTGTGCTACAGGCCACCCAAGCTTTGTGATGAGTAACTCATTTACCAACCAAACTTTGGCACAAATTGAACTTTGGAAAAATTCTGATAAATACGAAAATGAAGTTTATATGCTACCTAAGCATTTAGACGAAAAGGTTGCCAAACTTCACCTTGAAAAAATTGGAGTAGAATTAACCGAACTTAAAGATTACCAGGCTAAATATATTGGCGTGGAAGTGCAAGGCCCATATAAGCCCGAGTATTATAGATATTAATTTAGTCATTTCCGCAAAGGCGGAAATCTATTTAAATTTATTTGAAAATTTTAGACCTCACAGATTTCCAAAATCTGTGAGGTCTTTTTATTTATTATACGTCATCCTGAACATGTTTCAGGATCTAAAAAATCATTTCTAATTACCACTCATAAACCATACAAAGAAAATAATAGCAATAAGCACCACAAGTGCAGCTAGCAAGACAAATACCCATTTCCCTACTTGAGGTTTTGTTCTTTTGGGTTTTGAAATATTATGAGACTGGCCCAAAAAACCACTTCTTTTAATGATTTCTGTAGCTTTTTCTCTATCGCTTTCCGCCACTTCAATTCTAAGTCCGTCGTTGCCAAGTGCACCAATATTGGTCGCATTATCGGTAGCTTCTCCGTAAGACCGGTAATCTAATTGTTCATCATCAAAAAGATTTTTAATAATAGAATGTTCATTTCGGTCAGAGGTGCGAAAAACGTCTATATATTTCATAACATATAACTTAAAGTCTAAATTAAAGATACAAAAAAACCCCTTCTGAATTTCAGAAGGGGTTTCGATATAATTCTAAGAATAAAATTCTTTATCTCCAATAAGAGTGTAAGACTTATGCTTCAAACGGTTCTATAGAAACGTAAGATTTATTATTCTTTGTTTTAGAAAACTTTACTACGCCGTCTACTTTAGCGTGTAATGTATGGTCTTTTCCTGCATATACATTCTCACCTGGATTATGTGCAGTACCTCTTTGTCTAACAATAATATTTCCGGCTACGGCTGCCTGACCGCCAAAAATTTTCACGCCTAAACGTTTCGATTCTGACTCTCTACCGTTCTTGGAACTACCGACTCCTTTTTTGTGTGCCATTTTACTTTAGTTTTAAGTAGATTAATATTTAACTTAAAGCTTCAATTAATTCAGCTTTCTTCATAGAAGAGTAGCCTTCAAGACCTTTCTCCTTCGCCATCTCTTTCAATTCAGCTACGGTGTATTGATTTAAATCTTCCGATTTACTATCAGTTTTGGCTTCTTTCTTAGGTGCTTCTTCTTTTTTAGTTGAAGCAGCTTTACTTCCACCTTTTACATCGATGCTTTCAATTACGATTTCGGTTAAAGATTGACGGTGACCGTTTTTCTTTTTGTAACCTTTACGTCTTTTCTTTTTGAAAACAATTACTTTGTCTCCTTTAAGGTGACGGGTGATTTTTGCTCCTACTAGAGCACCATCTATAGCCGGGGCGCCAAGGTTTATGCTGTCACCATCTCCGGTAAGAAGAACTTTGTCAAAAGAAACGCTGTCTCCTTCTTCTCCGCTTAGACGGTTAACAAACACCTTCTGGTCTTTTGCAACTTTAAATTGCTGCCCTGCTATCTCTACAATTGCATACATAGTGTTGTGATTAATTAATTTATGCTAAAAATTTACGCTTACTTTTTTCGCAAGCGGGTGCAAATATACTTCTAATTAATTAATTCACAAAGCCTAAAAAACTTTAATAAGTATGTTCCTGTCCTTCTTTAGTATTCCAGGAATCTTTAAATAACTGCATATAGGCTAAAGTAAGCACCAGGCTGGTTGCAAACCCCATAACCGCCACTACAAAAAGCACTATACCAATATCGGTTCCATAATCGGTGCGCCACATATTAATAAGGTTATTTAAAAAATCTGGGTTTAACTCTGTGGCATATAATGCAAAGAAGATAGTAAATAAAATAGTGGCATTAAAACCGGTAAGCAGGCTCGCCATAAAACCTTTTTGATATTTAAATTTTGAACCTTTGGAGCTTCTATATGCCTTTAAAGCCAGCCACATTCCGCCAGCCATAATTACCCCGTTAAATAAACTGAATAAAGGATAAATGTGTAAATTAAAGAGCGATAGGATTAAAAAATAGACAATAAGTCCTACTGCAATTATGAGACTGTATTTAATTGGAACACTAAAATTCTTCATAGCTTTTGGTTGGTGTTTTATTTATTAAACGAATTGCAGACCGGGGAACTTTTAACCCATTTACTAATTACAAGTTTGAAAAATGTTAGTCCCGGGCCCTGAAACCGCTTTACTTTAAAAGTAAATTTCTAAAAAAAGTGCCGGTTTTTAGCTTAATAGCTTGTTAATTTTGACACTATTCGCACAAATACATTAATTTCTTCATTATTCTGAAATTATGCTGTAACAAAATACGATATTCAAACACTAATACAATGCATTAATGAAAAATCTATTAAAAAATGATTAAAAACTTAAAGATGGCTGCCTTTGCATTAGTTTGTAGCGCAGCAGGAATTGCCCAGGAGGTAGAATTTACCGAGTACGACCTGGATAACGGATTACACGTAATTTTACATCAGGACAACACGGCTCCCGTGGCGACCGTTGGAGTAATGTACCACGTAGGTGCTAAGGACGAAGAAGAAGGCCGTTCTGGCTTTGCTCACTTTTTTGAACACCTTTTATTTGAAGGTACCGAGAATATTGAGCGTGGAAAATGGTTTGATATTGTAGCTGCAAATGGCGGTAGCAATAATGCCAACACCACGCAAGATCGTACTTATTATTACGAGACGTTCCCTTCTAACAACCTTGAATTAGGTTTATGGATGGAGTCTGAAAGAATGTTTCACCCGGTTATTAACGAGGTAGGCGTAGAAACTCAAAACGAGGTTGTAAAAGAAGAAAAGCGCTCTCGTATTGATAACGCTCCTTATGGAAAGATTATTTATTCCACAGGTATCAATAAATATGTTTTTGATAAGCACCCTTACAAAAACTCGGTTATTGGCACCATGGAAGATCTTGACGCAGCCGAGCTAGACGAATTTAAAGCTTTCTTCGATAAATATTATGGGCCAAACAACGCTACTTTAGTTGTTGCCGGTGATATAGAAATTGATGAAACTAAAGAAATGATCGAGAAGTATTTTGCTGAAATTCCTGAAGGAAAGGAAGTAGAAAGAGTTTCTGTTAAAGAAGAACCAATTACTGAAACTATTACAGCAACAGAATACGATAGTAACATTCAAATTCCGGCCAAATTATTTGTTTACCGCACGCCTTCTATGAAAGAAAAAGATGCTTATATCCTTGATATGATCTCTTCAATTCTTACTGATGGGAGAAGCTCAAGAATGTACAAGAAAATGGTAGACGAAGAAAAAACCGCGCTACAGGTATTAGCATTCCCAAGATCTCAGGAAGATTACGGAACTTACGTTATGGGTGCTCTTGCTTTAGGAGAAACTCCACTAGATACTTTAGCTGCTTCTATGGATGAAGAAATCGATAAACTTCAAAACGAATTGATTTCAGAAAAAGAATATCAAAAACTTCAAAATAAATTTGAGAACCGTTTTGTAAATTCTAACAGTAGTATCCAGGGAATCGCTTCTTCATTGGCAACGTACAATGTACTTTATGGGGATACAGATCTTATTAACGAAGAGATTGAAATCTACAGAGACATCACCAGAGAAGATATTAAAAGAGTAGCTAACGAATATCTTAACGAAAACCAACGTTTAGAGTTAGATTACCTTCCAGAAAGCGAAAAGGAATAACATTAAAAAAATATAGAATGAAATTTAATATACTCACATTATTTATAGCTTGCTTTTTGACCACAGCGGCAATTGCGCAGGTAGACCGTTCTAAACAACCGGAACCGGGACCGGCCCCAAAGATTAACCTTGGGCAGCCAGATGAATTTACATTAGATAACGGATTAAAAGTTTTGGTAGTAGAAAACCACAAACTTCCAAGAGTTTCTGCGTCCTTAATTATAGACAATAAACCTCACGCCGAAGAAAAACCTGCTACTGCTGCTTTGGTTTCTTCTTTACTGGGTACGGGAACCGAGAATATGTCTAAAGACGATTTTAACGAAGAAATAGACTTTTTAGGAGCCAATGTTAATTTTGGATCAGAAAGCGTTTATGCTAGTTCGCTTTCTAAGTTTTTCCCAAGAGTTATGGAACTTATGGCTGAAGGAGCTTTAAAACCAAAATTCACCCCGGAAGAATTTGAAGCTGAAAAGAACAAACAAATTGAAAGCTTAAAATCTATTAATAAAGATGTAGGTTCTATCGCCAGCCGTGTAAGTGCTGCTTTAGCCTATGGAGCTAACCACCCTTACGGTGAGTTTGCCACGGTAGAAAACACTGAAAAAGTTTCTCTCGAAGACGTAAAAGGTTTTTACAATAATTACTTCAAACCTGCCAATGCTTACCTTGTTATAGTTGGTGATGTAAAGACTTCTGAAGTAAAAAAACTTGCCAAGAAAAATTTTGGAGACTGGAAAGCCGGTGCTCCAAAAGAGCAAGACTTACCTAAAGTAGCTAACGTGAATGAAACACAAATCAACTTGGTTGATATGCCAAACGCGGTACAGAGTGAGTTAAGACTTCAAAATACCATAGATTTAAAAATGGCAGATGAAGATTACTTCCCTGTATTGGTAGCAAACCAAATTCTTGGTGGTAGTTTTGGAAGTTACTTAAATATGAACCTTCGTGAAGACAAAGGTTATACTTACGGAGCCAGAACAAGCACAGGTGCAGACAAGTATGCTTCAAGATTTGTTGCACAGGCAAGCGTTAGAAACGCGGTAACCGATAGCGCAATTGTAGAATCTTTAAAAGAGATTAAAAGAATTAGAACCGAGCCTGTAGATGCTGAAATGTTGGAAAACGCTAAAAGCAAATTCGCCGGTGATTTCGTATTAAGATTAGAACAACCGTCTACCATCGCTAATTACGCGCTTAACATCAAGACAAACGATCTTTCAGATGATTTTTATGAAACTTTTCTTGAGAAAATAAATGCAGTTACTGCAGATGATATTCAACGTGTAGCTAACAAATATTATCAAACCGATAATATGAGAATTGTAGTTGCAGGTAAAGCTTCAGAAATTGCTGAAAACCTTGAAAAAGTTGAATTTAACGGAAAAACAATTCCGGTTAAATATTACAACAAACTTGGTGAGGAAGTTGAAAAACCACAAGCTAAAAAAGTTGACGCTTCAGTAACCGTAGAAAAAGTTTACGAAAATTATATTGAAGCTGTTGGCGGACGTGATGCTGTTGAAGAAGTAGAAAGTGTAGTTATGAAAGCTGAAGCTAGCGTACAGGGAATGGCGCTAAACCTAACCATGAAAAGAACTATGGATGGTAAACTAAACCAGGAAGTTTCTGTTGGCGGTAACGTTATGAGCAAACAGATTTTTGATGGTGAAGCTGGATTTGTAATGGCGCAAGGTCAAAAGATCCCTTACAACGAAGACCAAATTAAAACTGCTAAAATAGATGCTAATCCATTTCCGGAATTAAAGGTGGGTGACGCAACTTTAGAAGGAATTGAAACTGTTGAAGGTGTAGATGCTTATGTTGTTGCACTTAGCGACAATTACAAAGCTTACTACAACGTAGATAGTGGCTTAAAAATGCAAACTGTACAAACTGTATCTCAGGCTGGGCAAACAATGTCTATCCCTACAGGGTACAGCGATTATCAGGAAGTTGAAGGAGTTAAATTTCCTTTTAAAATGACTCAGGCTGCAGGCCCACAAACATTTGAATTTGATGTTACTGAGATCCTTGTTAACGAAGGTGTTTCAGCTGAAGATTTTGAAGAATAGTGATTTTTTATTAATGTTAGAGAGAACCGGCCAGCAATGGTCGGTTCTTTTATTTTAAAACCAAATCTATATTTTATGGAATTTGAAACCAACAAACATCTTTTACCATCTTATTTTAAGATTATCTCTTTTGTAATTGCCGGCTTAGCATTAATTTCTGCGATAATTAGTTTTAATGAAAACCTAGACCCCAACATATTGTTACCGCTTGGGAAATACTTGTTCCTGTTAGCGCTGGCATTTTTCTCATTTTCAAAAGAAAAAAATGAGAAAAAATCTTTTAATCAACTTAGGTTAAAATGTCTGATCCCGGCAATAATTTTCGCTAACATCTTCTTTCTTTTCGAAACTTTTATGGAGTTATTTAAATCGGTTGAGCATCGTGAATTTATGTCTGCCTTTGAGGTTTTATTGATCTTCCATGTCTATTATTTAGTTTCCTTTTACTATTACAAAAACAAGCAGAAGAAAGCACAAAAAACTGTTCAGGTTTAGATCAGGTAGCCTGTTTTCTATACTTAGAAAACACTTTTTTAGATCGGTTTACAATAAATACCCCTATTAAGATCACAAAAGCTGAAATTAACTGCCAGGTACTAAAAACCTCACCATCTAAAATTCCCCAACCTAAGGCTACTACTGGAATAGTATAGGTTACAGAAGTAGTAAAAACCGGGTCTGAGATCTGTACCAGCTTATTAAAAATTATCATGGCTACACCCGTCCCAATTATTCCTAAAATAGCAACATACCCTATAGATTCCTGAAGCACGATATTGGAAAGGTCTTTTTCAAAAAATCCTGAGAAATATAAAATTATCAGTGTTGGAATTAGCAGGACGGTAAAACTACCCGTCGCAATACCCAACGGACTAATACCGCTCATATGGGTTTTAAGAATATTTACATTCATTGCGTAACAGGAAGCCGCTATTATAACTAAAAGCGAATAAAGGTAATTCTGGTCTGGGTTAATACTGGCACCGCTTAAAATAAGTCCGGCAGTACCCAGGAGACCAATAGCCACCCCAATTATTTTATTTTGATTAAATACCGCTTTAAAAAACACTGCGCCAAAAATAAGCGTCATTAAAGGTGTTGTAGCATTCAGGATAGAAGCTACTGCGCTGTCAATTTCAGTTTCAGCGAAAGAAAAGAGATAAACCGGAAAGAAATTTCCCAGGAACCCCACCAGTAGTATCCATTTCCACTGGCTTTTTTTAATCTTCATTATAGATTTAAAACCAATAAGAATTAGAAAAACAGCGGCAAATATTATTCGGAAGGATCCAACTTCTATAGCCGATAATCCTACCAGCCCTTTTTTTATAAGAATAAAGGAACTTCCCCAAACAATAGATAACATAATGAGGTAGACCCATTTTAATTTCTCTAATGGCATAAATTCTCGATTTTAAGCTGCAAAAATCGTTATTCCTTTAGAGTTGAAAAGAAAAGAAGGGATTAATTTTCGTAGATTTTTTTAACCTGCCTGTTGCGCAGTGATTACTCTTCCCAGCGAAAAGTTTCAATCATATGCTTCATATCTTTTTTAAGATAATCTGCAGCGGGAATAATAGAGTCGTAATTTGGCCTTGTTCTAAAGTAAGCGGAAGCGGTTACAAAATGATCCACACTATCGGTAAGGTAAAATTGTGCCTGGGAAGCCGCATCGCCTGAAACTTCATAGAACATCCCGTAAACCTCCTGAATCTCATTAGTATATACATCACCTTCAATAGCATCAGCTTTTATAGTATGTTGTAGCGGTAACTTTTGCGCATCTGCCAGCAGCGAATCCAGGTTATTATTAATTTGCTGGTAAGTGATAAAAATGGTTCCGTTTAAATCTTTATATTCCAAATCTATCCAACACGGAATATTATTTCTGGAAGCCTTAATTTCTGCCAGGGTATTAATTTCAAAATTATAGGGACAATTAAGGTTTGCGGTTTCGTATTTAGCTTCAGGATAATTAAGCGCAAGAAATGCACGAGGCTTGGGTGTAGTGTCTTCTTCCCCGCAGCTAATAAAAGTTAAAACCAAAACAATTATCAAAAAACTCTTCATACCACACTTTATCTTCAACTAACCGGAGAAATATTCACTTTAATTTGTTTAAGGCGTTTATTGTCTAAGACTTCTACCGTAAAGCTATAATTAAGAAAATAAATTACATCATTTTTCTTCGGAAAACCACCTGAAATTTCCAGTAAAAAGCCCGCCAGGGTATCTGCCTCGCCTTTCCGCTCTTCAAAAGCCACAGGATCTTCAATTTTTATAATTCTATAGAAATCTTTCAGCGGCGTTTTACCTTCAAAAACATAGGTGTTTTCATCAAGTTTGGAATAGACCAAATCTTCGTCATCGAATTCATCGCTAATATCACCAACTATCTCTTCAATAATATCTTCCAAAGAGATAAGTCCGCTGGTACCTCCATATTCGTCTACTACGATCGCCAAATGATTCTTTTTGGTTTTAAAATCGTTCAGCAAATCGTCCAGCTTTTTATTTTCGGGAACAAAATAAGGCTCGCGCAACAAACTGGTCCATTCAAAAGAATTTTTATCAATATAGGGCAATAAATCTTTTACGTATAAAATACCTATTACATTATCTATATTCTCGCGATAAACCGGAATCCTGGAATAACCCCTGTCTATAATTTCGGGGATAATTTCTTTATAAGTCTGGCTTTCATTTAAGGCAAAAATATCCATCCGGGGGCGCATCACCTGTTTGGTATCGGTATTTCCAAAAGACACAATTCCCTGCAGGATTTTTTGTTCTTCCTGCGTGGTATCTTCTTCACTGGTAAGCTCCAGAGCCTGCGATAATTGATCTATACTTATAAAAGATCGTTGCTTGCCGAGACGGCTATGCATAAAAATAGTTACCGCGCGCATTGGCCCGCTTAAAGGGGTGAAAATAGTATCAAGAAAACTTAAGGGGCGCGCCATAAAATTTGAAAACAACACGTTATTTCTACTTGCATAAACTTTAGGCAGAATTTCACCAAAGAGGAGAATAATAAAAGTTATTACTCCAACCTCAATTAGAAACTTGAAATTAATGCCGTAAAGTACTGTATTCATCTCGCCAAAAAGCCTGTCTGCAATACTATCAAACAACAATACAATGGCTATATTTATAAAATTATTGGCAACCAGGATAGTAGCCAGCAACTTTTTGGGTTTATCTAAAAGATTAACCACAATTTGTTGAGATTTGCTGCGCTTCCCGTCTTCGGTAATTACATCGGCGGGTGTTAAGGAAAAGAAAGCAACTTCGGCACCAGAAATTAAGGCAGAACAAAGTAAAAGCAGCAATAAAACTACATAGCTAATTAGCTGCGTAAAATCAAAAGTGGCCCAAAACAAAAGTAAACTGGGAGGTTCTGAATCCAAATGACAGGGTTTTAATTAAACTTAAAAAGGCAAATCGTCTTCCTCTTCTTCTTTCGCCATAGATTGATTGGCAAAATTATCATTTTTAGGCGTGTTTTGTTGATTTTGAGACGGGGAATTTTGCTGTTGCATATTTCCGCCTCCTTCGCTCTCTCCCTTTGGAGTTAAAAAGGTAAATTCTGTACACTGTATTTCGGTAGTGTAACGGTCATTTCCCTGGTCGTCCTGCCATTTACGGGTTTTAATTCTACCTTCAATAAAAACTTTATCGCCTTTTTTAAGGTATTTCTCACAAATTTCGGCTGCTTTATTACGCACCACAATGTTGTGCCATTCGGTACTAGTAACGCGCTCGTTGGTTGTGCGGTTGGTATAAGTCTCGTTGGTAGCCAGCGGAAATCGCCCTATAGCGCCACCGCCTTCAAAATAATGCATTTTCACGTCGTCCCCCGTATGCCCAATTAGCATTACTTTGTTTAATGTACCTGTCATCTCTATTAATTATTTTTTGAGCCCAAAAAGGCTATTAATTTACACCCTAAAATACTGAAAAATTTATTGCTAAATAAAGCTAAACTCTATAAAACTTTAAACAATTTATAAGGAATAGGTTTCCAGTGCCGTTTCTTCAAGGAAATTAGCAATTAAAACCGGCACCGGATAATCTTTTACATTTTTTACAGGAATTCCCTCTTTCCCAACTTTTTCAGCCTTAACCCACCAAAAATGAGTATAAATATGTTGATGGGAAAGTTTATGAACCACCGGTTTTTTGTTGTGAAGTTCTAGTGATAATTTTTGTTCCCCAAGAATGTCTTGAATACTTTCCTCGGAAGGAAAATCGCCTTCGCTTACCGGTTCTTCAGTTTCTATTAAAGGAAATTCATACAAACCATTCCAAATTCCCTTTCCTGTTCTTTGCTGAAGTAGCGTTTTATTTTCTTCAGAAAAAACTACTAAATAATTAAAGTAGCGCTTCTTTACTTTGGCTTTTTTCAGTTTAACCGGTAATTCCTGAATTTTATTTTTCTCCACCGCCAAACAACCCGAAATTAAAGGACATGTTTCACAAAGCGGGTTTCTTGGTTTACATTGAAGCGCCCCGAATTCCATTAAAGCCTGGTTAAAACTGGAAGGATTTTTTTCATCTAACAATTCAGAAGCCAGGGCTTTAAATTCCTTAATTCCTGCCGAGGAATTTATAGGAGTTTCAATATCAAAAAAACGAGCTAAAACCCTGTAAACATTGCCATCTACCACCGCAACCGGTTCATTATAACAAATTGAAGCAATGGCAGCGGCGGTATAGTCACCTACACCCTTTAGTTTTTTGAGATCTTTATAAGAATCGGGAAACACACCATTTAGTTCTTCAGCAACATATTTAGCGGTTTCGTGAAGATTCCTTGCCCGGGAATAATATCCCAAACCTTGCCAGAGTTTCAGTACTTTTTCTTGCGGCGCTGCAGCAAGATCCAAAACACTGGGAAACGCGCTTTTAAAACGCTTATAATATGGTAAACCCTGCTCTATTCGCGTTTGTTGTAACATAATTTCACTGAGCCAAATATGATACGGATCGCTAGTTTTGCGCCAGGGCAATTCGCGCTTGTTTTTTAAATACCAATCAATCAACACTTTAGAAAATACCATATATAAAATAGACTTGGTGCAATATTAAAAGTTTATTCCGTTATTATTTAATGAATTAGGCTTGAAATATTGTAGATTTAATTCTTATATTTGCGCCCTTGAAAAAACAGAAATCCCAATTTATAATATTAAATAGCACGAAAATGACGAAAGCAGATATTGTAGCGAACATCTCAGAAAAATTAGGAATGGAAAAAGGTGATGTTCAAGCTACTATTGAAACCTTCATGGATGAGGTTAAAACTTCATTAGAAAGTGGAGACAACGTATATTTAAGAGGCTTTGGAAGCTTTGTTGTAAAAACAAGAGCTGAAAAAACCGGAAGAAATATCTCTAAAAACACTACTATTAAGATTCCCGCCCACAACATCCCGGCTTTTAAACCTGCCAAGATTTTTGTTGAAGGAGTTAAAACTAACGTTGAAGTTAAGTAATTTGAAACTGAAGCCCAGTTTCTTTATAAAATAAATTATTAATTAAAAAGTAACACTATGCCAAGTGGTAAAAAAAGAAAAAGACATAAGGTAGCTACGCACAAGCGTAAAAAAAGAAACAGAGCTAACCGCCACAAGAAAAAGTAGTTTTCATACTACTTTTTTTGTTTAAAACGTTCATTGAAATTGAAACCCTGCTTATTACCTAACAAGTTTTAGGGTTTCTTCAGGATTAAAAAACCTGTGATAAAATAATGTTTAATCCATCCCGACTTATTCGGGACAAAAATCTAATAGAGTGGACAAAGAATTAATTATACGGTCCGGAACCTCTGCTGTAGATTTTGCCTTACAAAAAGATGGAAAACTTATTGAACTCAACAAGGAAGAAGACAGCAACAAATTTAATGTTGGTGATATTTTTATTGCCAAAATTAGAAAAGCTGTACCAGGGTTAAATGCCGCATTTGTAAATGTTGGTTACGAGAAAGATGGTTTTTTACACTATCACGATCTTGGCCCCCAGGTATCTTCCATGCTTAAGTTCATAAAACGTGTAAGCACAGGTAAATTAAAAGATTATTCCTTAAAGAATTTCACATTCGAAAAGGATATTGACAAAGACGGCGTTATTACAGACGTCTTAAAGTCAAATCAGTCGCTATTGGTTCAGGTTGTAAAAGAACCTATTTCTACCAAAGGCCCCAGGATAAGCTCAGAGCTTTCTATTGCGGGTCGTTATATTGTACTGGTACCTTTTTCTAATAGAATTTCAGTTTCACAAAAAATTGAAAGTAAAGAAGAAAAAGACCGGTTAAAAAGATTGGTAAAAAGCATTAAACCCAAAGGTTTTGGGATTATTGTAAGAACCGTAGCCGAAGGCAAAAAAGTAGCAGAACTGGATAGGGACCTTCAAAATTTGATGGGTCGCTGGACAGGAATGTGCAAAAAGATGTATAAGCCACATCATCCCTCTAAAGTATTAGGAGAGTTAAACAGGGCATCTTCCCTGTTAAGAGATATTTTTAATGACTCTTTTACTTCTATTACCGTAGACGACGAGACGCTTTATACACAAATTAAAGACTATGTGGGCGAAATTGCCCCAAGTAAAGAATCGATTGTTAAGTTATATCAATCTAATGTTCCAATTTTTGAAAAATACGGTATCGAAAGACAAATAAAAACTTCATTTGGGCGCACCGTCTCTATGAGCAAAGGCGCCTACCTGGTAATAGAACATACAGAGGCTATGCACGTTATAGACGTAAATAGTGGTAACCGTTCTAACAAATCCAGAAACCAGGAGGATACTGCATTAGAGGTGAACATGATTAGCGCCACAGAAATAGCCCGGCAATTAAGATTGCGTGATATGGGTGGCATAATCGTGGTAGACTTCATAGACATGGGAAAAGCCGAAAACCGCAAAACCCTGTTTGATCACCTTAGGAACGAAATGAGTGACGACCGTGCAAAACATAAAATTTTGCCACCGAGTAAATTCGGGTTGATACAAATTACAAGACAACGCGTAAGGCCGGAAATGAATATTAAAACCCGCGAGGAAAACCCTAACGGAACTGGTGAAATTGAAGCACCAATACTTTTAATAAACAAAATAAAAACCGACCTGGAAAAACTCATTAAGAAAGATCACAAAAAGATCACTTTGAGTGCGCATCCATTTATTGCAGCCTTTTTAACTAAAGGCTTTCCATCTCCCCGCTCCCAATGGTTTTTAGACCATAAGCGCTGGGTGAAAATTTTACCAAGAGACGCTTACACGTATATGGAATATCATTTTCACGATAAAGAAGGAAATGAAATCCTTTAAAATAAACGCCTTTCGTTAATTCGGAAGGCGTTTTTTTATGCGCTATTCTGAAATTTACATTTTGATATTTCCTACCTGAAAAAGTTTTAATTTTGAATCTTAATTCTTGAATTTTCAACTCTTGAAAGAACCCGAGAAATCTTATACCGTAAAAGAAGCAACCATTAAACTGATGCAGTTCTGCGCATACCGAGACCGTTGCCATAAAGAAGTGGAAGAAAAACTGAGAGAAATGAATATGATTCCCGCCGCACAGGAGCAGATCATTATGGAATTAATGCAGGAAAACTTCTTAAATGAAGAAAGATTCGCCAGAAGTTTTGTGCGAGGGAAATTCAGGATAAAAAAATGGGGAAAAATAAAGATCAAACAAGAATTGAAGTTCAGGGAAATTTCTGCCCCAATAATTAAAATAGCACTTACCGAAATAGATGAGCAGAAATATATCGCTACGATTTACGAAGTGGCCGAAAAGAAATTAAAACTACTTAAAGAACCCGATAAATTTAAAAAGAAGCGCAAATTAGCCGATTTTCTGCTTCGGAAGGGTTATGAAAGCAATCTGGTTTATGAAGTAGCAAATGAGCTCTTAGAATAGTTCTTATAGGCTCCACTGGTATTGAAAACCTGAGAGGTCTCAACTTACTTAAACCTTATTGTTCTTATGCGTACGTTCAACCGCCTGTTCGTTTTTATAATCTATCCACTTTTGCCCTTTTAGCTTACGCATATAGTTATCAAAATTACGCATCACCACCAGGTTATAAACGGCTTTAGAAAAATTGGTAAGCGTTCTAGGCGTAGCCCTTAAACTCATAGAAAAACCTGGAGTTAAATAGGTCATTTGGTGCCAGTAGCCTTCAGGCATATATAATGCTTCCCCATGGTTTAATTCGGTTACATAACCTTTCGCCTTTTTTAGCACGGGAAATTTATCAAAATCGGGATTATTAAAATCTATATCTTCACGGGAAATAAGAGCGTGAGGCACTTTATATAGATATTTGGTTTGGGAAGGCGGATAAATTATACAACGTTTTTTTCCGTGGAAATGAAAATGAAGAATATTAGCAAAATCAATATCGTAATGCATAAAGACTTTAGAATTCTCTCCTCCAAAAAATAAAGTTGGCAACTGTTTTATAAATCTAAGACCCAGATCTGGAAACCTGAAATCTTTCTGTAAAACCGGCACCTCCTTTAATAAATGATAAAGAAAAATTCGGTAATTAGTAGGTTTTAATTTTAGCAGCTCTATATAATCTGCCATTTTCATCTCGGTATGTGGCTCGTTAAATTTTTGCTCAGACGTTATAGGGCGATCATCATAGAGCGGCACTACTTTTTCACCCGCAACCTGGCTAATATAATCTAAATCCCATTTTTGGGTAGCCGGCCAATCATCTACCAAATGTTCTATAACCACAGGTTTTTGTGGCCGCACATAATTTTCTAAAAATTCCTTTTTAGAAATAGTCTTAAGCCTTGGTATGGGTTCTAAATGTAAGCTTTCTTCTTTCTCCATCATTCAATTCCAGCACTTCTGTGCGTATTTTCAATCGCTTTTCTATTCTTGTAATCTATCCAATCCTGGCCCTTAATTTTACGCATTAAATTATCGTAATTTCGGGTAATAATCAAATTTTTGAGCACTTCGGCAATTCGCCCGGGTTTTTGTGGTAAAGACCTTAACGTCATTGATAAACTTGCGGTCTCATACTTTATAAAATGCCACCACATACTGGGAATATATAAAGCTTCCCCGTGTTTCAGTCTTGTTTCAAAGCCTTTTGCTTTGGCCAGTGCAGGATATTTCTCAAAATCTGGATTATCCATATTTATTATCTCCATACTCACTATGGAGTGCGGCACATGATACAAAAATTTAGTTTCTGAAGGCGGATAAAGAATCACTCTTTTTTCGCCAACAAAGTTGAAATGGAAATTATTGGCAAGATCCATATCATAATGCATCACCACGCTACTACCCTCACCCCCAACAAATAAAACTGGTAACTTTTTAAAGAATTTTACACCAAGATCGGGATACTTAAAATCATCCATTAACTCCGGACAATTTTGCAGAAGGTTAAAGAAAAACATCCTAAGGTCCGTAGGTCCTTTTTCAAGAATGTCTATATATTCCCGCATAGGAATTTTCTGCGCCGGGCCGTGAGAACTCTGTCTCCCTTTTGCCGGTTTCCCATCATAAAGTGGCACTACAACATCCCCGGCTTTTTTCCTGAAATAATCAAAATCCCATTTTTTCGTGGCTGGCCAGTCGGCAGAAAGTTCTTCAAAAACAACCGGTTTTTCGGGTATAAAATAGTCCTTCAAAAATTCTTCTTTTGAAAGCTTTTTAACCCGCGGTATGTCTTGCAGATTCAATTTCAAATTGAATTCTTTTTTAAGCCTTGGCTTTAGATTTTTGTTGCGCTTCTAAATTACGCTCAATCTTATGTCCGGGTCTGGACCATTTTGGTTTTTCTCCTAAATTCTGATATTGCGATTCTTCAGCTGAAACACTTTTAGGCTGCTCCTTCTTCTCAAATGCTTTTTGCGGATTCAAACCTAAAGATCTAAACAATTCCATATCCTCGTTTACATCAGGATTTGGTGTTGTAAGTAGTTTATCTCCGGCAAAGATCGAATTTGCTCCGGCAAAGAAACACATTGCCTGTCCTTCTCTACTCATTTGAGTTCTTCCGGCAGAAAGTCTTACCTGGGTTTCAGGCATTACAATTCTGGCAGTAGCAACCATTCTCACCATTTCCCAGATAGAAACCGGTTCCTGCTCTTCCATAGGAGTTCCTTCAACAGGAACCAAAGCGTTAATTGGCACAGATTCCGGCTGCGGACTTAGAGTAGACAAAGCTACAAGCATTCCTGCCCTGTCATCTGCACTTTCTCCCATTCCTATAATTCCACCGCTACATACAGTAACATTAGTTTTTCTAACATTCCCTATGGTGTCCAGTCTATCCTGGTAACCGCGGGTAGAAATCACCTCTTTATAATATTCTTCTGAAGAATCTAAATTATGGTTATAAGCATACAAACCGGCTTCAGCAAGTCGCTGCGCCTGGTTTTCGGTAATCATTCCTAGCGTACAGCAAACTTCCATATCCAGTTTATTAATGGTTCTTACCATTTCCAAAACCGAATCGAACTCCTTACCGTCCTTTACGTTTCTCCAGGCTGCACCCATACAAACCCGCGAACTTCCCGACTCTTTAGCACGTAGCGCCTGGGCTTTAACCTGGTTCACGCTCATAAGGTCGTTTCCTTCAACGTTGGTATGATAACGTGCCGCCTGTGGGCAATACCCACAATCTTCAGGGCAACCGCCGGTTTTAATAGAAAGTAAAGTTGAAACCTGAACGGTGTTAGGATCGTGATTTTTCCTATGCACAGTGGCCGCTTCGTAAAGCAACTCCATCAAAGGTTTATTATATATCTCGAGAATTTCTTCTTTTGTCCAGTTATGTCTTGTGGCCATAAAAAATAGATTTGAAATCAAAAATAAATAAAACTGCGCTTTAATAAGCCTTCAGCGAAGAAAGTTTTCAAAGCTTTCTTTAAAGTTATGATTTCCGACTTATTAATATAGAAACTGCGTTCCCGCCAAAACCTACAGCGTTTACCAATATATTTTCAAGTTTTGAAGGTGATTTACTAATTTCTGAAAAAGGCACCTCAATAAAATCCTGATGCTGAAGCATTAAAATCGCAAGTTCTAAATTTAAAATTCCCGAAGCTGCAAACGTATGTCCCAGTTTCCATTTATTACTAGTCATTGCGGGAGCATTTTTACCAAAAAGTGTTTTTATTGCGTTTACTTCAGATAGATCTCCTTTTAAAGTTCCGGGCGCGTGCATCACTACCGCGTCAATTTCTGAAAGTTCTTTCTCGCCAATGGCCATTTTCATCGCCTTCTGTAAAGATTCCCCTTTTTCTGAAATTGAAACACTGTGCTTTAAGGTTTCTGTTGCGTAGCCAAATCCTGTAATTTTAGCAATTGCTTTTTCTGAATTTTCCTTCTGAAGCGCCAATATTCCTGAAGCTTCTCCAAGAATCATTGAATTTCTTTTTTTCTGCATATCCAAAGCGCGACACGGAAAATCAAGATCTTCTGAAGCATAAATTTTCATGGCTTTCATTTGGGCGATTGTAAAAGGGGTTAATGCAGCTTCACTCCCACCGGCAAGGAACTTATCGGCAAAACCGGCCTGCATCCAGGCAATAGCATTTACAACCGAGTGTAAACCGGTTGAGCAGGTTACACTATGAGAAAATTCCGGTCCCTCTGTTTGAAGATCTTGCGAAACCCAGGAAGAAATATTTCCTAAAGTGGTAGAAGGCGAAGCCTGCGTAGCGGCTTTTCCGGTTTCTATAAATTCTTTATGATATTTTTCAAACAATCCGGTAGCACCACGTGAGCTCCCAATATTGATACCAATATTTTTCTCGCTTTTCCACCCGGCTTCTTTTATAGCTTTTCTGGCTGAAAAAATTGCAAATAAAACCGAATCATCCAGTTTTCTATAATTGGGGTTTTCACTTTTAAGTGCTTCAATTTCAGCTTTGAGATTTTCTGGCAAAAAAGCCGCAAAAGCTTCGGTTTCATCAAACCGATGTTTGGAAATAAAATGTTTCGGATTTTTATAATTTTTCCATATTTCCGCAGGAGATTGACCAAGCGCAGAAACAGAACCAAGTGAAGATATAAATACCGGTGATTTCAAAAGCGATTAATTTTCAGCAAAAATAAGGTCTGTTGTTCCAACCACTAAATATTTTCAATAAAAAAAATGAATCAGAAATCCTGCAAGGTTTGAATAACCTTGTAGGTATATTATTATTTTTCAAACTTACGAGGTATAAAAAAACCTCGCAGGAAGGATAGTGGGATAAACCAGTTTAACGCTGATAATAAAGATTTAAAATAGAATCCATCTTTTTTTCGCCTAATAGGATCTTTTGTAATTCTAACTGAATTCCTTCAGAAACAAGATCTATAAGTGGCTGATAAACCTTTTCTACTTTTTGAATTGATTTTTGCAAAATCCCGTCCCATTCTTTGTGATAATTTACCAAATCGTCTGGATAAACCTTGGTTCTGGATGTATTTTCCTGAAAAGGTTTAAAAGCTTCATCAAGATTCAAGTATCCGTAATCGTCGGTCAGCTCTTCCCCAATGGCAATATCTCTAACCGCAATTTCAAATCCGTAGGCTGTAGAAAAGCAGTTAGAATTAAAACTATGGTTTACATATTTCGCCAAATCCCAACAAAGAACCAAATCGCCAAACCGATTGCGAAAAGCATATTTTTCCAGCATTTGCGCACTTTTAGGATGCAGTTTTTCTACGTGGGAATTATAAAAAACGTGATCTAAATCGTCCTGAACCCAGGTAATAGTGCCTTCGGGAATTTTTTTGGTAGCCACCACGCCATATCCCACCTGCTCATTTATAAAGCGCAGTTCTGTATCTGGATGCATCATAATCGCTAAATTTTAATTCTAATGTAAACAATTAAAGCTTTGCTTTTAAGACACTTATAAAAGTTTATTTCTAAAACTTTTCCAGAAGATCTTCGATAACAGAATAGATTTTATTCAATTCTAATTGAGTAATTGTAAACGGCGCCAAAATATAAATAGTATTTCCAAGCGGTCTTAGAAATACGCCATTATCCATAAAATGTTTAAAAAGCTGGTTTCTAAGGTTACCGTAGCGCTCCATTTTCACATTAAGATCAAAAGCATAAATAACGCCCAACTGCCGGCGATTGGTAACTTTTGGATGGTCTTTTATCTTTTCATCAAAAGCCTGATGTGATTTAATAACCGATTTGATTTGCCCTTGAATTTCTTCGGAAACCAATAATTCTATTCCAGCAATGGCCGCAGTACAAGCCGGTGGATTGGCAGAATACGTATGCCCGTGGAATAGGCCTTTAGAAATATCTTCGTCATAAAAAGCATCGTAGATTTTTTGCGAACAGGTGGTTAAACCCATTGGCAACAAGCCTGCGGTTAATGCCTTAGAAAGACACATTACATCGGGTTTGGTTTCCATATAATCTGAAGCAAAATATTTACCGGTTTTCCCAAATCCGGTCATTACTTCATCGGCCACGCAAACAATGTCATGCTCTTTGCAAACTTTCAGGATTTCATTCAAGCCAGCAGCATCGTGCATTTTCATTGCCGCCGCACCCTGCACTAAGGGCTCATATATAAATCCAGCAATATTGTTTTCTGAAATTAGTTCTTTCAGCCCCGAAATAACTTCTTCATTATTTTCTCCTAACGGAACCGAGATTCGTAAAACTTCAATAAAATGCTCTTCGAAAGCACCATTATAAACTGAAAGCCCCGAAACCGACATCGCGCCAAAGGTATCGCCGTGAAAACCTTCGTCAAAAGCCAGCATCACATTACGATTATTGCCCTGGTTATGATGATACTGCAAAGCCATTTTAATCCCAATCTCCGTGGCCGTAGAACCATTGTCATTAAAGAACAATTTCTGCTGATTTCCCGGCAAAATCTTTATTAGTTCTTCAGAAAGTTTTACCGCAGGTTCGTGGGTAAATCCGCTAAACACTACCTGATCTAAATTTTGCATTTGGGCCGCAACTTTTCCGGTAATATATTCATTGCAGTGCCCATACATTGCCGTGTACCAGGAAGCGATACCGTCTATATATTCACTGCCATCTTCGGCGTAAAGAATACTGCCCTTTGCTTTTACAATAGGTAAAGCTTCCGGGGAAATTTTATGCTGGGTTAAAGGGTGCCAAAGGTGTTTTTGATCTCGGGTAACTAAGTTCAAGCCCCTCCCCTCGGTCCCCTCCCCAAAAGGGAGGGGAAGGGAATCTTTATCTTTTTTAAAATCTGACATGTTATAATAGTAAAACCTCACAGATTTTAAAAACCTATGAGGTTTAATTTATTTCAATTTTTCTCTAAATAATTCAGCGTATTCTTTAATCACATTTTGATCAAAGTAAGGTTCCTGTTCTATTCTTCCCAGAACCTTTATACCGCCCATTTTTTCAATTATCGATTCAGTAGATTTATTTTCTTCGCCCGAAAAAATTATTCCGAAGCAATTTAAGTCGCGAGATTCTAAAGCTTCTATAGTTAATAAAGTATGATTGATACTTCCAAGATAATGACGAGAAACCAGGATAATGCGATCTTCCGGCTGCATTAAATCGGCTATAGTTTCTTTATCGCTAATTGGGACTAATAAACCTCCGGCGCCTTCAATAACCAAACTATTTTCGCCCTTTGGACGTTTTATTTTTTTTGAAGTAATTTTTACTTGATCAATTTCAGCCGCTGCATGCGGACTCATGGGTGTTTTTAGTGCAAAGCGATTTTTATGAAAAACAGTTTTATCGTTAGAAATTAGTCTTTCTACTTTATGGCTATCAGAATTATCAAGATCGCCGGCCTGGATAGGTTTCCAATAATCGGCTTCTAAGGCTTCTGTTAAGATTGCTGAAGCTACTGTTTTTCCAACTTCGGTCCCAATACCGGTAACAAAATAAGTATGTTTCATTTATTTATAAATTCTTCAATGCTGGTCATTTTAAAGTAAATTTCTCTTCACAATTTTCACAATGATAATCGTATTTGTAGTGAATTGGCAGGGCGAAGGTGAGAAATGAAAACAAAAAAGCAAAGAAAGAACGCACATCTTTAATATGCGTGTAAACTTTTACGCGAGTGCTGTCACAGTTGGGACAAACTACTCTTTCACCTTTGTCATCAAGGGAATAATCGTGAATTTCACTTAAAATCGCCCGGGCTCGTTCCTCATCGTCAGCATACACGTTCAATTTTATACCACCAATCGCCTGGCTTACCAGAGGATCGGTATCAATAAGAACCTGGTCTGCCAGGAATACCTCTATGCCTTCAGATTGTAATTTCCCTTTTACAATTTGTGCTTCAGAAGAATACTGAAACCTGGCTATGTTTACAAAAGTGCTCATATGCTTATATATTTTATCCCAAACCGGCAATTAATCACTGGCTTACCTAATCCTGTTACAGCCAATTTCTGGGTTCAGCATCATTCGGGCTTCATGGCAGTAATTTAGTGAGTTTTTTTAAAACCTCCCTGATTTCATTTTCAGAATTAAAGGAATGTAAACAAAACCGAAGGCGTTCACTCCCTTTTGGAACAGTAGGCGATAAAATGGGTTTTACTTCAAAACCTTCTTGTTTCAAAATTTTTGCTATATTTTTCACTTTTTCATTCCCCGGAATTATACAACTTTGAATTGCTGAAATACTCGGAATAAAATGTTTTTTAATCTCTAATTCCTCAATTTGATTCCTGAAAAAATGAATATTATTTTTTAGTTGCTGAATTTCTGAAATTTCGTTTATGAATTCCTGGTAAACCGAGAGAATTGTAGCAACCGAATGAGGCGGCAAAGCCGTTGTATAAATTAGGCTTCGGGAAAAATTTACCAGATAATTTTTTAAACCTTTACTTCCTAAAATAACCGCGCCGTGGCAACCGGGTGCTTTTCCAAAAGTATTTAAACGCGCGAAAACTTTATCCTGAATTCCTTCTTCCTGAACCAAACCTTCTCCATTTTCACCAAAAATACCCGTAGCGTGGGCTTCATCTACCACCAAAAAGGCTTTAAAATCTTCTGAAATTGCTGCTAACTCTCGTAGCGGCGCCAGATCTCCATCCATTGAAAACACAGATTCAGTTACAATATAAATTTCTGAATTTTCAGGTTGTGAAAGTTTATTCAGCCTGATTTTGAGATCTTCAATATTATTATGGCGGAATTTATAAGCTTTTGCATTACTCATTGAAATTCCATCTCTTATAGAAGCGTGAACTAGTTCATCATAAAAAATAAAATCCCCACGTTTAGGCACTGAACTGAAAAATCCAATATTAGCATCGTAGCCGGAATTAAAAATTAAAGCGGCTTCAGTTTTATGAAATTCGGCAAGGAAATTTTCGGCTAAATCATAAATTTTATGATTCCCAGAAAGCAACCTGGAACCGGTGGCTCCATTTATTAAAAGATTATTCTGCTCTAAAATTTGATGCGCCCCATTATAGACTTTTGCAGAGGAAGCTAATCCTAAATAATCGTTTGAGGAAAAATCTATTAATTGAGCGTTCCTTTTTAAAGACCGCAAAGCATTTTCATCCTTTCTCTTCTCTAAACTTTTCGCTAATTTTAAAGGTAATTGCATAGTTCAAAATTACAACTTTAACGAACTAAAAAATATGGAACTGGCAGAATTTAGTCTTAGTATTGGTTTGGCAGCTGTGGCCGGACTTTTTATAGGTATAGAAAGGGAATTTACCGGCAAAAGCGCAGGTTTAAAAACCAATGCTCTTGTGGCCCTGGGTGCTTGTGTTTTTATTTTACTTTCTCTACAATTTCAGGGAGAAGAATTTGTAGATATTACCAGGGTTATTGGCCAGGTGGTCACCGGTATTGGTTTTATTGGTGCAGGAACCATTCTTCAGCACGGGAAAAATGTAAAGGGTTTAACTACTGCTGCTACTATTTGGTGTAGTGCCGCCGCTGGTGGGCTCGCTGCTTTACAAATGTATGCCGAACTACTTATAATTTGTATAACAATTGTTGTTATAAATCTAGTTTTTGGGTTTCTGGAAAAGAAACTTATAAGGGGAAAAAGAAAACATGATAATACTGAACACTAAACTACTTTACAATATCATCTTCGTTTCTTGTGTGATCTATGTTATTTTGCGGTGTATCGTCAATTTCACTTTTTAATACGTGAGAATTTCTCTGATATTTTCCTCTAAGATCGTCCATAACGGAGCCTTTCCAGAGTTTTACTCCCATAAAATAGGATGCCCTTCCAATTAAATGTGCACTTACGGGGGCGGTTAGAAATACAAAAAGAATAATTACAAGTGCACGGGAAGTGGTAGAAAGATCGTTAAAGAAAACGGCCGTTCCCACTAAAATAAGACCAACACCAAGCGTGGCCGCTTTAGTATTTACCGAAATCCTCATATAAGTATCGGGCATTCTTACGAGTCCTATTGCAGAAAGCAGTACGAACAAGGTTCCTAAAGTGATTAATATTACTATAATTATTGAACTCATTTCTTTCGGTTTCTTTTTTCCAGGTAATATGAGAAAGCCACGGTACTTAAAAAAGCAATTAAAGCCAGGATCATTGCAGTATCTAAAAATGTAGATCTTCCGTGAATAATACTGTAAACTCCAATAATTCCAATACCGGTAGTGATAAGCACATCCAGGGCAATAATTTTATCGGCAATACTGGGACCTTTAATAAATCGGTAAACTATTAGCAGCACCGAAAAGGCCAGGATTGGCAGAATAATATAATATAAATAATCTGTTAGCGTCATCTCAATATTTCCAAAATACGTTTTTCAAATCCGTTTTTAATACTATCGATAAATTCCTCTTTATCGGTTACATACATCGCATGTACATAAAGCACTTTTTTATCGTTAGAGACATCCAGGCTAAGGGTTCCTGGTGTAAGCGAGATCATATTCGCCAAAAATGTAATCCCCAGGTTGCTTTGTATGGTAAGCGGTACTTTTACAATTCCCGGTTTCATTCCATATTTTGGGGTTACAACTTCGTAACCTACCTGTAGGTTTGCTTTAAATAATTCCCACAGGAAGAAGAAAAAGAAGGCTATCAATTTAGGAATAATAGTAAAATACCGGGCATCACTATTCCCTCTTGTTATCACCCACAGAATAAAGAAATTAAGAACAAAGCCAAAGATATAGTTCTGGAAAGTAAAATCTCCGGTTAGGGCTACCCATACAAAAGTGAGTAATAAATTAGATACAAACCTGCTCTTCATTATTCGGGTGTTTGTGTATTAAGTACTGCGTCTATATATTGTTGATTATCCATTAATTCTGATGCAATTCTAGCTGAAAGCGTTTGAATATGTTCTGCTCCAAAACCTACATATAAGGATACCAGACTTAAAAAAACTATAGGTACTATTATCTGAACTCTCTTTATATTTTTAATTGCATGAAAATACCTGAATTTTGGTCTAACAGGAATCTCTTGTGCCTCTTTCCAAAAAACTTCAGCCCAAAGTTTCGCGATTACAACCAAGGTAATAAAACTTGCAAAGATAATTGCGGCCAGGCTCCAATAACTTCCAGATTCAAAACTGGCAGTAATTAAAGATATTTTAGGCCAAAACCCCGATAAAGGCGGAATCCCAACCAATGAAAATAACGGGATAAACATCAATAAACTCAACTTGGGGTAATTGGCATAAAAACCACCTAAAGCTCGCATGCTATTAGAACCTTTTATTCGGTATATAAGACCACTAATCATAAAAAGATTCGTTTTTACCACAATATCATGCACCAGGTAAAAAATTGCACCTGCAATAGCCACTTCGGTAAACATTCCCAAACCAATAATCATATAACCAATATGACAAATAATTAAATAGGAGAATACCTTCCTTATATTATTCTGAACCAGTGCGCCCAATGCCCCACTAAACAGAGTGAAAATAGCAAGCACCAATAGAATTTGATCTAAGAAAACATCATCTACAAAAATTAAGGTAAACACCCTAATTAAAGCATACACCCCAACTTTAGTAAGCAAGCCTCCAAAAATAGCTGAAACTGCTGAGGGCGGCGTATGATAGGAAGCCGGTAACCAAAAATATAAAGGAAAAATAGCCGATTTAATTCCGAAGCCAATTAGAAATAAAATAGCAGTTATTTCTACAAGAGCCCGGTTTTCTACTGCAGCCACTTTATTGGCAAGATCGGCCATATTTAAGCTTCCGGTTAAACCGTATAGCACCGCAATTGCCGTTAAAAAGATCATGGAAGCGAGGAAATTCAGCGTAAAATATTTTACCGCACCCTCTAATTGAGCTTTTTCCCCACCAATAGTAATTAAAACAAAAGAGCTTATAATAATAATTTCAAACCAAACATAAAGGTTAAAGATATCACCGGTTAAAAAAGCGCCGGTAAGTCCTAAAAGTAAGAAATGGAAAATGGGAAAATACCCAAATCTCAATCTATCACCAATAACTGAACCCGAGGAAAATATAGATACAGCCAAACCTGCAATGGAGGTAAGTAGCACCATAGTGGCAGAGAAAGTATCTGCAATAAAGGTAATTCCAAAAGGAGCTTCCCAACTCCCGGCCTGTACTGTTTGGGTACCATTATTCCAGATATATGCAAAAACAGTAATACTAACAGCAAGGTGCACAAGGCTTCCAAACATACTAATTATTCGCTGTGCATTTATCTTCCTCCAGAAAAACATGAGGATGATAGCCAATAGCATTTGCAGCAGTAAAGGATATAATATTATTTGTTGTGTCATGAATCTTCGTCTGTTGCGTTCATTTCGTCCAGATCATCGGTTTTCACTACTTTGTGTGCTCTTTTCACAAGAATAATTGCAAAAGATTGTAAACCGAAACTAATTACGATAGCGGTTAATATTAATGCCTGCGGAACAGGATCTGCATAGGCTTCTAAAAAAACCTTGGAATCTTCAGGAATAATTGGCGGTGCACCTTCTGTAATTCTTCCCAGCAGGAAAATTAGCAGGTTTGCCCCATTTCCTAACAAAATAATTCCGATAATGAGTTTTACCAAACTCCTGCGCAGAATCATATAAATACCTGCGGCATACAGAACCCCTATAATTATCGCTAAAAGAATTTCCATAAATTAAGCTGATTCTGAAATTGTAAATATTATTGTGAGGGTGACTCCAATTACCACCAGGTAAACTCCTATATCAAAAAATAAAGCTGAACCTACGTTCCCAATTACCGGGAAGGGCTCTGGGAACCAAAGTCCCGTCATAAAAGGATCGTCTAAACCAATTACCGGTGCCAAACCGCTTAAAAAAGCAAGACCCAAACCAACAGGCATTAAAAACCCGGGATGAAATCTTAAAAGACCTTTTGTATTATCAAGCCCGTTGGCAAAAGCGTGCAAAACAAAAGCAATCGCAGCTATAAGTCCGCCCACAAAACCACCGCCGGGCAAATAATGCCCACGTAATAAGATAAAAACAGAGAACACCAGCAGTAATGGCAAAAGATAATCGGAAGCTGTTCTTAATATTAAGGTTTTCATTTATATATATTTTAGAAAAAGACGGATTTTACCCCGACTTTAATGTTCTTTTATTGCGACCTGTCTGTACTTTTCAATCTCAATTTTAGCAATCCAAATACTCCAATAGCTGAGATAGACAATACCGCAATTTCCATAAGCGTATCTGTTCCCCTAAAATCTACCAGGATAACATTTACTACGTTCTTACCGTGAGCCAGGATATAGGCATTTTTCGCATAGAAATCACCAACTTCAGTATTTGTAGGTTCAGCAAGTACTTGCAACGCAAGTAAACATATTACCGTTCCTAAGGCCAGGGAGAGGATTCCGTCCCTAATTCGCATTTTATAATCTGAAAGTGTAAGGTATTTTGGCAATCTGTAAAGTACCAGCACAAACAATATAACTGTTAAGGTATCAATAGAAAATTGCGTCATCGCCAAATCTGGTGCACTGTAGAAAACAAAAATCAAACAAATAGCCAAACCAACAACTCCCATTGCAGCAACTGCAGCAAGTCGGGATTTTGTGAAAACGGTATAGAAAACTCCGGCAATTAATATAATTACCACCGCCAACTCGTAAGCGGTAACTTTAGAAAGCTGGGTATGATCTATCATTACCCTTGGGTTTCCAAACATAACGTAGCCTACTAAAACTACAAGAAACAACACAATGGTCGTTACATAATTTCTTAAATATCCATTTTGAAAAACATTAGTCCAGAATGCTGAAAATACACTGAAATAATGAGTTCCTTTTTCCATGATGCTTTTAGGAGAAATAAATTCAAATTTTCCAATTCTGGTTTCCAGTTTTGCGGAAGGTTTCAGGAAGAAATATAGCAAAACTCCAACAGCAATAGTAATTGCACTTAATAGCAAAACAGTATTGAAACCGTGCCATAGCGCAAGGTGATATTCTGAAGCATCTGCCCCTAAAGATGAAACCACCGGTTTTACCAGGGCCGATTCAATAAGCATAGGGAATATCCCAAAAACAATTCCTAGCACAGCAAGGATAATTGCCGGAGCCCACATTAGGAAATCAGGCGCTTTTACATCTTTATGCGCCTCGGGAAGTTTACCTACAAAAGGTTTAATTCCCGCAACAAAACCTGCCCAAAGCAATAATATTTTTGTTAGAACAATTGCAATTACGATTATTATTGTAAAAGTTTCAGCATGGGTACTGGCTTCGTAAGTAAGTTCTTTTCCCAGGAAACCTACCGATGGCGGAATTCCCGCACTGGAAATTGCTGCAAGAATACCGGCAATCGCTACCGGCATCATAATTTTTCTTAATCCACTTAATTTAGTAACATCCCGTGTACCGGTTTGGTGGTCTATTATTCCTGTAACCAGGAATAATGTAGCTTTATAAAGCGCGTGAACAATAATAAATACAGCAGCAGCAAGAAAAGCTGATTTTGTTCCTAAACCGATTAAGAATACCAAAATCCCCAGGGCAGAAATAGTAGAATATGCCAAAACACCTTTAAGATCGGTTCTAAAAAGTGCGTGAATTGCAGAGTAAACCATTGTAATTCCACCAACAATAATCAATGTTGTATTCCAGAATTCTGAATCTCCCAAAACCGGTGTAAAACGCATAAGAAGGTAAATGCCCGCTTTTACCATCGTGGCAGAGTGTAAATAAGTAGAAACCGGAGTTGGTGCTTTCATCGCACCGGGCAACCAGAAATGAAAAGGAAATTGCGCCGACTTGGTAAATGCAGCGACAAAAATAAAGATCACCGCCAGGATGTAATATTCACTGCCAGCAATAGCTTCTTTCATACTTAGCATTTCAGAAATGCTGTAAGTGCCGGTAATACTACCCAGCAACAAAGCTCCTGCTAATAAGAAAAACCCTCCAAAACCGGTAATTCCCAAAGCGGTTAAAGCTGATTTTCGGGAAGCCGGGTTGGTATTATTAAACCCGATTAAGAAAAATGAACTTATACTGGTTAATTCCCAAAAAACAAAAAGTGAGATAAGATTGTCTGAAAGCACCAAACCGAGCATGGCTGCCATAAACAAGCTCAGATATCCGTAGAAACGGTCAAGATATTTATGTCCTCTAAGGTACGATGCGGTATATGCAAAAACCAGGAAACCAATCCCGGTGATCATTAATGAAAACAGAAGGGAAAGCCCATCGAGCTTAAAACTAAGGTCTACTCCAAAAGCCGGAACCCACTGGTAAGTTTTAGAAATTATTTCTCCAGAACTTATCTGCGGAATAAAACTTGCAAAATATGCAAAAAGTCCACCCGGAATAAGTGCGGAAAGAACGGCTAATTTCCCCCTGAAGAACTTTCCTGCGAAAACCAGGAATATTGCGAATAAAAAACCTAAAAGTATTGCTGTTAGCATATATTTCCTCTCAAAAAGTCCGTTCCCCGCAAATATAAGAGATATTATTTAAGTTTTACAGTCAAAGCGGCGTTTAACCTCTATAAGGATTCCGATTTAATAGCTTCTTATTTTAAATCATTATAAAAACCCTGTTTCTCAGCAAATTTCTTAAAATGCTGAAATTAATTTATCATTTTTAATTTATAAAATTATTGTTTTTCGATAATTTAATGTAGGTTTGTTATTGTTAAACGATAATTGCAGAGGAATGAAATCTTCAGAATGGCTTAAAAACATTTTTAGTGTTGCTTATTATTTAATGATTATAGGTTGGATACTTTTATTTGGCTTTTTACTTTATGCAATCTTTATTAGTCCAGGCGATATCCTGGAAATATTACACGATGCTGAAGAATTTAAAATCAAATCTAAAAATGCACTATACTCCTCTTTAACATATGAATTATTATCAAGTGCAGTTTGGATCTATATTCTATATTTATTCAAGAATTTAATGAAAGAACTAATTTCCGGGCCATTATTCACGAAGCTTCAAATTGCAAGTTTTAAATTAATTGGGCAATTAATCATCTTAATAACTATTGTTGACGCAATATCAATATTTGTTTTCAAAGTAATATTTAATGGCCGTTTGGAGTTAAATTTTGATCTTTTCGATTTCTGGTTTGTAATAGGCATAGGCTTATTTCTAATATTCCTATCCCAAATTTTTAATCAAGCCAGAGTTATGAAAGAAGAAAACGAGTTAACCGTTTAGTTATGCCTATTATTATAAACCTGGATAAAATTCTGGAAGAACGCGGTATGAAAAGCAATGAACTTGCTGAAAAAATAGGGATTACCACCGCAAATCTATCTATTCTAAAAACCGGGAAGGCAAAAGCGGTGCGATTTTCTACTTTAGAGGCTATTTGTGAGGTTTTAGAATGCCAACCGGGAGATATTCTGGAATACACCAAAAACTAATCAAGTAGGGTGAAGATAATAAATATTTGAGCATTTATTATCTTCATCCCTCTTACAGGAACCGGGCATACGGGTCTCGTACACGGCTCATGTTAAATCTTATTCAGTACTGTTTGATAGTACTGATGCAAAGTATTCCCTTCAACTGTGTCCATTGCGTACAACCCTAATTCTGAGAAGTACTTATTTGGCAGGGCATAGTGTATTAAATTGGTGGAGGAGTTTCTCCATCGGGTTACCGATATCTTCAGAAAATTCCCCTTATAGCCCATACGCCTTAGTTGTCGGTGAAGAGGTTTCCAGCTTTTCCAGCTTTTCATCACCATCATTCGTAACCTTCTCCTGATCCAGCTTAAAAGATCCTGGAACAGCTTTTTGGTCAAGCCTATTCGGAAGTAATTGGCAAAACCCCTTAATAGCGGGTTCAGTTCTTTAATATAGAAAGCTATACTTTGCCCTTTAGTTC
>NZ_FOOH01000036.1 GCF_900113135.1 Salegentibacter agarivorans | reverse complement strand
GAGCCACATAAAATGAATGTTCTCCAGAAGAGCCTGTTCTATCTTACGAGAGGAATACATATTGCGCAGGTACGCATAGATGATCACCTTAAGAAGCATCCGAGGATGGTAACTGGAAGTACCACCTCCTTTGTAACTTCGCTCCAGGTCAGCGATGTCGATTTGATCAATAATCGTATTGACGATTCTAACGGGATGATTTACAGGAACCAAATCATCATAACTGGGAGGTAAAAGACTTAACTGCGACTGGTTATAGGTCTTAAATACAACTTTAGCTTTCATTACATGAAAATAATAAAAACCTCAAAATAATCCAACAAGAAAGGCTGCCTTTTCAGACAGCCTCTTTTTTGTTTCAGAACTAATTTTAAAATTTTAATTACCTAATTTGAGTACTATTTTCATTATTTTAATTCTATTACAGAAGACTTTTTCTGTTTTTAAGAGGATTTCCGCATTTTTGGAGCTTTCCCGTACCGGAAACTACCTTTATTATTATTAAGAATTATAAGTTATTTCCTACAATTTTTATTTTAGCGTGTATTAAACTGCTTTTTAGCGCAGAATTTCTTCAATTTTTATCGGGGACTTGTAAAATAACTATAAAATATTATAAATCAGTGCTTTATGTGTGTTTTAGTCTTCTTTTGAAATGAGCTTATTATTTGGATAAATTTTATAGGAAATTTCACACCATATCGATTAATTCAACTTTTTTAAAGATTTTAGAGCGCGGCTATAATTTTATTTCTTCCTATTAAATTTTTAAAATTTTTATAACTGTAATTTTTATAAATCTACTGAAAACTAAAGATTTAGAATCTGCTTTTCAATGAATTATATAAAATATAAAGAGGATAAGAAAATTCCTACTAATTCAAATAAGTGCATACGGGTTTTCCCGTATAATTATTCCTTTAAGATTCATTTCACATCTTGTCAAAAAATGTAGCTCTTCATCGAAAAGTATATTTTCGTCCTAAAATCCATCCTATATTAGCATCAGAATTTAACACCCCCCTAAACCTTCCCCCCAAGGTTGCGTCAAATTCTAACTCCCTACACATTATGCCCCCAACATTAATTCTATTTCTATAGTATAGTTTTATTATAGTTATGAAGAAGACTCGTTTTGCCCCAAAGTGAAATTGTAAGTTTTTAATTTAAATATTTTTTTAACCTTAATTTTTTATTATGAAAAAAGTGATTTTTTGCGCTAGCGCGCTAATGTTTGGGGCAGTTGCATTTGCTCAAAGTAATTCAAGTCTTGTTGGTCAATCTGGTAATCATAACCAATCTGATGTAGATCAACAAGGATTATCTAACCTGTCTTTTGTTTCTCAATCTGGAGATCATAACTCTGCTGATGTAGATCAAAAAGCTGAGTATAATGAAGCTTTTGTTATTCAAACCGGAAGTCATAACTCTGCTATTTCAGGTCAGAATGATGATGGTCTACAAGGACCAGCGGCGAATTTCTCTATGCAATATCAAAGTGGTAACCACAACGAAGCTGTAATTTCTCAAGATTCTCCATATACAAATGGTGCAGGAAGCGGAACTGTAAATGGTGTGGCTATGCAAATACAATCTGGAAACGGCAACGATGCTAGTATCGAGCAATTAAACAGCAACCATGTTTCTATTCAAACGCAGTCTGGGGATAATAACTCTGCTGACGATTTTCAAACTGGTGCAAGTCATGAATCTTATACCTTTCAATCTGGAAACCACAATGAGAGTGATGTTTACCAAAACGGATGGGGAAGTAATTCTTACGTAACCCAAACTGGAGATCACAACACTAGTGATGTAGAACAAAAAGGAGATCGCCATATGTCCTGGTCTATGCAATCTGGAAATCATAATGCCAGCACTGTTACTCAAGGTGGTAGCATGCATATGAGCTTAGTGAACCAGAGTGGAAACCATAACACTTCAATGGTTAACCAGGGTAACTTAGTTCCATCAGCAAACTAATTAATAAATAGAAAATAACCCGGATGTATTTTAGGCGTCCGGGTTATTTTTATTTAAAAATTCATCTTATGAGAAGTATTGGTTTTAGCACTTTTTTATTACTGCTTTGTTTTAATTTCCAGTTAACTGCCCAGGATAATTTAACTCATAATCGAATTCAAAATCAGGTTGTAGTAAATCTTTTGGCAAGTGTGCAAAAGGAGAATAAACAGGTAAATAATGAAGTCTTCATAAATCAAATTGGAGATAGAAACCAGGTATATACTTCGGTAAGAGCCCAGGAGAATAAATCTGTTTACATTCAAAATGGAAATTTTAATAATATTTATTCTAATGTTACTGCCACAACCTTTTCATCTTCAATTGTACAAAATGGAGACAGGCATAAGGCTTTCAATTTTGTGAACAGTCCTGGAGAAGAAATAAGTTTAGAGCTTAATCAGCAAGGGAAAAACCATCATTTTGAACAATTTGGTTCTAATTCTATTGGAAATAATCTGAAATTTCATATGAATGGTGATTCACGCTCTTTAATTGTAAGAAATTTTAAATGATTTCATTGAGAAAAATAATATCGGGACCATTGAATTTACTGGTTCTTATTTTTTTAATTTCAGTTTCTGCTGAAGCTCAAAATTTTAATTCAGAAGTAGAAGCTTCTATTAAAACCAATGATAATAAGGATAATCTCCTGGAGATTACGGGAATTTCTAAAAATTTAACCGAGGCTACTTATAGTTTGCACTACGAGTTATCGGTAATTACTTCATCTGGAGATAATAATTCTTCCAAAAATTCTCAAACGGGCCGGTTCACTTTAGAGCCTTTTGAAACCCGGGAACTTTCTTCAACTACAGTTTCAATTAACCCACAACAACGCAGCATTATTCTTTTAATAATTTATAACGAAGATGATGAGGTTATGGGTACCAGTAGAATTGTATTTGAAGAGAAAACAGAGGAAAAAGAAGAAAACCAACTCTCTTATGAAAAAAGAAACGAAGGAATTGAATTAACCAGTATGGTTATTCAAAGAACAAAAACGAAACCCGGAAAAGATTTCTACGACTTTTTTTACCAGCAATACAGTTTAAATCCTGTAGAAGGTAATAAAATGATAGAAATAGAAGAAATGATAAGTTTTGGCCGAACAACAAAAATAATGGTAAAGGTAGATGATAAGGTGATTTATGAATTTTTTACCAGACCAAAATTAGACTATTTAAAAGAACAGGCTGTTACGGCCTTACAACAGGTGAATAGGTATATGGAATACCTAAAAAACCGAAGCGAAAAGATTTCACAATATTAATTTTTTAATCCCCCCGATTATGAAAAGATTAGTTTTAATTCTATTATTTTTTTGGTGTCTCCCAATATCTGCTCAAGAATTGGTTTATACACCTAAAAATCCCGCATTTGGTGGTGATACATTTAACTACCAGTGGCTTTTAAGCAGTGCGCAATCACAAAATTCTTTTGAAGATCCTGATGCTGCACGCAAGGAACTTTCTGAAATGCAACAATTTACCCAAAGTTTAAATTCACAGTTACTGGGCCAGGTAGGCCGGCAGTTATTTACTGAAGAATTTGGCGAAGCAGGTTTACAGGAAGGAAAATATACTTTTGGCAGTTTGGCAATAGATATTTTTCCCTCTAACGAAGGTTTGGTAATCAATATTCTTGATACCAATACCGGCGAGCAAACTCAAATAATAGTTCCACAATAAACCTCCTATTTATGAAATTTTTGCAATACTCCATTTTAGTGGGGGTAGTGGTGCTGTTTTGTTCTTGCGGATCTTATTTTAACCAACCTGTAGACTATCAGGATGCTAGAATAGGGGAGAGTACAAATGCTACAACCGCCCTTAAAAATCTCCCTCTACCCGAAGAACCGGTGGTAGTAGGAGTCTATAATTTTAGAGATTTAACCGGCCAGTATAAACCCTCAGAAATGGGGAGTACCTTTAGTACAGCCGTAACCCAGGGAGCTACTTCAATTCTTATTAAAGCTCTTGAAGACTCTAAATGGTTTACTACCATAGAAAGAGAAAACGTAGGAAACCTTTTAAACGAAAGAAATATAATTCGTTCTACCCGCCAGGAATACAGAGCTAATTCTAATACCAATGAACCGCAACTTCCACCTTTGCTTTACGCAGGAATTATTCTGGAAGGAGGTATAGTATCTTACGATACCAATATTATTACTGGTGGTTTAGGTGCCAGGTATTTTGGTGTTGGTGGTTCTACCCAGTATAGACAGGACAGGGTGACTATTTATCTAAGAGCTGTTTCTACTTCCAGTGGAAGAATTTTAAAGAATGTTTACATTTCTAAAACTATACTTTCCCAGGCTTTAGATGCCAGCTTATTTAAATATGTGAGTTTTCAGCGTTTAATGGAAGCTGAAACCGGCTTTACCCGAAACGAGCCTGTACAATTAGCGGTTACCGAAGCTATAGAAAAAGGGGTAGAAGCCCTGGTTTTGGAGGGAATTCAGGATAATTTATGGACTCCCAGAGAAGATCAGCAACCTTTAGCAAACGAATTAATCGCTCTCTATAATACCGAAAAAGAAGATGCTGGGATGGAAAGCTTATATGACCGCAAGTTTATAGATAAAACCGGCAGTTCTATTGGAGTTAATGTAGGGACTTCTTTAATGAGCGGGGATTTCTCCAACGCTGAAGCAGGTGGAATGTTAAGAGTAGATTATACCAATAATATTTTCCCTTCCCTTTCTGTGAATCTGGCAGCCAATGCTTTTGAGCTTAAAAATCAGGGCGCATTTTCAGAAAAGTTTGTAGGCCTTGATGTGAATGGACAATATAATGTTTTGCCTAACGACACCTTTGGGCCTTATTTATCTGCCGGAGGCGGCGTTGTTTTTGGTTTGGATAGCGATGAGGTGCCTGATGGAATGTCTTCAACGCATTTTAAACTTCAATACGGCCTTGGGCTCGAGTATATGATTACCGATAAGTTGGGCATAAGAGGTTTTGCAGAGCATAACCTTATGTTTAACGACGAACTGGACCGGTTTGTTCACGGTAAGCGAAACGACCATTATTTCAACTTTAGCATTGGTCTTAATTTTCACCTTGGTAAAACTAAACGTGAAAGAAATAACAACTTAAACAATCAATAATGAAAAATCTAAAATATATTTTTCCGCTGTTATTTATTTTCATTTCAGTGGGGTGTAGTGAAGACACGATTGATGCTTTACAAAGTGGAAGCATAACCGGAACCGTAGTGACCGAGGGTGATTTTGAACCAATAGAAAATGTACGCATTTCAACCACACCGGCAACTTCTACTGTTTTTACCGATGAGAACGGGGAATTTATAATTGAAAACGTTCCTGTAGATGAATATTCTGTGCAGGCCAGGAAAGAAGGATTGTTAACCCAATTTGAAGGCGCTGAAGTTTTAGCAAATGCTGACGTAAATGTTATTTTTGAAATGCAACCTGCAAATGCTAATAATAGAAAACCCGACGCACCAACTTTGTTGACACCTCAGGACAATGCCGAAGGAATACCTACCACCGTAGATTTTACCTGGGAATCCCGGGATGCAGATAACGATACCCTTACTTACGAACTTGAAATAAGAAACGATCGTAATAACGAAGTAATGCGGTTTACAGAACTTCGTGATACTGTACAAACAGTTGAGGGATTAAATTATGGATATAAATATTTTTGGCAGGTAAAGGTTTCAGATAGCCTTAACGATCCCGTTTTAAGTGAAGTATATTCTTTTAATACGTTAGAATTTCCTAAAACAAGGTTTATGTATGTGCGGGAGATGAATAACAATAATGTAATATTTGCTCGAGATTTAAACGGAAATGAATATCAGCTAACTTCTGCCAGTCAAAACAGTTTCAGGCCACGTAAAAATCATCGTACCAATAAAATTGCTTTCCTTAGAACGGTAGGCAATCAAACCCATCTTTTTACTATGAATTTAGATGGATCGGCTCAAACGCAAATCACTTCCAACATTCCTGTAAACGGCTTTAACCTCGAGAAAGTAGACTTTTCCTGGGCTAACGATGGCGCTAGTTTGGTTTATCCAAATTTCGAAAAACTATACAGGGTAAATGTAACCGGCGGCGGAACAAGCCTAATTTATGAAGAACCTAACGGCAAGTTTATAACAGAGGTTGATGTTAGTAATGACAATACCCGAATTGCATTGTTAGTAAATAATGCCACCGGTTATAATGCTGAAATTTATACTATAGATATGTCTGGTAATTTTATAAAATCTGTAATATCTGGACTCGATGGTGCTCTGGGTGGTTTAAATTTATCGGTAGATAACCAAAGACTCTTGTATACCCGGGATGTTTCAGGTTATGAGAGTGCCGACTATCGTCAACTTAATTCCAGAATGTTTATTTATAATTTCAACACCAACCAAAGTACAGATATTAGTGATGATAAACCTGAAGGAACAAACGATTTAGATCCAAGGTTTTCCCCAAGTGAAGCCGAAGTTACTTATGTAAATACTTCTAACGATGGGATTTCAGAAATGTTTATAGAACAAACCCTTATTGAAAACGGGGGAGCATCCAGTAGGCAGGAATTATATTCTAATGCAAAGATGCCTGACTGGGAATAAAGATTTTTCTTTTCGGGGGAAAGCGGTAGCGGATTTTTTGCTATCGCTTTTTTTATTTTATAATCTTTCAGCGACTAAGCTAATCTGTTTATCTTTGGGGCTTCAACAATATAATTATGAGTCAGGAAGTTAGTAAAAGATATGCTCAGCGCGGCGTTTCAGCAGGTAAAGAAGATGTGCACAATGCAATTAAAAATGTAGATAAAGGATTATTTCCTAAAGCATTTTGCAAGATTGTGCCCGATTATCTTACCGGGTATGCAGATCATTGCCTAATTATGCACGCCGATGGTGCAGGAACAAAATCTTCCCTGGCCTATATGTATTGGAAAGAAACCGGAGATCTTTCGGTTTGGAAGGGCATTGCGCAAGATGCACTAATTATGAATATAGACGATCTGCTTTGTGTGGGCGCTGTAGATAATATTATGTTGTCTTCCACAATTGGGCGAAATAAAAATAAAATTCCGGGTGAGGTAATTTCAGCAATAATTAATGGAACCGAAGAATTGATTACCGAGTTAAAAGACTTCGGCGTTGAGATTCATTCTACCGGTGGCGAAACTGCCGATGTTGGCGATCTTGTAAGAACTATTATTGTGGATTCTACCGTAACCGCCAGGATGAAAAAATCTGACGTAATTGATAATGCCAATATTAAACCCGGAAATGTAATTGTTGGTTTATCTTCTTCCGGCCAGGCTTCTTACGAAAAGGAGTATAACGGCGGAATGGGTAGTAACGGACTTACTTCTGCACGCCACGACGTTTTTTCTAAGGTTTTAGCCGAAAAATATCCTGAAAGTTTTGATAACGATATTCCTGAAGATTTGATCTATTCCGGAACTAAATCTTTAACTGATAAAGTTGAAAATTCACCTTTAGACGCTGGGAAATTAGTGCTTTCTCCCACCCGAACTTACGCACCAATTATTAAGAAGATACTTTCAAAATTCAGTAATAATGAAATTAATGGGATGGTGCACTGCAGCGGAGGTGCCCAAACCAAAATTCTTCACTTTATAGATAATTTGCATATTATTAAAGACAATATGTTTGAGGTGCCACCACTTTTCAAACTCATTCAGCAAGAAAGCAAAACCGACTGGAAAGAAATGTACCAGGTTTTTAATATGGGTCACCGTATGGAGCTTTATGTAAATCCTGAAATTGCCGAAGAGATTATCGCTATTTCTAAATCTTTTAATGTAGATGCGCAAATTGTTGGTAGGGTGGAAGCTGCAGATGAAAAGAAACTTACTATTAACAGTGAGTTTGGGAAATTTGAGTATTAAAAACTTCTTATAGTTTATTGATAGTAGTGATTTTTAAAAAGTATAGATTGCATACAATTTCAAGCTAAGTTTTTAAGGTTTCTTTACTTACCTTTAAAAATATACCCTATTGGCGAATAAATTGAATATATATAACTCCAAATTTGTTTTTGCCTCAACCGTTGCTTGGGTTATACTCAATTTACTTAGTCTCTATTTTTTTACTGAAGAAGCCAGCAGGTGGGTAAGGGTCGCAACATCTTCGTATTTTATTTTATGGAGTTTGTCTTTCCAGGCTTTTAAATCTAAAATTCATTATGTTTTATTTTCCTTTTGGATTTGCGATATTGCGCTTCTTTTTTACGAAAATCAAATCTTTAATTTTATAACTTTTATTTCCAGATCTTTGATTTTCTTTGCGTTGATTTTAATTGTTTTTTCTAAAATTCGGGCTATAAAATTTAGATTTTTTGAATTGTTTCTGGGTCTGGCCGTGGTAGGTATTAATATTTATCTATTGTTTGAACTCTTAGATATGGTCCCAGAAGTTCATTTGTACGATTATTTTGATCCGGCCTATTTGGGCTTTACCATTCTAACGATGATGTTGGTTGGAACAGCAATTACTTATAATAATAGGTACAGCAACAAAAAAAGTTCTTATTTTTTGCTAGCTGCACTTTTCCTGGCGCTCTCTGATGTGAATTTCTTTATAGCCTTCTATTTAGATATGCCTGTATTTTATTACCCCGATAGATTTCTTCATATTTTTAGCCTTGGTTTAATTATTCTTTTCTGGATGAAACCTTTGGAATTTAATTACATTGAGGGGATTGATACTGAAATTTAATCTTTAAGTTGAAGAAAGCCTAAACTAAAATTTTCTGTTTTTAGGCTATAAATCTAAAACGTACCAACTCTTAAATACTGATAATCTTCCAAAGCTTTTTCCTCTTTAATAAGCTGTGTACTTCCATTTTTTAGAAGATAAATCTCATCGCTGGAATCCAAAATATGCCGATACATATGGTCTGTAATAATTATGGCTTTTTTTTTCTTTAATTTTTGAAGTAAATGTTTAATTTTCTCTACATACAATGGCGAAAGATGCGAAAATGGTTCGTCTAAAAGAATAAGTTTAGCTCTGCTATTTAGGCAAATATAAATTTCCACTACACGTTGTTGTCCCCCTGAAAGCTCTCGCATTTTATTGTTTTTTGCGGCCTTAAATTCAGGGAAAATCTTTAAAAATTCCCTTAGATCTACCTTAAAAAGTTGAAAGCAGGTTTCAAGTTTCATTTTGGGCGGAATAAAATTTTGTTGCGGTAAATAGTTTACCATTCCGTATTTAAAAAGTGGTTTCAGGTAAGGTTTCTTGTCAATTCTAATCAATTTGTGCCTGGGCTGAAGCCTTCCGAAGAAAATATTGAGCAAACTGCTTTTGCCGCAGCCATTAGGACCGAGTATTCCGGTAACTTTTCCTGTTTCAGCCTTTAAGTAAACTCCGTTAAGAATTTGCTTGTCGGCAAAATAAAGTTCAATATTATCAATTTCGAAGATCATATTATCAGAGAATAAATTCCGGCGGAAACTATGATGAAAATAAAATCTATAAGAAAACTAAAAAAGAACAGTTGAATACTACTTAAAGAAAGGTTTTGGTAAAGATACAACTGGTTTTTATATGAGGTTTTATAAACGTAAAATACCAGTAAACTAAGCACAAGCTTAAATATGACTATCAAAATCAACGGGTTTCTATAAAATAGAAATACAAAATTCAGCAAAATAGATATCAAAATAAATTGCTTGTAAAAATAAAATATTGCCTTGGTTTTGCTTATCATAAAAGTCGTAAGATCGTTTCAATTTACAATTCTTTTTTCAATCTTATAATTCGCCCAATTTATCGTAAATTTGTTTTCCTAAAATCAGTGTGATTATATGATTGAGAAGCTTAATATAGTAAAGCAGCGTTTTGATGAGGTGAATGATCTTATTATTCAGCCCGATGTGATTTCAGATCAAAAGCGATACATAGAATTAAATAAAGAATATAAAGATCTTAGGGCTTTAATGGATGAGCGCGAAAGATATTTGGAACTCACCAATAATATTGAAGAAGCCAAAGAAATTATTGTCGATGGCAGCGATGCGGAAATGACCGAAATGGCCAAAATGCAATTGGAAGAAGCCGAAAAGGAAGTGCCAAAGCTGGAAGAAAAGATTAGGATGATGCTGGTTCCAAAAGATCCAGACGATGCCAAGAACGTGGTAATAGAAATTAGGGCCGGTACCGGTGGTGATGAGGCTAGTATTTTTGCCGGAGATCTTTATAGAATGTATACCAAATATGTGGAAAGCAAAGGCTGGAAGCATAATATTGTAGATTATAGCGAAGGTACCAGTGGCGGATTTAAAGAGATGATTTTTGAAGTTTCTGGTGAAGATGTTTATGGTACAATGAAGTTTGAAGCCGGTGTACACCGTGTACAACGTGTGCCACAAACCGAAACACAGGGTCGTGTGCATACTTCTGCAGCTACCGTAATGGTACTTCCTGAAGCTGAAGAATTTGATGTAGAAATAGATCCAAAAGAGGTGAGAATAGATTATTTCTGTTCTTCCGGTCCCGGTGGGCAATCGGTGAACACTACTTATTCTGCCGTGCGATTGACTCACGAGCCTACAGGATTGGTGGCACAGTGCCAGGATCAAAAATCGCAGCATAAGAACAAAGAGAAAGCCTTTAGAGTATTACGTTCCCGTTTATATGAAATGGAACTTGCTAAAAAGCAGGAAGCGGATGCTGCTAAAAGAAATTCTATGGTTTCCAGTGGTGACCGTAGTGCAAAAATTAGAACCTATAATTATTCCCAGGGAAGGGTTACAGATCATCGTATAAATCTTACGCTTTATGATCTTTCAAACATCATAAATGGGGATATTCAAAAAATACTGGACGAATTGCGATTTGTAGAAAATACAGAGAAGCTTAAAGAAAATTCAGATATATTTTAAACTGTCACCTCCGCGAAGGCGGAGGTCGCTTTTTTTATTTTTTAAGTATGACAAATACTTTATTTTAAGAATTACTTTCCGCGAAAGCGGAATTTTCTTTTTATTTTGAATCATATTAATTACAAAAAACTAACCTATGTCCCCACAAGAATTAACTGAACAGATCTTTAAAAAGCAATCGTTTTTATGTGTGGGACTTGATGTGGATATAGATAGGATTCCCACCTATTTATTGTCTGAAGACGATCCTATTTTTGAATTCAATAGAGCTATAATAGACGCTACGCATAAATTTTGCGTGGCTTATAAGCCTAATATCGCTTTTTATGAAGCTAATGGAGTTGAAGGGTGGCAGGCTTTAGAAAAAACAATCAATTATCTTCACCACGAATATCCCGAAATATATACCATTGCTGATGCCAAACGTGGCGATATTGGTAATACTTCCAGAATGTATGCTAAAACTTTTCTCCAGGATCTCGGTTTCGATTCGGTAACGGTAGCGCCCTATATGGGAAAAGATTCAGTAGAGCCATTTTTGGAGTTTGACAATCGCCAGGCAATTTTACTGGCTTTAACTTCTAATGAAGGTGCTTTCGATTTTCAAACTCAGCAAATTGATGGCGAAGAACTTTATAAAAAAGTACTTAAAACCTCTAAAACCTGGAAAAATTCTGAGAATTTGATGTACGTTGTGGGAGCGACTAAAGCTGAATTTCTGAAAGAAATAAGGGAGATTATTCCTGAAAATTTCTTGTTAGTACCTGGTGTTGGTGCCCAGGGCGGAAAACTGGAAGACGTTTGTAAATACGGAATGACTAAAAATGTTGGTCTTTTAGTAAATTCTTCCCGAAAGATTATTTATGCTTCAGAATCTTCAAATTTCGCTGAAATAGCTGGAGCCAAAGCTGAAGTGCTTCAGCAGCAAATGGCAGAAGAGTTGAGGAAACTTTAAAATTCTAACATGGAAGTGATAGATCAATTACAAAGAAAGATTTCCCTTCCCAACGTTCTAAAACGAATTATTTCCTTAGTTCCCAGTCAAACCGAACTTCTGGTAGACTTAGGTTTGGAGGAAAACCTGGTAGGCATCACAAAATTCTGCGTTCATCCCCAATATCTTCGGAAAACCAAAACCATAGTAGGCGGTACCAAGCAGGTTAAGATTGAAAAAATCAAAGCTTTAGAGCCAGATATTATTCTCTGTAATAAAGAGGAGAATACCAAAGAAATGGTGGAAGAGCTACAAGAAATTGCTCCCGTACATGTTTCAGATATTGTGAAAATTGACGATGCTTTTACATTGATGCATCAATACGGTGAGATCTTTCAGAAAGAAGCTTTAGTGGGAACAATGGTAAATTCCGTTAGGGAAAAAATTGTGGTTCTACAGGAAAAACTTCAGGATAAACCGGTAAAAAAAGTAGCCTATTTTATCTGGAAAAAACCTTTAATGGTGGCCGGTAAGGAAACTTTTATAGACGAGCTTTTAAAACTAAATAAGTTTGAAAATGTATTTAAAGAGTCTCGATATCCCGAAACTTCTTTTGAAGAAATAAAAGCCAAAAATCCCGATGTAATTTTACTTTCTTCAGAACCTTATCCGTTTAAAGAGAAACATAAAGAATATTTTTCAGCATTAAATATTGAAATTCAACTGGTAGACGGGGAATATTTTAGCTGGTATGGATCAAGATTGGTGGGAGCAATAGATTATTTTAAAACGCTTAGAAGCTAATAATCTATTTTATCATAATTCATTCTTCGAAGTTCCCTTAGAATGGATTTTGCACGAGCGTTTAAGCGGTCACTTTCCTCTTTATCGGTAAGTGCCAGCTTGTAAGCTTTGTGCATAAGGTGAGTATACTTATCACAGAGGCATTCTTCTGTAGATTTTGTTTCAAAGATTTTGAACATAATTTGTTTTCGTCTTTGATGCAAAGATAGGAGCCAACACCGCAAAGGATTGCTAAGTCGGCGTTAATGTTCATGTAAAAAATCTTTCTTTAAGGCTTTAAATGTTAAAATATTAGAGATGCCCTTTTAATACTGGTTGTCTTGTAATGCGAATACTCGTTGTAAAAGATTTGTAGTCCTTGCAGAAACCTTTTCTCTTATTTCTTTTTCTTCAAACGCGATCATTGTATAAACACCGTTTAAAGCTTCATTGGTTACATAATCGGCCAGGTCTGGATTCACATTGCTGGTTAGCGGTAAACTGTTATATCGGTTTATAATATTGGTCCATACTTCAGTAGCACCTACTTTCTCCAGGGAATTGGTTACAACAGGATTAAATTTGCTGTAAAGAGGCTCTTCGGTTTTGCCGGTAAGATACATTGTGGCGGCATTATCCTGGCCTAATAGAATATTTCGCGCATCATTAAACGTGATCTCTTTTACGGCATTTACAAAAATTGGAGTGGCTTCTTTAACTGCTTCTTCAGCAGCCCTGTTTAATACTTTTAAGCCTTGATCTGCTAAAGCGTCCAGCCCAATATCGCGGAGGGTTTTGTCTACCTTTTGCAGTTCTGCCGGCAACGTAATTCTTACCAGATCATTGTTGTAAAACCCGTTTTCCTCGGTAAGTTTAGTGACTTGCTTTTCAATTCCCATATCTAAAGCCTGGCGCAAACCTGAAGCTATTTCGGTATTGCTAACGCCTGCTTGCGGGTAATTTTCGGCTATTGTTTGTAATTCAGCACAGGAGGAGAAAATAAATATGCTTAAAATGAGAGTAATCTTTTTCATAGAATGCTTTTTTGCAAATGTACCATTTTTGGAAAGAAACCGATTGGTCGGGAAAACAGCTGTTAAATAAAAACTATAGTTTTGTTATTGAAAACCAAGGTTTTTCTTTCAATATGATATTTCACTCCTTTGGCTAAAACAATTTTTTCCAGGTCTCTTCCTTTTAAAATAAGGTCTTTAATTGAATGGCTATGTGAAATGCGGGTGATATCCTGTTCAATTATAGGGCCAGCGTCTAGCTCTTCAGTTACGTAATGACTGGTAGCTCCAATTATTTTTACACCTCGTTTGTAAGCCAGGTGATATGGTTTAGCTCCGGCAAATGCAGGCAGGAAGGAGTGGTGAATATTAATGATTCGATTGGGAAAACATGCTATTAAAGATTTTGGTATTATCTGCATATACCTGGCCAGGACAATAAAATCTACTTTTTCTTTTTGAAGCAATTCCAGCTGGATTTCAGCAGCTTTTTCTTTTGTCTGGGCAGTTACGGGAATATGATGAAACGGAATTCCAAAATTTTGTGCTACCTGCTCAAGGTCTTTATGATTGCTAATAATTAATGGTATAAATACCTTTAGTTCGTTTGATTTATACCTGCTTAAAATATCATAAAGGCAATGGTCGTATTTAGAAACAAAAACGGCCATTCTGGGTAGTGTATTGTCTGAATACATTTCCCAGGACATATTATATTTTTCAGCAACAGTTTCCTTAAATTCTTCTTTGGTGGCGCTAATATTGGTTTCCGCATTAAACTCACATTCCAGACGCATAAAGAAAACAGTATTTTCTACATCTACATATTGATCTATATAAATAATATTGCCCTGCTTTTTATAAAAAAAGGAGGTAACGTGAGCAATAATTCCTGAAGTGTCAGGGCAATGGATAAGAAGCGTAATTTTTGACATAGCAGGATTTTAAAAGATAAAATTAAACAATTTGGGTTGTTTCATTAGGCCTGATTTTAGAATTATATTAATATCACGGAAGGCTCCTGAGAATTACAATTTTCGTAAATTGCAGTACCAAAAACACGATATCATTACAAATGGAACAACAAAAACCATATACGCCTAAAAATAAAATAAGAATCGTTACCGCAGCTTCGCTTTTTGATGGACATGATGCAGCAATAAATATAATGCGCCGAATCATCCAATCTACGGGAGTTGAGGTAATTCACCTTGGTCACGACCGCAGTGTAGACGAGGTTGTGAATTGCGCCATCCAGGAAGATGCGCAGGCTATCGCAATGACTTCCTATCAGGGAGGTCACACCGAATATTTTAAATATATGCACGATTTGCTTGAGGAGAAGAACGCCGGTCATATCGCTATTTTTGGCGGTGGTGGCGGAGTAATTCTTCCTGAAGAAATTAAGGAATTGATGGATTACGGGATAATCCGAATTTACTCGCCAGACGATGGCCGTGAAATGGGACTCCAGGGAATGATCAATGATATGGTAAAGCGGGTAGATACTGAAACTCGCGATTTGGTTGAAGAGAAATCTGTTGCTGAAGATCTAAAAAATAAGAATGTAAATACTATTTCAAGGCTAATTTCGCTGGCTGAAAATAAACACGATTCTTTTCTGAAGCATTTTGAACCTTTAAGAGAAGACACAGATAAAAGCGAAATTCCAGTTCTTGGAATTACCGGAACCGGTGGTTCAGGGAAATCCAGTTTGGTAGACGAATTGGTACGCCGATTTTTAGGTGATTTTCCTGAGAAAAATATCGGGATTATTTCTGTAGATCCTTCTAAAAGGAAGACCGGCGGCGCTTTGCTGGGAGATAGAATTAGGATGAATGCCATAAACAACAAGCACGTTTATATGCGTTCGCTGGCTACCCGCCAATCTAACCTTGCACTTTCTAAACACGTGGCTGAAGCCGTTGAAGTTTTAAAAGCTGCTGAATTCGACTTAATTATTCTCGAAACTTCCGGAATTGGGCAGAGTGATACCGAAATTATGGATCATTCTGACGTTGCTCTATACGTGATGACCCCGGAATTTGGTGCAGCTACGCAGTTAGAGAAAATTGATATGCTTGATTTTGCCGATTTAGTGGCGATCAATAAATTTGATAAACGTGGTGCACAGGATGCTTTGCGTGATGTGAAAAAGCAATATCAGCGAAACCACCAATTATGGCATGAAGACGCTGAGAAACTTCCGGTTTTTGGAACCATCGCCTCTCAGTTTAACGATCCGGGGATGAACACCCTATATCGTCAAATTATGGATAAGATTGCTGAAAAAACTAAAGCCGATCTGAATTCTACTTTTGAGATTTCAGCAGAAATGAGTGAAAAGATCTTCGTAATTCCACCGAAACGAACACGTTATCTTTCAGAAATTGCTGAAAATAACAGAAGCTACGACGAGAAAGCTGCAAACCAGGCTGAAGTAGCTCAAAAACTATATGGAGTTTTCAAAACTATCGAGTCGGTTTCTGGTTTGGAAATGACAAATAATCAATCTCAATATTTAGAAAAACACGGCATTAACCAGGAAGAAATAAATGAGTTTGCCGAAGATTCCCAAAAAGATTTTCTAAAGCTTCTTTTTGCTGAATTTGATCGTGTAAAAATGGACCTCGATCCTTATAACTGGGAAGTGATCCAGAGCTGGCAGGAGAAGGTAAATAAATATGTAGAGCCTGTTTATTCCTTTAAAGTTCGTGATAAAGAGATTAAAATAGATACACATACCGAGTCGCTTTCACATACACAAATTCCAAAAGTTTCACTTCCAAAATATAAAGCCTGGGGCGATATTTTAAAATGGTGCCTTCAGGAAAATGTTCCGGGAGAATTTCCATATACCGCAGGTCTTTATCCGTTTAAGAGACAAGGCGAAGATCCTACAAGAATGTTTGCCGGTGAAGGTGGGCCAGAGCGTACCAACCGCCGATTTCATTATGTGAGTATGGGCTTACCCGCAAAAAGGCTTTCTACCGCTTTTGATTCGGTAACGCTTTACGGAAACGATCCAGATGAACGTCCCGATATTTATGGAAAAATTGGAAATTCCGGGGTTTCTATTTGCTGTTTGGATGATGCTAAAAAACTCTATTCAGGCTTTGATCTGGCAGATGCCATGACATCGGTAAGTATGACTATAAATGGACCGGCGCCAATGTTGCTTGGTTTTTTTATGAATGCGGCTATAGATCAGCAATGTGAGAAATACATTAAAGAAAACGGGCTGGAGGATAAAGTTGAGGCGAAATATAAAGAACTCTATGATGATCGTGATTTAGACCGTCCCGTTTATCGTGGAGAATTGCCCGAAGGAAACAACGGACTTGGTTTAATGCTTTTAGGACTAACCGGAGACCAGGTTCTACCGGCAGAGGTTTATGAAGAAATTAAAGAAAAAACTATTAGCGTGGTTCGTGGAACTGTTCAGGCTGATATTTTGAAAGAAGACCAGGCACAAAATACCTGTATTTTTTCTACGGAATTCGCTTTACGTTTAATGGGTGATGTTCAGGAACATTTTATTAAAGAAAAAGTAAGGAATTTTTATTCGGTTTCAATTTCCGGATATCATATTGCTGAAGCGGGTGCAAATCCAATTACACAGTTAGCATTTACCCTGGCTAATGGTTTCACTTACGTGGAATATTACTTAAGCAGGGGAATGGATATCAATAAATTTGGTCCAAACCTTTCTTTCTTCTTTTCTAACGGAATAGATCCTGAATATGCAGTAATAGGACGTGTAGCCAGAAAAATTTGGTCTAAAGCACTGAAACATAAGTACGGTGCAAATCCAAGGGCGCAAATGTTGAAATACCATATTCAAACCTCAGGTAGATCACTACACGCGCAGGAAATAGATTTTAACGATATTAGAACTACGCTTCAGGCACTTTACGCGATTTATGACAATTGTAATTCATTGCATACCAACGCGTATGATGAAGCGATCACCACGCCAACCGAAGCTTCGGTAAGAAGAGCAATGGCTATTCAGTTAATTATCAATAAAGAGCTGGGACTTGCGAAAAACGAGAATCCAATTCAGGGTTCTTTTATTATCGAAGAATTAACCGATCTTGTAGAAGAAGCCGTTTTAACCGAATTCGATAGAATAACCGAAAGAGGCGGAGTTCTTGGCGCGATGGAAACTATGTACCAACGTGGGAAAATCCAGGAGGAGAGCTTGCATTATGAAACTTTAAAGCATAATGGCGATTATCCAATTATTGGTGTAAATACGTTTTTAAGTTCTACCGGCTCACCAACGGTAACACCGGGAGAAGTAATTAGAGCTACGGAAGAAGAAAAACAGCATCAGCTTAAAACTTTGCGTACGCTTCACAAAGCCAAAGAAGATTCAGCTGAAGCAGCTTTAGAGAAAATTAAAGAGGCCTCTATTAAAAATGAGAATATTTTTAAAGAATTAATGGAAGCCACCAAAGTTTGTTCTTTGGGCCAAATAACCCAGGCGATGTTTGAGGTTGGCGGGCAATATAGAAGAAATATGTAAGCAGAGAGCCGCATTCTCAAAGCGAAAAGCTTTGAGAATGCGTGCGAATCGCTTATCCCGATAAGCGCAGCGATATCGGGATCTTTAAAACCGGAATGTTGTTAAAGCAGTTTATTAGAAAAAAAATGAAGTGATGAGCCTGGCGATCACGGCTTTAATATTACAGAGTTATTGATAAATCATCCCAATGGGCGAAAGCCTCATTGGGATTTTTAATTTAAGAATAATTTTATCTCAGGGTTTCAGTAATATCATTCCATGAACCGCCCCGGTTATTTCTTCAATTTTCTAAAAACGGAATATTTTAATTGCAAGGTTTGAAGGTGCTTTAAAATTTTCATCTTTTTTATTGGGCAGCGCTAAAATTCAGATTAGTTTTGCAGCTTCTAAAATTTAACCTGTAACTTCGTAAGTGCCAAAAATTTAAATCTATGGAAAATATCTGGTTATATGCCATAGGTGCGTTTACCGCATTCTTCGCGATTAATAATCCCGTGGGGAATATTCCTATATTTCTTAGCCTTACCAAACAGGCCGATGGAAAAAGAAAGCGTTTTATTTCTAAAAAAGCGACTTTCACGGCATTCGTAATTGTTACAGGATTTATTCTGTTGGGAAAATACATTTTTCAACTTTTTGGTCTCACAATTCCTGCCTTTAAAATTACCGGGGGAATCCTTGTGTTTTTTGTAGGTTTTGAAATGATTAGGGCGCAGCAATCTAGTATTGATAACCAAACCGAAATTGATTTTAACGAAGGAATCTCAATTTCTCCACTGGCAATTCCAATTCTTGCCGGGCCGGGAACTATTGTAACCGCCATGAACTATACTACCACCGCTAGTTATGTAGATATGGCAATTATTGTAGCAATGTTCGGATTAATTATGGTTTTAAACCACCTGGCATTTATTTCCAGTGATTACCTGGTGCGGTTTATTGGACAAAATAAGATTATTGTGATTGAAAAAATAATGGGACTAATAATAGCAATTATAGGAACCAATATGCTTATTGAAGGGATTAAAATCGCTTTCTTCTAAATTTGAAGCTTACACCTTTCTAATTTGTTGAATCCAGTCTGCAATCATCTTATCGAAAATATGAATTTCTTTCTTAAGTAAATTTAGAAATTCATGTTCTTTAGCTCCTGAAAATTCTAGATTTTTACAGAGTAATTGTAGACTTTTACTCGCTTTCCTAATATTTCTAATTCGTTCTAAACGGGAACCAGAACTTTTTGCTGTAGCCACTGAAGCTATACCGGGAGCAAGTTGAAGCGATTCAGAAACAAGGTCTCCTGCATATCGGTCTTTAGGGCAGGCTGAAAATCCCATTTCCACAACGTGCTTATCCTGGGTAAAATGCACCGCCATTGCCCTGGAAAGTTTAAAGATTTCCAGCGCTTTCCGGTAAACCGGCATGTGATATGTATTATTAGGGAAAGCCTGAGCCATTTTTATTTAATTTCAGCATAAAATTAATGAGAAATTAAATAGTCTATCTTTGTGTTTTAATTTCAATGAGATGTTTTACCTTTAAATTTAAGGTATTTATATTTAAAAACTTTAATATGCAAGTAGATGAGCTTAACTGGGCAATCTTAACACGATTGCAGGAAAATGCCAGATATTCTTTTGCCGAAATTGGTAGGGAAGTAGGTTTAAGCTCCCCGGCCGTGGCAGAAAGGGTAAAAAAAATGGAAGATGCCGGGATTATAAAAGGCTATAAAACCCAAATTTCCTATCATAGGACAGGTTACCAGTTAAAAGCAATTATTACGCTTAGGGCTTTTATGGGAAGATTAAAACCATTTTTAGAAAAAGTAAAAGAATTTAAAGAAGTTAATAATTGTTATCGCATTACCGGTAATGAAAATATAATTATGGAAGTTGTTCTTCGGGATCAGGTTCATTTGGAAGAATTTATTGATAAACTTATTACTTATGGAGAAACCAAAACCCATATTGTACTTTCCCAGGTAGTAGATTTTGCAGCTATAAATAAGAGTAAAATAAAATGATTCTAATGTTTTTTAATACTTTCCTTTCTTTACATTTTAAACTCGCTTATTTTTAATAATTAAAATTCAGAAATTCGTTAAATCCTTTTGCTTTTTCACCTGTTTTTAACGAAATTCTTAATTCAAATTTTGTTTTAGTTAAAGTATAGCAAATTGTAATTTTGTTAATACCATGACGACTATACTATAGCTATTTTTACAAAAAAGAAATTACATTATGAGAAAGTATAGTACATTATATCTAATCGTAGCGGCATTAACCGGTGCGATAGGATTTTCCGGATTAAATTTTGCCGGTATTGAAGTAGTGAGGGTGTTGTTTTTAATCTTTGCAGACTTATTAGTAGTCTCTTTAGTTGCGCGTTTGTTTTTTAGAAAAGACCAAATGAGATTACAACGAATAAAAAAATAGAATCTATCTCACCTATATAATTATTTAGCCTTCATCTATGATGAGGGCTTTTTTATGCACGATCTTTGATATCTATGCTTATATTTATATTAATTATTTAAGATTATGATGAAAAGGATACCAATTTTAATATTGCTTTTTACTTTTATTTTTCAATTTGGCAATGCGCAAGAAATAGAACTTCCTCTTGGTAAAATTGTAGATTCTATACCAACTGCCGATACCACGGCGAGTAATTTTGCAATTTATCTGCCACAAAATTTTAATCAAAAGGAACAATGGCCGGTAATCTTTGTTTTTGATCACGAAGGCCGGGGAAGAGCAACCACCCAGCTTTTTAGAACAGTAGCCGAAGAACAGTCTTATATAATTGCCTCTTCTAATTTAAATTTAAAACAAGATTCTTTAAAAAATAACCTGGACAAAGTAGCTCCCTTTATTAACCAGGTAGACGGGATGCTGTCTATAGATCGCAAACAGGTTTACGTGGCGGGTCTTTCAGCCGGCGGCCAACTGGCTACGGCACTGCCTTTTCTTTACAATAACATTTCAGGAGTATTGGCGGTAGAAAATGCCTGGATAAATACCGAATATTTAAGTATCAATAATAAATTTATGTTTAGTGCGTTGGCTTGCGATAGTAATAATTCTATGTTCGTTTTAGAGGAAATTGAAAACTACCTGGACAGTAAAAACTTTCCAACGGAAATAAATTATTATACCTGTGAAGAAGATGTAGAGTGGCCAGATGTGGATGTGATTAGGAATGCGGTAGCCGGCTTTACCCTGAATGCGATGAAAGAAGGTAAAAGGACTAAAGATTTAAATTTAGTAAAATCACTTTTTGATGCTGAAGTAGAATATGCCGAAGTTTTAAGGCGTACCAGAAATTATTACCAGGCTTTCGAAAAACTGAAGCAAATAGAAGATAAGTATGAAGATTTTGATATAGACGTAGATTTGCGCGATCAAATAAGAAATATAAGAAGGAATAAAGCCTTTAAAGAGCAGAGAAGGGATTACCGAAATGTAGCAGCATCTGAAGAAGCTAAACAGGAAGAATATATTTATTATATGGAAACCGATGTGGTGACTTCAAATTTCGAAAATGTGGGCTGGTGGGCTGCCCAGGTAGAAGATTTAAAGAAAAACGAAGAAAAGTTTAGCGGACCTAAACAAAAAATGGCTAGCAGGCTGCAAGGTTTTCTAGATAATCTTAGCAAAAATTATTACGATGGGTATGTGAATTCCCAGGCCACACCGCGTTCTAAAGTGTTTGTTAGTGTACTTAGAACTATATTTGATAAGGAAGATCCTGAGGCTTATTTAAACATCATTAAAATTGCGGGTCACGATGGCGATCACGAAACCGCCCTTTTATATCTTGAAGATTTATTAAAAACCGGATTTGACGATATGGAAGCTTTATATGAGATTGAGGGTATTTTAGACCTTAAATTAAGTGAAGCTTATAACGACAAAATCAGGGAATACCTGGGAGAAGCAAAATATTATAAAGCTGAAGGTTAATTCAGGAAAAAACTGCTGATGCTCACGAGTGTTGAAACGTATAATTTAATAACTACGAAACCACCAACTCCGGCGGACGGTATTCAGACTTAAGGATACCGGAGGGTGATTCCAATTTGTTGATCTTTTACTACATAATCCTTTCTATGCTAATAATTGTAATTTATTTGTTGTTAATTTCCCACCTGATAATCATTCAGAAACAACTATTTCAACAGGTATCAAAAAATCAAATATTTGTTTTAAAAAGCATAAATCGCAGCTAGCACAAAAGATGAAAGATTATCGGTTCCTTCTAAATCTGAATTTAAAAACACCGGTGATGCTGTGTTAGATACTTTATCTAAACGTAATTCAGGTTTAAGGGTAAGGCTTCCAAGAGTATAACTTCCGGTAAGGGTGAAGTCCAATGCTTCGGCATCTGCACCATAAACCGGCCCACCGTCTTCTAATTCTTTAAAATATTCTGCTCTTAAACCAATAGCAAAATTCTCTGAAGTCTGGATTTGTGGATAAACAGCTGCACCATAAAACCCTTCTCCATCAGTAGTATTATAAGTGGTGTTTAATCCCAAATAAAAGGCATCGCTAAAATCCCATCCGGTAGTTAAATCTATTTGAAAAGTAGCTTCATCTGAGAGGGGCATTTGTTCCCCATAAATTAGGTTCAAAAAAGCACTGCCTTCCCCGGTTGAATAGCCAAGTTGACCTCCAAAAGAATATTTTCCATAAGGATTAAACTCTGTCCAATCAGTTGGATTCATTACAGCCAGCATTGCACTCCAATTATCATCAATGGTGAAATCAGCTCTTATTCCGGTGTGAGAAAATGGTCCGTAAGAAAACATATACGAAGTAGAATAATTGAAGTTGGCAGCCGGAGAGATTACCTCATAACCCAGAAATGTATTGAAATTTCCCATAGTTAAAGTAACTGCGTCTGAAACGTTCCAGTAAACATATAATTGGTTTACGATATTACTGGGTGCAGCAGAAGCAAACACCGCATCTTCTCCACGAGGTCCAAAAACCAAATCGGCTACAAATCCTACTTTCTCTCCTTCATATCCTAAAATTACATTAGCCATCCCAATGGCAAAACCGGGATCGTTTGCAAAAGAAGAAGCGGGTGCCTGTGGACCTGCAATTGGTTCACCCGCATCATTATATTCGTACTTATTTAATCCATTAAAATTGGTTCTAAAATAGCTGTCTACAGAACCGCTTATACTAAATTTTGACATAAAGCTTTCAACCTCAGTTGTTTCAGTTTCCTGAGCCTGAAGGCCAGAACCTAGTCCGAAGAATACGCCTAAAAGGAATATTTTTTGGATATTTGTAATAGTAAATTTTTTCATAATTAATAGTCTTGTTTAATGAGTGAAATGTGTTGAGCAAAGCTTTATGAGAGGTTTACTTTATAGGGAGCGCTCCGCCAAGCGCTCCTTTTTTTTGAAAAATTATCTTTCCTGTACTGTTCCAAATTCGGCATAAGCATCCATCCCGTGCTCGTGAGCATCCAGGCCTTCAGTTTCTTCTTTTTCTTCCATCCTTAAGCCCATTGTGGCTTTAATAATTGAAAGAATCCCGAAAGCTGTAATGCAGCAGAAAGCACCAATTATTCCTACGCCTGCCAGTTGTATAAGTAGTTGATTAAAACCGGCCATACTTCCAAAAATTCCTACCGCCAGAGTTCCCCAAATACCACAAGCCAGGTGAACAGCCACAGCACCAACAGGATCATCTAATTTAAGTTTTTCAACCAGTGCAACACCTAAGACAATAACTCCACCGGCAACAAGACCAATAAGTACGGCGTCTAATGGTGACATAAGGTCTGCTCCTGCAGTAATACCAACAAGCCCACCTAAAATTCCATTTAGGAACATGGTAAGATCGTAGTTCTTATAAGCAATTGTAGAAACCACGAAGGCAGAAATTCCACCGGCTGCCGCAGCAAGACAAGTTGTTACAAGGGTAATAGAAGTTAAAGAAGGATCGGCTGAAAGTACTGAACCACCATTAAAACCAAACCAGCCTAACCAAAGAATAAATACTCCTGCAGTAGCTAAAGGAATATTATGGCCAGGGATGGCGTGAGATTGGCCATCTTTACCAAATTTCCCTAAACGCGCACCCAGTAAATAAATAGCTATTAAAGCTGCCCATCCTCCTACAGAATGAACCAGGGTAGAACCGGCAAAATCGTAAAAACCGAGTCCGTCTAAGAAACCGCCGCCCCATTTCCAGGAACCAACAATAGGGTAAACAATGGTAATATAGATCACAGAAAACAGCATAAAACTTCCCAGTTTAATTCGTTCTGCAACTGCACCAGAAACTATTGTAGCCGCAGTTGCAGCAAACATTCCCTGGAAGAGAAAATCTGTCCAGTAAGTGTAACCTTCGTTATAGGCTAAGTCTAAAGCACCATCTGCCACCGGCGCGCTTAACCCAAAAAGGTCGAAGAAATAATCTGGAATAAATCCGGCGATAAAAGAGCCTGGGTACATAAGATTAAAACCGATAATGGCATAAGTAAGTAGCCCGGCACAAATTATAAATACGTTTTTAAAAAGGATATTAATGGCATTTTTTTGCCTTGTAAGTCCAACTTCAAGCAGTGAAAAGCCCAGGTGCATAAAAAATACCAGCGCGGTACACACCATCATCCAAACATTATTAGTAGTAAGTAATTCCATAAAAGTTATTTTTATAATGAGTTGATTAGTTTAAGAAAGGGAATCGGTGCCTTTCTCTTTTGTTCTTATGCGATAGGCTTCTTCTACGGGAGACACAAATATTTTCCCATCTCCTACAGAGCCTGTATGCGCAGCTTTTAGAATTGTTTCTACAGTACTATGAACATTTTCATCTGATACTACCAGTGAAATTTTTCGTCTCTGAATATCGCTAGTGCTGTAAGATACTCCCCGATAAACGTGACCTTGTTTTTCATTACCTACCCCGGTAACATCCCAATAGCTAAAAAAATTGACTTCGGTTTCATGAAGTGCTTTCTTAACTTCATCAAACGTAGATTTTCTAATAATGGCTTCTATTTTTTTCATAAAAACTTGATTTTGATGATGTAAATGTATAAAAATATCATAACACCTATTAAAAAATAGGGGTGTATGCTAAATTAATGTGAAATAAATAAAAACAACCCCTAAAAAATTAGGGGTTAATTTAAATTACATATGTGTTTTGATTTGTTTCTAATTTTTTGACCAGGGCCTAGGTCAATTTTGAGAGGAAAAGACCTAAAAAGACAGCCAAAATTCCCAGAATTATGCTTCCGAAGGTGTAAAAGAAGAAATTTAGATAATCTCCGGAACGTAAAAGTGCCTGATTTTCAAAAGCGAAACTTGAAAAGGTAGTAAAGCCGCCACAAAAACCCAAGGCAAGAAATAAAACAATATTAGACGAGAAAAAATCAGATTTAGCAGCGATTCCCAGGATTAATCCCAAAAGTAAACTTCCCAGGATATTTACCGTAAAAGTGCCAAAAGGAATAAATGCAGTTTCAAAATTCAAACTTTTACTGATGAGGTAGCGCAACGCACTGCCAAGTCCGCCACCTAAGAAAATCAGTAATAGTTGTTTAAGCATACTTGTTTATTTAACCGGAATATATAAGTGTGTAATCCATTTAGCAGGATTTGCCACGTTCTCTGGCGATGTTAAATGCACTTCAAAATTCTTTGTGTCTTCTGCCATTTCAAGATCGTTTGCTTCAATATAATTATATGCATTATCCCAGGCTTCCTTTAAATTCTTATAATCTCCTTTTAGGGTAGTTTTTAAAACTTTCTGGTTTGGTAAAAATCCGGTTAAAATTTCGCTTGCAGCCGGAGTAATTACTTCGCTGGGAGTGAAAATTCCTGCGGAAAAAATTACGTTTCCAGAATTTTCATTCCATTCGTTATAAAGAACAAACGGATTGCCGCTTTTTTCTATTCCGTTTTCATCCATATAAGTAGAAACTTCAGAAAACATAGACGCCATTTTTTCATCTACCTGGCTAATTTTGCTGGCAGTGGTGGTGTACATATAGTAACCGCCCCCGTGCTGAATAACTCCGTCTACATTAATAGTGTATTTATCCATCTTATTTAGCACTACACTTTCCATATTATTTAGCCCGGTCTGGAATTTTGGCCGCATCATTTCAGTAATAGATTTATCCTGGAAAGTAAAGGCCAGTTTCTCCATAAAACTTTGTTTGCCTTTCATTCCCCAGGTAACTTGAGTGCCGTTTTCTATCTCGTTGAATTCCCAGTAAACATCACTGATAGATTCGCCAAATGGAGTTTTAAAAATTATTTCCTGCTCAATTTCTGAATAAGGTTTTGCTGAAATAGTCTTAATTTCCCCATCGCCCGCATTTTCACTTTTCCAGGAATAAGAAGCGCTATCGCCGCTGGTTTTTGCGCCGTATTCAATAATCATATCATCTGCTTCAGCCGACCAGGGTTCCCAGTTCTCCCAATTTTGAAATTCATTTACTTCCTGGAAAACCATTTCTACCGGTGCTGTAATTACCCTGGTTTCTTCAACCTGGTAATCACCATCTTTTGTAGCGATATAAATAGAACCTGCAATTATTACAATAAGCAGTAGGAAGAATAGATATTTTAAAATTTTCATATTGGTGGGTTTATAAGCGAAGATACTTAATTTAACATAATTAGTAATTCACTTTATAAGAAGTAAACTACGGATTTAAGAAGCCCTTTAAAATAAATAGAAGTCCTATAAAAGCAAGAAATGCTACAAGCACCCATAAACTTCCTTTATATTGCTTTCTATGTAATACGGTGTCTTTTTTATAACTAAATGCAATTATTATTATAAAAACAAACACAAATAAACCCGCGAAAATGAGTTGGCCGGTGCTAAACATTTTATTTAATTTTATGCAAAGTTAAGGTTTTAGGCTTAACCTCTAATCGATTTTAAATTATAAACAGATGAAAAAGACACTTGCTGCGGTAAAGGAATTTCATAAAACTTTTAGGCTGGGAATTGCAGAAAATCCGCAGGCATCATTGGGAGCCACAAAGAATCGTTTGCGCTATGAATTAATGAAGGAAGAGAACGAAGAATATCTTGAAGCTGCAAGTAAGGGTGATTTAACCGAAGTTGCCGATGCTCTTGGTGATATGCTGTACGTTTTATGCGGAACCATTATTGAGCACGGCCTGGAACATAAAATTGAAGCCATTTTTAATGAAATTCAGCGTAGTAATATGAGTAAACTTGGTGAAGATGGAAATCCACTTTATAATGAAAAAGGCAAAGTTATTAAAGGTTCTAACTATTGTAAACCCAATATAGTGAAAGTGCTAAAAGGTTGAATTTATAAATTAAAACTGTTGACTAATTTAAAAATAAAATAGTATGAAAATTTCGTTACTCTCTATGTTGCTGGTACTTGTAGCTTTTGGTTGTAAAAATAATCCCGGGAGTGCTGAAACTTCTAAAGTCCAAGAAGAACAGAATACTAAAAAAATCAATAATGAAGTTCAAAAATATGTTGATAGTACCTGGAATTTTGCCCTGGAATATCCTTCAAATTTTGAAGTTTTAGAAGACGAATTACCGGCAAACAGCCCTGTAGTAAATGTTTATTCAAAAAAAGTTGATATTAGTAAACCGCTCGCTATTCACGAAGAACCCGAAATAGCGTATATCGCATTATTACCTAAAGGTTTTGGCGTAGATGGGCCTTCAGGTAAACAAAAATCTTTTAATAATTGGGAATCGGTCCTGGATTTTTCTTTTAACTTTAATAAAAACGATTCGCGGGTTTACCTTTTAGAAAACGGTGAGGCCTGGGCTTATTATTTAAAGTTTTACCAGTCTCCGGAAAAGTGGGATGAATACGGAGGTATTTTTGTGCATTATCAAATTGAAAATTTTAATACTACCTGCATTTCAACCGGGGGAGAATCAAAGCCTATGCAAGAATGCGATCCAATGGGTGAAGATGAAGTGAGGTTTTCAGGAGAAATTAATGAAAAAAGTAAGATGCAACTGGATAAAATAATGAGCTCTCTTTATTTTTTTAGGAAGAATGCTGAAGAGCGTAAAGAACTTTCAGATCTTATAAAAGTTGAAAAACCTGCGGTAAATACGCTTATTAATTCTCCCATACAAATTTCTGGTGAAGCACGCGGAACCTGGTTTTTTGAAGCCGAAGCGCCTGTTAGATTAGTTGATAAAAATTATATTACCCTGGCAGAAACTTCTATAAAAGCGAAAGGTGAATGGATGACCAACGATTTTGTGCCGTTCTCTACCGAACTGTCTTTTGGCAATTTTCCTGAAGATAAAAAAGGCTATTTAATTTTTGAAAAATCAAATGCTTCAGGAAAACCTGAATTAGATAGAAAATTTACGCTGCCGGTACGTTTCCCATCGGAATAATTTAATCAGGAATAGTTCAAAATTAGAATCTGAAACAACTTCAGGTTAAAGCAAATTAAACCTCACAGTTTTTAAATCTGTGAGGTTTAATTTATATAATCAGGAAAAATTACTTCACCTGGTATCTCCAACCGTGCTTGTCTTCAGCCTGGTTGTATTGAATTTTCATTAGGCGGTCTTTAAAAGATTTTCCGTAGGAATCTTTCATTTTTGGTAGTTCAAATTTTTCGTCTTTATATCCAAAACCGGCAATCGGGTTAATAACTGTCGCGGTCCCTGAACCAAAGATCTCTTTTAGCTCACCTTTCCTTGCGGCTTCAACGATTTCTGAAACTGGAACTCTTCTAATTTCAACCTCAATATTCATATCTTTTGCGAGATCTATCACGCATTTTCTTGTAACTCCATCTAAAATTCTATCGCTGGTAGGAGCAGTAATAAGTTTATCTCCAATTCTAAAGAAAATATTCATTGTTCCAGCTTCCTCAAGGTAATCATGCGTATTAGCATCGGTCCAAATTATTTGCTGAAACCCGGCTTCTTTAGCAAGATTGGTAGGGTAAAACTGCGCGGCATAATTCCCGGCAGCTTTGGCAGCTCCAACACCACCATCGGCAGCACGGCTGTATTTTTCTGAAAACTGAACTCTTACTTCGCCGCTATAATAAGCCTGGGCGGGAGAACAAATAATCATAAATTTATATTTCGTTGCAGGATTGGCAGAAACGCATTCCTCGGTAGCAATTACAAACGGACGAATGTACAGCGAGTTCCCAAAACCTTTCTTTATCCAATCCTTATCCAATTTCAATAATTCTTCCAATCCTTGGAAGAAATAATCTTTTGGAAATTCAGGAATGGCCAATCTGGCGCTGGATTTATTTATTCTTTTATAATTTTCTTCAGGTCTAAAAAGCCAAATTTGGTCTTCATCATCTTTGTAGGCTTTCATTCCTTCAAAAACTGCTTGCCCATAATGAAATACTTTAGCCGATGGATCTAGTTGAATTGGCCCATAAGGTGTAATTTTAGGGGTTTGCCACTGGCCATTTTCATAATCACATACAAACATATGATCGGTGAAAATTTCGCCAAAAACCAGGTTTTCAAAATTTACCTCTTCAATCTTAGATTTTTGGACTTTATTAATTTCAAGCTGGTTAGTATCGTATTTCATTATCATTAATTTAGTTAACAAATTTACCTAAATTAAAACAGAATCAAAATCTAAAGTTTTGGTAAATTTGTTTACCTGCAAGGTTTTAACTAAAAATAGGAAAATGAAAAAATTCGCTGCTATATTGGCTTTATCCTTAATATTTATAGGCTGTAAAAATGAAAAATCTAATAAAGAGACAGAAATTGTAGCTGAAAACAATACCACTTCTTATAATTCTTTTGGAGCCGAAATAAGTTCAAAAAGTGCTATTTCTTCCAGCGAAGCTCTTAATAAATTCAATTCCCTGAAACCCGGTGATACTTTAGATTTAAAATTTAAATCAAAAATCAATAATGTTTGTAAAAAGAAAGGTTGCTGGATGATTTTAGAACTTCCTGAAGGGGAAGATGTAAGAGTGACTTTTAAAGATTATGGATTTTTTGTACCGAAAGACAGCGAAAATACCGATGTGATTGTAGAAGGAAAAGCTTTTATAAACCAAATGTCTATTGAAGATCAAAAACATTATGCCGAAGATGAAGGGAAATCTGAAGCAGAAATAGCAGCAATTACTTCCCCTGAGGTTTCCAGGGCGTTTATTGCGAACGGCGTACTTTTAAAGGAATAATGTGGAAAGAAAAATTATAAAGACCGGCGATGGCTCGGTTACTATTCATTTAAGCGAATGGGATGAGCAATACCACTCTAAACACGGTGCAATACAGGAAGCCCGGCACGTTTTTATAAAAATGGGCCTGGAATACTGGGTTGAACTAAATAAGAAAAAAAATCCCGCTATTTTGGAAATTGGTTTTGGTACCGGGCTAAATGCGTTTATTACTTTTTTGGAAGCTCAAAAGCTTCAATTAAAAATAGATTATACTGGGGTAGAAGCTTATCCCGTTTCAACTTCTGAAATAAAAGCACTGAATTATGCCGAAATGCTTTCCGCAGAAAATCAAATAGAAACTTTTCGAAGTATGCACGAAATTCCGTGGAATAAAAAAGTAGATATTTCAGAAAATTTTCAGCTTGAAAAACAACAGCAGCGCTTTGAAGAAATTGAAGATATTAATCAATATAATTTAGTGTTTTTTGATGCCTTTGGTGCCAGGGTTCAACCCGAACTATGGACTGAAGATATTTTTTCCAGAATGTTCGCTGCGATGAAAAATAACTCGGTTTTAGTTACTTATTCGGCAAAAGGAAGTGTAAGAAGGGCTATGCAAACTGCAGGTTTTATAGTTGAAAGGCTTCCCGGGCCTCCAGGTAAACGAGAAATGTTAAGAGCATTAAAAAAGTAGGCTATTTTGCTGTTAAATAGGTGATAAACTTTAGTTGAGGTTTATACTTGTTGCTATCTTGTAAAGAAAAATGCGAGTATTAATCACAGGAGCTACCGGTTTAATTGGATCTAAAATTAGTCGGTTGTGTCGGGAAAAAGGAATAAAAGTTCATTACCTCTCTACCAGTAAAGACAAGCTGGAAAACAAAACAGACTATAAAGGTTTTTATTGGAATCCTAACGAGAATGAAATAGACAGTAAGGCCATAGAAGGCGTAGATACTATAATAAATCTTGTTGGTGCCAGTATTGCAGAACGATGGACGCCAGAACAAAAGAAGAAAATTTTAAAGAGCCGTACCGAAACGGCAAATTTACTTTACACTTGTTTACAGGAAAATGGGCACGAGGTAAAAAACCTGCTTTCAGCCAGTGCCATAGGTATCTACCCAAGTTCCCTGGAGAAATTATATACTGAAGAAGACCAGGGTGTAGATGATTCTTTTGTAGGAGAAGTGGTGGTAAAATGGGAAGAAGCTGTAGATAATTTTAAAGACCTGGGCATTGAAGTAGCTAAAATTAGAATAGGACTTGTTCTTGCTAAAAACGGCGGAATGCTCCAAAAATTAAAAGAACCGGTAAACTTTAATGTAGGTTCTCCCTTGGGAAATGGGAAACAGTGGCAATCCTGGATTCATATAGACGATATTAGTGGGATATTTATGTTCGCTTTAGAAAAAGAGCTTACCGGCGTTTATAATGCTGTAGCACCAAATCCTGTTACTAATAAAGAACTGGTTAACGAAGTGGCTTCTCAAATGGGGAAACCAGTTTGGTTGCCTAATGTTCCTAAAGTAGCACTTAAATTAGTGCTGGGAGAAATGTCCCGCCTGGTTTTGTCCAGTCAATTGGTGAGTAGTGATAAAATAGAACAGGAAGGTTATAATTTTAAATATGTAAACCTCTCTAAAGCCCTGGAAGATTTAATTTAGGGTTACTGAAGTTTTTAAGCATTAAAAAAGGCTGCCAAATTTGGCAGCCTTTTTGTTTGCCCTGCATGCAAACAATTCCGAGGCTTGAAAGAAAGCCCGCTCACCTGATCGGAGGGAAGAGCAATGTAAAGTCAAGTGCGTCACTGGCAACGGTGGGGTGTGAAGGAAGACCTAGCAAGTTAGTGGAACATAGAGAAATCGAACCGATTCTGGCATATATTGGGGGTAAGGTTGCAAAAAGTGCCGATGCCCAAAATCCGAATAGCAATATATGTTAAAACGGATGGCTTCACTAACAGGAATGTTTGCTTAACGGGGGAAGCCTGATTATTCGCCTTTCCAGGCTAAGCAGAAACAAGTCGAGAGACAAGGATTTGTTATGGAAAAT
>NZ_FOOH01000032.1 GCF_900113135.1 Salegentibacter agarivorans | reverse complement strand
CAGCTGACCTCTCACAGTAAATCTTGTTTCAACCATAGGTTCATACGCTGTTTCGCCTATGTCTGTGAGATCTCCCGCGGTAAGACGTATCACTTTCATTCCATATATCCGCATCATTTACACCCTGATCTCCGTATAGCTTTAGGATTTCGCTTTGTAGTGCAAGCTCATCCAGATCAGATATGCCTCATATGATGTTCGTGTTCCTCGGACCGGAACTTTGCCGCCGGCTTCCTTCAGATTCCACCTCGCGGTGGACACCCTTGCCTTTGGCTAATGATAGGTAGCTATAAACCCTCATAACGGACTTGCACCGTCAAGTGATACGCCATGCACGGCGCACACTAAAAAACCCGACTTAATGCCAGGCTTTTAAATTAAGAAATATTATTAGAGATTACTCTTCAGAAGAAGCGTTCGCTCCCATATTTCCCTGTGCAGCTAGAACGTCTAGTTCTTCAGCACTTTTGTGTACATTAATGTAACCATCATAAGTTAGCAATTCTTCATAAGTAATTGCTACTGCTTCTACTTCATCAGAACCATCGGTCATACTAACATTAGTCATACTCGTACCAGTAGCTCCATTAACAGGAGTAAAAGTAATTGCGATAGCTCCAGGAGCATCATCGATAGATCCCATGTGAATGTGAGCTGGGTGCTCTCCACCTTCTTCAGTTCCTTCAAGATCTAAAGTTACTAGAGTTTCACCATTTTCACGTTCTTCAAAAATAGCTACACCACTTACACCCGGAATATCTCTTTCCTCAAGATCATAACTCACAGACTCTCCAGTAAGTTCATTTTCACCAATATCGGTTTGAGCTACAATAGTATCTAATTCCTCCTCACTTAGGTGAACATTGATATACCCGTCATAGGTAACCAGTTCTTCATAAGTAATATCGGTGCCATTATCCAAAGCTGATACTTCAGTAGTACTCATCCCTGTAGCTCCATCAATAGGAGTAAAAGTAACAGCAATATCTCCAGTTTCAGCAGCAGTTCCCATGTGAATATGAGCTGGGTGCATTCCATCGTCTGGAGTACCTTCAAGATCAAATTCTACGGTAGCGCTTCCATCTTCATTTTCTATAAAAGTAACAGTCCCGCTAACGCCAGAATCACTCATTTCATTAAGTGTGTACTCTTTTGTTTCTCCTTCAAAATCTGGAGTGTCTACGCCATCATCGTCACTATCACAACTTGTGAATCCTGCGACCATCATTAAAGCAAATGCTAATTTTTTCATTTCAAATTTTAATTTTTGGGTTATTAATCATTCTCTTTAGAGATACGAATAACAGTAAAAGGTTGCGTCATATTTAAGGTGTTTTGAATATTTTAACGTAGTATTTTAAATAATATACTGAGCTTCAGTGATATAATAATCAACCTTTAACATTTTTAATTATTTGAGATTAACACTACCTTAGAATTAATAACCTAAACCCAAAGTATGCAAAAGAAAATAGTAATTCTTACAGGCGCGGGAGTTAGTGCAGAAAGTGGTATTCAAACCTTTCGGGACGTTGATGGCTTGTGGGAAGGCCACGATGTTATGGAAGTAGCCTCACCAATTGGGTGGAAAAAGAACCAGGAATTAGTTTTAGATTTTTACAATAAAAGGCGCCGGCAATTATTAACGGTAGATCCTAATGCTGCGCATACTGCACTGGTTGAACTTGAAAAAGAATTTGACGTAGAAATAATTACTCAAAATATAGATGATCTTCACGAAAGGGCCGGCAGTACAAAAGTTACCCATTTGCACGGCGAGCTATTGAAAGCCAGAAGTACTTTTAATGAAAATCTTGTACTCGATTGGAAACAGGATATAAACCCCGGAGATTTCTGTGAATTTAACTATCAGCTCAGACCCCACGTTGTTTGGTTTGGAGAAGCAGTGCCTATGTTTGAGAAAGCTATGAAAATTGTTGCTGAAGCAGAAATACTTATGATTATAGGAACCTCAATGCAGGTGTACCCGGCAGCAGGCCTGGTAGATTTTGCTCCCGAAGGAATTCCCATTTATTTTATAGACCCGAAACCTAATATTCAGGAAAAAGGGAATCTTCATATTATTGCAGAAAAAGCTTCCATTGGCGTTCCTCAGCTGGTAAAGGAATTAAAGAATTCAGCATAAAAATTTCATACTATTCATAGAAAAAGAAATGCTACAGCGGTTTTAAAGATTATTTGGAAGCAGTATATTTACGGCTTTTAATTTCTAAATCAAATACATGACACCGCTAACCGCCATTTCTCCAATAGATGGAAGATATCATTCCAAAACCAAACAGCTCTCGCAGTATTTTAGCGAAGAAGCCCTAATAAAATATCGTGTAAAGGTTGAAGTTGAATATTTTATTGCGCTTTGCGAATTACCACTACCCCAGCTTAAAGATGTAGATCATTCGGTTTTTAGTGATTTGCGCGCCATTTATGAAAACTTCACTACGATTGATGCACAGGCGGTAAAAGAGATTGAAAAAACTACCAATCACGATGTAAAGGCGGTAGAATATCTTATAAAAAACAAGTTTGATGAACTAGGCCTGGAAGCTCATAAAGAATTTATCCATTTTGGATTAACCTCACAGGACATCAATAATACCGCGGTTCCATTAAGTTTAAAAGATGCAATTGAAGCCGAGTATATTCCTGAAATAGAACAAATAATTTCTAAACTCACGCAGCTCTCCCAGGATTGGGCAAATGTTCCGTTACTGGCAAGAACTCACGGGCAGCCGGCTTCCCCTACTCGTTTAGGTAAAGAAATAGAAGTTTTTATCACCCGTTTAGAAGCTCAATTAGATCTTTTAAATAAAGTTCCACACGCCGCCAAATTTGGCGGAGCCACTGGTAACTTTAACGCTCATAAAGTGGCTTACCCAAATACCGACTGGAAAGAATTTGGAACTAATTTTGTCCAGCAAAAACTAGGGTTGCACCATTCTTTCCCAACCACGCAAATTGAGCATTACGATCATATGGCTGGGCTGTTTGATGGCTTAAAAAGAATAAACACGATTTTAATAGATTTAGATCGTGATATCTGGACCTATGTTTCTATGGATTATTTTAAGCAGAAAATTAAAAAAGGTGAAATAGGTTCTTCGGCAATGCCGCATAAGGTGAATCCTATAGATTTTGAAAACAGTGAAGGAAATTTAGGAATAGCTAACGCTATTTTTGAGCATCTTTCAGCAAAATTACCGCTTAGCCGGCTGCAAAGAGATCTTACCGATAGCACGGTACTAAGAAATATTGGTGTACCTATGGGCCACACCAGCATCGCGTTTAAAAGTACATTAAAAGGACTGGATAAATTATTGCTGAATGAAGAAAAACTAAATGCTGATCTTGAAGCTAATTGGGCGGTTGTTGCTGAAGCTATTCAAACTATATTACGCCGCGAAGGATTTAAAAATCCATATGAAACGCTTAAAGGTCTTACCAGAACTAACGAAAAGATCAATAAAAAGAGTATCGCCGATTTTATTGAAACCTTAGAGGTTTCTGATGCAGTAAAAGAGGAACTTAAAAAAATAACCCCGCAAAATTATACGGGGATATAAATTAAAAAGAGGTTGTTTGAGAATTTTCCCACGTCACCCTGAACTCGTTTCAGGGTCTAATTCTAATGAACTTAGAATCTGAAACGAGTTCAGATTGACGATTCTTTTCAAACAACCTCTTCAATAAATTCAACTAAAAAACTATTCTTCAATTTCTGTTTTAAACATACCGGTAATTCCTTTTAAACCGTCTACATCTACGTCTCCTTTTTCAAGCGATTTCATAAGTTCCATCAATTTCTTCGGATTCATATCTTCACCTAATACCCGAGCTACTCCCACTCCTTTGGTATCATCATACCCGTAAACAATAATTTCGTCTATGGCCTCTTCGTCTCCGGTAAAATAAATTTCTGCCTTACGATCGTTTGAGCCATATTTCATTAATAGCTGGTACTTTTTATCCTGCAAAATGCTACTTAGTTTAGCTTTTTCGGCTTCATATTCCTCTTTGCTTTCTTTAACCGGCAAAGCCAAAACATTAATTTTCTTCACACTTTCCAGCGTAGTTCTTTGATTTTCATCCAGGGCATCAGCGTTGGTAAACATACTGGTAGGTACATCTAAAGCAATGAACTTATTGTCCTGCTGATTTTCTACATAATACTCCTGCAAACTCGGCTCGTTCGCACACGAAACAAAAGCTGCAGCCGCCAGTGCCAAGCCTAAAATTTTTATTGATTTCATTTTATATTGATTTTAAGTTGATCTAAGATTTATTTTCTACATTTTTAAGCTCTTCAGCACCTGGTATTTTAAGGTCTGATGTTAAGCGGGATAATTGCGAAAGGTCTATTTCTCCCGTGATACTCAAAATCACAGAAATTAGTTCACCTTCTTTTTCACCTTCCATAAACATAAACAGCTCACTTACATAATTATCGTTTTTTCCTCCTTTAGAATAAAACCGAATATTTTTCCCGTCTTCGTTTACTCGCATTAACTGCTCTAAAGAATTTGAGTTTAAATAACGCTCAACATCTTTTTGCATTTCATTTCTCACTGAAGCCGTGGTGCTGGTAAACATTTTAATCTCATCAAGGTTTTCAATGAGTTTCAGGTATTCCCTGGCTTCTGGGTTATCTTCGCTTAAATCTACTTTAGCAAGCATTTTAAACATCTTGCTGGTCATTACCATCGCATCAACATCCTTCATATTTTCGTACTTGGCAAACGACTGGGCTTGCGTTATTACTGGTAAAAGGCCAATAATAATAACTATTGCTATCTTTTTCATATTATTCGGTTTTTATAAATTTATCTTTGGTGTTATTAAATTCTTTTAGGTATATAAGGTCTTCTTTCCCTTCATTCATTAATTCGGAAACCATTTTTAAAGCTTCCATGCTTTTTTGCAAAGCCTCCTCTTTATCCTGAACCGTACCAAGATCGCTATGATTCATTTCCATAGGTTTATTCTGAAAAAAGAAAAGTCCCACTATTACAATAATACTTGCCGCTATGGCTGTCCAAAGGTATTTATTCCCCTTTGCTTGCGATGGAAGTTCTACTTCCCGTTGCATTTTTTGTGTTTTGTTTTTTTCTGAAAAAGAAAATAATAACCCATAACTTTTTAAATCGGCTGGCACCTCATTTTTTTGAAAATATTCTCGAAGTGCATTTTCTTCAGCCAGAGATGTTTCACCGGCATCATATTTTTCCAGTAATTCTCTAATCTTTTGTAATTCCATAATTATGCTTGTTTGTTAAGCTTTCTCTTATTTTTTTTCTAGCTCTAGATAAGGCTACCCTAATAGCGGTAGACTTCATTTTAGTGATTTCTATAATTTCTTCAAACTCCAGTTGCTCAATATCCCTAAGCTGAAAAACAATTTTTTGCTGTTCTGGCAACTCATTTAAAATTTGGTTTATCCACAGCATTTCATCTTTAACCTCCAGTTCTGTTTGGAGCGAAATTGAATTATTCTCATAATTCTGATGAACAATTCTTAAATTATTATTCTTTTTTGCTTTTAACTCATCTAAACAATAGTTTTTTGTTGTTGTCATTGCAAAAGCTTCAACATTGGTATAATCCTTGAGTTTATCTTTGCGAGCCCATAGTTTATAGATTACTTCCTGGGTAGCATCTTCGGCAGCTTCTTTAGAAATAAGCAGTCTCAATGCAAGCCGGTACATTTTATCTTTCACCGGGTTAATTTTTTCCAGGAAGGCTTGTTGTCTCATGTATGGTTGGTTTAATAACCTTCTTACCTTTAAAACGATTAGCGGTAATATTTGTTACAATAGGATTTTGAATTTAATTTAATGTGGGTATTTTTAGCAATCTAAAACAAACTTAAATTTATGAAGATTAATAAACTAATTTTACTTTTATTCCTGGCTACAGGAGTCTTGAGCAGTTGCTCCAAAGATGACAATGACGAACGCTTCCCGGTTGAACCAGGAGGCGATAAGCCCGGGGAAACTCCTAATTTAGAAATCGAAAATTATTTATATGATGCAATGAGCATCTACTATGTATATGAAGCCGATGTTCCAGAATTAGGTGAGAATTATTTTGATTCTGAAGCCGATAAAAATGAATGGCTGGCTAGTTTTGATTCTCCCGAAGATCTTTTTAATAACGGATTAAAAGTTCCTGCGCCAAAAGATCGTTTTAGCTTTATTATTGATGATTATACTATTTTGGAAAATAATCAAGCTGGAATTCAAACTACAACCGGAATGGATTATGGATTGGTAAGATTTGGAAGTAATGGGGTTTTAGCCTATGTACGATATGTAATACCAAATAGTCCTGCCGATGAAGCCGGCGTTACTCGTGGTACTCTTTTTACCGATATTGATGGGGAAACTATGAACCTTGATAATTATCAATCTCTTTTGGGGAGAGATGGCTATGAAATTACAGTAGCTGAAATTAACGATAATATTATTAGTAATACCGATGAAACCATAGCACTAAACAGAATAGAAATTACCGAAAATCCGGTTCTTTTATCTAAAGTAGTAGAAGTAGATGGAATAAGTGTTGGCTACATTATGTATAATAGTTTTACCGCCGATTTTGATGATGAACTAAATGCTGCTTTTGGAGATTTAAAAGCTGAAGGTATAGATGAACTGGTTTTAGATCTTAGGTACAACGGTGGTGGTTCTGTAGAAAGTGCGGTAGATCTTTCCAGTATGATTACCGGGCAGTTTAACGGTGAAATTTTCTCTAAACAAAGCTGGAACAATTTCTTACAGTCTCAATTATCTGAAGATCGATTAGTAGATAGATTCAACGATAAGATTAGAACTGGCGAAATGATCAATAGCTTAAACCTTAGCAAGGTTTATATTATTGGTACGGCTTCCACGGCTTCTGCCAGCGAGTTAGTAATAAATGGTCTTGCTCCTTATATAGAGGTAGTACACGTGGGAAGCAATACGGTTGGAAAATTTCAGGCTGCTGCCCCTTTATATGATTCTCCTGATTGGGACAGACAAAATAGAAACCCAAATCATAAATATGTGATTCAGCCATTAATTTATGAATCTGTTAATGCGAATGAAGATGCCTATTCTGAAGAAGGTTTAATTCCGGATATTGAAACTGAAGAAGATATTACGAACCTAATAGAATTGGGGACACCTGTAGAAACTTTACTTGCTGCTGCTCTTGCTGATATTACCGGTAACAGAATGGCAATTCCCGCTACATCTTACGATTCAAGATTTACTAAAATTGGTGAACGTGGTGAGACTGATGTAGATTACCAAAGAATGTATATAGACGAAATTCCTGAAGAAATAAGGAAAAAAGCTGCTGAATTTAAGCAGTAATTTTAAAAGTATATTTAATGCAAAGCCCCGATTCAGTTGTGAAACGGGGCTTTTTTATTCAAATTTGAATAAACAAAAAAACAGTTTTTAATCGGTAAAGTAGAAACCGTTTGGGCTTACGCCTCCGGAATCAAATTGTGAAATTATTTCTCCTTCAAAATTATATATTCTTACCACACCATTTGAGCTATAATCTCCTGCATCGCCAGTATATAAATATCCATCCTCGATTTCAAATCCGTAAAAAGAAGTAATATCAGTAAAAGTAAAAAGACTCTCCTCAGGTAACTCTGTAGCAGATTCTTCCATAGAGTAAACAGATCCATTGAGAGTATAATAAATAGTATCATCTTCAATTTCAAAATTTGAAGGATGATCTGTGGTATTTGGAAAAATCAACTCTTCTGTTATTTCATTATTTGATAAGTCTATTTTAGAAATACTGCCAGCTGTTTCACCAACTCCTTGAGCATAACCGGGTACTCCTCCAGACATTACCCACAAGAAGCCATCTGATATCTCTATTGCATTAGGAGAATCACCAATTTCTATACTTACTTCCACAGTATTGGAAATAGGATCTATAATCACAATCTTATTATTATAATTATAGCCGCCCTGTAAAGCTACATATAGTTTATTATTATCATTAATAATCTTTTCAGGCCCTTCTCCTACACTAATTGTTCCAGTAGATTCATAGGTACTTGCATTATATATAGCGATATAATCATCTGTATCATTAGAGGCATCTCCCCAATTGGTAACATATATCTTCTCGTCTACCAAAGTAAGATACCGTGGATTACTTAATCCCTCCTCAATTGTATGAATGTGCTCAAAAGTATACCGATCAACAATTTGAACTATATTGGAAACATTCATAACGATATATGCATAATTATCATCCAATGTGAGACTCTGCCCTGTATCTCCCAGAGAAGAACCATTTACTGTAGAAAATATATCGGATTCTAGATTAGAAAAATCATTATCAATATATGATATTGAACTATTATTGTTACCGAAACCACCTTCATTAAGCACAAACAATCCATCTGCATAGGTGCTTTCAGGTTGCTCTATTTCAGGATCCACAACATCGTCATCGCTGCTACAGGAATTCAAAAATAAGCCACTTATCACGGCCATAGTTAATAGTTTACTAATTCTTTTCATTGGTTAGAATTTTAGCAAAGAGCGGAGCAAATAAGCAGTTTAAAAATCTGATTTTAAGAATATTTGCTTCCAGCACCATGCTGGTTAAAAATTAAGGTTTAGGTATATATTAAAGTTTCTGCCGGGCATCCACCGGTTTTCTACACTTTGATATTCTTCGTTTAAAATATTGAGCACCCTCGCTCCAATCTTGTAAGTACTTGTTTTTCCCAAATCATATGAAATTCCAAGGTTTGAAACCGTATAAGCATCCATATTATAGCGGGAATTATTATCAGATCTGGTAAAAATCTCTCCGTTATATAAAAGCTGATAATCTATACTGAAATCTTTAAAAGCATAAGTAAGTGCACCTGTGGCTTTATGAAACGGTACATAAATAAGTTGGTATCCCTTATTCATATTTTCTGAAACCGTATAGGCATAAGTACCAGAGGCGCTAATTTGGTGATCTTTAAAAATCTCTTTTCCCCAGCCTGCCAAAACCTCAATACCGTAGGTTTCTACCTTTTCTTCATTTCTTGGACGCCAAATATTATTACTGGAAGGTAACCAGCGTATCATATCATCAATTTTAATATAATAACCGGTTAGACTAAACTTCAGGTTTCTATGTTTAAAATGGTTTCCAAGCTCAACCTGGTTAGAAGTTTCGGGGCGTAAATTAAGATTACCGGCACCGGCCCAGTAAAGATCGTTGTAAGTGGGAATTCTAAAATTTCTGGAAATATTCATTTTTAGACTATAGAAATCGGTAAAATCATAATGTGTTCCTGCAGAAAATAGTAACGGACTTTCATAATTTTCGGTTATCTCTTTTCTGATTCCCAATTCATATTGAAATTTTTGAAATGGCCTATGCTTCATTAAGAATGCCGAAGAAAATATATTTCGGATATTTTCGGTAATTCCAGAGCCGCTACCATCGGTGTACGTGTTCGTGAGTACAGCATTTAGCTCTAAAGTTTTTGAAATTGAATAATTTAAATCGTATTTGCCAATCAAGATTTGCGCTTTGCCAGAGGAAGATTGATTTTCAGTAATATTCCCGTAGAACTTATAATTTTCATTTAGATGGGCTAACCTTGCAACCGAAATAAAATCACCAAACTCTCCTACCCATTCCAATAAATTTCGGGTATCAAAATTCTGGTATTTTGTTTTGGTTTCTGACGGGCGAATCAGGGAGAAATGCCGCTCCCCATCAAAAATTTCACTATAAAATTTTAAAGTGTTTTTTTCATTTAACCGATACGCGAATCCAAGATTTAAATTGCTATTGTAGAACTCCCCATTCTCGTTCTTTCTGTCTTCAATGGGCCATTCATAATCATTATCTGATGAATTTCTAGCCGCAGCAAGACTTAAACTCCATTTTTTTCTTGAAGTCTTTATTTTATACCGGGCATCGAGGGTATTAAAACTGCCATATTGAAAGAAAATATCCTGCTTTGTTTTTCCGGTAAAATCAAGATTGGTATTTAAATGAACGGTTCCTCCAATGGCTCCGGTACCATAAACTACACTTCCGCCGCCACCACGAACACTAATATTATCAAATCCGCCTGCGTTTAGAGCATTAAAATCGGTTTGGCCGTTAAATTGTGAATTTATATTAATCCCGTTCCATAAAACCGCTGTTTGTGAGGCTGTTGTTCCGCGGAAGGAAGGTGAGGAAACCATTCCCAGTCCATTCTCTTTAAAATAGATATTGGTGTTGAAATTTAATGCTGAAGTAAGCAGCGCCCCGTTTTTCTTTAAAACTGAATCGTTTAAAACGGTAACCTGTTGGCCGGTAGAAAAGTCTTTCAGCTTGATATCTGTCAAAAATACTTCGTCTAAAACGTTAATTGTATCGTTTTGAGCAAATACAGGCAAACTGCATAGCAGGCCAAGGAATAGAATGTAAAATCGCGTTATTTTCATCTGCACTCTGACTTTTATCCCGAAAGTCTAAGAATTTATTGGTTATATTTTGGCAGGTCTCCTGGCTCGCGTCTTGTTGTTTACCTTCCCATTCCAAATAAGAACAGTGGTTTTTGAAGTGATAACAACAAGCATCCCTTTCGGGACTTAGCTTACAGTTGCGGGAACAGCTCAGGCTTAATAAAGTTAAATGGTAGAAGTTTGAAATACGAAGAAAACTTCGTGCTTCATATTTTGTACTTCCAAAATCATACTTTTCCTGATTCCCTTTTAATCGGCGTGAAAAACACATCCGAACCAAAAATTTCAATGCGAAATTAAACATTTATTTTAGTTGCGACCATTAAATTCTAAATAATCTTACTTTTGAAAATTCCTAATTATAAATATTCTATATAAAAGTTTTCGTCATCCTTAACTTGTTTCAGAGCTTGCCCCGTAATTTATTTAGGGGGCTAAAAGAAGATAGCATTATATAAATTCAATTCCTTTAAACTACCATAAAATGAAAATAAAGACTGTAAAAGCACTTAATCTTCTACTCCTTTTTCTAGTATTTTCCGCCTGTAAAAACGAGCAAAAAGATAAAAATATTGCTTCAGAAACACCTCAAGATTCAGTTGATTTAAAACACGCTACTAATTTCAGCATCAATGATTTTGGAGATTATTATATTTTAAAAATAGAAACCGCCTGGCCCGATGTCGATAAAGCTTTTACCTATTTATTAACTAAAGAAAATACTGAAATTCCTTCCGGTTTAGATTATGACCAAAAAGTGCAAATTCCGATAGAAAAAATGGTGGTGACTTCTACCACGCATATTCCGGCTTTGGAAGCTTTAAATGAAGAAAACAGCTTAAAAGGATTTCCAGGTCTCGATTATATTTCTTCAGAAAAAACCAGGAAATTGATTAATTCAGGAAAAATTAAAGAGCTGGGGAAAAATAAAAATATAAATACCGAGGTTCTTATTGATCTGGATCCAGAAGTGGTGATTGGTTTTGCAATTGACGGAAACAATAAAACATTTGAAACCATTCAAAAAACCGGAATTCCGGTGATGTACAATGGCGACTGGACCGAAAAAACTCCGCTGGGAAAGGCGGAATGGATTAAATTCTTTGGCGTTTTTTATAATAAATTAGATGAAGCTGAAAAGATTTTTAATAAAATAGAAACCGATTATACTGAAGCCAAAGAATTAGCAAAGTCGGCAGCAGAAACGCCTAAAGTATTAAGCGGCGCTATGTATAAAGACCAGTGGTATTTACCCCACGGAAATTCGTGGCAAGCCCAATTTATTAAAGATGCCAATGCAAATTATGTCTATGCCGATACTCAAGGGAATGGAAGTATGGCTTTATCTTTTGAAAATGTGTTAGACAAAGCCCAGGATGCCGATTATTGGATTAGTGCAGGACAATACACTTCTTATACCCAACTTTTAAAAGAATCGCAACATTATGAACAGTTTGAAGCAGTACAGAATAAAAATGTCTACAGCGTAAGCCTAACCAAAGGAGAAACAGGGGGTGTACTTTATTTTGAATTAGGCCCGCAACGTCCAGATTTGGTATTAAAAGATCTGGTATCCATTTTTCATCCAGAGCTATTGGGAGATTATGAAAACAGGTTTTTTAAGGCTTTGGAAGAATAATTATGGAGATTTGGTTCTAAAAAACTTAGTGGACTATCCTTCTAAATATAGCTTGATTTCGAAACAAATTCCGGATCAATTAAATCTAGATTATCGAGTAAAATCCCATTATCGTTCTTCATTAATTTTATCTACTCAATTTATTTCAGATATTTACACCGAAATAAATCACCAGCCTTGTTGCAGTCCCAAAAATATGTACTTCCACTTCTACTCCTTTTTATAGGAGTAATTATCCTGGTTTTTTTAAATATTAGTTTGGGCTCAGTCAATATTCCTTTTAAAGATGTTTTTGCTTCAATCTTTAATTTAGAAGTTTCAAAAGAAACCTGGCGATATATTGTAGTGGAATACCGCTTACCTAAAGCTATTACAGCAATAATAACCGGCTCTGGACTCGCCATTAGCGGACTGTTAATGCAGACTTTATTTCGTAACCCCTTAGCTGGACCGTATGTTTTAGGCTTAAGTAGCGGTGCCAGTTTGGGTGTGGCAATCGTTATTATGGGTGCTTCAGTTTTTGGAGGTGCTTTTGCTGGAATTTTACTTTCCAAATGGAGCTTGGTAATTGCTTCCAGCCTGGGAAGTTTATTAGTATTAATTGCTGTTATGCTGGCTTCCCTCCGGCTTCGAGATACTATGGCAATTCTTATTATAGGTTTAATGTTTGCCAGTTTAACCGCGGCAGTGGTTAGCGTTCTTTCCTATTTTAGTCCCGCGGCACAGCTTCAGCAATATGTATTTTGGTCTTTTGGAAGTTTGGGTGATCTTTCCTGGAACGAGGTGGGAATTCTCGCCATGTTTTGGTTTGTGGGAATAATTTTAGCCATTTCCTGTATTAAAAACCTCAACACTTTGTTGCTTGGCGAACAATATGCTAAAAGCCTTGGGGTAAGTATTCAAAAAAACCGTTTAATCATCATTATAGCCACCAGTTTACTTGCCGGAAGCATTACTGCTTTTGCAGGGCCAATTGCATTTGTAGGTTTAGCAGTTCCGCATTTAATTAGGCAAATAATTCCTGTAAATAATCATAGCATTTTAGTGCCAGCAGTTATTTTAGGTGGTGCGGCGCTCATGCTTATTTGCGATATTGCGGCACAAATGCCGGGACAGGAATACACTTTACCTATAAATGCCATAACTTCGTTAATTGGCGCGCCGGTGGTAATCTGGCTCTTGGTGCGTAAACGTAAATTTTTATTCTGAAGTTGAACCAACCTAAAAAACATAGCATTCTTAAAACCATTGGTCTTGATATCGGGTACAGTAATAAAACCGAGAAAACGATTATTACTGAAGCTATTAATATTGAAGTTCACGAAGGAGAACTGGTTGCTGTTATTGGTGTTAATGGAGTCGGAAAATCTACATTTTTACGAACCCTAAGTGGTGTTCAGGATGCGCTAGAGGGAAAAGTTCTGGTTAAAAATGAACAAATTCAGCAGATAGGTTCTTTGGAGCTGGCATCTTTAGTGAGTCTCGTACTCACCGAACAACCTATTTCTAAAAACTTAAGTGTTTTCGAGCTCGTGGCACTTGGCCGACAACCCTATACCAATTGGATTGGCAGGTTAAGCAAAACCGATTTACGGCAAATCAAGAAATCTTTGCAAAATGTAGGAATCGAAGATTTACAAAACAAAAAGTGCTACGAATTGAGTGACGGCCAGCTACAAAAAGTTTTAATTGCACGCGCCATTGCACAAAATACGCCTCTGGTTATCCTGGATGAACCTACCACCCATTTAGATCTTTACCATAAAGCATATGTACTAAAACTGCTCAAAAAACTCACCCGAAAAACCAATAAAGCTATAGTTTTTGCTTCCCACGAAATCAATTTGGCCATCCAGCTTTGCGATAAAATTATTCTCATGCAAAATAATAGCGTGACCACCGGTTCCCCTAAAGAATTATTGGAATCTGGAGCATTTGCTACTGTTTTTCCAGAAGGCTTGATCGTTTTTGATAAAGCTTCAGCCTCATTTAAAATTAATCCTTAATTATCTTTTAGAAAATATTTTAGACCGAAGGTAAAGTTGTTGGAATAAAAGTTTTTAAGCGTATAGAATTCGGCCTGGGTATTAAGATGAAGATACTTCGTGACTGGCCATACCACAATCCCACGATACCGCTGAAATTCATCTGAAAACGTATCCAGAAAATATCCGGCATCTAGATTAATTTTCCAGAAGTTATTTTCATTTACATATTCGTAAGCCAACCCTAAACCACCATAAAAACGTTCATCTAAAGTCCAGTATGGAAAGCCATTAGACCTGTTTGAATTACCCAGCATTCCAGATAATTCGGTATAAGGTCTAAATTTCGCCATTTTATTCAGTCTAAGATTCATAGATAAACTGGTAAGCGCCTGTACATCCATCACATCTTCGTCGTCATAATGGTTTCCTTCTATATAAAAAACCGCCTGGAATTTCTCTTTAAACTGAAGTTCTTCATAAACATTTAATTGCGTTTGATAAATGTCCAGGATATACGCGGGGCCGGTGATAGCGGGTTTTCTAAAAAACTGAAAAGAACTATATAAACTATCTTTTGCAATTGACGCCGAAGCTTCCAAATGAAGATAAGCTTTTCCTGCTTCGTTAAACTCAAGACGACTTCCAAATCCAAAATTAAATTTTTCTATTCTTTCCCTGGTTTTAAACCTGTAAACCAGTCCGTATAGCTCCATATCTCCATTATTTTCAAATTCACCCTGAAATGGAATTGCATATGCATTATAGCGGCTTAACCCAAATTGATGCTCATTGAACTTCTTATCTCGAGTGCCATAAACCGCTTCTAAACCTACAGAAGTTGGATCTAACCTATCGCTAATAATATTACTCCCTATTTGTACAAAATCGCCCTGTGTTATTCTAAGATTCTGCTCTATTTTAGAAGCTACTTCAGGATAAAAAAGTGAAGGATATTCTTTTAAAAGCTGTCTTTTTTCTTCAGGATTAAGGTAAACCACGGTATTATTCAATTGCCTTCGTAAACGCTCTTTATTACTTGATTCTGGCAGTTGAGAGGCAAGGTTCCAGGCTTTCAGCATTTCGCTACGACCCAAATAATATTCGGTCATAAAAACCTGAATAGCTTCTTTTTCCTTTGGATTATCTTTTTTAGTATAATTAGCATACAAACGCTCTACTTCACTGAAATTTTCCAACGAATAAAACCATTGCATCCTTTCTACTACAGGGAAATTTGGCACGCAAGAAGACCATTCCAGCGCTTTTCTATAACTTCCCTGGTCGCTATAAGTATAGGCAATAGTCGTAGCCAAATGCTTTAAATCTTCCCGGCAAGCTTCTATCTCCAAAAGTTTTTGCGCCGCTTTTTTATCATTATCGGCAATAAGATATTCTATAAAAAGCGGAAAGTTCTTTTCTTTTAAAAACTCATATTCCCCGGTTTGTACCCGCCAGTTATCTATTGCGCTTTCCGCTATATCGTCACTACACTTAGACCATTTAATGGCCTCATTGTATTTTTTAGCATCGGCGAAAATCCAGGAAATAGTAGAAGCGGCAAAGCGAAAATCTTTACGGCAGTGCTCTATGTTTTTCACTAAATTAAATGCAGCTTCGGGATGTTTCTCATTTAACAGTGAAAAATAGCTGGAGCGCTCCTCATCTACTTCAGTATTCTCTATTAGGTTCAATAATTCTTCTTTTGTTAATTGTACCTCTGTATTGCTTCCAAAGTAACCTATAAAATCTCTTCTAAGCTTTAGGCTTTCTGGATTTAATTCTATTTGTCTCAACATCCAGCGTTTCCTGGTTTCCAAATCAGGATAATCACTCTGAGTGGTAAATTCTGAAGAAAGGTTTATGTAAGCAGATGATTTATTTTCACTGTATTTTCTTTCCAGCAACGGCCAAATCTCCATTTGGCGATTTTCCCAGCCTAAATATTGAAATAATTTTAACCAATCTTCGCGTTCATAATGATTGTTCTTCGCAATTTTAGATTTTAATTCATTAATCTCTTTGTGGATATCTCCTAAATCTTCTGAAGGTTTTATTAAAAGGTAAGATTCATAGTTTTGAGTGATTTTGCTAAAATCCTCAGAAAAATTATTTTTAAATTTTGGAAAAATTATTTTTTTGTCCTGTGTTTGAATATTAAAAAGATAGCCGTCTAAGAATGGTGTTTTTGTAAATTTTAGTTGTTTATTTTTTATAAAATTTTCAGCTTCAGCAGTATTTTTTTCTGAAACATATGCAAACCAGAAATTTTGGTTCTCACTATTTTGAATGCTGGCAGTAACTTCAACTTCACTCTCATTTTCAGTAAAATTATAAGGAATTTCTCTCCAGTTTTGAGTAATCTTAGCTGCTTCAGAAACTTTTAAAAATCGAATTAAAGGAAAAGTATTCTTTACATCTTTAATATAATTTCGAAATCGTGGAAACAAACCCGGTGAGCCATCTTCTGAAACTCTCCAGCCATAAGAATTTATATTCCGTAAAGTATAATCACCGGCACTTTCCCGAGGTTCTTCTCCGGGAATTTGGTAAATATCATCGGGGTGAATAAAATGCGTCCAAACGCCTGTATATAAATATAAAGATTGCTGATTGAATTGCCTGGTAGAGGTTAAAGCAAACCCGCTGGTAATTCGTGGAAAATTGAAAAAATGATCGTTATAAGGCTCCCTGTCAAATTCTCTATCGCCACCTTCTTCAAAATTTCCCAGGTAAATACTGGCATTATAAATAATTTCGGGGATGTTTTCTTCTAAAGCAAGAAAACCGGTGCTGTCTATAATATTTGAAGGTGGAACATATGAAACCGGTAATTCACCGTAATTACGCGCTGCCCAGCGTTTTTTAACCGCCTTAAGGCTTAAACCCATATAATTTTGATTAGGCCAAACTTCATCGGTAAGTGAAGCGTGATTATAACCATGTAAAGCTACCTCATGTTTAGAATCTTTGAAATCAACCATAAGTCTGTCGGCAGCATTCGCTCCATTAGAACCTGTTAATACAGATTGTTCCCACTCGGGAAAATTAAATGGCGGCGAGGTACGATTAGAATAATCAAAACATACGTAGGCAGAATATTCCAAACCTTCTTCCCTGGCCAGTTTAAGCATATCTTTCCACCAAACTTCAGTATAAAAACGCGCCTGACTAATATCCATTTCTGAAGTAACCGGCTCCATCTTTACGTTATAAAGCGGCGCAGGAAAATCGTCTAACATTATGCTTGAAGCATTAGCCACAGGATAAGGAACCCCTTCTAAACCCTGCAAAATTGCTGCAAAGAAAAGTCCGCGCTCCTGTTTCTGAGAATATTGATCGGTATTAAAAGTGATTACCGAACCATTCCCTATTTTATTTTTTATAATAAGAGGATAATCTTCTTCAGAAATTGAAGTTGCCAGAATCTCTATATCTTCCTTAAAGTTATCTGTTTGCAGGCCAAAATGTTTATTCTCGTTTTTATAAACTTTCCCTTTTAGAGCCGGTAGAAAACTGGACTGAAATTTAAAACCCTGGGCTATGGTATCTATTTCAAAGTCTGCATCTCCCCTTACGCCTGCTAAAAAACCAAAATTTTTATTGGTAGCGACCGAGGGAATAAAAATATGACCTCCTTTAGCAACAAATTCAATTAAAAAATTCATTGCATCTTGATTTAGTGGTTCCAGATCATAGACCACAATTACTTTAACTGCATTGCCTACTTCTGGCTTTTCATTAAAATCAAACCTATTAATTTCATTATAAGGGATTTTTGCATAATTAAGAGCTTTTCTAATATGATTGCTGTTTCTAAAACTTAAATCATTTCCCGGCTCTACCAGGTAAGTTATCCACGGGTTCTCACTAAAATTATCATACTGCACCTTGGGACTGGCTTCCTTAACCTCCTCCTTCTTAATATCTTTTTCGCATCCTATTAAAATAATAGAAAACACTAAAAAAACAGCCTTAAATATTTTAGTTGGTAAAAATTTTTCCATCAAAATAATAGTTCATTAATATTACTGGCCCGTTCCCTGTTTTCTATTTGGTAAACCTCTAAATTTTTATCCTCATAATATACATCCACATTTCTCCCTTTCATTTTTAGTAATTCCAGCCTTTCCAGGGTTAAATTACGTTGCTTTTCTACTATAGCTTTTTTAGCCTGGTTAGCCTCCTGTATGTCTTTATACACAAAAACATACATCGTTTCGGGTAAAATAATATCTGGGTTATTTTGTAGGTATTCGAAATTATTTTTATATCTGTTGAATCTCCTGTCCAGCTCTATATAGGTATTATTAAAATAATCGTAGTTATAGTAATAATGGCTGTTTCTGCTAAAACTGAAATATGGCAAAGCATTTACAACCGCATAGGAATATGGTAAATTTTGAGATTGAATTTTTGAATAGGCTTTAAAAACAACATTTTCTGTCTTATTTTCTTTAAAATTTAATGTGGCTACACCAGGGAATGTGAATATGGTAAGCACGGTAATTACTATGCTACCTATTATTACTTCCAGACGTATGCCAACTTTAGGAGAAAAATTAAAAATAGAAAAGAGGTTAACCATTACATTTAGAATTATCCCAAAAAATATGGGGAGAAATATGCAAAGCACCTGACTTAAAATATCCAGGTCTACAAGACCAGTATCTAATTGGTAAATCCCGAACATTAAATTGATAAAACTGAGGAATACCAGACTGGCCAACCATTTATGCGATTTTTTAAAATAATTATAAATAGCAATAAGCAGAAAAACTACAGCGGCTATTTGGTAATAATCCATCAGGTCTCTAAATGGTGCAACCAAATGAGGATTGTAGGTATAAGTATCAAAAGAATAAAAGTTAGACAAAATAAAGGCGCCAAAATCTTCTTTTATAAGCAAAGCCGCGATGCCGTATATTGTTCCAATAAAGGCTAACGAAAAGAAATAGGCCAGCAAAACCTGAGTGATTTGCTTTAAATTATCTTTAAGTTTAAATATAAAAAGTACTAGCAAATAAGGAAGAAGAAGTAATACACCCACAAAAAGATCTAATAAAAGAATAGCGCTAAACAAGGTAATTAACCAATAAAATTTCGCCTTTTTACTGTAACTAAAACTTTGCGGATAAATACAAAAATACATTGTAGGTAAAGCAATAATCAAAGCGGTAAAAACCGATTTATGTTCAGCAATTAAATCAATATTAATGGGGAGGAATCCGTAAAAAAGGGCAAAACTTAAGCCCGCGAATATGCCCGGAGCTTGCTTTCGTGAAATTTTAAAAACTAGCCAGTATATTATTAAAGAAAGCAATGCAGATTCTAATAATCCAAAAGATTGCAAAGCCTGGGCGTTAGTTATATGCGTTAATTTTGCATATAAATTAATAAGTAAATAATCTCCCATCATTTCCCCGGTTTGAAAGAACCAGGTATTAGCAGAAATCCCATTTATAAAATTAAGCTTACTAAACCAACTCGAGGAAAGTGTGTAAACATCTTCCTGAAAAAGTGAACTTCTCGAGATATAAGTAAGCACAGGTAATAAAAGCCCTATGGCTAATTGCCAGTTTCTATGATATTGAGAAAGGCCATGTTCAGAATGTTTACGCTTTGGTTTAATTATATTATCTCTATCCAGAAATCGCTGTCCCTTTTCCATTTTAATAGTAATATATAAAAGGGAACGCGTATAAATTTTACGTAACTGAGCTTTTAAGGGTTGCTTAAAATTAAGATTCATAAAGGCTAAAACAGCCAGGCCAATTATAATGCTTATAATAACAAAGATGTCAAATATCCCGGTTAGTATTAAAATAAAACCACCTAGTAATACCGCTGCCATTACAAGCGCAATAGTAGGAACCAGAAAATTTAAAGCAGATTGTGCAGAAATTCGTGTAGAAACAATTCTATGTATTAATAAAATTAATACAAATAACAGGATGATTCTTAACGGACCGGTTAATAGGTAGGGTTCTAAAAACATATAAATTAATTCAACCTTTTTCGGGGATTTCCTGCAAATCTATTTTCCCAATAAAATAAGGCCAGGGGGTTTGTGCTAATCTTTGTTTAATATCTTTTTTTAACTTTCGGGTTTCGGCATATTCTATTAAAACCACTGGGACTTCGTATTCATCATACACCTGCTTTAGCTCGTTTAAAAGTTGCTGAAAAATAGCTTCCTCTCTTAATTGATATTTTTTCTCCTGAAAATTATAATCTGAAGCAATACTTTCTTTTGCTACAGAATCTATAAATGGATGGGTATCTTTTAGTATAGAAACACCGGCATTTTGCATTAAATGAATATTGGGATAAACCAAGTTTAAAATCTTTAAAAAATCTATTAAAGCTTCTTTCTTTTCTGGTGTAGGTCCAAAACCGGTATAGTTATCTATATTGTCTAAAAACATCCCGTCCAGTCCTTTTTTCATATTGTAATCAAAAATTGCCATTAGAGCTTCCCGGGTTTCTTCATTTTCAATGTCTAAAATATGGCTATTCCATATTTTATTTTTTCCAAAAGTGAAATCTTTAATTTCGGGAAAATGAGCAGCAGCCTCATTAACTTCTCCCAGGCTAATATAACCCAGAATGGTAGTATTATTTTGCTTTAGCATTGCAATGTCTTCACTGTCAAAATGAGCGCTTTCTATTACTACAATTTCGTATCCTGAAACTTCTGCTGGGTAAAAATCGCCATAGGTAAAAAGTATTTGTTTTTCCTGGGTAACCTTTTGAGCGACGGACTGGGCGGTATTTAAACAGATTGCTGCTGTAACCATAATTATTTTAATAAGATGCATAGTAATAATAGTCCAGATTTTTAAAGAAACTATATGTTTCCCGTGTTGTAAGTATTGCAAATAACAGAGACCCCACTAACATTCCCATAACACTATATTCGTAAGAAACCCATCTGCTTAAAAAGACTCCAATTATAAAATTAACCAGAAAAGCACTTATAATGGCCACCAGTGGTTTCCTATGTCTTCCCAGCGTATATAGATAGAGTACATTTAACATTCCCAGGCTAAGAAATAAGTAACCTATACTTCCAAGAATACAAACTTTTATACTCAACGGACTCAGAATTTCATCAAAACCTCTGGAGTAGCCCCAGGGTTGCGTAACAATTAAATATAATAATACGGCAATACCCGCGGCACTAATAGCAAATAAACGTAAATGTTTATAATACATCTTTTTCATTTTATCGTTAAAACGCTGAAAATCTGAATATTTTGTTTGAAGTTGATGAAAATCCATATGCCTAATATAAGAGTGAATAGCGTATTCCATTACTCCGCCAAGAAGGAAGAAAATGAGAATAGCGAGATCCATTCCAATCTCATAATCTTTTTCATAATAAATTATATAGGGAATATCCCTGTTTAAGGTAGAAGACCAGGCCACTATCCTGTCCAGGAAAACAAAAAGAAAAATAAAAGTACCGTATAAAAAGTAGTTGAAATTACGATATAACGAGAGCATTACCTTTGGCTTCTTTTTTACCGCGGTTTCATTTTTCAGCTTAAAATGAAAGAAGGAATAGATATAACCAACCGAAATTAAAGAAGCAACCAGAATCCCTGTCCAATGAATATAATAAGGGTGCATATCAGTATAAAAATGAAGTAAAAGCGCTAACACCGTACCTGCAAAGACGCTAAAAGAAAGCATCCATCGTTGTTTTAACGCATATAAAGGCGCTAAAACCAAAAGAAGAAAACCTATAAACAAGGCGTAAATAAAGGTTATAACTACAAAAAGAAGACTATAAAGTGGGATTACTAAATTGATAAGTAAAGAGAATATAAAAAAGCCTAATATAGCAATAGTCCCGTTTTTTATAATTTGGACGGTAGAATGTTTCGCCATATGGTAATCTTTATTATACCAGTAATAGGAAACCTGTTTTCCCAAAACCTGCACAAAACCCGCACTGCTAATAAAACCAATAATTACCCCCAGTACCACTGCGGTAGATTGTAGGTTATTAAAATGAGAGTAAGTCCAAAGGGAAAATCCGAATAAAATTATGGCAACCACCTGCAAGAAAACCGGAAATAAATGTAAAAGTCCTGAAGTATAATCTACAAGAAAGCGCTTGGTATTTTTTGTCGTAATATACTCGGTTAGAGCGAGTCTTTTATAAGTTTTGGCTTCAGCAACACGCTGATTATTATTTTTAAGGTTTGCCAGGGTAATGGCATCATAAGCTTTATAAATATAATTTGAAAGATGCATTATACTTTCAAAGCCATAATCTTCTTTCGCATCTACTTCCCTAATTCCAAAAGATTCTATTGTGGCGGCTACCACATAAACATTCACGGGTTTACCATTACGTTCTTTAACCGCAACAACAAGTTTTGCAATAGCTTTAATTTGATCTTTAGTCATTTTCAGGAAAAATCTTCAATCTTGGTAAGTTTTTTTTTGGCCCTGGGTATTTTCACAATATCATCATAAATAGCTTCATATTCGCCAATAAACTTGGATAAGGTGAAATTATTCAAAACTTTTTCCCTGGCATTTCTTCCCATACTCTTTCGCAAATCATCATCTAACAGCAATTTTAAAACATTGTCACCAATTTCTTCGGCATCTTTTGGTTTACAGGTAAAACCACAGCTATTATCAAGTGCTTCTTTAACTCCGCCCACATCAGTAGAAACCACGGGAATACCACAACCCATAGATTCAATTACGGTATATGGAAATCCTTCAGAAATAGACGTCAGGATAGAAATATCTCCCTCTAAAAAAACTTCCTGTGGGTTGTTCCTTGGGCCCATTAATTTAAAATTGTTTTGCAATCCTAATTCGGCTATAAGTTCAAGGCATTCTTTGGTATAATCAGGTACGGCATCATTATCTCCATAAACCAGGTATTGTACCTCGGGAATACTTCTTTTAACTACCGCACAAGATCTAATCATGGTAAGAATATCCTTTAATTCAAAAATTCTCGCCAAAGCAACTACGGTAGGAATGTCTTTTAAATGTGGAGGTTTAGGGCCGGGTTTAAAAACTTCGGGATCAATACCATTGTATATTATTCTGAATTTAGACGGATCTGCCCCGTACCATTTTTCCCATTTTTGATTGAATTTATTTACAGAAATAATTACTTCGGCCTTATGATAAACCAAACGGGTAATAGCTTCTGAAAACCTTATAAGTAAACTCTTTAAAAAATATGGATATTCTGAATTGTTTATAGCCAATAACCTTTCTCTAATAAAAACTCCGTGTTCTGTGAGGATTATTGGGGTCCCGTATTTGTAATTGGCAATAAGTGCCGGAATTACCGGGAAGCCACTTAGCGTTAAATGAGAAACATCTACTTTTGGAATGTTCACTATGGCAAGTGGTATTAAAAACCTGTAAATCCAGCGCAAGCCTATGGTAATATCTATTAAAGATGCATCGGGGTTACGCTCACCAATAATAAATTTAGCGAGAGTATCTCTATAAGTTAGCCAAACCTGCTCATTTCTAATGGTTTCTTTATAATCATAATCTTCAAAATAAAACCACAACTGATGAAAAATTATATCCAGGTCTTCTATATCACGGTCGTCGCTATAAATAAACTCCAGTAAGCTTTTAAAAATAGGAATAAACTTTTGAGCAACTACTTCATCATTAGTCCACTCTTTTTTAGCTACCGTTTTATAATATTCCTCACCGTAACTTATATAATCGTAAGGTTCATCTGGTGTCCAAAGAGGCACCTGTATTACTTCGTTTATATTATCGCTAAGTTTATACTTATACTCTGTCTCAAAAGAAGCATTTATAGAATACAGTTTAAAATCTACATTGCTAACCCTGTTACATAAAATATGCGCCCAGGTAGAAACACCGCCACCATTAAAAGGATAAGTGCCTTCCATTATAAGCAATACAGATGGTTTTGCCATTTAAAAGTTTTGCGCCAAAAATATATTAAAAATCAGTTACTTAAAAACCCGGCGATATAAATTTTACAAGAAAACCCTAAATTATAATTTGTTTAAATAGAATAACAATCCTACTATAAAGCGTAATTTAGGGATGGTAATTTAACTTATCTTTGTTTAAAATTGCTCCATATCTATGAACTTCTTTAGAATAAGCATTTATATGCTTTGCTACTTATTCCTTTCCTGCGGTGAACACGTGGCTCAGGAATCGAATAATAATAATAATAATAATATTGACTACCGCCAGGAAATGCGGGAGTTTGTTATTGAAATAAGTGAAATCGCAAAAGAAGAAAATCCTAATTTTATAGTTGTCCCACAGAATGGAGTTCAGTTGGTTTCCAAAGAAGCTAAATTAAAGAAAACTCCTGCTTTAGATTATTTAAATGCTATAGATGCGGTAGCCCAGGAAGATCTTTTTTATGGTTATCCAAAGTTAAACAAAATCACCCCAAAAGCCGATAATTTATATTTAAGAAAGTACCTTGATTTGGCAAAAGACGAGGGCAAGCAAGTATTGGTAACTGATTATTGTTCGGGTTTTAAGCTTATGAAAAATTCCTACAGGCTTAATGAGGAAAACAATTATACTTCTTTCGCGGCGCCACGGCGGGAACTTGATAGAATTCCAGCTTATCCTGTTTTTAATGAAAATAATAAAAATATAAGCCATCTTTCTGAAGCTAAAAACTTCCTGTATCTTTTAAATTACGCTGAATATTCTTCGAAATACGATCTTATCACCGAACTTGCTTTTACTAATTACGATCTTATTATTATGGATCTTTTCTTTCATAACGAAGCTTTTACTGCCGAAGACATTCAAAAATTAAAGAAGAAAAAAAATGGTGCTGAGCGTTTAGTTATATCTTATATGTCTATTGGCGAAGCCGAAGATTATCGTTTTTACTGGGAAGAAAATTGGAGTTCCAAATCCCCAACCTGGCTCCTTGAAGAAAACCCGGAATGGGAAGGGAATTTTAAAGTAGAGTACTGGAACGAGGACTGGAAAGATTTAATCTACGGCAGCGAAAACGCTTATCTCTCTAAAATTATCGCTGCAGGTTTTGACGGGGTTTACCTGGATATTATAGACGGTTACCAATATTTTGAGGACCGGGAATAATTAATATCTCTGCATAATCCAGGTCCTAAATTCTTAATCAATTCGGGCAAATAAGTATCTTTGGGAAAACTCCATTTTCTCAATGAACGATTATTTACTTTTCGCCTTAATTTTTGTCACACTCTTAATCGGACTTTACTTCGGAAAATTAATTTCAGGATTAAAAAGTAAAAATAAAGAAGCTATTCTTGAAGAAAAGAATAATCAATTATCACTTCAGGTTGATGAGTTTAAAAATCATATGAATAGCAATTTAGAGAATTATAAAACTGAATTATTAGATTATAAAAATACATTCCGGGTACAAACTGAAAAACTCGAAAAAGAACGCGAAGAAATTCGAAGAGAGAAAGATTTTTTAAATACAGAACTCACCCGCCGTAATGCCGAATTTGAAAATTTAGAGCAAAGAAATAAAGAACAAAAAGCCGAAGTTGAACAACTTCAGGAGAAATTCGAGAAAGAATTTGAAAACCTCGCCAATAAAATTTTAGAGCAAAAATCTGAGAAATTTACCCTTCAGAATAAAGAAAATATTCAGAATATTCTAAACCCTTTGCAGGAAAAAATCCTTCATTTTGAAAAACGAATCGAAGAAGGAAATAAAGAAAGTATAGATCGCCATGCTATGCTGCGACAACAAATTATTGGGTTAAAAGAGCTTAACGAGCAAATGAGCAAGGAAGCCACCAATCTCACTAAAGCGCTTAAAGGCGACACTAAAACACAGGGAAACTGGGGCGAAATGATCCTGGAGCGGGTTCTGGAACGCAGCGGACTCCAAAAAGGCAGCGAATACAGTGTACAACAAAGTTTTACCAATGCCGACGGGAAACGGGTTTTGCCCGATGTGGTAATTAATCTTCCTGGCGATAAAAAAATGATCGTAGATTCTAAAGTCTCCCTAAACGCCTACGAACGCTACAGCAATGAAACAGATGAGCAGGATAGAAAACAACATCTGAAAAATCACCTTACCGCTATTCGAAACCGGGTAAGTGAATTGGGTAATAAAAATTACCACCAATTATACGAGATGGAAAGTCCCGACTTCGTTTTACTTTTCATTCCCATTGAAGCTGCGTTTGCTGTCGCTTCCAACGAATATCCAGGACTGTATTCTGAAGCTTTTGATAAGAATATAATTATCGTTACACCCACCACTCTACTCGCTGTACTCAAGACCATAGACAGTATGTGGCAAAACGAAAAACAAAAGCAAAACGCCATTGCCATCGCAACCCAGGCCGGGGCTTTATACGATTCTTTCACTGCTCTAACCGAAGAGCTTACAAAAATTGGCAGGCAATTGGGAACGGTTCAAAATTCCTATGAAGGCGCGATGAAAAAGCTTACCGGAAAAGGAAATCTACTTAGACGGGTAGAAAAACTTAAAAAACTGGGTGCTAAAGCCAATAAACAAATAGATCCTAAAATGCTATCAGCTATAGATGAGGAAGAAATTGAAGAAAATCATGAAAATTAACCACTCTCCTGCAAGGTTTTGAAAACCTTGTAGGTTTGTAATTATTATGCATTCAAGAAAATAAAACCAAAAATTAATATGAAAACCTATAACAAATCAGTTTTCAGTTTTTTATTGATAAACCTTTTTATGCTGAATATTTCAGCACAGCATATTTATTTTCCTGAAGCCGGAACCTGGGAAGAAAAAGATCCAAAATCTTTCAATTTAGATTTCTCCGAAGCTATTCAGCTTGCTGAAGCAAACGAATATTCCGAATCCAAAGATTTACGCCAGGCAATATTAAAGGGCTTCCAACACGAACCTTATCACGAAATCTTAGGACCTACCAAAAGACGCGGTGGCCCGGCGGGAATAATTTTAAAAAATGGCTACTTAGTGGCAAAATGGGGAGATACAAAGCGTGTGGATATGACTTTTAGCGTTACCAAAAGTTTTCTCTCTACCACCGCCCTACTCGCCTTAGATCAAAACCTGATCACTAATGTTAAGGACCCGGTAATCAATTACGTTTGGGACAATACTTTTGAAGGCGAACATAACTCAAAAATCACCTGGAAACATTTGCTTGAGCAGAATTCAGATTGGAGCGGGGAACTTTGGGGTTCTTATGATTGGGCCGACAGGCCTTCTCAGGATACAGGAATAGACGATTGGCGAAACCGGAAACTCAACGAACCTGGAACGCATTTTAAGTACAACGATGTTCGGGTTAATGTACTCGCCTATTCTTTACTCAATGTTTTTAGAAAACCACTTCCCAAGGTTTTAAAAGAAAAAATTATGGATCCTATAAACGCTTCTTCGAGCTGGCGCTGGTTTGGGTACGAGAATTCCTGGACTACCATAGATGGCTACAAAATGCAATCGGTTAGTGGTGGCGGGCATTCCGGCGGCGGAATGTTTATCAATACCGAAGATATGGCGCGTTTTGGTTTACTATTTATGAATAATGGCAATTGGAATGGCGAACAATTAATTTCAGAAGCACTTATTCAAGAAGCTATTCAGCCTTCAGCTACAAACCCAAACTACGGATATATGTGGTGGTTAAATGCCGATGGCCCGAGACAATGGAAAAATATAGATAAAAACATTTTTTATGCGGCTGGTTTCGGCGGAAATTTTATTATTGTAGATCGTAAAGAAAACCTGGTAATTGTTACCCGCTGGCTGGAACCTTCTAAAATAGAAGAATTCGTGCAGAAAATCTATAACTAGAATTATGAAAAAAACACTTTTTGGTATTTTAGGAGCTATTTTACTACTCTTCATCGCCTGGTTTGCATTTATCTACTTCGTGCCTTACAGCGAAGGCACAAGGAGCGGCGAACTTATAAAATTCAGTAAAAAAGGTGTGATTTCTAAAACCTGGGAAGGTGAAATTAGCCAGGGAATTAGTGGTGCGCAAATCTTTCAATTTTCAGTATTAGACAATAACCAGGAAGCTATAGAAGCGCTACAGGAGAACGAAGGTAATTATGTTAGACTAAAATATGTTGAGCGTTACGCCACTTTTTTCTTTTGGGGTGATACCAAATATTTTATAACCGAAGTAGAAGAAGCCGAATCCCCTCATTTTAGAGATAGATAATTTATGACTCAATTTAAACACGTAAAAGACTCACAGGTAGATATTTCAGAATTAATGCTGCCTTCTCATTCAAATTTCAACGGAAAAATTCACGGAGGCTATGTGCTTTCACTTATGGATCGCATCGCTTTTGCCTGTGCCTCCAAACACTCTGGAGCCTATTGTGTAACCGCTAGTGTTGATACCGTAGATTTCCTAAAACCTATAGAAATTGGCGAATTAGTAACGATGAAGGCTTCGGTAAATTACGTGGGTAATAGTTCTATGGTAATTGGAATTCGCGTTGAAGCCGAAAATATTAGAACCGGCGAGATAAAACATTGTAATTCTTCCTATTTCACGATGGTGGCTAAGGCTGAAGACGGAAAATCGCTACAGGTTCCCGGCTTAATCCTTAGTAATGAGCACGATATTCGTCGTTTTGCAAAAAGCATAAAACGTAATAAAATGAAGCTGAATCGTAAACAGGAATTTCATGAGACCGATTTTTCTTCAAAAGAATATGTGCACTTACTGGATGAATATAAGGTTAAAATAGAGCAGTAAAAAATTTGAAATTTAATGGATTTATAGCAGCTATTTTTGTGGCGATAATAATCGCCTATTTATTCCCTGAGGGAATTGTGATTTTTCCGCTAAAAACCATCACCGACATTGGGATAGGTTTTATTTTCTTTTTCTACGGACTAAAATTATCTCCCGCAGAGTTTAAATTGGGTTTTCTGAATTATAAAGTTCACATCGCAATTCAGTTAGCCACCTTTGTAGCCTTCCCACTTTTAGCTCTGCTATGCTTACCGCTTTTTGAAGCAGGAACAGGTTCAGATCTTTGGATTGCTTTATTTTTTCTGGGAACACTTCCTTCTACAGTCTCTTCTTCTATAGTGATGGTTTCTTTGGCTAAAGGAAATTTGCCTACCGCCATTTTCAACGCCAGCCTTTCGGGTTTAATAGGCATCTTCGCAACTCCCATTTGGCTAAGTTTTTTTCTTAGTGGAAGTACCGATTTTGAATTCCTGGATGTACTTATAAAATTATGCTGGCAGATTATTATACCGCTAATTCTTGGATTATTTCTACAAAAATTTCTTGGGAATTTTGCAAGAAAGCACAGTAGAAAATTAGGCTTGCTAGATAAAACTACTATTATACTAATTGTTTACTCAAGCTTTAGTAACTCGTTCACATCCAATATATTTAGCAGCGTAGAAACTATTGATTTACTTAAGCTTACCGGGATAGTTATTTTATTGTTTTTTATAGTTTACTTTGGACTTGGTTTAATCTGTAATATTTTAGGTTTTAGTTTAAAAGACAGGATCACCACCCAATTTTGCGGTACTAAAAAATCCCTGGTGCACGGCTCTGTAATGGTAAAAGTAATCTTTGGAAATTCAGCCAATACCGGACTATTATTACTACCTATAATGATCTATCATTCTCTGCAATTAATACTAATCGCTTTTTATGCTGAAAACTATAGAAAGCGAGTTTTAAAAGCTGAAACTTTAGAAGAAACTTTATAAGTAAAGCGCAATATCAGCGATACTTATAGTGAAAAAGATCCAACCCAGAATTAACAGAAGTCCGCCAAGTGGAGTTATTGGTCCTAAAATCTTTATTTTCTTTCCAACGGAATCGCTTAGGGTTAAACCATAAATACTAAAAGAGAACAGAAATATTCCAATTATAAAAAACCAGGCAATAAGCTGCTGAGAAATACCAATAAACGGAAAAACTATTCCGGAAATTATAAGCATAATTGCGTGGTACATTTGGTATTTTACTCCTGATTCAAAACTTTTTAGCTGATCTTCAGAAAAACGCTTTTTTAAAGCGTGGGCTCCAAAAGCACCAAAAACTACTGCAAGTGTGCCGTAGATTCCACCTATTATGAGTACAATTTCTTTCATTAGTTATAATTATAATCCTGAGAGGTTATTTATTTAAGTTAGAAAACCTACAAAGTTTAAACACCTTGTAGGTTTTTGGTTTATTGTGTTGAGTAAAAAGAACTGGTTTCGTCAAGCTGAACTTGTTTCAGCTTCTAACATTTTTATAATTATTAAGATCTTAGATCCTGAAATAAATTCAGGATGACGATTATTTAATTCTTTCAAGAGCTTTATTTTTCATAATAAGTAAAGACCTCACAGGTTTTAGAAACCTGTGAGGTCTGTTTGTCCTACTTACTCAAATACATCTTCCTCCTACTATACAGGTCGTAAAAGGCATCGTCCCTTAAGCTATCAATAAAGAGAATACTTTCCCCTGTACTTTTCATTTCAGGACCTAGTTGCTTGTTCACTTTATGAAACTTATTGAAAGAAAATACCGGTTGTTTTATTGCATAACCTTCTAACTTCGGATTAAATTTGAAATCCTTGATTTTCTTTTCACCAAGCATCACTTTGGTCGCGTAGTTCACATAAGGTTCTTTATAAGCCTTCGCGATAAACGGCACCGTTCTGGAAGCTCTAGGATTGGCCTCAATGATATACACCATATCATCTTTAATAGCGAACTGGATATTTATTAAACCAACTGTATTAAGCGCTAAAGCGATCTTACGGGTATGGTCTTTTATCTGCTCCATCACCAGGTCTCCAAGGTTAAAAGGAGGTAACAAGGCATTAGAATCTCCAGAGTGGATTCCGCAAGGTTCAATATGCTCCATTATTCCTATAATATGAACATCTTCCCCGTCACAAATTGCATCTGCTTCAGCTTCTATAGCACCATCTAAATAATGATCCAGTAACAATTTATTATTCGGGATTTTTCGAAGTAAATCTACTACTGTTTCTTCTAGTTCGTCCTTATTGATCACGATCTTCATCCCCTGCCCACCTAATACGTATGAAGGTCTAACTAGGATTGGGAAATCAAGTTCATCGGCTAATGCCAGGGCTTCTTCAGCAGTTTCAGCGGTTCCAAATTCAGGGTAAGGAATATCGTTAGCCTGAAGCAACTTTGAGAAGCTTCCGCGATCTTCAGCAAGATCTAAAGCTTCAAAGCTGGTTCCCATAATTTTAATTCCGTAGCGATCCAGTTTTTCAGCTAATTTCAGTGCAGTCTGTCCACCAAGCTGAACGATCACTCCTTCTGGTTTTTCGTGACGAATAATATCATAAATATGTTCCCAGAAAACCGGTTCAAAATAAAGTTTATCGGCAATATCAAAATCGGTAGAAACCGTCTCAGGGTTACAGTTTATCATGATGGTTTCGTAACCGCATTCTGAAGCGGCCAATACACCGTGCACACAACTGTAGTCAAATTCAATCCCCTGACCTATTCGGTTGGGTCCAGAACCAAGAACTACAATCTTTTTCTTCTCGCTCACCTTACTTTCGTTATCTACATAACGTTTGCCGTCTGGAGTTTCAATTTCGGCTTCAAAAGTGGAATAGTAATAAGGGGTTTCAGCTTTAAATTCAGCCGCACAGGTATCTACAAGTTTATAAACCCTATTTATTCCCAGATCTACCCGTTTATTATAAACTTCACTTTCCAGACAATCCAGCATATGTGCTATTTGCCTATCGGCAAAACCTTTTTGTTTCGCTTCCAGCAAAAGATCTTTTGGTAGAGATTCTTTATCGTGCTTAGAGATCTCTACATCTAAAGCATAAAGCTCTTCGTATTGACGCAAGAACCACATATCTATTTTAGTGATCTCGTGAATGCGGCTTAACGGAATTCCCGCCTGTATTGCATCATAAATCACAAAAACACGATCCCAACTAGCGTAAGTAAGTTTTTCTATAATTTCGTCGTACTTGGTGTAGCTTTTTCCGTCAGCTCCAAGTCCGTTTCTTTTAATCTCAAGTGATTGTGTGGCTTTATGTAAGGCCTCCTGAAAGGAACGGCCAATTCCCATCACCTCTCCCACAGATTTCATTTGAAGTCCTAAGGTGCGGTCTGCGCCCTCAAATTTATCGAAATTCCAGCGCGGGATTTTCACGATCACGTAATCTAAAGTAGGCTCAAATAAAGCCGATGTAGATTTAGTAATCTGGTTTTCCAATTCATCTAAGTTATACCCAATTGCCAGTTTTGTTGCAATTTTCGCTATGGGATACCCGGTTGCTTTAGAAGCTAAGGCAGAAGATCTTGAAACCCTTGGGTTAATTTCTATCGCAATAATATCTTCCTTTTCGTCTGGACTCACCGCAAACTGTACGTTACATCCACCGGCAAAATCGCCAATGCTACGCATCATTTTTATCGCCATATCACGCATACGCTGGTAAGCGGTATCGCTTAATGTCATTGCGGGAGCTACTGTAATAGAATCGCCGGTGTGGATCCCCATTGGATCCATATTTTCTATAGAACAAATAATTACCACATTATCGTTCTTGTCTCTTAGAAGTTCTAATTCATATTCCTTCCAACCTAAAAGTGCTTTGTCTATTAGCACCTCGTGAATTGGCGAAGCTTCCAGGCCGTGGGTAAGTTTTTCATCAAACTCATCTGGACCGTGTACAAACGAAGCTCCACTTCCACCTAAAGTAAAAGAGGCACGAATCACTAAAGGAAAACCAAACTCCTGCGCAACTTCTTTTCCCTGAAGATAAGAGGTCACCGTTTTTGCCGGGGCTACTGGAATTCCAATTCTCCCCATAAGCTGTTTAAACTTTTCGCGATCTTCGGTAATATTAATGGCGTCAATATCTACCCCTATTAATTTTATTCCAAAATCTTCCCAAATTCCTTTTTCATCGGCTTCAATACAGAGATTTAAAGCAGTTTGGCCACCCATTGTTGGTAGAACTGCATCTATATTGGGATGCTTTTTAAGAATTTCTACAATAGACTTTGTAGTTAAAGGTTTTAGATAGACGTGATCTGCCATAGACGGATCTGTCATAATTGTAGCCGGATTGGAGTTAAGCAGGATAGTCTCTATCCCATCTTCACGCAAGGAGCGTAAAGACTGTGTTCCGGCATAATCAAATTCGCAGGCCTGGCCTATAATAATAGGTCCGGAGCCAATAATAAGGATACTTTTAAGGTTGTTGTTTTTGGGCATTTTTTATCAGGATTGTAGCATATGAAACATAAAAGTAAGGAAGCGATTGGATATAAAAAAAGGCGTTACTAAAAAAAGTAACACCTTTAAATATTTTAAATCCTAATTCTCATTAGTGCTTATGTCTGTTTTCAGAAGAGACAGATATTTTCTTTCTTCCTTTAGCCCTTCTTCTGGCGAGGACTTTTCTTCCGTTTGCACTAGCCATTCTTTCTCGAAAACCGTGCTTGTTCTTTCTTTTTCTCTTGGATGGTTGAAACGTTCTTTTCATTTTAAATATCTTTAAATCTTCTGAATAATCGTTTTTTTAGCTCTCTGTAAAACTGCGTGCAAATATACAAAGCTTTTTAACTATTACAAGAGGTAATTTAAATTATTTTTAATTGTTTTTCTTACCTTTGCCGCTTCCAAAATAAAAGCATTTATGTTTAATAAGAATATCAAATTAGTTTTAGCGGGAGCTGTAATAGGTCTTGCCATTTGGCAGTTTATAGAAGGAAACATTGGAAATGGTATTATGTACATCCTACTTTCCTTAATTTTTATATTCCTGTATTTTAAAAATGAAATGATATTACTTGCTTTCTTGCGACTTAGAAAACAAGATTTTCCCGGCGCAAAAAAGTGGTTAGATAAAATTAAAAATCCAGAAACCGCGCTTACCCAAAAACAACAGGGTTATTACTGGTATCTACACGGGCTAATGGTTTCCCAAACCAATATTACGCAAGCCGAAAAATTCTTTAAACGTGCTATTAAATTAGGCCTGGCAATGGATCAGGACCTGGCGATGGCAAAATTAAACCTGGCGGGAATTGCAATGACAAAACGCCGAAAAAGAGAAGCTACCAATTTACTTGCTGAAGCTAAAAAACTGGATAAGCACGGAATGCTTAAAGACCAGATTAAGATGATGAAGCAGCAAATGAAGAAAATCTAATTTTTACATAAATTTAGTTAATTTCAGCTTTCATTAATTTTTCCGCAACTTTTGGCCAAAATATTGACCCTTCAGCGATAATATTTCAGCAATAGTTTCTTCCGAAGTATCTTTGTTTTTAACTAAACAGAACAAAGTGCATGAAGAGACTTTTACTCCTCTTTTTTATAATTTTAGGCTTAAATATACAGGCTCAAACAGAGAAAAGCGACAAGCTCTATTTCTCTGATGCACTTGTTATGCACTTACCTGAATATAATAAGGAAGCAAAAGCGGCTTATAGATACAGGCGCTTTGAAGAAGCCGACCGGTTATTTGAAAACTTTGTTACCGCTAAACTGCAGGGAACATATATAGACAATTTTAAATTTCTAAATCTCAAAGGAAAAAAAGTTACGCTATACGATTATAAAAAGCCCGTTTATTTATTAACCTATGCTTCCTGGTGCATCCCGGGGAAAGGCGAAATACCAGCACTTAATGAACTAGCCGATAAATACCGGGATAAAATTGATTTTGTAATTGTGTTTTGGGATAAAAAAGAAACCGCCAAAAAACTTTCCAAACAATTTAATTCACATATAAATGTATTATATGTAGATGAAACCAGGAACAACCACGCTTTTGTGGTAGAAAACCTGAAACATTCTTTAGGTTTACCAACGTGCTATTTAATTGGCGGTGACCGGGAAATTAGGGATATTAAAAGGAGTATTTTTCATCCTTATAATTTATCTAAAGAAGAATCTTTTGAACTTAATTACGAAGCGATTAATTCCGCAATTACCAATAATCTTATTGGTAATTCAGAAAAGAAGGAAGAAATAAAATGGAGCGCCATTACACCGGAATAATTAAAGCAATGGAGCCCAGAGCCTGGCCAGGGCTTCTCTTATTTTTTCTAAAGCCGGGCGTTGCATCCATTCATTTATAGTTAGCTCGGTGGTTTCTTTAAGGTCATTTTTATAAACCCCAGTCATTTCTCCAGCCACTTTTTTATCGTATAAAAATGCATTGATCTCAAAGTTAATATCAAAACTGCGATTATCCAGATTACAGGAACCAATACTGGTTAGTACACCATCTACCACCATAGTCTTAGCGTGGACCATCCCTTTATGATAATGAAAAACCTGAACCCCAGATTCCAGTAATTTTTCTATATAAGAATTGGTGGCATAACGTGCAATCACCGAATCTCCTTTTTCGGGAATAATAATTTTAACTTCTACTCCTATCCTACTTGCCATACACAAGGCGGTAAGAATTTGATTGTTTGGAATAAAATAAGGTGTGGTTATATAAATATATTTATCAGCAGTATTTATTGCGGTTAGAATGGCTTCCATAATATTTTGCCAATCGGTATCGGGGCCACTGGCGGCAATTTGAACCGCAGTATTTTCGGTTAAATCTATCTTCGGAAAAAAACTATCTTTAATTTTAAGTTCTTTTCCACTAATAAAATTAAAATTCAGTAAAAATTGAGCCTGCAAAGATTTTACGGCGTGGCCTTCAATTCTAAGATGAGTATCTCGCCAGAACATTTTTTCTTGCGGGTTTTCTTCAAAATTCACATATTCATCACATATATTAATTCCTCCAATAAACCCAATATTCCCGTCTATAATCGCCATTTTTCGATGATTGCGATAGTTTAATTTTCGGGTTAAATTGGGAAACCAAACCGGCATAAACGGATAAATTTCAATTCCGTAGGATTTCATTTTTTTAACCGCTTTTGATGAAAGTCTGCTCGCTACGTAATCGTAACTAACCCGTACTTTCACGCCTTCCTCAGCCTTTTCACACAGTAATAAAATAAGTCGATTTCCTATTCTACCACTATTAAAAATATAATATTCTATATGAATATGATCCTGGGCTTTCTTAATATCTTCAAATAAGGCTGAGAACTTATTTTCGCCATTTATAAGGACACGGACTTTATTTAAGAAAGTAACCGGTTTCTTTTGATTATTTTGCAGTAAGTGAACCAGCTTGATCTTTTGATTAACACACTCCTGATTTAAATTAACCAGATCTTTTTTATTAAGCATTAGTTTATCTTCCCAATGCTTAATAATCTTCTGGTCGTACAGTTTTTTACGGTTAAATAACTTGCTTTTCCTAAATTCCTGGGCAAAAAAGTAATAGACCAATAGGCCTATAACCGGTAGTACAAAAAGTGCAAAAATGAGCGAAATACTTTTTACCGGTTCTCTAAAATGCATTAATTCGTAACCGGCCGTTATAAAAACGATTATAAAATTGATAGTTAGAAGTACCCACCAAAAATTATCCAGGAAAGCACTCATTTACTTTACCGCGGTGTAAGTTTTCTCTGCAGGGATCTTAATCTCGTATTCCTTTCTGGATGCATTATTTAAATGTGCTTCCCTAAGCCAGGGATTATGGATTTTCAAGATCTTATAATTAATATCAAAATGATGCGCAAAATCGGCGAAATCTTTAACCACGGTATCAACTTTTACCGTTTTGGTTGAAATATGTTTGTAAAGATGTTTTTCTTCAAAATTGAAGCCGTATTGTTCAGGATTGCTTAAAATCTCTTTTATAGCAAGGATTCTAAACATATATCTTCCGGTTTCTTCCCCAAGCAATAATTCGTAATAATCATCTACTTTTTGACGTTCTAACTGTCTTTCAACGCCTCTATTCCCGGCGTTATAAGCGGCAGCCGCCATTGTCCAGCTACCAAATTTTTCTTTAGATTTCTTTAGATAATCGGCAGCCACACGGGTAGATTTTTCAATATGGTAGCGTTCGTCTACATTTCCATTTATCTCTAAACCGTAATCTTTCCCCGTACCTTCCATAATTTGCCAAAAACCTTTGGCTCCTGCAGGAGAAACTGCCTGTGTTAAACCGCTTTCAATTACAGCCAGGTATTTAAAATCGTCTGGCACACCTTCTTCCTTCAGAATAGGTTCAATAATTGGAAAATATTGATTGGCCCGCTTTATTAAAAGCAAGGCATTAGATTGCCAGTAGGTATTTACCAGCAATTCCCTGTCCATTCTTTCGTAAATATCTGGATCATCAATTGGCACCTCTTCTCCTGCAAAGTTTATATTCTCAGGCATTGGGAGTGCATAGATATTATAATCTTTTACCGGACGCTCTTTTTGATTGGCTACAGAAGATTCAGCTGTAGCCTCGTTGTTAGAATCTGGAGACTGTTGAGCAGCTTGTATACTTACAAACACAATAGTGAAAAGTCCCACTATAACTAATACAGATTTTAAAATTTTCATATTAATTCAATTTTTTATTTTTCTCTTCAATTTTTCCTGAAAGTATTATTTCAGGAAGATACTTATTAAACCAACGATAACGATTCAAAATCATTATATGAGTCCCACCTTTTACGGTAATACATTCCGGAATATATTTTATAGGAAAAATTTCGTCTTTATCACCGTGAATATGAACAATGCCTTTTTGGGCTTTGGCACAATTCCATAAAACCATATTTTCTATAGCCCAGTCTAAATAACGCTGATTCCTAACTGAAAGATATTGCCGGTAAAGTTTCGCCCTTTTTTTAATAAAATCTCCTACAGCAATCTTTTCAAAATGATCTACATAATCAAACAAACTTGTAGGTATAAGTTTAAATAAACCTGTGCTGGCGGCGTATCGCATACGCCTTGGCAATTCTTCTCTACACTTTACACTAGAAATAATAATAAGTCTTTTAAGATTAAGACTCTTTGCCATTTCCTGCACAATAACCCCGCCAAAAGATACACCAATCAAGACTACATTTTCGTGCTTTACGTATTTATTCATACGCAAGGCATAACTTTTAAGGCTTTCCTCTTTTTTAGGAATAATCCATTCTAAAAAATGCATTTTAAAACGGTCTTCTGGAAGTTTTATAAATTCAAATATGGAAGAATTAGCAGCCATACCGGGCATAAAATAAACGTGAATCAACTGGTTTTCTTCAGTCATTTTAACAAGTATATAACACTTAACATTGGGCTAATGCCGTAAATTTACCTAAGAAGTGAATTTTGAAATATTTTCAATTTTTAATTCTAATATTTCATAAAATACTCCAGGAGCTTGTCCCGGGGTAGTTTGCACTCCAAAATTACTGCTATTTATTTGGCTTTCACAGTTGAAAGATTAAAAATAATGGAGAATTTTACAAAGCCTATAATTTTATTGTTTGCTGCTAATAATTCAGCTTTAAAGGCTTTATTTTCCTACCTTTACAATAACCATCCAAAGAAAATTTTCACAACTAATTATTGCCGATTTATGCCATTAAATTGGCTGACCCAATGGTTAATAACAAAAAAGAGAAATGATGAATGCCGAAGAAATTATAATTACCGATAATGAATTTTTAAGACAGTTTGAAACTACTATAAATCAACAACTTGCTACCATAGAGTACGCCCAGCAGGAACGAAAAATATTTTTAACAAAAGTATTTATGCCTGAAACTCTTAAAGAAGAAGGCTATATGGATATTTTTATTGAAGCTGTTTTAGAAGAAATTAAAGAACGAAATACGCGCGTAATGCCTACCAGTCCAGATGTTGCTAAATTTATGCGTAAGAACAGAAGAAAATATAAAGACCTTTTACCGGTAGGAATAAATATTTAAACCGCTACTTTTTCTGAAGCAAATTCAAACCTAACCAATCCATCTTCGTCAATTAAAGTCAGTTCTATTTGATGAAGTGTATTTACCAATGCAGGGTCCCAGGGTGCTTTTACCTTTACATAGTTCTCTGTAAAACCGTGAATGTATCCTTCTTTATTTTCCCCTTCAAAAAGTACGGTACTTGTATTTCCTAACTGACTTTCATAAAACGCCCGTCTCTTTTTAGCTGAGAGGCCACGTAGCATTTTGCTTCGTTTCTTTCTCACTTTGGTAGGAACCACACCTTCCATTTCTGCTGCAGGAGTATTATCACGCTCAGAATACGTAAAAACGTGCAGGTAAGAAATATCTAATTCATTCAAATAATTATAGGTTTCCAGGAAGCGTTCTTCGGTTTCGCCGGGAAAGCCAACAATAACATCAACACCAATACAGGCATTGGGCATTACTCGCTTAATTTGCGCCACCCTATCGCTATAAAGCGAACTCATATAACGACGCTTCATCAATTTAAGCAAATCGTCACTTCCGCTTTGTAATGGGATATGAAAATGAGGCACAAACGTATTACTATCGGCAACAAAATCTATGGTCTCGTTTTTCAATAAATTAGGCTCAATAGAAGAGATTCTTAAACGTTCAATTCCATCTACCTCATCTAAAGCTTTTACAAGGTCAAGAAAAGTATGTTCGTGCTTTTTATTGCCAAATTCACCTTTTCCGTAATCCCCAATATTTACTCCGGTAAGCACAATTTCTTTAATTCCTTTTGCTGAAATTTCAGCGGCATTGGTTAAAACATTTTCCAGTTTATCGCTTCGGGAAATTCCACGCGCTAACGGAATGGTACAATAAGTACATTTATAATCACACCCATCCTGCACCTTTAAAAATGCACGGGTTCTGTCACCAATGGAATAAGCACCCACGTAGAAGTCGGCTTCATCAATTTCACAGGAATGAACTTCCCCAAGATCATTTTTAGAAAGATCGTTAAGGTAATCGGTGATTTTGAATTTTTCAGTCGCCCCAAGCACTAAATCTACTCCATCTACATCGGCAAGTTCTTCCGGTTTCAATTGGGCATAGCAACCCACGGCAATCACAAACGCATCTTCATTCACTTTTTGCGCTTGTTTTACGATGGTTTTAAAGCGTTTATCGGCATTCTCGGTAACCGAACAGGTATTGATCACATAAATATCAGCTTCTTCAGTGAATTCCACACGCTTAAAACCTTCATCTTTAAAAGATCTTGCAATGGTAGAAGTTTCTGAAAAATTGAGTTTACAACCCAAGGTATAAAATGCGACCTTCTTAGTATTCATACACCTGCCTGTTTCTGTAGAAGTTAAACGATTTTTAGGGCTGCAAAGATACCAACAATTATTGTTTTAGGAAAACATTGTTTTGATTTCGGTACTCGGTACTCGGTACTCGGTTCTCGGTTCTCAGTTGTCGGTTTTGGTTAAGTCGTCATTGCGAGAAGGCGATAGCCGACGTGGCAATCTGTCCTTAAAAATCGCATTCAAACGTCATTCCGGGTTTAATAAATTAGATCCCGGATGAAAAATCGGGGCAGGCTCTGAAATAAGTTCAGGTTGACGTTTTGATCAAAAACATTGAACTGAAGATTGCTGCACTCGCAATAACGAATTAACTTAACATTATATAAGAAGAGGAATGATTAAACTTTCTCAACCGAACCAACTATAACCTCAGCTTCCAGTATAATTTTACTTTTTATAGAATTGGAGATCAAACAGGCTTTTTCACTTTTTTCTATGATGCGTTTGGCTCTTTCAGCATTATTTTCGTCGGAAATTTCCAAAACTGGTTTTAGTATAATTTCAGTCATTTGAAATTTACCTTCAACTTTATCCAGTTTTCCTATTGCTTTAGATTTAAAAGAGATAAACTCCAGTTTAGAATTTTCAGCAATAGCCAGGAAGGTTGTCATCAAACAACTTTCTACCGCGGCAACCAGAAAATGTTCAGGAGACCAAATGTTGGGCATTCCTTTTGGAAAATCTGGCGGGGTTGCTGTTTCAATAATATCGGTCAATTCAGGAGAGCTAACTTCTCCTTTTCGATCTTCTAACCAGATAAGATCTACCTGATATTCGTGTTTTTCAGCCATAACTTTATATTTTTTAAACCCAAATGGGGTATTTTCTTTTACAAAGAAACAGCGATTAAAAACTAAAAAATATGATTCAGGTCAGCTTCAGGAAAAACTTTAAGATTCAATAAATTCTTTAAGCGTATTTACCACATAATCCAGCTCATCCCTGGTATTAAATCTCGAAAATGAAAACCGTACCGATGGTTTTTTAAGGTCTTCTTCTTCTAAAAATGCATTTAGCACATGAGATCCCTTATCACTTCCACTTTGGCAGGCACTACCTTTAGAACAGGCAATTCCTTTTAAATCTAATTGAAATAATAACATTAAAGCTTTATCGGCTGGCACCGGCAAACATACATTTACCAAAGTATAGGTACTTTTTGAAGCATCGTCACAATCACCGTTGAATTTCACCCCGGGAATTTCGGCTTTTAATTTTGAAATAAAATGAGCTTTTAGATCACTTATATAGGCCTTTTCTTCGGCTAAATTATCTAAAGATAGTTTTAAAGCTTCTTCCAGGCCTACAATATTATGAACCCCTTCTGTGCCGGCACGATGGCCACGCTCCTGCTCTCCTCCAAAAATAAGTGGTTTTAATCCGCTGTTTTTTCTAATAAAAGCAAATCCCACACCTTTTGGGCCGTGAAATTTATGGGCGCTTACCGCGGTAAAATTTACCGGTATTTCACTAAAATCAAGATCATAATGTCCCACCGATTGTACACAATCTGAATGAAATAAGGCGTGATGTTTTTTACACAATTCTCCGACTTTTTTAATGTCCAGTTTATTCCCAATCTCGTTATTTACATGCATCAGGCTAACCAACGTCTTTTTATCTGAAGCATTTAATAATTTTTCTAAATGTGCTACATCAATATTTCCGCGGGAATCTAAATCAACATAAACTACCTCTACATCAAAACAATCCTGAAGCTGCTCTACGGTATACAAAACCGCGTGGTGTTCAATTTTTGAAGTGATTATTCGCTTAACTCCAAGATCACGAACCGCGGAATTTAAAGCCAGGTTATCGGCTTCAGTACCACCAGAAGTGAAAATTATTTCTGAAGCTTTTACATTTAAATAACCGGCAACAGTTTTACGCGCCTGCTCTATTAAAGATTTAGCAGATCTTCCAAAAGAATGGGTAGAAGAAGGATTACCATAAACCTCTTTCATCACAGAGGTCATTCGGTCAATTACTTCATCACGCATTTGCGTGGTCGCGGCAGAATCAAGATATACATTTTTCATTGCCGCAAAATTAAACGAAATAAAATTATTTAAAAGAACCTGCCCTAAAAATCTTGAATTCCGCTATTTTTGTTTCACTTTGAATATATTACCATACTATGAAAAAGATTCTTGCAGCTTTATTTTTCTCTTTTGCCCTTTATTCCTGTGACGACGGGGATATTACCGTGACCAGTTTCGATTTAGAAAACAGTGATCTAACTTTATGTGAAATTGATGGTAAAAAAGTGCTTTGGGCTGTAAATAATGAAGATGTTTATGAATCTATGTCTTTAGAATTAAAAGATAATCGTTTAAATGATACGCTTACGCAGAAAATTTTAACGCTGGAGGTAAATGATTCAATAGTAATTAATCTCTCGGGCGAAGATAACCGACTGGTTTACAGAATTTATGACAGTGAGATTAATGGAGGCGAATATTTTTGTGAGGGAGTACCGCCAGGATCTCCGCGGGTATTAGAAGAATATGTTTCTGCCGGCGGAGTTGTGGTAATTAGAACCAGGTTTAATGATATAAGCCTCGATGCCGACGCCGATGGGGATGGCGTACCCAATGGCGAAGAAGGATATGATCCCAACGGAGACCATCTGGATACTGATGGTGATGGTATCCCAGATTATTTAGATATTGATGATGATAATGATAATGTCCCTACGGCTGATGAAAAAAATGCCAGTCCTGAAGATCCTACAACAGAAGAAGGTTATTTAGATACAGATGTAGATGGAATACCCAATTATCTTGATCCCGATGATGATGATGATGGGGTTTTAACCCGCCACGAAATTGATCCTGAGGATGTACAAAGAGCTATTGACGAAAATAACGATGCCTTTTTAAGTCCTATAAATACGGCTGAAGTTGATGGATTCCCAAATTATTTAAATGAAAATATTTTTGATCCTAATTTTGAACACGATCTTCAGTTAGATCATCATATTACAAGAAGTTACAGATCTACCATTGAGATTAAAAATTTTAATTTAATTAGACAGGATGGAAGCGGCGAAGATATTCGGTTTGATTCTTATATCCTGGGAAGGCTGGATGTTACAAGAATTCCTTTTCAGCAATTTACTAACCTTCAACAGGAAAATGAAGAGGGACAAAGTGATAACGAAAATGGTGAAGAAGAAACTAATACAGAAGATTAAACATTCTGAAAAAAATAGACCTCTGTAGCACCCAGACCATATTTTTGATAATCGGCATCGTAAAATTTAAGGTTGTCGTATCGGCCCAGTAAAAAATCCAATTCGGCTTTTAAGACTCCCTCACCTACCCCGTGAATAAACACAATTTTCTGAATTCGTTTTCTCATTGCGAATTCTATTTGCCGTTTTGCAGTTTCTAATTGAAGGTTCAGCATATCGTAATTATTCATCCCGCGGGAAGAAGTGGTAAGTTTTTCAATATGCAAATCTACTTCCATTGGAGGCAAATTTCTTTCTTTCGGCTTTATGCGTTGTGATTTGGGTTTTGGAGGTAACTTTTTTTCAGCTAAAACCTTTTCAAAATCAACATCATCAGATAAAGCTTCAATTGGGGTTTCAATTTTCACTAATTCCGCTGCAGAAAATTCCATTTCAAAACCATCGGTAGTTTCAATATAAACGGTGCCGGCTTCAGTTTTTATTACATAACCTTCCAGCACATCATCTAAAACCGCCACTTTATCCCCTTTTTTCAGCTCCATTACTCGTTATTTTCGTCTTCTTTATGATCGTCTTTTGTCTCTACCCAAAAATTTGTTGCACGATAAAGACCTAGCATAATAGTGACTAAACCAATGATTTTAAAGTAAGCGTGAGCACCTTCAGCTGCAATAGCATAAATTAAAAGTGCGCCACCTACTACGATTAAAATTGTATTTATTACTTGAGAATTATTCATTTTTTTACCTGTTATCCCTTATTTGTAAAATGTTTAAAATAACGGTTCTTGTATTTTCTGCAAAGTTACAGGAATTATGAGGCAAATATACTTCTTAGCTTTTATTTTCTCTTTTTACTACGGAAATGCTCAATTACACATTTCGCCTTCGACTTCCGGAGACTCCTATATTTATCTTAGCGATCGTTTTTTGTATGTTGAAGACAATATCAATTTAGAAAAAAACCACAATCCAGAAACTGAAGCAAGCATTTACCTTAGAAAAGAATCGCAATTATTACAGGGAGAAAAAAGTACAAATCTCAATTATGGGAATGGCTTACTCTCGGTTTTCCAGGAAGGCACGTCTAATGCTTTTGATTATAATTACTGGGCCTTGCCGGTTAAAGATAATATTAGTCAAGACCAATTTGGTGCCGTGATTTTTCAACCCAAGAACAAAACCAATAGCAATCCGGTCCATATTACAGGAAGTTTAGAAGGCACTTCCCACCCTTTAAGAATTTCTCGCCGCTGGATTTATAAATATTCTGGCAGTGATTATAATGACTGGCAGCACGTAGGTGTTAGTTTTGATGTTGCGCCGGCCGAAGGCTTTACTATGAAAGGTGTAAATGGCACTGACCCCAGACTCGTTAATGGAGTTGAAAATAATCCAGGCAATAGCCAGCGATACGATTTTAGAGGTTTACCTAATGATGGCGAGATAAAAGTTTCAATAAATAAGGACCAGGCAGTTTTGGTGGGCAATCCTTACCCTTCGGCCCTACATTTACAAAGTTTTTTAATGGAAAATTCCGCCAGCACAGGCATTGCTTATTTTTGGGACTCTAAAAATAATGGTGATTCTCATAATCTAAAAGACTATGAAGGTGGTTATGGTTCTTACTCTCCGGGGCCAAATGCTTATGCGCCCGCAGTTTTTAAAACTTATAACGGTGCAGGTGAAGAAACAGGAAGTTCGGGAGAAACCGGTAGTGAAATTGCTCGCGAATATGCCCCCATTGCACAGGGTTTTATGTTAAGCGGAAGAAACGATGGCTATATTCATTTTAAAAATTCGCAAAGAAGGTTTCAACAGGAAAATTCACAAACTTCAGAGTTTAAAAATCAGCAAAAAAGTGAGATTCCACTTTTAAAACTCAATGTAATAGTAAATAGCCTCTACACCCGTGCCCTACTTTTAGCTTTTAGGGAAGATTCTTCTAAAGATTATGATTGGGCAATGGATGCAAAGATCTATGGGGTTTTGCAGAATGATGTGGGATGGAATATTGAAGAAGCGTTTTATAATATACAGGTAAGGCCGTGTAGAAAAAATGATAAAATTCCGTTGCTAATTAATTTAACAGAAAATGCTTCATTAAGCTTTCAACTTGATGATTTTAGACAATTTGAGAATGAAAATGTGTATATTTTTGATGCTGAGTTAGAATCTAATTTTCGATTAAATAAAGATATATTTTCAATAGATTTACCAAAAGGAAACTATAGTAATCGATTTTTTATTAGTTTTATTGAGGAAAAAGAAGATAATTTGCAATCTGAATTACCAGTAGAAGAATTAGATTTTTCAATACCTGAAGCTCTTATTGTTCAAAATAACATAGAAGCGCAATTGGAGATTAAAATGGTGGAAACCGATGTAAAACAAATTTTGTTATACGACCTTAACGGACAAATGATTTATAATAAAACATTACCAGGCGGAAGTGCAAATTATACATTGCCTACTTCAGGACTACAGGACGCAATTTATGTCCTGAAATTAATTTCTTCTAGCAATATGGAATTTACCAAAAAAATTAGCATTAAAAATTAATTATGGAAGATTTTATGTTGCCCTGTCTTAACAAAAGCCTCTTTGGAGTAGATTGTTTTGGCTGTGGGGGTCAACGCGCCTTATTACTTGTTTTTAATGCAGAATTTACCCAGGCATTTTTAATGTTTCCGGCTATCTATCCCATTTTATTTTTACTTGCCTTTCTCATCCTGAATCTCTTCGTAAAATTTAGATACGATTTTCAAGTAAAAATTGGGCTAATTATTTTGAGCGGAGCGGTAATGCTAATTAGCTATTTAATAAAAATGAATCAATTAATACAACTAACCCAATAAACCAATCTTTATGGAAAGACAACAATTACCAAATTCAACTTTAATTTTAATTTTCGGTATTCTCTCAATTATAGGATGCTGCTGTTACGGTATTCTGGGAATTATCTTCGGAATTATTGCGCTTGTAATGGCAAAAAGGGCTACCGAAATCTATAATGCACAACCTGAACTATACACCGGGTACCAGAACGTAAAAACCGGGAAAATTCTTGCTATTATTGGCCTTATACTAAGCGCTATTAGTTTAATAAGCACTATTGTAATGTTTATTATGTATGGCGGAGTAGATGGGATTTATGAGATGCAAAATGAAATTTTAAGAGAAATAGAACAAAATCAATAGGTCTTTTTCTTTTTGAGAATAAGAAAGAGGCCGTCTAAAAAGTATTTAGATGGCCTTTTTTATTGATAAAAGTTTTTGTGAGAGAAGTGCTTCTTCTTTTGTAGATATTCTTAATGATAAAAAAAGGCAAGGAAGCCCCCTTCCTATGCTATACTGAATTTTCTTAAGTTGTGCGCCATAGCAATTAACCCTATTTCAGTAGTTACTTTCTCCATTCCCCGAAGCATAAATCGCTTGAAGCCCATATTTTGCTTGATATTCCCAAAGACGGCTTCCACATCCCAGCACCGACGTTTACGATGTGCTATTCCCGCTTCACTTAATAGTAGGTTCCTGGCTTTTTCCTT
>NZ_FOOH01000040.1 GCF_900113135.1 Salegentibacter agarivorans | reverse complement strand
ATCTTAGCAACAAATTCAGGTCCATTATCCATTCTTATTTTTTGAGGTTTTCCCCTGCGATTAATCAAATGGTTCAATACCCAGACGACACGTTTGCTGGGCAGTGAAAAATCAATTTCTATATGCAATGCTTCCCGGTTGTAATCATCGATTACGGTTAAACCACGGAAGCGCCTTTTATTTTCCAGAACATCGGTTACAAAATCAATACTCCAGCTACGATTAAGAGCTATGGGAGCCTCCAGGGGTTCTTTAACTCTGGCAGGTAACCGCTTTTTTACCTTTCGTCTCAAACTTAGGCCAAGCTTTTTATAGACCCGGTATACCCGTTTATGGTTCCAGGGCTTGCCTTCATTTCTTAGACGATCGTAAGCCATCCAAAAGCCTTCTTCGCTATGTTCTTTAGCTTTTTGTTGTAAGGCCGCTTCGATAGCAGTATCGTCCTTTGGAATTGGCCTGTAATAAAAAACGCTTTTGCTCATATTTAAAACACGGCACGCCCTGCTAATACCGTAATGAACAAGTTCTTTAGCAATAGTTCTTTTACGGCAGGGCTTTAAAGCTTTTTTTCAATGATTTCTTTGGCCATTTGATGATCTAGGGATAGATTGGCATACATCTGCTTCAGTCTTCGGTTTTCCTCTTCCAGATCTTTTAGGCGCTTAAGCTCTTTACCGTTCATCCCGCCATAGCGTTCCCGCCACTTGTAGAACGCAGCTGTACTAATACAATATTCACGGCTGATCTCTGCGGCCGTTTTTCCGTTATCAAACTCCTTTAAAATCTTTGCGATTTGCTGTGGTGAATATCTACTCTTCTTCATAATTACTGTTTAAAGTTATAAAATATATTATACTTTTAAACAGTTCGGTTTTAAGGGAAGCTTACATAAGTTTCTCCTTCAAAAGTTACTCCCTCGATTTCTGCATTGTCAATTACCAAGGAAACCTCCTTTGACGCTGACAAATAATTGTCAGTCTCTTCAGAAGAGATAGTAACTGGATAAGTTCCTGCATTGATATAGCCTTGCTGAGGAGTATAAGTCAATTGAGTTTCAGAATGGTTTAATGTTGCTGAAACATCCTTAACAATACCACCATAAGTGAACATTTGAATAGCATCGGCAATGATTACCGCTTCAGCTTTCTTGATCACAAGATCAGCAGTCAGGATTTTATCATTGTAGTTTTCCAGCCTTACAGTAGCAGTAACTTTGTAGGTCCCAGCATTGATTTGCCCGTTGTTAGCGTATGTTACTGTCGCTCCTTCAGGAAGACCGATTACCGCGATGGATTTTTTAGTACCATCATAGATAAAAGTATCTCCTTCAAAAGCTACTCCTTCGATCTCCGCATTTTCAATGACCAACGACACCTCTTTAGAAGCAGACAAATAGTTGTCGGTCTCTTCCGAAGAAATGGTAACAGGATAAGTTCCCGCATTGGTATATCCTTGCTGCGGAGCATAAGCCAATTGCGTTTCGGAGTGATTCAAATTTGCTTCAACATTTTTAACAGTTCCGTCGTACGTGAAAGTTTGCGTAGCTTCGGCAGTAATTATAGCTTCTGCTTTGTTGATCACAAGATCAGCAGTCAGGATTTTATTATTATAGTTTTCCTGGATTACTGTGGCAGTAACTTTGTAAGTTCCAGCATTGATTTTATCGTTGTTGTTATAACTTACAGAAGCACCTTCTGGAAGACCGGTTACAGCTAAATTGTGAACTTCATCATTATAAGTAAAAGTTTCATTCTCAAAAGCAACTCCTGTGATCTCTGCATTATCAACTACCAAAGACACTTCTTTTGAAGTAGCCAGATAATTGTCAGTTTCATCAACAGATACAGTTACAGGATAAGTTCCTGCCTTGGTATAGCCTTGCTGTGGAGTATAGGTCAATTCAGCTTCTGTATGATTCAATTCTGCAGTCACTTCTTTTTCTGCTCCATCATAAGTAAAAGTTTGTGTATCATCTGCAGTGATTAACGCTTCTGCCTTTTCAATGACAAGATCAGCAGTCAGGATTTTGTCATTATAGTTTTTCTGGCTAACTGTTGCAGTTACTGTGTAAGTTCCTGCATTAATTTTATCGTTGTTGTTATAACTTACAGAAGCACCTTCTGGAAGACCAGTAACCGTGAGTGTTTTTGAAGCTCCATCATATGTATAAGTTTCACTTTCAAGAGTTACTCCCGTGGTCTCTGCATTATCAATTACCAAAGACACTTCTTTTGAAGTAGCCAGATAATTGTCAGTTTCTCCGACTGATACGGTTACAGGATAAGTTCCTGCATCGGTATAGCCTTGCTGAGGAGTATATGATAATTCAGCTTCTGTATGATTCAATTCTGCAGTCACTTCTTTTTCTGCTCCATCATAAGTAAAAGTTTGTGTATCATCTGCAGTGATTACCGCTTCTGCCTTTTCTATGGTTAGATCGGCAGTTTTATAGGTAAGATCATAGTTGCTGCTTAAGTTTAATGTACCCTGTTGAATAGTATAGGAGCCAGCATTTTCCCCATTCTCACGGATCAGTTCTCCCGAAATAGTATCATCTCCTACTAAATCTCCGGCAGCAATCTCGTAAGTCAGTTCAGGATCAGGACCCCCATAGATTTTCGACTTATTATCTGCCGCTATGGTAATTGCTGCTTTATTAACGCTTAAAGTTTGTGTTACAGGTTCTGCCGAAAAAGTTTCCTCATCTCCTTCCTGGGTTGCTGTGATTTGAGTAGTTCCAACTTTCAAAATAGTAGCCTTATTCCCCGAGATTGATATTATATCAGTATCCTGGGCAGTGTAAGTGACAACCAAGCCCTGATCGGTAACTTCATCACCCAGGATAAATTCATCGTCTCCATAAGCTTTTGTGGAAATTTCTGGGAAAGTGATGTTTTGATCTAATTTGTTGATGGTGGTGAATGTCCAGGTATTGGAATCCCGCGTAAATCCATCAAAATCATTTTCAGCTTGATCCTGAACAAAACCGCCAGATAGTCCAATACTGATTTTTGTATTGACTGGTAAGGCAATATCTAATGGAATCGAAACACTAAGATTATCTTCTGCAACTTCGATCAAATCCAGATCCACAGTTTCCGAAAGATCAAAAGTTCTAAGCACCGTAGACCCATTATTGACTGTCAGCGTACCTGAAGTTCCCAAAGCGATTTCCTCGTCAAACGTGATTTTTAGCGAAGGCTGAAGCGTAACATCAGTGGCATTATTTGCCGGCGACAGCGTAGTGAGTGCCGGAGCTGTTTCATCTATTACAGTGATGGTAAAGGCTTGCTCGATGAACCCGGTTTCATTTTCGGCCCTTAATACCACAGGATGATCACCTACATCAGATTTAGTAGGCGTTCCGGTTAATACCGCTCCCGTCTGAAGGCGATAAACTTCATTGGTACTATACTTCGCATAGACCAAAGAGCCGCTCGAAGTAAAAGAGAGGCTCCAAATATTATCAGTCTCACTAAGCGAAACAACTTCGAAGGAACTGAAATCTGAAGTGTACTTCCTGACTCCACCGTTTGACATCGAAAGATAGAAATTACCCGATGCATCAACTCGAATAGAGGATACGTTCCTCGGTAGATTGGAAAGAACCGTACTGACTGATGTTCCATCATATTTTAAGATGGTATTATTTCCCCAGGTAGCGATGTATAGATTATCTTCATCGTCGAAGGTTAATCCAAATGGGCCGTATGTTGGTATTCCATCAGCGTCGGTTAAAACCACCTCTACCGCTTTGGTAGATTCATTTATTTTCAATATCTCACTATTACTATAATTGGCGGCATAAATAAATCCATCTTTATCTGTCAAAGAAAGAACTCCACCGGATCGGGCGATAAAAACCTCTTCTGTGGCTGATGGATCGTTAAGCGGCACCCTTGTGATAGACTGTGTAGAATTATAATATCTAGGGATATAAACATATCCATTCGCAATATGGAGTGCATAAACGCTTCCTGGTATCATTCCTGACTTCCAGGAAGTAGTAGTACCATCCGGTTCTATTTTAAAAATTTCGGTTCCATTTTGTCTGATTGCATAAATATTTCCCTCTTCATCTCCGGCTACACCAGACAAATATACACCTGAAGGAATATCACCAAATTGAGCGGCGGTACCTACTCCATCTGTACTAAAGCTCGACCAAGCAGGTAGGGTGGGTGCACTTAAGATTGTTTCCAAATTTCCTTCTACCGAAGCTACTACACCATAATTGTATTGTTGACCGTAAGGAATAGTTTTCGCTGGTGTACTGGTAATAGATGGTGGGTTTTGTGAAGTCAAGGTTGCAAAACTTTCCACCCCGCCATAACTAGTCCCTTCAGTGTTAGTCGCATAGGCTTGGTAATAATAATTTGTGGAACCGCTTAAACCAGAAACACTTTCTTCAAAAGTACCTGTTCCACTACCATTACTAATTTGGGTTACCCCAGATCCTCCTATGGTTGGAGTATTGTCTGAACTGGAATAGACAAAGCCGCGCTCTGTAACGGTAGCTCCGCCATCAGAAGTGATATTTCCGTTCAGTATAGCCTGGGAAGAATTTACCTCCGTAGCTGAAATTGTACTTACAACTGGAGTAGTGCTTGACAGTAACACAATTGGGTTTGGCCCAAAAGCTTCATCGATAGGCTGACCGGAGGGATATGAAGTCCTAATTAAGCGCCAAGAATGGGAGCCAGCACCTTTATTGGTTACATTATCTACAATAATTTGAACCTGGGCCCCAGCGGTGATATTTGAATCTGTTAAACTAACCTCCATCAGCCCTGTATTCCAGTTTCGAATTGAGAAGTCTTGATCCACACCATTCACCTTTACAGTAACATTCTGTTTTTCGGCATCGGTGATTTTATTATTATTAGAGCTTTCTCCAAGAAAGGGAACTTCCCATCCATCATAATTAATAACGTAAAGAATATTGGTAGGATTGGGCGTTACAATTTCATAATTAAATGTATACGTTACCCCGGTGGTATTCGCAACATTACTGGAACTTGTCCATGAAAAATTTTCAAAACTATAAGCGACATTAAATGAAAAGATCTTCTCAAAAGTATCTATTCCATCATTAGTCTGTATCCGTATACTATTTAATCCTTCAGGGATGAATTCTCCACTCACCTTAAATCGTACATAAGAATCTACCCCAGATTTTACTATTTCATAACTACTGTTATTATCATCTCCTTCCCCAGCAATTAAAGTATAGGTAAATGTATCCGTTGGATCAGCATCAGTAGTTGTAAGTTTTGCGAAAGGACTTTGATTTCGACTTACATTATATAGCGGTAACTTAATATCAGTAGGGGGATTGTTCACAGCGCTAGTTATAAAACTCTCTACCCCACCATAAATTGTCCCTTCACTATTGGTCGCATAGGCTTGGTAATAATAATTTGTCGAACCGCTTAAACCAGAAACACTTTCTTCAAAAGTACCTGTTCCACTACCATTACTAATTTTGGTCACCCCAGATTCTCCTATGGTTGGAGTATTGTCTAAAGAGGAATATACGAATCCACGGGCTGTGACCGTAGTTCCTCCATCGTCCGTTACATTGCCGCTAAAAGTGGCTCCGGTGGCAGTGATGGAAGATACGGAAGAAGTATTTACAGTTGGTACTGTAACTGATGATGGAATTTCACCGGAAAAAGAATCAAGGTTAATGTTATAAAAATCTGTTGAAGTTATTCTTACTTCATCGAGAGTAATTCCGCTAAAATTTAATGTATTATTAGTTCCCCTAGGGGCAGACTGAGAGCTACTTACAGCTGAACCGTTTTTATATCCCTGGAATGTTAAAGTCTGCGCATCTGTATTATTAACAAATATGCTATTAAAAATGAACTCTCCATTATCCCTCCTTTTTATTGTAACAGTTTCAGTAGTACCTGGATTTAGAGCACCTGAAAGTAAATTTATTGCAGGTGAATTACCTTCTCCATATTCTGTTTCATAAGAAAAATTACCCCCATCACCGCTGCCTTGAAATGTAAATTCAAAATCAACTCCATTTAAATTTCGTGTAAAATTAGTGGTGGTACATAAATTTGAGCCGCATGGATTTGTATCAAAAGTTTCTGTGAATGCCTGCCCAAAAAATTCAAAAGGTAAAAGCAAAACTATCATTGTAAATAGCTTTACAATTAAAATAGAATTAAAATTCATATTTTCAGATTGGAAGTAACTTTTTTTCATATAAATTAAAATTTAAGTTTTTTGTGAAATTTGGATTTTCAACGAGTTATAGGGCTCTTATTACTTATATAACGCTATCAGTTGTGGGTAGAATATAATTGACGCCATATGAACCCAGATTCGGTTGCGGGGTTTTTACCACTCTCTATTACCCTATCAATGATGGGGAAAATAGAAGGTTTAGCTTCCAGAGGAATCTGCAATCCAAAAGGAATATCAAAAGGAAAGAAACTCTAAAAAAGTAATTGTGCTTCATATAAAACGGATGTATTAAGTGATAAAGTAAAAGATTAGTTAGTCATTTCGCTGTAGAAAGAAAAAACGGTCAAATGAAATGTTATTATAATGCAAAAAAACGTTAAAATAAATAAAAATTGGGTTGAAATACAGGTGCAATGGTGTCCAAATTCGATTTGGACACATACCTAAAAATCTATAATAGAGGGTTTTGAGATAATTGTGATTTTTATTTATAATCTAAAGCGTATTGACTTGGACTCATTTCAGCTACATTCTTAAAGGCTTTACTAAAAGATGTTCTTGTGGCGTATCCGCATTCTTCGGCTAAAGCATCGATGGTATTATTTTCCAGGTAGCCTTGTTCAATTAAATTCCTGGCATGCTCTGTACGCAAGGTATTTTTATATGCAGCGAAACTTATTCCATAGTATTGTTTTAAAAAATATGAAATATGATGGGAAGGCATATCCAACTTTTTGGCACATTCAGATAGATTAAAATTTTTATCTAAATGACAGTTGTTTTCCTTCAAACGTTTGAGTTTGACCAGTACTTCTTCCTTTTCTAAGCCAAATTTCAGGCCTTCAGTTTCTTCATGTAAAATAAAATTTGCATCAGGTCTTTGCCTTTGCGGATATCCATACAATATACTGGGAAAGTAAATTGGAATTATACCAATTAGGAAAAGGGCTATATACAATAGAAGCGTAATTATTCCACCATTTTTACCTATTATGATTAATGAGTCGAAAATTTCCACCAACATCATTTTTTCGAGGGCATAAATAATAGCCAACAAAGCCATTATCATCAGGATTCCCCAGAAAATCAACAACCACTTGTTGAGAATATTTTTTAATTCATTATTATCGCCATTTTTTATAAAAAATCTGATTTCAGGAATTATTGTAACCAAGACCCCGAGCTGCCATAGGTGTCTCATAAGAAGATGTTGATCAAGGCTTAGCAGCAAGTATTCTGCATTGAGCCTTGTCTCAGGGTTTGAGATTGCTCCTGATATAATATTTTGATAAACACTTTCTGGTTGAAGATAAACGTAAGTAACATCTATCAAACCTAATAAAAAAGGAACAAGTAAAATTAATTCCGTTTTATCAAAGCTTAAATGATCCGTCAAAATAACTTTAAAATAATAATATATAGGAATGAAAATAAGATTATAGGGTAGTAAGGGCCATAAAAAAAACCATTGAAAATGCTCTAAATATCCCCCATCTATTATAAAAGCCTGCAATGCATATACAGATAGTAGAAAATAAAAAGAACCCAAGATTCGAGTTGCAACTTTATTAACTGATTTTTTAAAAAATAAAGTGGTAGTTAGCACAAAGCCGAAGATGGCTGCGAGAAGCAATATTATAATCATTTAACTTTAAATTTTCTCTCAATAATAAGCTTGCTATCTCGATGCAATTCTCCTCACAATGAATAAGGCTACATCAATGAATAATCAGGTCACCTAAGGGTTATGTTGTATTTTAAGATATATTTAACAGCAAATATAAAAAGATAATTAATATGATTTAGAATGCTATAAAAAAAATTATTCTGAATTAATGTTCATAATATTCAAATCTGAAATATTTAACTTTGATTTATAACCCTTAAATTAAGTTATCCTAAGGTTTTAATTAGCTTTACCAAAAAAATGTTGGAAGCTCTATTAGGTCTTATAACCTCATTATTAATTATTTTTCTTATACGATCACTTCGATTGAATCTCATTGAAAGAAAAAAAATATCACTGCTTGAAAAATCCTTAATTCGTTTAAAAATACGGAATCAAAAGAAAAGAATGAAGAAGCAATAATGGTGATCTGAATTGGGATTGTTTTAGAATTTTATCCATCGAATATAGCTTTTGCCTCCCTGAAAATCCTTTCAAAATTATTCTTTAAATCCATTTTGGAATACTTATTCGTTTCATCTGGAAGCTTTCTATCTATTGTTTGCAGTTTAAACTGAAGCCTTTTATCCTGTCCATCGGCATAAGTAATAAACTCCCCTTGTTTTAACCGAAAGAAAACATCGGATCTTAATTTGGGAATTTCCTTTTCTCCTTTGGTAACCCGGGTATCAAAATCGAGGCTGTAACTACTGCTGACACTTCTGGTTGGTTTCTTTACGATCTCAAAAAAGCGTTCATAATATTTGGCGGTATCTGGATCATTTACCTTACCGAAAAACTAGTAAGAAAGATTGCTAAGAATAGCCCTACTTGCCTTTTCCCCATACATCATATCATTCTGAATCTTGTCTTGCATTACGTAGATGGTAGCGATATTATAACTTCTTAGGGTGGCAGGAATACGGTGCATATTTAGCAACCGAATGGTAGGAGCTTCTTCCATAAGCAAGAAAGAAGCTTTAGAATTTTTAAGACTCATTTGTTTGGTAATGGTATGAATGATCGTAGCAATAACCGGTGAGTAAGAAGATTCATATTTAGGATTGTTCACCACCGAAATGACAGCGGGATTCTCTTCACTATTAATATTCAGCGGTACCTCATCTGCGGAAAGTGCCATAAAAATCCGCTGCGTACTGATTCTCTTTAGGGCGTTCGCCAGGGTACTTTTCACCCCGGCGGTTTGTCGTTCAGAATCTTTACCACTAATAAAAGCATCAGCCATCGCCCGCGAGGTGGTATTAGTTTCCAGAAACTTTACCAGGCTATCGGTATCCAGATATTGGTAAATAGCTATTAGATGTGGTAGGGTACAAAACTCGGAATAGGTAGTTTTTAATTTCCAAATGAGTCCACCGATCAAACCTTCAGCTGGGTCATTAAAAAACCTGGTAGCTCCAGAAGCACCCGATTCCCGTTGTTCCAATAGATTTTCAACCAGGACCCTGGCCTGGCGAGCTTTCAAAATTCTTTGTTATCAAATCAGTAAACTACTTCGGAGCAAGCTCAAAAACATTATTATTGAAAATTATATTTTGATTTCGAGGCCTCCCGATGCTTCGGGACGGAGCATTTAAACTCGATTATCGAGTAAAATTTTTCTTCTATTACAATTCAGAATCATAGGCGAAAATTAATTATAGAATACGTATTAGCTGAAGCGCCACCGTACCTGGGAGCAATTGATCAAAGCCTTGATTACTTCAGAATAATATCATCAATAAAGTGGATATTGCTAAGCCCGTTTAATAAGTAATGCAGAAGAAGGATAAAAAAATAATCTCTAAAAAACAAAAATTCCCGTATATGGCAAATATGGCCCGCCGTGGGTTTTAAGCGGGAAAAAAATATATGGATTATTACCTTGAAGAGCTAGATGTTATCTGGCTTATGGGGATACCTAAAAAATAAATATAGACCTAATAACGCCATAAAACTTCCTGGAGAAAACTCAGCGATCAATATGGCTACTGTTGAAGTATCATTTAAATTGATTAAATTAAAAAATAAAATAGCACGAATCAATTCAAAAAAGAACCCTAAATCTAATGAAGATATTTTCATACCTTCTTTTATTTATCTCCCTTCAAACATACGGACAAGAAGTTAAAGGATATTTATATAATGCTAATGGTCGAATTGATCATAATATAACAGTGAAGAATATAACTCAACAACTGAATTCTACGTCTGATGGAAATGGCTTTTTTAAAATAAGTGCTAATGTTCAGGATACCATAGTTTTTAAGTCGATTTTATATGAAGAAGAAAACCTTATAATTGAAAGAAATCACCTAACCAACAATATTGTAATAGAATTAAAAAATACAACGCTGGACGAGGTAAAGATTCGTAATCGCAATTTTAAAAAGGTACCTATTGAAAAATTAGATGAAAAATTATATTATTCCCTCCAACAGGACATTCTAAAAAACCCTACATTTTACGAACCCCACAAAGGTAATATTATTTATCTTTTACAAGCGGTTAAGGGCTTACTGAGTAAGAAAAAAGAAGCCCGCAAAACGGATCTTCCCAACCAAAAAATGATCAGTTATAATGAGCTCAAAATATTATTCAAAAAGGATGATATTTTAAATAAACAGTTCTTACTTGAAAATCTTTCAATCCCTAAAAGCTATCATCCCTTATTTTTAGATTTTCTTGTATCGAAGAAAATTAATTCTAATTTATTGCAGGAAAAGAAAAAACTTGACTTAATAAATCTGATTTATAATGCAGGAAAGGAATATAGGGAAATCAATCAACTTTAATGAAATACTTTTAGTTGGTAACAGGAAAGTGTAGGACCATTTATATGTTAACTGAGACAATCGCAGAAGAAATCAAAACTGGTCATCTAAAAATAAATGTTAGCATAGGTATTTCAGAAACAGTCGTAGGATTTCAGGCAACCTGGTATGTCCATCATCATAAGTATTCCAATAAACAACGGTATAAACAACCAACGCTAATTTATTAAGAAATTTATGTTTTAAAAAAGGACATACTTTGAAAAAAATTGAATTATCTGTAAAAATATTAATAAATAATTAACAGAATTAACACCTAAATTTGAGCTGTAATTCAGATGTTATTATGTCGTATTCTAAGTTGGTTCTAATTTTAATTCTAATACTTATCGGAAACAGTACGATTAATTTGTATGCTTCGGATACTGAATCAATTCATACTAAAAATCAGGTTGAAGCTGAATTATCAGAAGACCTGAAATTATTATCCCCAAGCCATCTTTCTACTTCAATAGAGTTTTCACATTACCGATCCAGCAACTATTCAATCATCTATCGGTATTTGGAAAATGCCAGCGCGCTTTCAAAATTAAAAGCCTACTATTCAAAAAACCGATTTATAAAGCCGGGCTTAGATCTTTCAGCTATCATTTTTCCATTTCATTTTTTTCTTTAGAATTCCGGTGAGGGTTCACCTACTAGTGTATTCATCTATCGGTGACATATCCCTATGGATATGTTTTACCAGCTCCTAATTTTTTAAGAATCACAATTTTAAATCCAGAAAAATGAAAATCGATTTTATAATTATTTCCAGTATATTAGTAATCATCTGTTTTTTACCTTTTATTATATTTCCTTTAATCGCAAACAAAGAGAAAAAAAATATCATAAACAGGTTTAAGGAAGAAGCCCAAAAACTAGGGCTTAATATTAGTTATGAACTCCTCTGGAATAACAACCTTGCAGGAGTAGATGTAGAAAAAAGGCAATTTTTATTTGTCCAAAAAACAGAAATGAATTTTGAAATAAGATTAATAAATTTAATTAAGATGGGGGATATTAAAATACGACCCCAAACTCATACCTACAAGATACAAGGAAAACCTGAAGAAATTCTAACGCGTATAGATCTTGAAATTTATGAGCAAAATTCACTGGATTTTCAGGTAATAACCTTGTTTGATCATGACCTGAATTATAATCAGGAGTTTGAATTAAATAATGCACAAAAACTGGCATTGGAATTACGGAAATACCTCTCCACTCAACCATACCTAAGACGTACTGCATAATGTTTTTATATATTATTTTATTAGCCCTTGGCCTGTTTCTTCTAATCAAAGGAGCAGGCTGGTTAGTCAGCGGTGCATCCACGATTGCCAGGAAGAAAAAAATATCTGATCTGGCAATTGGATTAACTATAGTTGCTTTTGGGACCTCTGCCCCTGAATTAGTGGTAAATTTAGCCGCTTCTATCGAAAACCATCAGGACATTGTTTTCGGAAATATAATTGGTAGTAATAATTTTAATTTATTCTTTATTCTTGGAGTAGCAGGATTAATCACCCCTTTAGCGGTTCAATCCAGTACGCTTTTTAAGGAGATTCCCATCTCATTATTGGCGGGATTAATGGTATTGCTAATGGCGAATAGTTATATTTTTCAGGAGGAAATTTTAAGCCGTGGGGATGGGATCATCCTGTTAATTCTGTTTTTAATATTTCTGGCTTATGTCTATACCCAACTAAAAAGTGAACCGGTACTTGAGGAAATCAAAGAAGTAAATTTACCGATTTGGAAAATTTGGGGATTAATTATCATTGGACTTATTGCACTAGTTGCCGGAGGGAGAATGGTGGTATCCAGTGCCGTATTTATGGCTACTGAAATGGGAGTTAGCGAAAAACTTATTGGTTTAACGATTATAGCGGCGGGAACTTCTTTACCTGAACTTGCTACTTCTGTGGTGGCTGCACTGAAAAAAAATAGTGATATCGCCATAGGTAACGTAATAGGTTCAAACATTTTCAATATTTTCTTTATCCTTGGTCTAAGCGCCACTGTGAGACCAATCGCATATGATGTAGCATTTAACCGAGATGTTTACTTACTTCTTGGAGGGACGACCCTATTATTCCTGCTCCTTTACCTTGGAAAGAAAAAACTGGGTAGACTTGCGTCTGCATTACTGGTAGTTATTTTTATCTCCTATACCATTTACCTGGTAAGCCAGGAAATCTAAACTATACGATGCTCAACGATATACTCACCTCCATGCTATGGAGTATTTTACCTTTTGGTGAGGCAAAGGTTGGAATACCTTATGCAATCTATAATAATGTAAACCACTACCTTGCTTTTACACTATACTTTGCCGCTAATGTAATGGTCTTTCCGCTGATGCAATTTTTCCTGAAACATATCAACAAGTATTTGCTCAAGTGGCGCGTTTATAAAAAGTCTGCTATTTTCGTTGCCCGCAGAGCAAAATTAGGCGCTGGAAAAAATGTTCAGAAATATGGATTTTGGGGATTACTTTTTTTTGTGATGATGCCAATTCCTGGAACTGGCGTTTATGCCGGGACTATCGCTGCCTGGTTATTTGGTCTGGAAACGAAACAAGCTTTTATTGCTAATACCCTAGGGATTTATCTTTCATGTATAATAGTTTGGACACTAACAGTTTTATCTTTCCAGGGAGTTTATTAAAATTTGATTAATCCATTCTTTAAATTCTAATATGTTCGGTAACAGGGTACAAAATAAAAAGCAACAGAGAATGCTATCGTACTATTGCTTTCAGGATTTTACCAGGTACATATTTTATAAAAGATTGAGTAAAACTTTTTTGTACCAGGTTTATTAATGTGCTTAACTAATTTGGTTCCCATTATAATAGTTTAAGAAGGGAATTCCCGATTTTGAGTATTTCTGAAAAAAAACCTAGTGATCATTAAATTTGGTCATTCTATCTTAGGCAGTACGATATTATATATTTAAAAAATATCCATTCTTTAAATATACTTGTGCACTAATAAAACTCATTTACTTTTGTGAGTTTCAATTACAGTTCAATTTTAAAAGCTATAATAATAATTCTATGAGGTATTATTTTTTCATTTTAATTGCCATCCTTAGCATTTCTTGTAAAGAGACAGAAGACAAAATACTCTTACAACAACAATCTTCCAAAGCTTTAATTACTCCCAATGCCATGGTAGTTTCTGCACGTGCAGAAGCTTCCGCGATCGGGGTTAAAATTATGCAAAAAGGAGGTAATGCCTTTGATGCTATGGTAGCTACCGAAATGGCTCTGGCAGTAACCTATCCTTTTGCCGGGAACCTTGGGGGTGGCGGATTTATGGTCTATCGTGAAGCAGATGGGACCAAAGGTTCACTGGATTTTAGGGAAAAGGCACCTGGCGCTGCTACTAAAAAAATGTACCAAAATGAAAAAGGAGAAGTCAATACAGAAATTAGTCGGTATGGAGGTTTAGCTGTTGGAGTACCGGGTACGGTAGCGGGTATTTTTGCTGTACACGAGAAATTTGGTTCACTCCCTTTAGATACCATTCTGGTTCCAGTAGTAAAGCTGGCACGCAGTGGTTTTATTATTACCGAAAAACAACAAAATCGATTAGATAAATATCGAGAAGAATTGTTAAGAGAAAATCAGGATAGTATTTTATTTTCAAAGAATTACCAAATGGGTGATACCCTTAGAAATATTGCACTCGCCAATACCCTGGAAAAGATAATAAAAAATGGAAGAGATGAGTTTTACAATGGAACAATTGGGAATAAAATTGTGGCTTTTTTAGAGCAAAACGGCGGTATAATTACACAACAAGACTTAAAAGACTACGAAGTGCAATGGAGGGAACCCATAGAAGTTAAATATAAAGACCTTAATGTCATTTCAATGCCTCCACCTTCCAGTGGAGGTATTGTATTAGGACAGATCTTACAAATGATTGAACCCTATCCCCTTTCCCAATATGGGCATAACAATTTATCATATATTCAAGTATTAACAGAAGCCGAAAGAAGAGCTTATGCAGATAGGAACTATTATTTAGGAGATCCAGATTTTGTAGAAATTCCCACCTATAGCCTTCTTTCAACAGATTATTTGAAAAAAAGAATGCAATCTTACGATCCTAACCAAGCCACGCCTTCCAGCGAAATAAACTATGGGGAGATTAATGGTTGGGAAAGTATGGAAACTACCCACTACTCTATTGTAGATTCCTTGGGTAATGCAGTTTCCGTGACCACGACTCTTAATGGTGCCTACGGTTCCAAAATGTATATAGAAGAACTAGGTTTTTTCCTAAATAATGAGATGAATGATTTTAGTTCCAAACCAGGAGTACCTAATATGTTCGGTTTAATTGGAGCAGAAGCTAATTCGATAGCACCTGGCAAAAGAATGCTTAGTTCTATGACACCAACAATTGTAGAAAAAGACAATGATCTCTATATGGTAGTTGGAAGTCCTGGAGGTTCTACTATTATAACCTCGGTGCTACAAACAATTTTAAATGTAGAATCCTTTGGTATGACAATGCAAGAAGCGGTGGACGCTCCCAGGTTTCATCATCAATGGCTCCCGGATGAAATCCTCTTCGAACCCAATGCATTTAAAAAGCAATTATTGGATTCACTTAAAGGTAAAGGATATCATATAAATGAAAACGATTCTCAGATTATAGGGAAAGTCAATGCCATTAAAATATTACCTACAGGTGAATTAGAAGGCGGTGCAGACCCAAGAGGTGATGAAGCAGCACGAGGATTTTAACGAAAACGGTTTTCGTTAAAATTAATAACATATAGGTTTACTAGGTTTATGTTTTAGTATCTTCGTTTTTAAAATGAGATATTATGATAAAAAATTACTTAGTAGTTTGTTTTCTTTTACTGGGGGTTTTAGCCTTTGGACAGGAGCAAATTTCGGGAACAGTAGTAGATGATCAATCCCAGCCTTTACCGGGAGTGTCAGTTGCCATAAAGGGGACTAACCAGGGAACAGTTACCGATTTCGATGGTAATTATTCGATCAGTGCGTCTCTTGGACAAACACTTGTGTTTACTTTCGTAGGATTTGATCCACGGGAAGTACTGATAGACCAAACTACCATAGATGTCCAGATGGTAGCTGGAACTAATTTAGGAGAAGTAGTATTAGTGGGCTCCCGAAGTCGCAGCCGAACGGTAGTAGAGTCTGCCGTTCCCGTAGATGTTTTGGATATCCAGGAAATACAAACCGCAGTACCCCAGGTTAACCTTAACCAGATGCTTAATTATGTGGCTCCTTCATTTTCCTCAAATACACAAACTATTGCCGATGGTACCGATCACATTGATCCAGCTTCGTTAAGAGGACTTGGTCCAGATCAAGTTTTAGTCCTTATAAACGGTAAGAGAAGACATAATTCTTCCCTAATAAATGTAAATGGATCGTTCGGACGCGGAAGTGTAGGAACCGATTTAAATGCAATTCCAGCAGCGGCAATTCAAAGGATTGAAGTTTTACGAGATGGTGCGGCGGCTCAATATGGTTCAGATGCTATAGCGGGAGTTATTAATATCGTTTTAAATGAAGAAGTTGGAGAATTAAACCTAAATGTAACTTCAGGGGCGAATTTTTCTAAAAATGCAAATAAGCAAACCGGTGGAATAGATGGCGAAACAGTAAATGTAGCTGCCAGTTATGGTATCGCTTTAGGTGAAAATGGTGGCTTTGTTAATTTCTCCGGTGATTTTGATTATCGGGAACCCTATAACAGAATGGGAGAATGGGAAGGCTCTATTTTTAATGCCTACAACGCCATAGAACGTGTTGCTGCAAATAATGGTGCCGATATCTCTAATTTAAGCGATAGTCAAATTCAGGAATTTGCACAACAGGTCTCCTATTTTGACTCCGATTTTCAAAATGATATTGCCTCCGCTGACCGATCAGGATTACAAGATTTACTAAGTATGAATGTCACCGAAGCTGAATTGGATGCTCGCGGCCAACAACGCAGCGATTATAATATGAGGGTAGGACAATCGGCCCTTCGTGGCGGCCGGTTTTTTGCTAATCTTTCACTTCCTTTAGATGACAATGGAACCGAAATATATTCATTTGCCGGTATAAGTTCTAGAAGAGGAGAATCAGCAGGATTCTACCGATTACCAAATCAGAGTCGAACATATACTCCAATATATATTAATGGATTTCTTCCAAGAATTAATTCAAAAATTAAAGATCAATCCTTGGCAGCAGGTATTAAAGGAATGGTTGGTGATTGGAACGTAGATTTTAGTAATACGTATGGCCAAAACCGATTTGACTATCTTATTTCTAATACTTCCAATGCATCGTTAGAAGGCGCCTCTCCGACAAGTTTTGATGCCGGTGGATTTTCTTTTGCTCAGAACACTACGAACCTTGATATTTCTCAATACTTTGACGATGTGTTTTCAGGATTTAATATTGCTTTTGGAGCTGAACATCGTTGGGAGAAATATGAAATTACTGCAGGGGAAAAAGCTTCTTACGAACAGTATACCGAGAACGGAGATGTTATTACTAATGCATCACAAATTCCCGCACAAGATTTCTTCGGAAACTCTCGGGCTGGAGGTTCTCAGGTTTTTCCAGGATTTAGTCCAAAAAATGAAATTTCAAGAGAACGTAGTAGTGTAGCCGGATACCTTGATTTAGAAGCGGATTTGACTAACAAGTTTCTTTTAACCTTTGCTACAAGATTTGAAAATTATTCAGATTTTGGTTCGACTATAAATTTCAAACTTGCCTCACGATATAAACTTAGTGATAATGTAAATATTAGGGCAGCAGCCAATACTGGATTTAGAGCTCCCTCTTTGCACCAATTAAATTTTAATTCTACCTCCACCATTTTCAATGATGAAGGAGATCCGGTAGAAGTTGGAACCTTTTCAAATGATAGTCGTGCTGCACAATTACTTGGTATTCCAGAGCTAAAAGAGGAAACATCCCGTAGCTTAAGTGTTGGCCTTACTGCGAAGATCCCTGATGCTAATCTTACCTTCACTGCAGATGGATATTTTGTAGCTATAGATGACAGAGTAGTTTATACAGGTCAGTTTAGAGGTCCAGGGACGGGTACCGAATTAGATCAGTTACTCTCGCAGGCCAATGCCACAGCCGCAGCTTTCTTTGCAAATGCCATAGATACCGAATCCAAAGGAATTGACGCGGTTATTACTCATAATGCTATTTTTGGGGATAATTTTAAATTGAAATCAGATCTGGCCGCTACGTTTTCTAAAACAAAGCAAGTCGGCGATATTAAGGCTTCTCCAGAATTGGAGCGTGCAGGTTTAGTTGACACCTATTTTCCAGAGGATAGTCGTATTTATCTTGAAGAGGCTGTGCCAAGAACAAAAGTTAATTTAAGCAATAGTCTTATTGCAGGAAAATTCAACTTCTTCTTAAGAAATGTTTACTTCGGTAAAGTAACGGAGGCGGTTTCAGATCCGCTCAGACAACAGGAATTTGATGGGAAAGTAATAACCGATCTTTCTATAGGATTTAAAGCGACTAATGCTTTAACGTTAACTATTGGCTCAAATAATATTTTTGATATTTATCCAGATGCAGCGGATCCAGCTTTCGGAAACCGTAGTGATGGAAGGTTTGACTGGTCCAGGTCTGCCCAGCAATTTGGGTTTTCTGGTCGGTTTTTATTTGCCAGGTTGAGTATTAATCTCCAATAGAGATTTTTATAGAGTCTTATAAATAGTCCCCGGAATTATCTCGGGGATTTTTTATTTTAAATATTTGCTATTTATTTTCTAGATTTATATCTAAACTGATTTGAAAAAAGATAAAATTTAATTACCAATTAATATATTGGGGCACTGCCCCACCCCTATCTAAATAGATGTCTTTTATTGCTTGCCAACGTCTCATCCTATGAAAAGCAATAATCTTGTCTCTCAAAAATAATATTTTAAATTTCATTATTCCATACTCCTTCAATTTTTAGGGCGTTGAATTTTTAATGAAGCTTTGCTTCAGTAGGAATTCAATGCAAAATAACCAGCTCAGCATCCTATTTGTGGTCATCTCTTTGGACGCCACCAGCATCATTATGATTGGTTAAAATAGCCCATCCACTAGCTATAAAATGTGATCCATTAATGGTCACCCGAGACGTTTTGTGGTATGGGCCTTATTCTTTGAGCTGGATCATTGATTTATATTATATTATGCTACAACCCCCACTTCATAAGGAGTTTTTGTTTTTATCACTGCTAAAGTCCGGCTCAGTAATTTGTGAGCTACCTTAACTATTATTTTTTTGACATCTTTCCCCAGATGTTTCCGGTAGTAAGCCTGTATAACCGGGTCGGTTCTAATGGCCTGCCAGGCAGCTTCCACATAATAAGAGCGAATGAGCCCGTGACACCGTGGACTCATTCCCATAGATCTGGAAGTAGCTCCGCTTTGATATATACCGGGAACCAGCCCTACATATCCTGCAAGGTGTTTGAGGCTGCTAAAACGTCTGAGATCTCCCAGTTCTGCAATAATTCCTACCGCTACAATTCCGCCAATTCCCGGAATACTTCTTAGCAGGTAGTAGTCCTCTTTAAAATGTTTACGACAGTAGGCCCTGAGCTGACTGGAAACATCACGAAGCTCTTTATCTATAAACCTAAAGGTGCGCATCTTACTGGCCATAGTTTCCCGGGCAGTAGGATAATTAAACTGTTGGCTATCTACCCAATTCCGAAAAGCGTGGCTCCAGTGATCATTATCAAACTCCGG
>NZ_FOOH01000031.1 GCF_900113135.1 Salegentibacter agarivorans | reverse complement strand
ACCTGATTTTCCATAACAAATCCTTGTCTCTCGACTTGTTTCTGCTTAGCCTGGAAAGGCGAATAATCAGGCTTCCCCCGTTAAGCAAACATTCCTGTTAGTGAAGCCATCCGTTTTAACATATATTGCTATTCGGATTTTGGGCATCGGCACTTTTTGCAACCTTACCCCCAATATATGCCAGAATCGGTTCGATTTCTCTATGTTCCACTAACTTGCTAGGTCTTCCTTCACACACCACCGTTGCCAGTGACGCACTTGACTTTACATTGCTCTTCCCTCCGATCAGGTGAGCGGGCTTTCTTTCAAGCCTCGGAATTGTTTGCATGCAGGGCAAACAAAAAAGCACCCCATTTGGGATGCTTTTAAATTTTTGTTGAAAAAAGAAAAGATTAATTATCTTCTCCTTCTTTAACTGCAGCAACATCATCTGTTTCAGTAGATGGTACTTCATCTGCTGGTACTTCGTCTTCATCTTCGTCGTCCTCAAGGGCAACAATGTTACGTGAAGTTCTAACCTGGCAAATTACTGTGTTATCTGGATGCTGAATCTCGTAAGACTCGTCTGCAACTGCAGTAACATAAAGTTTTTGACCAATTTTAAGTTTGGTTACATCTGCAGTAATATAATCTGGCAATTCGTTAGCCAAACCTCTTACTTTTAAACGACGTAGGTTATAACGTAAAACACCACCATTTTTAACCCCTCTCGCAACACCTTCGGTATGGATAGGAATTTCCATAGTGATTGGTTTATCATCACTAATCTGGTAGAAATCTACGTGCAATATAGCATCGGTAACCGGGTGGAATTGGATATCCTGAAGAATAGCGTTAAACTTCTCGCCGTCTTCAAACTTAATTTCCACTGTATGCACATCTGGGGTGTACACAAGGTTGTTAAACGAAATTTCTTCTGTTGCAAAGTGCAACGGCTTGGCATCTCCCCCGTATAATACGCAAGGAACCTGTCCAGCATTACGTAGGGCCTTCGTGGCTTTCTTTCCTACGCTTTCTCTTTTAGATCCGTTGATCGTAATTGATTTCATTGTTGAAAAATTTTAGGCTGCAAAAGTAGCGCTTTTTTCCTTTCTATAAAACCCTGACTTAAAATTCTTTAAAAAGAAAATTATAATTGAGAATCGAAGCTAAAAAACTGAATATTAACTATGAATAAAGGGTTTGATTACATAATAAATTTAGAACTAATAGATTCATTGTTATGAACCCTATTCATAACATCGGCAAAAAGATTGGCACAGCTTACAACCTTAATTTTTTTACTTTCTTGCTTTAGCGGAATAGAATCGGTCACAATTAATTCCATTAGTTTTGATTTTTCAATCTTTTCATAAGCTCCGCCAGAAAGTACCGGGTGGGTACAAATAGCTCGCACACTTTTTGCCCCGCGTTCCATCATTAAATCGGCAGCTTTAGTAAGTGTTCCGGCAGTATCTACCATATCGTCTACCAAAACCACATTTTTACCTTCTACGTTACCAATAAGCTCCATGTGCGAGATCACATTGGCTTTTGCTCTTTGTTTGTAACATATTACCACATCGCTCTCCAATGCTTTAGAGTATGCATAAGCTCGTTTAGACCCCCCCATATCTGGCGATGCAACTGTTAAATTATCTAATCCCAATTTCTTTAAATGCGGAAGAAAAACTGTGGAAGCGTAAAGGTGATCTACGGGCTTTTCGAAAAATCCCTGAATTTGATCGGCGTGCAAATCCATAGTTATAATTCTGGTGGCTCCTGCGGTTTCCAGGATACTGGCAATCATTTTGGCAGCAATTGGGACTCTGGGTTTGTCTTTTCTATCCTGACGTGCCCAACCAAAATATGGAAGCACCGCGGTAATATGTCTCGCCGAAGCTCTTTTTGCAGCATCAAGCATTAAAAGCATCTCCATTAAGTGGTCTGCGCCCGGGTGGGTAGAACCAATAATAAAAACTCGCGAACCGCGAACCGATTCTTCAAAAGAAGGCTGAAACTCGCCATCGCTATAAGTTGAAGTAATTACATTTCCTAATTTGGTGCCGTAAGCGGCCGCTATTTTTTCAGCTAAAGCTTTACTCTGGGTACAGGAAAAAATCTTAGCCTCTGGAATTACGTTGGGCATGTTGTGTTGTTTTTATGAATGTTGTTTGTTGTGCTGCAAATTTAGAAATTAATTCCTTTCACACCTCACGAATATGTTTAGACTGAAACTTTAAAATTGGAAAAAAAACATTTGGGGATGGGAAAAATTTTTTACTTTTGCCATCCACTTGCTCGAGTGGCGGAACTGGTAGACGCGCTGGATTCAAAATCCAGTAACTTCGGTTGTGCGGGTTCGATTCCCGCCTCGAGCACTTTTAAGACTTCAAATACCACCAAAACCCCGTAAACTTCACTGTTTACGGGGTTTTTTATTTTTTATGATATCAAAGAATATCATATAATTACATCTAAAAGGTGCCTAATTCGGTGACACTTAAGAAATGAAAATAGGTGCGCCCGAATAGCAACCAACTCCCTGTTAAATAAGTGTTTACATCTTTGACGGTATATTTATTTCAGCTAAATTTATTTCAAATAAAAAACTAATAAGATGCAAAATTTACTATCAATTTTATTTTACGTAAGAAAAAGCAAAGATAAAAATGCTACTCACGCCACTGTTTACCTTGGAATTACTTATCAGGGTAAACGAGCAGAGGCCAGCACAATGAGGAAAGTTCAACTTTCAAAATGGAATGCCAAGGCTAGCAAAGTGAACGGTTATTCTGCTGAAGCTAAGCAAGTCAATAGGAATTTTGAAATTATAAAGAATAGGATCTATGATATCTATCAAAGATTATTGGAAGATGAGGAAGAAATAACAGCAGTGAAAATTAAAGATGAATTTCTCGGTAAAAATTTAGTTGATCATAGAATTCTTAAAATATTCGAGGATCATAACTTAAGAATGGAAAAACTGATTGATAAAGATTACTCCTATAGAACACTTCAACGTTATAGAACTACTAAAAAACATTTAACCAATTTTATTTTATCTAGTTATAAAGCTGATGATTTTCGTGTAAAAGATATTGACATAAAATTCATTAATAGTTTTATTTATTATTTAAAAACAGAACTCAACCTCTCTCATAATTCGGCTTTAAAATATTTAGCCTATTTGAAAAAAATTATCCGAATTGCTGTTGCTAATGGTTGGCTAGAGAAGGATCCATTTTACAATTTAAAATTAAAGCGCCAGGTTATAGATCGGGAATTTTTATCGAAAGAGGAAATCATTAGAATAATGGAAAAAACCTTTACCATTCAAAGAATGGAACAAGTACGGGATGCATTTATGTTCTCCTGCTATACTGGGTGTTCTTATTCCGATATTAAAAAGCTAACTAAACAGAATATTATTAAGGGAATTGATGGCAGCCAATGGTTAAAGTTGAAAAGAACAAAAACAAAATCCCTAAGCAGCGTCCCTCTTTTGACAGTACCGGAAGAGCTTATTAAAAAATATGAGGACTTTGAAAACCCCAAAGGTTTATCATTTGGGGAGATGGCAGCACTAACCTTACAGGTGCCAAGGGTCGCTATTTTACTGTAAGTAAAAGTTTTCTAGCTGAAAATTTCCCGGAGCAATCAGCCTAGGTAAATTGAGGTTTTCGGCAAAAAATGATGAATTGATGAAAAAATGATGACGCGGAATAGCCAGTGTTCGCTGGGGTTCCCGTGCGCTGTCATCGTCTCATCAAAACTGAAGCTGCTTTTGAAAGAAAAAGGTTTTTAATCCTTCTATTTTTTGATGAATGATGTCAGAATAAGATTAGCCCAGTAATACTAAAGCTTCCGGTGGTCATCAAAATGTCATCAAAAAATAATGATGACCGAAAACAGGAATAAAAATCTAAACCATAAACAGGATTAAAACCCAATAAATTAAATGCTAATGAAAGAAGAAAAATTAAGCTGTGAAAAAGCCCGCAACATTTGCATCGTCAAAAGCCTCGCAAAGTTGGGACACTTTCCCAGCAGAACAACGGAAAAAGAAGCCTGGTTTCTGAGTCCCCTGCGGTCAGAAACGCAGGCCTCTTTTAAGGTATCTAAAGAACTCAACAGGTGGTATGACTTTGGAATAGGAGAAGGAGGCAACGTAATTGATCTAATATGCCTTATCGAAAATTGTGAGGTTAAAGAAGCTTTGCAGTTTTTAAATCAAGAATCCATCATACCTACTTACAGCTCACCAAATAACCACAGGCCTAACAACAGGAAAATTCAGGTTACAGCCGTGAAACCATTAGATCATCCAGCCCTACTCTACTATTTGAAATCACGAAAGATCAATGTAGCATTAGCCGGGGATTTTTGTAATGAGGTATGGTATCAATGGAAGGAGAAACAGTATTATGCCCTGGGACTTAAAAATAAACTGGGAGGCTGGGAACTTCGAAATAAATATTTCAAAAACTCCAGTAGTCCTAAAACCTTTTCCCTCATTGAAAACGATTCCAAACAGCTACTCATTACGGAAGGGATGTTTGATTTTCTATCCCTGGCTACCATTGATGAAGATTTAGTACAAAGTTCAGATAGTATCATTTTAAATTCCCTTGCTTTTATAAAGAGGATCGAAACTTTGATCCCAAAATATAAGCGGGTTTTACTCTACCTGGATAATGATCCCGCTGGTGAAAAAGCAACGGCTTCGCTTTTAAACCAATATGACCATATCACCAATCGCAGTGATTCTTATAAAGATTTTGTAGATCTCAATGATAAATTAAAAAATGAAACAGATCTTGTTTGAAGTGTTTATAAATACTTTACTTATAGCTTGAAACAATATTCTCAATATCATCTTTAATAAACTCCCAGTATTTTCCTAATAGACAAATAGGCTCAAAATCATCATCAGCCTCTGAAAAATCAGTAAAGTTTTTAAGTATTAGATTTTTGTCGTGACTATAGGGATATCGCCTTTCGTGCAGTTGTAACATTTGCGCCAGGCTGTAGGAATTAAATAGTGCGTGAAGGTCCCAAAAATCTTTCTTCCTGCCACCACGTTGACCACATCTACTTTCATAGCGATAATCTCTTCAAGGCTAGCCATACGTACTGAATCAACAACAATTGGCAGTTCAATAAAGCTATCAGTATAGAAAACATCTAGTTTAATGGCATTTTCAGGATTCTCTCCAATAAAATAAGATCTTCCGAGGGCTGGTTCCATTTTTAAATGACCCACATAGCGGAAAGTTTTTTCCAAATAGACAGTTATAGTCTTAAAATCAATAGCACCATACTCCACTTCACTAAAGAGATCAATATCAATAAGATTCACGATGTCCTAGCTGCAAACTAAGAGCTGTTCCGCCAACTAATCGGAACTCTTCAAATTCCTTTGCAGTCATTAATTGATTCAAACACTCACGGAGTAATAGATTTACAGTATTATAATGAAGCATATTTATTTATTTTGAGGAAACTGTATAAGGCTTTCTAGTTTTAGTACGAAGTATTTTATCCACTTCTGGTCTACCATAAAACCGAATAATTTCTTTTTTCTCAGTTTCATTACCACGTTCAAATACTCGTTTTATAACGGCCTTACTTTGTTTTTGCCAATCAATATGATCAATATCAGTGTCCCAAAACAATGATTTTCTAAGTAGAGAAATATTAGGAGATTGTAATTGCATTTTCATTTTCTCCCTCCTTATTTCATAATAGGTTTGTAAAATTGCCAGAGTACCTTCTTCCAAACCCAGTTCCCTCTCAATTTTAAGTGCCAGGGATGTATTTAAGTTTCTTTTGCCTTTGGTAATAGCATTCAAAGTTTGTGGATGCTCTTTAATAGCCATAGCGAATGGACGTTGTTTTATGGAACGCTTTTTTAATTCCCGTTTTAAAACAATTCCCGGGTGAATACCTTTGTATCTAAATAGATCATCCATATACCAAATACAAACAATTTTGTTTACATTAAAATCATTTACTTTTTTCATCTTAAGCATTTTCCTTTTGCCGTCGAACGGTAAAACAGTTGTAGATCAGGATGATTTTGTTATTCAGCTATTTCAATTTACTTCTTCCAGCGCCATCGCATTACCTTTTGATGCCCTAGGATTTTCAAGCTTTGAAATTATAGAGGAGCTATAAATAGCCCGGCGCTCCGGTTAATTTCAAAGCTGGTTCTTTAGCAGCAAAAAGTAATGCGGTATAAGAAAGACTAAAAAACACTGAAATCCTGATCGGTAAATTTTAGTTATTATCAAGCGGACTTGAGTTAAAAAGCTTAAACTAGAAAATCAAATTTACCTATTCATCTTCAAAGCTTTTTGGCTCGTGTACAAGACCATTTATAATGAACCTCTTTTATTGAAGCAAAGCTTTTGCGGAGTGAAGATAAAAGTGTTGAATGGCACTGTTAATTAAACTTTTCCGTGAAAAAATCACCGGTATTACTGGCTTTGGAAAATTTTTCCATGAAAAATAATTCTAATAAATTCCAGAACCCATATAATTCAATCTCATTTAGCATCATATAGAATTATAATCTATAAAAATGAGAACTTAACATCGCGAAGCGTGTGACCCTCTTGCTGCTGTCCATACTTCTTTATAATTTAATAATAATTTCCTGTTTTTTAGTATCAAGTTCTATCTGGTATGCATCCCTTATTTTTTTGAAGTCCAGGTCAAGATCCTTATTGGAGCGCAAATATGCCATAGGTGTGAACTTATTTTTTTTGCTAAGTTGTAATTTAACTTCTTTATTCTTTTGGTTATAACTTACCTTCTCAATGGTTCCCGCATCTAATATTATCCATAAATTTTCTGAAGCTAGAAAAACTTTATCTTTAGCGGCCGTAGTTAGCTCAACTTCAACCGTATTATTTTTAGTTTTCAAATTACCTCCAAAAGCTAACCATCCATAATTCTCTTCCTTTGTAATATAAGTCGCAGAATTTATAGCATAGCCGAAAAACCCTGAGCCATAATCCCCTGAATGGTAATCAATCCTTAAAGTAGATGGGTAGGAATGAAAAGCAGCCGGACCAAATCCATCCTGGGTTATATTGGCAATTGCACCCAGGGTTCCTGCATAGCCCACTTTCAATAAATAGAAATCTGGATCATTGCGATAAGCTTTTAAAACCGGAATAGCATTTAATCCGGAACCATAATGATGAATTTGCCTTTCTACACGGGATAATTTACCCCCATAAAGAAAATCCCAGTATCGCCTTGCATTTCCATTATACGCCCAGTGAGGCATAGTGGGCATGTAAGCTAGGATTGCATTCAAAGTAATATCAGCCTTTTGATCGTAGCCAAAATAATCGCTCCACATATATACTTCTTCCTGGCCGGTAGAATCCCAAGGCATTTCAGAGCCAAAAGGATAGTTTAATGATTCCCATACATCAGCTCGTTTTTTCATCTCGGTTTCAAGCTCGCTAGCTAAGTCATTTAAGCCTTCTCTTTGAAGATCTTTAAGAATCATAAGAAACACAGTACCTTCCATCTGACCATATTGGGCATAGTGTGGTGCCAAGCGGTTCATCGCTACTGCAGTATGATATGCATTTTCCAGGTACCACCTCCAGCTATGATTATCTACCAGGTTCTCCTGGTATCTGGCCAACCTGTACATTACCCAATGTGCAGCTGCCACGTGAGGATAATTATAAGACCTTCCGGGATCATCTGCTCCTTTTTTATTCCATGCAGCCCAGGTATTATAATTTATGGTATCACTGTAAGTGCCTTCTGGCATTTTCTCAGGTTCATAATAGAAAATACTTTTCTTGACTCCATATTTTAGCTCTCCCTCTGAATATTGGATACCACCCCACATGGTTTCATCTATAAATTTTTGAAGCTTCTTAATTTCTTCTTTTTCAGGCTGAATCAATTGCTTCATAATTGCGCCAAGCCAACTCCCAGCTCCTCCTTCATCACTTAAACCAGCGACCCATGCACGACTATCCTGGGTTAATTGCTTTTTTGTTTCATAATCATAAGAAATTACGGAGTTGGTTCTGCCAAAAAGAGAATCAGGTTGATCAAACCATTGTTGTGTCATTAAAAAATCACCAAAATCATCTACAACTTCGCTTTCAGGTTTTATAACTTTATAATTGATACTCTGCTTTAGACCATCTTTATAAGTAATAATTGCCCGGGCCCTGCCCCACTTTTTTCCATGCAACTCATATGCTGTAAACCCACCCGGTTTCCTTTCGGCTTCCATTATTTCTAGGGCACCTTCCGGTTCAATTTTTATATCTTCAACTGCTTCTGGGTAATTGAGAAATAATTTTGCTTCTACATCCATTGGCAACACATAGCCTGGGATACCCACAGCAACCGGACGTCCCTCTTCGATAAGCTTATCCTGAATTTGTTCAATTCCTGGTGCCAAAACAAACTTCAAAGAGAAATCCTGGGTTTCTCCCGCTTTTAAAGTCAAGGAAGTTGGCTGGTTCCATTGTTCCACACCTTTCCATTCATTTTCCGCATAGGCTTTGGATAATGCCATCCATTCGTGTACACCTTCAAATACAATACTCCTGTTACTTGGATCATCCAAAAGCGGGCGATAAGCTTCAAATGGCATATTCTCTCCTGGTAATACCAATAAAGCCTCGTCCTCCCCGGTAAGGTGCTTTACTTCCAGGTACCCCGCATCCATTCCGATATAAGGATCAAAAAACACATTATCTGCATGGGTTTCATCAAGGTTTTTCCCTTCTAAAATATTATTAAATGCCATTGGTACCCCCAGCGCCCCTATTTCTATTGGAATACTGGTAGGATTTGTTATTTCAAACCTCATTAATAAACCACCATCTTTTTCTTCGTAATATCTTTTAATCGCTAAAGGATTATCTTCAGGTAGTGTATTGCTTAGGTCTGAAGCTGCAAGGACGGTTCCTGAGGCCGGCAATGCCTCCACCTTCTTACGATTATATGCCGTAGAAAAAGATTTATATTTTCCATCCTTATCTTTTATTCTGAAATTTAAATCCCCTATATAATAAATACTGTCTTTGTCTCGGGTTTCAATTCGCTCACCCGGGGTGAAATCGAAATCAGGATCAGAATTTGGAGAAAGCTTTGCAACGGTTTGAGATGCTTTTACCAACTTTAGGGTAAATTCCTCGGTTTTCAATTCAATGAAACCATCTTCCAGACCCAAGGTTGATTCCCTATCTATAATATTATCCCAATAGGTTGATTTTTCCTGCGATATACCCGTCGCTCCTATAAATAATAGGAATAATAAAATCTTTGCTTTCTTAATTTTCATAACTGTTCTCAATTAGGCTAAATTTATAAATGCCTGCACTTTCACGGGGAATGTCAAGCTTGTTCTCTGAAATTAGAATTTCAGCTTCAGTAATTTTAATTCTTTTTGGATTATCTTCATCATTGTACACCATATCATTTTCTCCTGAAATAATATAAGATGTTCCTGTATTACGTATGGTATTAGCAGCTTCCTCTATTTCCAGAACCTGATCTTTATGTGTAGCATTTACCACTGAAACTGTTAGGAATTTACCATCTTCAGTGATGGTTGCAGCAACGTTCAATGGTTGAGGATTTCCGGATAATTCAATTGGCTGTGTACCGAATTGGTTTCGGTATAGTTTTAAGACCAGTCCAGTTCCTTCAAGCCAGGCTTCCGTCTTGGTGGTTTTAATGGCTCCAATAACATTTACAGTTTGAGCATAATTTGCCATATAATAAATATCTGATTGCCGGGAAAACTCGTTTAATCCAGCGGCAATCCCCAGGGCATCGCGAAGAAAATATCGGGTACCTAAAAGTCCATAAACGTGGGGACCATACCAGTAATTCCACTCATCCATCGCAATTTTAATATTCTTTTCTTTAATACCGGGAATTTCCCTCCTGGCCCTGCGATGCTCTTCGGCAACCTCTTTAATTATTGCTGGCATTTGATTTACATGGGTTAACAAGCCACCAGCATGCCAATCTTGTTTATAAAAATGCTCACTGATATAGGTCATGTTCTCGCTGCAGTGCTCATACATCATATTATTCCACTTCCCTGGATATCCTACGGCTATTAATTCAATGTCGGGATCAATATCCCACATTTCCTTAGCTACTTTATTGTGTTTTTCAACGTATTCTTCAATAGGCATATGTCCCAACTGCCAATCCCCGAACATTTCATTTCCAACTGCCCAAAGTTTCACATTGTAGGGATCTGGATGCCCATTTTTTGCTCTCCATTTTCCCATTCTGGTATGCCTGGAACCATTAATATATTCAACCTTGTTTGCTGCAAGTTGGGCAGTACCTAAGCCGGTATTCACTGCAATATTGGCTTTGGCTTCAAGAATTTCGCATAATTGCATAAATTCATGAATCCCGACATCATTATATTCCAAGCCATTCCAGGCACGTTCAAATCTGGTTGGGCGTTTATCAGGATCGCCTATGCCGTCTTTCCAGTCATAACCTGAAACGAAATTTCCTCCGGGCCATCGGTAAATTGGTGAATTCAATTCTTTCATTAAATTGATTACCCCAGGACGGTATCCCTTAATATTAGTTGCAGGCATTAATGAAACAGCAGCTAATGTAAGATCACCCGTGCCTATAAAATTAAATTCCAATGACCCGGTTTTGGTGTCAGATTCCGCAGAAAATTCAAAAGGAATTTTCTGAAATTCTATTTCTTTATCAATTACAAATGATTTTTTATTTCCATTGAGGGAAATGATCACTTCATTAATTCCATCACCTTTAAAAACTATCCGCCCCACATAATTTTCACCTGATTCGAGGCTTAAATTATCCTGATTTAAGGTTATCTTCTTTTCAACTTGAATAACCGGTAGTTTTCCCTGAGAGTAGGAGTATGAACTATCAATACCCACTTCATTTGTATCCAGAGAGGCATACCAGGGGGACTTTGAGGTACCCGGGGTGTAATAGAACTTACGATCCTCCAACATTTCCGCCCAGATTCCGCCATAAATGGACTTACCCATATGTTCTATAAACTGCCCGTAGATATAGGGTGACATTGGCTCTAATTTCTTCTCCGGTTCAATTTTCACGGTGGGATTTAAATAATCTGCAGATATTTCTTCTAACCTCAGGTTATCAAAATAAACTTTACCTTTAGCTTTACCACCTTTGCCTAGGATAAGCTCCAAAATAAAACTATCATCCATTTCGGTTGAAAATTCCATTTCTACTTTGGTCCAATTGGTAGTACCTTTAAAAATAGTGTCACCTTTAAAATCAAATTTCCCCAGACGAAAACCCGCACCAGCTTCCTTACTTTCCCCGGCAACATTTACCGTTTTTATATATCCTGAAACTTTATATTCTGCAAAGGGCTTTACCCCTATTTTTTTGAACCAACGCTCGGTAATGAGACTATCTGAATGTAAAATCAAGACTTTGGTGTTATAATTTTCCGAAAGCGTATCAGAAAATAATTCCGTAGGACTCCATTCTTCGTACTGCCAGCCTTGTTCTTTTATATTTCCCCCTTCACGTGGAGAAAGAAGGCTATTGTTTTCTTTCTCACTACAGGCCGAAAAAAAGCAAGCAAGGACAATAAGAAGCTTGAAGGTAATTTTCATTTTGGATGAATCTACTAATTATTTAAAGTCAGTTGAGAATTTCCAGCTCGCTTTATAATCTTCAGGTATTTCTTTATTTTCCAAAAGGAACCGAAGCACTGAAACCGGCATCATATTTTCCTGCATAACCCGATCATGGAATTGCTTTTCTGTCCAGCCTTTTTCGAGTAATTCATTGCGTAGGGCATAAAATTGAAGTCCCCCCACCATATATGCCAGCTGGTATAATGGCGGCGTATAAGAAGTTGCAAAAGACCTGCGTACCTCGGCTTCTGCATTGGCATACTCGTGTCCTACTTCATCAACTAACATATCTATACATTCTTGTGGAGTCCATTCTCCCAATTGATATTTAAGGGAAAATATAATTCTAGCACACCTGTGAATTCTCCAAAACAACATTCCCATTTTTTCTTCTGGTGTTCTTGGAAAATCCTTATTCCAAAGGTTAATTTCCCAATAAAGTGCCCAACCCTCCATCCAGAACGGGGTACCAAAAACACTCCTGTAAGGTTTATGACGGGCATTCATATAAAACTGGAGGTTATGACCAGGCAGAAGTTCATGTTGCACTGTAGGAAAAGAAAAATTAGGATTGTTTCCCCTCATGCTCATTAGCTTATCTTCGTGGGACATCCCTTGCGTAGGGTAAGAAATACTAATTTCCCAACCACCTGTAAAGAAAGGGTTCACTTTTTGGCGTTCCGGGGTCATCATGATCATGCCCCAGGTCTCTTTCGCCATCTCGGGAAAAGTTATAAGGTCGCGCTTTTCAATAAAATCTACCGAATGATCATACAAATCTTTAATTGCTTCCGGCTGCTTACCAGGTTCAACATATGTATTTTTCACATGTTCCAAAGCTGCCTTCCAGTCATTGCCATAACCCATTTCCTGGGAAGCCTTAATCATTTCCTGCTTACACCACTCAAACTGTTTTTCAGCAGTTTCAATGAGTTCTTCCGGGGTATATGGAATAAATTCATATTCTAGGTTCCGAATAAGAGTTTTTCTACCCACCGGTTTCCCAATTATACCGCTTCCGTCATCCTTTATACTTTCTTTAGAATAATTTTCTTTTAAAAAGTCTGAATACTTGGTGAGGTCTTCATCTAGAGATTTGTAAGGGGATTCCATCCACCACGTAAAATCCGGGTCATATGCATAATAAAAATTATAAGCTTCTTTTAAACCTTGCTGAAATGAAGTGACAATCCCAGCTGCTTTTTCGGCTATAAGCCAATCCTGGAATTTATCGTTTTCAAGTTGTTTTATTTTCGTTTGAATAATTTCTTCAGCCTTTTTAAACTGCTGAGCCAACACCTTGGCATCTGGCTGCTTTCCCCGCCTCCTTTCCTGGATAAACGGAAATAAAATTTCAGTAAAATCCGCTACGGAAGCTACCTCTTCAAAAGCTTTATAATCCTGGTTTAATAAATAGCCTTCTTTTTCGATCAGGTTTTTCAGCAAAACATAATCTACCTTTTCAGTTGGTGTAAGATCCTTAAATTTAATTTCTTTAATCCTGTTTTCCCAATTATCATAAAACTGGAAAAAGCGTTGATAATATTCTTCAGATTCCTTAATGGTATAAGTTCCTCTTAGGGCATTTTTATCTGCTTTAAAAGTGTTAATAATATCTACCATTTCATTAGCAGAGCTAACACTACATATTGTGAGAAAAATTATAAATGTGCTAATGAGTCTTTTCATAATATGACCTATAATTTTGACCTATTCCAAGCTTTTTAACTTTCAAAGCGCTATACTGGCTTTATTATTTATTTCAATTCAACATCCAGGTAAACGGAATGACGCCCATAGGTTTCATAGAAGGGCTTGAAAACAACCCCGTCAATAGTGAAATGCAATTTGCCCGGGTCGCCCTCAATGGAACTGCTTAAATCCTTAGCATTTAAAACTACTTTTCGCCATTCTTCTCGTGGTTCACTTTCCTGTGCTGCCAACAATACAGGACCATAAAATAAACTGGCAACATTTGGCTGATCCATAACAGGATCTAAATGAAATGCGAATGGCATTTGTAATTCTACCGTATCACCATCCTTCCACTCACGACTAAGTTTTAGGTAGCTTCCTGGGACGGCAGCAACATTTTCCTTCTTACCATTGATCTTGACAAAAAATCCCTTAGTGGCCCATTGGGGCACTCTTATATTCAGATCAAACTTCCCCTCTCCACTTATTCTTAGTTGGGTATGATCTTCTTTGGGAAATGCTGTAGTTTGTTCCACCCGTATATTCCGTTCTGTCCAATTTAGAGTGGAAGGAACAAAAAGGTTCACATAGAGGGCCTGGTTATCCCTATTCTTAAAATAAATAGAGTTTTGTAATTTGGTGCTGCTTTCAATAGCTGTCCCGTTACAACATGTAAAACCCTTCATATCCGGATTTCCAAAATGTTTAATGGAGCCGGGCCGGAGTGGGACATGGTATGTATTAGCCGGGCTATCCTCTGCTACAGAGGCAAGGATATGATTATACAATCCTCGCTCATAATAATCCATTAACTCTGTGCGCTGATCATACAGGAATAGATCTCTACTTAATTTAAGCATATTATAGGTAGCACATGTTTCATTTTGCCCTCCCTCAGAAAAACCATTTTCATAGAGTGTAGCCGGCTGGCTAACAAAACACTCTGCATTTACCGGATTTCTAGCACCAGCAACCCCTCCAATACTGTACATGTAATCATTCTTCGCCTTGAACCAAAAATTATCGGCTACTTGAAAATATTCAGGTGAACCAGAACCGCGGTAAGTTTCAAGGGCTCCTACGATTTGTGGTATGTGCTGGTTGGCATGCAGTCCTCGGAAGGAATCAACATTTTCAGCCAACCCGTGTGAATGCTGTGCATCACCAAAGAATACTTTAATATTATCGAATAATTGGGCCCCTTTAAGGTAACTCGGTTCATTGGTGATCCTATACAAACGGGCCATTGCCTCGTTCATACCCCCATATTCCCCTGCTATATATGTATTCCACATACTGATAAGAGTCTCGGTAGGTAGCTCACTTAATCGCAAATTTACCCAGTCACTCATTCCCCTGGCTATTGCAAGGGCTTTCTCATTTCCACTTACTTCATAAATATCCATCAGGCCTGCTAAAATTTTATGCAGGGTGTAGTAAGGAGCCCAAACCTGATCCTCCTGCCCCCCATAAGAGGCACCCTTCTCCAACATAATAAACTGGTCTGGTGGATAAGCACTAATATACCCTTCTCCCCAGTTCCAGTAATCAGTACGAATTCCCTCTTCACTAAGATCGGAGTTATATTCTGATTTACCCGGACCGGTTGGCACAGCGGTTGGGTCAGAAACAAATTCTTTACTCGTTTTCGCTTTACGTCCAGAAAGCTGAGATAATTCATACAAGGTATTGACCATATACTCCATCTTCTCCGCAAAATTATCCTTAAGTGATTCATCGTAACCAGTGCTCGCATAGGCCTGGGCGATGGCTGTTAAATAATGGCCCGTAGCATGTCCCCGCAACTTAGTTTCCTGGCTATCCCATACTCCCAATGGCTCTGCACCTTCCGGCTGTTCCTGGCCAAAAGCATTACGGAACATATATAAGAAAGAATCAGGATTGGTTTCCGCTAAGGTTAATACAAATTTGTCACGGTTCTCAATAAACTTGGAATCATCTCCATTAACATCAGGGTTCAAAGAAACCTGATTTAACCCGAATGCCTCCAGCCTGCGGTTTGGTGCAGCTGCAGCCTCTAATTTAGCTGCATTAACAATAACCGTGGCTTTTGGCCGTATATTTGTACCAGGGATTCGACCTTCCACTACATACTTTCCCGGCTTAAGAACTGAACTATTGTCATTTGGTGCCGGCCAAAGTACCCGTACCTCAGGTCCCTCTATACCATCCTGATAAACCCCATCTACATAACGGGGTAACCTTGGCATCTGGCCCACCTCTGTCTCAACCATTAGGTCGGATACGCTTTTAAGGTATTTATTATAAAGTTGTGGAGCGGTTTTGGAAAACCTTTGGAGGTTATCTTCCTTTTCTTCTCCTTCATTGACAAGACTACTACCATCTCCTGTGGAATTATTATATATTCTCGAAACCTGTCCATCTCTTAATGGAATTCGGTACAACCTGATATCATGCAAGCTCGCATTAAGATAAGGATGCCCAGGCACCAGGGATTTACCCACCAAGAGTAAATTTTCTGTTGATTTACTATCGAATAATTCCTGGAGATCTATTGTTGTATTTTCTTTCTTGCCTACGGGTTTACCATCCAAATATGCCGTAAGGGTTTGTGAGGGAAAATCAACCACCACCGCCAAATGAACCCATTTATTAGTATTCACTAAAGGGGCAGCCAGACTCTGTTTCTTCTTATCTCCCATAACAATCTGAGCCTGGAATCCTTCCTGCTTTTTCGACCCGGTAGGTGAGGCAGAAAAATGGTTCTTCCTACTTTTACCAAAATCAAAGAATTGCTGATTAGATTCTGAAGACCGTAAAAATACCCACCCGGTTATACTGAAGGATTCCTCTCCATTTAAAGCCTCCCCGGGAATAGCCATATAAGCTTTTCCTTTACCAGGCAGGGAAAGAACTTTACCAAACTTTTCATCATTGACAAACTCATATTGGCCATTTAATTCAGCGTGAAGGTTGTTCCGGGACCAATCCCTGACATCTCCGTCCAGCACGTAACGTGCTATTAATCCCGTTTCGCCTATTCCATCCAGGATTTGATCACCGGATTGGGCCTGGGTAGGAAATATAATTCCAGAACAAGCAACTAAAATCAGGCTTAAATAAATTGGTATTCTATTGGCTACTCTCATTATTAAATAAATTTTCAACTATATTATTCCTGGTCAAGCGAAGTTAATCCTGGTAAATTTTGTCCCACGACGGTGGCTTAACGTTTAATAGGTGTTCTACAAAAAAATCTCTTCGTTTACGTTCTCCAAACTCTCCCCCGGAGGTATGGGATTCTCCAGGCAGAACAACCAGTTCAAAGTCTTTATTAGCTTTGATTAATGCATCTGCGAACTGCATAGTGGATGCCGGGTCTACATTATCATCAACTTCCCCTACAATTAACATCAAATTCCCTTTTAATTTATCCGCATGTTCAATATTTGAAGAGGCTGCATAATGAGGACCAATTGGATATCCCATCCATTGTTCATTCCACCAAATTTTATCCATACGGTTGTCATGACATCCACATGAGGCAACCGCAACATCATAAAAATCTGAATTAAATACCAGAGCTGCACCAGCACTTTGCCCCCCGGCAGAAGTACCCCTAATCCCGACTCTTTCGTCATCCATATAAGGATATTTTTCAGCAGCTGCTTTGATCCATAGTTTACGATCAGGAAAACCAGAGTCTTTTAAATTTTGCCAGCAAACGTCGTGAAAAGCTTTAGACCGATTCGATGTCCCCATCCCATCAATTTGTACCACTATGAAACCTAATTCGGCTAATGGTTGTAATGTGCTATATTGGGAGTGAAATTCCTTTGGAACAAAGGAGCTATGAGGCCCTGCATATATATATTCAATAATGGGGTAAGTTTTATTAGGATCAAAATTTGTGGGCCTGACAATCACGCCCCAAATATCTGTTGTACCATCCCGACCTTTTGCGGTAAAAACCTCGGGCATTTTCCAGTTATTCTTTTCTAAAGCTGAAATATCCGCCATTTGAAGTTCCATTATCGGCTTCTTCTTTCCGGTTTGCTTAAGTACAGTAACCGGGGGTAAATCTACCCGGGAATACTGATCTACATAATATTTATGATCTGGTGAAAAAGTAACTTTATGATTTCCGTTTTCGGAGGTAATCCGGGTGAGGTTGCGACCATCAAAATCAATTCGAAAATAATGAATTAAGTATGGATCCTGGTCATTGTCGAAACCACTGGCTGTAAAATAAATTTGTCGTTTGTCATCATCAATTTCAAGGACTTTCCTAACAGGCCAATCCCCTGAAGTCACCTGGTTTTTTATTTTCCCTGTTACAGCATCATATAGATATAAATGGTTATAACCGTCCCGTTCTGATGCCCAAATAATTTCATTTTCCCCCTCCACATCGTATCGATACCTTTTCCCGCTATAATCGATAAAAGTCGGGCTGGTTTCGTCAATAATTACCTCAACCTTCCCGGTTTCAGCATTTACTTTTAAAATTCGGTATACCTGGTGACCTCGTTGATTATATTCAAAAGTAAAAGCTGAACTATCATCAAACCATTTATAATTAAAGAGGTTATATTGAGAAGCAAAAAGATCACTAGGAATCGGGATATGTTTCTTTTCACTAACATGGAAGAGCTGGGGACTTTTAAAATCCAACTCATCCCCCGGTTTTAAATAATCCCTGGACTGTAATTTTGGTTGAAGCTGTTCTTCGGGACTCGATTCTACAAAATAGATTTTATGTTCCTGTCTAGGTTTTACTTTATAAGCCAGGATTTTTTTACTGTCGGGTGACCAAATAATATTAGGAGAATAGTAAAACCCTTTGGATCCATCAAAACTTAATTGTTCTTCCTCACCACTGTTTTTATCCACTAAAAAAAGGTTGAAATTTTTAATAAATGCTTTATATTGTCCGTTTGACGAAGGAACTGGCTCCTTTTTCTCCTTTTCACGACGATCTCCCCAATATCTTTTTTCCTGCTCTTTCTTATTTACAGAACCGGTAACGGCAAGATGGTAATCGGATAAATTTAAGCGAAATTTTAGAGAATCATTTTGGAAATCAAGGTACTGCTCATCTTCCGTAAAATTCAATTCTGAAATTTTTATAGAGGTAGGTTTTACTTCTTCATCTAATACCTCGCTTAGAGCTCCGGCAAGCCGGATATGATCGAAAGCCTCTTTTTGAGATTTCAACTTGGCATCAACAAGTAAATATTCATCTGTATTTTCAGAGTTATTTTTATACCAGAATTCTTTCTCATTCACCCATTGAAATGAATCGGGCGTATTAAATACTTTATTTTTGAACAAAGTATCGATTGAATTTGCTCTCTTGTAATCTTCAATCTTTCCCTGAGCTAGCAAAGTACTAAATGAAAAAAGACTAAAAAAAGCAAGACTAAAAATATAAAATTTCTTAATTATTCGCATAGATTAAAAGTAAGCTTGGAAAAGTGATCTAACACACCAAATATTATCAACATATAATACAATATTAACATCCCTGAAACTTATTATATGATATAAGGCCACTTATAATATAGATTGTTAAAAGCAACGAAGTGCATATAGCACTTCGTTGACCTGACATTAACTCAAACTATAAAAATACACTTAACTAACTAACGAACTAATATCCAGGATTTTGTTGAAGGTTAGTATTCGTATTTAGTTCTTCCAAACCAATTGGAAAAAGTGTCGTATGGTCTCCCTGAGGAACATGGTTAAACCAGTTTTTTGTCTGGTAGACACCAAACCTTATTAAGTCTGTTCTCCTTCTGGCTTCTGCAGCAAATTCCCATCCCAGCTCATCTAAGAAACGTCCATACTGAACAGGACTTTGATCTCCTGGGTCTTCAATATTGCCATTCTCATCCAGGGTTCCGTATTCAAAAGTAGTATCCCCTTCGAGTTCTTCTCCAGTTACCGTAGCAACCTCTGGGTTATCGAATGATCTTGAACGCACCTCGGAAACTATTTCCGCGGCTTCCGCACTGTTGCCAATCCTTAATAAGGCTTCCGCTTTCATCATTAAGACATCAGTGTACCTGAAATATGGAAAATCATTGCTTAGACTACCTGTTGCTCCTGCCTCTATATTATACTTTTTACATCTAAAACCATCAGTACCATCACTCTCATAAATACTAGGGATTTCATTGATTAGTGTGAACAATACTTCACCAGTGTCTGCATCTAATTGATCTCCCATTAGCCAGGTGTTCTCGAGCCTAAGGTCGCCTTCTTCATAACTGTCAATAAACTGCGGATTAGCACTGGAACCGCCCCAGGGTTGTGCTTGCATATTAAAAACATCTCTATGACTAGGTAATAACATCTTCATATGTTGGCTCCATTCTGTAGCATAGATATAATCATAAGGCACAGCGAATACAATTTCCGGGGAATTCTGATTCTCGGTTGTAAAAATATTACTGTAATTGGAGTCCAGAGAATATTTGCCAGAATTAATGATTTGGTTACTGGCTTCTAAACTTTTCTCCCACTGCGCTGTACCTGTATACACCTCTGCATTTAGGTAAACTCTCGCCAGCAATTGATAAGTCCCCCATTTGGTAAGTCTACCATAAGTACTCTGATCAACGGTTTCAGTTAATTCGGGTATAACTGAATTTAGCTCCGATACTACGAAATCATAAACTTCCTGCCTTGACCTTTGCTGTGGTATTTCATCACTAAAATCCTCTAGAATTGGCACATTGCCGTGTGTATCTAAAAGGATAGAATAATATAATGCCCTTACTCCGCGCATTTCAGCAATCACAGCATTTGCCTGTTCGGCACTCACCGGTAAGTCACCGGATTCCAATTGTGAAATGACCCGGTTGATATTATTTATTCCATTAAAACAAGTGATCCAGGTATTACGCGGCTGCCATTGTGTTTCATTCCACGTATGAAAATGCATACGCTTATATACACCTCCATCATCCCAGCCATTAGGCCTAGTTGGTGTGACGAAAATATCTGCTGATTCTTCTTGCAGGTCAAATAATCCTTGCCACCCCATAATATATCTTAAAGGGGTATATGCCGAGGCAGATAGCGCTACAATGTCCTCTTCTGCCGGTACAAAAGAATCCTCTGTAATTTCGGAAAACACTTCTTCATCAAGATTGGTACATCCAGTGATAGTAAAACCAAACAGGAGAAATAGTACGATTTTAAAATTTATATTGTTCAACATTTTCATAATTGTAATTTTTAAAAAGTTAAGTTTACACCAAGGGTGAACGACCTATTAGTAGGATATTTATCACGACTATCAATTCCCGGTGCAAGCCCTGAGCGGTTAACCTCCGGATCAATTCCTTCATAACCTGTAATGGTTATCAGGTTAAGACCGGTTGCGTATAGTCTCAAATTCTGTAAAAAATCAATATTTTCTGTATTGAAGGTATAGCCCAGCGTAATGTTATCTATCTTCCAGAAATCCCCATCTTCCAGATAATGACTAACATATCGCTGCACATCGGCCAAAACAGCTTTTCCATAGATTTCATCAAATGCGGTATCCAGAACATTATAACCTACTGTAGGATTCTCATAAAACATCCGTTGTGAATTAAGAATCTGATAGCCAAATGCACCTCGCATATTAACGTTCAGATCCCAATTTTTATAATTAAAGGTATTATTCCAACTCACATAGTGCTCGGGTAAGCCGTTTCCTAAAATTTGCCTATCAGAGGCATCAGATTCAGTTGCCGGGATTATGTCCCCATCGGGAGTTTCAATCATAAAGACACCGTCCTCGTTAATATCCACACTCTTTAAACCGTAAAAATTACCAATGCTCTCTCCAACCTGGACAATATGACTTGAAATTTGAATAGGTTCTCCCACATAACCGGTATAGAAGAAATCGTTAGTAGTTTCAAATTGATCATTTGAAATAGAGAGTAATTCATTTCTATTGGTTGAATATGTCATATTTCCACTCCATTGGAAATCTTCCGTCTGAACAGGAACGAAATTTATAAGGGCTTCAAACCCTTCGTTTTTAAGTTGTGCTACGTTTGCAGTGATACTTCCATATAGATAAGGAGGAACAGGAACATCATAATCGTAAAGAGCATCTTTCGTAGTTCTGTTATAATAATCAAGAGCACCTCCTAACCGGCCTCCAAAAAAACTGAAATCCACCCCTGCGTTAAATTCTTCTTTCTTTTCCCAACGTAGATCTGGGTTAGGATTTCGCGCAGGAATTAGTTCTCTTATCCAACGGTTATTGTAAAGAAAATAGCTATCGTAATTCAAACTACTTAAAGATTGATAAGAGCTTCCGGCATTAATTCCTGTAACCCCAAAACCAGCCCTTAATTTAATGTTATCTATCCAGGATACATCTTTAAGAAATTCTTCTTCGTTCATACGCCATCCTGCCGATATACCTGGGAAACTACCCCATTTATTTTCCGCTCCGAATCTTGAAGAACCTTCGTGACGAATACTAGCCATTAGTAAGTACTTATCTGCATAATTATAGGTAAGACGGGAAAAGAAGGCGATCAATTTATCTGAACTTTTAGAGCTTCCCATTCCGGCTTCACCCAATGGCAAGCCTTGTCCTATACCTATATTATTATAGGTATAGGCATCAGTCGGAAAATTCCTGTTGGTAGCGTAAAAACCTTCATAGGTATTATCCTCATAGTTATATCCTCCCAGGGCGGTAAATTTATGATCTCCCCAATTCTTCTTGTAATCTACAGTTATTTGACCATAATTACCGATATAATCATCGGTCCCACGGGAGGCATATCCCTCTAATCCATTCTTCGTGGTAGAGACGTGATTTTTTGTTTGATAAAATCCTCGTATATTATAATTACCTTTTCTGGTATATAAACCCTGAATTACTAGGTCTTCAATGGGTTCATAACTTAGACTTCCCGTTACTCTTAAATTCCGATAACGATTTTTTCCATCAGTTTCCTCTAAATAAGCAACAGGGTTATCATAAAAGTAAACATCCCTTTCATACCAAGTACCATCTTCATTTTTTACCGGTTCTGTGGGATTTCGAATTAATGCCTGCCTGTATACATACGGGTTAAAACTAGCACCATCCCCGCCTGCAAAAAATTCCTGTTCACTTGTTATTATATTAAAATTGGATTTTAATCTATTATCGAACATGTTATGATTCACATCAATTCTGGCAGAATATCGCTTGTTATTCGTTTTTATAAAAATTCCTTCATTATCCCTATAATTGAGTGAAGCTGTGAGATTCGTTGTTTTGTTCCCACCTCGAAAAATTAGGTTATGTACCTGGCTAAGTGCATCTCTTGTTATTTCATCCAGCCAGTCGGTATTCGCTCCAAAATCTTCAACATTGGATCCGTTAAAGGTATATCCTTCATCAAACTTCTGTCTTAATTCTGATGCGTCTAAAAAGTCCATTTTATTATTGATTTGGGATAATGTCATATACCCATTATAATCAATGGTTGGAGCAATTTCCATCCCGGCATCCTTGGTTGTTATTATAACCACTCCATTGGTTCCCCGCGTTCCATAAATAGCTGTTGCTGAACCGTCCTTTAATACGTCTATAGAAGCAATATCTTCCGGCGCAACAGTTTGAAGGTTTCCTGGAACCCCATCAATAAGAATCAGGGGTTGTGAACTTCCACTTATAGAAGAGATACCCCTAAGCATAATTTGCGCTCCCTGGGTGGGATCTCCTGAAGGAGTAGAAACAGACAAACCCGCGACCTTACCTTGTATTAGTTGTGCGGCATCGTTAACATTTCCCTGGATAAATTCTTCTGATTTCACCGTAGCAACTGCACTGGTAACGTCTGCCCTTTTTTGCGTACCATACCCAATAACCACCACTTCATTTAAAGCCGATAAATCCTCTTTGAGTATTATATTTAAATTGGTTTGTTCTGAGAAATTTACCTCCTGAGTTTCATACCCGACAAAGGAAAAAGTTAAGACAGGATTTTCAGAGATGGTATTTAGCTGAAAATTACCATCAAAATCGGTTACTGTTCCATTTCCAGTATTTTTTTCTATAACTGAAACTCCTGGAATAGGCATTCCATCTTCGTCCTGAACAGAACCTGTTAAAGAAACCTGTGAATGCGCAAAGTAACTCACTAAAAAGAATAGAAAAAAACAAAGAAAAGATTTTCTTCTGATGAATTTGATTAAAAAAAGTTGGTTTATCATAATCGTAAGTTTATAAAGTTAGCAGTAGAGAATATCAAACGTTTAGTTTTCTATTCCTTATTTGTAAACTTACAATTAGTCTTATACAAGACTTAACATAAAGTTAGCGACAATTAATACTATCTTAACACATAAATAGTCAGGATGTTTTTAAAAGCGCTCTAAATTAAATGGACTTATAGACACGGAGGTTTTACGGTTTCCAATAATTTCTGAAATTAATTTTCCGGTGACGGGTCCTAAGCTCCAACCCATCATAGCGTGACCCGAGGCAATACTAAGGTTGCTATATTTCGAGGACTTTCCGATAAAGGGTAAACCATCTGGGGATACCGGTCTTAAGCCACTTGTGGCTAATTTTTTTTCTTTTTCAGTTATTGTTAAATCTTTGTAAAAATTAGATGCTGCGTTGGCAATGGTTTCCACCCTATTGGTCTGGATACTAGAATTATTTCCTGAAAACTCCATAGTTCCTGCAAAACGTGTGAAGTTTTGCATGGGTGTCACGGCAACCTTGGCTTCTGTTAATATAGCTGGTAATTTAATATCAGTTTTTCTAAAAACATCCATACTATAGCCCTTCCCTGGTTGAATAGGAATATTTATACCTAGCTGCTTTGTCATTTCAAAAGTCCAACTACCGGTAGCCACCAAAAATTCATCTGCTTCAATACTTTCAGTTTCAGTGATCATAGCTTTGAGACTATTTTCTTCTGTTTTAAATCCGGTGACATTTTTTTCTAAGATAAAATTGGTTCCATTATCTACTAACCATTTTTTTAGATTCTTCATAAATATATTTGGCGTACTATGGGTGTCACATAAATAATGTACCCCACCTAATACATCTTCTTTCAAACCTGGTTCGATTGCTTTAATACCCACTTTATCCAATACAGAGACCTCTAATCCCAAATCCTTTCCTCTCTCTGCCAATTTTAGTTCGTGATCCTGATTCTTAGCGGTTTTATAAATCATGAGCAAACCTTTCTTTTCCATATGAAAGTCAAAATCGAGGGTCTCCAACATTTCCATATAGAGATCCCGGCTTTTAAGGTTTAGCTCAACCAGAACTGGAATTGCCTTTTCTACATTCTTCCTTGTTGATGACTTTTTAAAATACCAAGCCCATTTAAAAAATTCCATATCCCAACGGGGTTTAATATAAAAAGGACTGGAACTATTAAACATCCATTTAATGCCTTGGGTAATCATCCCGGGTTCTGCAATAGGTTTAAAATGGCTTGGTGTAACATAACCGGCATTAATAAAAGAAGCGCCCCCAGTAATATCTCCTTTATCAATAATAGTCACTTTATACCCTTCTTTTATTAAGTAGTATGCTGAACATAAGCCTGTAATGCCACCGCCAATAATTGCAACTTTTTTCATGTTCTAAATATTAAAGTACCTGAAACCCATGGGCATAGGGATCATCATCATCGATTACTATATTATTATAGCCTGTTACCATTGCCCACCCTTCTATACTGGGAATAATTGATTTAATTCCAGCCAATTCTGTTTCTTCTTCTATTCTCCCAATAAACCTGCTTCCAATTATACTTTCATGGATAAATTCATCACCCATTTTTAATTTACCTTTTGCATACCACTGCGCCATTCTTGCAGATGTACCTGTTCCACATGGAGAACGGTCAATTGCTTTATCTCCATAAAAAACTGCATTTCTAGCGGTGGAATTTTCATTTATTACGGAACCTGTCCACTGAATATGACTTAGTCCATTGATCGTTGGGTCTTCAGGGTGCACGAAGCTATGTTCGGCATTCAAATTATTTCGAAGTTCCCGGCTCCAGGTTATCAATTCACTTGCCTGGTAGTGTTCAAGTCCTTTAAAGTTATCCTGGACTTCTACAATAGCATAGAAATTTCCACCATAGGAAACATCTACGATTAAATCACCCAAATCACTGGAGTTTACAGTGATATTCTCTTTAGCCAGGTAAGATTTAATATTGACAATTTTGACAGATTTTACTTTTTTTCCTTCCTGCTTATAAGTAACTTTTACAAGGCCAGCCGGTGTTTCGAGGCGTAGAATACCTGGTTTTTTCGGTGTAACCAGACCTTCTTCAATTGCCACGGTTACCGTACCAATGGTACCGTGTCCACACATAGGCAGACAGCCACTAGTTTCAATAAAAAGAATACCACAATCATTTTGGGGATCTGATGGCGGGAACAAAATGCTCCCACTCATCATATCATGGCCCCTAGGTTCAAACATTAAACCCCTCCTAATCCAATCATATTCTCGCATAAAATTTTGCCTCTTTTCACTCATGGTTTTTCCTTCAATGAAAGGACCACCACCAGCTACTACCCTCACAGGGTTCCCACAGGTATGGGCATCCACACAAAAAAAAGTTTTTCTTGCCATTAATTTCTATAAGCTATCTGTTGTATATTTTCCATTAATATTTCTCAAAATCCCTAATGGATTTTTATCCTTTAGCGAGTTTGGTAGTAACTCATCCGGCCAATCCTGATACGAAATCGGACGCACCCACCGTTGTACCGCGGTCAATCCAACTGAGGTAAATTTCGCGTTTGAAGTAGCCGGGAATGGTCCACCGTGAGTCATCGCTGCGCACACTTCAACTCCTGTAGGTACGCTGTTGAATATAATCCGACCTACAGTAGTTGTAAGGGAATCAATAACATCTTTATATTGCTGAAGTTCCTTTTGATCGGAATTTAATACCGTTCCGGTGAGTTGGCCTTCTAATTGCCGGAGCACCTCATTTAATTGGTTTTTATTCTTACATTTTACTATTACTGAAAAAGGTCCAAATACCTCTTTATGAAAATGAGTATTCTCAAGAAAGGCTTCCCCTGTAACAGAAATTACTTCCTGCCTTCCAAAGTTAGGTTGGATCTCCCCATCGTATTTCCCTACCAGATTATAACCTTCCTGAGATAATACACCAGATTTTGAGGTTTCATATTGCCCTTGGATTCCAGGGCTTAACATAACATCTGGAGCAATATTCGCTAGATTCTTTCCTAATTTTTCAATAAAACTGTCTAATGCCGGACTCTCTATACCAAGGATTAACCCTGGATTGGTACAAAATTGACCACACCCAGCTGTAATAGATCCTGCATACTGTTCAGCCCATTCCTCACCTTTCTCTTCCAGAGAGGAAGGTAAAGCGACTACTGGATTAACACTTCCCATTTCAGCAAACACCGGGATAGGTTCTGGTCTTGCTGCGGCTAATTTTGAAAGTGCAGTACCTGCTTTATAACTACCGGTAAATCCTACCGACTTGATTTTGGGATGTTTTACCAACCACTCTCCTACTTCAATTCCTTTACTGTTAAGGTTGGAAAAAACACCATCAGGCATCCCCGTTTTCTTAGCAGCTTTAATTATCGCTTCAGCAACCAGTTCCCCAGTTCCTGCATGTAAAGGATGGGATTTCACTACTACAGGGGAGCCAGAAGCTAATGCACTGGCAGTATCACCACCGGCAGTTGAAAAAGCAAAAGGAAAGTTACTGGCTCCAAACACAGCTACTGGCCCATAAGGGATTTGCATTCTTCGAATATCTGGTTTTCCCTCTGGATTACTGATAATTGCATCAACCCAACTACCCTCCTTAAGCATTTCTGCAAAGGCTCTTAACTGCGCTGTGGTCCTGGCAAACTCACCATTTGATCTTCCTTCCGGAAGGCCGGATTCTTCCCTGTATACGGCTTTGAGTGCTTCACCATTTGCTTCTAATGCTAATGCTATTGCTTCAAGAAATTCAGCAATCTCACTATTAGTTTTATTCTTATATAATTCAAATGCCTTGTTTGCCTTTTCCACTGCAAGATTAACTTCCTCCTTGGAAGCTTCATAAAAAGTTGGACTGGTTTCCTTATTTTCTCTTGGATTAAAAGTTCTAAACTTTATATTTCCGTTATTGGAAAGCTCTTCTCCTATATAATTTTTCCCTGTAATCATGCTTTCTTTTTTTGGTTTATAATGATTTATAATCTACTAGTGTAGGTCTTTTTGCCATAGCATCCTCGATAACAGACAAAACACGCTTACGTTCTGCACCTTCAAGTTGTAATCTTGGAGCCCTTACATTCTCAGTTCCCAGACCAGTTGCCACTTCGGCCAGTTTTATATTTTGTACCAATTGGGGAGAAATATCAAGTTCCAAGAGCGGCATGAACCATCTATAAACCCTCAAAGCTTCCTTTAAATCCCCTGCCTTAACCAACTTGTAAATGGCTACTGTTTCCTCTGGATATGCAGCGACTAAGCCCGCGACCCAACCATCGGCCCCGGAAACCATACTTTCCAACGCCAGAGTGTCAACACCACATAAAACTTTTAAACGGTCACCAAACTTATTTTTAAGGCGTATAACATTACTTATATCGCGTGTTGATTCTTTTACGGCCTCAATATTATCACATTCAGCTAATAAGTCTTCAAACATCTTAAGACTAATCTCTATCTTATAATCCACCGGGTTATTGTAGATCATTATAGGAAGTGAAGTACTTTTCGCAATTTCTTTTAAATACACTACCGTCTCGCGATCGGTAGCTTTATATCGCATAGGTGGTAAAAGCATAAGCCCTTGTGCACCCCAGGTAGCGGCATCCCTAGCAACCTGAATAGCATCCTTTGTGGATTGCTCAGCTATATTTATAATCACTGGAACTTTTCCATTGGTGATTTCCAATGTTTTTTTCACCAAGCTCTCCTTTTCCTTAGGAGTTAGTGTACTGGCTTCTCCTAGAGTTCCCCCTAAAATGATTCCACTTACACCAGCTTCCAGTTGTGCGTTAATATTCTTTTCAAAGGTGATTAAATCCAACTCATCATTCTCGTCGAATTTAGTTGTCACTGCGGGCATTACCCCTTCCCATTTAATTGCCATAATAATATATATTTTAAGACAAAAATAAATCGATTAATCATCTTAACATTTGTAGTCATTAACCAAACCTGATACTATATTAACATATAAATTGAATTATTGATTTTTTTTTAATAATATTTACAAAAAAATAAGTGTGAAAGTATTACCCTTCAAAATTCCGAAGCCTGAAAAAGAAGCGCTGGTATATCAGGAAGACCATGAAATAGTCTTCTACGATAAGCTTCATCAACATGAGGAAATACAGATTAGTTATATCATGGAAGGGAGTGGTTCATTAATAGTTGGAGACAGTATTAATGAATACCAACCCCACGATATATTGGTTATTGGGGAGAACATACCACACGTTTTCCGTAGTGATGCAAAAGCCCACCCCAAATCAGTGATGTATACTTTATTTTTCACTAAGAAATCTTTTGGGAAAGACTTTTTTAATATCACAGATTTAACAGGAGTTCAAAAATTTTTTGATGAATCTGAATATGGAATGAAAATAAAAGCAAATGAAGATAATTACATTCTTTTTAACCAGCTTAAACATCAAAATAAAATTGAACGGATTGCCTCTCTTCTTTACTTATTGAATGGGTTGATTTCCTCAGAGAAAAACCCCCTTTCCTCTTTTGTTTACAGGAAAAAATATACCGAGGATGAAGGTAAAAGAATGAACGATGTTTTTCAATATGCAATGGATAATTTCCAGGAAGGTATCTCCCTGGATGATATTGCAGATATTGCTTTTATGAGTAAAAATGCTTTTTGTCGTTATTTTAAAAAAAGAACTAATAAAACATTTTTCCAGTTTTTAATTGAAATACGAATAGACCATGCGTGTAAGTTGCTTTATAAAGATCACGATCTATCTATTTCAGTAATTTCTGAATTATGTGGTTTTCAGAATATCGCTAATTTTAACCGGAAGTTTAAAGAATTAAAAGGAATAACCCCTTCGCAATACCGTCACCAGGCCGATTAAAGTCTTTTAAATTTTGTCCGGATTTATAAGCCGTTGTGTTTCAAAAAATAATTGGTAATCAGAGTATACAGGTGTAGTGAAGTATTTTTACCTTCAAAAATCCCGTGTGAACGATTTGGATAAGCCATCATATCAAATTGCTTATTATTCCTTATCAATTCATTTACCAGGTACTCCATATTCTGATAATGAACATTATCGTCCCCGGTACCATGGATTAAAAGTAAATTTCCCTCTAAATTTTTCGCATAGCTTGCCGGTGAACCTTCAATAAATTTATCCTTATCCTCAGAGGGCAACCCCATATAGCGTTCCTGGTAAATATTATCATAAAATAATTGGTTGGCAACGCCGGCTACCGCAACTCCTGTTTGATAAACTTCCGGATAACGGAATAATAAATTCTGGGTCATAGAACCTCCTCCACTCCAACCCCATACGTTAACGCGAGTTTTATCTAAAAAAGCATAAGTCTCCAATACTTTTTGTGCAGCCAATGCCTGGTCATTAGTATTCATTAATCCCACCTTTTGATAAATAGTTTTTCTCCATTCGCTTCCTTTTAAAGTTGGGGTGCCGCGGTTATCCATACTAATTACCACGAATCCTTGTTGCGCCATAAAAATCTCGTACAAACCAACCCATTGGTCTGTTGCTACCACGCCCCAGGGTTCCCCATAGACATGGAATAGAACAGGGTATTTATTTGAAGCATCAAAATTTATAGGTTTGGTCATCCTTCCATCCATTTCAATACCTTCTTCTGTAGTCACCTTAAAGAAAGTAGTTTCAGGTAAAATAAGGGTATTCAGTTTATCTTTTAAATGCTTATTATCCACTAATTCTTTAATCGTTCTATGCTTTGGAAGATTTATCAGACTTACGTTATTCGGTGTATTAACATTGGTAAAATTATGAATGGCAAATTTGCCATTTGGAGAAACATCATAAGTATTTACCCCTTCAAATTCTGGCGGAGTAATCCTTGTTAACTTCCCGTCACCATTGAGCGGAACGCTATATAAATAGCGCTGGGTAGCGTTATCAGGAGACGCCACTATGTATAGATTTTTACCATCAGTTTGGTAATATGCAGCCACATCATATTCTCCCGGGGTTAAGAGTGTTTTCTTTCCTGTTTCCAGATTAATTTTATAAATATGGCGCCATCCATCATTTTCTGTCATTCGTAAAAAGCTTCTTCCATCTTCGACGATTAACTGATTGTTCTTGCCCCATTGGTTAGAAGATATATCAGGATAGCGAAGATCAACCCAGGTGTTTTCAGTTTCAGTGTATATTCTATTTAAAGAAGATGAAGAAGGTTTATAGGTATATATTTTCAGTTCATTCTGTTTCCTGTTCATCTGCTGGATAAGTAACAGGTCATCATTTACCCATTGCATAGCCGGTAAATAGTGCTGAACCGGATTTCCAGGGACAGGGATCCATTTCACTTCGGAAGTCTTCGGGTTGATCAAGCCTACTTTTGCCGAAGAAGGGTCAAATCCCGCCTTAGGATATTGTACCGGAATAGGTTCAGAATAAACTGAATCCGTATTATTAATCATATAAAAAGTACCGCTCTCGGAAGCATCGAGTTGCCAAAATGCAATTCTTGAACCATCAGGGCTCCACTTAAAACCATCCCGCATCCCAAACTCCTCTTCGTAGACCCAATCAAAAGTACCATTAATGATATCTCCAGTCCCATCTTTGGTAAGCTGAGTGACCTCCCCGGTTTGAAAATCTTCTTTATAAATATTAAGGTTCTGCACGTAAGCCACAAACTTATTATCTTGAGAAAATTTAGCAAACATTAAAGTGGAAGAAGGGAAACCCGTCCCTAATTGCTTTAGTTTTTCGGTATCAAAATCATATACCCAAAAGTCCCCTTTTGTATTGGAACGCCATACACGGCTGGAATTAGTAAAGATCATTACTTTACTTCCATCGGGTGATAATGAGAAATCTTCTATACTTAGGTTTTCCCCATTTACGACCAATTGATCTTCGGAAAGATAAATACTCTTTTTATAATTCTTACTATTATATTTTATAAGTTCATCGTTACCAGCTTCACTTTTTTCGATAGTTATGAATGCATTTCCCTTTTCAATCCAGGAGATAGGACGTTGATAATCACTTTTGAATTCGTCAGAATTGTAAATCTGTCCCAGGCTTAATAGAGAATCATTTTGCTGTGCAAATACAGGAAATGAAATTGTAACTAATAGAAGTAGTTTTAATACTATGCTTTTGTACATTCTGATGTGGGAGTTATTATTTTTTTGAATTAAGCATTTTTAAGCGCTTCTATTTCTTCGATTGTTTTGGCCAATGGATTACCTAATAATTCTTTTCCTTCCCTGGTTATTAAAAAATCTTCTTCCACCCGCATTCCTCCGAATGTCTTAAACTTTTCTACCTCCTCATAATTTACGAAAGCCGTATAATTCCCTTTCGCTTTCCAGGACTCAATAAGAAAGGGGTTAAAGTAGATTCCTGGTTCAACCGTTAGCACGTTACCCTCTTCTAATTCTTTGCCCAAACGAAGGGATTTCAACCCAAATTTTTCGCTTTTTTTCAAGTCTTCATTGTACCCCACTAATTGTTCACCAAAATTCTCCATATCATGCACATCCAGCCCCATAAAATGTCCCAACCCACATTGAAAGAATAAGGTGTGAGCCCCTGCATCTACAGCTTCTTCGGTATCCCCTTTCATTAATCCCAAGCCTTTTAATCCCTCTACTATCCGGGTGCAGGCCAATAGATGGGCATCTTTAAATCGATATCCCGGTTTTAATGCAGCGGCGGCTGATTCGTGTGCATCGAGAACAATGGAATAAACATCCCGCTGGAGAGCGGTAAATCTTTCTGCCACAGGAAAGGTCCTGGTCATATCCCCGGCATATCCCATCTCAGTCTCAGCACCGCAATCGCATAAAACAATATCTCCATTCTCTACCCGTGCCTGGGTGGCGTGGTTGTGAAGGTATTGACCGTTCTTAGTTAAGATAATAGGAAAAGAAATATTCCCTCCCCCGGCAATAGCTATTGCCTGGAGTTCTCCGGCGATTTGCTTTTCTGATACACCATCCCTGGTATTTCTAATCGCATGACGATGCATTGCTGCCGTAATATTTACTGCTTTATGAAGCTCTTTTATCTCTTCGGGAGATTTGATAGAGCGTTGCGCAATCACTGCTTTTACAAATTCAATAGAATAATTTCTTCCTATTGTAGATACTGGAAAGCCTATGAGTTCACCTAGTTCGATGGTCACCCTACTTCTGTATGGTGGCAGATAATGTAAGGTTTGTCCTTTTTGTTTTGCTTTCTGAATAAGATCCTTCAACTTCGACATGGGTTGCACCTTCTTAATACCACATTTTTCAGCCAGGCTAACCATGGGTTCACTGGCTCCCACCCATACCATGTCTTCAGGAGTTAAATCATTTCCAAATAGGATTTCTTTTCCTTCATCGAGATCAATTATCACGTATAAATCAGGAAGGTTTATTCCAAAATAATACAGGAAGGTACTGTCCTGTCGAAATGGATACCAGTTATCATTATAGTTCATACCTGTTTCCTTATTACCGGGAAAAATCAGTATGCCAGATTTTATTTTTTTCTTTAATGCTTCTCGTCTCGTAATATATGTTATTGGTGAAAACATTTATTCTTCCATTTGTTTAACTAATTCTACATCTAGATAATACTTGTGTTCTATTCTCCAAGGGGTAAAAAGATATTGGTTTCTGTTCTGAATAGGTACACTTTGCCACTCTGTAGATGGAATAATTTTAATCCGTTCCTGCGTACCATTTAGAACCAATGGTAAATTGAAACCCTCTATACAGTTGGTATACCTATAAAACATTTTATTATTGGGAGCGTCTACATACAGTTGTAATATGGGAATATCAGTCGTGGTCAAATATTGGGCAAAAACTTCGGAATAATCGTATCCCGATTTTTCAGAAATGTATCGTTGAATCTCAATACCGTCAACCGTTTTATTATGAAAAGTCATATTCAAACCAGTGAGGATATTTTTAAAGAGTTTGTCATCATCAATACTATGCCTTATGCTATGAAGCATATTCCCGCCTTTTGGATACATATCGCCACTCCCTTTTGCGTTTACCCCATACGATGGAATAATAGGTTCCTTATTTTGGATACCACTCCTGGTTCCGTAATTATAATCGTTAGCGGCTTCCTCTCCATAAACGTAATCCATAAATAGCGTTTCACTATAATTGGTAAAACTTTCATGGATGTACATATCTGCTAGGTCGTTTGTAGTAATATTATTACCAAACCATTCGTGTCCACTTTCGTGAATAATAATAAAATCCCAGGTTAATCCGAGTCCTGTACCGGAGCCATCATTTCCTCTATAACCTCCCGCATAATAATTCCCATAAGAGATATTGGATTGATGTTCCATACCCGTGTTTGAGGTTTCCACAAGCTTAAAACCGTCTTCATAAAAGGGATAGGGCCCAAACCAATATTCGAAAGCATCAAGCATATTATGAACCTCCCTGGGCATATAATCTTTGGCTTTATCCAAATTATAATCCAGGACCCAATAATTTAAATCTAAATCTCCTTGTATACCTTTGTATACTTCTGCGAAATTCTCATAATGTCCGATATATGGTATGATGGTATAATTACTTATCGGGTTCTCAACTCCCCACTTATAGGATATTGTGCCATCCTGATGGGGAGTTTTATCTAATAAACGTCCATTGGCCACGGCCATTAATTCTTTTGAAACACGCATAGTAAGCGATGCTCCTCTATCCGGCTCATCACTTTGATGATCTTTATTTGGATACCATATAGAGGCCCCAAGTCCCTGGCAGGTTACAGTCATCCAGGGTCTTCCTTTTTCATCTTTTGTAAATGTCCAACCACCGTCCCACGGGGGGCGAATAGCTTCATGGGGTTTACCGCTGAAATAGATTTTCACCTCATGTTCAGAACCCATACTTTGTGAAGGGGTTTTAACCTGATAAACATTTCCTTCACGAATAAACCTCAATGTTTGTTTTTTGTCATAGATAATACTATCAATTACCAAAGGTTTTTGAAGATCAATCTGCATCAGGTTAGGATGGTTTTCCTGGACTACCTTATAGGTTATTTTATTAAAACCCGAGGTATATTTATTTTTAAAAGAGGGTTTAACCTGGATATCATATCTCAGCACGTCCCACCAGGCTCTTTCGGGGGTAATACTACCTCGCAGTGTATCTGCTCGGGTAAATTGTTTTTCCTGCCCCAACATTTGAAATGAAAAAAGTACAATAAGAAAAAAAGAGAAAGAATTATGCTTCATTAATTTGATTTATGAGAGGTATATGAACAAAGCAATAAATTTGTAAATTATTGCTCACTTCAACAACCTTACTTCCATTCTTGAGCAATATAGTATCAAAGATGGATAATGTTATATAGGTTTCACATATTCAAAAAAATCAAATAACCTTTTACCTTCTTTAATGGATATACTGGTACCATACACAACATATATTATTATTCTTAGAATATGAAAAAACTTGGTATCCAGAAAAAACTTTCCTATTCAATCCATCTGCGAAATGGACATCAAATATTAATCTGCCCTAAACTCTGAGCTGATTATGTGGCTTCCGAAGCTATTTAACGTACTTCACACAAAACCCAAACCAAATATAATTGACTATCCTGCTGGCTCTTCAATTCAGACAACGCATTTTGATGCGGATCTTTATAATAGCAATTATCATTGGCTTAAGACTACTCAGTTTTTGAAAACAAATTCCTATTCAATAAAAAATTGAGGAGGTTATTAAAACTCCCATCAAAGCTTCAAAACCAAAAAAGACTAAAAAACCAGAAAACTTTTAATGTTTTTTAGTTTTTTAGTTTTATATTTGCATTCTAAATCACAAAAAAATTGTACCTAATATGAAAAAAATGATAATTGGTTTTCTCTTTGTATATGGGATTACCTTTGGTCAGGAACCCCTGGAGCTCAAACTTTCAGATGCTGTTTCGTATGCCTTAGAGCATAAGGCAGATGCAGCTAAGGCCAGGCTAGATATTACTAACGCCGATGCACAAATCTCTGAGGTCAGGGCCAAAGCTTTACCGAACTTATCGGCTAATGCGGGTACTACCTATAATGCCCTTTTGCAGGAAAATATATTACCCGGAGAAATTTTTGGGGCTCCCGGAGAAAGTATTGCGGTAGCTTTTGGAAGGAAATGGAATTCCACAGCCAATGCACAGCTTTCCCAAACCATATTCAATCAGGCCGTCTTTGTGGGTTTGAAAGCTGCAAAATCTACAAAAGAATTTTATAAGCTTAATGCACAGCTTACCAACGAAGAAATAATTGAAAAAGTAGCAGTTGCTTACTATCAGGTGTTCCAATCAAAGCAGATTCTGGAAAACCTTCAGAATAATTTGGAACTCACAGAAAGAACGGTAGGTATCGTTAAGGGGTTATACGAGAACGGACTTGCAAAAAAGATTGATTATGACCGGAGCATGGTAGCACTAAATAATTTGAAAAGTAATAAACAGCAAGCCATTAATGCAGTAGAATTAAGTGAGAATGCATTAAAATTTATGATAGGAATGTCCATTTCTCAAGAAATAAGATTGCCACAACAAAATTTCCAACCGGAATTTTTACCAGGAATAGAGCTTGAATTTTCCAGTCGTACGGAACTAGAGTTACTGAATAAGCAAATTGAACTTTTAAATTTTCAGAAAAAATCAACCCTGGCTGAATATTATCCTTCAGTTTCATTGGTTGCTAACTATGGCTGGCTGGGACAGGGAGATGTTGTTCCTCTATGGAATGGAAAAAACGAAGGTGCTTTCTGGTCAGATTTCAGCGCTATAGGATTAAATATCAGTATCCCTATTTTTAATGGAGGTGCTACCCGGGCAAAGGTGAAGCAGAACCAAGTAGAGATAGAGAAAGCTGAAGAGGATCTTCAAGAAACTGAACTAGCTCTACAGCTTGCCTACGAAAATGCGATCTCACAATTAGAAAACAGCTTTATTTCCATTCAAACACAAGAACTAAATGTGGAGCTTGCTCAAAAAGTATTGGAAGACACTCAGAATAATTATGAGTTGGGTTTAGCTACTCTTAACGAAATGCTGGATGTTGAAAGAGAACTTGCTGATGCTAAAAACAGTTTAACCAATGCCAGGTTAGATTATAAACTAGCAGAAGTGGAGCTTTTAAAATCCCAGGGAAAATTAGACACATTAAACGAAAATAACCTTTAAAATGAAAAAAAAGACAATCATCACAATAGTAGTGCTATTAGGCGTAGCCGTAGCGTTTTATTTTATCCTACAAAACAATAAAAAAGAGAACGAAAGAGAATTAAGTATTGTAACACAGGAAAATACAGAAGTAGCAGTGAACACTGCAATTGCACAAAAAGAAAGAATTGGTTCCATGTTTACGGTAAACGGTACTTTTTTACCCACAGCCACAGCAAATATTTCTGCGGAGATCTCAGGACAAATAGGAGCTATTTATGTCGAAGAAGGCGATAATGTAAAGAAAGGTCAGGTAATAGCGAAACTAATTGGAGATAAAGCAAATGTCAATATGGGGAATGCAAAAGCCAATCTTGACAACGCTGTATCTAACTTAAACAGATTCGAGGCTGCTTACAAAACGGGGGGAGTAACTGCCTCAAAGCTTGATCAGGCAAAACTACAGGTAGAAAATGCAAGGGCACAGTATCAATCTGCCCAACTAAATTCCGGCGACACCAACGTACGCTCAAAGATGAGTGGAGTGGTAAATAAAAAAATGGTTGAAGTTGGAATGGTCGTAGCTCCGGGAACTCCAATAATAGAGGTAGTAGACATTTCTTCGTTAGACTTAAAAGTAGAAGTAGACGAATCTCTTGTTAGTCAACTTAAGCTTGGAGATTCGGTTAAAGTAACTCCAAGTGCTACCAAAAAAACCATTGAGGGTAGGATTACTTTTATAGCTCCTGCTTCCAATGGAGCCTTAAAGTTTCCTGTAGAAATTTCTATAGATAATTCCCAATCAAACTTAAGAGCAGGAATGTATGCTACGGCAGTGTTTAACCAAAAAGGAGAGAATAATGTACTTGTAATACCCCGAGAAGCCTTCGTGGGAAGCGTTAGCGACAACCGGGTTTTCGTTGTAAAAGATGGTATTGCATACCTGACGGAAATTAGCACCGGTATTAATTACGGAAATAAGGTGCAAGTAACCAATGGGCTTAATGAAGGGGATGCAGTGGTAACCAGCGGGCAGATTAACCTGACAGATGGGACTGCAGTAAAAGTGATTAAATAATAGAGAAGAAAAAAAATGAAATTAGCAGAAGTATCTATAAAAAGGCCCAGTCTTGTAATAGTGATGCTCGCATTACTTATTATTGGAGGCCTTTTCAGCTATAGTCAATTAAACTATGAGTTGATTCCAAAATTCGAAGTAAAGGTAGTAACCGTGATGACGCCATATCCTGGCGCGTCACCGGCCGAGGTAGAGAATACAGTAAGTAGAAAAATAGAAGATGCTGTGTCTTCCCTTGAGAATATCGACAAAATTCAGACCAGTTCTTTTGAAAGTCTGTCGGTGGTGACCATCCAGTTTAATAATGAGGCTGATGTGGACTTTGCGCTTAATGAAGCACAACGTAGCATAAATGCAATCCGTTCGGATCTACCTGATGACATTGATGAACCTTCCCTCTCCCAATTTTCGGTTTCTGATTTGCCTATTATGAGTTTGGGAGTTACTGCAGATCTTTCAGAGAATGAATTATATGATTTAATTGATCAAAAAATCCAACCTGCTTTTTCACGTCTTAACGGAGTAGCCCAGGTGAATCTTGTAGGAGGTCAGGAAAGAGAGATTAGGGTGAATTTAGATCCTAACAGGCTTCAGGGCTATGGGCTTACCGTTCCAATGGTACAGCAAATAATCACTGCGTCAAACCTGGATTTTCCTACTGGAAACTTAACGACCAGGGAGAATACTACACTTATTCGCCTTGCCGGAAAAATACAGTCTGTAGATGAGCTAAGAAACCTTACCATAGCTTCACAAAACGGGCAGAATATTAAACTTTCTGATATTGCTGAAATTCAAGATACTCAAAAAGAAGTTGAGAAGATTGCGCGTATTAACCGTGAAAATACGATCCTGCTTCAAATTCAGAAGCAAACTGACGCGAATGCAGTGGCTGTAAGTGAACTTGTACAGGAGAATATAATTGAAATTGAACAGCAGTATGCTGACCAGGGTGTAGATATAAATATAGCAAGTGACGATTCTGTATTTACCCTGGAAGCAGCAAACTCAGTAATAAAAGACCTTTTAATCGCCATAGGTCTTGTGGCCTTCGTTATGTTATTTTTCCTACATAGCTATCGTAATGCTCTTATTGTAATGGTAGCAATTCCAACATCATTAATTGCAACTTTTATAGGTATGTGGTTATTAGGTTACAGTTTAAACTTAATGAGTTTGCTTGCACTTTCTTTGGTAGTAGGTATTCTTGTAGACGATGCCATTGTGGTTATTGAAAACATTCACCGTCATATGGAGATGGGTAAGAATAAAGTACGTGCCGCCTATGATGGGGCTTCAGAAATTGGATTTACAGTAACGGCGATTACCCTGGTGATTGTAGTAGTATTTTTACCAATTGCATTAAGTGACGGTCTCGTGGCCGATATTATTAGACAATTCTGTGTTACTGTAGTTATAGCCACTTTACTGTCCTTATTGGTTTCCTTTACCGTAGTGCCTTGGTTATTTTCGAGATTTGGAAAATTGGAGCTTATAAGCAATAAATCATTCTTCGGAAAAATCATCCATAAGTTTGAAAAAGGTTTGACCTGGTTTACAGAGGAAGTAACAAAAATCCTGAAATGGTCTTTAGATAATAAAGTAAAAACCTTTGTAGTTGTAGCCGGGCTCTTCATAAGTTCAATCGCCCTTGTGGCAATGGGCTATATAGGTTCCAACTTTTTTCCTTCAACTGATAGGGGCGAATTTTTAGTTCAATTGGAAATAGATAAAGACGCCTCTATTGAAGAGGCGAATTTTATCACGCAAAAAGCAGAGAATTACCTTTCACAAATTCCTGAAGTAGAAAGACTAATTACTACCGTGGGGCAATCCAGTAGTGGAGGTATGGGAGGTGCACAGGCAACCAATAATAAATCGGAAGTATCGGTTACCCTGGTGGATCAATCTGAAAGAGAAGAAAAAACTAGCGTTATAGCTGCGAGGATTAAACGAGATCTGGAACAAAATTTAGTTGCAGCCGATGTTACTACTGTTTCTGTTGGATTGGTTGGAGTTGAAGATGCACCTCTTCAAATGACTATAACTGGGAACACCTTTGAGGAAGCTTTGGCTTATGCAAAAGCTGCTGAACAAGCATTAAAAACAGTAGATGGAGCAACCGAAATTGAAACCAGTGTTGAGGAAGGAAATCCTGAGATTTCTGTCAATGTTAACAGGGATAAAATGACCTCCCTGGGATTAAATGTTGCCACAGTTGGGCAAACAATGCGTACAGCTTTTAGTGGAAATACGGACAATAAATACCGAACTGGAAATAATGAATACGATATCAATATTATTTTTGATGAGGCGTCAAGAAACAATATAGAAGACGTGCAAAACATCCAGTTCACCAATAACAATGGTGAGTTAATAAACCTGGCACAGTTCGCTGATATTAGTTATGAATCTGGTCCTTCCTTATTAGAGCGATATGATAGGTCACCTTCTGTAACTATTTCTGCCCAAACCGTAGGGAAAACCTTGGGTGCAGTAGCTCAGGAGTGGGAAGAAAAACTAGCAGATATTGAGCGACCAAAAGGTGTGGAATGGACCTGGGGTGGGGACATGGAAAATCAAAGTGAAGGTTTTGGAACCCTGGGAATTGCGCTGCTGGCGGCTATCATGTTGGTATATATGATTATGGTAGTGCTTTACGATGATTTTATCAAGCCGTTTATTGTATTGTTTTCCATTCCGCTTTCGTTTATTGGTGCATTGTGGGCACTGGCTTTAACTGATCAGAGTTTGAATATTTTCACCATTCTTGGTATTATTATGTTAATAGGCCTGGTTGCCAAAAATGCCATTTTGCTGGTTGATTTTGCGAACCATAGGTTAGCCCATGGAGAAAAGATAAGAACAGCTTTAATACAGGCAAACCACGCCAGGCTGCGTCCTATTTTGATGACCACTATTGCAATGGTTTTCGGAATGCTACCTATTGCTTTAGCTTCTGGCGCAGCGGCAGAAATGAACAATGGTCTAGCCATTGTTATTATTGGAGGCCTATTATCCTCCTTATTCCTTACCCTGGTCATTGTACCGGTGGTTTACCTGATCTTTGTTCGGCTTGAAGAGAAATTCTCTTCTAAAGAAAAACAAGATTATGATAAATTAATGCATGCAGAATACGAGCACCTCAATCCAAAGAGTGAGCTTGAATTCTAGTAGATCAATTAAATCTGGTTACTGCTTAAGTAACCAGATTTATTAATCTAATTTTTCAATACTTCTTTTAAATGTAGATCTTTGAAGAATTAGCAAAAAATTTAAGAGATATGGAAAAAGATACAGAATTATTAAGTAAGGTTTCCCAGATGTTTTTAAAGAATGGTGCCAAGACTGTGACCATGGACGAGATTGCAAGGGAACTTCGGGTTTCTAAAAAGACACTTTATGAAAAGTATCAAAATAAAGATATACTTCTTGAGGAGGTGTTAAGTTACAGTTTAGAGAAAGTCCTGGAAAAATTTAATGACCTGGATGAAACAATCGAGAATGCTATAGAAAGAATGTTTGCCAGAGATACAGAAATTGAAAAGGCATCAAGAACCAATGATTCCATCTTTCTTCGCCAACTCCTGAAGTATTATCCCCAGATCTTCAATAAACATATGCTATATTTTTCCGGAAAACTTTCGGAAATACTTATGCATAATGTTGAAAGAGGAAGAAGTCAAGGCTTATACCGAAAAGATTTTGATGCCTATTTTTATTCGAAATTATTTTTCCAAATGACTATGAGCTATGATAACTCTCCTTATCTGGATACCCAAGAGATAAGCAGGTCCAGGTATCAGGAGGAAGCCCTCTTATTCTATATGAATGCAATTACCACCGAAAAGGGCAAAGAAGTAATGAGAGGTCTTGAAATAAAAAAATTATAACCCCTATCTGGAATTAAATGCTTTAGAAAAAATACTGCTCTGGAAAAATTTCAGCAATACTTCTTCACTGAAAATTATCATTCTTGTTTTTGATTACTAATACACAGCTCATTACTAAATACCATACTTATGAAGCGCTACGAAAAAAATTTAATTTATGAAAAAAAGCTAAGCCTCTGGTCAGGATATCCGGTTAAGATTGAAGATGATTTAGATAGTATTTGTCAATGTGATGTTGATTTTATAGAAATACTTATGCTTTTAGAGAACGCATTTTTAATAAATTTAGTAGAATCTGATAAAACCCGCCAGGATTTTACCACCATAAAGGAATTTATAGATTGGGTAGAATCCAGGCCTAAAATGACACAATCTTTTAAAAGATTTAAGTTAAACACCTTGGCCTTAACCCTCCGCTACTAAAATTCCTGTCAGATTCCTTCTCCGTCTATTAATTAGAAAGCTTAAAGAACATTTTTAATGAAACAAAATTACTTATATGAGATTATTCGTTTAAGTTATAGATTTCCATTACTAACTATTATTATCAAACAGGTAATTTTTTGGATCATAGCTTACGGAGTCCTGGGCTTTATATTATATTTTTCAAGTCTTTCAATTTTTGAAGGCACGAATTCCCCATTTACCCTAAGTTTAGCAATGTTAATACTAACAGTATTAATATTTGGTTTTATGAATGGAATCATCTTAGGTATTTTTGAATACTTCTTAAATAAAAAATCCAATTTAAATAACAGCTTAGGTCTCACAATACTTATAGGAAGTTTTGCTTATTTCATAACAATTATGGGTTTGATAAGTTTAACAAGACTTATCATCTTTTGGGTATTGGAATTATTACATATGGATATAGGTTTTGTAGAGGTGATTTTAAGAGATAACTGGATATATCATTATGCTATCCTACTCGTCTACACCTTGTTTATGACCTTAATAATCAGTTTTATCAGCCAAATTGAAAAAATACTTGGTCCTGGCTACCTACTTCCTATTTTATTGGGCTGGTTTAGATATCCGAGAGAAGAAGAACGCATTTTTATGTTCCTGGATCTTTCTAACTCTACAAGAATGGCTGAACAATTGGGTCACATTGCCTACAGTAATCTTATACAGGAATGCTTTCTGGATATTAATAAGATGGTAAAAAAATATAATGCTGAAATATATCAATACGTTGGAGACGAAATTGTTGTAAGTTGGCCCTTGGAGGGCATGAAAGAATATGTGTATATAGAATTCTTCTTTGCTGTTATAGCACTTTTACAGGAGCGTTCAAAATATTACACGGATAAATTTGGTGTTACTCCGTCCTTTAAAGCCGGGGCTCACGTCGGTGTTGTTACCAGAGTTGAGGTAGGAAATATAAAAAGAAATCTTGCCTACCATGGAGACACTTTAAATGTGACTGCAAGATTAGAAGGATTGTGTAAAGAATTAGATAGATCTGTACTTTTTTCAGGCGCACTAATAAGAAAAACAATGGTAGATAAAAAATACAAGATATCCTCCCTAGGATTTAGAACTCTTAAAGGTAGGGAAGCTAAACTGGAAGTATTTAGTATTGATTAATAAAATATTATTACGGAAATGATAAATGTTTAGTCATAAATTGTACAGAGACTATATGAGTTTATTATTCTGACCTTTTTTTTGGGGGAAATACTTGAAGTAACCTCCCCAATATTAATATCACTTTCCAACATCATAATACTTGCGGTCATTTTTAATTCCTTTAGATGAATAGCCGAAATATATACTTACAATTTTTTCAATCGTATTATATATAATGATGGCCTATAAATATTACTTTGTCGCAAATTCGAGCCTGTTTATGCGGCTTTACAGGGCATTTGTCGCAAATTCGACAAAAAATGAAAATAAACAAGATCTTAAACAACTGATTTACAGTTTTTTAAAAATGAGTAACGTGGCTCTGCCCGTTACCCTCTTCCTACTCATTTTTCTTCGCTTTGCTTTTCAAAATGGCAGCTTAAGAAGCGATAAATTTACAATCTCTATGACCTAATATTTTTGATTAGGCTCATTCTTCAGAAAATCTAAAAGCAGTAAAAAAATAGTTTGTAACAAAACATAAGAATTTTCTACCAACAAGATTAAGTACTATTTCGAACTATTACTACATAGTTGGACAGGTTACAAATTTTTCAAAACTCAAAACTTTAACAATGAACAAAAAGTTTTCTCTGTCGCTACTTCTTTTAGCTACAGTTTTATTGTCTTCTTGTCAGAAAGATGAAACTATTCCTCAAACCGATTATTCTATAGAATCTGATATTTCTTTTGAGTTAATCAGCCAGCATTCCAATGGATGGATCAAAGAAGCACAGTACAACAATTTTCATTTAGAAGAAACTGTGCCTCAAAATGAATTCGAATATTATGAAAACGGTTATATAAAATCTGCGAAGGTATATTCCAGCTATCCGCAACAACATTTATATATGGAAGTAAACCGCAGTGAAGACAACAAGCCCCTCTGGTCTAAATACTACACTCCTGAAGGTGACCTTTGGTTTGAAACTGTGTATCAAAACGGGCAGCTTTCAACAAAAAAGGTTTATAGCGAAAAAGGAACTGCTGTGCATTCCTACACCGATGGTGACTTAACTTCTGTAGAATTTACTTCGGCCGATAATAGCGTAACAAGTACTACTGTTTATAACAGGATCGCAGGAACAAAAAAGCTTACTATCATCCAGGATGGAGAAACCGTGCTGGAAGAGGAATATAGTGACCTGGAAAATTATGGTGACGGAATGTTGACGAGTAACCGGGCTCCAATGGCGAACCCATTTGCTGATACTGAAGGATATTATCGTCAAATACGTTCATCCTTTTTTACCAGCACTATGTGGGAAAACAATGCAGATCCTATTGAATACCTAAAACCTTACCGAAACTATTACGGATACCACATTCCTGGTGGGGCTGAATTCGTGTCGAAATTTGCAACGGAATTTGCTGTAAACTCAGAAGTATACCAGTCGATTATTGAGCAATATCCTGTTACCGAAGATGAAGCTTTAGTATTAAGCTACCAGTATACTGAAGGTAGCGGCAGCTATTTACCTCCCTTTGAAGAAAGACGAGCACTGGATAAGGAAATGCAGGAAAATCCCTCCCTTTTTGAATTGAAATACGGCAATGAATACATCGAAAAAATACATTATGGGAAAAACATTTTTGTAATTGGCGCCTTACGTAATATGCCTACTAATGACAAAGCAGCTAAAGAAATAAAAGATATTGCCCGAAAGCATATGAATGGATTGATAGACGGGGAAAACCAACTAAGTAACGAAGAACTGGTGATATTGAATAAGGTTTGGTTTGAGGTTAAATTTTTCTCCACCCTTAAAATGCATCGCAATGGAGTAGTAATTAATTCTAATGCAGATTACAACAAAGCTGTTCAAGAAGTTATGGATGCAGAATCAACAATAATTCAAGTGGAATACATCCCATTTGATCATATGATTTCCGATTAATTTTAATTTTGATTAGCTTAAGATAAAAGTCACTCCAAAAGAGTGGCTTTTTTATCCAAATTATTAATTTAAGGAGGGCATAATATTAGACTCCACGCCTTTGTATATGTTATGCACATATAGTGAATGTGCATATCAACCTCATCTTACCTCTTGTCGAATTGTTCTCTTTTATAGGTTATAGGTAGCAATTAATGGCGAGATATAAGATTGACTATTACCTTGATCATCATTTCTTTATCCCCTGGGTGGCTTTCAGCAATTAACAAGGTCAATGCCACCAGGGCATTGTCTGGAATTACTTTATTACTGGCTTGGGTATAAAGGATTTGATTCCGGTCTAGAAACCAGACAAATAAAAATGCGGCAATTCGTTTGTTTCCATCGGAAAACGAATGATTCTTAACCACAAAATACAGCAAGTGGGCTGCTTTTTCTTCGGTTGTGGGATAGAGGTCCTTCCCGCCAAAGGTTTGATATATATTTTCTAATGAACCCTTAAAGGAATCGTCTTTCTCCCGGCCAAAAAGTCCTTCGAATTCTGTTTGCCTTCCTAATTCATCTATAGCCTTTCGAGCTTCATTGTAAGTGATTTGAAAAACTTCTCGACTTCCTTCCTCAGGTACCTCCAGCCGCTGGTGATCATAATCATCTAACAAATCCAGAGCGCGAGAATACTGTGCAATAATTTTTATTAATCCGGCTGATTCATCAGTATTAAGGTCGTGTTCAGAAATAACTTTTTCCTGCAAGCGAACCACGTTTTTTAGTTCTTCAAGCTGGCGGGTTTTTTCTCGAAGAATTTTTTCATTGATGGAATATCCCTTTATTAAATAATTTTTTAAAATTTTATTAGCCCATTGTCTAAATAGAATTCCGCGTTTAGAGTTAACCCGATAACCCACAGAAATTACTACATCTAAATTATAATGCATTCTATCTCTGGCTACTTCTCTCTTTCCTTCCCGTTGAACCGTTCGGTATTTCCGAACAGTTGAATTATCATCTAGCTCCCCAGATGAGAATATGTGCTTAATGTGTTCACTAATATTAGCCTTACTAGATTCAAATAGGGCGATCATTTGAGCTTGTGTAAGCCAAACCGTTTCTTCTTCAAGCCTGACATCAATTTGGGTTTGCCCGGTCTCTGTTTTATAAATCAGTATTTGATCCTGCTGCGATTCCATAATCCTTTCAGAATATAAACTATTAGTATCTTTTTGATTTTGAAATGAATATAAACATTTTAATTATAAGTTTATTTAAATGAGAGTAACGGCCTAAGGCAAAATTTTCTTCATATAAATATTACCCATCTGCAATGCAAGAATGTGGTTGGAGTTCTTTCGAAGATTGCGAAAGACTCAAAATAATAATGTCTCATTTTAACGAAATTCAACGTTTAATATATGTTTCAGGAATAGAAAATCATCCTGAGATAATCAAAAAAAGAAGAAATAAACAATTTAAGAAGAGCTTTGAAAAAAGGAAGTAATCATAAAGAATTAGCCAGATTAAAAGCGATAGAAAAATAATTTGATAAAACAATTCAAGAAGAAACTGAAGCTAAATTATTGGATGAAACATTCGTAGAAAGAGTAAAAACTTTTTAAGATACTTTTACTCCAAATAGGCTAAATTTTAGGTTGGCTCCCTTTGATTTATTTCCGCAATTCCAAATTTTAAGCAACCTCAAGGGTGAATATTTAGTCAATGGCAATTTTGATAATGTTATTTATATTTATGGAAGTAGACCAAATATAAAATTGACTGTTTTTGGCGTTATAACGTATCCAGTCGGCTAAGTGCCCCTTGTAATTCTAAAATAATCTTTTAAGCTGTATTTGTTTATTTACTCAGCTGTAATTTTTTATAATTTTGTGGATAGAGGTTCTTAATATCCTTGTACTTTATAGTCATGATATTCTCTAAGGTATATTTTAACCACTCATAGGGATTCACCTCGTGTTTTTTACAAATAGCAAAGAAGGAATAAATTGCTGCAGCTCTCTGAGCAGCCTTATGAGATCCGGCAAATAAGTAATTTTTCCTTCCCAGGGCAACTGGACGAATTTTATTTTCTATGAGATTATTATCAATAAGTAAATTCCCGTCATAGAGATAAGCA
>NZ_FOOH01000028.1 GCF_900113135.1 Salegentibacter agarivorans | reverse complement strand
AAGATATCGGTAACCCGATGGAGAAACTCCTCCACCAATTTAATACACTATGCCCTGCCCAATAAGTACTTCTCAGAATTAGGGTTGTACGCAATGGACACAGTTGAAGGGAACACTTTGCATCAGTACTATCAAACAGTACTGAATAAGATTTAACATGAGCCGTGTACGAGACCCGTATGCACGGTTCTGGAAGAGGGATGAAGATAATAAATGCTCAAATATTTATTATCTTCACCCTACTTGATTATTTTTATACGAAAATTGAAAACAATGAAAAAAATATTACTTCTTGGGCTATTCAGCCTGATGCTTATTTCCTGTAATTCTATAGATAAAGAAAAAGCCGACCTTCTGGTTTTTAATGCTGAAATTTATACTGTGGACGAGAACTTTAGTACTGCTGAAGCTTTTGTAACTAAAGACGGTAAATTTCTGGAAATAGGCACAGCTGAAGCGCTTGAGGAAAAATATGATATAGCTGAAAAGCTTGACGCAGGAGGCAAAAGTGTATTTCCCGGTTTTATAGACGGGCACGCTCACTTTTACCGCTTGGGCTTACAGCAACAACGGGTAGACCTTACCGGCACCAAAAGTTTTGATGAGGTTGTACAACGAATTGTTGATTTTCAAAATCAACGTGGCGCAGAATTTATAACCGGGAGAGGATGGGATCAAAACGATTGGGAAAACAAAGAATTTCCCACAAAAGATACCCTGGATGAATTATTTCCCGATACTCCAATTGCTGTTACCCGTATAGATGGCCACGCACTTTTAGCCAATCAGGCTGCGTTAGATAAAGCGGGAATAACTACCGTAACTCCTTTTGATGGTGGCGATATTGAACAAAAAAATGGCAGGCTTACCGGCATTATTGTAGATAATCCTATGAGTCTAATTACCAATGCCCAACCGGAACCTTCTACGCAAGAGCAGGTGAACGCCTTGCTGGACGCTCAAAAAATTTCTTTTGAATACGGACTTACCACAGTGGTAGATGCGGGAATTGATAGGGAAACTATAGAACTTATGGATAGCCTTCACCAGGAGGAAAGTCTTAAAATAAGGCTGTATGCGATGATTAGTAACACCGAGGAGAACCTTGATTATTATCTGGACAAAGACCCAATTAAAACCGAAAGATTAAATGTACGGTCGGTTAAATTTTATGGCGATGGGGCACTGGGTTCCAGGGGCGCGGCTTTAAAAGAAGAATATAGCGATCGTGCCGGGCATTTTGGAGCATTACTTTCACCGGTTGAAGATTTTAAAGAAACCGCTGAACGCCTTGCTGCTTCAAAGTTTCAGTTAAATACTCACGCAATTGGAGATTCAGCTAATTACCTGGTTTTAAAAATTTACGATGAACTCTTAAAAGATGGTGGAGACCGCCGTTGGAGGGTAGAACATTCCCAGGTGATAGATACGGCAGATTTTAAATATTTCAGCAAAAATATTATTCCGTCGGTACAGCCTACACATGCAACCAGTGATATGTATTGGGCAGAAGATCGTTTGGGTGAAGAAAGAATGCAAGGGGCATATGCCTTTAAAAAATTACTGGACCAAGCTGGGATTGTTGCCCTTGGAACCGATTTTCCGGTAGAAGAAGTGAGCCCGTTTCTTACTTTTTACGCGGCTGTAGCTAGACAGGATACTGATAATTATCCTGAAGATGGCTTTATGATGGAGCAGGCCTTATCTCGCGAAGAAACTTTAAAAGGAATGACTATTTGGGCGGCTTACGCTAATTTTGAAGAAAAAGAAAAAGGAAGTATTGAAGCAGGTAAATTTGCCGATTTTATAATTCTTGATAAGGATATTATGAAAGTTGATGCCGCTGAAATTCCTGGAATAAAAGTTTTGGAAACTTACGTAAATGCTGAAAAAGTATATTAATGCATTCTATTAAAATAGATATCTTTGCACCTTAAAAATATAAGAAAATGAACGACGGATTATATGCAAAATTTTATACCACTAAAGGCCAGATTTTAGTGGAACTTGAATTTGAAAAAGCACCCGGTACAGTGGGTAACTTTGTAGGTCTTGCTGAAGGTAAAATGGAAAACGAAGCTTTTCCGCAGGGAAAACCTTATTATAACGATCTTAAATTTCACCGTGTGATTCCTAATTTTATGATTCAGGGTGGTGATCCCCAGGGTACAGGTGTTGGTGGCCCTGGTTATAAATTTGAAGATGAAATTCACCCCGATTTAAAACACGATGCCCCGGGAAAACTTTCTATGGCAAACGCCGGTCCCGGTACTAATGGAAGCCAGTTTTTTATTACGCATACCGAAACTCCCTGGTTAGACGGGAAACACACTGTTTTTGGTAGCGTTATTGAAGGCCAGGATGTGGTAGATAGTATTAAGCAAGGAGATAAAATTGAAAAATTGGAAATCCTTAGAGCTGGAGAGAAAGCAGAAAACTATAATGCTGTAGAGTCTTTTAGACAATTTGATGGAGCTAAAGCTAAAAGAGAAGAAGCTGCTAAAAAAAGGGAAGACGAACTGCTAGGAAAACTTTCAGAAGGTTTTAAAACCACAGAAAGCGGACTTCGGTATAAAATTGAAAAGAAAGGCGAAGGCGCAAAACCTGAAAAAGGACAAACCGTTTCAGTTCATTACAAAGGAATGCTTACCGATGGTAGTGTTTTTGATTCTTCTTACAAGAGAAATCAGCCGTTGGAATTTCCGGTAGGAGTTGGGCACGTAATTAGCGGATGGGATGAAGGTATTTTACTATTGAATGTTGGAGACCAGGCTCGTTTTGTGATTCCGTCGCATTTGGCTTACGGGGAACAGGGCGCCGGTGGTGTGATACCGCCAAACGCAGCTTTGGTTTTTGATGTGGAATTGGTTTCGGTAAAATAACAGCCCCCTAACCCCTGGAGGGGGAATTTGAATAAAAAAAGACCTCACAAGTTTCGAAACTTGTGAGGTCTTTTTTTATGCGTCATTCTGAATTTATTTCAGAATCTAAATTGTTTCGAAATATAAAAGCTTAGAATCCCGATTCAAATTCAGAATGACGTGCTTAATAGCAGTTCGTTTTACTTAGAATCTGGTTGCGGGGTCATTCTAAGGTATGGTTTTACCTCTTTAAAACCTTTAGGGAACATCTCTTTGGCATCTTCATTAGAAACCGAAGGACTTATCACTACATCGTCTCCGTGCTTCCAGTTAGCCGGTGTGGCTACTTTTTGATAGGCGGTAAGTTGTAGCGAATCTATTACCCTAAGTAATTCATCAAAATTTCTCCCGGTACTGGCGGGATAGGTAATCATTAATTTAATGGTTTTATCTGGCCCAATTACATAAACCGAACGTACTGTAAGCGTGTTGTCGGCTTTTGGGTGAATCATTCCATATAGGTTAGAAACCTTCTTATCTTCATCGGCAATAATTGGGAAATTAACCGTAGTATTCTGGGTTTCGTTAATATCGTCTATCCAGCCTTTATGAGATTCAACGCCGTCTACACTTAAAGCCATTACTTTAGTGTTACGGGCTTCAAATTTATCTTTATATTTCGCTACCGTTCCTAACTCGGTAGTACAAACCGGAGTATAATCGGCAGGGTGCGAAAATAAAATTCCCCAGCTATCTCCTAAATAATCGTAAAAATTGATTTTTCCTTCTGAAGTTTCAGCATCAAAATTTGGTGCTTTATCTCCTAATTTTAATTCGCTCATAATATTATATTTTTAGTGATTCGAATTATAAAATTAAAGAATAATATTCAGTAAAACCTATTAAACCAATAGGATTTACTTGCTTTGTGATAAGATTAACTGATTGTTACTTTTTGCTTTAAAAATGAGCAAATTTCTATGCTTAAGATTCCGGGGCATATTTCCATTTAATACTACAGCCCAAACTGGGTTTCTGTAGCTCAGGAACTTTTTTATTAGAAAGAACGGCATCCATAGCATCCCGCAAATGTCTACCGTTTACGGGAATTCCATTTCCGGGCCTGGAATCATCTAACTGGCCGCGATAGATTAGTTTTAATTCATCGTCAAAAAGATAGAAATCTGGTGTACAGGAAGCTTTATAAGCTCTTGCTACTTCCTGGGATTCGTCATAGAGATAAGGAAAAGAATATTGATGTTTCCTGGCTACCTCGTTCATATTATCAGGATGATCTGCCGGGTAATTTTCTACATCATTACTCATAATAGCGGCAAAACCAAAACCCAAAACACGGTAATCGCCCGCCAGTCTCACTATTTCTTCGTTTACATGTTTTACAAAAGGACAGTGGTTGCTTATAAACATAATTAAAGTGCCCTTTTTTCCCCGAATATTTTCAAGAGAATACCTATTGCTGGTAATTACATCTACAAGGTTAAAATCTGGGGCCCTGGTACCCAAAGCGATCATATTTGAAGCAGTTCTGGCCATAGTCTCTTTTCTTATAAATTTACTCGATAGTTGAGAATTAAAATGCTCCCGTGCTTGCCTTGAAATTAAAATATTTTTCCATATTTATGCCTCACTGGCTCGCCACAAGGTAATTTACGAATTCACTTCGGAATAGCCACTTTTTTTCTAAATTGGACTTAAAAATAAACTATGGAAATTTCCTGGAAAGATTTTGAAAAAGTGGAAATGCGAATAGGGACTATTACTGAAATTTCCGACTTTCCTGAAGCTAAAAATCCTGCCTATAAAATGCTTATCGATTTTGGAAAAGAAATTGGGGAAAGAAAAACTTCCGCTCAAATCACTAAGCGTTACAAAAAAGAGGATTTACTCAACAGGCAAATTGTAGCGGTGGTTAATTTTCCGAAGAAACAAATCGCTAATATTATGAGCGAATGTTTGGTTTTGGGGGCAGTAGGTAAAAACAATGATATTGTGCTACTAAACCCCGATTTTAAAGTTGAAAACGGCTTGCGGGTAGGTTAAAATTTAATCTTCTATTTTTTCATATTTACTCCCACAAGCTTCAATACATCTTGGGCTATGAGGATAAATAAATAATTTTCCTTCTTTTAATTCATATTTAAGCTCAAAAGTATTTTCACCGCAATCTGTACTTATCATTTTTTCAGCGTTATCGTACGAGGTTTCATTTATTTCCTCTTCGTTGCAAAAGCTACCTGAAGTCTTCACTAAACCATTAGAGGTAAATTCGAGGGTTCTTCCATTTTCAACAGTTTGCCAGGTACCGCTTCCGTCACCGGGATCGGCGAGGGTTTCGGTTAATTGCCATATTCCGGTAATTTCTTGGTTATCTAAATTAAGGTCTGGACTATTTGGAGTGGTAGAACAACTTGTTATCGCTGCGAATAATACAATAAAGAGCAAATTTTTCATCTTTTGGTTTTTAGTTATATTAAATAGATGCACACAACCGCAAAAGGTTGCGTGCATCTATCCAGAAATTTACATCTCATCGCCAAAGAAGATAGCATTCATCAATAATTTATTGGTTCCAAACCAGAAAGCTCTAAAGTTGGTATTATCGGTGAACAATATAACATTTCCGCGTCCCATTCCTGTATGTTTAAACGGAACCGTCCCGGCAATAGAATCTAATCTCGGTGCGCTAATATAACCGCTTAGTAAAGGTTCCTCGGTATACTGAATTGGATTATTATAACTCTGTTTATCTGCTTCTACAAAAATCGTAGTATTTCTAAATAAAGGAAGTTTATCATTTGTATAACCAAAGTTCGCTGGATGAGAACGATCTATATTAGCTTCAAAAATAGCGCCGCCAATTCCCTGTGCACCTCTAAAATCTCGTTGTTCTTCAAAACTAATATTTTCGGCCACCAGGCTGTCTTTTTTAATTTCGAGATCCATAAAATCCTCTTTTTCAAAAAATCGAGCGGCATTGCGATAACCAATTAAAGTTCCGCCATCGCGAACCCATTCTTTTAATTTATCAATATCACTATCATCTAAAGCGCTGCCCCAGGAATTTGGCAGAATAATGTCAGTATATCTACTTAGATCTGCTCTTGAAAAATTTCGGGTGTCAAGTTTTGTAATTTTCATGTCGTAACGCTGATCGAATAAATGCCAGATCTCACCAGCATCGTACGGCGTGATCCCTTCGCCTACAATTAAAGCAACTTTAGCAGGTTGCAATGCTCTAAATTGATTACTTCCAAGGTTTACGCCCTGGGTTAGACCGGTGTTTATCCCTTCTATTTGTACATTTGATTTTTGAGATACTTCTTGCAGAAATTGGTGCATTTTATCAGCCTCTAATTCTTGATTTTGAACCGGAATTAAAATTGTTCCATAATCGTATTCTTTATTTTCCAAAGAAAATGGTTGCATCCCAACTTTTGCACGCAAACCTTTTTCCAGGATCATATTTAAAGCTTTCGGTGAATAGAAATCGTGCCAGTGCATCACATAAGCATAATTGCTTATTTCTACCTGATCAATTTCTGGCTTTTCCAGGTTTTTTATTTTCTCCCCGGCTTTATTCATTTTTACGTCTTCAGCATAATCCAGGTTGAAAGCTAAAGGAAGCGTCCAGGCCGAAATATCGTAGAATAAACTATCTTCAAACTCGGTTCTACGCTCAAACATAGCTTTTACCAATCTATGCTGGCGCTGATTTTTAGGAACTACATAAGCCGAATTTTTTTTGAAATTCTTCCCGTCAGATTCAAAATTTTCCTTGATTTTATGAATTTCTATTTTATGTTTTTCCAGGATTTTCGCCAGTTCGTAAGCTGATGAAGCATCTTTTTCACTGCCGAAAACATAAGCTCCATTTTCAGCAGAATTGCGGGCATTCTTATAAAAATTGCGTTGATAATTAAGAATTTTCTCTCGCATATTTTTAGCAGCCTCTAAAGTAGAAAGTGCCGCAGTAAATTGATTTCTTATGGTGAACGGAAAAGTAAGAATACCGTTATCGGTTTCCTGGGCGTGGCCACGGGAACTTCCCTGTTCAAAAAGAATTCCTATACTTCCATTGATATCGGGGAAAGTAGAGCCTTTTCCGTAGTAAAAGTCGTCGTAGTTCTCTTCGGTATAATAAAAGGAGCCTAACTCATCAAAAGCTGCTGCGTGATAAGTGCCGATTTCCTTTGTAAGTTCCTGGTTAATATCGGGCGTAAGCGGGTGTGTTCTTGAGGGAATTCCTGGCTGAAAGAAAAAACTGGAATTAGAGCCCATTTCATGATGATCGGTTAAAATATTCGGCATCCATTTATGAAAAGTTTCAATGCGAGCCTGAGACTCCGGTAATTGTACCGGCAGCCAGTCACGATTCATATCAAACCAATAGTGATTTGTTCTTCCGCCCGGCCAAACTTCATCGTACTCCCTATCCTGCGGATCGGGATTTATATTTTCACTTTTATGGGTGTTAGCCCAGTAGGAGAAACGTTGTAAACCATCAGGATTAAAAGCTGGGTCAAAAAGAATAATCGTATTGTCTAATAATTCCTGAACTTCCTCACCTTCAGCCGCAGCCAGGTGATAAGCTGCTAAAAGCGCAGCATTAGAACCGCTTGCTTCGTTCCCGTGAATGGAAAACCCCTGGTTTACTACAATGGGCATTTCTTCGGTATTAAGCGAAGAAGCGTTTTCCCGGGTTAGAGCAAGATGATTTTCCCTGATTTCTTCCAGGTTATTATGATTTTCTTCTGAGGTTATAATAAGCAGAATAAGCGGTCTGCCTTCATAGGTTTTGCCGCGATTTTCTACCTCAATTCGCGGGGAAACTCTTGCAAGTTCCCGCATATAATTTAAAAGTAAATCGTGGGTTACGTGCCATTCTCCCGGGATGTAGCCAATAATATCCTGGGGTTTTGGAATTTCTTCATTGTAACTTACATCCTGGGGTAGGTAATAATCTAAACTCAGTTCTTCTTGTTGGGTAAAAGCGCTAAAACAAAGAAAGAAAATAAGTAGGGGTAAAAGTCTTTGCATGTTATTTTTATTTAGTTATAAATATAAAAAAACCGTCCTGAAAATATCGGGACGGTTTTGTATAGTTTTTAAATAGTTAACTCGAAACAAATGCACGAGGCACTTTATAAAATTACTGTAATTTTAAGTTAAGCATTAGAGCAATTAATCTCAATGCTCAGGTAAAATTTTAGATGTCGTCAAAACTCACATCGGTAAACTTCTCTGGAGAAACACCTTGCGTCTCACCGTTTTCTGAAGTTTCATATTCTTTTTTGAAATCTTTCTGGTGACGTTCGCTAATTACCTCTTCTCCTTTTTCATTCAGAATAAAGTCGGTCATTTCCTGTAAAATTTCATTAAAACCGGCAAAATCCTCTTTGTAAAGGTAAATTTTGTGTTTTTTGTAGAAAAAAGAACCGTCATCGTTGGTAAACTTTTTACTCTCGGTAATAGTTAGGTAATAATCGTCTGCACGTGTGGCTCTCACATCAAAGAAGTAAGTTCTTCTTCCGGCCCTTAGCACTTTAGAGAATATTTCTTCTTTCTCCATCATTCCCTTGTCGCTCATAAAATAGATTCTTTATAATTTGGTTTAGTACTGCTCAAAAATCTAAAAATTTTTAACATCTAGCAAAAAATTTTCACATTTCTTTTTCATTTAGCTGTTTTGCATACAATTCTTTGTAATAGCCTTGCTGGTTTAGTAATTGGGAATGAGTCCCTTGTTGCACTATAGCGCCGTCTTCCAGGATAATAATTTTATCGGCATTTTTTGCTGAAGAAATCCTGTGACTTACAATTATGGTCGTTTTTTCTTTTGAAATTTTAAAAAGGTTATTCAGTATAGCCTCTTCAGTTTCAGTATCTACGGCAGAAAGACAATCGTCAAACAATAAGATCTTAGGATCGTGAATTATGGCACGCGCAATAGAAACACGTTGCTTTTGACCGCCGGAAAGCGTTATACCGCGTTCTCCTAAAACCGTATCATAACCTTTGCTGAAGCCAACAATATTTTTATGAACCGATGCATTTTTGGCAGCTTCAAAAATTTCTTCGTCGCTGGCATTGGTTTTTCCGAATTTGATATTGTTTTTAATAGAATCACTAAATAAAAATGCATCCTGGGGAACGTAACCAATGCTGTTTCTTAAGCTATCCAGGTTTAGATTTTCAATATTTTTTCCGTCTATACTAATAGTGCCCTGGTCAACATCATACAGTCTTCCAATAAGTTCCAGGATGGTAGATTTTCCTGCGCCGGTTTTTCCAATTATGGCGAGAGTTTCTCCACTTTCAACTTCAAAAGAAACATTTTTAAGCGCAGTAATATTCGTATCATCGTAGGTAAAACTCACATTATTAAAAGCGATGCTCCCGTGAATTTCATCTGGTGTTTTTTTCTTATTCGTAATTTCAGGTTTTTCGTCTAAAAATTCATTGATGCGTTCCTGGGAAGCATCAGCTTGCTGTACTAAAGAAGTTACCCAACCTATAGATGCAATTGGCCAGGTAAGCATATTTACATAGAGGAGAAATTCAACAATAACTCCAATATTATCAATCTCGCCGTTTATATATTGATTACCACCTATATAAATTACCAGTACATTACTAATCCCTATTAATAATACCATTAGCGGGAAGAAAAAAGCCTGGACTTTAACCAAATCAATATTTTTATCGCGACTTCCATTAGCCAGGTCTACGAAATTGTGGTTAATCTGGGTTTCCATCCCGTAAGATTTTATAACGGCAATTCCACTGAAACTCTCCTGTGTAAATGTATTGAGCCTGGAAAGATATTGTTGCACTACAGTACTGCGTTTATGAATGGCAACGCTAATTTTATAGATAGAAAATGCTAAAACCGGTAAGGGTGCTACAGTATATAAAGTGAGCTCTGGCGCTGCCTGAACCATAAAAATTAAAACCACAACGGTAGAAGTGAACGTGGTAACCGTGTACATAATGGCCGGGCCAAGGTACATCCTTACTTTACTCACATCTTCGCTAATTCTATTCATTAAATCGCCGGTACGGTTCTTTTTATAAAAATTAAGCGAAAGTTCCTGGTAGTGTTTGTAAATCTCGTTTTTAAGATCAAATTCAATATAACGCGAAACCACAATAAAGGTCTGTCGCATTAAAAAGGTAAGAAATGCAGCTACTAATGTTGCTCCTATAATTAGCGCAATGTTTATAGCAAGTTCGGTTCTAAGAACGTCAATAGTACTTATTTCACCGTTAATATATTGCTCTATCGCATCAGTAGAATCACCGATTAACGGAATATAATACAATGCGAAAATACGGGCAACGATGGTAATTACGAGGCCAATTAGTAGTTTCCATTTATACTTCAGGAAATATTTATTGAGATGCTTAAGGTTCTTCATTTAAGAGTAAAAAAGCTAAAAATTGAGGATATGTTATTTTAACACGTTTTAAAAACCTCTTTGTTGAAATATTCTTTATTTTTGCACTGTGATTTTCAGAAATATGAAAACACTAATTTATAAAATGTAACAAGTTATGCAAGTTGATGTTCTAAATGCAAATGAACTTAAAAAGTCTGCACCGGTATTCGGTCAGCTCTCTTTTGACAACCACGAGCAAGTAGTTTTTTGCAACGACAAAGATACAGGTTTAAAGGCAATTATTGGTATTCATAACACGGTTTTAGGACCAGCACTTGGTGGTACCCGAATGTGGAATTACAGCAGTGAATGGGAAGCCTTAAATGATGTTTTGCGTCTTTCTCGAGGTATGACCTTTAAAAGTGCGATTACCGGACTTAATCTTGGCGGTGGAAAAGCCGTAATTATTGGGGATGCTAAAACCCAAAAAACTCCTGAACTTATGAAAAGTTTTGGACGTTTTGTAGATTCCCTTAGCGGAAAATATATCACAGCAGAAGATGTGGGAATGGAAACTGCAGATATGGATACTGTTCGTGAAGTAACTAAATACGTTACCGGAATTTCTGAAGATAAAGGTGGAGCAGGAAACCCATCTCCAATAACCGCTTACGGTGTTTTTATGGGAATAAAAGCCGCTGCAAAACACAAATTTGGAAGTGACGATCTTGAAGGGAAATCCGTATTGGTTCAGGGGATTGGTCACGTTGGTGAGACCCTTGTAGAGCATTTAACTCAAGATGGAGCTAAAGTTTTTATCAGTGATATTAACGAAGAACGTCTTGAAGCAGTAAAAAATAAATATGGAGCAATTATTTATGATGACGCTGATGTATATGCAGCCGAAGTAGATATTTACGCCCCCTGTGCCCTTGGCGCTACCATTAACGATGATACAGTAAACCGTATTGAGGCTAAGGTAATTGCCGGTGCTGCCAATAACCAGTTGGCTGATGAGGTTACTCACGGTACAATTTTAAGAGAAAGAGGAATTGTTTACGCTCCGGATTTTCTAATTAATGCCGGCGGAATTATAAATGTTTACGCCGAATTAGAGAATTATGATAAAAAGGAAATTATACGTAAGACTGAAAATATCTACAATACTACGCTAGAAATTCTTTCTAAAGCAGATAAGGAAGATATGACATCCCACTTTGCAGCACTTAAAATTGCACAGCAAAGAATTGATGATAGAAAAAAACAAAATTTGAAGTAATCAATTTCAAAAGTTTGGTATTTTTGCAAGGCGAAAGAATATTCTTTCGCCTTTTCTAATTCTAAAAAGTTCTTTTACACTTATGTTGACAAGAAGACATATTCGGGTTAAAGTAATGCAATCACTTTACGCCTTTAACCAAAGCCAAAACGACAACCTGGGAACCGAGGAGAGATTCCTGCTTAAAAGTATGGAAGAGATGTACGACCTGTTCCTTGTACAATTAAGCCTAATTGCAGAACTAAAGGGCCAGGCCGAAAACTTTTTAGAAAAATCCCAACAAAAACATCTTGCTACCAGCGAAGATAAAGATCCTAATAAAAAATTTGTTTCTAACTCCATTTTTGAAATTCTAGAGCATAATGAAAGCCTGCAGGACGCACTGGAATCAAGAAAAATAACACACTGGAAAAGGGATGATGATTATGTACAAATTATCTGGCAGGAGATAAAGAAGAGCGATCTTTACGAAAATTACATGGAAACCCGCGATTCCAGTTTTAAAGAAGACAAAGAGTTTATCATAGCTATTTTTAAAGAAGTAATAGCACCCAATGAAAAATTATACGATTATCTAGAAGATGCGAAACTTACCTGGGTAGACGATCTACCGCTGGTAAACACGGCCGTGCTGAAATTCCTTCAGAAATTAAAGCCTAATTCTGCTGAAAATCTTAAGATAGGGAAACTATATAAAAATGAAGAGGATAAAGATTTTGCCAAAGAATTATTCAGAAAAACGTATTTGAATGATGAAACTCTGGCCAACGAAATGCTAGGGAAAACCCCCAATTGGGATAAAGATAGAATTGCTGAAATTGATATGATCCTTATTAAAATGGCAATTTGTGAGTTTTTAAAGTTCCCATCAATCCCGGTAAAGGTTACTATTAACGAATACCTGGAACTTGCCAAAGAGTATAGTACCCCAAAGAGTAGCATTTTTATTAACGGAGTTTTAGATAAACTTTCTAAAGAATATAAAGATGATAATAAGTTAAATAAAGTAGGGCGGGGCCTTATGTAGTCAATAAAATTTCTTATTTTTAAAAATTAAATTATAAAGTTCACTATTATGAAAAATGGAATCTTAATGTTAGCTGCAGTAGGGGCGCTGCTATTTACTTCTTGTAAAGAAAACAACAATAACGCCTCAGAAAAAGTTAAAGCCGAAAACGTAGAAAGCGCTGCAGAGCGTGATGCTCAGGCTACTGTTTATCCTAAAATGGAATTTGAGAAATCTGAACATGATTTCGGGAATATTCCAAAAGGTGAGAACGTAGAGCATACTTTTACATTCACTAATACCGGCCAGGCACCATTGGTAATTACCAATGCAAAAAGTACTTGCGGCTGTACAGTACCAACCTGGACCAAAGAACCAATTCAGCCAGGAGAAAGTGGTGAAATGTTGGTTAAATTCAACGGTTCTGGAAAAGGACAGGTAACAAAAACTGTTACAGTAACTGCTAATACTGAAGCTGGTACAGAGCGTCTTAGAATTAAAGCCTTTGTAGAAACCGAAGAAAATGCTAGCTAGTAAATGGATCAATTAACCCAGTTTGCCCCAATAATATTAATGTTTGTGGTGGTGTATTTTTTTATGATACGCCCGCAAATGAAAAAAGCTAAACAGGAACGTAATTTTGCATCAGAATTAAAGCGTGGTGACCGTGTGGTTACCAAAAGCGGAATGCACGGCAAAATTGTTGATTTTAGCGAAAAAAATAATGCGGTAATTATAGAAACCGGAGCAGGAAAAATAACCTTTGATCGTTCTTCCATCTCGATGGAAATGAGTAAAAAACTCAACGAACCGGCGAAGCCAGAAAAAGAAAGTAAGGCAAAAGCTATTAAAGAAAAGAAATAGTTTTTTCTGTTTTAATCAATAGAATTTAGAATCCCCAGGCCATAGCGCTGGGGATTCTTATTTTATAGAAGATTTAAGAACTGTAAAAAACGTCATTCTGAACTCGTTTCAGAATCTAAGATATTAGAAACAGAAACTGTTTTAGGTTCTTATAAAAGATCTTAGCAATTTTTATACTTATCATTTAACCCGACCCCGCTTAGAATCATCGGTTTAATTTTCTCCAGGCGGGATTTTTTTGTAACCTCTCTTTTTGCTTCAGAAATATAATCGGCGTATTCCCTTTGTTTACCTTTAGTTAACTGATAATAGGAATTCTTGAAATGTTCATCTTTTTCTAATGCCTCTTTGAGATCTAAAGGCAGTACCAGTGTTTTATTTTTTAAAGGTTTTATTTCTTTTCCTTCCCGTTGATTCTGTATGGCTTCGGCTATATACTTCTGAAGAATTTCCGGTTTTATTTCATCTTCTTTTTTAAACCTTATTTGTCTTAAAGCTTTGGTTTTATCTTCCTGGGCATTGTAAAGTAAAGCGGTATTTTCTTTTAATAAAGCGCCATTAAAAAACCAAAGTGCACAATGATTTTTAAAAGCAGCCATTCCTACTACATTTTTCCCATCTAAAGCATAAACGGGTGCACCCCATTTTATACATTCTTCCAATTCAGTGTTTTGTAGTATTTCACGTAAAGAAAGTAATTCCTGCTCCCAGGTTGGGTGGGTTTCAATATACTGATCTACCGATTTTACTGCCATTTTTAACTTTTAGACAAACTGATTACTTATAATTTTCTGAAGTTAATTCAGCGATTTTCACAATTACTTCAGTGGCTTTTTGCATACTTTCTACCGGTACATATTCATACTTCCCGTGGAAGTTGTGGCCGCCGGCAAAAATATTAGGACAGGGTAGTCCCATGTAACTTAGTTGCGCGCCATCAGTTCCGCCACGAATTGGTTTTAAAATAGGCTCAACATTTACTGCCTTCATTGCATTCTCAGCTATTTCAATAATATGCATTACCGGCTCTATTTTTTCTTTCATATTAAAATATTGATCGATAATTTCAACTGAAATACAATCATTTTCATATTGCGAACAAATCTCTGAAGCCAGGTCCTGTATCATTTCTTTACGAGCTTCAAAATGGCCTAAATCGTGATCCCGAATTATATATTCCAACACGGTTTCTTCAACATCGCCTTTCATATCACTTAGGTGAAAAAATCCCTGTCTGCCTTCAGTATGCTCTGGGGTTTCCAAACGCGGTAGCGAGTTAATAAAATCTACGGCAATATACTGGCTGTTTACCATTTTATCTTTTGCGTAGCCGGGGTGAACACCTTTCCCATTAACTTTAACAATTGCTTTTGCGGCATTAAAATTCTCAAATTCCAGTTCGCCAATTTGGCTACCATCCATAGTATACGCCCATTCTGCACCAAATTTTTCTACATCAAATTTATGAGCACCACGACCTATTTCTTCATCGGGTGTAAAACCTACCCTAATTTTCCCGTGAGGAATTTCAGGATTATCCAGCAAATATTTCATTGCGGTCATAATCTCGGTAATTCCCGCTTTATCATCGGCGCTTAAAAGGCTGGTACCATCGGTTGTAATTATGGTTTGGCCTTTATATTGTTTTAAATCATCAAAATATTCTGAAGATAATATGATGTTTTTTTCCTTATTCAGGATAATATCATTACCGTCGTAATTTTCAATAATTTGGGGTTTTATATTGGTAGCATTAAAATCTGGCGAAGTATCAAAATGCGAAATAAATCCAATTACCGGTACTTTATGCGGAACATTTGCCGGGAGCGTAGCCATTACATAGGCGTGATCGTCTATGCTTACCTCGGTCATTCCCATTTCTTTTAATTCACTAGCCAGTTTTTGGGCTAAAACCCATTGTTTGTCGGTGCTTGGAGTTGTTGTGCTATGGGGATCGCTTTGGGTATCAATTGTAATATAGCTAATAAAGCGATCTATGATGCGCTGTTTATTAATCATTGGTTAGTAGTTTGATTCAAAATTAAACATTCACGTTTCAGCTTCAAAACCTTTTAAGATTTACTGCCGGTTTTTTATGATTTCTGCTATTTTTGCACAAACCAACCGCCATGTATAAATCTTCGATTAGGCCTTTATTATTTCGTTTTGACCCGGAATGGGTACATCACTTCACCTTTAAAACACTAAAGAAATTCGGCAAAACAGCTGCTTTTAAAAGTTTTGTGCGGAAGAATTTTCGGGTGGAAGATTCGAGGTTAGAGCGTGAAGTTTTCGGTTTAAAGTTTAAAAATCCGGTTGGGCTTGCTGCCGGTTTTGATAAAGACGCAAAGCTATTTCAGGAATTATCAGATCTTGGCTTCGGTTTTATTGAAATTGGTACCGTGACTCCAAAGCCGCAACCCGGAAATGAAAAAAAGCGATTATTCAGATTAAAAGAAGACGGCGCGATTATTAACCGAATGGGTTTTAACAACGATGGTGTAGAAGCCGCTGTTGAAAGACTAAAAAAAAATAAAAACGTGCTGATTGGCGGAAATATTGGTAAAAATAAAATTACGCCAAACGAGAATGCCGTAGACGATTATAAGATTTGTTTTGAAGCACTCTACAATTATGTGAATTATTTTGTGGTAAATGTGAGTTCCCCCAATACTCCAAACTTACGGGAATTACAGGATAAAGAGCCACTCACTAATTTACTAAATACGCTGCAAAGCTTAAACGCTACAAAGCCAAAACAGAAACCAATTCTACTAAAAATTGCACCCGATCTTACTGATGCGCAACTTTTAGATATTATAGACATAGTTAAGGAAACTAAAATTGCCGGGGTTATTGCTACAAATACCACCATTGCGCGAGATGATTTACAGTCAGAAAACAAGAACGAAATGGGCGGCCTAAGCGGAAAACCCCTAAAAAATCGCGCTACAGAAGTGATTAGGTTTCTTTCTGAAAAAAGCAATAAAGCTTTTCCTATAATTGGTGTAGGCGGAATTCATTCTGCAAAAGATGCTTTGGAAAAACTTGAAGCCGGTGCCAGTTTAGTACAACTTTATACGGGGTTTATTTATGAAGGCCCAGAATTAATAAAAAAGATTAACCAGGCAATTTTAGCTAAAAACAAGTCATAAATGAAGAAATTTCACCTAAGTTTTTTATTAATAGTTATAATTAGTCTTGATGCCTATAGCTTCTCTGAAACTACTTCTGAAGTTACCCATACAGTAATTAGGAATGGGATTAGTTTAGGAACCGTTGTAGCTGCCATCACCTCATGGGAGCGTAACCGTTCGGTTTTATTAATGATTATACACGGAATTTTTAGCTGGTTTTACGTGATTTATTTTTTGCTTACTAGGAAAAAATCTGAAAGAAGATAAATTTTGTTAGAACAACTTATTCCGTTTTTAACTGCCTCGGCAATTCTTACCATTTCTCCCGGTCCCGATATTATTTATGTAATGGTACAGGGAATGGCCAATGGAAAAAAACAAGGTCTTGTAACTGCTTTGGGGCTTGCTGCGGGGATTATTATTCATACCAGTCTTGTGGCCTTTGGAGTTTCAGCTATAATTAAAAGTTCTGAAAGCCTCTTTTTTATTATTAAACTGTTCGGCGCTGTTTACCTTTTATATCTCGCCTGGCAGGTTTACAAAAGTGATCCCGAAATTGCCTATTCGGCTGAAGGAATAAAAGAAAAATCCCTGTTATCACTTTTTAAACAGGGTTTTATAATGAATATGCTGAACCCTAAAGTTACTATCTTTTTTCTCGCATTCTTTCCGGGTTTTCTTTGGGAGCCCGGAGGAAATACAGTGATCCAATTTTATATTCTGGGAGCCATTTTTATGCTTTTAACCATTCTTATTTTTGGAAGCGTAGCCTTGCTGGCGGGAAAAATATCTACCTATCTTAAATTACATAAACATTCTGGGGTGGTTTTAAAATGGTTGCAAATTGTAGTTTTTATAGGAATTGCAGTTTTTATATTAGTTTAAAAGAAACTTAGTTAGAGCGGTGCTATTATACTTTCAATTTAATAAAATGAATTAATTTCTAAAGGTTTTTAGATATTCCTTAAAATACTATCTTTGAAAGTATGGATAAAATCAAGCTTATAGAGTGTCCACGAGATGCAATGCAGGGAATTAAAACCTTTATTCCTACCGAAAAAAAGGTACAGTATATTCAATCTTTATTGCGCTGCGGATTTGATACCATAGATTTTGGAAGTTTTGTTTCCCCTAAAGCAATCCCGCAAATGGCAGATTCTGCCGAGGTTTTATCCAAACTAGATTTGAGCACCACTAAAAGTAAATTACTGGCTATTGTTGCCAATACCCGGGGTGCAGAGAATGCTTCCGTTCACAACGAAATTGATTATCTGGGCTATCCGTTTTCTATTTCTGAAAATTTCCAGATGCGTAATACGCATAAAACCATCGCCGAATCGGTAGATATTTTAAGTGAGATCCTGGAAATTGCTGAAAAAACAAACAAAGAAGTAGTAGCCTATCTTTCTATGGGCTTTGGGAATCCTTATGGAGATCCATGGAATGTGGAGATAGTAGGGGAGTGGACAGAAAAATTGTCGGCCATGGGAGTGAAAATCCTTTCTTTATCTGATACTATTGGGAGCTCTACTCCTGATATAATTGAATATTTATTTTCAAATTTAATTCCAGAATATCCTGAAATTGAATTTGGAGCTCATCTCCATACCACCCCAACAAAGTGGCACGAAAAAATTGATGCAGCATACAAATCGGGTTGTAGAAGATTTGACGGAGCGATCCAGGGATTTGGCGGTTGCCCAATGGCCAAAGACGAATTAACAGGAAATATGCCTTCAGAAAAAATGCTTTCCTATTTCAATTCCAAAAAAGCAGATTCAAATATAAAAATGACGAGTTTTGAATCGGCCTATAACGAAGCATCTAAAATCTTTACCGCTTATCATTAAATCTTATAATTTAATTTTCTGATAACTAATATCTTTTAAGCCAAATTTTGCTATAAAAAGCTTATATTTGCACGCAATTAAATCTTTAATTGCTATGATCGCACACGATTCCAAAATCTTAGGAGAAGGCCTTACTTACGATGATGTATTGCTAGTTCCCGCTTACTCTGAAGTACTACCTCGAGAAGTAAGTATTCGCACAAAATTCACAAAAAACATTTCTATAAATGTGCCCATAATCTCGGCCGCAATGGATACGGTTACCGAATCCAGGATGGCTATTGCTATGGCCAGGGAAGGCGGAATTGGTGTTTTGCATAAGAATATGACTGCCGAGCAACAGGCACTTAAAGTTCGTAAAGTAAAGCGTGCCGAAAGCGGAATGATTATAGATCCCGTTACTTTACCTATTACTGCCAATGTGAGCGATGCGAAAGCAAATATGCGCGAGCATAGTATTGGTGGAATCCCAATTGTAGACGATGATGGGAAATTGCTGGGCATTGTTACAAACAGGGACCTTAGATTTGAAAAAAATAATAGCAGGCCAATTGCTGAGGTTATGACTTCAGAAAACCTGGTAACTGTGGCCGAAGGCACTTCGCTGGACGAGGCAGAAGATATTTTACAGGAAAATAAGATTGAAAAACTTCCTGTGGTTAATAAAGATAACAAGCTTGTTGGGCTTATAACTTTTAGGGATATTACTAAACTTACCCAAAAGCCTAATGCAAATAAAGATAGCTTTGGAAGACTTCGTGTTGCTGCAGCCATTGGGGTAACCGCAGATGCGGTAGATAGAGCAGAGGCTTTGGTTAATGCAGGGGTAGATGCAATTATTATTGATACTGCACATGGGCATACCAGAGGTGTGGTTTCGGTTTTAAAAGACGTAAAAGCAAAGTTCCCTGATTTAGAAGTGGTAGTAGGAAATATTGCTACTGGTGAAGCTGCTAAATATTTAGCTGAAGCCGGAGCAGATGCGGTAAAAGTAGGAATTGGTCCCGGTTCAATTTGTACTACCAGAGTTGTGGCAGGAGTTGGATTTCCTCAATTTTCTGCAGTTCTTGAAGTTGCAGCAGCACTAAAAGGAACTGGCGTTCCGGTAATTGCCGATGGCGGAATTCGCTATACCGGTGATATTCCTAAAGCTTTAGCTGCCGGAGCCGATTGTGTAATGCTTGGATCCTTGCTTGCCGGAACTAAAGAATCTCCAGGGGAAACAATTATTTACGAAGGAAGAAAATTTAAATCCTATCGCGGTATGGGATCTGTAGAGGCTATGCAAAAAGGCTCTAAAGATCGTTATTTCCAGGATGTGGAAGATGATATAAAGAAACTTGTACCGGAAGGTATTGTTGGTAGGGTTCCTTATAAAGGAGAGCTGGAAGAAAGTATACACCAGTTTGTAGGTGGTTTAAAAGCCGGGATGGGTTATTGCGGCGCGAAAGATATTCCAACATTAAAGGAAAATGCAAAGTTTGTGAAGATTACCGCTTCAGGAATTCACGAGAGCCACCCGCACGATGTAACTATTACCAACGAGTCGCCTAATTACAGTAGGTAGACTGGACGGCTATTCAAAAATATAGACCCCACAAGTTTTATGAACCTGTGGGGTCTTACTTATTTATTCCAGTATTAAATGAAATAGAGTCTCTAAACTCTATTCTTCTTCTTCTTCTTCTTCTGTTGTTTCAGGAATTTCAATTCCCATTTTATTCATTACTTTTTCGGTAATATCATATTCTTCAGCCGAAAAAGCAAGACTGTTTCCACCGGCGTGAAGAATTTGCGTAAAACCTTCTTCCTGTATTACTGCTCGCATAGCGACATTAATTTTTTCGTAAAGCGGATTGGTAAGTTCGTTTCGTCTCATTTGCATCATTACCTGGGCTCTTTGTCTAAATTGCTTGATTTGGTTTTCCAATTCAATAATTTCAGATTCACTTTGTTGCCGGGCTTCATCGGCAAGTGTTTCTACATTTGCCTGGTAGCTCTTTACCAGGGTGTCATATTTTTTCACACTTCCCTGGAAATCTTGTTGTAATTGCTTATCGTAAGCCTGTAAGCCTTCATTTACCTCTTCCATTTCGGGCATTTGGGAAAGGATGTAATCGGTATCTATGGTTCCTACTTTTGTTTGTGCGCTAACAAAAACGCTAAAACATAAAAAAGCAATTAATAAACTGCTGCGTGTCATAATAATATTGTTTTTGGCAAATATAATAGCAGGTTTTAATTATTCATACAAAATCTCTTAAAACTATTGCAGCTTCAAAATTATTTTAGTCATTTTCAATTTAACAAGCCTATTTCATTTTAAAATTATAATTTTAAGAAGCTTATAATCGTTTAGCCATAAGCTTGTAGAACCTATAGGAATTCTTATTTTTGCCTACGCGCAAATTACAGGCTGTTAGTCTTTTAAAAATGGTATGTAAATTGCTATCTCAACTTAATGAATTTGAAGATATCATCGTTTTTTATAGTTTCTTTAATTGCCGCTTTTTTGCTCGCAAGTTGTACTTATTTTGAGAAAGATGAAGCGCGTAAAGTGATAGTAAGAGTGAACGATTCTTATTTGTATGAAGAAGATATTAATGCTTTAATTAACGAAAATACGTCTACAGAAGACAGTAGTCTTATTGTGTCTAATTACATTACACGTTGGGCAACACAGCAATTACTTATAGACCGGGCGCAATTAAACCTTCCTGAAAGTCAGCAAAAAGAGTTTAGAGACCTTATAGAAAACTATAAAAATGAACTTTATACAAGTGCATATAAAGATGCTGTAGTAGGCAGGCAATTAGATAGTAGTTTAACCAAGAGCGAGAAAAAGGTGTATTTTGAAGAAAATAAAGGAAATTTTAAACTTACTGAAGATTTATTGAAACTAAGGTATGTAAGCCTGGAAGAGAATAATACTAATATAGAGGAAATAAAAACTTATCTCAAACGCTTTAATGAAGAGGATAAAGAAGAACTTGAAAAATTATCGCTTCAGTTTAAAAATTACTCGTTAAACGATTCGGTTTGGGTAAAGATTAAAACGGTTTACGATAAGATCCCCGCGTTATCATCTAATAATAGGGACAATCTATTAAACAAATCTAATTTTTTTGAGGTAGAAGATTCATTAGGTGTATATTTGATCTACGTAAATGATGTGTTGGAACATGGGCAGGATGCTCCATTTGAGTATGCAGAACCTACCATAGAAAAGATTTTGCTTAATAAGCGAAAAAGAAATTTAATAAAAGAACTGGAAAAAGATATTACAAAAGATGCAATTAAAAATGAACAATTTGAAATCTATAATTAAAAATACGGGCTTTCTTTTGGCCGTTTTACTGGGTTTTACCGGTTATTCGCAAGATGTGATTGTAACCGATAGTACCTCAATTCAACCAGAAGAGGAGATCGCACAAAATACCGTTGCCGAAACTAACAATTCAGAACGTCGTAAAGTAGACGGAATTGCGGCTGTAATTGGAGATTATATTATTCTTGACAGCGATGTAGATATGATGTACAAAGATATGCAAAGCCAGGGAATGTCTACTGCAGATGTGACCGATTGCCAACTGGCCGGTTCCCTTATGGAAAACAAACTTTATGCACACCACGCCATCCAGGATAGTATTATTGTAATGGATGCCGAGGTTAATAGTTATATAGATCAGCAAATTTCTGAAATGGTACGCCAGGTAGGTTCTATGGATAAAGTCCTGGAATTCTACAATAAAGAAAATGAAGCTGAATTTAGAAGCGAATTGTTCGAGCTTAATAAAGAGCGACAGTTAGCAAACCGTATGCAGCAAAGAATTGTGGAAAATGTAGAAATTACTCCTGAAGAAGTAAGAGCTTATTACGAAAGCATTCCCGAAGACGAATTACCGGTTTTTGGAGAAGAAGTAGAGCTTTCTCAAATTGTTGTAGAGCCGGAAATTCCTGAAAGTGAAAAACAAAAAGTAATTGATCGTTTAAAAGACTTTAGGGCAGATGTTTTAGATAACGACGCCAGCTTTGCCACTAAAGCGGTGTTATATTCTCAAGACCCTGGAAGTGCAAGGGACGGGGGTAGAATTTCTCTTTCAAGAAAAGATAATTTTGTAAAAGAATTTAAAGACGTAGCTTTTAGTCTTCAAGCAGGGGAAGTGAGCGAACCTTTTGAAACCGAATTCGGTTTTCATATTATCCAGGTAGATAGAATTAGAGGACAAAACATAGACCTAAGACATATACTACTTATTCCAGATGTTACCAATGCTTCAGTAGAAGAAGCCAAGGCAAAAATTGATAGCATTAGAAAAAGAGTAGACGAAGGGGTTTTAGATTTTGCTGAAGCTGCCCGTGAATTTTCTGATGAAGAAGAAACCAGGGGAGATGGTGGGAAACTTATAAACCCAAGAACGGGTGATACTCGTTTTGAACTTTCTAAGATAGACCCAAAATTGTATGATGAGGTAGGAGATTTGCAGGAAGGTGAACTTTCTTTAAGAATGCGCGACCAGGATAGAACCGGGCGCCCGTTTTTTAAACTTATAAAAGTAAATAAAAGAATAGCGGAGCACGAAGCTAATTACGCTACAGATTTTACAAAGATCAAAGAGCTTGCGTTAAGAGATAAACAGTTAGAAGCTATAGAAGAGTGGCAACAGGAAAAAATAGGAGATACCTATATAAAAGTAAACGGAAAGTTTAAAGACTGTGAGTATAGCAGTAACTGGTTAAAAAAATAGCATTTTATCAATGTCAGACGTTGCTCTAGTAGAAAAACTGGTGGTTAAACACCGGGATTTAAAGAAAGAAATTGCCAAAATAATAGTAGGGCAGGATGTGGTTATAGACCAAATCCTGCTTTCGGTTTTTTCAGGAGGGCATTCGTTGTTGGTTGGGGTTCCCGGTTTAGCCAAAACCTTAATGGTAAATACCATTTCCCAGGCTTTAGGCCTCGATTTTAAAAGAATACAATTCACCCCAGATCTTATGCCCAGCGATATTTTGGGCGCAGAGATCCTGGACGAAAACAGGAGCTTTAAATTCATAAAAGGTCCGGTTTTTTCAAATATCGTCCTTGCCGACGAGATTAATAGAACCCCGCCTAAAACCCAGGCTGCTTTATTAGAAGCTATGCAGGAAAGATCTGTAACCATTGCCGGGCATAATTACAAGTTGGCCAATCCTTATTTTGTACTAGCTACTCAAAACCCAATAGAGCAGGAGGGAACCTATCCCTTACCTGAAGCGCAGTTAGACCGGTTTATGTTTTCTATTCTTCTGGAATACCCAAGTTTTCAGGAAGAAGTAGACGTGGTGAAAAGCACAACTTCAGATAAAACTCAAAAGATAAATGCGTTATTTTCTGCGGAAGAAATCGTGGAAATTCAGCAATTAATTCGTAGAATTCCTGTGGCCGATAATGTGGTGGAATATGCTGTGAAACTGGTAGGAAAAACCAGACCAGGTTCTCCTGAAGCCCTGCAATTTGTAAAAAACTATTTAGATTGGGGAGCAGGGCCAAGAGCCTCTCAAAATCTTATTCTTGCCGCTAAATCTCACGCAGCGGTGAATGGAAAATTCTCCCCCGATATTGAAGATGTACAGGCGGTAGCTATTGGAATTTTACGCCATAGAATTATTAAAAATTACAAAGCTGAAGCCGAAGGAATTTCAGAAGAAAAAATAATTCGAGACCTTTATTAAGAGCTGGGATTTCGCTTAATTCTATTTGAAAATAATTGGGCATAACTTTCGTACTGGAAGGCTTTTCTATTTTTGGGGCTTTTTTCTCAATTCTGAGAAAAAAACTTATTCCACCTTTAAAATAACAGGTTCAAGAAATTCAAGTAAGGTCTCACCAGCATTTGCTTATCAAGAATGGGTTTAAATTTTGATTTATTCAGTACGAGTAATTGAATTTTTGAGAATTCGGTTATATTAATTTGCGGAATTCATAATATTCATCCCCAATATTATCTTTAGTTGAATTTAAGTTATTATAAATTATGAAATGTAAAATTATTTTCATTAAATTTTGATAATCACTTCTTATTTTCAAAATCCACTCGAAATCCTTAAATTTGCTAGACTTTTTTAGAACTAAATATATAATAATATGGCATACGATATTGATATGATCAAGAAGGTGTACAGCCAAATGGCCGAACGTGTGAATACTGCACGTGAGGTGGTTGGAAAACCTTTAACCCTTTCAGAAAAAATCCTTTATTCGCATTTATGGGATGGTGCAGCCAAAGAGGCTTACCAAAGAGGAAAAGACTATGTAGAATTTGCGCCAGACAGGATTGCCTGCCAGGATGCAACGGCCCAAATGGCTTTATTGCAGTTTATGCAAGCCGGGAAAAAACAGGTTGCAGTTCCAACTACAGTGCATTGTGATCACCTTATCCAGGCCAAAATGGGAGCTGCAATAGATTTGCAGGCTGCCAATAAATCAAGTAGTGAAGTTTTTGATTTTCTTGAATCTGTTTCTAACAAATATGGAATTGGTTTTTGGAAACCGGGAGCAGGTATTATTCACCAGGTTGTTTTAGAAAACTATGCATTCCCTGGAGGAATGATGATTGGTACCGATTCTCACACGGTAAATGCCGGTGGGCTTGGAATGGTTGCCATTGGTGTTGGGGGTGCCGATGCGGTAGATGTAATGGCCGGAATGGCCTGGGAGCTTAAATTTCCAAAACTTATTGGCGTTAAACTAACCGGAAGCCTTTCTGGATGGACCGCTGCAAAAGATGTAATTTTAAAAGTTGCCGGGATTCTTACTGTAAAAGGGGGAACGGGAGCAATTATTGAATATTTTGGCGAAGGTGCCCGCTCTATGTCGGCTACCGGAAAAGGAACTATTTGTAATATGGGAGCTGAAGTTGGTGCCACCACTTCAACTTTTGGGTACGATGAGTCTATGGACCGTTACCTACGTGCTACAGATCGTGCTGAAGTTGCAGACGCCGCCAATGAGATTAAAGAACACTTAACAGGAGATGATGAGGTTTATGCAAATCCTGAACAATATTTTGATGAGGTAATTGAAATTAATCTATCAGAATTAAAGCCTCACCTTAACGGGCCATTTACGCCAGATTTAGCAACTCCTATTTCTGAAATGGGTGCTAAAGCAAAAGAAAACAACTGGCCAATTAATGTAGACTGGGGATTAATAGGATCCTGTACCAACTCTTCTTATGAAGATTTAACCCGGGCAGCTTCTATCGCAAAACAGGCGGTAGATAAAAAAGTAAAAGCAAAATCTGATTTTGGTATTAATCCAGGATCTGAACAAATTAGGTTTACTGCAGAACGTGATGGATTGTTAAAGATCTTTGAAGATCTTGATGCTACAATTTTCACCAATGCCTGTGGACCTTGTATTGGGCAGTGGGATAGAAGTGATAGAAAAGGGGACGAGAAAAACACTATTGTGCATTCTTTTAACCGAAACTTTTCAAAACGTGCCGATGGTAACCCAAATACCCACGCCTTCGTAGGTTCTCCAGAGATGGTTGCTGCAATAGCGATTTCAGGTAGATTGGATTTTGATCCAACTCGCGATAAGCTTATCAATGAAGATGGGGAAGAAGTGATGTTAGACGAACCAACAGGAATTGAATTACCTTCTGATGGGTTTGATGTTGAAGAAGATGGGTATGTGCCACCAAACGAAGATGGAAGCTCTGTAGTTGTAAAAGTAGCTGAAGACAGTGAAAGACTACAGTTATTAACTCCATTTGAGCCCTGGGATGGTAAAAATCTTATGGGAGCTAAGTTGTTAATTAAAGCTTTTGGTAAATGTACTACCGACCATATTTCTATGGCAGGACCGTGGTTACGTTACAGAGGTCACTTAGATAATATTTCTAACAATTGCCTTATTGGGGCTATTAATGCTTACAATAAAAAGACAAACTTTGTAAAAAGTCAACTTACCGGTGAGTATGACGGTGTTCCCGCAGTACAACGTACTTATAAAAAAGAAGGTGTTCCAACTGTAGTTGTAGGAGACCACAATTATGGGGAAGGTTCTTCTAGAGAGCACGCGGCTATGGAGCCTCGCCACCTGGGAGTAAAAGTGGTATTGGTAAAATCTTTTGCCCGTATTCACGAAACCAATCTTAAGAAACAAGGTATGTTAGGATTGACTTTTGACAATGAGGCCGATTATGACCTTATCCAGGAAGACGATACTTTCAACTTTATAGATCTTGAAGATTTTGCTCCAGACAAGCAAATTACTGTAGAGATTGTACATGCTGATGGTAGTAAGGATACTATTAAAACAAACCATACTTATAACCAACCTCAAATTGAGTGGTATAAACATGGTTCAGCTTTAAACTTAATTAAGAAGCAAAACGCCGCTTAATTAGTTTAGGATTATATTTATAAAGAGGCTGATTAATTTTTGATCGTCTCGTCATTCTGAATTTGTTTCAGAATCTAAATTCTTAAGAGTTAGACCCTGAAACAAGTTCAGGGTGACGTGGAGAAAATCAATTTTAATCAGCCTCTTTTTTATGGATTAAATTTAGATGTTAAGTACCTTTGTTATATACGTCTAAGTATTAAAATTCGGCAATGAAGAAGCTTTTCAAGAATCAATGGTCTAACATTATTTTTATTGTAATTATCCTGGTAATGATTATCCCACAAACCCGGAAACCCATTCAAATTGTGGTAAATAAAATTTTTGCGTTTAGCCCTTCGGCAACAGATGAAGAAGACAGGAAAGAGCTGGAAACTTACAATTGGACCTTGGAAACGAAAGATGGGAATAGAGTTGATTTTGCTGAATCTAAAGGAAAAGTGATAATCGTAAATTACTGGGCTACCTGGTGCCCACCCTGTATTGCTGAAATGCCAAGTTTCCAGGAACTTTATACAGATTATAAGGACGATGTAGCATTTTATTTTATCTCTGGCGAAGATCACGAAACTACCAACAACTTCCTGAAGCGTAAAGGCTATAACTTCTCCAGTTACAGGATGCTCTCAGAAGATCCCAAACCTTTAGATGGTTATACCTTACCTTCTACTTATGTAATTGATAAAAGCGGAACTATTGTAGTAGATAAAAAAGGCGCGGCCGACTGGAATAGTCAGAATTTTAGAAACCTGTTAAGTCAGCTTTTAGCTGAATAAATTAAAAGGTTTTCCTGAAAAATGATTTCACAAAATCGAAACTATAAAGCGAAAACATAATTTTTAAGTCTTCTGAAACTGAAGTTTCTTCATCCAGGTATTTAAAAATATCCTGTGGAGAATTTTTAGTGTAAAATTTGGTAAAAATTTCTTCTCCTTTTTGATTATTCTGGGCGAGTACATCCAGAAAAATTGCATCGTACTTTCTGAATTTTTCATTGATTAAGTTTTCTCCCGGTATTTTTCCGCTTTTAATATTTTTAATAATTCGGTTTATACGCTTTTCTGTGTTTTTAAACGAATAACCGGTAGAAGGTTTTACCCAGCCACCACCGGTACCAATTTTGGTAATTTGTTTAGTGTTTGCTTTATTAAAAGGGAAATCGGTCATTGGGATTATGCCGGTTTCAGTGCTTTTAATCGTAAAATCCTTTGTTTTTAAAACCTTTTCAAAATATTTCTGAAGCATTTCGTCATACACTTTATCTTCAGTTAAAAAGGGAGAGAAAAAAGTATATTCAACTAATGCTTTTCTTTCAGTAAATGGGAGGATATAAGTAAAAGCGGTAGCGCCGGGATACTTAATTCTATAATCCATCATCGTAAAAGAATCTGGGCTAAAAGTGGGTTTTTCGGTTTCTACTTCCCAGCCTTTAAAATGCTGAAAAATAGTAGTGTGTTTTTTACTTTCCAGGTAAGAAGGATCTACCCTGCTGTCAAAAAAATGAGTAGCGCCATAAGATGTTTTTCGGCCTTTGGCTTTCATAGTTACGGGATCAATTTTCTGAATTTCATCGGTAATAAATTCAATATCACCAGATTCTTCTATCTCTTCCTGCAATTTTTGATGATAATCTGCAGCCTTTATCATCTTATAGGAATAAGGGGAAAGTTGTAATTCTATATTTTCTTCAGAAGAAATGAATTTTCCGTTATTCCAGGATTTGGTAAGTAGATGATCCCATTTGCCTGAGCCTTTTTCCCAATAACACCAGGTTTTAACCGGAATAGAAAAATCAGAATCTATTATGGCAATCTTTTTTCCTTTGAAAAAAACATCCCGGCTAAGTTGCCGGGCTAATTGAAGGCCTGCAAGTCCTCCACCAATAATAACATAAAAATATACGGGACCTAGCATAAATTACTAACGCAGCATTACTATTTTATTTTTTAAAGTATTTGAAAGGTACGAATAACATTCCAAAACATTCGCCATCGTCTTTGCCAAGATGTTTATGATGCATTTTATGTGCTCTTCTTATTCCTTTAGCGAAACGGTTATTAGCATTTCTAAACATTTTAAATCGTTGGTGTATAAAAATATCGTGAACCGTAAAGTAAGTAATGCCATAGGCTAAAATTCCCAGGCCAATGGGTAGGCCAATCCAAACATCTTCATAACGCCAAAGTAGGAAAAAACCAATACTAACAAGTGCGTAAAAAATAAAGAAAAGATCGTTGCGTTCCCACCAGTGGCTGTGGTCTTTGTGGTGGTGGTCTTTGTGCAGTTTCCAGAGTAATCCGTGCATAATATATTTATGGGTAAACCAGGCCATTCCTTCCATACCGGCGAAAGTGCCCAGAAAAACCAGAATCCATAATAAAATATCCATATTAAATAAGTTTTAATCTATAAGAAATATACGATTTGGCCAAGAGCCCTGCTTTTTGATAATCTGGAACCCTTATCCTGCTGTTCCTAATTTCTAAAGAAGGTACTTTTTTAAGCTTGTGCAATAATTTTCTATAATAAATATATGCGGTGTAAACACCAAATTTAGCTTCTACCGGTAAATGCGAAATTCCGCTTAAACCGTGTTTAAAATCTTCTTCTATTTCTGCTATAATCTTTTGTTTGCTGGCTTCATCTAATTGTTCAAGATTGGTGCCGGGGAAATAACTACGGCTAAGATCTTCAAAATCGGCTTTAAGGTCTCTTAAAAAATTCACCTTCTGAAAAGCAGAGCCTAAACTCATTGCAGATTGCTTCAGCGATTCATATTTTTTATGATCCCCCTTTACAAAAACCTTTAAACACATAAGGCCTACTACGTCTGCACTTCCGTAGATATATTCTTTATATTCGGCAATACTAAGATAGTCAGATTTATGCAAATCTAAGCGCATACTCTTCATAAAAGCGCGATAAAGCGATTCGTCTATTTGATACTTATGTACGGTTTCCTGAAAAGAATTTAAAATAGGATTTAGGCTAATTTTATCTTTAATTGCTTTATAAAGATCTACTTCAAAATCGTTAAATAGTTTTTCCTTATCATAGTCGTGAAAAGTGTCTACAATTTCATCGGCAAAACGCACAAAGCCGTAGATATTATAAATATCCTGACGAATAGAGGGCGCGAGCATCCTGGTCGCGGTAGAGAACGAGGTGCTGTATTGGTGAGTAACAGTTTTACTACAAGCCCGTGAAACATTGTCAAAAATGGCTTTCATAATTTAATTTTCTTTTTGAATTAATCCCGCGGCAAGCTTTCCTGAAATTAGTGAAGGAGGCACGCCGGGGCCGGGAACACTTAACTGCCCGGTAAAAAATAATTTGTGCACTTTTTTACTCTTTAATTTAGGTCTTAAAAATGCAGTTTGTAAAAGGGTATTTGCCAGGCCATAAGCATTACCCTTATAAGAATTATAATCTTCTTTAAAATCTTTAACGCAAAATGATTCTTTAAAAAGAAGATGATCGGTTACATTTTGATTGGTTAAACTTTCAAACCGGCTTATAATTTTCTGAAAATATTTCTCCCTAATTTCTGGAGTATCTTCCACATCGGGTGCCAGCGGAATTAAAAATATACCGGCTTCTTTTCCTTCTGGCGCGGCGGCATCATCTGTAACTGATGGAAAGCTTGCATAAAACAACGGATTTTCTGGCCACTCGGCATCATCGTAAATTGCTTTTGCGTGTTTCTCGAAGTCGGTATCAAAAAATAAGGTATGATGCGTTACATTCTCTAATTTCTTATTAAAACCGGCAAAAAATAATAAAGCTGAAGGAGCAAAGGTCTTTTTTTGCCAGTAAGACTCCTTGTATTGTCTTTTGTATTCCGGCAGTAAAGTTTCGGTATGATGATAATCGGCACCGCTAAGAATATAATCGGCTTCTATTTTTTCACCGTTTACCTGCATTCCTGTTGCGGTATTGTTTTCAACAAAAATTTCAGAAACCGCGGCATTCGTATTTATTTTAACTCCCAGGGAATTAGCCAGGTTTTCCATGGCTTCAATCACCTTATACATTCCGCCTTTGGGGTGCCAGGTGCCCAGGCCAAAATCGGCGTAATTCATAAAACTATAAAAAGCCGGGGTCTGGCTGGCTTTAGCTCCAAGAAATAGTACCGGAAATTCAAGAATTTGAATAAGTTTCTGGTTGGTAAATTCTTTCCTGACTTCTTTAGAAATTGTGCTAAAAAACTGGCCTATTTTGCCTGCGGTGGTGGGCGTAATTAATTCTAAAGGAGAAACGCCGGGGCGATATACCAAATCTTTAATGGCTATATCATAATTGTTTTTAGCTTCCTCAATAAACTGTTTTAGCTTTATTGAACTTCCGGGTTCTTCGGCTTCAAAAGCCGCGCAAATTTTATCGAGGCTGTCTTCTATGGTAATGCTATCATTTTTTCCGAAGAAAACTTTATAAGCGGGACTTAGTTTTTCCAGCTCATAATAATCTGAAGGTTTTTTGCTAAAATCGGCAAAAAAACGTTCAAAAACATCGGGCATCCAATACCATGTAGGACCAATATCAAAACAGAATCCGTCTTTTTTTAGCTGGCGTGCCCGCCCGCCGATGTTTGCATTTTTTTCAAATATATCTACCCTATAGCCATCTCTTGCGAGGTAGCAGGCCGCAGCGAGGGAAGCAAATCCGGAACCAATAACAGCAACTTTCTTCTTCATATTTAAAGGTTATCTATAAATTGGTTTAGGTTGGTGTGGGTTTTCACAAAAGCGGGAAGCTCTTTATGCTGAATTTCCCTTATTTTATGCCCAAAAAGTAATAATTCGTAAGTTTTCTTTTCGCAAACTTCCTCGTTAAATTGATTTATAAAATCTTCTACATCTCCGGGTGCGGTGGTAAAATAACTTACAAAACTCAGGTTGTCGTGGCGCTCTAACAGATAGCCAAGATCGGTTAAAGGTAAACTTGGGCCCAGATAAATTGCCTGGTTCCCGTGATATAGAAGTTCATAATACAGGTAAATAATCCCAATATCGTGAATTTCATTTTCGGGAAGAAAGAGTACGTATAACTTATCGGAAGTTGGTTTGACCTCTTTCTTTATTTCAGCGAGATTAAAATATAATTTTTGTTTAATAAGATCTACAATATAATGCTCGTGAATTGGCTTAATGGTATCGGTTTGCCACAACATACCAATTTGCTCCAGTAAGGGAAGAAAAACCTGGTGAAAAATTTGCCTGAAGCTTTTATCTTTCTGTAGCGTCTCGTATGTATTATTAAAAAGCTCTTCATCAAAATTCATCATAGAAAGTTTAAATGAATTTTGAGCTCGGTTTTCTTTACTTGTACTGGCAGAAATACTTCTTACCATTTTAGCAATTTCTTCATCACTGAGTTTGGAAATCCTTGAGATTTTATAGCCGTGTTCGTTTAAGAAAGCAACGTTTAAGATCTTTTGAAGATTAGAACTATCGTATGTCCTTATATTTGTAGAAGTACGATCGGGATTTAAGATATTATATCTTTTTTCCCAAATTCTTATGGTATGAGCCTTGATTCCGCTTAAATTTTCAAGGTCTTTTATACTGAAATTTTGCTTAATTAGTTCCATATTGTGTTTAAGATAGTCAAATCTAATTAAAATTGAACATTAAACACTTTACGAAAGTGTTAAAATGTTTAATTGTTTAGTTAAAAAGTTAAACACTAAAATTTATGACGACGATTTCTTCAAAACTTGTCCTTATAACCGGTGGCGCATCTGGTATAGGAAAAATAATGGGCAGGGAAGTATTAAAGCATGGGGGTAAATTGGTAATTTGGGATGTGGATAAACTCAATTTACAAAAAACACTTAATGAATTTGAGGAATTGGGGGAGGTATATGGATACACCATAGATATCACCAATACCGTGTGGGTAAAGGAAATGGCCAGGCAGGTAGAGGAAGAAATTGGAGGAATTGATATTTTAATCAATAATGCCGGAATTGTGTATGGTGGTTATTTTCACGAGAATTCTTCAGAAAAAATAGAAAAGACAATGAAGGTAAATGCCATTGCCCCAATGCAACTTGCATTAACTTTTCTTCCCGGTATGATCAAAAGGAAAAGAGGTCATATTTGTAATATAACCTCTTCTGCCGGTCTGGTCTCTAATCCAAAAATGGCGGTTTACGCCGGCAGCAAATGGGCTGCCACCGGTTGGTCTGATAGTTTACGGTTGGAAATGGAACAGCTTAAAACGGGCGTTGGCCTAACCACGGTTACTCCTTATTATATTAATACCGGAATGTTTGACGGGGTGAAATCTAATATCCCTATTCTGGATCAAACTAAAGTGGCTAAAAAAATAATTAAAGCAATTGAAAAGAACAGGATCTATCTAAGTATGCCGTGGAGTATGCGTTTTGTAAGATTTTCACAGGGACTTTTTCCAATTTGGTTTTACGATTGGTTTGTAGGAAGGGTAATTGGGGTGTATAAAACAATGGATGAATTTAAAGGTCGAAAAAAATAAGGATATGGAAGAAACTTCAGCAAAAGAGATAGCCGAAATATATAAGAATCAAAGAACGTTTTTCGCTTCTCAGGAAACTAAAAGTATAGATTTCAGGCTTCAGCAGTTAAAGAAATTAAAAAAAGCCATTCTTCAATATGAAGATAAAGTGAATAAAGCTTTATGGGAAGACCTTCATAAATCTAAGGAAGAAGCTTTTCTTACCGAAACCAGTTTGCTTATAGAAGAGTTGAATTATCATATTAAAAGCCTCAAGAAATGGTCACAGCCTAAAAAAGTAGGGACACCTTTACAAATTAAACCTTCCGGCTCAAAAATCTATTTTGAGCCCCTGGGCATTGGTCTAATAATCGCGCCGTGGAATTACCCGTTTCAGCTTACTATAAATCCATTAATTGGTGCCATTTCTGCCGGATGCTGTGCGGTGCTAAAACCTTCACCAGACACACCAAATGTAGCCAGGGTTATAAAAGAAATGATTTCAGAATTTTTTCCTTCAGAATATATTTCGGTAGTGCAGGGAGGGAAGGAAGCTAACCAGGAGCTGTTTAAATTTCCATTTGATGTTATGTTTTTTACCGGTAGTCCGGGTGTGGGGAAAACCGTAATGAAAGCTGCTGCCGAGCATTTAAGCCGAGTGGTTTTAGAACTGGGAGGTAAAAGCCCCTGTATAGTAGATAAAGCGGCAAACCTAAAAATTGCCGGAAAAAGAATTGCCTGGGGTAAAATTATAAATGCAGGCCAAACCTGTATCGCACCAGATTATTTGCTGGTTCACAAGGATATTAAGAAAGATCTCTTAGCTGAAATTTCTAAATCTTTTGAAGAAATGCTGGGAGATAATATCGCAAATTCTAATCATTATGGCCGAATTGTAAACCCAAATGCAATGAATAGGTTAATGAAATATTTAGATGGCGATATATATTACGGCGGAAAAGTAAATTTAGAAGAAAAATATATTGCTCCTACGATTTTAAATAACGTAAAACCTGAAGATGAGATTATGCAGGAAGAAATCTTCGGGCCTATTTTACCGGTAATGGAATTTGAAGAAATAGAGCAAGCTTTATCTTATATAAACAAGAATGAAAAACCGCTTGCACTTTATTATTTTGGAAAAGATAATGGCGCAGATCAAGTTTTGCGGGAAACAAGTTCTGGGGGAGCCTGTATAAACGATACGCTCTTACACGTAGCGAACCATAAATTGCCTTTTGGAGGTGTGGGAAATAGCGGAATGGGGAAATATCACGGTAAAGAAAGTTTCCTGGCTTTTACGCACGAAAGAGGCGTGGTAAATTCAACTACAAAACTGGATATACCATTAAAGTATCCACCTTATAAGTTTTTTGGATTAATAAAGAAAATAGTAGGATAGGAATTTAGAAAGTGCCCGGAGCGGGAGTCGAACCCGCACGCCCTAATGGACACATGGCCCTCAACCATGCCTGTCTACCAGTTCCAGCACCCGGGCTTAAAACAAGTCTGGAAATAGTACATTTCCTAGGGCTGTTGCAAAAAATTGAATTCAAAGAATTCTGAACTTAAAAAGTGATCTGGCTGGGGCTCGAACCCAGGACCCTCTCCTTAAAAGGGAGATGCTCTACCAACTGAGCTACCAGATCGGTTGTGAATATTTCAAAAAAATAAATTCAATTAAGAATTCTGAACTTAAAAAGTGATCTGGCTGGGGCTTCCCGAAACTCTACTTTACTGCGTTTCGTTAGGGACAGGTTTCTCGCCAACTAAATCAAAATTTATTTTGTGATCTGGCTGGGGCTCGAACCCAGGACCCTCTCCTTAAAAGGGAGATGCTCTACCAACTGAGCTACCAGATCAATAAAAAGCATCCGTCTTTTTGCGAATGCGGGTGCAAATATACATTCATTAATTTATTTTTCAAGCCTAAATTGAGATAAATTTATATTAGATTTGAATCCTTCTAATAATAAGTACTTTAACTATGAAAATTTTTTTAACCGGGTATATGGGATCGGGTAAGTCGGTGGTAGGAGAGAAGCTTGCTAAAAATCTGAATTACAAATATGTAGATCTCGATGATCAAATAGAAGTGATCCAGGGAAAAAGTATTAATGATATTTTTGAGGATAGAGGCGAACTTTATTTTAGAAAACTGGAATCACAAATTTTAGACGATATTTTGGAAAATAATTCAGATATGGTGATCTCTTTAGGAGGGGGAACGCCATGTTACGGAGATAATTTTGACCGAATTTGTGCCCAAAAAGATGCAAAAAGTATTTACTTAAAAGCATCTATCCCAACATTAACCGAAAGGCTTTTCCAGGAAAAAGTTCATAGACCGGTAATTAGTCATTTAGACTCCCGGGAGACTTTAGAAGAATTTATTAGGAAACATCTCTTTGAGCGCGCCTATTATTACAGCCAGTCGGATATTACCGTAAACGTAGACGAAAAAGAACCTGAATTTATTGTAGATCAAATTATAGAAAAACTATAAAAGCTCTGCTTTAAATTTATTTGCTTCAAAAGAAACTTCTACCATTTCGTTTAAAGAAGTGGAGAGCGAAATTCCTTTAAAATCGGCTTTTACAGGGTATTTTTTATGATTTCGGTCTACTAAAACCGCTGTTTTAAATTGTTTAAGCGGAACATTTAAAAAATGTCTTACGCCATAAATTAAGGTGGTCCCAGAGTTTAAAACATCATCTACCAAAATAACCGATTTATCTTGATAAACCTCGGGTTCCAACGAAGTAGTAATTTCTTCCAGCGGATTTTTCTTATTTACGTAAACTTCGCACAACTTGATTTTTAGCGGAGAAATCGTTTCTAAAGCTTCTTTTAAATGCAAGGCTAATTGATGGCCCTTTTTAGAAATACCGGCAAGAATAATTTCCTTTTCATCAATATTGCTTTCGTAAACCTGGTAGGCTATACGTTTAATTTTATGCTGAATTTGTTCGTGATTTAAAATAAGTACACGTTCTTTCATTTGCTTATATGTTTGGGTTCAGCGTCAAACTGACTTTTTTCTGAATTTAAAAAATAATTCGTTTCCCTGCCTTGGTTTTATAGAATTGTAGCAGGTTTCGAGGATTTCAATTTTAAAATACGGACTAAAATACGTTAAATATTCTTCTTTGTTTCCGCCAAAAGGCGGACCTTGTTCTGTAAGCGGAAATTTAAAAAGCAGTCCGCTTAGCAATCCATTCTCATTTAAAATTTCAGCAGATTTTTTTGCATAATCCTGCCTGGAACTTACCGGAAGCGCACAGAAGAAGGTTTGCTCTAAAATAAGATCAAAAGAATCTTCAATTTCAAAGAAATTAATGGGCAATAATTGTTCTTCCGGAAAATTGGGTAAACGGTTTTTTAGATTTTTTAGGGGATTTTTGCTAATATCGGCTACATATACATTTTTAAAACCCTGTTTAAATAAATATTCGGCTTCATAGCCATTTCCGGCGCCGGGAATTAATATTTTAAGTTCCCTGTCTGCAAGCTGATCTATATACTGTTTCAGTGGGGGAGATATTTCGCCAATATCCCAGCCGGTTTGGTTTTCTTCGTAGCGTTGCGACCAAAATGCCGAAGAAAAACTACGATTTGATGTCATCTGGATTGGGATCTGTGTTTTCAAACCAATCGTCTATATCACGACGATCTTTTTTAGTAGGTCTTCCTGTACCTTTTTTACGATAATAATCTTTAGAGTATTTTAAAAGCTCTAATTTTTCAAAAGCTTCTTTTGGGGTTACATCAATTATATAAAGATTTACCAGTTTTGCGCCAACCCGGTTGGGAGGAAGGTCTAAAACTTCAATTTGATAATCTATCTGGTTTTTTCTTACGGTAAGTTTATCGTTTGGAAAAATTTCTTTAGAGGGCTTTACATTAGCGCCATCTACTTTCACTTTTCCCTGCTTGCATGCGTTGGTGGCAATGCTTCGGGTTTTAAAATATCTTACGCACCATAAAAACTTGTCAACTCTCATAAAATCTCTCCTTTAAAACTGCGTTAATCTTAAACAAAAATACAAGAATATTGTATCTTGCGCGCCAAAAATAAAGACAATGCGATTAAACAAATTTTTTATTCTAAGCCTTATTTCAGCTTCAACTCTAATTTCCTGTAACGATGATGATAATAGAAATACGCCGCAAATTGAGGAAAGAGACCCTGAAGAGCAGGCTTTGACTGATGCCGATTCAATAAATAATTTCCTGGACACCCATTTTTACAATTACGAAGAGTTTGAAAATCCTTCAGATGATTTTGATTATATGGTTCGTCTTGATACAATTGCCGGTGAAAATGCAGATAAAACACCACTTTCTGAAGAGGAAAACCTGATTATGAAAACGGTGGTGAATAATGATGTAGAATACAATATGTATGTATTAAAGGTTAGAGAAGGGGAAGGCCAACAACCAAAATTCACCGATTCTACTCTTGTTAGTTACCGCGGGGAACTATTAAACCTTACCGCTTTTGATAATGCAAATACACCTGTTTGGTTTGATCTTACCACACTAATAAAAGGCTTTACTGAAGGAATTATAGAATTTAAAGGAGCTTCTGGATATAAGGTAAATCCAGATAATACGGTAGATTTTAATGACGATTATGGCATTGGAGCTTTAATTTTTCCTTCAGGTTTAGGATATTTTTCAAGTTCACAAACCAGTATTCCACCTTATAGTCCTTTGGTTTTTAACGTGCAGTTATTCCGTGTTAATGAAACCGATCACGATCGGGATGGTATTCCCAGCTGGATGGAAGATTTAAATGAAAATAACAATATTTTGGACGATGATAGCGATGGTGACGACACTCCAAATTTTGCTGATGCCGATGATGATGGTGATGGAAAACCAACCCGTGATGAAATAATTATCAATGAAGATGGTAGTATAGAGTTTCCAGATTCTAACGGAAATGGAACTCCAGATTATTTAGATCCCGATACTTTTGAATAAGTAAAAGCTTAAGTATTTTATATAGAAAAGAGGTTAAGTAGAAAGTTAACTTAAACGTCATCCTGAACTTGCTTCAGGATCTAAGTTGTTTTAAAACATATTAGAAGCTGAAACTAGTTCAGCTTGACGAAGAAAGTCTTTTTACTTAACCTCTCCTTTTTTATTAAACAGAATAGAACTTTCCTGTTTGGTTACTTTTAACTTAAAAAGCGTAAGACAAACTCAAAATCCATTGAGAAGGTCTGGAATCTATTGAAAAATTATCTGAAGCTTCTTCACTAAAAGCGGTATTTTCGGTAAAAGCGCCTTCATATCTTACATCAAAACCTAATCTACCCAGATTTATACCGGCACCTACCTGGTAACCTACCGTTATATCTTTTTCAACATCGCCAATTTTTAGCGGAGTATCTTCCAGCTCATTATTTATAATATACTGAAATGAAGGACCTGCTTTTATATTTAAGGGTCCTAAAACATTTACGCCCAATAAAATAGGCGCATCAATTTTATCAATTTTATAGTTGAAAGTTTCATATTCGGTATTCAGGCGAGTGAACATTAGTTCTGGCTGAAGAAAAATTCCCACAATCTCAAAACGACTGAAAAGCCCTATATGATACCCTGATTTTTCTTTACCTTCAATGATATCTCCTAAATCGTTAGAAGCATTTTCCATTTTAAGATCTCCGGTAGCCCCGTAGTTGAAACCACCTTTAATTCCAAAATCTGCTTCCTGTGCTATGAGTCCAGCAGAGGAGCACACAAAAAAAGCGATAAACATTAATTTTTTCATAGTAGATTGTTTTATTGTTAGGTTTAAATAACGCACAAATAGTGCCTGTTATTTTTTACTGAATAAAAAAAGCCTTTAAGAATCACATTCTCAAAGGCTTTAAAGATAATTAAAAAGAAGTTTTATTTTCTTTTTAGCACTTTTTCTGTGGCTTTAATAATCGCTTCTGCGTTAAGTCCGTATTTTTCAAATAATTGTTCCGGGGTGCCGCTTTCTCCAAAAGTATCCTGGGTGGCCACAAATTCTTGTGGTGCCGGATTATTTTCGGCTAAAGTGCGGGCAACGCTTTCTCCAAGACCGCCAAGGAAGTTATGTTCTTCGGCAGTTACCACACATCCGGTTTTCTTAACCGATTTGATAATGGCTTCTGCATCTAAAGGTTTGATCGTGTGAATATTGATCACATCAGCACTAATTCCTTTTTCTGAAAGTTTTTGGGCCGCCTGTATCGCTTCCCAAACCAAATGGCCGGTAGCAATTATAGTTACATCATCCCCTTCATAAAGTTGAACTGCTTTCCCAATTTCAAACTTTTGATCTTCCGGAGTGAAATTAGCTACTTTTGGTCGTCCAAACCGAAGGTAAACCGGGCCATCGTGCTCAGCAATAGCCAAAGTTGCGGCTTTGGTCTGGTTAAAATCGCAGGTATTTATTACCGTCATTCCTGGTAACATTTTCATAAGGCCTATATCTTCCAGGATTTGGTGGGTTGCTCCATCTTCTCCTAAAGTTACTCCAGAGTGAGAAGCACAAATCTTTACGTTCTTCCCCGAGTAGGCGATAGATTGTCTAATTTGGTCGTAGACTCTTCCCGTCGCGAAATTTGCAAAAGTACCTGCAAATGGAATCTTCCCGCCAATGGTAAGACCTGCGGCCATTCCCATCATATTGGCTTCGGCAATTCCTACCTGAAAGAAACGCTGCGGATTTTCATCAATAAAATCCTGCATTTTAAGCGATCCTATAAGGTCGGCACAAAGTGCTACTACGTTAGGATTGGTTCTGCCAAGCTCGGTAAGTCCCGCACCAAAACCGGAACGGGTATCTTTTTTTCCTGTATCTGTATATGTCTTCATTCTAAATTTCTTTGTCATTTCCACTTTTCTGGAAATCTATATTATTTTATATCCATTCCCCTTAAAATCAAATTCCTCCCCTTCGGGGAGGCTAGGTGGGGCTTTTAATAATCTCCTAAAGTTTCAGGATTTTGAGAAAGCGCAGTTTCTAATTGCTCATCGTTAGGCGCTTTTCCGTGCCAGGCGTGGGTATGCATCATAAAATCTACACCATTACCCATAACGGTAGTCATAAGTATACAAACCGGTTTTCCTTTTCCGGTACGGGATTTGGCTTCAGTTAATCCATCAATTACCTGTTGCATATCGTTACCATCTTCAATCTCCATTACATCCCAACCAAAAGCTTCAAATTTAGCTTTCAGGTTACCCATTGGTAAAACGGTTTCTGTACTTCCGTCTATTTGCTGGCCATTTACGTCTACTGTAGAAATGATATTGTCTACCTTATTACCGGCGGCATACATAATAGCCTCCCAGTTTTGACCCTCCTGTAATTCACCATCTCCGTGAAGGGAAAATACTAAATGCTTATCCTTATTCAGTTTTTTAGCCTGAGCAGCTCCAAGAGCAACCGACATTCCCTGGCCCAAGGAACCTGAGGCAACACGAATTCCCGGCAGGCCTTCGTGCGTTGTAGGGTGCCCCTGCAACCTGGAATCTATAAGTCGGAAAGTATTTAATTCATCTACAGGAAAATAACCACTACGAGCTAAAACGCTATAGAAAACCGGTGAAATATGACCGTTGGAAAGAAAGAAAAGGTCTTCGTCTTTCCCGTCCATGTTAAACTCGGGTTTGTGTTCCATAATTCCGCCCTGGTACAAAGCGGTGAAAAATTCTGTGCAACCAAGCGAACCTCCCGGATGTCCCGAATTCACCTTGTGAACCTGCCTTAAAATATCCCGGCGTACCTGGGTGGCAAAATCTTCTAATTCTTTGATCTTTGACATTAAAGTAAAATTGTGTTGTTAAAATGATAGCCACAAAAATAGCTTTTTATAAAGCTTTGTCAAAGTGCTTGCCTTCCAGTTATTAAGAAAACTAACCAAGTAACTAACAATTTCCTGGTGTAAACTTCTTTTATTAAATTTTCAATCGATTGCGATATTTGAAAGCTCGGCTGTCTTTAAATCAAAAAAAAATTTTAATACCCCTTGGGTTTGTCAAAAGGAAGTTTACTTGAGTATCTTTGCACTCACTTAAAAAGTATTATGAAATTTGATTTGTTGAGTACCGATACCGGTAGTAAAGCCCGCGCCGGGACCATTACCACCGATCACGGTAAGATTGAAACTCCTATTTTTATGCCTGTTGGTACAGTAGCTTCGGTTAAAGGAGTACACCAGCGGGAACTTAAAGAAGACATTAATCCTGATATAATTTTAGGGAATACCTATCACTTATATTTACGTCCCCAAACCGAAATTCTTAAGAAAGCCGGTGGCTTACATAAGTTTATGAACTGGGATCGAAATATTTTAACCGATAGCGGTGGGTACCAGGTATACTCCCTTTCTGCGAGAAGGAAAATTAAGGAAGAAGGGGTAAAATTCAAATCACATATAGATGGTTCTTACCACGTTTTCACTCCAGAGAATGTGATGGAAATTCAACGGACTATTGGTGCCGATATCATTATGGCATTTGATGAATGTACACCATATCCTTGTGATTATAAATACGCAAAACGTTCTATGCATATGACGCATAGGTGGCTGGACAGGTGTGTAAATCATTTGCAAAAAGTAGATCCTTTATACGGGTTTGATCAAACGCTTTTTCCCATAGTTCAGGGAAGTACTTATAAAGATTTAAGGAAACAATCGGCAGAATATATAGCTTCAGTAGGAGCAGAGGGTAATGCGATTGGCGGACTTTCAGTTGGAGAACCTGCTGAAGAAATGTACGCGATGACAGAAGTTGTTACTGAAATTCTTCCGGAAGATAAACCGCGATATCTAATGGGAGTAGGTACACCTATTAATATTTTGGAAAATATTGCACTGGGAGTAGATATGTTTGATTGTGTGATGCCTACCAGAAATGCCCGTAACGGGATGCTTTTTACGGCTCACGGGACAATTAATATTAAAAATAAAAAGTGGGAAGACGATTTCTCTCCTCTAGATGAAATGGGAACTACTTTTGTAGATAAAGATTATAGCAAAGCTTATGTTAGGCATTTATTTAGTGTAAATGAACTTCTCGGCAAGCAAATTGCTACTATTCATAATCTCGGATTTTACATGTGGTTGGTACGTGAAGCCAGAAAACATATCTTAGCCGGAGATTTTGCCAGATGGAAGAATATGATGGTTAAACAAATGGATAAAAGACTTTAGACTTTGAAAATTTTAGATTGGTACATATTAAAACGTTATTTGGGAACTTTCTTCCTTATGCTTTTACTATTTATACCAATTGGAATTACAGTTAATCTTGCTGAAAAAATTGGGAAAATACTGGATAATGAAGTGCCTTTTATAGAAGTGGCTCTTTATTATGTAGACTTTACAATCTATTTTGCCAATTTATTATTTCCGCTTTTCCTGTTTTTATCGGTGATTTGGTTTACCTCCAAACTTGCAAATAATACTGAAATTATTGCCTTTTTAAGTAGTGGGGTTTCTTTTTGGAGGTTCTTAAGACCTTATCTTATTGGTGCAACTATTGTTTGTATTTTAGCGCTCATTCTTGGTATGTTCCTCGCGCCAAAAGCCAGTAAAGGTTTTAATGAATTTAAATATGAATATCTTAAAAAAGGAGCCGAAACCCAGGAAACCAGGGATGTTTATAGGCAAATAAATGATAACGAATTTATCTATGCCAGCCATTTTCAGCCATTGGGGAAATCGGCTAGAAATTTCACTTTAGAACATTTTGAAGGCAATAAACTTGAATATAAAATAAGTGCCACCAGCCTAAGATTTAATCCCGAAGACACTACTTATTCTTTAACCAATGTAAATAAACGAATTGTTGGGGTAGATGAAGATTCTATAATTCATCAGAATAAGTTGGATACCATTCTTCCTTTTGAATTTGATGAATTAACCCCTGAAACTTATATCGCTGAAACTTTAAACTATACCGAGCTAAACGAGTTTATTGAACAAGAACGCCGCCGCGGTTCTGGAAATATAAATAGATATTTGGTGGTAGCTTATAAGCGATGGAGCATTCCTGTTTCCGCATTTATTCTTACCATAATTGCGGTAGCTGTTTCCTCTATGAAACGTCGTGGAGGGATGGGTGTAAACCTTGCCGTTGGAATTACTTTAGCCTTTATATTTATATTTTTCGATAAGGTTTTTGGGACTATGGCCGAGCAATCTACCTTTTCTCCTTTAATTGCTGTTTGGTTTCCTAATATCAGTTTTGGTATTCTGGCAATTTTTCTACTTTATAGAGCCAAAAGATAAGAGAAGAAATTTCTCAAAATTTAATGGTCTTTCTGTATAATTCTTCCTTTTAAAGTTTGTTATATTTGTAGGCTAATAAAAAACAAACCATATCAACTTATGGAATATTTAGAATTTGAATTACCCATTAAAGAGTTGGAAGAGCAGTACGCAAAAGCCTGTAACATAGGTGAAGAGAGCGATGTTGATGTTACGGCTACCTGCAGACAAATTGAAAAGAAATTAAAGGAAACCCGAAAAGATATATATAAGAATTTAACGGCCTGGCAACGGGTTCAGCTTTCCAGGCATCCAAACCGCCCCTATACTTTAGATTATATAAATGCAATTTGTGGTGATACTTTTTTAGAGCTTCACGGCGATAGAAATGTAAAAGACGATAAAGCAATGATTGGCGGGCTTGGTAAAATTGAAGATCAGAGTTTTATGTTTATAGGTCAGCAAAAAGGCTATAATACTAAAACGAGACAATATAGGAATTTTGGGATGGCAAATCCTGAAGGTTACCGTAAAGCTTTGCGTTTAATGAAATCTGCAGAGAAGTTTGGTCTTCCTGTAGTGACATTTGTAGATACTCCGGGAGCATATCCTGGGCTTGAAGCTGAAGAACGCGGCCAGGGAGAAGCTATTGCCCGCAATATCCTGGAAATGACAAGGCTAAAAGTGCCAATTATTGTAGTTATCATTGGAGAAGGTGCCAGTGGAGGTGCTTTAGGAATTGGAGTTGGCGATAAGGTAATGATGCTTGAAAACACCTGGTACTCGGTAATTTCTCCTGAATCTTGTTCTTCTATTCTTTGGCGTAGCTGGGAGTATAAAGAGCAGGCGGCAGATGCTTTGAAACTTACCGCTAAGGATATGAAAAAACAGAAATTGATAGACGAAATTGTAAAAGAACCAATTGGAGGTGCTCATAGCAATAGAGAGGAAACTTTTAATACGGTAAAAAATGCAATTTTAGGAGCTTATTCTGAATTTAAAAACTTATCACCAACAGATTTAGTTAATAAAAGAATGGATAAGTATTTAGATATGGGGGTTTTTAAAAGCTAATACCTTACATACCATAACTTCTTAAATTTCCGAAACCCTGGTTTCGGTTTTTTTTGCACTTATCAACACTATTATTAAGTTTTCAACAGGCAGATTGTTGATGACTGGTTAATTAAGTAAGTGAATTATAATTAAGATGCTCTTAACAAATTTTATACTTTCGTGATATGGAAAAAATCACCGCCCCACAACAATTTTCGGCAAAGAAAAGCAACGTAATTAGCCTTGAAAAAGGAAAACTTCCTCCACAAGCTGTTGATTTAGAAGAGGTTGTGTTAGGGGCAATGATGATTGATAAAAAAGGGGTAGATGAAATTATTGATATCCTTAGCCCTGATGCTTTCTATAAAAACTCCCACAAATTAATTTTTGAAGCCATACATAAACTCTTCGAAAATACAGAGGCGATTGACTTATTAACCGTTTCTAACCAATTAAAGAAAGATGGCAATTTTGAAAAAACCGGGGGCGATTATTACCTTATTCAGTTAACTCAAAAAGTATCATCTTCAGCGCATATTGAATTTCATGCGCGTATAATTCTTCAGAAATATATTCAGCGTAGTTTGATTAAAATTTCAAACGAAATTATTGAAGAAGCCTACGATGAATCTACAGATGTTTTTGATCTTTTAGACAGTGCTGAAGCCAAATTATACGAAGTAACCCAGGGGAATATTCAAAAATCTACAGAGACTGCTCAAAGTTTGGTGATTCAGGCGAAGAATAGAATTGAAGAGATCTCGAATAAAGAAGGTTTAAGTGGTGTTCCTTCAGGATTTGATAAGTTAGACCAGTTAACTTCCGGGTGGCAGCCCAGTGACCTTATTATTGTTGCTGCACGTCCGGGTATGGGTAAAACGGCCCTTACCTTATCTATGGCCAGAAATATTTCTGTTGGCCAGAATATGCCGGTAGCATTTTTCTCTTTGGAGATGTCGGCAGTACAGCTAATTACCCGATTAATTTCTTCGGAAACCGGTCTTTCTTCAGAAAAATTAAGAACGGGAAATCTTGAAAAGCACGAATGGGAACAACTTAATGTGAAGGTAAAAGATCTTGAAAATGCACCTCTATTTATAGATGATACGCCTTCACTTTCAATTTTTGACCTTAGGGCAAAAGCCAGGAGGTTGGCTTCCCAGCACGGGATTAAGCTTATTGTAATTGATTATTTGCAGTTAATGACTGCCGGTGGAAGCCAGAAAGGTGGCGGAAACAGGGAGCAGGAAATTTCTACAATTTCGCGTAACCTTAAAGCACTTGCCAAAGAATTAAACATCCCAGTAATTGCACTTTCCCAGTTATCACGTGCCGTGGAAACCAGGGGAGGAAGCAAGCGACCATTGCTTTCTGACCTTAGGGAATCTGGAGCGATTGAGCAGGATGCCGATATTGTTTCCTTTATTTATCGTCCCGAATATTATAAAATTGAAGAGTGGGATGATGAAGAACGTACACCAACCGATGGGCAGGGAGAATTTATTGTTGCCAAGCACAGGAACGGTGGACTGGAAAATATACGTCTTAAATTTATTGGTCATCTTGGTAAATTTGATAACTTAGAAGAGTTCGATTCGCCTTTTGAATATCATTCAAAAATGAATACCGGCGAAAATGATGAGAATGAATTTAATTCTCCAAACCTGCCTAATCCAAGTGCGAACGAAGCTTTTGGTAGCTCTATGAATAGTGGGTTTAATAATGATGACGATGACGAAGTTCCATTCTAAAAATTCTGATAAAATAAAGAGGAGTACACTTAATAACATTGTTTTAAAAGACCAGAAAAGCGGGAAATTTACCGTTCTTCTGGTCTTTTTTGTTTTCCTGTTTCTAAATTCTATTCAGGTTTTAGCATCACAATTGCTTATTCCTATGGACGGAGACTCTCAGAAGAATCATTTAAAAGCTTACGGAATAACCTATTTTGCTTTAGAAGAAGAGTTAGAAGTTAGATGGTTGTTAAATTATCGCGGTGGTTCGTTTTTAATTTCAGATACCGAAGAATTACGTAAAGAATGCCAAATACGAGGAGTTTCTTTTGAAGTAATAAGTGACGATAAAACGCAGTCTATTTTAGAAGAAATCAGTAGTCCTTCCCAAAATATGGAGACCGTGGTCTTAGAGAAAGCTCCAAAAATTGCGGTTTATTCTCCCCAGGGAAATAAACCCTGGGACGATGCGGTTACTATGGCGCTTACTTATGCTGAAATTCCTTACGAAACTATTTACGATGAAGCCGTTCTAAACGATGCCCTGGTTTTATTTGACTGGCTTCATTTACACCACGAAGATTTCACAGGCCAATACGGGAAATTTTACAGAACATTTAGAGCCACGCCCTGGTATATTCAGGAAAAAGAAGAATCTGAAGCTTTGGCGCAAAAGTTAGGCTATGATAAGGTTTCACAAGAGAAATTAGCCGTAGCTCTAAAGATAAGGGATTATGTTGTTGGTGGCGGCTTTATGTTTGCCATGTGCAGCGCTACCGATAGTTTTGATATTGCTCTCGCCGCAGAAGGCGTGGATATTGCTGAAACTATGTTTGATGGTGACCCCAGCGAACCCGGTTATCAATCTAAAATCGATTTCAGTAATACTTTCGCTTTTACCGATTTTACTCTGGAACGAAGCCCAATGGTTTACGAGTTTTCTTCAATAGATATGACTGCTAAAAGAAATATTCCGAAGGAAACCGATTATTTTACGCTGATGGATTTTTCAGCAAAATGGGATGTAGTGCCAACTATGTTAACTCAAAACCACACGCGATTGGTTAAAGGATTTATGGGGCAAACTACAGCATATAACCCTGATAATATTAAAGCCAATGTCCTGGTGATGGGAGAGAGTAAATTAAATGGTGAAGCACGTTATATTCACGGAATAAAAGGAAAAGGATTTTTCACTTTTTACGGAGGCCACGATCCTGAAGATTATCAGCATAGGGTTGGGGATCCAAAGACCGAACTTGATTTACACCCAACTTCCCCGGGTTATAGGCTGATCCTAAATAATGTGCTCTTCCCGGCGGCGAAGAAAAAGCCTCAAAAAACCTAAGATGAAACTAAGTCTTTTATTGAAAATACTAAGTGTGGTCAACTTAATTTTTGTAATATTTCTCATATTAGATTTAACTAATATAATTACATTGCCTTCTTCGGTATATGGAATATTATTAATTTCAGTTGGGATTTTAACTGCAACAGGAATTTATTTAAAAGAAAATAATAAGAAGTAACTATGAAATTCTTTCAGAAGGAAATAAAATTAAAAGCGAGATCAAGAGGTTTTCATATTGTCACTGGCGAAGTTGAAAATGAATTAACCGAATTGAAGGAAATTAATTCTGGAATGTTGAATGTTTTTATTAAACATACTTCAGCAGGAATTACCATCAATGAAAATGCCGATCCTACGGTGCGCGATGATTTTGAGAGTCATTTTAATGAAATGGTTCCGGAAAACATGCCATATTACAAACATACTTTAGAAGGGGCAGATGACATGCCTGCGCATATAAAAGCATCTTTACTTGGCAGTTCGCTTCAAATTCCTGTTACAAATGGAAGATTAAATTTAGGAACCTGGCAGGGAATTTATTTGGCAGAACATAGAAATAATGGCGGTTCCCGAAAATTAGTTTTAAGCCTTTACGGAGTTTAAGCGGAGATACCTATACGCTGAATTGGCTGATAATATTAGTGTACTGGTGGCAAATAATAGATCATTAGTAAATATAAGTACAAAAAAATCCGGCTCAAAAGAACCGGATTTTTAAATAAGAGAGTGTATAACTGTTTGTATTTACTTTACTTTATCTACAACTGCTTTAAAAGCTTCTGGATGGTTCATTGCCAAATCGGCAAGTACCTTACGGTTTAAACCTATTCCATTTGCTTTTGCAGCTCCCATAAATTGAGAATAAGACATACCGTGTTCACGGGCTGCAGCGTTGATACGCAATATCCACAGTGAACGGAAATTACGTTTCTTTACTTTGCGGTCTCTATATGAGTAAAGCATTGCTTTCTCTACCGCGTTTTTGGCTACTGTCCAAACGTTTTTACGACGTCCGAAGTAACCTTTTGCTTGCTTAAGAACCTTTTTTCTTCTGGCTCTCTTTGCAACTGAATTTACTGATCTTGGCATATTTATATGTGTTTTGTAGCAGGCGGTCGATAATCGACACTTTTAACTTAAACTTCAATCTGTCACACTAAGCGCAGTCGAAGTGTTGCCCAACTCCAGGGTTTTTAAATTAATTAAACCGTTAAGAGCTTATTGTTACTTTAAACGCAACATAAGTTTAACATTGTCCTTATCTGCATCGTGTACTAAAGTACTATGCGTTAAGGCTAGCTTACGTTTTTTAGACTTCTTTGTTAAGATGTGACTTTTAAACGCGTGCTTTCTTTTTATTTTACCAGTACCGGTAAGCTTAAAACGCTTTTTGGCACTAGACTTTGTTTTCATTTTCGGCATGTTATCCTCTTTTTATATTATAACTCTCTTATTATTCTTTATTCTATTTTGCTTTTCTTGGAGATAAAAACATAGTCATACGTTTTCCCTCAAGTTTTGGCATTTGTTCTACTTTTCCAAGTTCTTCAAGATCCTGAGCTAATCTAAGCAATAGGATTTCCCCTTTATCTTTAAAAACGATAGATCTACCTTTAAAAAATACAAAAGCTTTTAGTTTTGCACCATCTTTTAAAAATTTCTCTGCATTACGTTTTTTAAACTCGTAATCGTGATCATCTGTATTAGGACCAAAACGTATTTCTTTTACAACAACTTTGCTCGCTTTGGCTTTCATTGCCTTTTCGCGTTTCTTTTGTTCGTAAAGAAACTTTTTGTAATCCATCGCTTTTACCACCGGTGGTTTAGCATCTGGAGATATTTCTACCAAATCCAAACCTAAATCTTCGGCTATGGTTAATGCTTCTTTGGTTGGATAAACGCCCATTTCTACATTATCACCTACAAGGCGAACTTCTTCTGCCCTGATTTTTTGGTTAATCCGGTGTTGATCCTCTTTAACTGCTCTAAGCGGTCTTTTCGATTTTTTTCTACGTATTGCTATGGCTGATCTATTTTTGGTTAAACTTCAAACGTCTTCAACGTTTTTTTGATTTCGTTATTTATAATTGCGGCAAAGTCTTCTACTGGCATAGTGCCAATATCGCCTTCCCCTCTCTTTCGTACAGAAACCGTACCATCCTGTTCTTCCTGTTCCCCTATAATCAACATATATGGGAATTTGTTCATTTCGGCTTCCCTAATTTTCTTCCCAATGGTTTCATTTCGGTTGTCTGCCAAAGCGCGAATTTCGTTATTTTCCAGCAAAGTTAAAACTTTTTGGGCGTATTTTTCATATTTCTCACTGATTGAGAGCACCATAGCCTGCTCGGGCATCAACCATAATGGAAAGTTACCTGCTGTATGTTCCAGTAATATGGCTATAAAACGTTCCATACTACCAAATGGCGCACGGTGAATCATGACCGGGCGGTGTGTCTCATTGTCACTTCCTTTGTAAGTGAGTTCAAAACGTTCTGGCAGATTGTAGTCTACCTGAATGGTGCCAAGTTGCCAGCTTCTGCCAAGTGCATCCTTCACCATAAAATCTAACTTAGGTCCGTAAAACGCGGCTTCCCCGGTTTCAACAACATAATTTAGCCCTTTTTCCTTAGCTGCATTAATAATGGCAGTTTCGGCTTTTTCCCAAACATCGTCAGATCCTATATACTTCTCTTTATTCTCCGGATCTCTTAAGGAAACCTGGGCGGTGAAATTTTCAAAACCTAAAGAATCAAATACATATAAGGTAAGGTCTATCACTTTTTTGAATTCCTCATCTAATTGATCTGGAGTACAAAAAATATGAGCATCATCCTGGGTAAAACCTCTAACCCTGGTTAAGCCGTGTAATTCTCCACTCTGTTCGTAGCGATAAACGGTGCCAAATTCAGCAAAACGTTTTGGAAGATCACGGTAACTCCAGGAGCTAGCGTTATAAATCTCACAGTGATGCGGGCAGTTCATAGGTTTTAATAAGAATTCTTCACCTTCATTAGGGGTATGAATTGGCTGAAAACTGTCTTCACCGTATTTAGCATAATGGCCGGAAGTTACATAAAGTTCTTTTTGACCAATATGCGGACTTACCACCATCTCGTAACCTGCTTTTTTCTGTGCCTTTTTTAAGAAATCTTCCAGTCGTTCTCTTAAAGCCGCTCCTTTTGGTAACCATAATGGAAGTCCCTGTCCAACTTTTTGAGAAAAAGTAAATAACTCAAGTTCTTTTCCAAGCTTACGGTGATCCCTTTTCTTAGCTTCTTCAAGTAGTTCTAAGTATTCTTTTAGTTCTTTTTGCTTCGGAAATGAAATTCCATAAACACGAGTTAACTGCGGATTGTTTTCATCGCCGCGCCAGTACGCGCCGGCAACACTCATTAACTTTACCGCTTTAATAAAGCCGGTATTTGGAATATGGCCTCCGCGGCAAAGGTCTGTAAAGTTGTCGTGATCGCAGAAAGTGATCTCACCGTCTTCCAGGTTTTCGATTAACTCTACTTTAAACTGGTTATTTTGTTCCTTATAATAGGAGAGGGCATCTGCTTTTGAAACTTCCCTTAATTTAAAGTCATGTTTTTCACGGGCAATCTCAAGCATGCGGTCTTCGATCTTTTTAAAATCGTTTTCCGAAATCTTATGTTCGCCAAAATCTACATCATAATAGAATCCATTTTCAATTGCCGGACCAATGGTTAATTTAGAACCGGGATACATTTCTTCTATAGCCTGGGCCATTACGTGAGAGGTAGAATGCCAAAAAGCTTTTTTGCCGTCGTCGTCCTTCCAGGTAAATAAGGTTAAACTTCCATCTGTAGTTAATGGCGTAGAAACTTCTACGATATTATTATTGAATTTTGCTGAAATTACGTTTCGGGCCAGTCCAGAGCTAATGCTGTTAGCAACATCCATTGGAGTGGTACCTTTTTCAAATTCTTTTATACTGCCATCGGGCAAGCTTACCTTAATCATGTATATGTAGTTTTAATGAGCGCAAAGATAATAGGTTGATTTTGCCTGCGCAATATACTTATATATAAAGGAGGATATTTATTGCTGAAATATTAAAAAGAAGTAGTTTTTCTTTATGCTGAAACATTAACTTTTGTCTCCCCAATATTTCTTTAAAATTTTTTATCTTACAAGTTCCTTTTATTGAGAAGTTTAGGAATTTGTTTTAAGATTTCTTTAAAAAATTATTATTTGGAGCTTGCGGGGGAATAAAACAGCAGTATATTTGCACCCGCTTTGGGACACAACGAGGGTTGAGAGGAGAAGCGGGGAAGTTCATTACATATTGGGATACGGTGATTTTTTAAGGAAATAAAAGCTTAAAAAAATAAAAGTAAAAAAACTTATTTTTTTACTTGCCAGAATCAAAAGAGGGTGTATATTTGCAGCCGCAAAAACAGCGAAGGTTTTTATAGGAAACGGGAGTTGTTTTTAAAGTTCTTTTGAGAATGGAAAGCTTTAAAAAAAAAGTCAAAAATTTTTCTAAAAAAGATTTGGCGGGTAAAGAAAAAGCATTGTATATTTGCAGCCGCTTACAGCGGAAACAAGTTC
>NZ_FOOH01000043.1 GCF_900113135.1 Salegentibacter agarivorans | reverse complement strand
ATGGGATTCGCAAATAACTCTTCCTGAGTATATCCCATTAATTTTACGAAGGCTGGATTTATTTTTCTAAAGTATCCATCATATCCGGCAATACATAAATAATCGTGCGAAAGCGAAAAGAAGGGTTCCAGATCAAATTCATTTTTAATATTTTTTATTTCCATTTTAGCTTAGGGCTTCAGAAGTAAAAGTAGATAAAAATATTACGAATTTTTGGGATAATTCCTGGCAGAAAAAAATGTTGTCCCTATGTTGTCCCCGGTAAAAAAAGAAAGCCTTCCGATTTCTCGAAAGGCTTGTCTTTACTAAGCTCCCCCTCTTGGGCTCGAACCAAGGACCCTCTGATTAACAGCCGCGAAAAAGGGGTTTCAGATAATTTCATATAGCTTCCTATGTATTGATAATCAGTATTTTATAACTTTTCCCTTGTCATTTAGTTTTACAATATTTACCTTTATTTGCCCATTTGTTGTCCCTATGTTGTCCCCGTTTTAACCTATTAATTAAGGGTTTATCATTCAAAAATGACGAAATGTTGTCCCTAATATATGAATTATGATTAATCTCAAGATTGTACTCAAGAAAAAATTACTATCTGATGGAAAGTATCCAGTATGTTTACGTGTTACTAAAGAAAGACAATGTAGACATTACAAAACACCATTCAGCGCAAAAATGGACGAATGGATTGAACCAACCGGTGTTTTTAATAAAAAGCACAGTAACCACGTTCAAAATAATAGACTCCTTGTAAAATTCAAGGAAAGAGCTTACCAGATCATAACAGAACTGGAAATTGAAAATCCCGACTATACAATACAAGAATTCGATACTAGGTTCAGAGTTACATATAACCCGGTATCAAATGACGTTTTTGCATTTTTTGATGAAATAATTCAAGAAATGACCTATGCTGGTCGTGTAGGAAACGCAAAGTCTTATAAGGATACAAAAACCTCCGTACAAATTTTCCATAAGAGCAAAAAACTTAGTTTTCGCGAAGTGAACTCTACCTTTTTAAGTAAATATGATGCTTTCCTAAGATCGCGAGGTGGAACCGACGGAGGTGTTGGCGTAAAGATGAGAGCCATAAGGGCATTGTTCAACAAAGCCATAGAGCGTGGTATTGTAAAAGAAAGTTTATACCCCTTTAAGAAATATAAAATTTCGGGTTTGAGAGGCAAAGGTTTTAAACGTGCCTTGGATTTTGAAGAAATAATGCGCATTGTCAATGTGGATCTGAGTAAGCATCCTCATTTAGTGGATACCAGAAATTACTTTGTTTTTAGTTTCTATACCAGGGGAATGAACTTTGCCGATATGATGTGTTTAGAATGGAAAGATGTGGAAAAAAATGTCATTTATTACACCAGGGCTAAAACCAAAGGAAATTTCTCAATTGCCATAATGCCACCGGTAAGAGAAATTCTTGATTATTATCGAATTAATGGGTATGGGAATAAATATGTATTTCCTTTACTGTATCGTGAAAACTATACTCCTACCCAACTTGCAGATCGAAAACATAAAATGTTAGGGATCTATAACAAAAATCTAAAAGAACTGGCTACAATTTGTGAGATCACGAAAAATGTTAGCAGTTATGTGGCCCGGCATAGCTTTGCAAACTGTCTCAAACAAAAAGGAGTTGCTACTGATGTGATTAGCGAATCTTTAGGACATCAAAACCTAACCGTAACCCAGGCATATTTAAAAGAATTAGATACTCAGGTTGTGGATAAAGCGCTGGAAGTATTGTTGTAATGGTGCTATAATTAAAATAAAATTACAGATTTATATTGCTAATAATTTTTCTTATTATCGCTTAAGGTAAAGTCCTTAAATACCATATAATTAAGCATTTTCACTCCCTAATACTTCATTCTGTAATTCCTTTTTTAAATTCAAAAAGGATTTCCTGAGCCAAATCAAGATCCCAATCTTCTTGACTAGACCATTTTTTTAAAAATTCGGAAGAGGCAGGTGAGGCGGTATGTTCATCAAGAATTTCTGAGACTCTTTTTTTCAGCCTTTCTGAAGTATTAAGATACTTGCGGGCATTTCTCCCCAAGACACAAGCAGCTATTTTTAACTTCCCTGTTTCATCTAATTCCCCTTCTGGAAAAACATCATTATGTACTTCCAGAATTTCATCAAAATTATAATCAAAGTAATGCTTAATTATCTTTAAGATATCTCCCGGGTCCTGGCCCCGGTCTTCAGGCCTGTCACTCCAGGCTACCAGTTTTAAAATAATCATTCCCGGGAGCGGGGGAATTTGCACTAATTTTTCGTCTATATACACCTCCCGCGAATCTTCCAATACTTCCTTAAGGCCAACAACGTGAAGATCTATTTGGCGTTTATCAAAATTCTGGGTGAATTCCTGTTCAATTTCTCCAAAGGGAAGCACATCTATTACAGCATTAAAGGCTTTATTATAAAAGGTCCAGGGAGCTTTTACTTTTGTAAAATTTTTCTCTTCCAGGTCTTGGGTAATTTTTTTATAATCCTCACCTGAAGAAATCATAACCGCAAAATCAATATCCTTGGTACCGCGGCTGGGCTTAATGCCCTCTTTTAATAATTCCAACGCAATGGCATTAACGCCGATTAAGTAATAAGGGATTTCATGCTTTCGCATTATCTCATCGATAATTTCAAAAACCTCTTTAAAATAAGGAATAGCAAGTTTTTTATAGGACTGGTTGGATGTACTCATCAAAAATCTTTTTTGCGGTTTCCCGGCAGCGTTTGTCTTCTTTTAGAATTAGATCGGCATAGACCAGGAAAGGAGGGGCCGCAGGACCGGAATCTCCCTTCCAAAATTTTTCATAAACAAATAAATCTCCTTCAGCATTAGGTCTAAGGTTATAATTTTTCATCAGGTTAACCGGAGATTCGTTACTATAAAATATGAATTCTTCCGGCCTTAGGTAACCGGTCAATAAGTCTCCTGCTGGCTCTCCTCCCCAATGGGTTTCCCCCTGATTTAATTTGAGATTTTGCCAATCTTCCCGTAGTTCATAACGAGCTCGGAATAATTTAGGTTTCAGTTGTTGTTCATAATCATAAATCCAGCGATCCAATAAAGCCTTACGATCTTCCCAGAGATAATTGTTTTTGTGAGCGATTAAATAACCTTCCTCTTTTAAGGTTTTAATCACTTTAGGCACGGTGCCCAGACTTACGCCACTTTTTTCTGCTATCGTTCTTTGCCTCGCATTTACTAACTCAGGATTAATTAAAAAACTAAAAACTAGTTTTAAGCCGGTTTTGGTGAAGGGCTTTTTACCAGAATACTTTTTATTTTTAATTGACTTTTTGGATTCTATAAAGACATAATTGTTTTCATAATTTATAAAAACACTTCCGTTTTCCTCCAAGTAGGCTATTCCCTCTTTCTGCAAGCGCTTTTTTATAGCCGGATGCAGCTTTTCCGCTACCAGTATAAAATTTCCATACTGCTGCTTTCTTTCCAATAGCTGGGGAATTTGATGCTGGCGTAATTCTTTTTTAATTTCAAAAACCATCCTTAAAGTCTCCTTGCTGAAGGGAAAATGGAAAAGAAGGTCTCCATCTAGAGTATGAGATTCTTCTAATTTCGCATAGATGTGCCCTGGTCTTTCTAAATTGCTCAAGGCATTGTAAACTATCTCTGCTTCCATCTGTTCAAGTTTTTTATATGTTCACGATTCGTGAACAGTGTGAATTTATGAACAAATATACAAAACCCATCATATCTTTATACCCTTGAAGAAGAGATATCATAGATTGTAGTAAAAATTAATCTTCCATAAACAGCTGATTAAGAAAATACATCGTATTATAGGGGTCCATTGGAATCTACCTGAATGTAAATTTTGCTAAGTTCATCCAGCTGAGAAGCAGCTTCGTATATACATTGCTCTTTACGTTCATTATTATATTGTTCAGTGACAATGAACATTCGAATATGATGAACATATTTTAAAGTAAAGTATATAAATTGGTTTCTCTCACAATCTTCTGCACCTCTAAATTAGTTGCAGATTCGTGATTACTGATTTTGATTGTATAAGCTGCACCCAACAGTTTCAATTTTGCGTGCTTTCATTCTGGTGGATGCTGACCTCGTTAAAAAAACGATGAAAGCTAGTATTTTAAATTATTTGGGAGTATGTTGACCCCTGGCGTAATTCTTTTTTTAATACAAAACCCAACCCTCCAGCTTCTTCTCAATGACTAATGGAGGTAATTACTTTTGCGGTTTAAGAAATACCGAAAAAATTGAACCTTGCCCTACTTTACTGTTTACTTCAATTCTACCACCGCGGTTTTCTACCATTCGTTTAACAATAAAAAGGCCTAATCCAGATCCTTCAACAGCCCGGTTAATTCTAAAGTATTTATTGAATAAATCTGGAAGATGTTCTTCTTTTATTCCACCACTATTATCTTCAACTTCGAGAAGAATCTCTTCAGAAATAAGCTTTGTGCGCACCGATATAATCGGAGTCCTACCGGCAAACCCATATTTTATGGAATTGGAAATAAGGTTAAACAAAATACTCCGTATTTCTTTCCGGGGATAGTGAATATCCCGAACCTGGAATTCAAATTTTATTATAGATCCGGTTGGTTTAATTAGATGTCCCAGATCGTTCTTAATTTCCTCTAGTAAAACAGATAAATTTATATCATGCATTCCATTGCTACCTTTGGCTGTCTTAGCAATCAGGGTCATGTCGTTAACAACCTCTTTAAAGTGCTTTACCGATTTATCTATTAAACCAAGTATTTCCTGCTGATCTTCTTTAGTATTTTCTGCTTGTTTTAACAGCGCAATAAGCCCTTCCAGGTTATTTAAGGGAGTTTTAAGGTCGTGCGATGCGGAATAAACAAAATTATCGAGCTCAAGGTTTATTCGACTTAATTCTTCAAAAGATTTATTTAAATCCTGATTCGATATTTTAAGTGCTTCTTTAGTTCTTTCCCGTTCTTCTAAGATTTCTTTTTGCTCCTGTATATCGGTACAGGTGCCGAACCATTTTAAAATTTTACCATTATCATCTTTTAGTGGTTCGGCACGAGCAAGGAACCAGTTATAAGTTCCATCAAACTTTCTCATGCGATATTCTATTTCGTAAGGCTTACCGGTATCCAGCGAATGTCGCCATACTTCCCTGGCACGATCATAATTGTCTGGATGAAGAACCAGGGACCAGCCTTTATCTTTAGTCTCTTCATAGGTTAGACCGGTAAAATCGTACCAGCTTTGGTTATAAAGGTCGTGATAACCATCTGGTTTAGTGGCCCAAACCATATGAGGCATAAGATCTATTACCAATTTAAATTCCCTGGCATTTTGCTCTAAAGACATTTTTGAGATACTACTCTCAGAATCGGTGAAATTATAAGACATAATATAGGTTAAGGTTTGGGCAATCAACCTACCTGGATAGGTTTGTCATAATTTAACAATAGGTAACTACTTACGAAGTAATTTTGAATGTTTAACTATGAAATTTTAATATTTAACAGGTTGAAGGGTTCTATAGACCGTTTTTAATCTCTTCAAGGTTATTCATTTTTAAGGGTTTGGAAATAAATCCTTTTATGGCAGAATAAATTTCTGCTTTCTCTTTAAAATCTTCAATTGAACTTGAAAGTATATAAATGGTAAATTGATTTTTCACACTTTCTTCAAATTTCAAAAACTCATCTATAAATTCCCAGCCGCTCATAGTAGGCATATTAACATCGAGAAATAGAATTGTTGGTTGCTTGCTGTGTTCTACATTGTATTCCTCTGCTATAAAACTGAGTGCTTCTTCCGGTGTCGAAAAAATTTTTATATCTCCGTCTTTATCAAAACGTTTAATAGTGAACTCACAAATCATATTATTGGTAGGATCGTCATCTACTACCATATAGCGCTGATTATACATATTCAGAATTATAATTATAGGTTTTCTCCTTAAAGGTAATTATGAATTTTGTCCCGCCATTAACTTCACTTTCAATTGAAATTTTTCCACCAAGTAGTTCTACCTGGGTTCTTACTAAAAACAATCCCATCCCCTTACCTTCTACATGATCATGAAATTTCCTATAAAGACCAAAAACCTGATCTCCTTTCTTTTCTAAATCTATTCCAAGGCCGTTATCTTCAAAAGTTATAACTGTTGCTCCATCCTTAATTTTAGAACTTATTTTTATTTGAGGAAAAATATCTGGTTTACGGTATTTAATACTATTGGAAATAAGGTTATAAAAAATACTATAAAGATAACTTTGTACCGTATGAAGACTGGTTACTTCAAAATTTGTTTCGATCCTTACTTCTTCTTTCTCAATTAAATTTTGAATACTACTTTTTATATCCCATACCAAATCATCTAGTATTACCGTTTCTTTCTTTGCATCCATTTCAACCTTTACCTGTAGAATGGTGTTCAAATCAGAAATTACGGTATCTAGTCGCTTCACATTTTCGAAGAGAGCTTGCAGGAATTTATTTCGCACCTCTTCGGGATAATCATTTGTATTGATTAAATCTGCTAGTCCTATGATATTAGCTACCGGAGACCGTAAATTATGGGAGACTATAAATGAAAATTGCTCCAGTCCTTTATTTGCTTCTACCAGTTCCTCCGTATAGATTTTAAGATTTTTATTCAGTTCTTTGATTTGTAATTCTGATTTTTTTCTTTCAGTGACATCCCTAAAATACACTGATAGTCCATTTGGAGATGGATAGGCAGCAACTTCAAGCCATTTTTCTACTCGCTCAAAATAGGCTTCAAAATTTTCTATAGTTTGCTCCTTAACAGCCTTTAAATAATAGGTTTCAAAATCAGTACCCTGGGCATCACTAAAAACCTCCCAAAGGTTTCTTCCCATTACCTTGTCTCTGGGGCAATCCAACACATCTTCCGCGTGTTTATTCCAATAGGTAACTATCCAATTATTATCTACCATCCAAAAGGCATCACCAATACTTTCAAGAACTTTTTCTTTTTCCTCTGAAGCTTCTAAGGCTTGCATTTCGGACATTTTAAGATAGGTAATATCCTGGAAACTTCCATTTATTCGAATGCATTTTCCGTTGACAAAAGTTGGTTTACCTATTTTTCTAACCCATCGCTCCTCTCCTTCTGCTGTGACTAGCTGTAGTTCAAGATCATACGAGATGTTATCTTTGTACGCTCTTCTATAAGCATTATTCATGGCAGTTCGACTCTCCCCTTCTTTATAGAAATAAATTCCCTTTTCTAAAGTAGGATTATAATCTAATGGCACCCCATGTATTTTTTTAGTGACTGCAGACCAGTACAAGGTTCCTTTCTCACAATCTATTTCAAAGCTACCTATGTTGGCTAACCTGGTGGCCTCATCTAAGAGGCCTTCCAGTTTCCTTCGTTCTGTAACATCTTGCATGGCTCCCACCATCCTAAATGCCTTACCCTCTTTATCCCGGAGGATAAAACCTCTTTCAATTACAATGGCATAACTACCATCTGCTTTTTTAAACCTGTATTCTTCTCTCCAGCGATTATCTTTACCTTTAATTCCACGGGTAAGACTTTTTTTTATAAAATCCCTATCCTGAGGATGAATTTTGTCAAAAAATGCTTCGATAGTCGGTTTAAAATTATCCGGTGAATATCCGAATAAGGCATAAAAAGTTTTTCCCCATTGCACCAAATTTGAGTTGATATCCCAGTCATAAATCGCATCTGATGTTGCTTTAGATACTAATTCATAACGAGTATTACTTTCTTTTAATTCTCTTTCTACTTTAACCCTGTCGGTGATATCTATACCCACCCCTTGTACTTCAAAAGGTTTTCCTTTGGCATCTGGAATACAAATAAAATCCCATAGTGTTATCCTTTCACCACCATCCTCTTTAAATTTATCTATTTCCAGCTGAAAAACAGTATTAGGTGTAGCCACACATTTTTTAAAGGTGTCCCTTACTCTATCGTGATGGTATGGCTTTACACTGGATAAAGCCGATTGTTCTTCAATTTTCTCAGTGTTATAGAGCCACATAAAATCTTTTACAAACTTATCATTGACATAAGTATAATTTCCCTGTAAGTTTATACGAGTGAGATAATTTGTTTGAGAATGGAGTATTCCACGTTGCCTTGCTTCACTTTGCATAAGTTGTTCCAGGTTGTTTCTTTCTTCTGTTACATCCTGTACCGTTCCCTCAAAAACTGTATTTCCTTCCTGATTTTTAATAATTTTTCCTTTCTCGTGTACCCATTTTATTTTACCATTTGGTAATATAATCCGATGTTCAAAATCCAACTGCTTATTACCTTGAAGGGCCAATTTATTTTTCTCAATAAAAGTGTCAAGATCATCAGGGTGAATCGTATTATTAAAAGATTCCACATTGGGTTGAAATATCTCCTTATCCCTTTCCCAAATATTAAATACTTCATCAGACCAAAAGAATTTATTGTTCTCCAAATTATGAGTCCAATAACCCATTTTAGCAATCTTTTGTGCAGTAATAAGTTTTTCAGTTTTATCTTTTAATTTTTGAAGGGCATTCTCTTTCTCTGTAACATCAAGTAAGATTATTAGCCTACAGTTTTTAAGGTGATACTGTAGTCCATAACCAAAAGTTTCTACTATTATGCGCTTTCCATTTTTTTCTAAGGTTATATTACGATGGTGGGTGACTTCACCTTCATTAACTGAGGTAAAAATATTTTTCTTAAAATTAGTTTTTTCATTTTCTGGAATAAAATCTAGTAAGCTTGCATTTAAAAGCTCCTCGCGATTAAATCCATAATGATCTAATGTAGCTTTATTTATGTCGAGAATTTTAAGAGTATCTTTATCATAAATGATATTTGGGAGTGGGTTGTTTTGAAATAATTTACGGTATTCCTTCTCCGATGCTTTCAGTTCTTCCTCAGTACGTTTAGATTCTGAAATATCCCTAATAATCATGGATGAGAGTTTTTCCCCCTTAGCGCCTTGAAAAATCGTACATGAAAGGGCTGCTAAAAAAATACTTCCATCTTTTCTGCGCATATTTACCTCTGCGTTCACTTTGCCCGTTTCTTCCCTCTCTTTCAGGGCTTCTACTACCCTCGGATCATTTCGATCGACCAAAGCATTTCGGCCAATTTCACAAATTTCCTGTTCTGTTCTTTGAAATAGTTTACAGGCGGCATTATTGGCTGCGAAAATTTCTCCATAAGGGTTAGTTAGTAAAATTCCATCCAAACTGTTTTCAAAAAAAGCCCGGTATTTCTCTTCATTTTTCTTTAATGCCTTTTCTGAAAGTATTCGATCGGTAATATCTCGGGAATTAGTAACAATCCCTTGTATTACCGGATCATCGATTAGATTAGTGGCTTTTGTTTCAATCCATCTCCACTCTCCCTTTGCATTTCTAAAACGAAATGGTGCTATTAAAACCTGGTTTTTATTTTCTAGTTCTGAAAAATTAGATGTCACTCTCTCTTTATCTTCAGGGTGGATAAATTCAAATGCAGACTTACCAATAAACTCTTTAGGGGTAATCCCTAGTATCGGATAGAAGGTTTCACTTACAAATTTATACCTACCCTCTAGGTCCAGGATGCCTATAAGATCGGAACCTTCCTGGACCAGGGCTTTAAATTTACGTTCGCTTCTTAAAAGAGCCGCTTCACTTTCTTTGAGTTTTGTTATATCTTTTGCAATTCCATAAACCCCTGCTATTATTCCATTGGAGCTAAAAGGAATTAATGAAATATCCAAAACCATTTCACGGCTTTTCCCCGAAATAAATTTGGCTTCAAACTTTTGATTTTCACCATTTAAGGCATTATTAAATTTTTCTACAATTCTTTCCCGATGCTCCGGATCACAGAAGGGTAAAAAATTCATATTCAACAACTCTCTTTCAGGGGTTTCAGTAATATCTATTAAACCCTGGTTAAGATTTGTAAAATAACCATTGCGGTCTAGGGTATAAATACCATCGGTATTTCTTTCAATAAATTTTTTATGTTTTTCAGTTTTAGCGTCTAATTTAACCTGAAGCAAATCACCTCTGTCCTTTTCGACTATTTGAGTCGTAATATCTTTTACCACATTTAAAATATACCAGGTGCTTGCAACATCATCAAAAACAGGTATATTTTCTACTTCCCAGTACTTGAGCTTATATATCTTGTTTTGATTATCATACAGGTCATATCGAAGAACATCTATTTTGTGAGGTTCCTTGCTGATATAAGCATTATTTAAAGAATCCAGAATATCTTTTAAACCCGAAGTAGGATTTTCAGGAAAAACTTCTTCCACAGTTTTCCCCATTAATTCTTTTTCCGATTTATTTGTAACCTCAAGGTATAGGGAATTTGCCTCTTTAATTACATAGAGGTTTTTCTTTTTTTCAAACAACAAGCACGGAAAGGGTAGATTTCTAAAAATACTCTTATAACAACCCATTATTTTGTTTTTATAATTTTTGGTAACGGATTGGAAATATAACCAAATTTTAAAATTTTTGAGAGTGATTTATTATCGAAACACTAATTTTGACGTTATATTTTTTATTTTGTCGATTTCTATATAAACCGTATGTAATCTTATTCCTTCGTAAATTTCTTAAACATTACTCTGGCACATTGAATAATTGTTCTACACTGGGTTTAAAAATTCGCAAATAACATTATCGTATTTTACTTAAGTTTTTTGCTTATTCTGAAGGAGAAATAACCGCGGAAGTCAAATAGAAGTGTTCATAAAACTGTTGTAGTATGTATGATAAAACATTTTAATAGCCCTCTGCCGAACCAAATCTCCACACTTAGATTACAAAGAGATCATTTTCATAACTGCATTGGGATTATTTACAAAACCTCCTGCCCCATATCTACCATAACTTACCTGCGCAGGATCCTATGCTGTTTTTATAGTATACGGGAAGTTAAGCGTAAAGTAATAACAGCATAGGGCGCAAACTATTTATCTTTACAAAACCAGTAAATTTTAACCTGTTTTCAGAGTCTTTCAAGCCATTTACTGGTAATCTCCTCTCATTGCCAGCTGATTTAAAAAAATTACTTTTATTTTTTACTAAATTTTTGCCGCAAATTTCAACGGTTTTACTGGGGGTTACAGGGCATTTGCCGCAATTTTACTAATTTTTGCACCAGGGCATTTGTCATTACAAATCCTGGTATCCACCCTGTAGCCACTCGCAGTATGCCTCCTGGATTTCCGGATATGCTGCAAAATAATCTTGGTAAGATTTATTCTGTGATTCCATAATCGTTCGGTAAACTTCAAAATTGTCTTCTACCTTTTCTTTGGAGGTATAACCAAAATTCCCCACGAAGCCTAAAGCAATAATTCCCGATATTCCTAAAAGAATCAGCAGGTAATTGGGTATGATCCTGGCGCGCTTTAATTTCCGATCTATCTCCTTTAGTATTTCATCTGTTTTTTCCTTTTCCAATTCCTGTTTTTGCAGGAATGTGTTCAGGTTCTTTTCCAATGCTTCCGTGCTGATGGGGATGCTCATCTTGACCAGTTGTCCTGAAAGCTTTTGAAGCTCCAGCACTGCCGTTTTGAAATCCTTCATTTCATCGGCCATCAGTTCCATAATTTCATCTAGTTTTTTCATCACTTATAATTTTAATATCCTATACCGGTATCTCTTACTGTTTTTACTATTCCCTTTAAAATCTCTTTAGCGAATTTGGTGGATAGGTTGCTGCTTAGCTGCACTGTCTTATCCAATACCTGGAAGGTTTTAGGTACTTCTTTTAGCCTTGTTAAACTTCTGTTTTGCGAGATCGCGGGAATTAATCGATTACCGCTCATCGACCGGTCCACTTCACTTGCTTTGAGATTTACTCCTTTGTATTCCACCCGAAACCCCTGCAGCTGATTCGCTTTATTGATGGTGGGGAGCACTTCTACCTTCTGCGCTTTCATTTTGTTTATATATTCATCCAGGGATTTTGGCCTCGACTGAAGCACGCGGTCATGTATATTCTTGATCTCCTGTCTTAGGCCCTTTAACTCGTTAAGTCTTTCCTGCTGTACTTCCCGAACCCGGGTAAGCCCTAATTCTTTGGCAACATTATCTGCCGCTATCTGGCTTCGTTTTCCGATAAAGCTGTCATTGTAGGCTTTGCCATCAAAACCAATCCTGTTGGTATAAATATGGACGTGGGTATGGGCCTTATCCCGGTGTACAAATCCAATAGATTGATTGTTTTGCAGGTTCATTTCCTTTAAAAACTTTTTAGCAAGAGCTTCCAGTTCTTTTTTGCTTAGATCCTTTCCGTCCTCAATCGTTGGGCTAACTATAAAACTTAAGGTGTTATTGGTACACCGTAGGTTTTGCGACTGGATAATCCTAAACTCTTCGGCTATCTCCGCGGGAGTATCCCCGGCCACGTGTTCTCTTAACACGACTTCGGCTTCTTTCTCCTGGTTCCAGCCATAGGATATGGAAACCCTGGTACCGGAGACGCTATGTCCTTTCCCTATCATTTTTTAAAGTTTTTTAATTGTGTCCTGATTTCTTTCGCCAGGTCTTCCACTTCTCTGGCCAGCTTTGGATCCCGCTTTCTAAACATATTGCCAATACGGGTAAAGTTGTTCTTGTACTGTACCAGCATTTTGTAGGTCTCCAATTGTTCCGGAGTGATCCGTTCTACGACATTTTTATCAAAGGCCGTGGCTCTTATATATTCTGAAAGGGAAATCCCTGCCCTGGCCGCTCTTCTTTGGAGCAGCTTCTTCTCGTAGATCGAGCATCGAACCTGGATGTATTCCCTTTTCATTTTTTTCTTTTTAAAACCTTTGCAACCATCGGGCGCAAAGCAAGATTGTCATTACAATGACACATCTTGCTTCTCCCTTTCAACTGAAAATCTTCGATAGGGTTCCCTATTTACCAATGACTCATTATTTTAAAGTCAAGGATTTTTTTACAGCTCACATCATTTATCAATTTTTCATTTAGATCTACATAGCCAGAGTAGTAATTGCTGCAATCAGTCACATTATCAAACTGGTTTAAAAGCGAACTAGCGGCTTTTGTTCCGGCCGGATCATTATCCAGATAAATCAGAACCTTCTCATATTTAGGAATAAGCATTCTAATCCTTTCCACAAATGCCAGGGAGTTTAAAATGATGCAGTCTGAATTTTGCACCAATTCTTCATCAATCGTTGCCAGGGAAAGAAAATCAAACATCCCTTCTGTGATGATTAGCTGTTTGGTTCCTCTTCCAAAAAAAGAAAAGGTTTTAGGGCTACTGGAAGTTTTAAAGTATTTATTTCTAAGTTCCCAGCCTCTTTTATAATTTTCAAGGCCAAGTGCAAAAAACCGTTTTCCTTTACAGCGATACCAAACCTGTCTGCAGTATTTTCTACCAATCTCATAAGGTATACTCCGTGAGTGTAGATAATCAATTAATGCTTTCAGGTGAATAATTTGAACGTCCAGGATACTGATTTCCGGTTTCTTAGTAAGATGTTCAATCTTTTGCGGGCTAAAAGAAAGAGATCTCATATCGTTCTTTAAATATTCCAGGGTTTCCCTTACAGACCAGGATTTTATAAGCATAATTAGATCTATAGTATTCCCTCCCATTCCCAATCCGAAGTCAAACCATAAGTTTTTAATTAAAGAGACGCTAAAAGAGGCTTGGGTTTCTGACCGCAGGGGGCTCAGAAACCAAGCTTCTTTTTCCGTTGTCCTGGTGGGAAAGTGCCCTAATTTTGCTAGCGTTTTTACGATGCAAATATTACGGGCACTTTTACACGATAAGTTATTTAAGTTCATTTTTTGATTTTTTAATTACCTATTTACCCAAGCCTTGTAAACACTGGGTTTTAATTCATTTTTTGTTGTTTTTCGTATCTACCCTAATTACCCAGAAAGGTAATTGTGGTAGATAGTTTTAAATTCTATTTACCAATTGAAACTCCCTTTGTTAACAGCCCTTTCCAAGGTTTGGGTAATTAGGGTAGATAGATTTTATAAAACTTCTAAAGGAGAGGTCTTGAACCGCTGTTTGACCAGGTAGCCATATACCCCGCTCTGGTGTTGTTTTACTCTCTCATAATTCTGAGCTTTTAAAGCTCTCCCCATGTAATACATATTCAGTCTCGGATTAATACAATTAAGCTGTAACACTATATCTGATGCCGTTTTAAAGTCGGCTGGATCTAAGCTCTTGAGATAGTACTTACAGAGCAGTTCTTCTTCCATACTGGCTGCCCGGTAAGTCTTGTTCCTTTCTTCATTTGCAATAATATCCTCCAGGGTCAATTCTGGGTTAAATTGTTCATCCACATAGGCCAGGTAATAGGCCTGAGCCCATACTTTGTTTATATCTACTTCCCGGGAATAAGCGAAATCAATCTTACCATTTAGCTCAAAGCATAACCAGCGCACAGAACCAGTTTCATCATTTAGAAAGGTTGCCCTGTTTGTAGATCCTATAAAACTGCAGGTCCTTCTCAGGTTCGAGTTTTTGCGATCATAAGGCAGCCTTTCATTGATCATCGTTTTAGAGAAATAAGCTTTAAGCGCATTAATTTCTTTTCTAGCCAGCACAGATAATTCATCTAAATTGATGATGAAATTCCTGGTAAGTTGAATCCTGGCATCTTTATCTGTGGTCATATCTTCAGCAAAATACTTTGATAAAGCCGGTGGACAGAGAAACCTACACCAGGTAGATTTTCCAGAATTTTGTTCTGAATGCACTAAAACCAAACATTGCTTATTGAAATAGTTTTCATCCAGCGCACCCTTAACTGTTCTCACAAGCCATTTTCGAAAATGATAAAGAAATTGCTCAGGTTCTTTAGCCGGAAGATAGGAAGCGAGTGTTCTTATATGATCTCCACCCACCCATTTTGGAAGCTTATCAAAATATTCCGCGATTGGGTTAAATCTGGGAATTAGGTTAGACCGTAAATAGATGTCCAATTTGCCCGGATTAATCTCTATGTTTGATTTCGCTAATTCTATAAGTAGCGAATTCACTTCAAATTCTTCCCAGATAGTTGACTCCTTAATCCGAATCTGAAACTCGTGAGATATTTCGTTAAACCTGATATCATATTTATCAGAAACATACTCCTCCACAGCATCATAGATCGTTTTTTTCTTCTGCTCGGATACTTGATAAAGTTTAAGTTTATTCTTTTCCATGATCTTTCATTTTACATCTTTTGCTTCTGATATTATAGAGGGTTAAAACCTTATTAAGGTTCACTTACAACCACTCGGATATAGGATGATTTTTCATCAGAATATTTTTAAGGTTGAGTAAAAAGCAAGTGCCTACTTGCGGTTCTTCAATAGGTTCTTATTGAACTGATCCTCCAGGTAGGCATCGGAAAGGTCCGGCTCTCCCAGGAGCCAGGCATCGATTTTTTCCTTGTCGAAAAACTTCTGTCGAATGTTCGGGTTGTTCCCCATTGGGATAAGCTTTAAATGGGTAAGCTTATAGATCTTACTTTTGGAGAGACCCGTATATTGTGCCAGGTCTTCCACGTTCATTACTTTTTTGGTGTGGGAAAGAAGCACTTTAATGTCCTCCAATAAACCCACTACTTGTTCTTGCTCATTCATAACTATATGGTTAAAATTAGAAATGAGTAAAAGGCCTTTTACGATTTTGTACAGGACAAACTTAGGAAAGTAAATACCTATAAATCAATAGGATAATTCAATTAAAAAGGGAATTATGCTATAATTATTCTTTATTCAGCATCTGCCGGATAAATTTTCGCTGGTTTCGGGAGTTTACTTTCTCCTGATCGTTTTTCCAGGCGGAAAAACTGGTTTTTAAAGTGTTTTCTTTGAGCGGTTCATTGTTCATCAAAAAGGAATTCATCATTAGTTGGAAAAATTCACGCTTCCTTTCTCCGGAGAAATCCTGAATTCCACCAACTAACAATTCATCAAATAAAACAAACAAAATTCTGTGGTTTGCGGAGTCTCCGCTTTTATTCCCAACAGTGAAATTGATCTTCTCCTGAACCTTCCGCCCTTTAAGCAATCTAAAAAATTGTTCTTTAGAATCTTTATCAAGACTGATATATTCAAACCTTATCTGAAACTTATTAATGGGCTCCACCTTAAAATTATGCCGGTCGGTCTCCAGGTGCTTATCTGATTCATAGAATATTGCCAGCCAAACCAAAATTACCGCCAGCACTATAAGAAGTACTAGAAAATAGACGTAACTGTCTATTATAGTTTTTACACCAAAAATTAAACTGAAACTTAAAACGAAAAGGATAAAGAAGGAAAGGATAAAAAGAATCAGATTGGTAGTACTCCCCTCAATTTTATCTTCAATGAAATCATTTATTCCAGATCTTAATCTAGCCAGTGCTTTTCCAGACTCAAGAATAAATTTTTCCATACTTACCAACCTTTCAGGCTATTAAATATAGTCAAAAGAAAAATAGGTGGGAAATCATAATAGCGCTCAGACCACCCAGTGTGAAGTTTCCATCTGCAAATTATCAACCAGAAAGAGTAGGCCTTTATACGTGTGGGAATACATCAAATGGAGTAAAATTTACAATTGCTATAAGAAGTTTTGCGTTATTCTTCAATCTTTGAAACTTAAAATAAAAGAAGTCCCAACTCCGGTTTTGCTCTTAACATCAATATCACCACCTAAGCTATTCATATAACTCTTTACCAGATATAGACCAATTCCCTTGCTGTCCTTATGATCTGTAAACTTTTGGTGCAATTCAAATAGCCTGTTCTCACTTTTTCCCATATCGAAACCAGTTCCGTTATCTACAAAATGAATTTGAGAACCGGTCTCATTTTTTTTAGAACTAATAGAAATTATGGGTGGAATTCCCGGTTTAGCATATTTTATGGAATTGGTGATTAGATTTAGAAAGATGCTATTCAGGTAAAATTTGTTAACCTTAAGAAATTCAATTTCAGAAAAATCAATTTCAAAACTAGTCTCGGTTTCTTCAATTAGAGATTGTAACGAACCGACAATGTTG
>NZ_FOOH01000018.1 GCF_900113135.1 Salegentibacter agarivorans | reverse complement strand
ATGTTTCCAGTCAGCTCAGGGCCTACTGTCGTAAACATTTTAAAGAGGACTACTACCTGCTAAGAAGTATTCCGGGAATTGGCGGAATTGTAGCGGTAGGAATTATTACAGAACTGGGAGATCTCAGACGTTTTAGCAGCCTCAAACACCTTGCAGGATATGTAGGGCTGGTTCCCGGTATATATCAAAGCGGAGCTACTTCCAGATCTATGGGAATGAGTCCACGGTGTCACGGGCTCATTCGCTCTTATTATGTGGAAGCTGCCTGGCAGGCCATTAGAACCGACCCGGTTATTCAGGCTTACTACCGGAAGCATCTGGGGAAAGATGTCAAAAAAATAATAGTTAAGGTAGCTCACAAATTATTGAGTCGGACTTTAGCTGTGATAAAAACAAAAACTCCTTATGAAGTGGGGGTTGTAGCATAATATAATATAAATCAATGATCAAGCTCAAAGAATAAGGCCCATACCACAAAACGTCTCGGGTGACCATTAATGGATCACATTTTATAGCTAGTGGATGGGCTATTTTAACCAATCATAATGATGCTGGTGGCGTCCAAAGAGATGACCACAAATAGGATGCTGAGCTGGTTATTTTGCATTGAATTTTTACTGAAGGAAAGCTTCATTAAAAATTCAACGCCCTAAAAATTGAAGGAGTATGGAATAATGAAATTTAAAATATTATTTTTGAGAGACAAGATTATTGCTTTTCATAGGACTAAACGTTGGCAATAATTTGAACAAGGATCCTTCTCTGAATGAAAAAATTTAATATCATACTTGGCTTAATTGGGGTAATAGGTTTGGCATTTTTCTTTGGCACTGCTGATCATAAAGTGGACTGTGAATCGTTAAAACAAAATGAAAAATCGGACGAATATAGCGGAGTGATAATAGAAAAGTACATTGATCAAGATCAACATATGTATGAGAAAGTGATTCTTGATAAAAGCCCAGGAACCGACGTAATTCTTTTGGATTGGGAAACAAGTGGATTTTTTGATTTTCTAAAAATTGGCGACTCAATTTCGAAGAACCCGAACAGTCTGCAAGTTAATGTTTGGCGGAATGATAAAGACACCATTTATACCCTGGAATTCTATTGTTTAGAGGAAACAAACTGTTTAAAGAAATAAAACAGTTTCCAACAATAAAAACAATGCTCAAACCTGTCTCGAAGCGAAACTCTCTGCTTGCTTGCTTCGCTGATTGTCCTGCGGACAATCATGCTCGCCCGCTCGCACAATTTTCATAGGACGAGACGTTAGCACCAAGTTGAAAAAACATCACGAATGAAAAGAACATTTTTACTTCTGACCTTACTAACCTGTATTAAACTGTCAGCACAACAAGGAGTTCCAAAACTTACCGGAAAAATTGAAATCTCAATTGAACAGGGAACTCTCGAAGGTGATTTGACTTTAAGTGATTTTCCACACATCAATGATTATTATATTCGAATAAATTCAGGGCTCAATATTTTGCACATTAAAGCATTAGAACCTGAAGAGTTTTTAATACAATACAGCAGAGCATTTAATGATACAACATCAACAGGAGAAAGTAACGCTTATTATTTTAAGGACGGCAATGGAAAAGGCAAATTTCTTCCAAAATCAATCCAATTCAAATATGTTGGTAAATTTCCTGTGGTTAAGGACACCATTGAAAATTATAGCCGAAAAGATTGGAAAGGAAACATTGCTTTTAATCACAATTCCGTAAGGGCAGATGGATTTCAATCTGCTTGGTATCCTGTTCTATACGACATAACAAATGACAAAACTTACGAACACCTTACTTACGACATAGAAATAATCTGTAATGATTGTTCAACCTTATATGCTAATGGGAGCAAACCTGTAAAGGCACAAAAACAAAATTTCAAAAGTGAATTTCCCCAAGAATTAACTCTTTTTTGTGGCAATTACGATTTTGCCGAATTGGATAACACCTACTTCTTAAATTCGGGAATGGGCGAAAAAGAAATAGAAACCTTCGGCAAACTTATAAACGATTATAAAGCTTTTTACGCCAAAAAATTAAATAGACCATTCGACCAACCAGTAAGTTTTATACAAACAACGCCTACTTCAAAAAAAGATGGTTGGATGTTTGTTTCATATCCCACAATCTTTAGCATTGGTTGGAACAATGGGCTTAAAAATATTGTTGACCCTAAATATCAAAAGTTTTGGCGACCATACATAGCACACGAATTAGGACATTATTATTTTGGAACTGTAAAAGTCTTCAATTCGGAACTTGGGGATATGATGAGCGAAGGATTTGCAGAGTTATTATCGTTACAGCTGACAAAAGACATAATGGGCGAAGAACTCTACAAACAAAAGATTGATGAAAAAATTGAACATCTAAAAAAATTCAGTCCTAAACCATTTGGCAAAGTAAAATCAGAAACCGAATACGAAAACAGACAACTGTATGTATATGATTATGCGCCATTGATTTTCACAGCAATAAAAAAAGAAATCGGAGAAGAAAAAATGTGGAAATGGCTAATTCAAATTCTCGAAACGGAAACCACTTTTACCAATTACGATTTTTTAATTTCAACATTACAAACAACTTTAAATGACAAAAAACTAATGGAATTAATAGAAAAACAATATCTGACTAACGACAATTCGCTAAAAAATACGATTGACAAAATAACAATGGAATAAAAGCCGGGTGCTAAGACATATAAAAACAATGCTCAAACCTATCTCAATTCGAAACTCTGTGCTCGCTTGCAACGCCTGATTGTCCTGCGGGCAATCAAGCTCGCCAGCTCGCACAGTTTTTATACGGGAAGTTGCCCACAATTATGAAAAAAACCTACAAACATAAGATGATTAAAAAATATTTGACATTAATATTAATTTTTGGAGTGAATTTAATCTTCAGCCAAGAGAATAATTGTGATTGCGTTGACGAACTTAATAATACTTCTAAACTGATTGAAAACGCTAAGAGCTATAAATACCAAATAAAAAGAGAAGACAGAGAAGCAGAATTCAAAAAATGGAAAGAAGAGATAAAACAAGAAATATTAAATGACAGTTTAAGCAAGTTTTTTTGTGTTGGCTATTTACAAAAATATATCTCATTTATTAATGACAGACACAACGAAATTTATTTTGTGCCAGATAATATAAATAGAAATGTACCAGCATATTTAAAAGTAATTGACAGTACTTCTAAAAGTAACGATAGCATTTCAGGAATATATTTTGCTGGAAGCGATAAAATTTTAGTCAAGAAAGAAAGTGACAGTATTTGGTATGGAATTACCTTAAAATCTAATTCTGATGATTGGACTAAGGGCAAATTAAGATTGCGTATTAATAAAACGCCCAATGGAAATTTTGAGCTTTTTGAGTATTACCAGAATGGATTGATCTTCTATCAAAAAAATATTGAAATTTCAGACGGTAGAATTCACTCTACCTTTTGGAACAAGGAAAACGAATATTTCTTCAATAAAAATCATAAAGAAAATTTCACGTATAAATCAGTAAATCCTTCGTTTGATTATCTTGGTATCAAGACTTTAAGTAGAACCAATAAACTAATTAAAGAAGCGGATAAGTTTTACGACAATTATTTAGATAATCTAACCAAAGAAAACCTAATAATAGATTTAAGAAATAATGGTGGCGGTTCTATTAACCAAACAAAACCATTAATCAAAGCATTAAAAAGGAACAAAGCAATCCAAAAGATTTATGTTTTGATTAATTTCAAAACTGCAAGTTCGGCAGAATTAACAGCCTTAGCATTAAAAGAAGATGAAAGAACTATCTTGGTCGGAGAAAATTCAAGAGGAATGCTCACCTACGGTTACGGGAACCGGTCTTTTTCTACAAAAACAAGTTGTTCCAAATTTAAAGTCGTTTTATCCACAAAACGCACAAATAGGAAATACAGCAATTACGAATACATTGGGATAAAACCCGATTATAATCTTGACAATAATTCCGATTGGATTGACCAAGTAATAAACTTAGAAGCAAAAAAATAACTGTGGACATATAAAAACAATGCTTAAATCAGGCTTGAATCAAATTTCCGTGCTCACTTAGCGGATTGTGCTGCGCTTTTCCCTTCGGTCGGAACCTGCGGACAATCATGCGCCAGCTCGCACAGTTTTTATACGGATGTTGGCGGAATGCAAAAAAATGACGTAACATAGAATCAGAATAAGTATTTGTTTTGATAAATTAATTATTTTTTAATGGAAAAGCAGAATGGATAAGGCTACTGTAAATAAATTACTAAATAGAAGTACGAAACCGACAAGTATGAGAATTTTGGTATACGATTTTCTTGTAACCCAAAATGTGGCATTGTCATTATCGGAAATTGAAGAGCAGCTTTTTACTGCAGATAGAATTACAATATACCGAACCTTAAAAACATTCGAAGAGAAAGGAATTGTACATAGTATCCAGGAAAACACCACTACAAAATACGTTTTGTGTGATGATGAATGTAGTGAAATTACACATAAAGATTGGCATTTACATTTCTACTGTAAAATATGTAAACAAACCACTTGTAGGGAAAATATTCTTTTGCCCAGTCAGATAGGGGGAGATTTCAGGATTGATGAAATCCGCTTCTTCGCCAAAGGGATTTGCGAAAATTGTCTCGATGAAAGTTTGCAATAGTATTGCACCACATTAGCCATTATTTTTGTATTAAAATAACAAACAGAATGGCAAATAATTACGAACATAAAAATTGTAACGGAGACAATCATAACCACAAATTCACAGGAATTAAACATTCCAAAGAAAGTTCATTGGCTTTAGCTTTTTGGCTCAACTTATTCTTTTCAATAGTTGAATTAATTGGCGGTATCTTAACCAATTCAACAGCAATTATTGCTGATGCGTTTCACGATTTTATGGATGCAGGGGCAATAGGTTTGGCAATATTGTTAGAAAATGTTTCGGACAAGAAACGCACCGCTAAATTCTCGTATGGTTACAAACGTTTTTTCCTTTTAGCAGCATTAGGTTTGTCCATATTTCTATTGGCAGGTTCAGTAACAATGGTTTTTGCTGCATACAACTCTTTTTTAAATCCTAAAGAAATTCACAGTGTAGGAATGTTGTGGTTGGCAGTTTTAGGGCTTGCAGTAAATGGTTTTGCTTTCCTTAGAATAAAAAATGACGGAGGACATTATCATCAGGGACACAGCCATGGGGGACATAACCATAACAGCCAATCTATAATGCTTCATTTGTTCGAAGATGTATTGGGTTGGGCAGTCGTATTGATTGGAGCTGCAATCATACACTTTACAGGTTGGAATTGGATAGACGGATTTTTAACGATTGCTATTGCTTTATATATAGGGTTCAATGCTTCTAAAAATTTAATCAATACACTTAAAGTAATGTTGCAGTCGGTACCTGAAAATGTAAATCTGAGCCAGTTAGAAACGGATTTACACCAAATAGAAGGCATTACCAATATACACGATGTTCACGTTTGGAGTTTGGACGGTAGTTACAATGTAGGCTCCTTACACGCAGTTGTCAATAATGCAACAGGAAAAACTGAACAGGATATTTTAAACAAAATAATCAAATTAATGGGAAAACATCGTATTCAGCATCCTACTGTTCAGATTGAAACAAACTTCAACAGTTGTCAATTGAAACATTGTTAGTATACAAAAAAGCCAGCTGCCAACAAAGGTGTTTACATCAGTTTCAAATCGAAAGTCACTGCTCTCTACTTATAAAATCAAACTAAGTAAGAAATATGGATGATCATCTTAATCGAATAAAGACGGAAATTTATGAAAAATGCGGATTGAAAATATCGGATTTTTTACTTGAAACGGAAAGTAAAGAGTATGAAGCCTGCAGATTTGATTTAAACGGCCGAAATATTATAAACAGAAACGCTAAAATTACCCCTAAAAAAGTAGGACAGTTTGTAACTTTTTGGAAACGGATTGCAAACGGACCAATTGAACCTTTTAATGAAAATGACCAATTTGATTTTTTTACAGTAAACGTAAAGTCTGAAAACCAGTTTGGCCAATTTGTTTTTCCAAAATCTGTGTTGATAAAAAAAGGAATAATATCAACGGACAAAAAAGAAGGAAAGAGAGCATTTCGAGTGTACCCGAGTTGGGTCATTGCAAATAATAAACAAGCAGAAAGAACTCAAAAATGGCAGTTGAATTATTTTTACGAAATAACTTATACAACGGATTCAAAAAAAGTATTGAGATTATATAATACTGAATAACTCTGCGGTGGCTCTTTCACATCAATAAGTTTATAATAAAGAGTTCTAATTATAATTAGGGGAAAGCTCACAGGCCTAGCATTTATGGATAGTGATGTAATTGGTTAGCCGTTGTATGGATTGATTACTTTTAGTAAATTAGAATTTCAAACTTTAAGTAATGTGTTACCGTACCAAATTAAATTCCAAACTCAGCGATATAAAACGCACTTTAAGTGCTCGATTTATTGAGCCCGATGCATATCAACCACAGCTTGAAATAAATGCTTTTACCTTTTCTAAAACCCCGATTATTTCCGATGAAAACCAGGTGGGTTCGGTCTTCTGCTTCCGCCTGCAATAAGACTTCCAGGCCTTCCCCAAAGGATAGCTCGTGATGCTGTCGGGTCTCTACCATGGCTTTCCAGCTGCTGTGCATGCCATTAAGCCGTAGCTGTGTTAATTGATTTTCAATAGGATTCATATATTAATTTTTATGGATTACTTATTTATAAGATGATGCTCCACGGATATTTCCGTGAGAGGGCAGCGATTTTATCACAGGCTCCTCAGGGTATTCGGTCATTCGGTTTTCCAGGACCTGTTTTAACAACTTGTAGGAGTAATTCTGATGCTCCAGCGCTATATCGCAGGCTTTGGTAAAAGGTTCTAGGTTTGTCTTTCGAGCAAGGTTCATAATCCCATCACAGGTTTTATAAAGCTGCTCCGGATATTTATCCTGTTTGAACAAGGCTTCCATATACCGGTATAGTGTCTCGGAATGATTATAGCCGCGTTGCATGTAATAGGTGGGGCTTCGCTCTTTGTAGTACTGATGGTGGGAACACAGGTGTTCCTTGCGGGTGGTATACCCACCTTTTCGATGATTCCTAAGGTGCGTGGCAATCGGATCTGCTTTGGAATATATTTTCACCAGGGATCTGGTGTAGATCACTTTGACCTTCATTCCGATATAGGTGAAGGGTACACTATAATAGTGTTTATCCATACCCAGGTAAATATGATTGTTTTTAGCCACCTTATGTTCCCGATAATATTTGATCTCGAAGCTTGTTTCCGGTAAAGGCTGCAGGGTATGCTTTTCATCGGCCAGGAACTTCTCTTCTCTGCAATAATCTTTCTGTTGCATACGGGTCTGGTTATGTTCCCTGACTTTTTGGGCAATGGCTTTGTTTAAAGAAGGAAGGTCGAAGAAAGTGAGCTTGCGTAACTTGGCATATACCCGGTTATAGATCAGCTTCACCTGGTTCTCTACTAAACTTTTGTCCTGGGGCTTTCTAGGCCTTGTCGGGGTCACCGAAGTACCATAATGGTTGGCAAAATCCTCCAATGCCCGATTAATATCGGGTTCATAAGGATTGGCTTTAATCACGGCTGCCTTCAGGTTATCCGGTACCAGGGTTAACGGAACTCCACCCAGTTCCTTTAAACAACAACTCAGGGCATAGATAAAATCTTCCAGCTTTTGGCTGGGTACCGCCATGGCAAAGCAATAGTCAGAGTAAGGCAGACAGGCTACAAAGACCTGGACTTTAATTTCTTCTCCAGTCTGCCGGTCGATGTAGGATAAAAGTTTACCCGCATAATCCACGTAAAGTTTATCGCCTGGTTTATGATTCAATACCATAGAGGGCTTCCCACTACGAAGATGTTGCAGCATATGGTAACAGAACTGCGCATAACTATAGGGATAAGGGTTCCCGGTTTTATATTCCTCCCAGAGCAGCAAACGCGTTACACCTACTTTGCCCAGCTCTTTACAATAATAGGCTAAATGAGGTTTGAGCTGCTCATACCGCTCATCTTTATAGGCTGGATTTCCTGGCCATAGTTTACCCTCCAGAACCGGATCCTCTAAGGCTAACAAGCTTTCTATGGGAAGACTGCTGGAATCAGCTTTACGGACATAGCCTTTAACGGTATTCTTACTTACGCAAAGCGCTTTTGCAATAGTTTTTATTCCCTTTCCCTGGTGGTGCAGACGAAGTATTTGTTTTACTTGACTCATTAGTTTTGGTTTTCCGGACATTTCTCATCTTTTGGTGGATACCACCAAATAAACCAAAACCTGAAAGAAAATAACCAGGGGGGTCAACATGCTCCCAAATAAATCATCCAGAGGGGTCAACATACTCCAGAATAATTTAAAATTCCAGCTCTCTTCGTTTTCTTAAGGGGGGTCAGCATCCGCCAGAACGACAGCACGCTAAATATAGACTGTTAGGGGGGTCAGCTTAGTCCAGTATATCCAGGTTTTGCATTCAAATAAAACCAAGGAAGAATCTATTAAATGAAAATGCAAAATATGCTAAAAGTTGTACCTATGTTGTACCTGGGAAAAGAAAAAGGGATTTCGATTTTTCGAAACCCCTTATTTTTGTAGTAGCGAGACCGAGATTTGAACTCGGGACCTCCGGGTTATGAATCCGACGCTCTAACCAACTGAGCTACCTCGCCGTAATTTTATGTAAACTGCCTGTTGGCCTGACTTTACAAGCATTCTTGCTGGTTGTGAATGCGGGTGCAAATATATAAACATTTTGTATTGACGCAAACATTATTTTCTAAAATATTTAATTTGTTTTCTTTTTATCTTTCTAATTAATATCTATATTGCCCGAAACTAATTAAACCTAAAAATGGAAGATAAGATAAAGTACGAAATGGAATTTCCCATTCAGGCTTCTCCTTCATTGTTATACCAATATATATCAACCCCCTCAGGACTAAGTGAATGGTATGCAGATAATGTGAATTCACGGGGCGAATTGTTTACTTTTATTTGGGAAGGAAGTGAAGAGAAAGCCAAATTGGTAAGCAAAAAGAGTGATGAGCGCGTAAAATTTAAGTGGCTTGACGATGAAGACACTCCTTATTTTTTTGAAATAAGAATCCAGGTAGACGAAATTACCAAAGATGTTTCTATAATGATTACCGATTTTGCCGAAGATGAAGATGAAATTGAAGAAGGCAAAATGCTTTGGGAAAATATGATCTCTAACCTTAAACAGGTGTTGGGATCTGCTTAATAATCTTAAGATAAATATTACCTTTGCCCCGTTCTAAAACGGGGCTTTTTTATGATAAATCTAGACGGAAATTTAGTAAAAGATAAGCAGGCATCAATTTCGGTAACCAATCGGGGATTTGCCTATGGAGATGCGGTGTTTGAAACCATTCGTGTAATTAGCGGAAAAATAATGTTTTGGGAAGATCATTATTTTAGGCTTATGGCTTCTATGCGCATTATGCGTATGGAAATTCCTGCTAATTTTTCACCTGAATTTCTTGAAGAAGAGATTCTTGACCTGGTAAAAGAAAATGGTTTAGATACTACAGCAGCGCGTGTAAAATTTTCGGCTTACCGCAAAGAAGGAGGTTATTATAAACCAGCAACGCGGGAAATAGGATTCATTATCACTGCTAAAGAACTTTCTGATGCTTTTTATTTACTGAATGAAGACGATTATGAAGTAGAACTTTTTAAAGATCACTACGTAACCAGCGGATTATTTTCTACTATAAAGTCAAATAACCGCGCCATAAATGTCCTGGGAAGTATTTTTGCTTCAGAGAATGGATATGAAAACTGTTTTTTGATCAATGAAAAAAAGAATGTGGTTGAAGCCTTAAATGGTAATTTATTCCTTGTAAAAGGAGATAAAATAAAAACGCCACCACTTACCGATGGAGCTTTAAATGGAATTACCCGGAAGAAATTACTAGAAATTATTAAAACCCTTCCCGATTTAACTTTAGAAGAAACTTCAATTTCTCCTTTTGAACTTCAAAAAGCTGATGAGTTGTTTATAACCAATGTAATTACAGGAATCCAACCGGTAACAAAATATCGTAAAAAGAAGTTTGGAAATAAAGTAGCTAAAGACCTGCTTTCAAAATTAAACGTAAAAGCAAGATTGGGTTAGTTATAACTGGGATTTTCTGGTGCATTAGACCATAAAATATATTCCCCGCCAAGTTGCATCATTTTATCTTTCCAAAAGGAATGGTATGGACGTTCTATAATGTCTTTAGGATTTTCGTTGGTAGTTACAATCCAGGCGTGTGAACTTAATTCTTCATCTAATTGATTGGCATCCCAACCCGAATATCCTAAAAAGAACCGTATTTCTTTTTCACTAATTAATTTTTGATTAATTAGTTCTGTAACCACATCAAAATTACCGCCCCAATAAATGCCATTGGCAATTTCTACACTTTGGGGAATAAGATCTGGTATTTTATGAATAAAGTAAAGATTGTCCTGCTCTACCGGGCCACCGTTGTAGATTTTAAAATTAGAAGAAAGATCAGGTACAAGGTCTTTTAAAGTAAAATCTAGTGCTTTATTAAGTATAAAACCCACAGAACCCGCTTCAGAATGATCGGCAAGCAAAACCACAGAGCGGTTAAATGCCACATCTCCAATTATTGATGGTTCTGCTACCAATAGATGGCCTTTGGTTGGTTTTAAAGCGATCATTTTAGCATGTTTTTATCTAAACTACTATTAATTTAAAAAAAAATCAAATTAAAACTTAAATTATTTTCATTAAAAAAGCCTCTCTTATGAGAGGCTTTCAATGTTTTACTAATATAAATTATTAGTTTACAGCTTTTTGTAAATCTGCACCGGCCTTAAATTTCACTACATTTTTAGCAGCAATTTTAATGGTTTTTCCGGTTTGTGGGTTTCTTCCTTCACGGGCAGCTCTTTTAGAAACTGACCAAGATCCAAATCCTACTAAAGAAACACGATCTCCTTTTTTAAGAGATTTTTCTACGTTTTCCAGGAAAGATTCTAAGGCTTTTTTTGCTGCTGCTTTTGAGATTCCAGCGTTTTCAGCCATTGCATCAATTAAATCTGTTTTGTTCATAATTTGAATTTTAAATAAATTGTTGGTTAAACATTCTGTTAAATTGCTTTACAAATTTATATGGAATTCTCGGCCGTGCAAGTAATATCAAGGGAAATGCAGAATATTGTTAATAAGTCGGCCATTTTGTTAATAAACAAGTATAAATTTAGTTGATTTTTATCCGTTTCAGTAACCATAAGGCCTTAGCGGAATTTTGACCCTTCCGTAAAATCATATCCGTTTAAAAGTGATTTTACATCCATTTTTCGCTTTCCGGGAAGTTGTAATTCTTCAATTATTAGATAACCGCCCTCTGTTGCTACCTTCAGCTTTTTATCTTCAACCAAAATACAGCCATTTTCTAAAGAATGACTGGTATTTTCTTTTTTGCAATCGTAGATCTTTACTTTTTCTTCTTTATTATCGTTAAACAAAATACTCCAGGCGGCCGGGTAAGGGTTTAAGCCTCGAATTAAATTATAAATTTGATCTAAAGAATCGTCCCAATTAATTTTTGTGTTCTCCCTATTTAATTTTGGGGCGTCTTTTAATATTTCATTAAAGGGTTGTGGAGTGGGAGTGAGGTTGCCATTTTCTATAAGTTCAAGTGTTTCTACCACCAAACCCGAGCCAAGTTCCAGTAATTTATCGTGCAATTCACCAACACTTTCTTCGGGAGCAATATCAATTTCCTTCTGAAGTATCATCGCACCGGTATCAATCTTTTCATCAAGAAAAAATGTTGAAACCCCGGTTTTTGTTTCATTATTAATTATAGCCCAGTTTATAGGAGCGGCACCACGATATTGAGGCAGGAGGGAAGCATGAAGATTGAAGGTTCCAAATTTAGGCAAATCCCAAACAACTTTTGGTAACATTCTAAAAGCCACAACTACCTGTACATTTGGTTCAAGAGCTTTTAATTCTTCAATAAAAGTTTGATCTTTTAAATTAGTAGGTTGCAAAACCTTTAAACCTTTGCTCACCGCAAATTTTTTCACCGGACTTTCCTGTAATTTTCTTCCTCTTCCAGCGGGTTTATCGGGGGCTGTTATTACGCCAACTACATTATAATTGGCGTTTAATATACTTTCCAGGCTGGCCACAGCAAAATCTGGCGTGCCCATAAATACTATTTTTAATGATCTCATCATCTATTTATTTGGTAAACATTCCCGTTTTTTCGAGAAATTAATTCTTTGTCTATTAATAATCGTAAAACTTCTAAAACCTGATCTTCGGGATAATTAATGGCCTCGGTGAGCTGCCGCGAAGAAGCGTTAGAGGTTTTTAAAATGTTTATTATTTCTTTATAAATCGCATTTTTAAGCTCTCTGGTTAAAGGCGCAGCTTGTTTTTGGCAAACCGAACAAATTCCGCAGTTTTCTACTTTTTTCTCTCCAAAATATGCGAGTAATTGCTTGCTTCGGCAAATCTTCTCATTCTCCAGATAAGCCAAAACCGAATCTATTTTTTCTTTTTTAGACTGGTTATGTTGCTTTATATATGTCGCCAACGGAAAAATAACCAAATCGTCTTCCCGTGGAACCAAAAATAAAACGGTTGCATCGTGTTCTGCAAAAACGTATTCCAGCACCTGGTCTTTTTCCAGCTCCTGAAGAAATTTTAGCGCTTTGTCTTGCTCTATATTAGATTTTTTACAAATCGAAGCCAGGTCTATCGCTGTTTTATTTTCCAGAATTCCACCGTAGGTTCTTAATAGCGCTTTTACAAAATTTTCGTATTTCTGATTTTGCTCTAGATAATACTGAAGTTGCTTTCCAGAAATGATAAAATGAATACTGGTTCTTTTATGAAATTCCTTTGATAGTTTTAGAACGCTGCATCTATCTAAAAGCTGAAGCACCTCGTAAGTTTTAGAAAATGGAAGTTCGTATTGGGCACAAAATTTAGAAAAACTAAAATTATGTTCGGTTTCCTCCCCTTCACCGTAGGCTATCCTGAAATAGGTATTAAGCTTTTTATAAACCAGTTTTACATCTTCCAGTTGGGGTAAATTAGCGAGAAACTGATTTTTTAAAACCGGGATGTCGCTCTTATTAGTTAAAATTGTTGCATCTGCTTTTGCTCCATCTCTCCCTGCGCGTCCGGCTTCCTGGAAATAGCTTTCTAAAGATTCTGGTAAATTTAAATGAATTACCTGCCTAACATCTGGCTTATCTATTCCCATCCCAAAAGCAGTGGTAGCCACCATAATATGATGCTTATTCTCTAGCCAGCTGGTAAGCTTTTTTGTTTTTTCTTTAGGTTGTAATCCCCCGTGGAAGGCATCAGCTTTGTAGCCTTTTTTGATCAATAAATCAGCTATTTCCAGACTGGCTTTTCGGCTTCGAACATATATTATCGCAGCCTCATTTTTATTATTCAGAAGTTGAAATAATCTATAATATTTATCTTCAGCTATTAAGACATTATAGGCAATATTTGAACGATAAAAAGAATCTTTTAGAACTTCAATATCTACCAGTTCCAATTCTTTTACAATGTCTTTCACCACCGCCGGGGTTGCTGTTGCTGTAAGTGCAATGAAAGGTGTTTCTGGTTTTAAATCTTTTAAGAGTGAAATATTTCTATATGCTGGTCTAAAGTCGTGGCCCCATTGCGAAATACAATGTGCTTCATCTACCGCGATTAGATTTACATTCATCAACTTAATGCGTTCCTGTACCAGGTCTTGTTGGAGTCTCTCAGGAGAAAGATAGAGGAATTTATAATTTCCGTAAATACAATTATCAAGCGCTGCATCCAGGTCGCGGTAAGCCATTCCGCCGGTTAATGCCATTGCTTTTATTCCTTTTTGCTGAAGCGCATTTACCTGATCTTCCATTAATGCAACTAACGGGGATATTACAATACATATTCCGTCTTTAATTAATGCAGGTACCTGGAAGCAAAGTGACTTCCCACCTCCGGTTGGCATTAGCGCCAGTACATTTTTTTTCTCCAGGAGTTTTTCTATAACAGGTTCCTGCAGCGGCCTGAAAGACGAGTGTCCCCAGTATTTTTTTAATATGTAATGTGCATCCTGCAAATAGCTTATTCAATTTTATTTAAAATGAACTGAGTTCTTTCAATAATAGAGGTTTTAGGAACTTCAATAGGGGTATAACCGTAAGTTTTGTAGGTTTCAAAGAGATACTTAGAGATTAAGCTAGCTTCTTTAAAAGACTCGTAACGCTCGTTATCGCTTTGGTAAATTTCTTCCCAGGGCGGTAAAAAGAATATTTTATCATAAGAATATTCTTTACAGGTATTGGTAAAATAAGTAGAATATTCGGTTTTAAAATAATCCATATAAGCCAATACATCTGGAAGGCCACGGTCTATAAAAATGGTTGAAGCCGGTAGCATATCGGCCTCACGATGCTGAATTTTTCGACCTTCCAGTAATTTTTCACTAAAAAGTACGGGTTTATCAAGAAATAATTGGTCTATACCCTGTTTTTGGGCTTCTAAAGTTACCTGCCTGGAAATTTCATGAAGACATTCATGTCCATGTTTTTCCAACTGGCGTATTATAGAAGATTTTCCGGTACCGGGGCCACCGGTAATTACTATTTTCTGTTTTTTCACGCTGCAAATTTCGACATTTGAAATTGATTATAAAAATGTATGCAATCCATGTATCTTTGCAGCCTAAAATTAAGTTAGAAAATTATGAGTGGAGCGAAAGATCAGGAAGAGTTTTATAACAAATTAAGAGCGCAATTACAGGATACATCTCTTTGGCCATCTGAATATTTATATAAATTTATAGTTCCTGCAAAATCGAACCAGGTGAAAATTATTGAGGAGATCTTCAATAATATGGGAGCTGTTATTACTACCAGGAAGTCTAAAAAAGGAACTTATATAAGTACATCGGTAAATGTGCGAATGAAGAATCCCGATGCTGTAATTGAAAAATATAAAGAAGTGGCAGAAAAAGTAGAGGGTGTAATCTCTCTTTAATCCTTTCAGAAGGGAGGAATAAAAAAAAGGGCTGACCGCAAATTGTAAAAAATTATCTTCTGAATTATCTTCCCCGAAACTGTAGATTTTTTAATTTTTCAAAAATTTTATCTATCCCGATAATATTTAGTATTTTGCAGCGAATAACTTCTACAGTAAATTACCTCTGGGGGAAGCCTATGAGGCATTAAAGGGAAGATTTTTTTGATTTTGAGCCTGGCCTCAAAGTATTTAAGTCTCGATTATCGAGTAAAGTATCATCTTATAAATTTCAATTTTGACACACGCATTAGAATATAACTCCGAAAGGAGACACTTAATTATTCCCGAATACGGGAGACATCTTCAAAAAATGGTAGAAGAAGCCATTGAAATTGAAGATGATAAAGAACGAAACCAGGTAGCAAAGTCTATTATTGCCGTAATGGGTAATATGCAACCGCATCTTCGCGATGTACCCGATTTTCAACATAAATTATGGGATCAATTATTTATAATTAGTGATTTTAAGCTTGATGTAGAATCACCTTTTCCTAAACCAACCCGGGAAATGCTGGAAGAGCGTCCTGAAATGTTAGGTTATCCTCAAAACTTTCCGAAATATCGTTTCTACGGAAATAATATTAACCGAATGATTAATGAGGTTAAAGATTGGGAAGAAGGTCCTTTAAAAGAAGGTTTGGTTTTGACGATAGCCAACCATATGAAAAAATCTTACCTTAATTGGAATCGTGATACTGTAGAAGATGAGATAATTTTTGAACATCTTCGGGAACTTAGCGGCGGGAAAATTAATTTAAAAAATGCCGATGAAGATCTTAGTGATGCTTCAAGCCTTATTAGAAATAAGAAGAAGCACACCGGTAAAAACAATAATCCTAAAAAATCCAACCGCAAAGGTGGAGGTGGCCGCAAGCGTTACTAAATAATATTTTACTTTCATGGGAACTTTCCAAATTGAAGGCGGGCAGCAACTTAGTGGCGAAATTCAGCCACAGGGAGCCAAAAACGAAGCCCTGCAAATTCTATGTGCCGTATTATTAACTTCAGATGAAGTTGTGATTAATAATATTCCAGATATCCTGGATGTGAATAAATTAATTCAGCTTCTTGAAAATCTTGGAGTAAAGATTAAAAAACTTGGAAAAGGAAGTTATTCTTTTAAAAGTGATGATCTGGATCTAGATTATCTAAGTAGTGACCAGTTTAAAAAAGACGGTAGTGGTTTACGAGGATCAATTATGATTGTGGGACCATTACTGGCAAGATTCGGTAAGGGATTTGTTCCGAAACCGGGTGGCGATAAAATTGGTAGAAGAAGGCTGGATACGCATTTTGAAGGTTTTATTAAACTAGGTGCTAAATTTAGATACAATAAAGAAGAACGTTTTTACGGCGTAGAAGCTCCAAACGGATTGAAAGGCAGTTATATGCTTTTGGAAGAAGCTTCGGTAACCGGTACGGCAAATATTGTAATGGCAGCTGTTCTTGCTGAAGGAACTACTACTATTTATAACGCCGCTTGTGAACCTTATTTACAGCAACTTTGCAATATGCTGAATTCAATGGGCGCAAAAATTAGTGGCGTAGGTTCTAACCTTTTAACTATTGAAGGTGTAGATTCCTTAAAAGGTTGCGAACATAGAATTCTTCCAGATATGGTTGAAATCGGTTCCTGGATTGGGATGGCGGCGATGACCAAGAGTGAACTTACCATTAAAAATGTAAACTGGGACATGTTGGGGATTATTCCAACAACTTTTAGAAAATTAGGAATCACCATAGAACGCAAAGGAGACGATATTTTTATTCCTGCGCACACCAATGGCTACGAGGTTCAGAGTTTTATAGATGGTTCTATAATGAATATTAGCGATGCTCCCTGGCCAGGTTTTACGCCAGATTTATTGAGTATTATTCTGGTGGTTGCTACTCAGGCTCGTGGAAGTGTACTTATTCACCAAAAAATGTTTGAAAGTAGATTATTCTTTGTGGATAAACTGATAGATATGGGAGCGAAGATTATTCTTTGTGATCCGCACCGGGCTACGGTAATTGGGCACGACTTTCAATCGCAGTTAAAAGCTACCACAATGACTTCTCCAGATATTAGGGCCGGAATTTCCTTATTAATTGCCGCACTTTCAGCAAAAGGAACTTCTACCATACACAATATTGAACAAATAGACAGAGGTTACGAAAATATAGATGAACGTCTTAAAGCACTTGGCGCTAAAATAGAGCGTGTAGCTTAAAGCTTTTGCAAAGAAAAACCCTGGATCCTAAAATAAATTCAGGATGACTAATAAATAAAAAATCCAGATGATTAATTCATCTGGATTTTTTTGTTAGAATTTTATGAAACTAAACTTCAGTTTCAGCTTTTTTCTTGTTTTCTTTATAATGGAAAAGGTTATGTTCCTTAATCATTTTCGTGGTTTTTTCAGGCAACATATCTTCCCAGCCTTCTTTTCCTTCACTAATCATTTGTAAAACTTCTCTTGAATAAACATCCAGAATTTCAGGATTGTAATTCTCAATATCTTCAACTCTACCATTATACTTAAAGAATTTATACAATTCTTTCATTCTAGGATGAACTTTTAAGTTATCGCTGGTAGTAATTTCTCCGGTTTCTGGATCTTTAAGCGGGTAGAGGTAAACCTTAAGGTCTTTAAAGAATAATTTACCAAAAGCTTCCAGAATACCACCGCTTAGATGCCTATAATATTTCTCATCAAACACATCTACCAGGTTATTTACACCCATAGTTAAGCCCATTCTTTGCTTAGAATATCTTGAGAAGTATTCAACTACACGATAATATTCCTGGAAATTGGAAATCATTACGGTTTGTCCCAGGGAGCATAAAAGTTTTGCCCGGTCCATAAAATCGCGTTCATCAATTTCACCTTCGGCCCTTAGGTTAGAAAGGGTGATTTCAAAAATAACTTCTGTATTTTCTTTTTCTACCTTGCTTTCTTTCAGGAATAATTCCAGCGAACGCTCATACATATCCATGTTAACCTTAGTTACCGGTCTAAAACTTCCGCGCAGCGCAAGGATATTCTTTTTGTAAAGTATTTTAGCAGGAAGTACGTTGTTACCATCTGGAGCAAACATAACGGCATCTGTCATTCCGTTTTTAACCAGTTGTAAACTCATTAATCGGTTGTCTACACCTTCAAATCGTGGACCGCTAAAGTTTATGGTATCAATTTCTATTTGATCTTTATCTATATGATCGTAGAGGTAACGTAAAAGTTTCTTAGGATTGTCATATTTATAATAAGCCCCGTAAATAAGATTTACACCAAGTATTCCAAGCGTATTTTGTTGATGGCGTGCATCGTTTTCGTGAAATCTAACGTGCAAGCTAATCTCGTTATAATCTTCTTCAGGACTCACCTGATATCTAATTCCTACCCAACCGTGACCTTTATATTTCTTAGCAAAATCTATGGTAGCAACGGTGTTAGCGTAACTAAAGAAAAGTTTATTAGGGTGTTTTTCACGGGAAATTCGCTGCTCAATCAGGCCAATTTCGTGAGAAAGCATCTTTTTTAAGCGTGCCTCAGTAACATATCTCCTGTCATTTTCCACTCCGTAGATTGCATCACTAAAATCTTTATCGTAGGCACTCATGGCTTTTGCGATAGTACCGGAGGCGCCACCGGCTCTAAAAAAATTTCTTACCGTTTCCTGGCCGGCACCAATTTCAGAAAAAGTTCCGTAGATATTTTCATTTAAATTAATGCGAAGTGCTTTGCTTTTAATTGAAGGAACATTTTCAAATTCCTTATCGCCCATTATTGTAATTGGCATAATTTTTCTTTTATGTGTGGTTTCTTTTTTGCTTAATCCAAAGGTACTAAAATCGGTAAGGTATTGAAAAAAAATATCTTTACTTTTGCCTAAAACATAGAATTCTTGGAAGTAATATTTTTAGGTACAGGCACCTCACAGGGAATCCCTATTATAGGTAGTAAACACCCGGTTTGCCTTAGTGATAATCCCAAAGATAAACGCTTGCGGGTATCGGTTTTGGTAAAATGGGAAGAATATAATATTCTAGTAGATTGCGGTCCTGATTTTAGGATGCAAATGCTGGCAAACCCTGTAGAAAGCCTTGATGCCATTTTATATACCCACGAACACAACGATCATACTGCAGGTTTAGATGATATTAGGCCTTTTTTCTTCCGCCAGGGCGATATACCGGTTTTTGCTCATAAAAGAGTGCTGGAATCTCTTAGAAAACGATTTGAATATATATTTACTTCAACAAATAAATATCCCGGGGCGCCGGGAGTACAGGAGAATGAAATTATAAATGAAAATTTTTACTTTAAAGATTTAAAAATTACTCCCATAAACTATATGCACAACCGCTTGCAGGTTTTTGGGTTTAGGCTTAAAGATTTCGCTTATCTTACCGATCTTAAATCTATTGAGGAAGAAGAAGTTCAAAAACTGGATGGCGTAAAGGTGCTGGTAGTAACCGCTCTAAGAATAGAGCCGCACCATTCTCACTTAAACCTCGAGGAAGCCTTAGAATTTATAGCAAGAGTTAAACCCGAAAGAGCCTATTTAACCCATATTAGTCATTTACTGGGCTTTCATGATGAAGTGCAGCAACAACTTCCCGAAAATGTATTCGTGGCCTACGATAACCTAAAAATCACCATTTAAGATGCGTAAAAATTTATTACTTTACCTTTTTATCTTTTCACTTTTGTTTACCATTTTTATTTATGTGAACGATAAAAAGATTCTTGATGCCCGCGATGCTGAAATTCAAAAATTGAAAGCCGAAGTAGAACGCCTGGAATTAGAGAATGAATCTGCAGCTGCTTTAAACCAAAATGAAAGTTATTTTTCTTTGATGGATAACGAAGATGCTATGACTTATTTTGAAAATAAGGGAATTGAAGCTGAAGATGTTCGTGAAGCTATAGAAAATGAATTAATGAACCAGAATAAGGTAGATGTTGATAATTCTTATGTTCCATTTGACGGGATAGAAGGTAATATGCATATCAACAACATCAAGGTTTTAAACCATAAGTGGGTTATTGCCGATTTTACCGATGGCACTTACTGGGGAGAAGTATTTTTCACCTATTTTATTGATGAAAACGGAAAGCCCGAGCTAATTGCCGAAAAGTCTTTTATCTACCCGGCAGCCAATTAAATTCGCTTTTTAAGCCATTCTCTTAATTCAAAGAAATTTTGTGGCGCTACCCCGTGACCTACAGGAAATTCTGAATAACTGTTTTCAATATTAAGTTTATCCAGAACAGGTTTGGTTTTTCTAGCCCATTCTACAGGAATCACCTGGTCTTGAGAACCGTGCGAACAATAAAATGATAGTTTAGAAAAATCATTTTTCTCAAATCCAGGTTTTATAATTTCTTTATTTATATAACCGCTAAGAGCGACAATATTTTTAACCTTTTCAGGATAGGAGAGGGCTACCGCATAACTTAAAATACTACCCTGGCTAAAGCCTAAAAGAGTAACATTTTCCGCATCTAAATTATAGGCTTCAATCGCTTCATCTATAAAACCTGTAATTTTCTCCCGGGATTCTTTGGCCTGCTCATCGTCGCTAAATTTTCCATTCTGGTTATCCCAGTGAATCGCGTACCAGGCGTTACCGTAAGGTTGCATCGCGTGAGGTGCTTTTACCGAAATCACGAATAATTCATCGGGTAATTCTTCAGCAAAAGAGAAAAGATCGTTTTCATCACTTCCATAGCCGTGAAGCATAATGAGCAATGGGGTCTTTTCAGTTTGGGTTTTCGGTTTTCTTATAAGGTGGTGGAGAGAAAGTTCTTTGGTATTCATTTAATTTATTGTACTAAACCATTTTTGAAAATATGCGCCTAAAATTGGCACTTCTTTTTGTTCGCCCTGAATTGCTGTTACCAGGCCATAAATACCCAAAACCGCAATAAAAATATAAAAGGCAGATGAAATTAACCAGCTGTCAAATAATCCTACTAACACTCCTAAAACATAGAAAGTGACGTGGATGCCAAAAGCTTGCCTAATATGAAATGAAGCAAACGGATTTTTATTTTCGTTGTTCATAAAATAGGCTATAATGGTGCCAATAATCGTGAGATAGGCAACTATAGCTGGGGTTTTTCCTTCTTCGGCCACTGTTTTCATAGCTGGTTTTCTAGGTTGTAAAGGTATTAAATTTATAGTGAAATCTATAAACCAAAATCTCCCGCTTTGGTAATTATTCCCAAAGCTTTTCCTTTTATTTGATGCCCTTTAAAAATACTGTTTGTTGAAGTCGAAAAAATATGGGCTTCGTTAAATTCATATTTTTCATTTGGGATAAAAAGACTAAGATCTGCAGGATTTCCTTCTTTAATTTCTATGTCTTCCAACCCAAATCTTTGTTTTCCTTTAGAAAGTATTTCTATAACTTCTTCGGTAGAAAAAATTGTGCTTAATGCTCCAAAAGCAGATTCCAAACCAATACTTCCATATAAAGCATTATCAAATTCTACTTTTTTATGCTCGGTATCAATAGGAGTATGATCGCTGGTAATCATATCTATAGTTCCGTCCTTTAAGCCTTTTATGAGCGCTTTTATATCTTCTTTAGTTCTAAGCGGAGGCAAAACCTTAGCATTGGTATCAAAGTCCTGCAGTAGTTCATCGGTAAATATTAGATTATGAATAGCTACACTACAGCTAACATCCAGGCCTTTCTTTTTAGCTTCATTTATTAAGGAAACCGATTTTTTAGTAGAAATTGTAGGAATATGCAACTTCCCACCGGTGTATTCCAGAAGATATAGGTCTCGCGTAATTTGCAATTCTTCGGCTAGGTTGGGAATTCCTTTTAATCCTAACGAGGTACTGCTTTGTTCTTCGTTTACCATTCCTTTACCGGCAATACGATCTTCCTGCGGAAAAGATTGCACTAATCCGTTAAAATTTTGAGCATATTGAAGCGCGATTTTCAGCAAATTTGGATTTTTTACAGCACGTTTATAATCTCCAAAAGCTATGGCGCCTCCCTGTTTCATATCATAAAGTTCGGCTAGATCTACGCCTTCACTTTTAATGGTTAAAGCTCCTGTAGGAAACATTTTAACCGGGTGATGTGCTGCCTTTGATTTTACCGAAGTAATTGCGCCGTTATTGTCAAGAACCGGATACGTATTAGGGTTTAATGCAATATTGGTAAATCCGCTTTTTGCTGCTGTATCAAGGCCGTTGGCAATTGTTTCCCGCTCTTCAAAACCGGGTTCTCCAAAACTCACACTACTATCAAACCAGCCCCGGGAAACGTGAAGATTTTCTTCAGAAATCACTTTATCGGCTTTGGTAGAAATATCATTTCCTATTTTTATTATAATCCCATTCTCTATTAGAATATCCAGCTTTTTTTTATGGTAAGCTGAGTGTTTATCTATTATTGTTGCCGATTTTAAAAGTAGTTTCATTTAGTTATGTTTTTATCCAAATCTGTTGCTAATCCCGATTCAGTAATAATGCGATTATTTTAAATATTTTAAAAGAAACATCTCCGCGGTTAAAAATATAAGTGCAAAAATAACAAAGCATTTCCAAAGCTCGTTGCTTTGCCCCGCCGCATTTATTTCATTAAAATAAGATGCTATGTTGGAATGTATTTTTACATTTTCTGCTTCCTGGGGAATATTATATTCCAATTCACTTTCGGTCCTTGGCGAGTTAAAACTTATATAACCCTGGTTTTCGTTTTTGTATACCAGCGAATAATTTCCTGAAGCTATATCGAGGCCGGAAGTTAAAATCTCCAGATTATCGCCCAGGGCTCGTTGCTGCGGAATAAAATCTTCGGTATCTGAAACAATATGAACAACCTCGTCTTGCTGCGTTTGAAGCGGAATATTGATCTCATTCTCTTGCCCCGTTTCGTAGTATAAATTTGGCGTTTTTAAAGCACTAAGACCTATATTATAAAAAACAGGAACAATTAATGGAGAATTTCTAAAGTTTGAATTTTCGGAATTTAAGGCTGCGGAAAAAAGAAATACTCCATTACTTTCCAGTAAAAAGCCTGAATTATTTTGAAATGAAATCACTTTATTTCCTCCGTTCAAATTATAATAAGTCTGCACCTTAGGATAATCAAAATTCTTAATTCTTTCTTCAAAAACTCCGGTAAGCAAAGGATGATCAAAAGCAAGATCGGTTATTAAAGTTTCCGGGGTTTTTAATTCAGAAATTCCTGGTGCATTTATTCGACTAAGAAAGTTATTGTAGGAATTTATATCTAAGTTTTCTGCAGGAACAATTACCAGTGGAACCCCATTCTTTTGAAGGTTTAAAAGGTTAGATTCTAAAGCGCTCGAGATAGTTTCTAGCTCATTTAGCACCACCAAATCTGCGGAGTTTAAAGTATTAAAATCAAGTTGATCTATTTCAAAGATTTCAGTATTAAATTCAGGAGGAGTAAGGATGCGGCTAAGAAAACTGGCATCTGTATTCTGACTTATAACCACTACATTGGCTGGTTCAAGCTTATTTAAGCTAAAAAACATCGAATTATCGTAATTCAAAGAGGCGTCTTCAATACTTATTCTTCCTTTAGAAATTTCTTCTTCATTTATTTTAAAATTGGTTTCCGTTGTTTGATTTTCCTTAAAATTTACGGCAGTTTTTGCAAAAAGTTCTTCCCCGTTATAAACCGAAACACTTACAGGTTCTAAAATTTCCACAGAACTGCTTAATAAGACCTTTAAGCTAATTTCAGAAGCTTCGCGATTGCTTATAGATACAGAGTCTATACTGATATTCTGAGTATTTTCGGGAATTGCAGGAATTAAATGGTAATTTATATTGGACTTATATGATAAGTCTTCAGGCTTCAAATTTTGCTGAAAATCAGAAATAAAAATGACATTTTTGTCTCCGGTAGAACTTTTCAGAAGTTGTTGAGCTCTTAAATTCAGCGTATTAAATTCGGATGAATTTTCTGCAAAATCGATGTTTTGAAGTTCGGTGATTAATTCTTCCGCAGTAAGGTTTTTAAACTCGTTAGTATGGGTAAACAGGCTTATTTCTTTATCTTCAGGAAGATTTTTAATCAAATCCTGAATGGTGGCGGCCAGTAGTTCGCCATTTCTGCCGGTGGCTTGCATACTGTAAGAATTATCTAGAAAAATAAGCTGAGCACTTTGGGTTGCTTCAGGGTTTTTAGCAGGAAAATAGGGTTGAGCAAACGCTAAAATTAAAGCGGTGAGCATAAGCATTCTTGTAGCCAGTACCAACCATTTTTTTAAGCGAGAGCTCTTACGGGTTTGGCGAATTACTTTTTTTAGAAATTTTACATTGGTAAAATCTTCTTTTTGAAAGCGGCGTAGTTGAAATAAGTGAACAGCCAGCGGTATGAGTAGTAAAAACAGGGCATAAAGTAATTCCGGCTGTTTAAATTCCATAAAGCTTTAAAAAGTTTTTCAAATATATGAAATGGAATTTAAGCTAAGGCCGTTTAATTTTGAATTTAAAAGTACAGCCTTTACCTTTTTCAGAAATCACTTCAATACTGCCATTCATTTGTTCTATATGTTTTTTAACCGTGGCAAGGCCTATGCCGCTACCGGGATTGCCGTACCTGTCTTTGGCATCTAAAGTAGCAAAAAGCTGAAAGATCTTTTCCTTATCGGTAGCAGAAATTCCAATGCCATTATCGCTAACTTCAAAACAATAATAAGTTGAAGTAGTTTTGAAATTAATATCCACTTTTCTAACTTCTGAAGTATTATATTTTAAAGCGTTGCTTATTAGATTCATAAAAACCTGGCTAAGCGCAGCTTTGTTTATATTTTTAAGATGACCTTTATTGGGGTAGGTGATTTCTACATTTTCTTCCAGTTTATAAAGATCTGTAATTCGCTTTAAAAGGGTAGGGAGGTGCACATCTTCATAATCTTTTTCTAAAACATGATCGCTGCGATAAAAACTTAAAATTCCATCTACATAATTGCGAAGGGAATAAGACGATTCTACTAAAAAATCGAGATACTGCCTGCTTTGTTTATCAAGTTTTTCCTTGTTTTCGTCTTTAAGCAATTCGGTTAAGGAAATAATATTGGCGAGAGGCGATTTAATATCGTGAGAAACCAGGCTGGCAAATTTTTCCAGTTCCTTATATTTTTGCTTCAACTTTCGCTGTACGTGTTGAAGTTTGTTTTTATGTTTTCGCGATTCAAAGAGGTTCATACTTTGGTTCGCTAAAGCCAGTAAAGATTTTTTCTGATCTTCATCTAACTCCCTAATTCGTGTATCAAAAATGCAGAAAACGGCTATTGCGTGGCCATTTGCATTTAAAAGTGGCACCCCTGCATAAAAATGATACTCACGATCGTAAATATTCCTGGCATTTTCAAATAACCCTGGATGCTCGCCGCTATTAATTATAAAGATTTCTTCGCTTGTGTGAATGGAATGCTCGCATAAAGCATTTTCCCGGGGAAGTTCGGCCAGTTGAGTACCGTAAGCCGATTTATACCAGATATTATTTTTACCAATAATACTAATTTTTGCTACTGGAACCTGGCAAATCTTTGCCGCTAAAAAAGTAAGCTGATCGTAGTCCTTGTCTTCTCCCGATTTAAAAATTGCATATTCAGCAAGCGCTGCCCGACGTAATCTCTCATTTGAAGAAAATTTTTTTTGTTGCATACTTTTTTGCAATTAATACAATAATATATAAAAAAATCTTCGATTTTTGATGAAAAAGCTTGCTATTTAAGCTTTTCGGCTAATAGAAAAATCAAATCTGGTACCTTTTCCCATTTCCGAAGTCACTTTTAAATTCCCTCCTAAATTACCCACCAATCTTTTTACTGTAGAAAGCCCAATACCATTGCCCTTATTTCCAGAGCGATCACTTTTGGCAACGGTGGTAAAAAGTTTAAAAATATCATCTTCTTTCTCTTTTGGAATACCTATCCCGTTATCCTGTATGCTGAAGTAATAAAAATCGGGGTTTTGAGAGAATTCAATATCAATAACAATCTTGGGTTTATCGTTGTATTTAAGGCTGTTCCCTAATAAATTTAAAAAGATTTGTTCCAGGGCTGCACGGTTAGAACTAATAATGCTATTATCTTCTGGAAGGTTAATTACGCAATCTTCTGTAATAGTTAAAAGGTCTATAATTTCTTCCAGCAGTTGGTGCACATCAAATTCTTCGCTGTTTGAAGCGGCAATATTATCACTCTCATAATGATCTAAAATGCCATTTATGTAGCTGCTAAGCTTTAATCCGGCTTGTTTTAGGTTTTTTAAATAATCTAAACCTTCTTCTCCAAGTTTACTACCAAATTTTGCTTTTAAAATATCTGCAGAGATAATCATATTGGCCAGGGGCATTTTCATATCGTGTGAAACCACCCCGGCAAAATCCTTGAGCATTGCATTATGCTCGTTTAATTGCTTTTTAATATTCTCCAGGTAATCGTTTTTACGTTTCAATTCCAATAGAATTTCTACCTGTTTCGCCAATGATTTTAATGCCTTTTTTTGTTCCTGGCTTAGTTTATTCGGTTTTGTATCAATTACACAAAGAGTGCCCAAAACCATATCATCATAGTTTTTTAGAGGCATACCGGCATAATAAATTATAGGATCATTATCGGCAAGTACAAAAGGATTATCTAAAAACCGCCCGTCTAAGCGGGTATCTTCAATTTCCATTAGTTTCTCCGGTTCCAGAATGGCGTGACTACAAAACGAAATATCCCGTTCTGAGGTGCACATATCTGTACCATATTTAGATTTAAACCACTGCTCGTGTTCCCCTACAAGGGAAATTAAGGAAATTGGTGTTTGGCAAATAAAAGACGCAAGTTGAGTGATATTATCAAATTCCTCTTCGGTGGGACTGTATAAAATGTTGGCGTCCTCAAGCGCTTTTAATCGTTGGCTTTCGTTATCTGGAATAGCAGGACTTAACATATATTTGAAGATTGCATTAAAACAAATTTAACAAAATTAAGTGTAACCTGTTAAACTTTTGCTAATACTTTTCAAAGACTCCTAATCCAAATAATGCAAAGTCGTATTTAACGGGATCTATTGCATCTAACTTTCGTAACGCTTTATCCAATTCATTTAAAGCTTTGGCATCACTCGTTTTGCGTTTCAAGAGTTTTAATTTCCTGGCTACATTTCCAGAATGTACATCTAAAGGGCAACTTAATTGCGAAGCATTAAGGTTGTTCCAAAGGCCAAAATCTACCCCGGCCTGGTCTTTTCTCACCATCCACCGCAGGTACATATTTATTCGTTTTGCAGCCGAATTCTTCAGCGGATCACTTACATGTTTTTGGGTTCGTGGAGGATGCGAGATTTCAAAAAATATTTTCTTGAATTCGTGAATAGCGGGTTGAAGGGAATCTTTTTCAGCATATTGTGTAAAAACAGTTTCAATACCACCGTGGTTTAAGTAGATATTTTTTAATGATGAAATAAAATAAATAAGATCAATATCATTAAAAGTGCGGTGAACAAATCCCGTTAAGCTTTCTAAATCGCTTTCAGAATGATTAATAATGAAATCGTGCGGACTGCGGTCCAGCATTTCCATTAAGCGATTTGCGTTCTTGAGAATACTTTTTCGGTTTCCCCAGGCAATTGTAGCGGTAAGAAAACCGGCAATTTCAATATCCTCCTTTTTACTGAATTGATGCGGAATTTGAATAGGATCTGATTCTATAAATTCTGGCGTATTGTATTGTTCGACTTTAAAATCGAGAAAAGATTTGAGTTCACTTTTTTTCAAACTGCTTAAATTTCCTTTTTGTCAATAATTTTTCCGTCCTGCATAGTGATTTTCCGGTCGGCCATATCGGCGAGTTCCTCGTTATGGGTTACAATTACAAAAGTTTGCTGAAACTCGTCCCTAAGTTTAAAGAATAATTTGTGAAGGTTTTCGGCAGATTCGGTATCTAAATTTCCCGAGGGTTCATCGGCAAAAATCACTGCGGGATTATTAATTAGAGACCTTGCAACCGCAATGCGTTGTTGCTCGCCGCCACTAAGTTCAGCGGGTTTATGATGTGCCCGGTTTTTAAGGCCTAAAAACCCTAAAAGTTCTTTTGCGCGTTCTTCGGCCTTTTCTTTTGGCGTATTATTAATAAATGCCGGAATACAAATATTCTCCAGGGCAGTAAATTCAGGCAATAATTGGTGAAACTGAAAGATAAACCCAATATTCTTATTCCTGAATTTAGATAAATCCCGGGACGAAAGTTTATAAATATCTGTATTATTAATCTGAAGCGTAGAATCTTTGTTTTTTTCTGGTTTATCCAGCGTTCCCAAAATTTGAAGTAAAGTGGTTTTACCCGCTCCCGAAGCCCCCACAATAGAAACAATTTCGCTTTTTTTAATATGAAGGTCGAGCCCTTTTAGTACGTGCAGGTCTCCGTAGTATTTATGAATATTTTTGGCTATTATCATTGTTCGCTAGATAATCGAGATTTAAGAGCTCCAGGACTTTCCCCGGAAATTAATTTATTACTGATAACGTCTTTTCACCTGGTTAGAGAGATTTATTAGGCTCGTGAAAATTAGCCAAATTCAGCAAAACCCCCAAGCTAAGAATTGAATATGTTTTTTACCCGGTTGTAGTCTATATAATACACTATTCGTAGGCTAAAATTATGTCGTGCCGGCCTGTTGAATAAATTATCCAAACTTTGCTGAAAATCTAGATAACTTAATTCATCCTGGTTAAAAATAGAATTTCTATAGAGTAAAATAGCTTCACTGCCGGGAGCAAACTGCCAGCGGTAGCTTAGATCCAGGTTCCAGATATTAAAATTAGCATCGGGATTATAATTTTCTTCCCTGTTGTAATTTATTGAAGTTAAACTTCCATCTTCGTTTAATTTTGAAAAGCTTCCATCTTGAAACTGCGCCAACGACCAAAAATTTCTAAAACTTAAATTTAAACCCTGTTTCTTGGTGAAATTATAATTTGCCTGAAGCGAATTTTCAAAACTTTTCATATCCCTGTTTCCAAAAATAACATCTCGCGGTTGAAGGCCTACAAAGCTGGGACGATTTATTTCGTTATCGTATTCAAAACCATAAATCACTAAAAACTTATTGTTTATACGTATTCTGGGCTCAAAAATAAAATTAAAACTTTCCCGGGAACTTTTACTAAAAGTTTGGTAGGTGCTTCGAACATCTACAGCTAACTTTTTTCTATAATCTGAAGATATCCAGCCGTTTGCCGCAATATTTGGTTGATAGGTGATAAAAGTATTCTCCCTGCTTGGTTCAAAAAAGTCTTTAAAAGCTGAATTTACTTCAGCAAAACCTCCAAAGGCAAATCGATCTCGGGTCATAGCAAAAAATGCTTAGACCGCCGCCGCTTGCCACATTCACATCGGGACGGTAACGCCGTTGGTGATTTGCATATAACTCTATGTTATATTGATTAAAAATGCCGGTGGGTTCAAAAGTTTGATAAGAAGTATTCAGATAAAAATTGTTGTAATTGTTTGTAAAACTTATTCCAAGATCATTAATATCATAAGTTTCGTTAGCGAATTCGTGAGAAACTCCATACCTAAGATTTCTTTTGGTTCTGTTTATTGAAAATAAAGAAGCGAAGCCCGTTTCATTTTGGCCCGGTAAATTCACATTGCTCATTTTTGCTTCTCCTACAAAATTAAAGGAGTTAGCTTTATTAAAAATATCAAATAGAAATCCGGTAACATTGGCATCCCTAAAATTCCCTTCCCTGGTAACATTAGTATTAATTAAACTAATAGAAGAATTTTTATTAAAACGTTGGTCAAGCACCAGGATATTATAATTGGCCAGTGGTTCTGTAATTTTTTCGCTGCGATTGCCGGTGAGAATGTCCCTAAAAATCGCTTTAGTTTCAGCGGTAACAGCATTAAAAAAACCTACGCCCAGGCCTCTCTCGGTTCTTCCAGAAATCTTTAAAGCATTAATAAGATCGGTTCTTTCAGGATTTTCAAGAATTTCTTCATTATCGAGTTTTTCCCGCTGGGCGCTATTAAAACCAATGGGAGTATTTCCTACTCGGCGCGAATAAAAAAGATCTCCTTTTGTAAAAAGTTCTGTTCCTTCGGTAAAGAATGCGCGGTTTTCCCCAAAGATTTGTTCAAACGGGCCTAAATTTAATTCTACATCATCATATGCAACCTGGCCAAAATCTGGCACTAAAGTCATATCTAAAGTAAAGGCTTTGCTAATTCCATATTTTACATCCAGGCCGGCATTAAAATTAGTTTCAGTTTGACCATCAAATATGTCTATTTCAGCCGAAGTATATGGATAAAAACTCAGTCGGGTAGGAGGTTCAATATTTTTAATACCTGTAAGCAAACCGGTTTGTTGACTCATTAAACCCACAGCTTTATCTACATAATTCCAGGTGTAACTTTCATTTCTGTGCGAAATTTGCCTTAAAAACTGAATTCCCCATTCCTGTTCCTGTTTTTCAGGAAAAACGCAAGGCAGCGTAAGGAATGCGAACTTCGGCATACCATCCACTTTCATCTTGAGAAACTTCTGCTTCCCAAACTATATTAAACCCGAAATCCTCGTTATTTCCGGTTATTTTAGCATCGGCTCTGGTACCCGCAGCGGTAACGGCAAACCTTATTTGATTTTCACCATCGTCATAGGTATTAATATCTATTTGAAAATAATCGCTTTGCTCCAAATTATCCCGTTGGGTATACTGTTTTACAATCTTTTCCGGTCTATTTTCATATAAATATGCGGCGATATACAGCGCCTCATTGGTATAAACTACTTTCACTTCGGTATTATGACTTTGGGGAATAAGATTACCATCACCAGGATAATACATCACAAAGTTCTTAGCGTTGGTAAGGTTATTCCAGGCTTTATCGTCTAAGATTCCGTCAATTACCGGAGATTCCTGAATTTTTGTTGCCGTATAATTTTTACGCGGAAGACTCTCAATTTGAGCCGAAATTTGTTGAGTAAAAATGAGGAATATTAAAATTAACCGGATTTTTGCAGGCATTAATTGATAATTTGATTGAAAATAAGTTCAAATATATCATAGTTCTCAATGCAGTCAAAGCTTTGATTTAAATTCAAGTTAAACTATATCTAATTTGTTTATTATTACCTTAAATTTGCTAAACAAAATTAATCTATGAATACAGAAAATTTAGAACTGGCAACTTTGGCAGGAGGTTGTTTCTGGTGTACCGAAGCTGTTTTTCAACGTTTAAAAGGAGTAGAACAGGTACATTCGGGATTTACCGGCGGAAATATAAAAAACCCTGCTTATCGTGAAATTATAACGGGCAGAACAGGTCACGCTGAAGCCATACAGATAAGGTTTAATCCAGAAATAATTAGTTTTCAGGATTTGCTGTATGTATTTTTTGCCACACACGATCCCACCACATTAAATAGACAACAAAACGATGTGGGAACCCAATATCGTAGCGCTGTTTTTTATCATTCTGAAAAACAGAAAGAAACCGCAGAGAAGGTGATTGAAGAACTTGAAGAAAAAAAGATATTTGAGAATAAAATTGTTACCGAAATAACTGCGGCAAAAGATTTTTATATTGCAGAAAAAGAGCACCAGGATTTCTATAACCAGCATAGACAGCAGCCATATTGCCAGTTTATTATAGATCCTAAAATAAAAAAACTAACTGAAGTTTTTTCAGATAAACTGAAATAATAAAAAGATGGCTTATAAATTTAAAGAAGAATATAATATTGAGGTTACTGACGGACTTCAGCAAAATTATAAAAATATCCTTGAAGGGATAGGGGAGGATATTAGCCGTGAAGGCATAGAAAACACTCCAGAACGCGCGGCAAAAGCTATGCAATTCTTAACGCAGGGTTATAAAATGGATGCTAAAACCATTTTAGAAAAAGCGATGTTCAAGGAGAGTTATGATGAGATGGTGGTGGTAAAAGACATAGAATTATATTCATTATGCGAACACCATATGTTGCCTTTTTTTGGAAAAGCTCATATTGCCTACATTCCTAACGGCCATATTGTTGGCTTAAGCAAATTACCCAGAGTGGTAGATGTTTTTGCCCGCCGGCTACAAGTGCAGGAGCGTTTAACGCATGATATTTTAGAATGTATAAACAACACCCTTAAACCAAAAGGAGTAGCAGTAGTTATAGAAGCCGTACATATGTGTATGATGATGCGAGGAGTGCAAAAGCAAAATAGTGCGACTACAACTTCAGGATTTAGGGGGCAATTTGAGAAGATAGAAACCAGAAATGAGTTTTTAAAACTCATTAGCTCAGATCTTAAATAACAAACTGGCACTTTATTTGCTTTATTTGGCTAAAAGCAATCAAAATGAAACTTTTAAAAGATAAACTATTTATAAAAGGCCTAATGTACGATGCTATTGGTATGGCTACTATGGCAATTCCTTTAGTGGGTCCGTTTCTTGATTTATTATGGGCACCTTATGCAGCCAGAAAAATGGGCGAAATGTACCCCGGGAGAAAAGGAAAAGTAGCATCTGTACTTGTATTTATTGAAGAGATTTTACCGGGAACCGATATTATTCCAACATTTACGCTAATGTATTTCTATACTTTTGTGTGGAGTAAAAAGAAGCAACCTAAAGAACGGGTAATTGAAGTTGAAATAATAGAGTAAAGCCTAAAGCTAATTTTCGATTAACGAGTAAAACTCTTTCAAAACTTTATAAAAGCGGAATTCCTTATCGGGATTCCGCTTTTTTTTGCATTTGTTGTAAATTATTTAAAAACTCTTTAACAGCGGGTACTCTTTGGTTTTAAATGTTTTATGTAATTTATGCTGAATGCAAAATTTATAATATGGCAGAGTTTGAACAGGACCGAAACACTATTTCCAATCCGTCAAAAATTTCATTTTCCGGCTGGAAGAAAATAGCAATTATAATAAAAGATAAAATAGATGAGAATAACTTAAGTATAGTATCTGCCGGTGTAGCTTTTTATGCATTTTTAGCGATTTTTCCAGCTGTAATGGCGCTGGTTTCAATTTACGGGTTGGCGGTAAATCCTGAGCAAATTGAATATCAATTAAACCAGCTTGCTTCCATGGTGCCAGAGGAAGCCTTTGGGATTGTTGAAAAGAGGCTGGAAGCATTTATCTCCACTTCGGGTAAAACATTAGGTTGGGGAATGGCAATAGGTATTTTATTTAGTATTTGGAGTGCGAATAAAGGAATGAAATCTTTATTTACCGGTATTGATATTGCTTATGCAACCCGCAGCACCCGGGGATTTATAAAACAGAATGCACTTACTTTATTATTTACTTTTGCCGCTATTATCCTGGTGATTTTAAGTATGGGCTTAATAGTTGTTTTTCCCGCCGTAGTAGGGGAATTAGGCTTGCCTCAAAATATTGAAAACCTTATTAGTTGGTTACGCTGGCCAATTCTAGCATTAATTGTTGGATTTTTTCTTTGCATTATTTATAAATATGCTCCTGCGCGGAATAACCCTAAATTAAAATGGGTGGTTCCCGGGGCGTTGGTCGCCACTATTCTTTGGTTAATCGCTTCATGGGGTTTCTCTTTTTATGTTAGTAATTTTGGAAGTTATGGGGAAGTTTATGGTTCTATTGCCGCAGTGGTTATTATGATGCTATGGCTTTTTATTAGTTGCTTTACCGTGCTTTTAGGAGCGCAACTAAATTCAGCTTCAGAGAGATATGCTAAGAAAGTTACCGCTTTTGAATAAAATTTCAACTGAATATTCTCTCGATCTAAGAGCGTTAAAACTGTGTTATTTGAAATCTCTTTAACGTTAGGTATTTAGAATTACCACGATATTTATATAAACCGAAAAATTTCGGGCTTAAACCAATAAAAAAATATTATGAATAACCAAGAAGCAATACAGAAAGGAATAAAATGGCTTAAACGAGCTGTGATCTTCAAAGCAGGAAAAATGATTATGAGAAAACCGGCAAGTGCCCTTGGAGTAGGAGCAGTAGCAGCCGGAGCGGGAATTGCAGCCTATAGTTTTCTTAAAAAACGAAAGAAAAATGATCTAACCCATATAGATAATATAGAAGACAATAATCCCGAAGTTAAAGGGAAAAAGAAAATTATAGTTTAAATACCCCAAATACTTAAAATTAGACCTCACAATTCCGCAGATGCGGTAATGTGAGGTCTTTTTATTTGCATAAAATAGATTGGGTCTTTTTGTGGATTATTTAATTAAAGCAACCACCTTACTGAAACAGAAATATTTCTACCAATATTAGAGATACCGTCGGGTTTTAAACGCGAAAGATGGGAGATATAATCTTTATTCAAAATATTGTTTGCACTTATGCCAATTCTCATTTCACTGGAATTAATAGCGAATTGCCCTCCAAATCCTGCACCTAATAGACCATAACCACCGGTACGGGTTTCAAAAGCATCTACATTATTTTGATTAAATACATTTTTCAATCTTAAGAAAGAATACTTACTATATATTTTATCTTCTGGATTGTCAAATTCTAATCTTAAAGTATTGGTTAAGGAATTTGCTGGAATTAGCGGTAAATATTCTCCATTCCTTCTTTTTCCCGTTACGGTCTCAAAACTACTTTCAAGGTGTAACCAGTCTAAAGGGTGCGGGTGAATATGAACTCCAACTTCACCACCGTATAATTCAGCATTATTCTGAGTGTATTCAAAAACAGGATTATCATCTATTAATTCTCCCGTAGGCTGTAAATAAATATAATCGCTTATTGAATTATGAAAGCCGTTCACAAAAGCTTCAAAATGCTTATTTCGCCATTCTAAAGAAAGATCTACCTGGAAATTCTGTTCATTTTCAAGATTTTGATCTCCAACCTCATACCTATTGGTACCGTGGTGAGAACCGTTAGAAGTTAATTCAGATAAATTTGGCGCTCTAAAACCGGTAGCCAGGTTTAATCTTGCGCTTAAATTTTCGGTAACATTATATTTTGCCCCCAGCGCACCGTTTATACTTTTATACGAATTATTTATTGCTGCAATTTCGCCTGTTTCGTGGTCGTGATCGTGTTCCTCTTCATGTTCTTCCCCTTCATGCTCGTCTCCTATATGTTCTTCTTCGTGAGCTTCTACTGCTTTGCTGTCTATACTCCTGGTATCAAAACGTAAACCTCCCTGGAAATCCCATCGGTCAAAATGAACGTGGGTAGTCGCGAAAAAACCAAAATCTGTAGTAGTGGCATCTGGGATTAAAATTTCTTCGCCATAGTTTGTATTGGTTTGGTGCATTCCCTGAACTCCCAAAATTGTTTCAAATCTCCCTGTTCTTGGTAAATTATATTTTAGATTATAATTCAAGGTTTCAAGGTGCATTTCTAAAGCAGGATGGTCGGTACCTTCATTCTCTTCCAGATGTTCTTCCTCTGCATTTTCTTCTTCGTGCTCTCCTTCGTGGTGGTGTTCTTCAAACTCTTTCCGGTTATTGTATTGATAACCTACTTTAAAATCAAGACTTGAATTGCTGAAATAAAGTTTATTTTCTAAACTTAGAATATGATTATCAATTTCCTGGTAGGGAAGAAGGGGATCTTTATCTGTAGATTGTACCCCTATTTCTTCCGGAATTCCAATATTCGATTTATTGAAATTATACCTTAAATCGGTTTTGAATTTAGCATCCTGGTAGCCGATGCCCGCTTTAAAATCGGTTTCATTAAATCGGGTATTAGTAACCCTTTCTCCATCCCCGGTTTCATAATCACTATGTGCGGCATAACTACCGCGAGCCAGAAATTTTAATTTTTCTCCAGATGTTTTGGCCATCACACTTCCCTGGTATCCCTGGGTATTACTGAAATAATTTACATCTGCTTCAGCGTTAGTTTTGTTTGCTGCTGCATAACGTTCTGGGTTAAGGTAAAGTACACCACCAATGGCATCGCTTCCATAGAGCAGGGAAGCAGGGCCTTTTATAATCTCAACACTTTCAATTCCTTTAGAACTAATACCAAGCCCGTGCTCATCTCCATACTGCTGATTTTCTAATCTAACTCCCTGTGTATAAACCAAAACACGATTAGAACTTAAACCTCTAATTACCGGTTTTCCAATTCCAACTCCTGTGGTTAAACTTTCCACGCCGGCAATTTGGGTTATCCCGTCGCTTAAAGTAACGGCTCCTTTACGGTTTAATTCTGCTACATTCTCCCGCTCTACACGCATTACATTTTCACTTTGTAACTGGTGAAAAGGAGTAGAGACTATCACTTCTTCCATCTCTATAGCCGATTTTTCTAAAGTGATACTTAAAGTAGAAGTTTCAGGAAAATCTAATTCGTTGGAGTATGTGCCGAAACCTACTGAAGAAACTATAATTTTAAATTTTCCGTTAGGGATATTTTCAACTGTAAAGTTGCCATCAAGATCGGTCATAGCACCTTTACTTAATTCAGGAAAATAAACATTGGCACTAAATACCGGTTCTCCGGTTTCAGCATTGGTAACCTTGCCCGAGAAGTTATTCTGAGCATATATAATTGGACTCACTGCTATAAAAAGCAATGAGAAAAGTAAACTTTTCATATATTATTTTTAAATAATTAAAATTCTAACAAATAAAAACGGATGTTAGGCAGCCAGTGGAGGACCGCGAAGCTCGAAAGGGAGCTTTTGATAATCACTTAAAAATTGATAAAAATCGAAGAATTGTTTTTTGATCTGTTTTTCTACAAGCGGCTCAAAATTTATAAAACCGGCAGCAAGTACCGGACTTTGATGAAAAGAATAGAGTTCACAGTCCAGGCTACTTTCGTGAAAATGCTTATCAGCATAATTTACACATAATTCGTGGCCGTGACCGCTAAAAATATGCGAGAAACTTATTACAACCGGAAGCAAAAGTAATGCTCCCAATAATATAGCGAATATGTGTTTAAGGAATTTCAAGAATAATTACTGGAATAATTTAGCAAAGCCCATTCTACTTAGCATTTTCTTTTCGAAGGCCCAAAAGAACTGAAACTGGCCAAAAATCCAGCCAAAACTAACCAATAGAACCTGGTAAATAGGAAAAATCAGGAATATTCTAGCGCTCCAGTAAACCGCCCAATGAGAGGATGCCTGGTAGATACCCAGGAAATTACATAGAGGCTCAGCTAATTTAGCTGAAGTAGATCCCGTAATAGCAAACACTATAAATATTATAAATATTTGCCAATTAGAATCTATACCCCAACGTGCTTTTAACTTATTCATGCCGCAAAAATACTAAAAGCTTCGAAGAATTAAAATAATGAGTGTTAAATACGCGTAGGTACAGAGAATCGCTGATTATAATGCCTGCTGAAAAACACAAAGTAATTGTATAGCAAATAATTTACCTCGTACCCGTAATCTATATTAGGATCGTAATTAATTTCCTGCAAATACAGATCGGAATTATATACCTGGGGTTGCCTAACGCGCTGATTATAATCTGAAACTAAAATTCGGTTTTTGTTTTCCAGGTATTGTTGAGAATAATAACCTTCAGGTTTAGCTATGGAATTTATAAAAAGATTAAAACCCGGTTCAATAATTATAATTTCATATTCCAGGCTATCGTTTGCAATGCGCACTGTATCCTCATTTATTTGAGAATCTCCAAGGTTTCTATTTCTTGAGCTTCCGCAGCTATAAATAAATAAACCCAGTAGTAAAATATAAATGAAGTTTTTCATGCCTGTTCTTTATTCTAAAATCGAGACTAAATTTTTCAATCTATTCCTTTTCATCAAACAAAAAGGAATATATTAAAATCTTATCTGCTGAAAAATATAATATTCTTTAAATTAATTTATTTTCCGCCTAACATACCACCAAGCAGACTACCCCCTTTTTTGCCTTTTTTACCTCCAAATGCCATTCCGGCAACATCATCTATTACGCTGCCATCACCATCGGCGTCTAATAAAGTTTCCAGTAAAGATTGGTCGTGAGAATCATCAGATCCCATAACCGAACCTAATAAACCAGATAAACCTGAAGAACCTACATTATCTTTTCTTTTTTGCTGTCCTAATAAGCCCATAACTACCGGGGCAGCCATTTCCAGGATATTATTCACCGTAGATTCATCAATATTTAATGTTCCGGCAATGGTTTTACTAATTCCGCTTTGTTTTGCTCCTAAAACGTGGTTTAAAATCTTGCTACCCTCGTTAGTAAGGTCTTCAGGATCTTTTTCTCCCAAATTATCTAAAACCTCTCCATTATGTTTTTCATCCTGTAAAGCTTTATCTAAACTTTCGGCACCTTTAGGATCTTTAGCGTTTCTTTTCATCGCGCCAAGAATTAACGGCATAGCCATTCCCAATACCGAGGTAATTTTACTTTTCTCTTCTGAAGTTTTTTCGCTGGCTTTATTCACCAGCTGATCTCCCGTTTGGGTATTAAGTAAATCTAATATTGAAGCCATGATTTTATTTTTTATTAAAATGAATTTACGGCTTTTAAATAGTAAGTCACGTTAAAGCTTTATTATAATCTGCTCGATAATGGAGATTAGATGCTCAAAAGACCTCCGTTATAATTAAACAACTATTCGCTATCAATGGCTACTAAGCTTGCTCTCAGGTTGTTTATTTTTTAAAATAAGAAATAATTTGTTTTGAAAGTTCTAAACCTATACGTTCCTGGGCTTCTAAAGTAGATGCACCTATATGCGGACTTAAAGACAATTTCTCGTTCATCAATAATTTAATGGCCGGTCTTGGTTCGGCTTCAAAAGTATCTAAGCCTGCAAAAGCAACTTTACCATCTTCTATAGCATCCAAAAGCGCTACTTCATCTATAACGCCACCACGAGCAGTGTTAATGATCCCCACTCCCGGTTTCATCGCTTCCAGTTCCTTTTTTCCAATTAATGGTTTAGTTTGAGCAGGTACATGTAGCGTTATAAAATCTGAATGTTTTATAAGTCCTTCTACAGGTTCAGTTTTTATAGGGATTTCTATACTTTGATGATTATAGAATTCTAAAGTAATTTTTACTTCCCCATCTTCTTTATCGCTCGCAATAACCTTCATTCCCAGGCCTAAAGCAATTTTAGCAACTTTACGACCAATTTTACCAAAACCTATAATTCCAAGGGTTTTTCCTCGCAGTTCGATTCCTGCGGAATAGGATTTCTTTAATTCCTTAAATCTTGATTCTCCCTCTAAAGGCATATTCCTGTTAGAATCAAACAATTTCCTTACTCCGCTAAAAAGATGCGCAAAAACAAGTTCTGCCACCGATCCTGAAGCTGCCTGTGGCGTATTAATGACTTGTATGCCTTTGCTTTCAGCATATTCTACCGCAATATTGTCTAAGCCAACACCACCGCGGCCAATTAATTTTAAATTTTTACAGGTATCAATAATTGCTTTGTCTACATTGGTAGCGCTTCGAACAAGTAAAACCTGAATGTTTTTTGAATTTATATAATCAGCAAGTTGTTCCTGAGCTACTTTTGTACTTATGACCTCGAAACCTGCTTTTTCAAGTTGTTCTATCCCGGCTTTTGCAAGACCGTCGTTGGCCAGGATTTTAATCCTTTCAGGTTGAGTTGGAGTAGTGGGTTTATTAAAAAAATCTTCAGGTTTCATTTATTTATTATTTAATCCCTCTTATGGGAGTTTTGTAAAGGATTATATTTTTTTTCCTGTACGTTTTCAATTTATTTATCCAGTTTCAGGCCGGGTTTTGGATTCTGATTTACGACTGCTGTTCCAGCTGCCGCATTGTTTCAACCAGGACTTTTACGCTTTCAATATCTAAAGCGTTGTACATAGAAGCACGGTAACCGCCAACACTCCTGTGGCCGTTAAGTCCGTTAATGCCCGCATCTTTCCAAAGTTTATCAAAAGCTTCTTTTTTGCTTTCATCGGTAAGATTAAAAGTGGCATTCATTACCGAACGATCTTCAACTTCAGCAAAACCTTTAAAAAGCGGATTTCTATCTATTTCTTTATAAAGTAAATCGGCTTTTTCATTATTTCGTTTTTCCATGGCTGCAATTCCGCCGTTATTTTTAATCCATTTTAGGGTTAATAGCGAAACGTAAACCGCGTAAACAGCCGGGGTATTGAACATACTATCCTTTTCCAGGTGTACTTTGTAATTTAACATTGAAGGAATCTCGCGCTCAACCTTTCCTAAGATATCTTCTTTGAGCACAACGAGTGTAGTTCCTGCCGGGCCCATATTTTTTTGAGCTCCTGCATAAATAAGATCAAATTTTGAAAAATCGAGTTCACGGGAAAAAATATCGCTACTCATATCACAAACAACTGGTGCATCCATTTGCGGAAAATCTTTAATTTGGGTCCCAAAAATAGTGTTATTGCTGGTGCAGTGAAAATAATCTACATCAGAGGGAATTTGATAATTCTTTGGGATATAGTTGAAGTTCTTGTCCTTTGAAGAGGCAACTTCAAATACTTCACCAAAAAGTTTCGCTTCTTTTATCGCTTTGGTAGACCAGGTACCGGTATTGAGATAAGCTGCTTTTTTATTCAATAAATTATAAGCAGTCATTAGAAATTGCATGCTGGCACCGCCTTGCAGAAAAAGGGCTTTGTAGCCTTTATCTTGAAGTCCTAAAAGATCAAGGGAAAGGCTTCGGGCTTCTTCCATCACATCTACAAAAGCAGCGCTGCGATGCGAAATTTCCATAATAGACAAGCCTGAATCCTGGTAATTTAAAATACCTTGCGCCGCTTCTTTAAAAACTTCCTGTGGTAAAATACAGGGTCCGGCGCTATAATTATGTTTTTTCATAGTTGGTTTATAAAAGTGGTTAGTCTTATGTTTTAAAGTTCTTCTAAAAATTTTAAAGTATCTACGCCATCAGCATAATCCCATAATTTTGGTTGTTGGGTTTGGCCAAAATTAACATCGGCATTGGTTCCTACAACGCATTGCAGGTTTTCTTTATTTTGCTCAAGTTTTTCCTGTAATTCTTTTTCACCTTCATATTTTTCATAAAATAAAGTGGCGATAGGAGAGCCGAAGCTTTCATCTTCTTTCAGAATAAGAAACCCGTTTTCCAGTAATTTAAATTCACTCATTAAATACACCGCTTTATTATAATCGTAATTGTTGGCGTATTTAGCTGAATTTAATAAAGTATTCCACGGGTACATCGCCTTAAAGAAAGAATCAAAATCATATGCTTTGGGCACATAAAGTTTAGAAACATTACGGCAACCTAAACCAAAATATCTAAAAACGTCTTCGCTTAGAGCTTCCAGTTCTTCTTTACTTTCATTACCGGTAAGTATGGCTACCGAATTTCGATTTTTTCTTATAATATTAGGTTTCCCCGAGAAATAATACTCAAAATAGCGGGCGGTATTATTGCTTCCGGTAGCGATTACCGCATCAAAATTGGTAAGTTTCTCTTCAGTAAATTTTATTCGTTCTTCAAATTCTGGCGCTATATTCATTACAAACCCGGCAATTACTGGTAACAATTGTTTATCGTTAGAAGATTGTTTTACCAGTACTTTATGCCCTGAAATTAAAACCGAAACAAAATCGTGAAATCCAACTAATGGGATATTGCCTGCCATAATAATGGCTACTGTTTTTTGTTCTGGTTTATCGAATTTATAAGGTTCAAGCCATTGATCCAAATTGCTTTGCGTTAGCGCTTTGCTCCATTGCTGAAGTGAAAAAATCACGTTTTCTCGAGTAAACCAGCCGTTATAATGAACAGCCTGATCAATTTTATTATTTAATTCATTAAAAAATCTTTCGTTTTCAGGCGTTATTTTTATTGAATTATTAGTCGCATCCCCAAAAAGACTCAGGAATTTTCCCACTTGAACAAAATATGATTTTCTTTCTTCGATTGTCATTTCCTTATTTGGTTATGATAGCCAATGGCTTTAAATTTGTAGCGCGAAATTAAAACTTAAGGCGGCAAACTCCTAAAAAACGACGGGAAATACCAACTAAGTTTTATGATAATTAAATTACAAAGAAAAAAGCTATGGCAATTGTTATAACAGATGAGTGCATAAACTGCGGTGCTTGCGAGCCCGAGTGCCCAAATACAGCAATTTACGAAGGTGCAGATGACTGGCGTTATGCCGATGGTACAGACCTGGAAGGTAACGTAGTACTACCCAACGGGAAAGAAGCCGATGCTAACGAAGCCCAGGAACCTATTAGTGATGAGATCTATTATATTGTACCAGATAAGTGTACAGAATGTAAAGGGTTTCACGAAGAACCACAATGTGCTGCGGTTTGTCCGGTAGATTGTTGTGTACCAGATGATGAACACGTAGAAAGCGAAGAAGAATTACTCGCCAAGCAGAAATTTATGCACGAGAACGAATAAATAAATTCTGCTGAATTTAGAATATAAAAGATCCCGTTTCAGTTGAAATGGGATCTTTTTTTATATAATAGAATTGCTTATGAAACCGCGAACTTAATCTCATTACGATAAATCGAAGGTGATTTACCGGTAAACTTTTTAAACTGCTTATTAAAGTGACTAAAATTATTAAAGCCACTTTCAAAGCACACATCGGTGATACTTATTTGCTTTTCGTGTAGTAATTTTGCAGCATGTACCAGGCGATATTCGTTCACGAATTGTACAAAAGTTTTTCCAGTCGTTTTTTTGAAATATCTACAAAAAGCCGGCACCGTCATACTCACTACATCGGCAATTTCTTCCAGGGCAATATTTCTTTTAAACTCGTTCTTTACAAAATTAAAGATCACGTTAATTCTATTGTGATCTTCAAGTTCGGTATCCAGTACAAAGCCTTCGGCATTTAAAAGCGTAAAATCTTTTGCATTTTCCAGCATATTAAGAACATCTAGCAAACCCAGCAGCCTCTTATAGTTAGTTAATGAGCTTAAGGCTTCTATCTTTTCCCCAATAAGGTTTTTATCTTCCCCATGAAAAACAATTCCATTTTTGGCCCGCTCAAGTAAAACCCGCACATTTCTCATTTCAGGAATTTCCCAGAAATTTTTTCCGAGGAAATCTGGGCTAAACTGAATAACGGTTTCCCGGTCGTTATTGGTTAAACTATCGGTAAAGCCACAGTGCGGAAGATTGGCACCAATTAAAATAAGATCACCGTTTTGATAATAAGAGACGTGGCTTCCAATTTGTCTTTTGCCAGATCCTCCGTTTACATAAACAAGTTCAATTTCGGGATGGTAATGCCAAAATGTGTGGTTTTTGTTTTGATGATCCTGGTTAAAATTTTTAAAAGAAAATGAACTTCCAAAGCTTGGGTCTACTTTTTCAAAAGAAGGTTTACTTGTTTTTAGCATATTCTCAACAAATTAACATTTAGTTAATGTGGACATAATATAGGTTTGTAATACAAAATTAACTCAAAAATATGCTATATGCACAATAATTCAACATTAAATTATTGTAAAGATCAATATAGCACATTTTCTTGTTTATCCACTACTATTCAGCAGGGTAAAAGTGCGCTATCTTTGTAATTGTAAACAAGGGGTATTAACAATTAAAAATCAAAATTATGAAAAAACTATTGAAAAATTCGTTATTACTAGTAGTATTGGTAACCGGAATAAACATGTACGCAGCTGACCGTGTGGAAGTTAGTGTTGATAAAGGGCAAACGCTAATTGTAGAATTAGATAATGTAAGTACAGTAAGCCTAGAAGATGCTTCAGGATTTATTCTATTTAAGGATAGCCCGGCTCTTGATGGGAATTATAAGAAACAAATAGATTTTAGTCGTATTCCTGCTGGAACTTACTTTTTAAATACAGAAGATCTTAATGGGATTTACACTACAGAAATTAAGAAATCTTCTACCGGAATAAGCATTGAAGATAAAACTGCTGCGGTTGTTTTTAAACCAATTTACAGAGTGGAATCTAAAAAAGTGAAATTTTTTCTAACTAATCCGGCAGAAACTAATGCCACTTTAAAGGTATATGATGCTACAGGAAAACTGGTAGGAGAAGTTAAAGGAAAAGGGTACACAATGAACAAAACCCTGGATTTCTCTAAAATGCCAAAAGGAGAATACACTTTTACACTAAACGTTGCTGACAAAACAGTTACAGAAAAACTTTCAATTTAAGTTAGTTTATTAATTCAACCTAAAGCAGGAATTTGCACCTAAAATTCCTGCTTTTATTATTTAAAGGCCGAAACTGGTTTCTCCAGTTTCGGTTTTTTTATTCCTATTAAAATAGTCTCACAAATTTTAAGTATTTTCCAAAACAATTAGCGCTTTATTTTAAATAATTAAATTCAAGTCCAGTAATCCCAATCTGTAATGATTAACCTCACGCAACAAAAAGAAGTATTCCTGTCTTTTCCTGACAATTGTTTCTTATTACTACCAGATGATCCAAAATTTACAATTATTGAAGTTAATCGTGCCTTTATGAAAACTTCTGGAATGAAGCGCGAACAATTGGTGGGAAATGGTATGCTGGAGGTTTTTGGTAAAGAAAATAAAGATCACGATTTTATTAAAATAATTACTAAATTTCTTAGGGAAGCTATAGAATTTGGCGAACCAAATCATATTCACCAGGTACGATATGACCTCCCAGATGAAAAGGGTACACTACAGCGAAAAATTTGGGAAGCAGATAATATTCCTATTAAAAATGAAAACGGTGAAATTGAATTTATTTTACACCGGGTACGTGATATAACTCAAGTAATTAGAACCCGAGAAGAGGGGCAGGCTTCGCTGAAAAGCTTAAAGGAAAATGAAAAATTTCTAAAGGAAACTCAGGAAGTTGCAAAAATTGGCAGCTGGCAGTTGGATATTGAACAAAATACGCTTTCCTGGTCTAATATGCTTAAAGAAATTCACGAGGTTCCGCAAGATTTTACACCGGGTCTTGATGCTGCGATAGGTTTTTATAAAACAGAAAAAGATAGGACCACCATAAAAAATGCAGTTTCTAATGCCATTGAAATCGGTAAAACTTTTGATCTTGAACTGGAAATTATTACTGCTAAAAATAATGATAAATGGATAAGAGCTACGGGCAAACCACATTTTAAAAACGGAAAATGTGTTAGAGTATTTGGAGCCACCCAGGATATTACTTCCCGTAAACTTGCTCAAATTAGACTTGAAAACATTAACGATAATATTCCCGGCGTTGTTTTTAGATATAAACTTAAACCAAATGGTGATGATCAATTAATGTACATAAGCGAAGGGGTTCGGAATGTTTGGGGGATAACCCCACAGGAAGCTACGCGAGACAATAGCGTTGTATGGGATTTGTATTATGAAGATGACGTGCCGGGACTTAAAAAAACAATCAATGAATCTGCCGGTAATTTAAATATGTGGACCTATGAGTGGCGGGTAAAACATCCCGAAAAAGGTTTGCGTTGGAATAGAGGATTTGGAACTCCGCAGAAAATGGCAGACGAAAGTGTTGTTTGGGATTGCATTGTTTTAGATGTAACCGAAAAAAAATTGGCGTATGAATTATTAGAAATTAATGAATCCAGGCAGCGTAGTTTACTCGAGTCTCAAACCAATTATGTTATTAGAACCGATACCGAAGGAAATTACACCTATTACAATTCAAAATTTAAAGAAGATTTTGGGTGGATCGATACAGAGGAGGGTTTAATTGGAAATAGTTGTATGATAGCGGTTGTGGAAGAAGACAGGCCAAAAGTGCAGGAAACCGCTATTAAATGCCTGGAGAATCCTAATGAAACATTTCAAATAGAGATAGGAAAACCCCGAAGGGACGGTAAAACCCGAACTACGGTATGGGATTTTATTGCCTTATGTGATGCCGAAGGAAATCCAAATGAAATTCAGTGTATAGGGATTGATATTTCAGAAAAAAAGGAAGCAGAGTTATCGCTCAATGAAGCCAAAAAGCAATATGAAGGATTAATAAACAGCATAGAAGGTGTTTTTTGGGAAATGGATGCAAAAACCTTTGAGTTTACCTTTGTAAGTGAACAAGCAAAAGATTTAATAGGAATTAAGCCCAAAGATTGGTATCACGATGCAGACTTTTGGCAAAACCATATACATCCTGAAGACCGTGAATACGCGGTAAATTTTTGTTCTAACCAGGTAAAAAAAGGAAATAACCACAGCTTTGAATACCGAATGCAAAAAGCAGATGGAAGTTATGTGTGGTTAAGTGATGTGGTTTCGGTAATAAGAGAAAACGGGGAAATCAAATGGCTAAGAGGTATTATGACAGATATCTCGAAAAGAAAAAGAGCTGAAGAACAAATTCAGTTAAGCGAGCAGCGCTTTAAAGGTTTGGTGCAGGAAGGTGGCGATTTAATTGCCATATTAGATGAAAATGGAGATTATATCTATGCAAGCCCTACTTCAGTTTCTGTTTTAGGCTTTACCCAGGAAGATTTTAAAAATAGAAATGCGTTTGATTTTATTCATCCTGACGATCTCCCAAAGGTTCAAAAGGAATTTGCAAAAATAGAACAGCAAAAAAGAATAGAAATTAGTGGCTTTAGGTTTAAGCACAAAAATGGAGATTGGCGATGGTTGGAAACTACCTTAACCAATCTTTCTGATGATCCCGCAGTAAATGGATATGTTTCTAATGCCAGGGATATTACCGATAAGAAGCGTTTTCAGGAATTAGAGAATTTAGAGCGAAAAGTCCTGGAAATGAATTTTAAAAAAACCTCCCGATTAAAGGAAATCCTTAATTTTTATGTGGAGAGCCTGGAAAAGATAAATCCTAATGCATTTTTTGTTATTCAAAAGTTTGAAAACGAGAATTTATCTTATTGGGCTTCCGGTGAAATTCAGCCCTCACTTGTAGAAGCTTTAAATGAGCTGGGAATTGAAAAAAGAGAAAAAATATTTTCTGTATTTGACGAGGGGAAACCTGTTAATTTAAAAATAAATAAAATTCCAGATTCCAACTTAAAAGCACTGGCATTAGAAAATGAAATTGAATCCTGCTCTACTTACCCAATTATAGATTCAAAAGGCGAAAGACTGGGTATTTTTACGGTTTTTTATAAAAAAGAGCATTTTTCTGAAGAAAAAAAGGAGCAAAGAAGTATTAAAAGAGCGGTTGGATTGCTACAGTTAATTATTGAATTTCAGATAAATGAACTCGCCTTGAAACGCAGCAATCAACGCTACGAATTTGTAAATAAAGCTACCGAAGATGCTATTTATGATTGGGATGTGGTTAAGGACGAGCTTAAATGGGGAGATGGGTTTTATAAAATGGTTGGCGCCGATAGGGAGGATGCAAAGTTTTCACTCGGAAAATGGAGCGAAGGCGTTCACCCCAATCATATAGCTGAAGTATATGAAAGTCTGGAAAATAGTTTAAAAGATAAGAGTAAAAACAAATGGAGTTCTGAATATTTATTTAGAAAAGCCAACGGAGATTTTTTAAATATTATTGATAACGGCTATATTATTAGGAATGAGGAAGGCTTAGCGGTAAGAATGATTGGAGTACTTCGTGATGTTTCAGACATTAGAGCTTATGAAAAGGAGCTGGAAAATGCAAACGAAAGATATCGTTATGTAACCAAAGCCACATCTGATGCTATTTGGGATTATGATGTAGTGGAAGGGGAATTATTCTGGGGTGCAGGATTCGAAAATTTATTCGGTTATAATTTGAACGAATTTAAACCGAAACTTTCTACGTGGTACAATAAAATTCATCCAGAAGATCAGGGAAGAATTGTTAATAGCTTTCAGGAATTTCTTAACAGTGAAGATACTATTTGGGAAGAAGAATATAGGTATATAAATGCACAGGGTGAATATCTGGATGTTTTTGACAGGGGTTTTGTAGTACGTGATAAAAATAATAAAGCCCTTAGGGTAGTTGGTGCAATGCAGGATATTTCGCGTAAAAAGCAATACGAAATATCGCTTAAAAAACTTAATGCAGAATTAAAAGAAAGAGCTAAAGAGCTGGCTACCTCAAATGCAGAATTAGAACAGTTTGCCTACGTAGCCTCTCATGACCTTCAGGAACCATTGCGCATGGTGACAAGCTTTTTAACCCAATTAGAAAAGAAATATGCAGATGTTCTGGACGAAAAAGGTTTGTTGTATATAGATTTTGCCGTAGATGGAGCAAAAAGAATGCGACAAATTATTTTAGATCTTTTAGAATTCTCTAGGGTAGGTAGAACCGAAGATAAACTTGAAACTGTTGCGCTAGATGATATTTTAAAAGAAATTAAATACCTGTACAGGAAAAGAATAGAGGAAAGAAATGTGAAGATTATATATGGAAATTTACCGGTATTAAAAGTGCCTAAAAGTCCCATAAGACAGGTATTTCAAAATATTATTAGCAACGCTATTAAATACAGCAAACCAGAGGTTAATCCTACGATTACCATTGATTTTCAGGAGACTGTAAATTTTTGGGAATTTAGCATAAAAGATAATGGGATTGGGATAGATAAGGAATATTTTGATCGTATTTTTGTGATTTTTCAGCGCCTGCATCATAGGGATGAATATTCGGGTACCGGAATGGGACTCGCGGTAACCAAGAAGATTATTGAGAACCTGGGTGGAAACATTTGGGTAGAATCTCAAGAAGGAAATGGGAGTATTTTTCACTTTACCATTTCTAAATATATTTCATAATAATAAATAGTTTCTAATAATTAGATTTACATTAAAAATGATTTATATTTTTTAGTTAATTATTGCGTAAATCAGTATATTCTACTCGGCAATGGAGATATAAATGTACCAATATTGCTTAGAACATTAAATAATTGTCAATTATGAATACCCATAAGTTACTATGTGGTAGATTATTATTAAAACTTTCAAATAAATTCTTATAGCTATGGAATCTATCCACATACTTTTGGTTGAAGATAATGAAGGCGATATACTTTTAACTTCTGAAGCGCTTGAAGACGGTAAAATTCTAAATAAATTAAGTGTGGTTAGAGATGGAAAAGAGGCGATGGATTTTCTGGATAAAAAAGGAACGCATGTAAAAGCACTTACCCCAGATCTTATTTTACTGGATGTAAATCTTCCAAAAATGAATGGGCACGAGGTTCTTAAATTTGTTAAACAGCATAAAGACCTAAAACAAATTCCCGTAATTATGCTCACTACTTCGTCTTCCAAAGAAGATATAGATATTTCTTACCAGAATTATGCTAACTGTTATATCACAAAACCTATAGAAGTAGAAGATTTTATGAAAGCCGTGAATCAAATTGAGGAGTTTTGGGTGAATTTGGTAAAACATCCCTCTAAATAGTCGTTTTTCTTCAAAATATAATTAACATTATATTTTAAATTTTTGTTAATTAAAATCCGCTTGCATTGTTTTAACTTTTTGCGCTATACCTTATATTAGCGCCACAACTCCATGAACCACTTATGAGCCAGGAAACAAAGTATACCGAAGATAATATACGGTCTTTAGACTGGAAAGAACATATTAGAATGCGTCCCGGGATGTACATTGGTAAGCTGGGAGACGGCTCCAGTGCAGACGATGGGATTTATATTCTCCTAAAAGAAGTGCTGGATAACAGTATTGATGAATTTGTAATGGGATCTGGAAAAACCATTGAGATCTCGGTGCAAAATCAGCGTGTTATTGTTCGTGACTATGGTCGTGGAATTCCGTTAGGAAAAGTAGTTGATGTAGTTTCAAAAATGAATACGGGCGGGAAATACGATACCCGCGCTTTTAAGAAGTCGGTAGGACTTAATGGTGTTGGTACTAAAGCAGTAAATGCACTTTCATCATATTTTAGAGTAGAATCTTCCAGAGATGGCAAATCTCACGCTGCCGAATTTGAGCAGGGAGAATTAAAAGAAGAAGAACATCTTGACGAAACTTCCCGCCGTCGCGGAACCAAGGTTACCTTTGTTCCCGATGAGGTTATTTTTAAGAATTTTAAATTCCGAAATGAGTATATAGAAAAAATGCTGAAAAATTATGTGTACCTGAATCCCGGGTTAACCATAATTTTTAACGGCGAAAAATTCTATTCAGAAAACGGACTTAAAGATCTTTTAAAAGATAGTATTCACGAAGATGAGCGTTTGTATGAAATTATCCATATGCGCGGTGAGGATATTGAAGTTGCTCTAACACATAGTAAAGCCCAATACAGTGAAGAATATCATTCTTTTGTAAATGGGCAAAATACTTCCCAGGGTGGTACACACCTTGCGGCTTTTAGAGAGGCAATCGTTAAAACGGTACGCGAGTTCTACGGAAAAAATTACGATGCCAGCGATATTAGAAAATCTATAGTATCGGCTATTAGTATTAAAGTAATGGAGCCTGTTTTTGAAAGTCAGACTAAAACAAAACTGGGTTCTACAGATATGGGTGGGAAAATGCCCACCGTACGGACTTACATTAACGATTTTCTAAAAACACAGCTGGATAATTACTTGCATAAAAACCAGGAAACTGCCGATAGGCTTCAGCGTAAGATTTTACAGGCAGAAAGAGAACGTAAAGATCTGTCGGGAATTAGAAAACTTGCAAAGGATAGAGCTAAAAAAGCCAGTCTTCACAATAAAAAATTACGTGATTGCCGTATTCATCTGGGTGACAGTAAAAAAGAACGCTATTTAGAAACAACTTTGTTTATTACCGAGGGAGATTCTGCGAGTGGTTCTATTACCAAATCTCGTGATGTAAATACGCAGGCGGTTTTCAGTTTAAAAGGAAAACCATTGAACAGTTACGGTTTAAGTAAAAAGATCGTCTACGAAAATGAAGAATTCAATTTACTGCAAGCCGCATTAAATATTGAAGAATCTTTAGAAGATCTTAGATACAACAATATAGTAATTGCAACTGATGCCGATGTAGATGGAATGCACATTAGGTTGTTGTTAATCACCTTTTTCCTCCAGTTTTTTCCTGAATTAATCAAGGAAAATCATTTATATATTCTGCAAACTCCGTTATTCAGGGTTCGGAATAAAAAGGAAACTATTTACTGTTACAGCGAAACCGAAAGAAGAAATGCGGTAGAAAAATTAACCGGAAAAGCTGAAATCACTCGATTTAAAGGTTTAGGTGAAATCTCTCCAGATGAATTTCAGCATTTTATTGGAGAAGATATTAGATTAGATCCCGTGATGCTGGACAAAGAAAAGTCTATAGACGAAATGCTTAATTTCTATATGGGTAAAAATACGCCTGATAGGCAGGAATTTATTATTGACAATCTTAAAGTTGAACTTGACCTTATTGAAGAGTTAGGCTTATGAGATTCACCAATAGAAATGAAGTAAAAATAGTTCCTTCAATGTACATTGTTTTGGTGGCGATATTTGTCACCAATATTTTTGTGAATATTGAGCTAATGAGCAGCGAAGAACCGGTAAGGTTCAGCCACTATGTACCAAATATTGTGGTGCTTATACTTGGTTTCTATGTGCATAAAATTGGTCAGAGTTTTGACTTTGATAGTGATGGTGAAACCCTGAATCTAAAGAACAACGGGGTTTTCTTTTCAAAATTTATGGAATACCGGGTAAAGAAGGCTGAATTCCCAAAAAGAAAACTTGGGAAATTTAAATTCAGCGATTACTTTTTTTATTCCGCAGTAACAATTTACATAAGTTCGCGCAGAAGGCGCGGTTACAAAAAATATACTTTTAATACTACTTTTCTCAGCCGTAAAAAGAAGCGTGGCATGATAGCTTCTATGCAGAAAATTGTAGAAAATCAAAAAACTACAGCTTAATGGAAGAAAACCAGGAAGAAGCTAAAGATGAACATTTAGAACAACCAAAAGAAGAGCTTATAAAAGTGACCGGGATGTACAAAGACTGGTTTCTTGATTATGCATCTTATGTGATTCTGGAACGTGCGGTACCTGCCATGGAAGATGGTTTTAAACCGGTACAACGCCGTATCATGCATTCTATGAAAGATCTTGACGATGGCCGCTATAATAAAGTGGCGAATATCGTTGGGCATACCATGCAGTATCACCCGCACGGTGATGCCAGTATTGGTGATGCCATGGTGCAAATGGGCCAAAAGGATATTTTAATAGACACCCAGGGAAACTGGGGAAATATTTTAACCGGAGACCGTTCTGCCGCTCCAAGATATATTGAAGCTCGTTTATCTAAATTCGCACTGGAAGTTTTATTTAATCCGAAATTAACTGAATGGCAACTTTCTTACGATGGTAGAAAGAAGGAGCCCGTAAACCTACCGGTTAAATTCCCAATGTTGCTTGCACAGGGAGCCGAAGGTATTGCCGTAGGTTTGAGTACTCGTGTGCTTCCGCATAATTTTAATGAACTGATAGATGCTTCTATAAAGCATTTAAAAGGGAAAAAATTCACCTTATTCCCCGATTTTCCAACCGGCGGAATTGCAGATATTTCAAACTACAACGATGGGAAGCGGGGAGGCCGTGTTAGAGTTCGGGCTAAAATTAGCCAGTATGATAAAAACACCTTGGCGATTACCGAAATTCCCTATGGAACTACCACTACAAGTCTTATAGATTCCATTTTAAAAGCGAACGATAAAGGTAAAATTAAGATCAAGAAGATTGAGGATAATACAGCTGCTGAAGTTGAGATCCTTATTCATTTGCCAAATAATATTTCGCCAGATAGAACTATTGATGCGCTTTACGCATTTACTTATTGCGAGAACTCTATCGCACCGCTTGGCTGTGTAATTATTGATAATAAGCCTATTTTCCTTGGTGTTTCAGAAATATTGAGAAGCTCTACAGATCATACGCTTCATTTGCTGAAAAGGGAATTAGAGATCACACTTGACGAACTGGAAGAGCAATGGCATTTTTCATCTTTAGAGCGAATTTTTATTGAAAAACGGATCTATCGTGAGATAGAAGAGGAAGAAACCTGGGATGGTGTGATCAATGCCATAGATGAAGGTTTAAAACCACATATAAAACACTTAAAACGCGCCGTCACCCGCGAAGATATTACCAGGCTTACCGAAATTAGGATCAAAAGAATTTCGAAATTCGATTTAGATAAAGCACAGCAAAAAATTGAGTCTTTAGAAGATGAAATCGCCAATGTGAAACATCATTTAGATCATTTGGTAGATTACGCTGTCGCCTATTTCACTAAACTGAAGAAAGATTACGGAAAAGAAAAAGATAGAAAAACCGAGCTTCGTATTTTTGATGATATTGAAGCTACCAAGGTGGTGATTAGAAATTCAAAACTTTATGTAAACCGTAAAGAAGGTTTTATTGGTACCGCGCTAAAGAAAGATGAATATGTAACCGATTGTAGTGATATAGACGATATTATTTGTTTTACTGCAGATGGTAAGATGATGGTCACTAAGGTGGATACCAAAACCTTTATTGGGAAAGATATTATTCACGTTGCCATTTTTAAGAAAAAAGATAAGCGCACCATTTATAATATGATCTACCGAGACGGGAAATCCGGTGCCTCATATATAAAACGTTTCTCGGTAACTTCTGTGACTCGGGATAGGGAATACGATTTATCTCAGGGGAAAAAAGATTCAAAAGTGCATTACTTTACAGCAAACCCTAATGGTGAAGCTGAAGTAGTGACTATTTTTCTAAGACAGGTTGGTAGCATTAAAAAATTAAAATTTGATGTAGACTTTGCCGATATGCTTATTAAGGGCAGAAATGTAAAAGGAAATATTGTTACTAAATATGCTGTAAAACGTGTTGAGCTTAAAGAAGAAGGCGTTTCTACCTTAAAGCCAAGAAGAATCTGGTTTGATGAAACGGTAAAAAGATTGAATGTTGATGAACGTGGAGAACTCCTTGGTGAATTTAGGGGAGAAGATCGAATTTTGATCGTTACCCAGGACGGAACTGCAAAAACCATAATTCCTGAACTTACAACTCGTTTTGATGAAGAAATGGTAGTGTTGGAAAAATGGGTGCCGAAAAAGCCAATTTCAGCAATTTACTGGGAACCGGAAAAAGAACGTTTTTATGTGAAGCGTTTTTTAATTGAAAATCCAGATAAAGAAGAGAAGTTTATCAGTGAACATGAAAATTCCTATTTAGAACTGGTTTCTACCGATTATTACCCGCAAGCGGAAATAGTTTTCTCCAAACAACGTGGCAAAGAACAGCGTCCTAACGAAGAAGTTAATATTGAAGAATTCATTTCGGTAAAGGGTATTAAGGCTCTTGGAAACCAATTAACTACAGATAAGGTGAAACAGATCAATCCGTTAGAGCCTTTACCATACGAAGAGGAGGAAGAAACACCTGCAGAAGATATTGAAGTGGTAGACGATGAAGCAGTTTCAGATGACAAAACCAAGCTAAATATTGTTGGCAAAAAGGAAGATAAAGGTGATTCTTCTGAAAGCCAGGGAACATTATTTGATGAGTAAATGGGTATTTTAAAAGAGTTTAAAGAGTTTGCCATAAAAGGAAATATGGTCGATATGGCTGTGGGTATCATAATAGGTACAGCCTTTAATTCGGTGGTAAACACTCTGGTAAAGGAAGTAGTGATGCCGCCACTAAGCCTCATGACCGATGGTATTGAGTTCGCTAACAGGAAATGGGTACTTAGGGAAGGTGTTGCAGAAGCCGAAGGCACGCAATTAGTGGAAGAAGTTGCTATTGGCTATGGAGCGCTAATAGAAGCTTTCCTGGATTTTTTAATTATAGGTTTTACAATATTCCTGGTGATAAAATTTATGAACCGATTTAGAAAAAAGGCCCAGGATCCCGAAGATAAAAGAGAAGTTACGCCAAAAGATATAGAGCTTTTATCAAAAATGAATCAGCTTATGGAAGAACAAAACCAGTTGTTTAAAAATAACTACCCAAACAAAAAATAAGTTTATTTAACGCGGTTTACAGAGCCACGTTGCTTCTTATCCTGGCCTACAATCCCATATTCAAAGGTATAACCATCTTTATTGGTGGTTAAGATCTTCATATGAATGGGTTTTTCCTCGGCCATACTCTTAGGGTTTAGATTTTTTAGAATATACTCGCAGTCGTTTATCCATCTAACCGATGAGGTGTCTGATTTCCCCTGGAATTTATCAATTTCTATAGAATCGTTCCTTATAAAGGTAGAAGTGGCTAATTCGCCATTTAAATAGGTTTTATACTCAAATGTGCCGGTTTTAAAATCGGTGCAGTTTCTTTCCGGTTCAAAACAGCCCGTTAAAATAAAAACCAGGCTTAATAGTAGTAAAAGCTTTTTCATTATTGCAATTCCTTTTGAACTGCAAAATAAACCTATTTTCCCCGGACTGTCAATTTTCAAAGGCCTCAAAAGTGCCATCTTCATAAAAAATAACAATTTTTCTAATGGGTTTACTTTTTCCTTGCTGCGGAAAAGGAAAAGGCATTTCACTTTTCTCCTGGATAGTATGTTCCAGTGGTGGTTGAGTTTTGCTAATTTCCTGTTTGGTCACAGGTGGAGGTGTGGGTTTTTCTGAAGGAGGAAAACTTCCTTTTCCGTTTAATAGCCAATACAATTCAACTTCAGGAAAAGACTTTACAACTTTCATCACAAAGTCTAAACTGGGTTTATTCCTACCCGATAAAATATGGGAAATAGAGGACCGTCCAACTTCAATTTTATCGGCAAAACCGGCGGCAGATAATTCATAAAACTCAAGGATTCTATGCAGGCGTTTAGAAAAATCTTCAGTGTTTACCATTGTGAATTATATTGGGTGTAATTAGTATTTACAAATGTAATCAAAGCTTAAATAGCCTGCAAATTACAATTGTAATTTATTTAATGCACTTAAACTCTAAGTTGATATAATATATATTAAATAACTAAAAATAAACATTTTATGTTTTAAAAATAAGTGCATAGGATTTATTCCATGTCGCGTGTATATTCAGTTGGACGAATGTTTACATATGTAACAAACAAAAGTAATTTTAACTGTTTACAATTGTAAAATTTGTATTGTTTACTTTTGTAAACATGGAAAAATCAGCATTATTTACCCAGCTTTATAAAGACTACAATTCATTTAAAAACCAGGAAATTTCCGGTAGGTATATTAGGCAAAAAGACATTCAGCTTTTACTTGATAAATTGGGAGAAGAATTTTCGCTAAAAGAAATTGGAGCATCGGTTTTAGGAAAACCAATTCATAGTATTCAATTTGGTAAAGGGACAATTAAAATTCTTGCCTGGTCACAAATGCACGGCAATGAATCTACCACCACTAAAGCGGTTTTTGATCTTCTTAATTATATGAATAAGTATAAGGAGAGTGAATTGGTGAAATCTATTTTAAACAATTGCAGTTTTTGTATAATTCCAATGTTGAATCCAGACGGAGCAGAAGCCTACACCCGGGTTAACGCAAATAAAATAGACTTAAACAGGGATGCACAAGATTTAAGTCAGCCGGAAAGCCGGATTTTACGAGAACAATTCGATAATTTTCAACCTGATTTCTGTCTAAACCTACACGATCAACGCACTATTTTTAGCGCCGGGGATAAAGCAGAAGCAGCTGTTTTGTCGTTCCTAACGCCTTCTATGGATAAAGACAGGCAAATATTCTCATCACGAATTAAAAGTATGCAGTTAATCGCTAAAATAGCTTCAGATCTTTCTGAATTACTTCCTGGAAGAATAGGAAGGTATGACGATGCTTTTAATATTAACTGTACGGGAGATACTTTTCAAAGTACTAAAACACCAACCATTCTTTTTGAAGCCGGGCATTTTCCCAAAGATTACCAGCGCGAAGAAAGCAGGAAATATGTGTTTTTGGCTTTAATTTCGGTTTTAAAAGGAATAAGTGAAGAAAGTTTTAAAGACATAGATTATCGCGATTACGAGAATATTCCCGAAAACAAAAAATTGTTCAACGATATTATTTTAAGGGAGGCAAAAACCGAAAGTGGAGTAGTAGATATCGCTATACAATATAAAGAGGGGGTGAAAGAGGAAAAAGTGATGTTTTTACCGGAAATAGAAAAAATAGAACCAAAAATTGACAAGTTCGCACATAAAGAATTCTATTGTGAGAATAAAAAAATTAAAATTAATGGGGAATCTAAGCTTATCGAAAACGTTGTAGTTAATAAAATCACTCTAAATGATGTAGAATTACCTCTTAAATGTGAATAATTCTCAAAAACCTTAGCAATTATTCAAGGATTTTGTATTAATTTTGAATTTCATATAAATAAAGAAATTTAAAAAATGGCCAAGTTTAAATTAGACGAAACAGATCACCAGATTCTCGATATGTTAATTGAGAATACCAGGACTCCATTTACCGATATAGCGAAGAAACTGCTAATATCGGCGGGAACGGTTCATGTAAGGGTTAAAAAAATGGAAGAAGCAGGTATTATAAAAGGCTCTTCTTTAACTCTAGATTATAAGAAACTGGGTTATGCGTTTATTGCCTACGTAGGCGTATTCCTTAAGAATACTTCTCAAACCAAGTTTGTATTAGAACGCATTAACGAAATTCCTTTCGTTACTGTTGCTCACGTGACTACAGGTAAATTTAATGTGTTTTGTAAAATTAGAGCACGTAATACCCAACATGCTAAAGAAGTAATCTTTCAATTAGACGATATTGAAGGAGTGTACAGAACAGAAACTATGATTTCTCTAGAAGAGAGCTTAAATGATAAAAAACGTTTAATGCACTCTATTTTTCAGGATATGTAAATAAGCCTAAACTTATTATAAAAACCCTTTAGGCTTCCGTGTTTAAAGGGTTTTTTTATAACTTTAAATTTAATCTTAATCAACTAAAATTAATTATGCACAGAGAACCAAAACTAGAACGTTTTAATGAAAGCGTACTTTCAAAATATCAGGTTTATAACAGTATATTTTTAACGCTGCCTTTTGACGATATTAGTAAAACAGGATCGCTGCTGCCTCTTTTTCAGGAAATTTGTGAAGCAGGCTTTAAGGAAAACAAAAACCCTTCAGAAATTATTGAAAGCTTCTTCAGTAAATATCAGGATGATCCTTCAGAAGAACATCAAATCAGTTTACTTTTCAGGTTTATTCAATATATAGAAAGACAGGTAGTGCTTTTTGATGCTATTGAAGATGCATCTTTTCCTATAGTAAACAATATGGATGGCCGCGGAACCCTTAGAAATGTAAAAGAGGAAGCCGAAGCTAAAGACAAAACACCGGAGCTGCGGGAATATTTGAAGCGTTTTAATGTAAGGCCAACTTTAACTGCCCACCCAACACAATTTTATCCGGGAGCCGTTTTAGGAATAATCACCGATTTGGATAAAGCTATTCAGAAAAATGATATTACACTTATTAAAAAATTACTGGCTCAACTTGGCAAAACCCCGTTTTTCAAAAAAGAGAAGCCAACTCCTTACGATGAAGCTGTAAGTTTGATCTGGTATTTTGAGAATGTTTTCTACCAAAGTGTAAGTAAGATTTATAATTATATTCAGCAGAATATTTTTGATGGTGAAGATATTGGTAACCAGGTAATCAATTTGGGATTTTGGCCCGGTGGAGACCGTGATGGTAACCCATTTGTAACTACTGAAATTACTTTAAAGGTAGCACAAAGGTTAAGAAGTACTATTTTGATGAACTATTACCGCGACATTAGAAAACTGAAGAGAAGGGTAACCTTTAGCGAAGTAGACGCGATTATTTCTGAAATAGAAACTCCGCTATATCAAAGTGCAATATCCAAGACCGGAAAGATTAAAATGTCACTTGAAGACTTCAAGTCTAAATTGCATAAAATCAAAGATATAGTTGAAAATAAACACCAGGGATTATTTGTTGAAGAGATTGATGATCTTATTAACAAAGCAAATATCTTTGGGTATCATTTTGCTACTTTAGATATACGCCAGGATTCTGGGAAACACGCTGAAGTTTTAGAGGAAATTATTAAAACCCAGCCAAATTTATTGCCTAAAAACTATGCTTCGCTTTCTAACGAAGAACAAATAGAAGCGCTTACAAAGGTTGAAGGTAATATAGATCTTGAAAGTTATGAAGACGGTATCACCAAATCTACACTTTCCTCAATATATGCAATGCAGGAAATTCAGAGTAAAAATGGAGAAAATGGGGCTAATAGATATATAATTAGCCACAGTGAAGTACCGCAAAGTATTTTAGAGCCTTTTGCATTTTTGAGAATGTGCGGCTGGAATAAACCAACTGTAGATATTATTCCTCTTTTTGAAACTGTACCAGATTTAAAAGCTTCTCCAGATGTAATGGAGACTTTATATAACAATCCAGTTTACCGTGAGCATTTAAAAAGTAGAGGAAACAAGCAAACCATAATGCTTGGTTTTAGTGACGGTACTAAAGATGGTGGTTATTTAATGGCCAACTGGAGTATTTATAAAGCCAAGGAAATGCTAACCGAGGTTTCCAGGAGATATGACATAAAAGTTGTATTCTTTGATGGTAGAGGAGGACCACCGGCACGTGGTGGTGGAAAAACCCACCAATTCTATGCATCTCTTGGTTCTGGAATTGAAAATGAAGAAATCCAGTTAACTGTACAGGGGCAAACCATTAGTTCTAATTTTGGAACTCGTGATTCTTGTAGATATAATCTGGAACAACTGCTTAGTTCTGGGGTTTCTAACGAAATATTTAGCAAAGGAAAAAATCAGTTAACCGATGAAGATCGGGAAACAATGACGCATCTTGCTGAGATAAGTTACGAAACCTACACCAATTTTAAACAACACGAAAAGTTTATCCCGTATTTGGAAAAAATGAGTACTTTAAAATATTACTCAAAAACCAATATTGGTAGTAGACCATCTAAAAGAAATAAGGATGCTAAACTTAACCTGAACGATCTAAGAGCCATCCCATTTGTAGGAAGCTGGAGTCAATTAAAACAAAATGTTCCGGGATTCTTTGGGGTAGGTACAGCTTTAGAGAAGTTTGAGCAAGCTGGCGAGTTTGACAAAGTTCAGCAGCTTTATAAAAATTCGGTATTCTTTAAAACCTTATTGGAGAATTCTATGATGAGTCTTACCAAGTCTTTCTTTACGCTAACCGCTTATATGGAGCAGGATAAGGAATTCGGAGATTTTTGGAAGATTATTTATGCTGAATATAAGCGTACCCACGCCATGCTTTTAAAAGTAACTGGATATGATGAGCTTATGGAAAATCAGCCGGCCGGTAGAGCGTCAATTCAGGCACGTGAAAGAATTGTTTTGCCATTGCTAACCATTCAGCAACACGCGCTTAGAAAAGTTCAGGAACTTCAGGAACAAGGCGAAAGTGCCGGTAAAATGCTTGAAGTTTATGAGAAAATGGTAACGCGTTCCCTTTACGGAAATATTAACGCAAGTAGAAATTCTGCTTAAAATGATAGCAAAAAACCTAAATTATAACGAGTACAATGCGTACTACGACAGATATTTACAAAAAATCCCCGGCAATTTAGAGCTGGGGATTTTACTTCTTGAAAACAGAGAAGAGTTCCTGGGATTATTAGATACGATAAAACTAGAAGACCTTAGTTATAGCTATGCTGAAGGTAAATGGACCGTTGCTGAAGTAATTCAGCATATTATAGATGTAGAACGAATTTTTCAATACAGATCGCTTACACTCGCGAGAGAACCGGAAATTAAATTACCGGGTTTTGATCACGAAGCTTATGTTCCTGCCAGCGCTGCAAAACTGCGAAGTTTAAAAAGTCTCAAAAAGGAATTTAAAGCAGTTAGAAATGCTGGGATTTCGCTTTACCAAAGTTTTTCAAAAGAAATGTTGTTAAGCCAGGGATTTGTTAGCGGGAGTTCTACCAGTTGCAGAGCATTGGGCTTTATTACTGCGGGCCATACCAAACATCATATTGAAATTTTTAAAGAGAAATATCAGATTTAATGAAATTCCTCAAAACTACCTGGTCACTTTTTAAACAGGCCTACATAAGCTGGAATAGGAACGAACCCTATGCGCGTAGCGCCACCATAGCTTATTATGCCTTGTTTTCTTTACCTTCTTTATTAATTATTGTGGTAACCATCGCCGGGTATTTTTTTGAACAGGAAGCCGTACAGGGAAGGTTAACTTCTGAGATTAGTGGTTTTGTAGGGCAGGAGCCGGCAGATGCTATAGAAAACATGATTGCGAGTGCCGCTCTGGCCACCGAATCTACCTGGGCAATTATATTTGGAATAGGAATGTTGCTTTTTGGTGCTACCGGGGTGTTTTTTCAGCTTAAAATGGCCATGAATAATATTTGGAATGTAGCGGCCAAACAAACCAATTTCCTTAGAATTTTATTAGATAGACTTATCTCCTTTGGAATGGTAATGGTAATAGGTCTTTTACTTTTGCTCTCCCTCGTTATTTCAGCATTAATTCGAATTTTAAAAGATGAAATTGAACAATATGCACCTCAGGTAACCGCGTTTATGGTAGAGGCTGTAAATTTTGGTATATCATTTCTCGTGATAACCACTTTATTTGCTGCCATTTTCAAGTTACTACCTGATATTAAATTACGTTGGAGAATCACTTATTTAGGAGCCGCGGTAACTACTATTTTATTCCTTGTTGGTGAAGCCTTAATAAGTTTCTACTTCGGTAAAAGTGAACCGGCATCGGTATACGGCGGGGCTTCTTCGGTAGTGTTAATTCTACTCTGGGTTTATTATACCTGTCTTATTTTATTTTTTGGTGCCGAATTTACCGTACAATACGCCCTGCTTAAAAATGAAAGAGTAGTCCCCAATAAGTATGGAGAACCCGCAATTTACCAGGAACTGGAAAAATTACAACAAAAGCGCACCCAATTAGAGGAAGAAAAGGAAATTATAGATACGCTTAAAAATAATATGAACTGGGAGAAAAACCGAGAAAATGAGCAAATGACTAAAAATAAAAAATAGCCTCATTTTAAACAGTTTTAAGAGAATTAATAAAGTTTAACTTTAACCGGGTTTTCTTTTATAAAGACCTTAGCACACTCTCCCTTAAACAAATTTTATCTTTGATTGAACCAAAAAAGAAGATGAAATTATGGAAAAGAGAATAGCAATTTTAGCTACAAACGGATTTGAAAAGAGTGAATTATTTTCACCAAAAGAGGCTTTAGAAAACGAAGGTTTTAAAGTAGATATAGTAAGCCTTGAAAAAGGAAAAATTAAAGGCTGGGAAGGAACTGACTGGTCTGGAGAAATAGATGTTGATCGCAGCATAAATGAGGTAAGCGCTAAAGAATATAATGCTTTAGTACTTCCCGGTGGAGTGATTAACCCAGATCAATTAAGAAGACATGACGAAGTTTTAGTTTTTGTGCGTGACTTCTTTAAACAAAGCAAGCCTGTAGGCGCAATTTGCCACGCAGCCTGGACTTTAATTAATGCAGAAGTTGTAGAAGGTCGAACAATGACTTCTTTTAACTCTATTAAAAAAGACCTGGAAAATGCAGGAGCACTTTGGGTAGATAAAGAAGTAGTTGTAGACGAAGCTTTTGTAACTTCCAGAAATCCTGACGATCTACCGGCGTTTAACGCTAAAATGATTGAAGAGATTAAAGAAGGTAAACACGATTTACAGCACGCATAATTCTAAATTTAAGAGTTTAGATAGAGTAGGAAGATAGGGATTAATTCCCTATCTGTCCTCTCACACCACGCGTACGTACGGTTCTCGTATACGGCGGTTCCTTAGTTCACCCTGACTTTCCTATAGCAATCCGTAAAGAAGGTATATCCAGCTTTAGCCAGGCGTTCCGTGGTAATAGTTCGGTTAAGGATGGGACTACTGGCAATATGCCAATAGCCTTTTCGAGTGTTTGCAAATTCCCTTACCTTGGATTTGGATAAACCAAGTTTTAAGAGATTGCTAAAACGGGTTCTAATCCGTTTCCATTGCTTCCAAATAATCATCCTGAGTCGTCTTCTATACCACTCGTCTATTCTAGGCATCAACGTTTTCATATCAGCCAACTTAAAATAGTTTACCCAGCCTCTTATATACTGCCGGAGCTCCTGCTTCCTGTGCTCATTTCCCCAACCATTACTCCTATTGGTAAGCTCTTTAATTCGCTTCCGCATTCGGGTAATGCTGCTGGGATGGGCTCGAAGCCGGCAACCTTCTTTTCTTTTATAGAAACCATAGCCCAGAAATTTAATTCTGGAGATATAGCCTACAGCGGTTTTCTCCTGATTTACCTTGAGGTACAATTTATTCTCTATGAAGGGAATGATATTGCGAAGACTGCGTTGCGCACTACGTTTGCTCTTGCATAAAATCACAAGATCGTCCGCATAGCGGACAAAGCGATGTCCCCTTCTATGGAGTTCCTGATCCAGCTCATTGAGTATAATATTGCTCAATAGCGGGCTTAAAGGACCTCCCTGCGGAACTCCCCTTTTGCTCGACTTAAGTCTTCCCCGTTCCATCACTCCGGCACGGAGGTATTTATGAATCAGGGAGACCACCCTTCCATCTTTAATGGTTCGGGAGAGTACTTCAATAAGCTTACTTTGACTTACGGTATCAAAGAATTTCTCCAAGTCCATATCCACCGCGTATTTATATCCCGCAGTGATAAATGCCTGGCATTGTTTTACAGCTTTATGAGCACTCCGGTTTGGCCGGAAGCCGTAGCTCTGTGGGGAAAATTGTTTCTCGAAGGTTGGAGATAACACCTGCGCCATTGCCTGTTGAATAACCCGATCGACTACCGATGGAATACCCAGGCTGCGCTTGTTTTTAGAATTCGCCTTGGGTATGTGTACCCGGCGAACAGGATTGGGACGGTACTTCCCCTCCAGTATGGATTGGATTAGCAACTCTTTATTAGTGATAAGATAATCCTGTAGGGATTCGACATCCATCTTATCCACCCCGGCACTTCCTTTATTATTCCGTACCTTTTTAAAGGCTCGGTTTAGGTTAGCCGGAGATAGGATTTGTTCCAGTAGTCCATAATTTTGGTAATCAGGATCAGTGAAGTTGTTTTCAGTTATCCCTATAAAGGTCTGCCCTCCTGCATAACTTTCGGGTGCCGCCCTATCCTTTTGCAGCCAGGTATCTTGCGATATTTTCTGCATTCTTTCCTTCACAAGGTAACAGTCATTTACTATTCACTTCCTTAAGGTTCAGCCCTTCCCGGAAGATGTCGGCCATCCGGTACTATGGCATCGGCTGAATGCTCACAACAAATCTTGTTTCAACCGCATTTCATACTTTGTTTCCACGCGTCTGTGAGCCCTCCCGCGGTAAGACATATAACTTTCATTCCATTTGCCCGCATCATCTACACTTCAGTTTCCGTATAGCTTTAGGATTTCGTTTTGTATTGCAAACTCGTCCAAACTGAATATGCCTTATGATGTTCGTGTTCCTCGGGCCGGAACTTTGCCCTAAGCTTCCTTCAGATTCCACCTCGCGGTGGACACCCTTGCTCTTAGCTAATGATAGGTAGCTATAAACCCTCATAACGGACTTTCACCGTCGAGTTATACGCCATGCACGGCACACAATTAAAAAGCCTGTAAGGAATATTCCTTACAGGCTTTTTTCATGCTAGTATTTTAGGATTTATGCTTTTTTAAGTTCTGCAGCTACGGCATCAACTTCATCCATCACTCTTAGTAAATTTTCTCCCCAAAGCTTAGCGATTTCCGCTTCGGTATAACCGCGTTTTACCAATTCTTTGGTAATGTTTAAAGTTTCTGAAGCATCCTGCCAGCCGTCAATTCCGCCGCCACCATCAAAATCTGAGCTAATTCCTACGTGCTCAATTCCAATTAAATCTACCATATAGTCTATATGATCTACAAAATCTGAAACTCCTACAGGTTCAATTTTTTGTTTTAATAGTTCAACTTCAGGTGCTGCTGCAGCTCGTACTTTTTGAAAATCGGCGTAGTAAGTATTTCTATCTTCATTGCTTAAAGCCCTTACAGCATCGCGTGGCAAAACTTCAAAACTCATTTCTTCAGCCTTTTTCTCATAAACTTTATCGCTTGCTTTATTAAATGCCTGGGTTTTTTCGGTATCTACATAAGCACTGAAAGCAACGGTTTGAACAACCCCGCCGTGTTCTTTAAATAACATTAGAAGTTCATCATCTAAATTTCGACTATGGTTGCAAAGTTGACGAGCAGAGGAGTGGGAAGCGATAAGCGGTGCTTTAGAAAGCTCAAACATTTGTTTTATAGCTTCTTTTGAAGGATGCGAAACATCTATCATCATTCCCAGTCGATTCATTTCTGCAATCACTTCTTTCCCTAAATTACTAAGACCGTTGTGCAACCATTCATCATTTTCCTCACCGGTATTAGAATCACTTAACTGGCTATGTCCCTGGTGAGAAAGTGACATATACCTGGCACCAAGATCGTAGAACTTCTCAACATTTTCAATATCTTTTCCTATAGGATATCCATTTTCTACCCCAATCATCGCTACTTTTTTTCCTTCAGAAGTTAATTTTCGCACTTCTTCAGAGTTGGTGGCCAAACCTATTTGATTTGGAGCAAAATCTTTAACGAGTTTATGAATAGCATCAAACTTGCTCATTGCATTTTTATACGCATTTTTAAAACCTTCACCATCAAGCTCATCCTGGCCGGTATAAACAATAAACCAGGCCACATCGAGTCCGCCCGCTTCCATTTTGGGCAGCGTTACCTGGTTTTCAAGATCCATAGTATAATTTCTTTCCTCAGTGAAATTATTGATATTAATATCGGCGTGGGTATCTATGGTGATTACCTTTTCGTGAATTTCTTTAGCTTTTTCCAGTAAAGCATCATCGCTATTTTGTTGGGCTACTACCAGATTTCCCGTGAAAATTAGCGCAAGACTAAGAAGATTTAATTTCATATATATGGGTTTTCATTTTTATTGAAGCCCTGAAATTACTAATAAAAATTAAAGAAATAAATTGAATGACTTATTTTGATAAAATTCATTCAAAACGTATTTAATTTTCTCCTACATTTGATAGAATTTTCAATTTCTAAATGAATAAATATATAATTGTAAACCACCCTGAAAAGTGGAAGTTAAAACTGGATAATGTTGAGATAATTTCAGCGCAATCTTATCTAACCAATCCGGAGTTTGCTAAGCTAAAAAATGCAAGGATTTTCAACCTCTGCAAAGATTATTCTTATCAGTCAAAAGGTTATTACGTCTCACTTTTAGCCGAAGCTCGCGGGCATTTGGCAATTCCTACGGTAAAAAATATCGTTGATTTACGAGAGCCGAAACTGGTAAAAATAGTTTCAGAAGAGTTTGACAATTTAATGCAAACCAGCTTAAAAAGTATAAAATCACAGGAATTTACCCTTAGTATATATTTTGGGCAAAACGTAGCGCAAAAATATAAAGAGTTGAGTGCGATGTTTCACCGCCATTTTCAAATTCCGTTTTTACGGGTAAAATTCAATTATACCACAAAATGGAATATAAAAAGTATTAAAGCTATTTCTGAAGCCGAAATACCTGAGGATCACTTAGAAAGTATGTACGATTTTGCGGCGCAATATTTTGCTAAAAAACGTTACGACACTCCTCGTGCAAATACTACGGAATATGATTTGGCAATTTTAGTACAGCCAGACGATCCCGCCCCGCCCAGTAATGCCAAAGCATTAAAGAAATTCGTAGAAATTGCTGAAAAAATGGATTTCTATGTAGAAATAATTGCTCCTAAAGATCTTTCGCGTTTATCTGCTTTTGATGCTTTGTTTATAAGGCAAAGTACCGAAGTAAATAATGAAGCTTATGCCTTTGCAAGAAAAGCCCAGCAGGAAGGTATCGCCATCATAGATTACCCAGATGCTATTCTGAAATGTTGCAACAAAGTTTATATGGCCGAGGCTTTAGAAAATGCCAATATTCCAACTCCAAAAACGGTGATAATTCATAAAGAAAATAAAGATAAAGTTCTTGAAATTACCGGATTGCCGGTAGTTTTAAAATCTCCCGATTCTACTTTTTCTTTCGGAGTGAAAAAAGCAACAACCCCGGCAGAATATCATGAACTGGTTACTATGATGCTTAAAAAATCGGAATTAGTGATTGCGCAGGAATTTTCACCATCAGAATACGATTGGCGAATAGGAATTCTGGATAATAAACCTTTTTATGCCTGTAGATATTATATGGCAAAAGGCCATTGGCAAATCTACAACTGGGACGCTAAAGAAAAAGATGACCAGGACGGAAATGCAGATTGCTTACCTATAGAAAAGGTTCCAAAGAAAATATTAGAAGCTGCATTAAAATCGGCTAAATTAATGGGGAAAGGACTTTACGGCATAGATATCAAAGAAGTAGGAGGAAAGCCGCTTGTTATTGAAATTAATGATAATCCGAATATCGACTTTGGTGTAGAAGACGGGTACTATGGGGAACAGGTTTATATGGAGATCATTTCGGCATTAAAAGAAAGATTAGAAAAGAAGTAATTATGAAATATCATCTTTTTGAAGTTTTTGGAATTGAACTGGAATATATGCTTGTAGATACGTCCAGTTTTAAGGTAAATCCAATTGTAGACCAACTTTTTATTAGTAAAAATGGGGAAATTACCTCAGATATTGAAAATGGAGAAATTGAATGGAGCAACGAATTAGTGGCTCACGTTGTAGAATTAAAAACCAATGGTCCAACCGGAGATATAGAAAATCTAGATCTTCTTTTTGCTGAAAATATTAAAGAAGTAAATCTTTTGCTAAAGGAGAAGAACACCAGGCTTTTACCTTCGGCAGCCCATCCTTTAATGAATCCCGTTACTGAAACCGAATTGTGGAAACACAGTTCCAGTAAAATATACGCACTTTATAATAGAATTTTTGATTGCAGCGGCCACGGCTGGAGCAATGTGCAAAGTATGCATATAAACCTTCCGTTTTTTGATGATACTGAATTTGAAAAACTGCACGCTGCAGTGCGTTTACTTTTACCTATAATCCCTGCTTTAAGTGCCAGTTCTCCTATTTTTGAAGGAAAAGATACCGGTTTTAAAGATGCCAGGATGCAGGTATATAAAACCAATCAAAAGGAAATTCCGGAGATGACGGGAAAAGTTATTCCGGAACAGGTTTTTTCTAAAGACGATTATTACAAAACCATTTTTGAACCGATTAATAAAAAGATCAAACCGCACGATACAGAAAATATCCTGGATCATCACTTTTTGAATTCCCGTGGAGCTATTGCTCGTTTTGATAGAAATGCAATAGAAATTCGCGTAATAGACGTTCAGGAATGTCCAAAAGCCGATATGGCAATTGCTATTTTTATTATTGAATGTTTGAAATTGCTGGTTAGCGAAGATTTGATTGCTATTAGTAAACAGAAAAAATGGCACGAGAATGATCTTTTTGAAATATTTGATGCCGTAATAAAGGACGCCGAAAATACTAAAATCAGTAACAAAGAATATCTTAAGATCTTCGGACTTTCACAAACCATTGAAATTAAAGAGATCTGGCGGATTTTGTTTTCAAAAGTGAAAAGAAATATTGCAGAAAAACAACAGGAAAGCATAAAGTTTCTACTGAATAATGGAAGTCTTTCAACCCGTATTTTAAAGGCCTTAGGTGATGATTTTTCAGATGAAAATATTCAAAAAACCTATTTTAAGCTAGCCGATTGTCTTGAAGAAAATAAATTCTTTAAGCCGTGAAACTGGTCTTAACCTGCGAACACGCTTTTAATACAATTCCGCAGGAATATCAAAATTTATTTACTAATGCCATGGAAACTCTGGAATCACACCGTGGCTATGATCCCGGTGCCTTAGATCTGTTTAAGGAGCTAAAGGACTTATCCGATTTTTCATTTTATCACGAAACGGGGCGTTTGTTAGTGGAAGTAAATAGATCTAAAGGGCATTCTAATTTGTTTTCTGCATTCACTAAAAATTTATCAGGAAAGCAGAAAAATGAAATTTTAACTCAATATTATTTTCCATATCGAGATTCGGTAGAAAAGCAAATTTCAAGTATAATAGAAAAAGGGGAGAAGGTACTACATTTTTCGGTGCACACGTTTACTCCAAAATTAGACGAAGAGATTAGAAATACAGATATTGGGCTACTTTACGATCCGTCAAGGAGTGAAGAAAAAGAATTCAGTAAAAAATTTAAGCAGAATATAAAGAATCAAAATCCTGAATTAAAGATCAGATTTAATTATCCCTATTTGGGGAAAGCAGATGGGTTTACTACTTATTTACGTAAAAAATTCCATGAAAATTATTTGGGAATTGAATTGGAAGTAAACCAGAAATTTGTGCCGCAAAACAAAATGGAATATAGGATTAAAAATGCAGTGTTTATAGCATTAAAAGAGGTTGGCTAAAAGTTTTTTTACTCGTCATCCTGAAATTGTTTCAGGATCTAAGATGTTAGAAAAACATATATTAGAAACTGAACAAGTTAAGCTTGACGAAAGTAGACTTTTAGCCAACCCCATATATTCATTTATTCCATCTTTTAGGAATATTTCAGAATCTATTGAATCAATTCAGATTCTAAAGTGATCTCGGTATTGAGTAATTTAGAAATTGGGCAATTATCTTTAGCATCTTTGGCTATTTTTTCAAATTGTGTTTTCTCAATTCCTTTTACTTTCGCTTTTAAAATTAAGTGCGACTTTTTCACAGCACCATCTGCAAAAGTAATCTCAGATTTAGTTTCTAATTTATCTGGCTCAAAACCTTCTTCAGTAAGATTAGCCGAAAGCTGCATGGTAAAACACCCGGCATGGGCCGCACCAATAAGTTCTTCTGGATTGGTACCAATTCCATCTTCAAACCTGGTTTTAAAAGAATATTGCGATTCTTTTAAAACACCACTTTCGGTGCTTACTGTGCCTTTACCTTCTTTAAGATTCCCTTTCCAAACTGCGGTTCCATTTCTTTTCATAATAATACTTTTTGTTGATTTCTTCCTAAGATAAAGATGATTGTACCCAACCTCAAATTATTATCAAAACCTTAACCTAAAGCTTAAAATTTAATAAATAAAAAAGCCCGAAACCATTAGGCTTCGGGCTTTCTATATAAGTTAAAAAAACTTATTTGATCTCTACTACTTCAAGATCAAATACCAGGTCTTTTCCTGCTAGTGGGTGGTTTCCATCTACCACTATAGTTTCATCTTTCACATCTTTAACCACAAGGTTCATTTCCTGGCCATCAGGGCTTTTAGAAACAAGTCCCATTCCTACTTCAGGCTTAATTTCTTCTGGAAGTTGGCTCTTTTGAACTTCTTGCACAAGCTCTTCTCTTGGCTCTCCGTAAGCTTCTTCTTTAGGAATATTTATGGTTTTCTTTTCGTTCACTTTCATATCGATAAGGCCTTTTTCAAAACCAGGGATAAGCTGTCCTTGTCCCATAGTAAATTCTATAGGCTCACCTCTCTCTACCGAGCTGTCAAAAACCTGCCCGTCAGCCAGTTTACCTGTGTAATGTACCTTTACCGTGTCATTTGCTTTTACTTGACTCATAATGTTGTTTTTCGAAATTATAATGGGCTTTATTAACAATCTGCCCGTTAAAGAGTGCAAAGGTACAGTTATAAAATCCGCTTCCAAATTATGACCCCTTTAATCCGGAAATCTTTTAAAAATCTTAACATTTGCCAGAGAGATTTATTTTGAAATCATACACTCTGAAAGACAGGGGCTTAATATTTAAATTGGAATTCCCAGAATAAGTAAATACATTTATTAACTCAAAATTTAGAAATATTTTAATAAGCTTAACCCTCTTAACTTAAATCCTGAAACACATGAAAAAAGATGAAACCCCTAAATCTAATTCCAGAAGAAGTTTTTTAAAAACAACTGCCTTGGCCACGGCGGGAATTAGTATTATTCCGCGGCACGTAATGGGAGGGCCCGGTTTTTTAGCCCCAAGTGATAAGCTGGTAATTGCCGGAATTGGAGTAGGAGGAAAAGGGGAAAGTGATATTAATAGCTTTCACCAATCTGGGAAAGCCGATATTGGTTTTTTGTGTGATGTTGATAAAAAAAGGGCGGCACGCTCTATAGCCCGTTTCCCAAAAGCTAAGTTTTATACCGATTACAGGGAAATGCTAGAGAAAGAAGCCAAAAATATAGATGCAGTTTCCATTTCTACGCCAGATCACGGCCACGCAATACAGGCAATGGCAGCTATGGAATTAGGTAAACCGGTGTATGTTCAAAAACCACTTACTCACGATATTTATGAAGCCAGGCAATTAACTGAAGCTGCTAAAAAATATGAAGTGGTGACCCAAATGGGAAATCAGGGAGCTTCTGGCGACGGAGTTAGAAAAATGCGAGAATGGTATGATGCCGACCTTATAGGAAAAGTACATACGGTTTATGTGTGGACAGATAGACCTGTATGGCCACAGGGAATTCCGTGGCCCAAAGGAAAAACCACTTCGGTTCCTGAAGGTTTAGACTGGGATCTATGGTTAAATACTGCACCGTATAAAAATTATATTGAAGGATTAGTTCCGTTTAACTGGCGTGGCTGGTGGGATTATGGTACCGGGGCACTTGGCGATATGGGTTGCCATCTAATTGAAGCGCCTTACCGTGTTTTAGGCCTTGGCCATCCAAAAGATGTACAATGTAGTGTAGGAAGCGTTTATGTAGATGAATTTCAAAGAGGTTATTTCCCCGAAAGTTGCCCACCTTCCAGCCACGCAGTAATGACCTTCCCAAAAACCGAAAAAACCAGTGAAGATGTTACTTTACATTGGATGGACGGTGGAATTAAACCAAAGAGACCGGAAGAACTTGGACCAAACGAAACTTTTGGCGATGGTGGAAACGGCGTATTATTTATTGGAGATAAAGGAAAAATGATGTGTGGTACCTATGGTAGAAATCCACGTTTATTGCCAACTTCAAAAACCGACGAAGTAAATGTTGCGGAGAAATATGACCGCGTTCCCGGTGGGGAAGAAGGCCATTATGCACAATGGGTAGAAGGCGCAATTGCCGGCTACGGAAAAAAAGAACTGAGTTCTCCTTTTGAAATTGCAGGACCGCTAACTGAAACTTTACTAATTGCCAATTTAGCTATTAGAGGCTACGATGTTAGAAATGAAAAGATGCGTGATAATGGAGATAAATATTTTGAATATCCCGGGCGTGATATAAAAATGCTCTGGAATTCAGAAGAAATGAGAGTTACTAATTTTGACGAAGCCAATCAATTTGTACGTAGAGATTATCGTGATGGCTGGAAGTTAAGCTAGAATAAGAATTTAAAATTATAAGTTATGAAAGCCGGAATAATAGTTTTTTTAATAATTATTTATTTCGGCTTTATAGCTTGTAATTTTAATGATAAAATTTCCGAAGAACCATCTACAGTCTGGGACACCCTGGAAGTTACAGCTTCGGCCTATAATTCCCTTAGCTGGCAAACTGGCGCCGGTGGTGCTAATATTACTGCGTGGGGAGATACTTTAAAACCAGGTTTAAGAGCAATCGCTGTTTCCCGGGATTTAATTAAAAAAGGCTTAGACCATAATACGCCGATTAAAATTGAAGGTTTTGACAGCATTTTCCTGGTGAAAGATAAAATGCATTACCGCTGGAAGAATAAAATTGACATCTATATGGATAAAGATGTACAAAAAGCCAGGGAATTTGGAAGGAAAAAATTAAAGATTTACTATGAGGTCCCGGTAGATTCAATTTCAAAGAATAGAAACATAAAAGAATAACTCTTAATGATTAAAAAATACTTTTTTCTATTTATCTTATTAATTTCAAGTTTCAGTTTTAATGCCCAGCAAGCCTCAGATAGTCTTGATCTCAACAAAACCTTTGTAATTGGGGTTACACCAACTCCTCCTTTTGTTATGAACGAAAACGGTGAATACGCCGGACTGAGCATTGATGCGTGGGATTTGGTAAATGATGAGCTGGATTTTAATTACGAGTTTAAAGAATTTGCTTCTCTTGGCGAATTATTAATTGCTATTGAAAATAACGAAGTAGATTTCAGTATTAATCCCGTTACGGTGACCGATAATAGGATGCAGCGAATGGATTTTTCCCAACCATATTTCATATCTCATACCGGTGTGGCCAAAAGGAGCGAATCTCAGGTTTTTAGTTATTTAGCCAATTTATTTAGCTGGAATTTTATTTCAGCAATACTTATTCTGTTAGCCGTAATTTTCGTTTTCGGCTTTTTGGTTTGGATTTTTGAACGTAAAAAGAATGCCGAAGAATTTGGCGGTGGTTCTCGTGGAATCCTGGAAGGTTTCTGGTGGAGTGCTGTTACAATGACAACAGTGGGTTACGGTGATAAATCGCCCAGAACTACCGGCGGACGTATAATTGGCTTAATCTGGATGTTTATGGCCATAATTATTATTTCCAGTTTAACGGCTGGAATAGCATCATCACTTACCGTTCAAACAATGAACGATGAAATCACCGGCGTTCAGGATTTATCTAAATTTGAAGTTACCAGTGTAAAAAGTAGTAGCGCCCAGGAACTACTAAACCTTTATAATATTCAGCATACCGAGGTAATTAGTGAAAAAGAAGGAATAGAACTTTTAGAAAATAAAGAAACAAAGCTTTTTGTTTACGATGAACCTATTCTGCGTTACGAATTAAAAAGAAGAGGCTTAGAAAATGATATTGAAGTTCTCCCCAAAACCCTGAAAAAGGATTATTACGGGTATAGTTTTCCTAAAAATTCAGCTCTATTGAATAAAATTGATCCTGTTCTCATTGGAGTAATGAAAACAATGGAATGGAATACTATTATGGCAGAGTACGAATAACTATCCGAGCCCAAGGTAACCAAGAATAATCCAAAGGATTATAAATACCACGATAATTCCTATACACCCGCAGCCGCCGCCAAGTTTTTTGGCGCCCCAACCGGCAAGTATAGCCCTAATGATATTTTTCATAATTGATAATTTATAGGTTAAGTAGCTCTAATTTAGCTGAAATCGAATTTCAAAATTTAGAATTAGGAAATATTTAGCAGCATATTAGTACAAACCTTAAAAATTCTAAAGATTTCTATTTTGTATCTTTATAAAAACTAACAAAAAATATTATGAAATTAAATTCTATTAAAATACTTCTTTTAAGCGTGTTTATTAGTAGTGGCCTTTATGCCCAAAGTACATCTGCCACTTTAATAAAAAAGGTAGAAGGTTTTAGCCATCCCGAATCTGTGGTTTTTAACGAAGCAAAAAATGAGTATTATATTTCAAATATGGCCGATAACGAAGCCGGAGACGGATTTATTTCCAGGGTTTCTGCTGATGGAGAAATAATCGACTTAAAATGGATAGATGGTTTAAAAGACCCAAAAGGTTTACTGATAAAAGAGGATAAGGTATATGTTACCAATAATACCGAACTTATAGAAATTAGTATTGAAAAATCAGAAATCACAAAGCGAATTGAAGTTGAGGACGCAAAGTCTCTAAATGATATTACTATAGATGCGGTTGGTAATATTTTTATTTCAGATTCTGGGAAAAGTGCTATTTATTTAATGCCCGGCGATTCAGCTAATATGATGATTCCCGACAATAAGAAAGGAGAAATTATTGAATATTTAAATACTACAAGGTTAGAATATGTAAACGGACTTTACGCACATAAAGATCATCTGTATGCTGCTGCCTGGGGGGAAAACTCCGACGGTAATTTCCTGAAAATTGATATGGATACACGCGAGATCGAAAAAGTATCTAAAGAAGGAATTGGCAATTTAGACGGCGTTCAACCGGTTGGTGATGATGCATTCTATATTTCAGATTGGGCTACCGGTACAATTTATCTTATTAAGAAAGACGGGGAACTTAAAGAAGTATTAACTTCAGAAAAAAGCTCTGGAGATATTTTATTTGATGCTGAAAAAAATCAGTTGGTTTTACCTATGAATTTTCAGAATTCCGTTTGGTGGTACCAGCTTCAATAATTTAAGAATACCTTATCATTCTTAAATTCTGGATATATTAATTTTGAAGAAAAACTAACCAAATGGAATTTAAAAAAGACGACGAAGAAAAAGATTATATTTTAAAAGACAATAAGAAAACTAATTTCGGTATCGGTTTTATTATTACCATTTTACTTATTCTTATAGTAGCGGTAGTGATCTCTGGTTTTTACTTTGAATTTTGGTAATGGGGATAACAAACCGTCTAACTGAAGGTTTCTCCTTATAAAATTTTGAATGGGGTAACCACCCCTTTTTTCCGCAAAGCTGAATTCATTCCCTCCCCTCCTTTGAAAGGAGGGGAGCTTTTATCTACTTCTTAATCTCATTAATCAATAAAAACGCCTGGTTTACATATTCCTTTTCTAAGAAAAGCGCGAAATAATTTGAGGTTGAGATCATTTCAAAAATTGGTATTCCTTCGTAGGCAAGAAGCTTAAAGAGATAAAAATAGAGGCCTACAAATTGCGAACTGTTTTTTGGCAGCGCAATGGTAATAGAAGAAAGTTCTTCTTTAATAGAAACCCGTCTCTCGTTTCTAAAGCAATCTTCAACAAGATTTGTAAGGCTGGAGGACACCAAAATATTACTTTCCTGGTAATTGCTGGAATAATTAAGGTAAACCCCGGTTTGATCTTTTACCGCATCCAGTAATTTAGCTTTATTAGCAATAATTGTATTAGAGTTTAAGAAAGTATATTCGGTAATGCCGGAGCGGACTACTATATCTCCCAGTTCCCGTAAATGCTGCATATTAATCTTGGTTCGGCGGGGAGCATAGCGTCTTAACGCCATTATAATTGAACCCTGTTTTACAGGTTTCCGCATTTCTTTTTCTACCTGCGGCTGGATGTCTTCCGCGAGTCCGCTAAAATTTACTATATCCCGGGCAATGGCATCATCCAAAAAGGGTTGGTGTCTAATTATATCGTGAACACAGGTAGTAATCGTCTTCATTGTTAAATATTGTACATTTTGTGCAAATGTATATAAATTGATAGATATTTTTTGTTGCAGGAAGCTTTAATTCTAATTATGCATCAAATTATTTCAGTTAGTAAAACCGGAATAACAAAAAGAATATTTAAAATTAAAAATCTCACTAAGTGAGTAAATATTTAGCAATGAAAGTATTAAAGTTTGGTGGTACTTCAGTAGGATCTGTAGAAAGCATTAGGAATGTTAAGAACATTTTAGCTTCAAGAGAAGGAAAGAAAGTTCTTGTACTTTCGGCAATGGCCGGGGTGACTAATAAACTGGTAGAAATTACCGAAAACATTAAGCTTGAAGATCATTCAGCTATTAATTCTATTATTGCTGAATTAAAACAAAAGCATGAAACTACTATAGATGAACTTATAGATAAGCCTGGGTTGAATTCTTATGCCAAAGCTTTTGTGAACAATGTGCTTGAAGGTTTACAGGAAATTAGCCGCAATACATATTCTGAAAAGGTTTATGCTGAAGTTGTGACTACCGGTGAGACAATGCTTACCTATATTTTCTCTACTTTTCTTACCAATTTAGGAATTCAAAATAACTTTCTGGATGCCAAAGATTTTATGCAGGTTTCAAACCTGGAAAATCCTGATACAGATTTAGTTGGCAAATTATTTCAGCAGAATATAGAAAACCTGGAACCCTCAGATATTTATATCACCCAGGGTTTTGTAAGAATTGATGCGCAAAATAATATTAGCACCTTAAAACGAGGCGGAAGCGATTACAGCGCAACTATACTTGCTGCAGCAGTTCAGGCCGAAGAAGTTCAAATTTGGACTGATATTGATGGATTTCATAATAACGATCCTCGTTATGTTGAAAATACCCATGCAATTGCCGAATTGAGTTTTGAGGAAGCTGCCGAGCTCGCTTATTTTGGCGCAAAAATTTTGCACCCGCAAACGATCTCTCCGGTTATAAAAAGGAAAATTCCTTTGTTTCTGAAAAATACCTTTACTCCGGAACTTCCCGGAACTAAAATTTCAGCTGAAATTCATTCTCGTGGATTGAAAGCTATTTCAGCTAAAGATGGGATTACTGCCATTAAGATTAAATCTAACCGAATGCTGATGGCACACGGTTTTCTGAAAAAAATCTTTGAGGTTTTTGATAAATACGAAACAGCAATTGATATGATTACCACTTCAGAAATTGCAATTTCCCTCACCATAGATGATGACCGGAATTTAGACCTGATCCTGGAAGAATTAAACGCTTACGGTGAGATTACAGTGGAAAAAGAACACAGTATCATTTGCATTGTAGGCGAGGGCCTAATTGAAGATAAAAGTACAAGCCGACTTTTTGAACTATTAAATGATATTCCCGTTAGAATGATTTCTTACGGCGGCAGCGATAACAATATTTCTTTATTGGTAGATACTAAAAACAAGATACAAACCCTGCAGGGTTTAAACCATAAATTGTTTGAGGAACGAGAAGTACCTCAATTTGTTTGATTTCTGTTTGTGAACAGGCAACTGTTCCTTTTGTGTAGTGGAACCGCCGGTAGGCTAACCGGCGGTTTTTTGTTTGCCCTGCATGCAAACAATTCCGAGGCTTGAAAGAAAGCCCGCTCACCTGATCGGAGGGAAGAGCAATGTAAAGTCAAGTGCGTCACTGGCAACGGTGGGGTGTGAAGGAAGACCTAGCAAGTTAGTGGAACATAGAGAAATCGAACCGATTCTGGCATATATTGGGGGTAAGGTTGCAAAAAGTGCCGATGCCCAAAATCCGAATAGCAATATATGTTAAAACGGATGGCTTCACTAACAGGAATGTTTGCTTAACGGGGGAAGCCTGATTATTCGCCTTTCCAGGCTAAGCAGAAACAAGTCGAGAGACAAGGAT
>NZ_FOOH01000037.1 GCF_900113135.1 Salegentibacter agarivorans | reverse complement strand
ACTGAGCCACATAAAATGAATGTTCTCCAGAAGAGCCTGTTCTATCTTACGAGAGGAATACATATTGCGCAGGTACGCATAGATGATCACCTTAAGAAGCATCCGAGGATGGTAACTGGAAGTACCACCTCCTTTGTAACTTCGCTCCAGGTCAGCGATGTCGATTTGATCAATAATCGTATTGACGATTCTAACGGGATGATTTACAGGAACCAAATCATCATAACTGGGAGGTAAAAGACTTAACTGCGACTGGTTATAGGTCTTAAATACAACTTTAGCTTTCATTACATGAAAATAATAAAAACCTCAAAATAATCCAACAAGAAAGGCTGCCTTTTCAGACAGCCTCTTCTTTTATAAAATTTTCCGAAGAAATATTTTCAATATTAATCTCTTCCCATATAAATACTAAGAAAGTAAAGCAAAGTTGCTAAAGAACCAACTGCGGCAACCACATAAGTTCTGGCGGCCCATTTTAGAGAATCTTCGGCAGCTTCATGTTCCGGTCCAGAAACCATATTTTCGGTTTCTAACCAGGCTAAAGCGCGTTTACTCGCATCATATTCTACGGGTAAAGTTATAAAACTGAATAAGGTTCCCATTCCAAACATGATAATTCCAATAAGTAAAACGGTGCTTCCTATAGCCGTAGTGGCCATTAAGATTAATCCTCCAAAAATCACCCATTGGGAAAATCTTGAGGCTATACTTACCACAGGCACCAACTGGCTTCTCATGGTTAACCAGCTATAAGCATTAGCATGCTGAATAGCGTGACCGGTTTCGTGCGTTGCCACAGCAGCGGCAGCAGCGTTTCGTTGGCTGTAAACCCCTTCAGAAAGGTTAATTGTTTTTTTCTGTGGATTGTAATGATCGGTCAACATTCCCGGTGTAGAAATTACTTTTACATCAGTAATATTGTTGTCTCGTAACATTTTTTCGGCGAGCTCTTTTCCACTCATTCCGTTTTGTAAATGGACTTTAGAGTATTTTTTAAATTTACTCTTCAGTTTATTACTCACATACATACTCACTATAAAAATGAGCCCTGCAATAATATAATATCCTAACATTTTCTTTTCTGTTTAATTAACCCAAAGATAGCAAAAACCTCGCCATTTGTATTTTCAATTAAGACTTGACATTTTAAAATAAACTCACAGAATTTTAACTGAAATGAAACTTAGACTCCAATAAAAAAATTGGTAATTAGCGGAAGATTGATTGTGAATATGTTATTTTACAATTTAAGATATTACCTATATTTGCACCAATCACTACAAAAAGGCTATGCAATACAAAAGAATACTTTTAAAATTATCGGGAGAAGCATTAATGGGACAACGCCAATATGGCATAGATCCCGATCGCCTGGCAGAATATGCCGAGGAGATTAAAGAAGTTACCGATAAAGGAATAGAAGTAGCCATTGTTATAGGCGGCGGAAATATTTTTAGAGGAGTTGCCGGGGCAAGTAAAGGAATGGATCGGGTGCAGGGAGACCATATGGGTATGCTTGCTACTGTAATTAACGGTTTAGCTTTACAAAGTGCGCTGGAAGATGCCGGAGTTCAAACCAGGTTACAATCTGCTATAAAGATCAATGAAGTTGCTGAACCTTTTATTAGAAGAAAAGCTATGCGCCATTTAGAAAAAGGCCGCGTGGTAATTTTTGGAGGCGGAACTGGAAATCCTTATTTCACCACAGATTCTGCTGCAGTTTTACGTGCTATTGAAATTCACGCCGATGTTATTTTAAAAGGAACCCGTGTAGACGGAATTTACAATGCCGACCCTGAAAAGGATAAAAAAGCTACAAAATTCGATTTTATTTCTTTTGACGATGTAATTAGAAAAGGCCTGAAAGTGATGGATACCACCGCGTTCACCTTAAGCCAGGAAAATGAACTCCCAATAATTGTTTTTGATATGAATACCCCCGGAAATCTTTTAAAAGTAGTGACCGGAGAAAGAATAGGTACAAAAGTTAATTTATAAAGATTTACGCTCAACTAATATTTTTTAAAAATGGAAGACGAAATTGAATTTATTATAGACACCGCCAAGGAAAATATGGACAAGGCAATTGAACATTTAAAGAAACAATTGCAAAACATTCGGGCGGGTAAAGCCAACCCGGCGATGCTTGGAAGTGTAATGGTAGAATATTATGGAGCTCAAACCCCGCTTCAACAGGTTGCCAATGTGAATACACCAGATGCCCGAACTATTTCTATTCAGCCTTTTGAAAAAAGCCTGATTAAAGATATTGAAAAAGGAATAATGCTGGCAAACCTTGGTTTTAATCCAATGAACAACGGTGAGAGTGTAATTATAAACGTACCACCCTTAACTGAAGAGCGCCGTAAGCAACTTACAAAACAGGCAAAAGCGGAAGCGGAAGATGCCAAAATTGGAGTAAGAAACGACCGAAAATCAGCTAACAACGAATTGAAGAAACTTGATATTTCTGAAGATTTACTTAGAGATGCTGAAAATGAAGTTCAGGAATTGACTGATGCCCACATTTCCCGTATAGATTCTATCCTGGAAAACAAGGAAAAAGAAATTATGACTATATAATAGAAAGTCATTTTCTCTTGTTATTTTAGAGGCTGTTTGAAGAATTTTAAAATCGTCATCCTGAACTGGCTTCAGGATCTAAACTGGAAGCTGAATACTCCCGAAGTTTAGGGAAAGGAAAGCTTGACGACAATAAGTTTCTCAAACAGCCTTTTTTATTTTAGTGATTAATCAATTTGTTCATAATTCAGAAAAACCTATGCGCTCTCCGTTATTGCTTATTTTTCTGTTTTTTTCCTTTAATGTTTTTGCTCAGCAAAACCTAAGAGGAAGAATTGTAAACGAACAAACCGGCGATCCCCTCGCCTACGCTAAAATAACCTATGGTGATAAAGAAGATTTAAGCAAAATAGACGGCAGTTTTTCAATTACGCTTACAAAAAATGAAACCCAACTTAGTATTTCTTATGTGGGTTTTGAAACACAAAACTTCAAAGTTTCAAAAGATGTAGAATTTGTAAGAATTAAATTGACTCCTAAAATTGAAAGCCTTGCTACTGTAACTATTTCTTCAGAAAAAAATAAAGCGAATGCAATAATTGAAAAAGCAATCGCCCGAAAGCCCGAAAACGATCCTGAAGAAAAACTGCAAAAATTCAATTTTAAAAACTATAATAAATTTATTGTAGACAATGAAACCGCCGCATTGGAAATGGCGAGCGATAGCACCAATCTCGAAATTGGCACCATTATAAATTCGGCTGCAAGTTATTTTTCAGAAAAAGTTTCAAGATTTTATTTTTCCCAGGCAGATGGTTTAAAAGAAGAAGTTCAGGCTTTAAAAACCGCCGGATTTGAAGACCCGGTGTACGAGATTTTATCGCTTTCGGTAAATCCATTTTCACTCTACGATAAAGATTTTAGAATTTTTGAAACAGATTATGCCGCGCCCTTGCAAAATTCTGCTTTCAGAAATTATTCGTTTAAAATTTTAGATACCACTACCACTTCCCGCCCCGCTTATGTAATTTATTTTAAACCTAAAAGGCAACGTGCGGTTGCAGGTTTAGAAGGGGTGCTTTATTTAGACACCAAAACATACGCCATACAGCAGACAAAAGCCCAGCTTCTGGGTGCTATAAAACTAGAAATAGATCAGGAATACAAATATTTCCCCGACGAAAATTTATGGTTTCCAAAAACTCAAAAAATCACCATTAGACCAGGAAATGGGGACCAGGCGATTTCGGTTTTTGGCGGAGTTATTTCTACAGGAACACTTCAGAAAAAAGAATCTATTCTAAATAATATTCTTGCCCCGGGAAGAAGTGATCCTAACCTGTTTTTAAATGTAACCAGCACTAATTTTGATATTCAGTTGAATTCTGAAGAGAGCTTAGAAAGCTCAGCTGAAATTTTGGTTAAAACTGATGCGAATTCCCGGGAAGATCTTTTTTGGAAAGAAAACAGAACCGAAATTTTAAGTACACAAAACAAGCTAAGTCGCCAACGAGCAGAACGACTTATTAAGGAAAAAGAAGTTGAAGAAAAAATAAGCTTTCAAAAATCGATTGCTACAGGTTATTATCCGGTGGGATTTTGGGATTTTGATCTTGGCAAATTCTTTAAATTCAATAACTACGAAGGCATTCGCCTGGGATTTGGCGGGAAGACCAACGAACAATTATCTAAAAAATTCAGTTTAAACGGCTACCTGGTATATGGCACCAAAGATGAAGTATTTAAGTATAACCTCGGGACCTCAATTCATTTAAATAAGACTACCGAAACCGATCTTAAATTCAACTACACCCGCGATATTGTTGAAACCGGAAGTTTTAATTATCTACAAGGCAAAAACGATTTTTCTATTATAGAACCACGCTTTGTAAATATTAATTTTTTCTACGAACATCGCACGTTAAGCAGTGGTTTAACCCATAGATTCGGGTCTAATTTTAAAACTGAACTTCGGTTGTCTAAAAGCAATATTTATCAAATTCGAGATTACAGCTTTTTGCTGAACGGCCAGGAATTTTCTAAATACACGCTTTCTGAAGCTACATTTTCTTTTTTATGGCGGCCATTTGCTAAATTTCTAAAAACACCAAATGCTACCAAATTAATAGAAAAAGGTTACCCAAAGTTTACGGGCCAAATCACTAAAGGAATTTCTGGAATTGGCGGAAGCGATTTTGATTATACCAAATTTGGGCTTTTGGTAGAACACGAAATAAAAAGACTTAACCAATCCCGAACCGAAATTATCCTGGAAGGTAATTATGCCACAGGCGAAGTTCCGCTTACGCATTTATTTCATTCGCTGCCAAACAGCCCCAGGCGGAAGGGTATCCTTAGGCGGTTTTCAGTAGCGGGAAGACGCAGTTTTGAAACCATGTTTTATAACGAGTTTTTTAGCGATAAGCAGGCTATGTTGCACATAAAGCATCAATTAAGACCCATAAATATTCACCGGTTAATTCAGCCAGAACTTGTATTTATTTCCCGCCACGCCATTGGAGATATTAGCCATCCCGAAAGGCATAGTATTCCGTTTAAAAGTTTAGAACAGGGTTATCATGAATTTGGAATAGAACTACAAAAAATACTTGTAGGTTTTGGCCTGGGAGCGGCCTACCGCTATGGCCCCTATAGTCTGCCTACTTTTGATGAAAATTTCGCATTTAAATTCACTTTTCATTTAGATATTTAATCCTGAGCTACTTTAGGAGTTTAAACAGCATTAAATAGGCTTCCTTTTTATACCTTTGCGCTCGCTTAAAAACTTCCCATGGCCAAGATTTTTAGTTTCGGATTCTGGAACTCAATTGCGCGATTAATTTTGCGGAACAGGATTATTATACTTTTACTTATAATCGCCACTACGGTATTTCTTTCCACACAGTGGAAAAATATGCGTTTTTCTTATACCGAAGCCAACCTTTTACCAGACGATCACGAAGACAATATTGCCTATAATGAGTTTCTAGATAAATTTGGAGAGGAAGGGAATTTGGTTTTGCTTGGCGTAAAAGATTCTACCCTCTTTAAACCGGAAAATTTTGAAGCGTGGAAAGAGCTTACCAAAACTTTAGAAGCCTTCCCTGCGGTAGATTATGCAATTTCGGTTAGTAATCTTCAGCAATTAAAGAAGTTTGAAGATCCCAGCCGATTTGAGATGGTGCCTTTTATTACTGAAGATAATCCTACCGAAGAAGAACTTCAACAATATCAGGATCAACTTTACAATGAGTTACCATTTTATGAAAACCTGGTCTATAGTTCACATTCCAACACCTTACAATCGGCTATTTATTTAAATAAAGAAATCGTTAATTCTAAAGAACGCAAAACCTTTGTTATAGATGAGCTGCAACCCCTCATTGCTAATTTTGAAGAAAAAACAGGCATAGACGTAAAAGTCTCTGGAATGCCTTACATAAGAACCTTGAATTCCCAGAATATAATTGATGAAATAGGGCTTTTTATTCTCGCAGCACTTGGGGTGACATCGCTTATATTTTTCTTCTTTTTCAGATCTATTAGAGCAACGATTATTTCTATGATCACGGTTTGCATTGGGGTAATGTGGGCCTTTGGGGTAATAGGCTTGTTTAATTATGAAATCACGGTACTTACTGCACTTATCCCGCCATTAATTATTGTAATAGGAATTCCCAACTGTATTTTTCTGATAAATAAATATCAACAGGAAATTAAAAAACACGGAAACCAGGCAAAATCACTTCAAAGAGTAATCACCAAAGTGGGAAATGCCACTTTAATGACCAATATTACCACCGCATCTGGTTTTGCAACTTTTATACTTACCGATAGCACGCTCCTAAAGGAATTTGGTATTGTAGCTTCTATAAATATTGTGGCGATTTTTATTCTCAGCCTGCTGATAATTCCAATTATCTACAGTTATATGAATTTGCCAAGGCGTAAACACCTTAAACACCTTAACAAGCGATGGATTGGCGGTTTTGTGAACTGGATGGAGCAAATGGTGAGACACCGCCGCATTAGTATTTATATAACCTCTATAGTTCTTCTGGTTGTGAGCATTATTGGAATTTACACCATAAAGATCTCGGGAAGTTTATTAGAAGATATGCCCGAAGAAGCTGAATTCTTCCAGGATATTAAATTTTTTGAAGAAGAATTTGACGGGGTAATGCCTTTAGAAATTCTTGTGGATACAAAACGTAAAAATGGCGTTTTAAAACCTGCCACGCTTAAACGCATGGAAGAACTGGAAAATCATCTCGCTGAAATTCCCGAACTTTCCCAACCAATTTCCATAACCCGGCTGGTAAAATATTCTAAACAGGCTTTTTATAATGGCGATGCCCAATATTATCAATTACCGAGTTCACAGGAACAAAACTTTATAATGCCGTACACCAAAGGATTTTCTTCAAATGAAAACCTACTCACTTCGTATATAGACAGTACGGGAAGGTATGCGAGAATTACCACCTATATGAAAGATGTGGGAACCGATAAAATGGAAGAACTGGAAGAAGACCTCTGGCCCCAGATTAATAAAATTTTCCCCCAGGAACGCTACGAAATTTCAATGACGGGTAAAGCTTTTATCTTCCAAAAAGGAACCAATTACCTGGTAAAAAATCTTATTATTTCGCTTTCCTTGGCCATTTTATTAATTGCAATATTTATGGCCTGGATGTTTAGATCGTTCAGAATGATTATTGTTTCCCTTGTTCCTAACCTACTACCCTTGCTGGTAACTGCAGGAATGATGGGCTTTTTAGGTGTTCCTATAAAACCTTCTACAATCCTGGTGTTTAGTATAGCTTTTGGAATTTCGGTAGATGATACCATTCATTTTTTAGCAAAATACAGGCAGGAATTAAAAGCTAATAATTGGAGAATTAAACGATCGGTTTACGCGGCGCTACGGGAAACAGGAGTTAGTATGTTTTATACTTCTATTGTGCTGTTTTTCGGATTTTCGGTATTTATGATTAGTAGTTTTGGCGGAACTGTAGCCCTGGGTGGTCTTGTTTCGGCAACCTTACTTTTCGCAATGCTGGCTAATTTATTATTACTTCCTTCTTTATTGCTTTCCTTAGAGAAAAATATTGCCAACAAAGAGGTTATGAAAGAACCCGCAATGAAGATTATTGAAACCGACGAAGACGAAGCCGAAATTGAAAAAGAGGAATCTAAAAATTCAGAAAGATAATCAACAAAGCGCTTGGGGAATTAACCTCCTAGTGTGATTAATAAAAACCGGCTTGCTTTGCAGGCTGAGACGGATAAATTATATTTGTTTTTTCTAAATCTAACATAAATGATACAAGCAAAAATTGCTGAAATATTAGACAGCAATCAATTTCTACAGGAATTTGAGGTGAACGGCTGGGTTCGTTCTTTTAGGAGCAATCGCTTTATTGCCTTAAACGATGGATCTACCATTAACAACCTGCAATGTGTAATAGATTTTGAGAATTTTGACCAGGACGAGCTTAAAAGAATCACCGTTGGTGCTGCCGTTTCTGTAAAAGGAACTTTGGTTGAAAGCCAGGGAAATCAGCAACGAGTTGAGATTGAGGTAAAAGAGTTTAAAATTCTTGGCGATGCAAATCCCGAAGAAGTAAAACTTACCATTCTTTCACCAAAGCGACACAGCCTGGAAAAACTAAGAGAGCAGGCACATTTACGTGTGCGCACAAATACTTTTGGCGCCATTATGCGTGTGCGATCTAAACTGTCTTTTGCCGTGCATAGTTATTTTCAGCAAAATAACTTTCATTATGTAAACACTCCAATTATTACGGGAAGTGATGCCGAAGGTGCCGGCGAAATGTTTAGAGTTAGCGCTTTAGATATGGAAAACCCGCCAAAGAATGAAGATGGCAGTATAGATTTTCGTGAAGATTTCTTCGGAAAAGAGACTAATTTAACGGTTTCAGGACAACTGGAAGGTGAAGCCTACGCGATGGGACTTGGGCAGATCTATACTTTTGGTCCAACATTTAGAGCTGAAAATTCTAATACTTCCCGCCATTTAGCCGAATTCTGGATGATAGAGCCTGAAGTTGCTTTTTGTGATCTGGACGGCAATATGGATTTAGCTGAAGATTTTATAAAATATGTACTTAAATATATTTTAGATCATTGCCAGGACGACCTTGAGTTTTTAGACAAACGTTTTAAAGCTGAAGAAGAAGCCAAACCAAAAGCAGACCGCAGCGGATTGGGATTATTGGAGAAACTTCATTTTGTAATAGATAACAACTTTAAGAGAGTTAGTTATACTGAAGCTATCGAAATTCTTAAAAATTCAAAGCCCAATAAAAAGAAGAAGTTCAACTATATTATTGAAGAATGGGGCGCCGATCTGCAAAGTGAACACGAACGTTTTTTAGTTGAAAAACATTTTAAATGCCCGGTAATTTTATTCGATTATCCCGCAAATATTAAAGCTTTTTATATGCGTCTTAACGAAGACGGTAAAACCGTAAGAGCAATGGACATACTTTTCCCAGGAATTGGAGAAATTGTTGGCGGTTCACAAAGGGAAGAGCGTTTAGACGTGCTTCAAAATAAAATGAAGGAATTAAATATAGACGAAAAAGAATTGTGGTGGTACCTTGATACTCGTAAGTTTGGAACCTGTGTTCACAGTGGCTTCGGACTTGGGTTTGAGAGACTGGTACAATTCGTAACCGGAATGGGAAATATCAGGGATGTAATTCCATTCCCAAGATTCCCCGGTAACGCTGAGTTTTAAGATATTTTAAAAACCTCACAGGCTTTCAAAACTTGTGAGGTTTTTTTATTCTTGTCTATGTCCCGTCCTGAATTTATTTCAGGATCTAATTTGATTAAAAATTTGCATCATGTTAGAAGCTGAAACAAGTTCAGCTTGACGAAAGCTTTTAGTTTATAATAACCACCTGACCATTGAAAATTAGAGAAACGCATATTGTTCCCGTAATAACTGAAAAAATCAGGTTACAAGAATATGCGGTTTCTATCTTTGCTTCCCTTCCCACCAAAAGCTCGCTTAAGAAGGCTTTAAAAAAAGAACTTATCCTTTTAGACAGGCAACCCGCAAAAACTTCAGACTGGATTAAAGAAGGTCAAAAACTGGAATTGCTTGAATCCGAAAATCCAGTAAGAAAAGTATTCACTTTAAAACTGGAAGTGATTTTTGAAGATGATTACCTGGCGGTTATTCATAAACCAGCCGGAATTCCCACCAGCGGAAATTACTTTAAAACTATTGAGAATGCTTTAGGTTTTAATTTAAATGAATCTAAAGCCAAAGATGCACTACCGGCTCCCCTACCCGTTCACCGTTTAGACAATCCAACTTCGGGTTTATTGCTTATTGCTAAAAACAAAGCGGTGCAGGTAGATTTAAACAGGTTATTTGAAGAAAAAAAGATTCAAAAAAGTTATGTTGCGCTTGTCTTTGGAAGTCTTTCTGCTTCAGTTATTTTAAACGATAAAATTGAAGAAAAAGATGCGGAAACCCACATTGAGGTTCTAGAACATTTTCAGCTTAAAAACGAAGATTTTAGCCTGGTTAAAGCTTTTCCTAAAACCGGTAGAACCCACCAAATAAGAATTCATCTTGCAAAACATAGAAATCCAATTGTGGGCGATAAACTTTATGGTAAACCTTCAAAAATCATAAAAAAAGGTGGCTTATTTCTAGCAGCCACCGGGCTTGAATTTATACATCCTGTGAATAAAAATAATTTGAATTTAGAACTTCCGCTTCCGAAGAAATTCAGAGAAATTAAGAGTTTCTCTAAGAATACTTAACAAAATTTTACCACAATCATTTACTATGCCAAAGGCTGTGTCGCATTGTTTTGCTTATTTTTGTAGTAAACAACAATTGTTTTGACCTTGCGTTAAAATAGAATAAATCTCACCCGCAGGTGAGTAAAGGAAAATAAATATATGCTTAAACAGCAATTAAATCTCAAATTATCCCAAAAGCTTTCCCCCCAGCAAATCCAGCTGATGAAGCTTATACAACTTCCTACGCAGGCTTTTGAGCAGCGTATAAAACAGGAACTGGAAGAAAATCCGGCTTTGGAAGATGGTAAGGTGGAAACCAAGGATGAGTATGAGGAATATGAAGACGATTATAGTGATAGAGAGCGAGAAGATGAAGGAACCGAATCTATAGAAGCTGAAATTGATGTTGATGAATATTTAAGCGACGATGAAGTACCAAGTTACAGGCTGCAAGCCAATAATTACAGTGCAGACGATGACGAGAAAAGCGTGCCTTACGCTTCTGGAACTTCGTTTACACAATATTTAACCACGCAATTAAGTACGCTTAGGTTTGATGAAACCGAAGAACAAATTGCCGCTTTTTTAGTAGGTAGCGTAGATGAAAGTGGTTATTTGAGAAGAGAACTACAGGACGTGGTAGACGACCTGGCTTTTACCCAGAATATTTATACAGATGAAGCTTCGGTAGAGAAAGTGCTGAAAAAGGTGCAGGAACTTGATCCAGCCGGCGTAGGTGCCAGATCGCTTCAGGAATGCCTACTTATTCAATTAAGACGCAAAGAGCCGACAAAAGGCGTAGAAATGGCTGAAGACATACTGGAAAGATCTTTTGATCAATTCAGTAAAAAACATTACACCAAAATTCTTTCAAGACACGATATTTCTGAAGATGAATTAAGGGAAGCCATAGATGTTATTGAACACTTAAATCCAAAACCCGGCGGTTCTTATTCAGGAAACACCCGAATGGTAGAACACGTAATTCCAGATTTTACCATTAAAATTGTAGATGGAGATTTAGAATTAAGTCTTAACGGAAGAAATGCACCACAAATGCACGTCTCTCGTGATTATAGCGATATGCTGAAGGGTTACAAGGAATCTAAAGAAAAAACAAAAGCGCAGAAAGATGCGGTGATGTTTATAAAACAAAAACTCGATGCTGCAAAGTGGTTTATTGAAGCTATAAAACAAAGACAGCAAACCTTAATGGTAACGATGAGTTCTATTATGAACTATCAAAAAGAATATTTTCTTACCGGCGACGAACGAAATCTACGTCCAATGATTTTAAAAGATATCGCCGATGAGATTGAAATGGATGTTTCTACCGTTTCACGTGTAGCCAACAGTAAATATGTAGACACTCCCTACGGAACAAAGCTCATAAAAGAATTCTTCTCTGAATCTATGAAAAACGACCAGGGAGAAGATGTTTCTACCCGGGAGATTAAAAAGATCCTGGAGATGTCTATTGAAGAAGAAGACAAGCGAAAACCGCTTACCGATGAGAAGCTCGCTAAGGTTTTAAAAGATAAAGGGTATCCAATTGCCAGGCGAACCGTAGCAAAATACAGGGAACAATTAGATATTTCGGTTGCAAGATTGCGAAAAGAAATTTAATGAAATTCCTTTTAAAAAGCGCCTCCTTTATATTTCATCCGCTTTGGATACCGCTAGCAGGGAGTTTACTTTATTTTTTATTTACACCGAGATTTTTCCCGCCGGGTGTAATGCAGGCAAAACTTCTTGCCATTGCAATTTTAACCGTATTTATTCCCGTTGTATTTTACTTTTTGCTTAAAAACCTGGGAAAGGCTCAATCAATCTTTTTAGAAGATGTACGCGAGCGTAGATGGCCTTTGCTTTTCTTTGCCATTTTAATCACCATGGTGCTCAACCAGATTTTGAATGCTTATAATTATGCCGCATTATATTATTTTTTTGTAGGTATTCTTTTTTCCACTTTACTGGCCTTTACTCTAGTATTGTTCCGGTTAAAAGCAAGTTTACATATAATGGCGCTTAGCGGGCTTATAATATTCTTAATAGGTGTAAGCCTCAACTTTCAATTAAACTTAACCTACACCATTAGTTTTTTAATTCTCGCGCTGGGTATTACTGCTTCCTCAAGGCTTTATTACAAAGCACACACCTATAATGAACTTTTACTTGGTTTATTTTGTGGGGTAATTCCGCAGTCTTTGGTTTTATATTTCTGGTTATAGAATATAGAACATAAGTCCAACCCTAAAGACCGAAATATCTATAGTCTCTTCATTTAAACGAGCTTCAGGAAAAAGGGAATTTAGGCTGTAATAAACATGAAAATTGAAAGTATTATAGCCAAAAGTAAAGGTTGCCCCCAGCCGGAAACGATCTAACTCTGGCACATCAGTTTGAACCACCTGATTATCTGGTTGTACAAAATTACTCCTAAAATGATAGATATAACCGAATTTTAATCCGGTATAAATTCTCCAAAATTTATAAGTTTCTGGAGTGGAAGTACGCCAGCGAAACTCCAGGGGAGCTTCAATTAATTGTGCAGTAAAGCGATTTGTACTATAATCAATGTCTCGTGTTAAGCTTCTAAAGATGGTTTCTCCGTTATCATCTTCCCCTATAAACAAATTGTGACTATAGCTATTCAAAGACCAGCCTAAACCGGCTGCAATAGCGATATTTCGACGTTTATTTATGGGGAAATCTCTTGTAAATCCGGTGTGAATCCCTCCGGAAAATCCAGATTGGGATATAGCTTCAGGTTTGTTGCTTATTAAATTAAAGGTTAGCCCAATGTAAAACTGATCTTCCCGGTACAAACTATCTATTACCACCGGAACGGAGTCTGGGATGCTTTTTAATCTAATTTCTTCTTCGGTTTGGGCCAATAACGGCGTAGAAAAAAATATAAAGAAGAAAACAAGGTAGTATATTCTATTCATTTTAAACCACGGCTATATTGAGTTTAAAGATAAAAAAACATCCTGCCAAATATTATATTTTGACAGGATGTTTATACAGTTTTGAAAAAATACCTATTGGTAATTATTGCATATTTTGCAGTGCGTCACCTTCTTTAGTGGTATAGTTAATTTTAAGAGCTTCAGCTTTTCTCAATTCTTGTTTGATATCTGAAACCAATCCCATATTTGTTTCTTCATCTACCTTAAGGGCAGTTGTAAGATATGGTATTAACTCTTCACGTTTAGTTTCCCTTTCAGCAAAAATGAATTGTTGTACTTCGCCAACACTGGCAAACTTATCATTTAACTGAATCCTTGCCTCACTACCAAATCTTTCCTGGTAGCGTGGGCTGGGTTTACCGGCGTAAATGTACATTACAAGATCCTTCTTATCCAGTTTTTCAACCTGATCAGCAAATGGAAGTTTATTTTCAACCATTAACGTATTCTGACGCATCACGGTAACAACCATAAAGAAGAACAGTAACATAAATACAATATCTGGTAAGGATGCTGTACTAATGGCTGGTTGCCCTTCGCTCTTTTTCTTTTTGAATTTAGACATAATTAAGTCTTAAATTTAAGTTTTATATTAAGGTTATTAACTCGTAGGCTCGGCTTCAGAAAGCTTTTGAGGGATCATATCTTTAATAAGTTCAATTCTCTCCTTCAAAGTTTCTTTATCACCTTCGCTTGTACGTGAGTCGTTATACCTGGCTTCCATTGCTGTAAAGCTAGTACCAAATAAACGTTCGGCTTCCCTATCTCTAAGTTGGTTATAAGCCGCTACAAGTTCGTTTTGTACCGCGATATAAGTTCCATACTCGGTTCCCCTGTTATTTACCAAAGAAATAATAGCTTTCGTTGGGTTAACAGAAGAAGCTGGGTCTCCGGCTCCCTGGCAGAAGTCACAAGCCTCTTCGCCTGTTCCTCCTCCATTGTCAAGAAATTCTACAGCTGCCTGTCTTAATTCCTCAATCTCCATCTCCTCATCTTCTACCAGTAATTGGTTATTTGCATTAACCAGTACCTGGAAGATGTTTCGTTCTTTAATTACCGGCGGATCCTGTTCTTCAGGCTGCCATTCCGGCAACTTCCTGCTAATCCCGCTATCTGTCTCAATGGTTGTTGTTACCAGAAAGAAGATTAGTAGCAAGAAAGCAATATCGGCCATAGAACCGGCATTAACCTCTGGTGCTTCTCTTCTTGCCATATTCTTATTTAGTTAATTTTTTAACTCCTGAAATAACCATTGCTAAAATTGCAATTCCAGCAAGGATATAGAATGTTACTAAACCTGCACTTATCCAATGTGCCGCATTAGCAGAGAGTATATCTCCATCTTTAAGCGTCATTTGAGTTCCATCGGTTACAAGGTATGCAATTACAATAACTGCAATAAATGCACCAACAGCGATAAGTGTGTTTTTAATATTTCCTTTAAACAGACCTTTTATCACAAAGATTGCAACCAATACAAGAACAACCAGTAACACGAAATAAGACAAATACATTATTGGTGTAAGCAGACTATTCTGTAAATCGGCCGAGGCCTCTATAGCATCACCGTCTTCGGCAAGGATCCTTCCCAAAAGGATAAGACCTACAACGCCTAATACGATAGATACATATTTTAATATTTTATGTAAAGTCATAATTTAATCTGGTCTTAGATTCTTTTTTTGTTTTTGTAAGCTACCAACATATCGATAAGAGTGATAGATGCATCTTCCATATCGTTTACAATACTATCTATTTTAGCGATAATATAGTTATAAAATATTTGAAGAATAATAGCCACGATCAAACCAAATACGGTTGTAAGAAGTGCCACTTTAATACCTCCGGCAACAAGAGATGGTTGCATATCACCAGCAGCTTCAATTCTATCGAAGGCGGTAATCATACCAATTACAGTACCCATGAAACCAAGCATAGGAGCAATAGCGATAAATAAAGACAACCAGGAAACGTTTTTCTCTAACTGTCCCATTTGTACTCCACCGTAAGCTACAACAGCTTTTTCTGCCGCGTCAATACTTTCGTCTGCACGGTCAAGACCCTGATAGTAGATAGAAGCAACAGGTCCTTTTGTATTTCTACAAACTTCCTTAGCAGACTCTACACCACCACTATTTAAAGCGTCTTCTACATCTCTAGCCAATTTTTTGGTGTTAGTTGTAGAAAGGTTTAAAAAGATAATTCTCTCTATGGCAACAGCCAAACCAAGAATTAAACATAAAAGAACAATCCCCATAAATGCAGGACCACCTTCTATAAATCGTTTTTTAAGTTCCTGATGAAAACCAAGAGTTTCTTCCTCTGCCTCATCTGCGGCAGCTGCAGCCTCTTCATCTTGTACAAAGTTTACAATTGTACCAGGTAATGTGTTAACATTATTGGCCGCATTAAGGTTTCCGGCTCCAAGTACCATCACCGCGGCGATTACCAAAATAGAAAATAATCTTTTCATTACTGTTTGTCTTAATTTAATTAGTTAAAGGGTTAAAGATATAAAAATAAATTTTTAATAAAAATATAATAATTATTGCAGAGAGGAAGGGATTCGAACCCTCGATACGCTTGTGGCGTATACACACTTTCCAGGCGTGCGCCTTCGACCACTCGGCCACCTCTCTTTCTTAACGTTTTCTAAACGGTGCGCCAAATAACGAAAAAAAATATACTTCGTCAAGCATCTGCCGTTAATTTTATGACATTTCCCCTCTAAGAGAAGTTTCAAAGATAGTTTTAAACACTTTAGGAGACAATTCTTTTCCTAAAAGATACATTAATTTTGCAACCGCAGCTTCAGTACTAATATCTTTGCCAGATACCACCCCTATTTTTTTAAGTTGAACACTGGTTTCGTACTGACCCATAACTACGCTTCCTCCAATACATTGGGTAACATTTACTACGAATAATCCTTCAGAAATTTTTCTTTTTAGAATATCCAGAAACCACTCATCACTGGGGGCATTTCCGCTTCCGTAAGTTTCCAAAACCACTCCTTTTAGACCGGGTTTTGACAACATATATTCTACGGTTTTTGCATTTATCCCCGGAAAAATCTTTAAAATAAGCACTTCATTATTAAATCCTGTGTGCAATTTTGTTTTTTGTCGGCGATTTGGACGCCATAAAGCATTGTAATTAACAGAAAGATATACACCAGATTCAGCTAAGGGATGATGATTTAACGAAGCAAAAGCCTGAAAATGTTCGGCATTAATCTTTGTAGTTCTATTGGCGCGATATAATTTATATTCAAAATAAAGCCCAACTTCAGAAATAACCGGTTTTCCATTCTTCTGTAAACCGGCAATTTGAATACTGGTAATAAGATTTTCTTTAGCGTCTGTTCTTAAATCTCCAATAGGTAATTGTGACCCGGTAAAAATAATGGGTTTAGTTAAATTCTCAAACATAAAACTAAGCGCGGATGCTGTGTAAGACATAGTATCGCTGCCATGCAATACCACAAAACCATCGTAGGTTTCAAAGTTTTCATTAATTGTATTGGCAACTTTCACCCAGCATTCCACATTCATATTAGAGGAATCTATAGGATCGTCAAAACTTAGGGTGTCTATTTCGTGCTCCAGAATTTTAAGCTCTGGAATATTTTGTAGTAATTCATCAAAATTAAAGGCTTTAAGGGCTCCAGAATCATAATCCTTAATCATACCAATGGTCCCCCCGGTATAAATAAGTAAGATTTTAGCTCTTTTCTTCATATAGCGCTTCTTTATTTATTACAGGATTTGCATACATTAATAAATAACTGTTTAGTTCCAGGGAATTTTTTACATCTACCCTTCGGCTAAGTCGGCGCTCAAACTGCCTTTTTTCTTTATCTGAATATTTTTCAGCGTAAGTTCCTGAATTCTTCAACAAATCGAAAGCAATATAATTTGCCGGCCACAATTTGTAATTTTTATAGATATGTTCATCTACTTTAGATGCCACGGCTTTAAGCTGTGCATTTAAAGAAGAATGTTCATTTTCAATCTTTTCAAAAACTTCTTTACCAAGCACTTTTCCAGCACTTATATGAATACGCCCTTTGTTGCCAAGAGCACCTTGCATAATAGAATTAAAATCTTCGTTAGCCGATTTTACATATTCTTCTTTCATTCGTTTGGCAAGAAGTTCGGGCATTTTTAAAATATCGGTAGGATCAAATTCATAAGAAATCGCTACCGGAACAATTTTTAGTTCGGCAAAATACTCGGCCAGGCTTTTTTTGCCTTTAGCCATAGCAAGCATTTTTAATACTCCTTGTTGAGTGTAATCGCTGCCATCTTTGGTTCTACCCTCTCGCTGCGCCATCCAAACCGATCTACCTTCTTCCAGGAGCAACTGCTTTATATATTCTGAAAGTACCATGGAACTTTTAAGCATTTCCCTGGGGCTAAGTCCGCGTTTTACCAGGAAATTCCTGTTTAAGCGGGATAGGGCCATGAGAAAAGGCTTTTGTACCAGATTATCTCCAATAGCTGAAGCCGTCATAATAAGATCCTGCTCATACAAAGAAGTATTCAGCAAGGAAGTATCCAGAATAATGTCGCGATGATTGGATATATAAAAATAAGGTTGATCGCTGTCTAATTTTTCAAAACCATTGTAAGTAAGTCCTTCCGTACTTTTTTCAATAACTTTTAATACCGAATTATAAATTACTTTAGTTTGAAAATCCCTAATAGAATGGCATTCTCCTATAATTGCAGCAATTTCCCCTGAACTTTTCTCAGGAAACGTAAACTGCAACAGTGTTTTAAACATGGGATGTCTCATGTGCTCCTGCAAGGCAGGTTGCACCTCATTCTCGTTGTAAAACCTTATGTCTTCAAATTCTTTCACGCAAAATTGTGTTAGCTAGGCAAATGAACAAATTTTAATTTTAACCTCCTTTATATCCCAAATATATCTTTTGAATTCTGAGTAGTTATTTCAGCAATTTCGGCTAGTGGTTTTTCATATATTTCAGCAAGTTTTTCTGCTACTTTTATAAGATATTCAGGTTCGTTACGCCTTCCACGGAAAGGCGTTGGGGACAAATACGGCCCATCGGTCTCCAAAACGATTTCTTTAAGTGGAATTTCATTCAGAAATTTATCTATTTTTCCATTTTTAAAGGTAACTACCCCGCCAATTCCGAGTTTCAGGTTATAAGAAAGAGCGCGTTTCGCCTGCTCCAGGTTTCCGGTAAAACAATGAAAAATCCCAAAAAGATCGTCGCTTTTTTCTTCTTCTAAAATATCAAAAATCTCATCAAAAGCCTTCCTACAGTGAATTACTATGGGAAGCTTGTATTTTTTAGCGAGTTTTATTTGTCTTCTAAAAGCTTCCTGTTGAATTGCCAGTGTACTTTTATCCCAATGCAAATCTATCCCTATCTCACCTACGGCATAAAACCTTCTTCTTTCAAACTGCTCTTCTACATGTATTAATTCCTCTTCATAATTCTCCTGCACGTGGGTTGGATGCAAGCCCATCATTAAAAAAACATTTTCTGGATACCTGGCTTCCAACTCGTACATAGCCTCGGTAGTTTCAGAATCTATGGCCGGAAGAAAAAACCGTTCAATATTTTGCTGAAAGGCGTTTTCTATAAGTTCGTCACGGTCTTTTTCGTAATCTTCGCTATAAAGATGTATGTGCGTATCGGTTAAAATCATAAAAGCAAAAATAATTTATTTTGAAGACCTATCTTTGCGAAAAACATAAAGAATGTCATCTTTAAAAAAATTCCTAAAAGAAAAAGGTTTTAAACGCATAAAACTGAAATACACCAAAACCCAACACCTGGAATTGGTAGCCAAAATTAATAATATTGAAGGAAACTTTATCCTGGATACAGGAGCTTCCAGCACTTGTGTAGGCCTGGAAGCGGTAGAACATTTTAAACTTCTTGCCGAAGATAGTGATATTAAAGCTGCGGGTGCAGGTGCCACCAATATGCTCACACAAATTGCCCAAAAAAACCGAATTGAAATAAAAGGTTGGAAAAAGAAAAAAGTAGACCTGGTGCTATTTGATTTAAGGCATGTTAACGAAGCTCTTATTAATCACGAAGCCGAAAAAGTTCACGGTATTATTGGTGCCGATATTTTAAAGAAAGGGAAGGCTGTAATAGACTATAAAACACCTTCTCTTTATTTAAAATAGAATTTTATAAAGGGGAATTATCCCCTTGATTCGCGAACGCCTGTTAGCTAAGTTTGATTAAATTAATGTTAGCAATGCCTGTAGTGTCTAAAAATAAACTTCGCGACCAACTCCTTTATATTATATTAAGCATCTTCGTGGTATGCGTTTTATTTTTAAACATCTTAAATTTATTTTTGTTTTAATTTATTATTTAAAAATTGAAAAGGCAGCCGTGTGGCTGCCTTTTTTGTTTTATATGTATTCTAATGCTTAAAGCTCCAGGGCTCTTTTTACATCGTTATCCATCAATAATTCTTCAGGGTTTTCTATAGCTTCTTTAATTGCTACAAGGAAACCTACAGATTCTTTTCCATCAATTATTCTATGATCGTAAGAAAGGGCTACATACATAATAGGACGAATTTCTACGTGACCATCTATAGCCACAGGACGTTCTACAATATTGTGCATTCCTAAAATTGCACTTTGCGGCGGATTAATAATTGGAGTAGAAAGCATAGAACCAAATACTCCACCATTTGTAATAGTAAAAGTACCACCGGTCATTTCATCTACGGTAATTTTCCCGTCACGGGCTTTAGTAGCTAAACGTTTTACCTCATCTTCTACTCCTCTAAAACTAAGATTTTCAGCATTTCTTATTACCGGCACCATTAAACCTTTTGGACCAGAAACCGCTATACTAATATCTTTATAATCAAAACTTACCTGGTGATCGCCATCTATCATAGAATTCACACCTGGATATTGATCTAGCGCACGAACCACGGCCAATGTAAAGAAAGACATAAAGCCAAGACTTACGCCGTGCTTATCTTTAAATTCCTCTTTGTATTTCTTTCTTAAGTTGAAGATAGGCTGCATATCTACTTCGTTAAAAGTAGTAAGCATCGCGGTATCATTTTTAACTGAAACCAATCGAGAAGCTACTTTTCTACGCAACATAGACATTTTCTTCTTAGACTCCCCGCGTTTTCCTTTACCCGGGCTTCCCATAGAAGCTTTTGCCTGTACAGCATCTTCTTTAGTTATTCGGCCATCTTTTCCACTTCCTTCTACATCCTTAGCATCAACGCCTTTTTCGTCAAGGATTTTTTTAGCAGCAGGAGACGGACTACCTTTTGCATGAGAATCCTGTTTTTGAGAAGGTGTTGAAGATTTAGAAGGTTCCTGGGTTTTAGCCTCGGCCTTATCCTTATCTTCTTTTTCCTTTTTATCTGAAGAATCATCTTTAGACTCTTCTTTATCTTCTTTAGATTCCTTTTTATCATCACCTCCACCAGGCTTTTCAGCTTCGGTATCGATTAGACACACCACTTCTCCTACAGCCACAGCATCACCTTCCTCGGCTTTGAGCGTGATAATACCGCTGGCTTCAGCCGGAAGTTCCAGTGTAGCTTTATCGCTATCTACTTCTGCAATTGGCTGATCTTTTTCTACGTAGTCGCCGTCTTCAACTAACCATTCGGCTATTTCAACTTCGGTTATAGATTCTCCCGGAGAAGGAACTTTCATTTCTAAGGCCATGATCTTTGTTTTTATTTTTTATTGTTATTTCCGCGAAAGCGAAAACCTTAAATTCTATATTAATTTATTCTTCTAAATTTTTGTCAAAAACACTTGCAATCACTTTATCGTGACGCTTTTTAAATCTTACAGAACTTCCAGCAGCCGGAGAACCATAAAATTTTCTACTGCAAACCCTAAAGTTTTTAGCTTCATCAAAATGCAATAACATATGCCCGTAAGCCCCCATATTTCTTGGTTCTTCCTGGGCCCATACTACATCATCTGCATTTTTGTATTTCTTGATCGCTTCTTTCATTTTTTCAATAGGCAGCGGGAATAATTGCTCCACACGTACTAAGGCTACATCGTCACGATCGTTTTCTTCTTTATATTCCAATAAATCGTAATAAAATTTACCGGTACAGAAAACTAAAGATTTTACGTCTTTAACTTTCGCTTTTGGATCGTCTAATACAGGCTGAAAACTTCCCTCTGCAAAATCTTCTTTAGTTGAAATTACTTTAGAGTGTCTTAGCAAACTTTTTGGAGTAAAAATAACCAATGGTTTTCTAAAACCTGCTTTCATCTGCCTACGCAAGATATGGAACATATTGGCCGGTGTAGTAACATCTGCCACATACATATTATCTTTTGCACAAAGTTGCAGAAAACGCTCCATTCTGGCTGAAGAGTGTTCTGCACCCTGGCCTTCGTAACCGTGAGGTAAGAAAAGCACCAATCCGTTTTGTAATTTCCACTTATCTTCTGCAGCAGAAATATACTGATCTATCATTATTTGCGCACCATTTACGAAATCTCCAAACTGGGCTTCCCAAATAACCAGGGTTTTAGGACTTGCCATAGCATAGCCATAATCAAACCCCATTACGCCGTATTCTGAAAGCGGGGAGTTATACACAAAGAAATCGCCATCTCTGCCCTCTATATTATTATGAAGAATAATTTCTTCTTCACTATCTTCTACTTTTACAATAGCGTGACGGTGAGAGAATGTACCTCTTTCACTATCCTGACCGCTAATTCTAATATTATACCCTTCTTTCATTAAAGAACCATAAGCGAGATGCTCGGCCATAGCCCAATCCAGCTTATTATCTTCAAAATAAAGTTGATTACGCAGGTCTATAATCTTTTTCACCTTACGCATAAACTTCTTATCCTCGGGTAATTTAGAGATCGCCTCAGCCACTTTATCAAGATCTTTTATCTTGTAGGTGGTATCAAACTCCTTCATCATTTCCTCTTCACGCACATTATCAAAACCTTCCCACTCATCGTACATAAAAGGAGTGATCTTGGTGGTTTCTTCTTTCCTGGAATCTTCTAAATTCTCTTCAAGATCTGCCTTATACTCTTCTTCAAGCTTTTTAAGGTAATCGTCGTCTATAATATTTGCCGATTTAAGTTTTTCGGCATAAATATCCATCGCATTTTTATGTTTTGCGATGGCTTTATATAATTTAGGCTGGGTAAATTTAGGTTCATCACCTTCATTATGCCCGTATTTTCTATAACCTAATAAATCTATAAATACATCACGCTTAAACTTCATTCTAAAATCTAAAGCAAATAAAATCGCATGAACTACAGCTTCAGCATCATCAGCATTAACGTGCAATACTGGAGAAAGCGTTACTTTCCCAACATCGGTACAATAGGTTGACGATCGCGCATCAAGGTAGTTTGTGGTAAATCCAATTTGGTTATTTACAACAATATGAATGGTTCCGCCGGTTTGATAACCTTCCAGCTTAGCCATTTGCACAAGTTCATAAACAACTCCCTGCCCTGCAATAGCGGCATCACCATGCACAAGTATAGGAAGCACTTTCATATTATCACCACCATAATGCCTGTCTTGCTTGGCTCTTGTAATACCTTCTACAACAGGTCCTACCGCTTCTAGATGCGAAGGGTTTGGCGCTATATTTATGTTTATTCCTTTTCCATTATCTGTAAGTCTACAGGAAGTCCAGCCCAGGTGATATTTTACGTCTCCATCAAAAATATCCTGCTCATAATCTTTTCCGTCAAATTCGCTAAAAATATCTTTAGCGCTTTTTCCGAATATATTAGTAAGGGTATTTAAACGCCCACGGTGGGCCATACCCATTACAAAATCTTTTACCCCATAATCTGCTGCTTTTTCAATAAGCGCATCTAAGGCCGGGATTAAACTTTCTCCACCTTCTAGCGAGAAACGTTTTTGACCTACATATTTTCTATGTAAAAATGATTCAAAGGAAACGGCCTGATTTAACTTCTTCAGGATTTTCTTTTTTTCCTCATCACTAAAGTTAGGATGATTCTCATTCTTATTCAGCTTATCCTGAATCCATTGAATTTCTTCAGGTTTCCGAATAAACATATATTCTATCCCGATAGATTCACAATAAACTTTTTCAAGATGTTTTATTATATCCCGAAGCGTGCTGGGCCCGATGCCAAGCATCTCCCCGGCATTAAATTTAGTATCCAAATCGCTTTCTTCCAGGCCAAAATTCTCAATACCTAAGGTTGGGCGATATTTGCGGCGCTCTCTTACCGGGTTTGTTTTGGTAAACAAATGGCCGCGGGTTCGGTAACCATCTATAAGTCTAATTACCTTAAATTCTTTTGTAACGTGTTCGGGAATTTCTCCTTCCTGGAAATCTACTGGAGCTTCTTCCATAGTTTCCGCAGAAACTCCGTTTTGTTGCATTCCAAAGTCAAAACCTTGAAAAAAAGCCCTCCAACTGGGCTCTACACTATCGGGGTACTGAAGATATTGATCGTAAAGTTCGGCGAAATATGCCGTATGTGCAGCATTTAAAAATGAAAATCTATCCATAATTTGAAACTAATGTTTCTTTTGAGTGTAAAACACAGCAAAAATACAATTTTTAGCAAAAACAGGGGGTAGCAAACTATATATTTATCTTATGAATTATAAGAAGTTTAACATAGTAGAAACTTCAGGATGTCCCCAAAATTGTTTATTGTTTGCAAATATATTAGGTGTAACCGCCTAAAAATTAAGAATCTCTCAATCGGGATTTTGCCGTAAATTAGACCTTACGATTCATAAGCATTTCCCCGAATTGTCTTAACGGAATTTTTTTCTCTTCAGCAATTTCAATTTTATCTAAAACATCAAAAGCTTTATTGGTATATTTTTCTATTTCCTGCCGCGTTAATTCTGCAGCGCCACTACTTTCAAAAAGATTTTTAACCGCTTCTATTTTTCCTGAAGTTTCTGCCGGATTAATCGTGTATAAATGCTCCAACTGCTGGGCTTCACTTGCTCCGGAAGTTTCCAGAGCTGTTAAATAAAGGAAGGTTTTCTTGTTTTCAATAATATCACCACCGGGTTGTTTTCCAAATGTCTCTGGATCTCCAAAAGCATCTAAATAATCGTCCTGAAGCTGAAATGCAATTCCCAACAAGCGTCCAAATTCGTAAACCGCTTCTTTACATTGCGTAGAAGTGCCGGCCACTATGGCTCCCATTTGCAAGGAAGCCCCAACCAGAACCGCGGTTTTAAATTCTATCATTCTTATATAATCCTCTATGGCAACATCATCCCGGGTTTCAAAATCTATGTCATATTGCTGGCCTTCACAAACCTGAATAGCTGTTTTGGTAAATAAACGCGCTAATTCTTTAAAAGTTTCGCCTTCATAATTTTCAAAAAGCTGATACGCATTTATAAGCATGGCATCGCCAGAAAGAATTCCGGTATTTATATCCCAGCGTTCGTGAACAGTTTCCTGGCCACGTCTTAAAGGCGCATCGTCCATAATATCATCATGAACCAAAGAGAAATTATGAAAAACCTCTATGGCAAGTGCGGCATCTAATGCCTTTCTATAGTCTGCCTCAAAAATATCGGTGGCCATAAGTACCAAAACAGGCCTTAAGCGTTTACCCCCCAAACCCAGAATATACTTCATAGGTTCGTAAAGATTTTCAGGCTTTCTTACCTGCATTTTAAGATCTAAATACTCCTGGAAAGCTTCTCTATATTCAGCAACAGACTTCATACCAAAAAAATTTTCCGGCTAAAATACATAATTGAGCGTACTTCAAATTCTATAAGAGAAGTTAAATTACTAAAAACTAAGGAAACTTTTGTTGTTTTTTAAGTTTCCTTGCTTTAGTTTTGCACGAAATTACAGAAAAAGTGAAAGAAGATATTTTAAAAAATGCAGCAGACCTCTTTCTAAGACTCGGTTTTAAAAGTGTAACGATGGATGACATTGCGCAACAAATGGCTATCTCAAAGAAAACCATTTATGCACATTTTAGCACAAAAACCAAGTTAGTGAAGGCTACAGTAGAGTATTTAATTAAAGAAATTGAGCAGGGAATTAGCATTCTTAGCGCTAAAAAATTAAATCCTATTGTAGAATCTTACGAGATGAAAAAGTATGCCATGCAAATGCTGAAAAATGAAAAGAGTTCCCCTCAATTTCAGCTAAAAAAGTATTATCCCGAGGTCTATTATCCGCTAAGGGACAAACAATTTGAAATTGTACAGCGTATTGTAATAGACAACCTGGAACGAGGCATTACTACCGGTCATTACAAGGGCGACATTCCTATATCTTTTGTAAGCAGAATTTACTTTGTGGGAATGCTGGGTATAAAAGATAAAAACCTCTTCCCAGAAGACGAATACAGCAATGCAAAATTGATGGACTATTTTTTAAGATACCACCTCAACTCCATTTGCACACAGAAAGGTTTAAATACCCTGGAAGAATTAATTAAAACTAATAAGCAAAAAAATGAAATTTAGATACCTGCTAATTTTACTGATTTCGCTAAGCAGCATAGCTCAGGAAACTCCGGAAGATTACAGTTTTTCACTGGAAGAAGCTATACAGTTTGGCCTGGAGAATAATTATTCTTCAATAAACGCGCAAAAAGATGTTGAAATTGCCCTGAAGCAAAAATGGGAAATTATTGCCCAGGGATTACCCCAGGTAAGTGCCACCGGCGATTACCAAAACAATTTAAAACTACCCGTACAATTACTTCCCGCCGAAATTGCAGGAGGAGAACGCGGCGAATTTATCCCCGTTACTTTTGGCACAAAGCACAACGTAAACGCCACTGCCACCTGGAACCAGTTAATTTTTGACGGTTCTTATATTGTAGGAATTCAATCGGCCAAAACTTTGCTTCAAATTTCTGAAAATGCGAAAACAAAAACCGATCTCGAAATAAAGAAAGCAGTAATTAATGCCTACGGAAATGTTTTACTGGCGGAAGAAAACGTAGCTATTCTTCAAAAAAACGTGGAAAACGTTCAGAAGAATTACGATGAAACCAACGAGATCTATAAAAATGGGCTCGCCGAACAGGAAGATGTAGAACAGCTGGAAATCACATTGCTTAATTTAAAAAATAACTTAAGCAGAAGTAAACGGATGCGAGACATCGCTTACGAAATGTTTAATCTAACACTCGGGATTCCGGTAGAAATACCTGTGAATCTAACCGAAGAATTAGACACTTTAGCAATGCAATATTTTGATTTGGAACTTTTACAGGAAGAAATTCCGGTAGAAGAAAATATAGATTATCGTATTGCCGCCAATACTGCCGATTCCCGGGAAATAGAAGTGAAATTAGAAAAATCTAAAGCGCTGCCTTCTTTAAGCGGATTTCTAAATTATGGAGTTCAGGGCTTTAGCCAGGAGTTTACCTTTTTTGATGAGGACCAGGAATATTTTGGCCAATCTATTTTAGGGGTGAGTTTAAATATTCCCATTTTTAGCAGCGGTATGCGAAACTCCAGAACTCAGCAAAAACAAATTGCCTATGAACAGGCAATGGTAGAACTGGAACAAACTGAAAATGAAGTAAAACGCCAAATAAATTCAGCTAAAAGTGATTACGAATTTAGCCTTGAGAACTACCAGGCCCAAAAGAAAAACCTTGAATTGGCCGAAAGGATAGAAAATAAAAATCAAATTAAATTTTTTGAAGGAATTGCCAGCAGTTTTGAGCTTAGCGAAGCACAACGCCAACTTTACCAGGCGCAGCAAGACTTTTTGCAATCCATGCTGGATGTAATAACTGCCAAGGTAGAATTAGAAAATCTATTGGATACCAGAAAATATAACAATGAAGATTAAATATACCCATCAAATATTAAGAATGAAAAAGTTAGCTGTTTTATTAAGTATTCCACTTCTATTGCTTTCCTGCGGAAGCAATGAGAAAGGAAAATCTGTAGAAGAAATTATAGAAAATGAAGATCTTGCTGAAATTAGAGCCAAGAAATCTGAATTAAGTCAGCAACAAAGTGATCTTACTCAAAAGTTAGACAAACTGGATCAGGCTATAGACCGTTTAGATAAAACCCGGCGTTTAGACCTGGTAGAAATTCAACAAATTAGCGATACTTTATTTAAGCATTACGCCGAAGTACAGGGAGATGTAGCTACCGATGAGAACATTGTAATTTATTCTGAATTTTCAGGAATTCTGCAAGATCTTCGGGTAGAAGAAGGCCAACAGGTAAATAAGGGACAGGTACTTGCTAAAATTGATGACGGCGGACTTTCAAGCGAATTGGCTCAATTGGAAACCCAGGCAACTTTAGCCAAAACCACTTTTGAACGCCAGAAGCGTTTATGGGAACAAAATATTGGATCTGAAATGCAGTATTTAGAAGCTAAAACCAATTACGAATCTATGCAGAATTCAGTAAAAAGATTACAGTCACAGCTGGATAAAACTATTGTAAGAGCACCTTTTAGCGGTATTATAGACGAAGTACTTACCGAGCAGGGCGAAGTTGTAAGCCCTGGACAAAGTCAGTTATTCCGTTTAGTAAGCCTAAAGAATATGTATGTAGAAGCTGCTGTACCAGAAAATTATCTAAATACTGTGGGAAAAGGTACCGAGGTAATTGTAGAAATTAGTTCCCTGGATCGTGAATTTGAAGGTGAAATTAGAAGGGTTGGAAACACTATTAACCCTAACAACCGTTCGTTCAGTATTCAGGTTGCAGTTCCCAATGAAAACGGGATGATAAAACCAAATCAAATCGCAACCATTAGATTAAACGATTATACTGCAGAAAACGCCATCGTAATTCCAGAGAATGCTTTGCTTAAAAATTCGCAAGGAGAAAGTGTGGTATTCACGCTTCAGGAAAAAGAAGGAGAAGAAAATATTGGTACTGCAAAAAGAAAGATTGTAGAAACAGGATATTCCTATAATAATAAAGTAGAAATAACCAACGGATTAGAAACAGGTGAAACCCTGATTGTGGAAGGTGCAAAAAACCTTAGAGATGGTCAGGAAATTAAAATAAGAAACTAAGCTGCAATGAATTTAGATAAAGAATTTAAGCTTTCGTCCTGGGCCATCAATAATAAAATGACGGTATATGTAATTATCGCCATTATTATGATTGGCGGGCTCATGTCGTACTACAATATGCCAAGGGAAACCTTTCCCGAGGTTGTGGAAACCAAAATTTATGTTAGCTCAATTAACCCCGGGAACTCTGCCGAAGACGTAGAGAAATTCATCACCGAACCGCTCGAAGAAGAGTTTAATGATGTTGCGGGAGTAAAAGAGATTTCTTCTTCTACTTTCCAGGATTACTCCCTGGTAATTGTAGAATTTGAAGAAGATGTTGAAGTAGAAAGTGCCAAAACCAAGGTAAAAGACAAGGTAGATATGGTAAAAGCCGAAACTACCTGGCCTACTTTAGATAATGGCGCAAAAGTAGAACCCAATGTGTTCGATCTTAATATTTCCGAAGAACAACCTATTCTAAACATCAACCTAACGGGAGATTACACCGTTCAGCAGTTAAAGGAATATGCCGAATACCTTCAGGAACGCATAGAATTACTTCCGCAGATAAAAGAAGCGAGTATTCGTGGTGCTGAAGAAATGGAGGTTGAAATCGCAGTAGATATCTATAAAATGACGGCTTCAAAAGTTAGTTTTTCAGATATTGTAAATGCCGTGAGTGGTGAAAATCGAACAATTTCGGGTGGAAATGTAATTACCAGCGGAGTACAGAAAAACATAAGGATTGTTGGGGAAATTGAAGATCCCAGCGAGCTCGAAAATGTTGTGGTAAAAACCGATGGTGGTAATATTTTCCTTCAGGATATTGCTAAAATTAATTTTAGGGAAAAAGATGCAACCACTTTTGCCCGGGAATATGGTGACCCGGTGGTGATGCTGGACGTTAAAAAACGTGCCGGTAAAAACATGATCGAAGCCGTAGACCAGATCAAAGAAATTGTAAAAAAAGAGCAGAAAGAATATCTGCCGGAGAGTTTACACATAAGCCTTACTAACGACCTTTCTACCAACACCCGAAGCCAGGTAGACGACCTGGTGAACAACATTATTTTTGGGGTAATTTTGGTGGTTTTGGTCTTAATGTTCTTCCTCGGGTTTAGAAACGCATTGTTTGTCGGGATTGCGATTCCTTTATCTATGTTCCTCTCCTATATTATTCTTTCCAGTATGGGATATACATTAAATACCATGGTACTTTTTGCCCTGGTCATGGGGCTTGGAATGCTTGTGGATAATGGTATTGTGGTGGTAGAAAACGTCTATACATTAATGGACGAAGGTATGCCGCGAAAACAGGCTGCAAAACAAGGTTTAGGTGAAATTGCCTGGCCAATTATTGCTTCAACCGCTACAACTTTAGCTGCTTTTTTCCCACTGGGACTCTGGCCGGGTATAATTGGTAGTTTTATGGTAATTTTCCCAATTACCTTGTCTATAGTTTTAGGTTCTTCTCTTTTTGTCGCGCTAATCATCAACTCGATGCTTACCTCCCAATTTATGAGAACCGAAGAGGAAGAATTCACAAAAAAGAGGCTTATAAAAATAAGTTCTATTCTCGCAGTATTTGGAGCACTACTCTTAATAGTAGGTTTTGTAGTAGATGCAGGGGCACTTAGAGCTTTTGGAAATATACTAATCTTAGCTGCTATTTTACTTTGGGTATATAAATATTTTATTTCCAAAGGTGTGGAGTATTTTCAATACACGGCACTAAAAAAAATGGAAAATGCGTATGAAAAAACCCTGAAATATGCGCTACGCGGAAAGAAAGCTTATCTAACGTTTTTTGGAACCTTACTCCTACTGTTCGTTTCTTTTGTATTGATTGGCCTGGTACAACCAAAGGTTTTATTCTTTCCTGAAAATGAACCAAACCAGGTTATCACTTATATTGAATATCCTCAGGGAACCGATATTCATAAAACCAACGCCCTTACCAAAGAGGTGGAGCAACGCATTTTTGACGCTATTAAGCAGTACGAAGATGAAGATGGTTACAACTTTATGGTAGAGTCAGCCATTTCTCAGGTTGGTGAAGGTGCAGGAAATCCTCAAACCGATGGTGGCCAACAAAATGAAATGCCACATAAAGCCAAGGTCACGCTTTCTATGCGTGAGTTTACCGAAAGGCGTGGTGTGAGCAGTAGCGAAGTTCTATCTGAAGTTCGGGAAGCCGTTCAGGGATTCCCCGGTGCTTCTATTGTGGTAGAAAAAGATGCTGCCGGCCCACCCACGGGTTATCCAATAAATATGGAGCTTAAAGGTGAAGATTATGAACAAATGCTCCTGGAGGCTGAAAACTTACGTTCCTACGTTAACGATCTTAGTATCGCCGGAATCGAGGAACTTAAAATAGACGTTAACAAATCTAAACCCGAATTAAGTGTAAATGTAGATCGAAGAAAAGCGGGACAGCTTGGAGTGACTACTTCGCAAGTAGGACAAACTTTAAGAAGGGCTATTTATGGCGAAGAGGTTTCTACATTCAAAGAAGGTGATGATGATTACGAAATAAACTTAAGGTTTGCTGATGAATATCGTTATGATGAAAACGTATTATTCAACCAGCCAATTACCTTTAAAGATCAGAACACGGGAGAAATAATTCAGGTGCCAATTTCTTCTTTGGTTACTACAGAATCTGCCTCTTCCTTTAGTTCTATTAAAAGAAAAGATCTGAAAAGGGTAATAACCCTCTACTCAAACGTGCTTCAGGGTTATAATGGCAACGAGATTGTGAGCCAGTTAAAAACAGCGCTTAGAAGTTATGATCTTCCAAAAGATATCACCCTGGAATTTACAGGTGAGCAGGAAGAACAGGAAGAGAACATGGCTTTTCTACTTAAAGCTTTGCTTATCGCGATGGGTGGAATCCTGCTTATTCTCGTGGCACAATTCAACTCGCTGTCTAAACCAATTATCATTGTTATGGCAGTGGTATTGAGTTTGGTGGGTGTTTTCCTTGGACTTATTATTTTCCAGATGGATTTCATTATTATTATGACGATGATGGGGATCATCTCCCTCGCGGGGATTGTGGTAAATAATGCTATTGTACTTATTGACTATACACAAATTCTTATAGACCGGAAAAAGCGCGACCTGAATTTAGATGATGATGATTTACTTACCCGTGAGCAGTATTATGACTGTATTGTGAGAGGTGGAAAATCGAGGTTGCGACCTGTATTACTTACCGCAATTACTACCGTACTTGGTTTAATTCCGTTGGCAGTAGGATTGAATATAGATTTCTTTAGTTTGTTCACAGATTACGATCCAAAAGTATTTATTGGTGGTGACAACGTGATCTTCTGGGGGCCACTGGCCTGGACGGTGATCTTTGGGTTGGTGTTTGCCACCTTCCTTACACTGGTTGTAGTTCCCGTGATGTTTTACCTGGTAAACAGAGCCAAGGTTAAAACCGCTGATAAGCGCCAGGAGCGAAAACAACGAAAACTGGAAGCAAAAGCTTAAAAATCGAGTAGGAAGATAGGGATTAATTCCCTATCTGTCCTCTCACACCACTCAGCGTACGGATCCGTACTGAGCGGTTCCCTAATTTATGTTCTAACTTTAGAATAATAATCCAGCAGAAAAGGGTAGCCAGCCTGTCTCAGTCTGTGCGTGGTGATGGTCCTTGTGAGGATAAAGCTGTTGGCGATATGCCAGTGACTTTTCCTCGTGTTGGCATATTCCCACGCTTTCCACTTGTTCAGGCCAAGCTTGATAAGCATCTTTCCTTTCGTGCGGATGCGTTTCCATTGTTTCCAGATACACATCCTTAGACGTCGACGGTACCAGCGATCTATCTTT
>NZ_FOOH01000023.1 GCF_900113135.1 Salegentibacter agarivorans | reverse complement strand
AAAGATAGATCGCTGGTACCGTCGACGTCTAAGGATGTGTATCTGGAAACAATGGAAACGCATCCGCACGAAAGGAAAGATGCTTATCAAGCTTGGCCTGAACAAGTGGAAAGCGTGGGAATATGCCAACACGAGGAAAAGTCACTGGCATATCGCCAACAGCTTTATCCTCACAAGGACCATCACCACGCACAGACTGAGACAGGCTGGCTACCCTTTTCTGCTGGATTATTATTCTAAAGTTAGAACATAAATTAGGGAACCGCTCAGTACGGATCCGTACGCTGAGTGGTGTGAGAGGACAGATAGGGAATTAATCCCTATCTTCCTACTCGATTTTTGTAAGTATAAACTATTGCCACGAATACACGAATATTTTGTGATTAGTTGTTCTTGTTTCGTCATTGCGAGAAATAATTTGACCACAGGAGAATTATGACGCGGCAATCTGTAATTAAAATAAGGATTGCTTTTTATTAATAATGAACAGATTGCTTCAGTTGAGCTTCCATCGCAACGACGCAAATTCTGCTCACTGAGACTGCAAACTGTTTATTTTCCTTTCAATTCTATCACTTCTAAATCCTGAATTTTCGCAGCATCAATTTTAAATCTCAGCATAGTACGTTTCTTATGAAATCCCTGTTTTCCTGCTGCACCCGGATTCATATGAAGTAATCCCAGGTTTTTATCGTTCATTACCTTTAAAATATGAGAATGTCCGCTAATAAAAAGTTTTGGTGGATCCTGTTTTATTTGATCCCGAATTGCGGGAGAATATCTACCCGGATATCCTCCAATATGGGTGATCCAAACATCTACTCCTTCGCATTTAAAACGCTGGTGAAGCGGAAATTCCTTTCTTATCTCCGCATCGTCAATGTTGCCATAAACTGCTCTTAGGGGTTTTATTTTTTGCAATTCATCAGAAACAGCGGTAGTGCCAATATCGCCGGCGTGCCATATTTCATCAGCTTCCCCGGCATAATGCAAAATTCTTTCGTCTATATGACTGTGGGTATCACTTAGCAAGAGTATTTTTTTCAAATCTGGAATATTTTATTTAGAAAAATCATTTTAAAACCGATGCCTTCAAAGGATTTAAGCTTCTAATAAATGCCTTATCTTTGCAGTTCGCAAATATAAAAATAAAGAACTCGGTTGAGGTATTTTTTAGAACTGGCATATTTTGGAAAGGCTTATCACGGTTGGCAAAATCAGCCAAACGCCATTTCGGTTCAGGAAGAAATAGAACGGGCACTTTCGGTTGTTTTTCAACAAAAAACAGCTATTGTTGGCGCTGGCAGAACAGATGCGGGGGTGCACGCAAAACAGATCTTTGCGCATTTTGATACCGATCACGAACTTGAAAAGGAAGCTTTTCAGTTTAAATTGAATTCTTTGCTTCCGGCAGACATAGCTATACGGGATTTTTTTAAAGTGAAGCCGGATGCACATGCCCGCTTTGATGCTTTAAGCCGGAGTTATGAATATCATATCGTTCAGCATAAAGATCCTTTTTTAGAAGATAGAAGTTATTTTATGAAGAATAAGCTGGATGTTGAAAAAATGAATAAGGCCGCAGAAATCTTAAAGGATTATACTAATTTTAAGTGTTTTTCAAAGTCTAAAACCGATGTAAAAACCTATAATTGCAAGATTACTGAAGCAGTTTGGAAAATAGAAAATGGAGTGTTGGTTTTTCATATTTCAGCCGACAGATTTTTAAGAAATATGGTGCGTGCAATTGTGGGAACTTTACTGGAAATTGGTTTAGGGAAGCAACCTATTGAAAATATTCACGAGGTTATAAGAAGTAAAGACAGGAGTAAGGCGGGAACTTCGGTGCCTGCAAAAGCATTATACCTTACAAAGGTTACTTATCCGGAAATAGCAATAAAATAAATGGCATCTAAAACAGGTAACGCATTCGATTTTGATTTATTTAAGCGCCTGCTTAAATACACTAATCCCTACAAAGTAACTTTCTATTTTGTGGCGGTTGCTGCGATTTTGCTTTCATTTTTTGCTGTTTTAAGACCCTATTTATTAAAGGTTACTGTAGATGATGCAATTACCCCGCAGGATTATGATAACCTGGTTTTTTATGTGGGTTTAATGGCTGGAGTTTTAGTGCTGGAAGTTATTTTTCAGTTTCTATTTGTGTATTTCGCCAACTGGCTGGGACAGGAAGTGGTTAGAGACCTTCGGGTGAACCTTTTTAAACATATGCTCAACTTTAAAATGACTTATTTTGATAAGTCGGCAGTTGGGCGTTTGGTAACCCGCGCGGTAAGCGATATTGAAACCATTGCCAGTATTTTTAGCCAGGGGCTTTTTATGATTATCAGTGATATTCTAAAAATGTTGGTGGTAATAGGTTTTATGTTTTACCAGAGTTGGCAGTTAACCTTGTTGGTATTGACGGTGCTTCCTTTAATTATGTACGCTACGCGTGTATTTCAGAAGAAAATGAAAGTTGCTTTTGAAGAAGTAAGAACCCAGGTTGCCAATTTAAACACCTTTGTTCAGGAGCGAATTACAGGAATGAAAATCGTTCAGCTTTTTACCCGCGAAAAAGCCGAATACAATAATTTTAAAGAAATAAACGGGAAACATCGTGATGCCTGGGTGAAGACGGTTTGGTATAACTCTATTTTCTTTCCAATTGCCGAAATGGCAACTTCCATAACCATTGGTTTGATCGTTTGGTACGGTGGACTGCGAGCTGTAGCCGATGACGGAATTACCCTTGGGGTAATTATCGCTTTTATTGAATTATCGCAATTATTATTTAGACCTCTTCGCCAAATTGCCGATAAGTTTAACACGTTGCAAATGGGAATGGTAGCGGCTAATCGTGTATTCGGAATTCTCGATACCGAATCTTCAATAAGTAATACAGGTAAGATTGAAGTTAGCGATCTTAAAGGAGAAATTGAATTTAAAGACGTTCGTTTTAGCTATACCGATGATGAAGAAGTGCTTAAAGGCGTTTCTTTTAAAGCGAATCCCGGGGAAACTATTGCAATTGTGGGAGCTACCGGTGCAGGAAAATCTACCGTTATCAACCTGCTGAATCGTTTTTATGAAATAAAAAGCGGGCAAATTTTGGTTGATGGTATTGATATTAAAGATATTACTTTAGAATCCCTGCGTTCTGAAATTGCCGTGGTGTTGCAGAATGTTTTCCTTTTTGCCGATACCATTTTGAGTAATATAAACCTTAACGATCCCGATATTACGGAAGAGGAAGTGGTTAAAGCTGCAAAACAAATTGGAATTCACGAGTTTATAAATACGTTACCAAACGGTTATCATTATAATGTAAAAGAACGCGGAGCAATGCTTTCTTCGGGCCAGCGCCAGCTTATTTCATTTTTGCGGGCGTATATGAGTAATCCAAGTATTTTGATTTTGGATGAAGCAACGTCTTCAGTTGATACTTATAGCGAACTTTTAATCCAGGAAGCAACCGATAAAATTACGAAAGGACGTACTTCTATTGTAATTGCACACAGACTTGCAACCATTAAAAAAGCCGATAAGATTATGGTGATGGATGCCGGTAAAATTGTAGAGATAGGAACTCATACCGAACTGCTTCAAAAGAAGGATGGTTATTACAAAAACCTGTATGAAGTTCAGTTTATGGCAGAAGAATCTTTGTAAAAATTATAAAAGGTCTTCCTTAATTCGTTCAATAAGTTCTTCGTTACTTTCAAACATGACAAATTCCCCGTCTCTTATATAAGAAATTTGTCCCGTTTCCTCACTTACAACAAGTGCGAGTGCATCGGTTTTTTCAGTAATACCAACGGCGGCGCGGTGTCGTAACCCAAATCTAAGCGGAATAGACCTATCGTTAGAAACCGGTAAAATAACCCGGGTGGCGGTAATTTTGTTGTCTTCAATGATCATCGCGCCATCGTGAAGTGGTGAATTTTTATAGAAAATAGATTCAATAATGGGTTGATTGAGTTCAATATTCATATCGTCCCCGGAATTTTTTACAAAATCCAGATTCGTGTTTTTCTGAATAATAATCAATGCCCCCGTAAAACTCTGACCCATCACTTCGCAGGCTGAAATGATATCTTCTACATTCGTGCTGGTTTCTAGATCACCTTTTAAGAATCGAAGTTGGGTGAAAAACTTTCCTTTTTGAGTGAAATTGGTAGAGCCAATCATTAAAAGGAATTTCCTAATTTCCTGTTGAAAAACCACAATTAATGCAAACATTCCCACGCCAATAAATTCACCAAGAACACTACTCAAAAGCTCCATTTGCAGCAATTGCGTAAGGCTTCCCATTAAGTAAATAATAACGATCCCGATAAAGATATTCACCGCAACCGTTCCTTTTACCAGCTTGTACAAATAATACAGCAGTAGAGCTACAAATACAATATCGAGAACATCAAGAAAACGAAGGTTTATTATATCCAAATTAGCGTGGTTTTGTGTAAAAATAGAAAATATGCGGCTACTTATTAAGTTCTGCGTATAATTTAGTGCATTCTACCGCTTCTTTTACGTCGTGCACCCTTAAAATGGAAGCGCCTTTGCTTAGCGCAATTGTGTTTAAAAAGGTAGTGCCATTTAAAGCTTCCTGCGCTGAGGTATTTAAAGTCTTATAAATTAATGATTTTCGTGAAAGTCCGGCAAGAATAGGAAGCTCTAAAGTTTTAAAAAGTTCCATTTTAGAAAGCAATTCAAAATTCTGGGCAATATTTTTAGCAAATCCGAAACCGGGATCTACTATAAGATCGTTGATTCCTAAAGCTCTCGCCTCATTTATTTTTTCTGAAAAATAAAATAAAATATCCTGCAAAAGATCATCATACTGGTTAAGATCTTTCATAGTTTGGGGCGTGCCACGCATATGCATCATAATATAAGGAACCTGGTACTTAGCAACGGTTTCCATCATTTCGGGATCCAGGTTTCCGGCAGAAATATCGTTAATTATCGCCACTCCGGCTTCAATACTTTTTTCAGCTACATTTGCTCTAAAAGTATCTACGGAAATTAATGCTTCTGGGAAGTTTTTTAAAATATTTTCTATGGCAGGAAGTACACGATTTAATTCTTCGGTTTCGTCCACTCTAGGAGCGCCAGGTGGCGTGCTGTAGCCTCCAACGTCAATAAAATTAGCACCATCTTCCAGCATTTTTTCTACTTGTTTAAGAATATCGTTTTCCGAAGTTTTTCTGCTTTCAGCATAAAAAGAATTGGGAGTAGTATTGATAATTCCCATCACTTTTGGATTGCTAAGATTTAGGAGTTCGCCTTTACAATTTATGGTCATTTTTCGTGGAATTTTAATTGAATATTCTGAAGTGAAAAACAATGATTTTTAAAGCTCAATTCAGAAATTATAAAATGCGGTTTTAGTATCTAAAATATTTGCACGAAATTTACGCAAATTAGATCTCTTTTATGCAGAATACCTCAAAACAGTATGACGCGGTGGTGACTACCTGCCGCAGCCTGTTTATCAATAAGATGAAAGATTACGGAAGCGCCTGGAGAATTCTTAGGCTGCCGTCACTTACCGACCAGATTTTTATAAAAGCCCAACGCATTAGAAAACTTCAGGAAAACGGAGTGAGAAAGGTAGATGAAGACGAAAAATCTGAATTTATTGGGATTATTAATTATTCGGTAATGGCGTTAATTCAGTTGGAAAAAGGCGTGGTTGCACAGCCCGATCTTGGGGTAGAAGAGGCTACAGAACTTTACGATGAAAAAATAGCCGAAGCCAAGGCTTTGATGATGAATAAAAATCACGATTATGGTGAAGCCTGGCGTGATATGCGGGTTAGTTCGTTAACGGACCTTATTATTCAGAAATTACTACGTGTAAAGCAAATTGAAGATAATAAAGGACAAACCCTGGTGAGTGAGGGGATTGATGCGAATTACCAGGATATTATTAATTATTCAATTTTTGCTATGATCCTTATAAATGAAAACGAAGACTAGTTTTTGTAACTTTTTAGGAGATAAAAGCATTATTTAAATAAAACAGAATGAAATTATTAGTAGGAATTTCCAGAGTACTGGTTGGTGTATTATTTATTTTTTCAGGATTTATAAAACTCAACGATCCGCTGGGATTTTCTTACAAACTCCAGGAATATTTTAGTCCTGAAGTTTTGGGACTGGAATTTCTGGTGCCTTACTCTTTGGTAATTGCCATTATTTTAGTGGTTTTTGAGCTGGTAGTAGGAATAATGATTTTAATAGGCTACCTGCCCAAATTCACCGTTTGGAGCCTGCTGTTAATGATCGTTTTCTTTACGTTTCTTACGTTTTATTCGGCTTACTTTAACAAGGTGACAGATTGTGGATGCTTTGGCGATGCCATACCGCTAACACCCTGGCAGTCTTTTATAAAAGACGTGATTTTACTCATTTTCATATTAATTCTATTTTTTAATCGAAAATTGATCACCCCGGTTTTAAACCCAATTTCTCACCGTTGGATTATCTTTTTGTCTTTTATGCTTTCCTTTTGGTTTTGTTATCACGTTTTGATGCACTTACCGGTTTTTGATTTTAGAGCTTATAAAATTGGAAATAACATTCCGGAGTTAATGGAAGTTCCCGAAGATGCTCAAAAAGCGATTTATGAATACGAATGGACGTTTCTTCATAATGGCGAAGAAGTAAACGTAACTACAGATGGAAGTTACCCCAACCAAGAAGGTGAATTTGTTGAAGTGCAAACTACTATGGTAGAAGAAGGTTATGTACCGCCAATTCAGGATTTTGAAATAGAAAAAGATGGCGAGGTTATGACCAGTCAAATTCTTGACGCCGAAAAGCTTTTTATGGTGGTGGCCTATGATCTCTCACATACCGAGCAGGAAGGATTTAAAGCTATACAAAAACTTGCGACCGAAGCTGATGAAAAAGGGTATAAAGTAGTTGGTTTAACTGCTTCAAATGATGCAGATCAGGAAAAAATTATCAATAAATTCAAACTCGATTTTGAATTTTACCAGGTAGATAAAAAGGTTTTGCAAACAATTGTAAGGTCTAACCCAGGTCTTTTAGTTTTAGAGAGCGGCACAATTACCCAGAAAAAGCATTGGTTTGATGCTGAGGATATAAAATTATAAATCATCCTTAAGTTTTTTTAAAATATTGGTAAAAAGCCAATCTTCATTCGGCTTGGGCGCAGCTATGTTTATTCTTATCAATATATTTGTAGATGTGCGGATTTTTTCCGCGGAAATAAATAAAATCAACTAAGAAATTATGAGAAAAAAAATAGTAGCCGGAAACTGGAAAATGAATAACGATCTTGCTGAAACGCAAGAACTGCTTTCACATTTAAAAATGCAATTGGTAAAAGAGCCGCAGGCTGAGGTTATGGTGGCACCTGCTTTTACTAATTTATACTCTGCTTTTCAGGGTTTAAAAGATACCTCGGTACAGGTTGTGGCGCAAAATATGCATCAGGCAGAAAATGGAGCTTATACAGGAGAAGTTTCAGCAAAAATGCTTAAAAGTATTGGTGTAGATACCGTAATTTTAGGCCATAGTGAGCGCCGCGCTCATTTTGGAGAAACTAATGATATTCTTGCCGAAAAAGTAAATGCAGCCCTAAAAAACGAGATGAGAATTATCTTTTGTTTTGGTGAAGAACTTGCCGATAGAAAGAGCGATAAACATTTTGATCTAATAGCGAAACAACTTCAGGAGAGTTTATACCAGATTTCAGATTCAGATTGGAAAAATGTGGTATTGGCTTACGAGCCGGTTTGGGCTATTGGAACGGGAGAAACTGCTTCCCCGGAACAGGCACAGGAAATGCACGCTTTTATAAGAAAAAACATTGCAGAGAAATTTAATGATGAAATCGCGCAAAATGTTTCTATTCTTTATGGAGGAAGTGTGAAACCGGCCAACGCTAGAGAGATCTTCGCTAAAGAAGATGTAGACGGCGGACTTATTGGGGGTGCCAGCCTTAAAGCTGTAGATTTTGTTGAAATTATAAACGCCTTTTAATATGTCTTCTAATTATCTCGAATTCAAGTTTAAAATAGAGCCGCTTCAGCCTGCTTCAGAAATCCTGGTAGCAGAGCTTGGCTATTTGGGTTTTGAGAGTTTTGTGGAAGAAGAAGACGGCCTTACAGCCTATATCCCTGCCGAAGAATATGAAGATGATCTTCTGGCAGGGGTTCATATTTTACAATCGAATGAATTTCAAATTACCTATTCCAAAGGAGAAATTGAGCAGGTAAACTGGAATGAAGAATGGGAAAAGAATTTCAGCCCCATTATGGTAGACGATATTTGTAGTGTTAGGGCGCCATTTCATCCAGAACCCGATACAGAATTTGATATCGTGATTGAGCCAAAGATGTCTTTTGGCACCGGGCATCACGCTACCACACATATGATGATTCAGCATATTTTAAAAAACGACTGGAATGAGAAAGTGGTTCTGGATATGGGCTGCGGAACTGGCGTTTTAGCGATTCTGGCAAGTATGAAAGGGGCAAAGTTTGTAGATGCCATAGATATCGACAATTGGTGTTACCAAAACACCCTGGAAAATGTGGGCAGAAACGATTGCGATAATATTAATGTAGAAGAGGGCGGCGCCGAATTATTACAGGATAGAAAATATGATATGATCCTGGCGAATATTAATCGTAATATTTTACTTAGAGATCTTCCAATTTATAAAGATTGCCTTATAAAAGGTGGAAATCTTTTTTTAAGCGGATTTTACGAAGAGGATATCCCGGTGATAACAGAAGCCTGCCAGAAATTAGGTTTAAATTATATAGAACATATTGAGCGAAGTAATTGGGTTGCTGTAAAGTTTTCAGCGTAAGCATTTTATAGATAATTTGTATCTTTGAAGCTTTAAAATTGTAAATGACGATGAGTACTAAAGAAGAAGTATTAGAAGAAGTAAAGACCACTACGCAGAAGGAGAATGAGATCGTACTTTATAATGACGATTACAATACTTTTGATCACGTAATAGAAACTTTAATCTATGCCTGCGAGCATACTCCTGTGCAGGCAGAACAATGTGCTATCCTGGTTCATTACAAAGGAAAATGTATTGTTAAAACCGGTTCTTTTGATGATTTAAAACCCAGATGTTCAAAATTACTGGAAGAGGGATTAAATGCAGAGATAATTTAGATCAAAAAACTTGAAGATTCTTTTCAGATTATAAAAATAATAATATATTTGCAGCCGCTTAACCACCTAGGAAAAGCGATATTTTAATGGCCTTGTGGCGCAACTGAATAGCGCACCTGATTACGGCTCAGGAGGTTCCAGGTTTGAATCCTGGCAAGGTCACTTTTAGAGAATTCAAATGATATCAAAACCCTGTAAATGCTATGATTTACAGGGTTTTATGTTTTTTAGGGGTTTTGTTAGAAAGACTTTTATTATATTTAATATCTAACAAATCGTCAACATAAAAATTTATCCTGTCAACATGTTGACAGTTTGATTACCAGTAGCTTAAATTTTTTTGTGGATTTGACTTTCGTCTTTTAACTGAATATTAATTTAAAGACGATAACTATGCGTACTTCTAAAACATTTTCCATCTTATTCTGGGTGTATGCTTCCAGAGTGAAAAACAATCAAGCCAATCTCTACGTTCGAATTTCTCTAGATAGCCGTAGAGTAAACATTAGTTTAAAATCTAAAGTTCCATTCGATCTTTGGGATCCTTCAACACAACGTGTCGATGGTAATTCTAAACAAGCTAGGGAGGCTAATAATCTCATTTCGGAGACCAGAACAAAGATTTTCCAGAATTACCAGGACTTAAGGTTCCAGAATAAAAAAGTAACCGCAGACCTTCTTAAATCAAATTTTTTAGGGGAAGGGCCTAGAGATAAAACCTTGTTAGATATTTTAGAGTATCACAAACAAAAGATTGAGAAAACGCTTACCAAAGGAACCATCCGTAATTTCGGTGTTACAGAGAAATATGTTCTTAAATTCTTAAACGAAGAACTTAAGACGACCACTATTTATCTGAACGAACTTAATTATAAGTTTATCAATGACTTTGCGAATTTCCTTTTTAACTACTGGCCAAAAGGCCATGTGAACGCCATGAGTCATAACACGGTAATGAAGCATTTACAGAGACTTCGTAAAATAGTAACTCTTGCTTTTCATTTGGAATGGGTTGAAAAGGATCCGTTTATACGCTGGAAACCTACTTTTCAAAAAAAGGAACGAGACTTTCTAAATCTTAGTGAGTTAAAACAAATCGAGGATTTTAATTTTCATAATGACCGTTTGGATAGGGTGAGGGATTTATTTGTTTTTAGCTGTTATACAGGAATCAGTTTTACAGATATGAATGATTTAACCAAGGATAATGTTAGGAATGGTCTGGACGGCCAGAAATGGCTTTTCACTTCAAGAAATAAGACTAAAGCCAAAGTTAAGATACCTTTACTGGATAAAGCTCTAGAGATACTCGAAAAGTATGAGGATCATCCAATGACAGAAATAAGCCAAAGTCTTTTGCCAGTTATAACCAATGTTAAGGTTAATCTTTATTTAAAAGAAGTCGCTGATCTCTGTGATATCAAGAAGAATTTAACCTTCCATATGGCCAGACATACTTTTGCTACTACTGTTACGCTTTCCAATGGAGTACCTATAGAAACTGTCTCTAAACTTTTGGGGCATACGAAAATAGCAACAACCCAAATATATGCGCGAGTTCTTGAAGATAAATTAAGTCAAGATATGTCTGAACTCAGCAGAAAGCTTAGGAATTGGAAACCTAATGTTTAATTATAGATTAAACGAAATCTGATAGTAGGTATTAAACCAATCCTGTTCTTAAGGCTTTTGTACATTGAAAAATGGGCGTAATGAAAGTTATGGTGTTTTTAAAATTCCATGAACAGATATGGTTTAAATGGCCACAGTGCAAGATCAAATACTTAAAAGCCTTGTTAATCGGAGGATTTTCAAGGTTTTTTGTTTATAATATTCTTTGTTTCTCCGTATTTTAATATCCTTTTAAAATTATGGAATAATTTATTTCTAGTTTATTTCGTGATTTAATTGACAAATTTTTTTGAATTCAGGTTTTGTAGGCAAAAAGGTTTGTTTCCAGTTTAAAGGTAGATTTGAAAGACAAATTTTTTTGAATTCAACTTCTGTAAACAAAGTTATTTGTTTACAGGTTTTTGAAGAATCTGATTAACAAATTTTATCACTCTAAATTTACTTTTTGTAAACAGATAGGGTAATTTGTAAGCTTCCCCTAATTAGAACTGCTTGATTGTCCAAAAATATCATTTTATTGTAAGAAATAGTATTGATGAACTATTTTAATGTTTAAACGCATTTTTCATTAATTCCATTTCATTTCTTGGAATACTTAAATCCGTCGCTAGTTGTTCCCATTGGGCTACATTCTGCTGAATTTTATTGATAATAGCATTGGCTTCTTTTTCTTTTAACCGAAAATAAGGAGCGACTTCCCTTACCAAGTCTAAATCCAAAGCATTGTCATTTTCTGAAATATTAAGTTTTAAACCGGTGCCGTTCAGAGTTGGATTGATATCATAAGCCGGCGAAAGTATCCAACCGGAATCCGTTAAGAGGAATCCGTGATTGCGAAGGTGATCATCCGTATTCGAAATACAAACATTAAACGCAATACGTCTCCATAACTTCCGGAGGTCATTTTCAACATCAGCCCCATTCTGCATTAAAAATTCCAGCAGCTCTAAATAACTAACCCCATCTTGATAATCCGTTCCATCAGTATATCCTAATAAAGTCATTGCAGAAGCAAAGTGAATGCGGGTACCGTCATTTTTACGATCAAATCGTTGTGTTAGAAATGTATGTTGGTGGTGTGAAAATTTTTGTACTCTTGACGGTGCCATTTCAATACCGGATTGAATGGCAAGTCGATACGCTAGCATTTCCCAGGCGCCCATATCCTGGCGATCATTTTGACTTGGAAATTTAGCAATCCATAAATCGCCATCAATATCTTTAATATTGGCTTTAGGTCTTGCACCTCCTAAAGAAGACCCCGGAGCCATTAGCATATTGAGCCATTTTAGATATTCTGGGTTATCTAAGGCATCTTCTTTCTCTAGTTGTAAGCTGGCAAATTCAAGATCTCGAAGTGCAGCAAAAGGTGGGGCGGCCATAGTTTCATCATCATCTAAAAAAGCACCATCCTGTGCGGTTTTAAAACGAAGTCCTCCCATTCGGTTATTGTCGTAAACTCCGAGTAGATAATCTGATTCCATTAAAGTTTTAGGTCGGCGTTCTTCTTTCCTGGCTTTAGCAGCCTCTTTACGCATCATCAGCACCCGTCCCCATCTGTCAGGTGAAGAATCTAAAAAAATTCCGAAATTGGATTTTTCATCATTCAGGTACTGAGCACCTTCGAACAATTGCAAGTCTGGATCTATGATCTGTGCATAATCCGATCGTAACCATCCTTTATCGTACTCAAAGGAAAATATTTCTTTGCCCCTAGATGGCGTAGCATATAAACTTCCCATTAAGAATGGAGATTCAATTCCATCCCAATGCGCATATACCAATATTTCTTTTCGTTCCAGTGCCATTATTTCTTAGTGTTTTTTGGGGCGCGTTCCTTTACGGTTAGATCGGCGTCCTGTATTTTTCTACCTAATACATCATCGTCGGCCAAAAGCAATATATCTTTCTCCAGACCTAATACTAATAAAACTTGCAAAACAATACCTAAAGAAACCGCAGGATTTCCTTTCTCTAAAGATGAAAGCGTTGGACGGGAAATCCCTGCTCGTTCTGAAACCTGATCCATCGTCAGTTTCCTCCGTAAGCGTGCTAACTTAATATTTTCACCCACTGCTTGTAAAAGCTTTTTGTTTTTAGGCAATAATACAATCTTGTTTCTAGACATAACGTTAAATATATTTTACAAATATAGGTAAAATAGTAAATAGTATTTTACGTTATTGAAGAGTACTTCTATGAATATATTGTACTAAATTGTTCCCAAGCATAAATAAAGTAAGATGTATTGTCTTGGATTTCACTCAGCACAAATTGACCTCCTCCCGATTTACGAACTGGTTAAAAGCATAAAATCTGAGCCTAAATGGTTCCCAAGATATTATACATATACAAAATGAAGACAATCGGATTTTAGCTAATACAAAACCTAGAGCAATCACCACAAATCAAGTGCCTAATGAAACTAATCTAAAAGTGATTATTAATGGAAAATGCGTAGCAAAGTAAAGTACTTTCATAAATAGTCTTTTGTTTTATTTGCACATTCTTTGCCATCACCCTTCTCTCCATTTAGTACATAAAACCAAAAAGCCAAACAGGAATGATATTTCCAAAACCTATCTCTATACCATCTTTTGCAATGTAGGCACTATTTGTACCGGCTATTTGTTTTTTACTTTTGTTCTTTCCGCCTATCTCAAACGTATAGGTTTTATCAATTAAAAAATCAGCAGTTTCTGATCGGTTGATTTCGTGTAAGCCTTTAAACTGATTCAAAAAAAACGTCTCCCTAACATTCCCAATATTGGTGTTTTCTTTTGCTAAAGCATACATTAAATTCGTGTTGTTCAAGTATAGTTTTTCAGGTTTGGTTAATATACCAATTCCGGAAGTATCTTTATACAACTCATTCACCAGACCGGCACGTTCCAGTATTTTTATACTTTGTACCAACATATTGCGAGAAACTCCTACTTTTTCACTCAATTTTGTAATGTTAGGAGTAAAGGGAGCACTGGAAGCTATACTGATCAATAGTTTTTTAAGTTTTACCAGGGTTTCATAATGTAAATCTTCTACCGCATTGATATCGATTTCTATAATAAGGTTGATGGTATTTTGTAATTTTTGAAGATAAAGCGTTTCATTCTCTTTGTAATAAGGGTACACCCCGGTTTTTAAATACTTGTCAAATAGTGGTAAAGGTTTTATTTCATTTAAAAGTTCATCAGCAATTTCGTTATGCCTCGCTAAAATTTCTGAAAATGTATAGCGTTGAATTTTTTGTTTGGTTTCAAAAGCAATAAACTCCCTGAAAGAGAGTTCTTTTAGATCATATGCAACAGCTCTTCGGCTTAAATCCGATTCAGCTTTATAGATTTCGAGCATCGAAGATGATGTAAAAATAATATGAAGCTCTGGAAAGTTATCATAAATCAGTTTTATTTCTCTTGACCAATTAGGGTATTTATGAACTTCATCAAGCAATAAATGCGTTCCTCCAAATTGGTTGAATTGTTTCGCTAAATCATACAGTTTATTTTCAAAGAAATAGAGGTGATCTAAACTCACATAAAGACTGGATGATATTGGCAAATGTAATTTTGCTAGCTGTAAAAGCAATGTTGTTTTTCCCGCACCTCTTGCTCCTTTTATAGCAATAAGCCTGTTGTTTAAATCAATTTGATCAATAAGATAACGCTGTATTGCTAAGGGTATCCGTGCAATTTTTGACTGAAATTCTAATAATAAATTTTCCATATTTGCTTTCTGTAAAAAGCAAATATACTTGTTTTATGCTTTTTGTAGAAAGCAATTTGTTGTTTTTTTACTTTTTGGTTAAAGCAAAAATTACCTGCTAACATAAATTTCAGCGTCGGGAAATTCTTTACATGCTTTCAGATAATTTTCAACGAATGGCACAAAGTTCTCATATAAACCCCATCCGTTACTCGAGTTGAATTGTTCAAAATATTCAGGTCTTGATTTTAGATCCTTCAATCCTTTTTCAAGTAATTTAATAATATTTTTTGCTTTGGTCGAATTAATTTCTTCAGGTCGCCATAATGCTTGATAAATGTCAGCTTCCGCTGCCATTTTATTTAAGTTGTGAGTGATATTGGCCCAATACAATTCTTCTTCCTTCTCAATATGCGTTTTACCTTCATCGTAACTTAAATATACTTTTCTAATTAACTGAACATCTAAACTCATAATTAATTTTAATTAGTACTGTTCACCTTTACAAACATTAAATAACTGTGCGAAAGCAGTATTGCACTTACAACTGTCCCAAGTTGTTTTCGTTAACTAAGTAAAATAAAAAAGAGGATAAACGTAAAAATAAATTGGATTAAATTTTGAATTTAATCCAATTTTAAATCTATAAAGGCTCTCCATAGTTTTTATAGGTGCCAGTATGCAAGTTGTCTCGGTTCTGGGACGGTGAATTAGACTTTGGATCATTTTTTATTTCATCAGCTTTCAGCATCCAACTTCGGGCAAAGGCCTGCCAATTTGTGATCGGATTTTTACCATTCAATTTCCAGCCTATGGATTCGTAAAAATTATAGAATTTTTTTGCCTATAAGTAGCTTCTATTTTTTGCTTTAAAATAATCAATAACCTCTTGCTCATTTTCTGAACAAGTATTTATAAAAGAGTTTATAATATGTTTACTCTTAGGTTTATTAAAAGATACCAATTTTTGGACAGGTATTTCTTAATATTTGAGCAAAAAATTCAATATTTTTTCTATTTTTAAGATCTCATTAACAAAATGGCAATCGCTCCCTACACGCTTTTTTCAATAATTAATAACTAAAAAATAAAATATGAGCTTTTTTTCTTTTTTTCCGATTATAATTATGATTGTTTATTTCGCAATAATATTTGGAATACTTTATTTGATCTTTAAGTGGGTTAACAAATTTATCAGTTTACGAGAAGAACAAAATGGGCTCTTAAGAGAGATTATTAATAAAATGGGGGATAATAAATAAGTCATTATAGGATCTATATTTCCAATCTATTAAAGTTTATTTTAAATGGATGTAGGTTTTGAATTTTTAAAATAGATAGAAAGGAATGCTTGTAAAAATTATATGGATCTGTTGGCCATTTGAACAAACCGAATGAAAAAATCACTTTTAATAATATCTACCCTATTTGCTCTGCTAAGTTGCAAATCTGATAGAAAAAATACTGAAAAACAATCATATTCACGCTGGGTTGGTGACATAGCGCAAAATGAAAAGATTGATGATGTAACCTTTAAAGTTTGCAATGGTGATAGTCAGATTCTTCAGTATTTCAATTTAGGCCAGGGTCCTGTTTATACCGGAGAAAAATCGTCTATTCTAAACACTTTTAAGTCAAAATACGAAACCTTGTCAGATAGTGATCAAAACGGCTTTATCAGGTTGCGTTTTATAGTAAACTGTGAAGGTAAAACAGGCCGATTTAGAGTATTGCAATCTGATGAAAATTTCGAGGAAATTGAGTTTGATAATAAAATAGTTAATCAACTTGTAACTATAACCAAAGGTATTGAAAAATGGGGAATTTTTTACCGCCAGGATGATCCTATTGACTATTATATGTATCTCATTTTTAAAATTAAAGATGGCCAACTAACCGAAATTTTGCCTTAATGAAAAAGCTAAGTTTAATATTATTGGTGTTTTCATTTTCCGGATTATTTGCACAACCCAATTGCGAAGCATACAAATATCAGGGAAACACATTAAAATACGAAGCCTGTATAAAAGCGATGGAGGCTGGAAAGCATTACCAGTTTAGTAAAGAATACCAAACTATTCTGGACGAATCCTTAGCCATAGATCCCACATTCGATTATGCTTACTGGGCAAAATCTATTGCTTATCTTAAAAGTGGAGATTTTGTAACCTGGAAAAAACTTATAGATAAAGCTGTAGAGCTCAACCCAAAAGAACATCTTGGATATAGGGGCTGGTGTCGCTACCAATTTTTTAGAGATTATAAAGGAGCGATTAAGGATATTGAAAAGTTAGATAGTTTGGTAGATTACGACATTGGTCAGGGCCAAAATGGAACTTATCATTTAAACATAGCAAAAGGCTTGTGTTATAAAGGAATTGGGGAAAAAGAAAAAGCAATAGCAATTATTGAAAACCAAATAAAACTAAATGAGGCTGAAGATTTTGTAGGTGCCTATGATTATTTACATCTCGGGGTACTTTATTTAGAAACCGAGAGATTTGAGCAGGCAATTGAATTATTTAAAAAACAATCTCAAAATAATGATTTAGCTGAAAATCAATATTATTCGGCATTAGCTTTTTTGAATTTAGATAAACCCACTGAATATAAATCGTCTTTGGAAAAAGCCAGGAAACTTTACAAGGAAGGAAAGCAAATTTCTGATCCCTATTCAAATCCAATGGATAAAATATACCTTGAAGATATTGAGAATCAATTAAAAAAAGTTTCAAAAAATATAAATGATGAATAAAGCAAGATTTGAAAACTTGATGATCGTAATAATTGCGGCAATTCTTTTAATTGTAAGTTTTCTGAACAAAGAAGAATATAGTCCAATCTCCTTAATCCCTTTGGTATTCCTATTCTTAAGTGGAAAGCTATTTTATAAGGAAAAGCGCAGCAAAGCCTGATTAGAAGTAGAAAAATTAAAATCTATAAATAGGCAGGATATTCTACTGCTACACTACTGGAAATTATTTTCTATGTATTATTCCTCCTCATTTTCCAGTCTATAAATTATTTTCTTCATTTGAGCAATTTCTCTTTTTTGAGCGGCAATAATTTCTTTAGCAAGTTCTTTGGTTTCGGGATCTTCTAAATCGGCTTCCTGGCTGGTTAAAATTGCCGAAGCATGGTGGGGAATCATCCCTTTCATATATTGAACGTCTGAAATCCCGGTTTGTGTACGCATCATATAATAAACAGAACCAAAACCAACTATAGAAACCACTAATATAATTGCGTTAAGGGTTTTGTTCTTATACATCCCCAGCATAAATAATAGCATAATAACCGCCATAGCTGTTATCATTAAAAGTGTCATATACGTTCGCATCGTGCTTAACATCACATATTCAAACTTATCAGCATTTAAGAACATGATGCCGTACATTACTATGAATGAGACTAACATCATTAATCCAAATTTTGCATAATTTCCCTTTTGCATAATTTATTTTTTTGGTTTGATTGTTTCTTTTATACTGCCACATTTCGGCATTTCTTCACCTTTATAAGGATTTTTAATTTCCTCAACTTCTGCAAACCAGAATGCTCCTTTGTTATTAAAAGCCATTGGGCAGTGTTGTTTGTAAATTGTTCCTTCAGAAAGGTTTTGCTTAAATAGGGATTCAACTTCAACAGAAAAATCAGAAAAAGTACTTCTTAACTTTTCAATATCTTCAGCTTTCGCCATTTCTTCCGAAAGAGATTTTAATTCGGCAAAATCATCATCAAAACTGTTTGCAATATTTTGGGAAGCATCTTTAGCAGCTTCCAGGTCATCGTTAAATAAAGCGGTTCGTACTTTTAAATAATAATGATAAACGGTACCTGTCATCCCATCTTTAAAACTGCTGTCGGCAATATCAGGTATTTCTTCTTTCTTTTCTTTAACTTCTTCCTCGGTTTTTACTTCTACGCTTTGCTCTTGTTTATTATCATTACAGGATGTAAAAACAAAAAACAGTAAGGGAAGCAACCAGTACTTTCTTGTATATTTCATAACTATGCTCATAGATTATACATGAGTATCTAAGGTATAGCTTATTAAGCGGGTCTTTTTTAAAATTTTCATAAAAATATAGCCCAGACACTAATCAATGCCAGGCGCTGCTACCAATTTGAATTTATACGAAAGATTAATCAAATTGTTTTTACCTTTAGAAGTCTGAAGAAAAATTTTAAAAAATAATAAATGTCTGGAATATTACTATTTATCGGAATTGTCTTATTACTTATAGCAATTCACGACTTTTTTTTCACCACGCTTTCGGGAAGTGGTACCGGGTTCGTCTCGAGGAATATTTCTATTTTATCTGATAAGATCATTCAGTTTGGGGTAAAGATTTTTGGTAGAAAAACATACAATTATAATGGTTTGTTCGTGAATCTTATGATCCTGTTTTTCTGGCTTCTCCTAATTTGGGGTGGTCTGTTTTTGGTTTTCTCTTCAAATCCCGAAGCTATCACCAATAGCAGTGGTAAAATAGCAAACTTTTGGGAGCGCCTTTATTTTACAAGTTATACGCTATCCACCCTGGGAATGGGAAATTTCACACCAACAACCGCAATATTTGAAATGCTAACCGGTGCATTTTCCTTCTTTGGTTTTATTTTCTTTACCAGTTCAATGACCTATTTTCTCTCGGTTGCATCGGCACTGGTAAATAAAAGAACCCTGTCTAAAAGTATTTATCACCTAGGAAAAACGCCACGGGAAATAGCAACGAATATTTTAAGTTTTGATTCATCTTTCACCTACCAGCAAATCTCAGAGCTACAAAATTTAATAGATAAACATGCGGTAAATCATCACGCATATCCGGTAGTTCATTTTTACAGGCAAAGTAAGAAACGGGACAGTTTTAGTATTAATATTGCAAGGTTAGACGAAGCACTTAGCATTCTTCTTTATTCCATAGAAGAAAATAAATACAGGGAGGAATTAAATGTTCTACGCTCTTCTTTGTCTGATTTCTTAGAAGCTATGGAAAAGAATTTCGCTTCAAATTTATTAATAGGAGATAACGCGGGTGAGTCTTATAATTTTCCTTCGTTAAACTCTAAGAAAGTTGAAAAAGACCTACAAAAACGCAGGAATATATTGGAAGGATTATTTAGAAGTGAAAACTATACCTGGGAAGATATTTTTGCTAAAAGTTGAGGTTGTTCTGAAAACCGGTTCCTGCATAAAGCAATTGTCAATTATTAATTTGAAGTAGCTAAAACCTGTTTTTCCTGCCGTTGGGGAGCTTTTGTTTTCACTTTTCTACCATACCATAAAAGGAAGCCCGTTACCGGCAGGGAGCTACATAATAAGCTAATTAAAAAGGCCAGAGTTTTCCCCGGCAAACCGGCGATTGCGCCCACGTGAATATCGTAGTTCATCCTTAATATTTTCTCGGCTACACCGGCTTCTTCGTAGACCCCGTAAATAGTTTTTGAAGGAATTTCAGTAAGGTCATTCTGGTCGTAAAATCTATAATCTGAATCGTAATAAATGCCATCACTATTGCTAACTTCTACATAAATGCTATGGTTTTCATCATGGGGATAATGAATTTCAAAGTCTTTTGCCCCGGGAAACTTTTCCTTCAAAAAGGGCATTAGTTCTCTAATGGGTTCATCTTTTCCTGGTACATTTTTAAAGCTTCCATTTGTATTTTCAGGAACCGCGAAAACCACTTCTTTTTCTCCTCCAATACCTTTATAAAATACTTTAGCAAAAGTTTCAAAAGTCATTACAAGCCCGGTAAAGATGAAAATAACCGCTATAAAACTGGCATAGAAACCAACAATTTGGTGCAAATCGTAATTTTTACGTTTCCACCTGGTGGTTGGTTTCCATTGAAACCAGGTGCGTTGTTTTCTAACTTTTTTGTTTTTAGGCCACCAAAGTATAATGCCAGAAACCAGCATAAGAAAGAAAATAAAAGTACTCCAGGCTACAATTTCGCTTCCTATTTCTTTAGGCAACCATAAATGCATATGACCATCTAAAACAAAATGAAAAAATCCTGATAAATGATCTTCTGTATGAAGAATTTCTCCGGTCCAGGGATGAAGAAATACCGATTGGTAAAATTCCGGTTTTTCTTCATAAAAAATAACTTCAATAGGCTTTTTTCCTCCTCCGTATAAAGTGCCGTGAATATATTTTCCAGGAAAAACACTTTGCGCAATATTTTTAGCTTCTAATGGATCTATCTCCGGGTTGGTTTGCGGTACAACTTCTGGCACTTTAGAAGTTAATGCGGTAATTTCTTCCTGAAACGCCCAAAGACAACCGGTAATAGAAACTATAAAAACAACTAAACCTGTGGCCAGCCCAAGGTATAAATGAAGGGTTCTAATGTATTTTCTGAACTTTTTTCCCGGTTTATTTTTATCCATTACCCAAATTTTAACCCGGCCATTACCGGATAATCATTGTTGATTTTATATCTAATTAGAATAGGTCTAAATAAATATTAAAGCGAAAGTAAAATGTTCTCTTTTAAAGCACAAATTTTATTTAGAATATTTTTAAATAGAGATCTTCATTGCAGTTAATTCCATAGTGCATTCAATTTGAAAGAATTATTACAATAATATTTAGATTTCAATTTATTAAATACACTTACCTTTCGGCATTAAAGTAAATAATTATGGCGTCAGGAATTTTTGCCCTTTTAGATGATATCGCAGCTTTAATGGACGATGTAGCGGTGATGGGAAAAGTGGCCGGAAAAAAAACAGCAGGACTTTTAGGTGACGATCTTGCGGTTAATGCAGAGAAAGCTTCAGGTTTTATGTCTGCCCGGGAATTACCGGTTTTATGGGCAATTACTAAAGGTTCTTTTTTAAACAAGCTTATTATTTTGCCAGCGGCATTTTTGTTAAGTGCTTTTCTGCCATCGGCAATTACGGTTATTCTTATAATTGGCGGGCTCTACTTGGCTTATGAAGGCGCCGAAAAAGTTCACGAGTACTTATTTCCTCATTCTCATAAAAAGGAAAAACCGAAACTCGAAAAACTATCAGAAGAAGAAGTTTTAAGCCGGGAAAAAGAGAAGATAAAATCTGCAATTTTAACCGATTTTATACTTTCGGTAGAAATTGTAATTATTGCCCTGGGTACGGTAGGGCAGGAGCCTTTACTTACGCAAATTCTTGTGGTTACCCTAATTGCGATTATTGCCACCGTAGGGGTTTATGGTATTGTAGCCCTAATTGTAAGAATGGATGAGTTTGGTGCGAAACTTATAAATTTAAACGAGGAAGAAAATAGTTTTTCTGATAAAATTGGTCGATTTCTGGTAAGTGCGCTTCCTAAAGTTATTAAAAGTTTATCGGTGATTGGTACCATAGCTTTGCTTTTGGTTTCGGGAGGAATTTTTGTACACAATCTCGATTTCTTCCACGGTTTATTTGAAAATATTCCTGGAATTATCGTAGAATTTCTAACCGGCCTGGTAGTTGGTTTTGTAGTTTTTGTTATTATAAAACTCGGTATTAAAATCTGGAAGAAATTTAAAAACTAGGTTTTATCTAAACTGAAAATTCTTTAAGAGAAACTTTAAAAAAAGAGGCTGGCTTAAAAGTTTTCAATTCATCATTCTGAACTGGTTTCAGAATCTAAGATGTTTTATAGCAAAAACACTTTAGAATCTAAGGCCAATTGATTTGATACTTTACTTTAAGCCAGCCTATTTCTATTTTGAAAATAAATTTTATACAACTTCTTCAGTATCTTCAGCCGTTTCTGCTTCTGAAGACTCATCGGCATCAAGCACATTAAATTTTTCCAGTTGTTCTTCCTCACCGCTAAAATATGGAAATACATCTAAAATTGGAGATTCCGTAATAGAAGGGATGGAGTAATCTCCCATAGTTTCTTCCATTGCTTTGGTAGTATTTTCAAAAGCCTCTTTCACATCATTCGCCTGGACTAACAGGTAAATATTTGTCTTTTTTTCCTTTCCACTTTCTTCATCTAAAGCCACGAGGGAAACCTTGGATTTAAACCACCTATCAGAATTTTCAAAAGGATGCACTTCAGAAAAATTAGCGACTTTTATATTCATAATTCTAAAATCCTCACTGGTGTAGGCAGTCATCTCTTCGCTAATTCTTGCTTCAGCTTCGGTATAAGATACGGCATCTAAAAGATAGGTATCTGTGGTCATTTTCTGTTCTCCGGTTTCGTGTGTTTTTTTGTATTTCACCTTACATTCAAACCAAATTACGCTCATAATCTATATTTTTTTAGGGCTTCAAAAATAGGATTTAAAAAGCGTCAGCCATTCAATATGCTTAATAGATATTCACAATTTTAAACATATAAGCTGATGAAATTTTTATGTTATATAAATCCGGCGATAATGATTTGACAATAAATCTTTTAAGACCTTTTTAGATAATTTGAACAGAATTCATTCAGAAATTAATCAGTTAATCGTCTTTTTTAAAACAGTAGACCTATAAACCTATTTTTCATTGTGGGCCTGTACATTAGCATAAGATAGACCCAGTTTTGCGTTCCGGCCGGGTTCTGTACATTTTGCAAATTTACAAGATTGTTGTCTTGAAAAAACTGGCTGTAACCCGCCTGAAGGGAAACCGATCTATTCAGAATAAATCCAAGGGCGAGATCTGTTTCATAACCAAGATGAAAATCGTCATATCCAGAATAAGGCGTAAAACTGTTGAAAGCATGATTGGTTAGAGACACAAATAACTTCTGATTCAAATTGTACCTCGTCCTAAGAAATATATCCCGTAAACCCACAGAATTTTCGTGCCGGCCGCCAACATAAAAGGTATCCATGTATCCGTTATGGGCGTGGTTAGTACCATACAGCGGAGAGAAAGAATTGTTCTCTCCGTTATTACCGCCAGGGTCTGTGCCGCTAAGCAATTCTATTCCCAGGGTAAATTTTAGATTTTTTCCGTTTTCTGAATCCAGGGGAATGCTTTGAGAAATCTGGGCACTGGCATCAAAAGCATTCACTTTTCTGCCCTGCAAATCTTTACCGAATTGATGATAATAAAAACCTGCTAAGGTTGTATTTCCTAACTGATATTTTAAAGTCGGAAAACCCAGACTTTGCCGGTAATAGATGCCGGTATTAATTACTTCTTCGTTAGTGTCTAATTTAGAATATTGTAATCCATTATTCCAGAAGAGTACCGAAAAATTAAACTTTCCACTAAAATTCTCATACCTCAAAAAATGAGCGACTTTATATTGGTTGGGTGTACTAAAGAAATTCCCGCTTAGGCTTTGGTTATCCTGGTTATAACCTGCCCCGGCGTGTAACTTTGTTGTGCCTTTTTCATATTTTAAGAGTGCGAAATCGTGAGCTCTTCCCTGTAATGCCCAATCTAAATTGCCAAGGAACCTAAAATTATCATAGTTGAGTTCCTGCCGGCCTAATTTGATGCTAAAATTATCAGATAAAAAAGTTTCGGCCCAGGCTTCGTGCAGGGAAAGAAAATTATCGTTGGCTTTTACCTGCGGGGCGTTTCCCCAGGTACGAACATCCTGAATACTCACATAGAATTTAAATTTTTCCAGTTCATATTGTACATTTATACGGGCGCGTTGCGCAATAAAAGCAGCTGCATCCTGGTTCTCTTCAATAAGTTTACCGTAACCGTGGCGGTATTCGCCTCTTTGAACAATTTGCCCGTCAACATTAAACTGGGCATATACACTATTTGTAAATACAAAAAATAACGTAAGTATCAGGTTTACAAGCCTAAAAATTTTCATCAATAAATCTTTTATTTATTTGATAATCGTGATTAAAATACTCCGAAGCTTGCCGCGAAAATTAAACAATTGTTTGCCATATACGCCTCGTGCGTTTGCTGGGATGTGGTTCTAAATAATTGAGATTTTATCCTGGCTGAGTGGGAGCTTTGGCTCTCGGGTCCAGTTCTGGTCTTAGAATAAGTGGAGTAAAATTTCTTCAAATTAATTTTATTAATTTTTCGGGTTTCCCCTGCATATTATAAGTTTAATTAAATGCGGTGGTTTGCTTAATCAAGTGAATTAATAGGCTTAAAATTATTAAAAAATTACAAATTATTTAGCTTTAACCTACTCTCTTTGGCGTCCATTAACTTCATCAATATTAATACGGTAAACTACAGGTGATTCTGAGTTACTTTTACTGGAAAAATTTTCAATAAAATCTGGGCAGGGATTTCCTGTATTTTTTATTACTTTCTTTACGCCTTCAGAAAATAAACGCAGCATATATTTAGCATCTGCTCCTTCTAATTCTTCAAATTTGCCGTACAATAAAACCGATTTCCATTCTTCTAATGATGAAATCTCATCTACCTGAAAAGTGACCAAAGGATTTTTGCGCATGGCTTCAATTTTACCTCCCTGCCCCGAATAGGTTAAAATACTGTGCTGTTCAGGATTATAATAATAGGTAATCGGAATTATTTCTCCTCTTGCCCTGGAAATATAGCCGAGCCTGCCTATATAATTATGGGCGAGTAGCTTAATACTTTCCTCTGTGGTCATAGCTCTCATAATATTTAATTTAGAAGGTGTATAATAACGATAAGAAATAATTCTGCTTTAAAATTCGGTCTAATTTATTGCGGAATCTCGAAATTAAATATGACGGATATCATTAAAAATAATCTTCCTTCTCAGGAATTTCTTACTTTTGAAAATATGAAAATCCTGGCAACTTTTTTAGGCATATTTTGCTTGCTTGTTTCAGCATATCCTTGCTGTATAGGCGATGATTGTGAATCAGCTTCTGAGATAAAAATTTCTGAAAATCAGGATCAGCAAAACGATGATTGCGCCTTATGCTCTCCTTTTATAAGCTGCGGAAGTTGTACGGGTTTTATTCCAAATACAGATGAAATTGTGACGGTCCCTGACCTTCACCCCATACCATTTTCAAATTTATTCGGACTCACTTTTAAAAGTGTTGAAGCCGATTATGCCGAAAGAGTTTGGCAACCGCCAAAACAGGTTATTATTTCTTGAAAACAGAATTAATAATAACCTAAATTTTCATAATGATTAAAATCTTATTTAAACTGGCGATCTTCCTGGTCGCTTTTAACGCTGTGGGACAAAATTCCCTGGAAGCCATAATTAAAAATGCTGAAGATAAAATGCCTTTACTTGGGGCTAATGCGGTAGTTTCGGGAACAGATATTGGAGCCACTGCAAATATAGACGGCGAAGTTACTTTAACCAAAATCCCAAATGGTAAACAAACAATTGTATTTAGTTTTGTGGGTTTTGCTTCAGAAGAAATCACGTTGGATTTTCCCAGAGCCACCCAGGATACGTTGGAAATTTTTCTTGAACCCGGCGGGGAAGAAATGGAAGAAGTTATTATTCAATCTACCCGTTCCCGGCGTAGTATTGCCGATTTACCTACGCGGGTAGAAGTAATTTCTGGCGAAGAACTCACCGAAAAAGGAAATATGAAACCCGGTGACATTAGGATGTTGCTCAACGAAACTACGGGAATTCAAACTCAGCAAACTTCAGCAATTTCCGGTAATTCAAGTATTAGAATCCAGGGGCTGGATGGAAAATATACACAGCTATTAAAAGACGGATATCCGCTTTATTCCGGTTTTTCCGGTGGTCTCAGCTTGCTTCAAATTGTACCTTTAGACCTGCAACAGGTTGAGGTAATTAAAGGTTCTTCGTCTACTCTGTACGGCGGTGGAGCCATAGCCGGACTGGTAAATCTTATTTCCAAAACTCCGGGAGAGGAAAGAGAACTTAATTTTATGCTGAATGCAACCTCAGCATTGGGCCTGGATCTTAGCGGATTTTATGCTGATACCTATGGGAAATTGGGGACTACCGTTTTTGCTTCTTACAACCTTGGATCTCCTTACGACCCTGCAGATATTGGTTTAACCGCTATTCCTGAATTTAATCGTTATACTATAAATCCCAGGGTGTTTTACGAGTTTTCAGAAAATACGAAGTTAGATGTGGGAGTGAATACTACGGTGGAAGAACGCACCGGTGGGAATATAGCTTACCTGGAAGGTGAAGACGTGGAAGACCCATTTTTTGAGAGAAATAATACGGCTAGAACCACTTTACAGTCTGGTTTTGAGCATTCGTGGAATGATGATAATCGCTTTAACCTAAAAAATAGTTTCAGTTTTTTTGACCGGGAAATTCAAACCGGTGACTATATTTTTGCAGGGAACCAGTTTGCCTCTTATAATGAAGCTTCTGTAGTTTTGGGTGGTGATAAAATGGAATGGATTGGTGGCCTCAATTTATGGGTAGATAGCTTTGAACAGGATATTTTAACTGATGCTCCCGTGGTAGATTATGAGCATCTAACGTATGGAGCTTTTGTTCAGAATAATTGGCGGGCTACTGACTGGTTTCAACTGGAAAGCGGACTTAGAACAGATTATCAAAATGAATATGGATGGTTTGTTTTACCAAGAATCTCGGCAATGTTCACAATTTCTGATGCCATTACCACTAGGATTGGAGGAGGAATGGGCTACAAAACACCTTCGGTTTTTACCGAAGATGCAGAACGACTTCAATTTAGAAATGTGATGCCTATTGATGTGAGCACTACCCAAGCCGAAAATTCCATTGGGGGAAATTTTGATATTAATTACCGAACCGAACTTTTTGAAACTATAGAATTTACAAGCAATACACTTTTCTTTTATACTAAAATTGATAAGCCCATAATTCTTGAAAATACTGCAGAAGGCGTTTTTGAATATTTACAACCAAACGGGTTTGTGGAAAGCAGGGGAATAGAAGCAAATTTAAAGTTTGGCTATAAAGATTTTAAATTATTTACCGGTTATACTTATGCAGATGTAGACCGCACTGAGAACGGAAATACCTTTGAAATGCCGCTGGTTTCCAAACACCGTTTAAATAATGTTTTGATGTATGAGCAGCATGAAAAACTTAAAATTGGTTTGGAGGGTTATTATTTTAGTCCGCAGCAGTTAAGCGACGGCGCAACCGGACAGGAATACTGGATTTTTGGTTTAATGATGGAAAAGTTATGGGAAGATTTCTCAATTTTCCTGAATTTCGAAAACTTTACCGATACCCGTCAAACCCGGTTTGATTCTATATATACCGGTTCTATTTCCAATCCTCAATTTAGGGATATTTATGCCCCGGTTGATGGTTTTGTAGTAAATGGAGGGATAAAATTATTTTTATAAATAAAAACCTGTTTTAAAGCGGAAGTTTCTTGCTTCCGCTTTAAAAAACAGGTAAAAAGTCGTCTTTCTAAATTTATTTTAGAATCTAAGTTGAAATCGCTCTTGAAACTTTCGGTTCTAAATTTATTCCGGTTAGAGAATCTTTTAGTTCTTCCAATTCCCCCAGCAGTTGATTTTTACTTTGTTGAAAAAGATTGGTTTTATTCGTAAATAATTCCTGATAATAGGAGATTCCGTCTAAAAGGTTAAGCTTGAATTTTTCTAATTTTTTCTTCTGTTTCGTAGAAGGTTCATCCATAAATTCTTCAATTTCATTCTTGAAATAGTCCAGGTAAATTTTTAATTCTTTTACAAACATATTAGGCCGGTTAGGCATCTCCATCACAGAAATTTTTCCGTAGATATGTTGTATCATTTTTGAGAGCGATACAACTTTTGAGAAATACGCCATATTTGGCCCGGGACAAATGGCAACGCCCTGTGCCTGGCCTTTTATTCTAATATCGTTTTCAAGAAAAGAGGCATTTCCCAACCCAACACATAAACAGGCTTTTTCGGTAATTTTGTTCTTCTTTTTTTCTAATACCTCCTGGGAGAAATTATCTTTCTTATCTTCCAGTTCTTTAAGCTTTATATCCTGAAATTTTTTAGAAGCAGAACAAATTCCTTTCTCATCGTATTCTTTACTTAGGGCCAGAAATTTTTTAGGGCAGGAACTACCGCTTTTATTTTCAGCAATTCGTTTTTCTTTTAGTTGTTCATTGGTGGTTCCCCTCACGGTGTTGAATGGTATGCCCAAAGGTGAAATATGACTTAGATAAAGATCTTTTTCTTTTGCTTTTACCAGTAATTTACGCGTTTCAATATCAACTGATGTAGCTTCAGGTACCAGTAAGAATGGCGTTCCCCAACCTACAGAAGATACCTTGTAATGCTCCAGCAAGAAGTTATGTTCTTCAGCCGTACCAACCCCGCCCTGAACTGTTATTTTAAGGTCAAGAGGTTTCTGAGGAACCGGAATTTCTTTCTGCTCTAAAGCTTTGCTCATTAATTGATGAGCCGATTGAACAAGTTCATCCTTTTTCTGATTAAATTCTTCCAGAATTGGCCCCAACAGGTGACCATCGGTAGCAAAGGCGTGGCCGCCGCAGTTTAAGCCCGATTCAATTCTATATTCTGAAACCCATAAACCTTTTTTGGCCAGGTAATTTCCCTGGATTGAAGCCGATCTAAAATCGCTTACTTTCAGGATAATTTTCTTTTTAAGCTTGCCACTTGCATCAGGAAAGAAATCTTTGAAATTTTCAAAATAGCTATAAAGCCTGGGGTTTAATCCTGCCGAAAGTACAATAGAAGAGGAAAGTTTCGAATTGGCAAATCCGCGTAGCGCAGCATGGGCATCATTGAATTCTACCGGCAACTGCTCGTTTTTAGCGAAATTATCCTTATCAATTTTCGCCATAATATTTACATCTATACTGCCGGGGCTAAGATGGTTTTCAATATATGTACTCAATTTTTCTTTCGCATCGGCGCCGTTATCCAGCAAATTTTGAAAACCTTGCTTGATTTCAGAATGATTAGGCAATATGGAAAGGTAATTTTCTAAAGCTGTTTTGCTTTCTGTCAATTCCTTTTTAAAACTCTCAAACTTATCCTGAACGATATTGTTTACCAGGTCTAAATAAGAGGTAATACGTGCTGCGCGGGAATCGGGATTTTTCTTCGGAATTTCTTTATAAGGCAAATTAAATTTCTTGCTGTAAAAGGCGTTCATTTTTTCAATAAGCTCGTCGTCTATAATTGAAATTACCGAAGATATTCCATATTTAGCGACCCGTAGCGGACTGTCAATTGTAAAAGCTGTTCCCATTACCGGGATATGAAAACTGTGCATTTGGTTTGTTTTGGTCATATTCTAATAATTATTTGCGGCGTAGGCTAAATTAAGCCTGGCCGATCCTATTTAAAATAAGGAGTTAAGATTGCAATTTGTAAAGGAAAGAAGTTGAAAACTGCTAAAATATGACCCGCATCATATTTAGAATATTAAGTGAAGGGTGAGCTGTTGTTGTGAGAGTTTCCTGATTAAGGCGTGAGGATTTTAAAAGAATTTACGGAAAAATATTCTAAAAAAAAGCGCCCATAGGTCTATAACCAATGGGCGCTTTTACATTAATAATCTATTAAAAAACTCGAATAACTTAGTCTACTTTTCTAAAGTTACCTTCGCCATCAAATTCAAGTTCGGTACCGTCAGCCAGTTCTATTTCCTGCTCTTTTTTCTGTTTTTCCCATCCAATTACCTGTGCATCAGCATAATTTTCTTGCAAATAAGAAGCCATTTTAGATGGCAGGGCAGAAGTAGGTATTACTACATCGGTTTGGCTTTCAATTTCAGAAATATTTCCATTTTCGTCAAAATCCAGTTCAAGGCCGTTAGAAAGAACTACTTCAAATTTTTCATCTTCCCAAATTTTCCATTTACTATTTTCTTTAACCTCTTTTACATCAGCAGAAGAAAAATTCTGTTGAATATATTCCTGGGCTGTAGAGGGTAAATTATTTGTATTTGTTTGTGCAAAAATTCCCATTGTACACAATGCGAAAATTCCTGATAAAATTACTCTTTTCATAATATTTGTTTCTTTATTCGATGCGAAGTAAGCCTTCAAATCTGGAAAGAATTTGGAATTTGACAGTTATAAATCCTAAAATTCTGCCAAATTTTCTATTTTAAAGTTTGGTATACCTTCCCATTTTTTTCCAGTTTTGAGATTCATATTTGTATTTTTTGGGAGAATTGTAAAAAAAGTGTCAGATTTGAAACTTATATATTATTCTTGCAAATTATAAGGTTTCAAGCAGATAAACATATTCCATGAAGATTCAACATTTACTTATTCTAAGCTCAATTTTATTCTTTAGTAATGCGCAAGCCCAGGATATTACCGAAAACAGTTTTGGGAATGGGATAATAAATACGGTGGCAAGAGATAGTTCTTTCAGCCTAAGGTTTGGAGCAAGATTTCAATCTCTATTTGTGAATGAATGGCGCGACTCTGAATTTGAAGGATTTGAATCAGAAAGCTCTAATATTCTAATTAGGCGTGCCAGATTAAAATTTGATGGTTTTGCTTATTCTCCCAAATTAAAATATAAAATTGAGTTAGGGCTATCTAACCGGGATATTTCGGGAGGTTCAGAATTTACAAATAATACGCCCCGGTACATACTTGATGCGGTTTTAAAGTGGAATTTCTATGAGAATTTTGTGTTATGGGCCGGCCAAGCTAAATTGCCGGGCAACAGGGAACGTGTAGTATCTTCTGGAGACCTGCAGTTTGTAGACAGGTCTTTATTAAATAGCAGGTTTAATATAGACAGGGATATTGGGGTACAATTACACCATAAAATCTATTTGGGGAACCAATTTGTAGTAAAAGAAATTTTTGCTTTTTCACAGGGGGAAGGAAGAAATGTAGTGACCGGCAATCTTGGCGGTTTTCAATATACGGGACGCCTGGAAGCTTTACCTTTTGGAGAATTTCAGGATTATAGAGAGGCTTCTTTAGAAAGGTATGAAACGCCTAAATTAGCAATGGGCGTTACTTATGATCATAATAACGATGCGGTAAAAACCCGCTCTAATATGGGGGCATATATGTTTACCGAAAACGGTTTACATTCGACCGATATTTCTACCTTCTTTGCAGACTTTATGTTTAAATATAAAGGAATATCAGTTTTAGGTGAATTTGCTCACCGGGATGCCGAGAATCCTATAGCGATAGAAGAAGATGGAACGCGCACCGGTGCCGTTGTAAATGTGGGGAATTCCATTAACCTGCAAGGTGGATATTTATTTGATAATAATATAGAAGTTGTAGGTAGGTTCACCCAGGTGAAAGAAGATATTATAGGCTCCCTGTTTCCTAACGAAAAACAGTATACTTTGGGACTTTCTAAATATTTAGCTAAGCATAAATTAAAAATACAAACCGATTTAAGTTTTAGAGATAGCCCAGATCCAGAATGGAATAATCTAATGTACAGGCTTCAGATAGATTTCCATTTATAATCTTTATAGGTGCGAAGACAAACTAACTGAAGTTTTAAAAATATAGCCATGAAAATTCTAATTGTAGAAGACGAACAGGATATGTTGCAGAACATGAAAGATTTTCTATTAAAAGAGAATTTTGTGGTAGAAACAGCAGAAAGTATCGCCGAGGCTCGTAATAAAATTGGGGTTTATACCTACGATTGTATTTTGCTGGATATTAATTTAAAAGACGGTAGTGGCTTTCAGCTTTTGGAAGAATTGAAGCGAAAGAATATAGAAGACGGGGTAATTATTGTTTCTGCCAGGAATTCTTTAGACGACAGGCTTGAAGGTCTAAACCTCGGTGCCGACGATTATCTCGCCAAGCCTTTTCATATGGCAGAGTTAAATGCCCGCGTAAAAGCTGTATTAAGAAGACGCCAGTTTAACGGGAATAATAAAATAAAGATTGGCAACCTTAGTATAGACCTGGACGAGCACGAAGCAAGTATAGATGATAATCCCTTAAATTTAAACCGAAAAGAATACGAAATTCTATTATTCTTTACATCAAACCAAAACAGGCTGGTAAATAAATCGGCTTTGGCAGAACACGTTTGGGGCGATCATATAGACCAGGCCGATAGTTTTGAATTTATATATTCCCAGATTAAAAATCTTCGGAAAAAACTAAAAACCGCCGGTGCCGATATAGAAATTAAAGCGGTTTATGGAATTGGCTATAAATTAATTACCCAATGAAATTATTAAATTATACCACCAGTTATTTTTCGGCAATACTGCTGGTTCTGTTGGGGATATGGGCGGTAATTTTCTACCTGGAAATGCTGGATGAAATTTATGACAGCCTGGACGATGGCCTGGATAATCAAAAAATGCTGGTGATTAAACGGGCAAAACAAGATGCTGAGTTACTTCAACGTTCACAATTTAAAGATGGCAATTATACCATACGGCCTATAGATAAAAATAGCGCGATAAGTTTTAAAGATTTTTATCGTGATACGCTTATGTATATGCAAAACGAAGATGAATATGAACCGGTAAGGCTGCTGGAAACCGTTTTTAAAAAAGATGACGAATTTTATAAGCTGAAAATTATAACTTCTATGGTCGAGGAAGACGACCTTATTGAAGATTTACTGTTTTCCCTTATTCTTCTTTATGTAGGCTTGATTTTGAGTATAGTTTTACTCAATAATTTAATCCTGAAGAAAATTTGGAACCCGTTTTATACTTTGTTGCAACAGCTCAAAGACTTCAGGCTTGGGAAAGATCAAAAAATTGAAACTGTTCCTTCAAATATTGATGAATTTAACCTGCTAAATACACGCGTAGAGCAAATGCTGGGAAAATCTATTTCCAGTTATAACAGCCAGAAACAATTTATAGAAAATGCCGCACACGAATTACAAACTCCTTTGGCTATTAGCATCAATAAACTGGAGTTGCTAGTAGAAAAGGAAGAATTAAACGAGGAGCAAATTGAGTTAATAGCTTCAGTTTTAAATAACTTAGAGGGTTTAACCCGAATGAACAAGTCTTTGCTTTTGCTTTCTAAAATTGAAAATCAGCAATTTCCGGAGGAAGAAATAGTAGATTTCAATGCGGTAATTACCGACTTAAAAAGTGATTTTGAAGACCTTGCCGGTCATAAAGAAATGAAGATTAATTTAAAAAGTACGACTTCATTAAAATATAAAATGAATAAAGGCCTGGCGAGAATTTTGCTTTCAAATTTGTTGAAAAATGCTATTATTCACGGCCAAAGAAATAGTGAGATTGAAATAGAAATTTCTGCAAAAAACTTTATTATACGTAATACTGCCAATAACGGTGCTTTAGATCCAGAAAAAGTATTTTCACGCTTTCAAAAAGATTCTTCTTCCAAAACTTCCACGGGAATAGGATTGGCCATTGCCCAAACTATTGCTAAAAAGTATGAGTTTCAGTTAACCTATTACTACGAACAAAAACACACTTTTCAACTAAGATTTCCGCGCTAAACTGGTATTTATTTCCTAAATAAAATCCTGCACCTCAATAATTCCAGATTTCTTCCAGTATTGTAGTTCAACTTTGTTTAAAATTAAAAATTATAAAGATGAAAAAGTCAATTTTTTTAATCCTGGCTATCGCCATGGGATTTACCGCTTGCGAAGATGATGATATGCGAAATTCTGAGATCCCTTCAGTAGTATTAAATGGGTTTACCGAACAATTTCCTGATGCAAAAGGTGTAGAATGGGAGAAGAAAGCCGATATCTATGAAGCCGAATTTGATATTGATAATGTAGATCATGAAGCAATTCTAAATACTGAAGGAAGTCTTTTGAAGTATAAATACGACATTGTGTACGAGGAACTTCCTGAAGCAATAAAAACTACAATCACTACCGATTATGATAAAACCAAAGTAGATGAGGTAGAGTTGCTTAAAATTTCTGAAAACACTTATTACCAGGTAGAGTTTGATGAAGAGCCAACCGATACTAAGATTATTTTTGAAGAAACGGGAGCGGTGAATACGGAAGTTACCACCTGGTAATTATTAAAGAAATGAAAATGGTGAATAAAATAGCAACGCTAATTGTAGTGGGAGTATTAAGCCTTGCCGGCTTAATACTCTTTGGATATAATGAATTTATAACCAAAGATACCCTGCAGGATCAACCTGTAGCTTACGAGATAATTAATGAATGGCAGCTGCCTAAAGAGCTTGATGAGGTTTCGGGAATAGACTGGGTAGGTGATAATAAGTTGGCTTGCATTCAGGATGAAGATGGCATCATTTTTATTTTTAATCTTGAAACTTCAAAAGTAGAGAAAAGTATAGAATTCGCGGGCGCGGGTGATTACGAAGATATTCGTATTGTAGGTAAAACTGCCTATGTTTTGAGAAGCGATGGTGAAATTTTTGAAGTTAGCGATTTTTTATCGGGTAATTCAAAAACAAAAACCTACAGTAATTTTTTAACCGAAAAACAAAACCTGGAAAGCTTAGCCTGGGACAAAAATAATAAACGTTTGCTGCTGGCCATAAAAGATAGAGAACTAAAAGACGATAACTATAAAGGAGTTTATCAATTCTCTTTAACCAATAAAGAATTGGAGAGAAATCCGCTTTATCGTTTAAATATGCAAGACAGCTTATTAAGGGAAAGAGAAACAAAACTCAATAAAAAGCTCCAACCTTCTGCACTTTCCATACATCCCAAAAATAAAGATTTTTACATTCTGGATGGTCGGGCTCCCCAGTTGGTTATTGCGAATAGTGATATGAAACTAAAAAAGCGTTACGGTTTACATGAAGATGATTTTGAGCAGGCCGAAGGACTTACTTTTAGTGAAAACGGTAGGTTATTTATCTCTAACGAAGGAAAAGGCGGAAAAGCAAATATCCTTGAAGTAATATTCAAATAGATTGTATGAAGGAAACGGAAGAGAATACGAACGTAAAGAAAAGTAAAGCCCCCTTAATATTTTCATTAATCGTAATTCTAGTTCTTGTTGGCGGTTACTTTTTTATCCCTGGTATGCATCAATTTTTTAATGAAGCCTGGGAGGTTTTAACCAGTAACGATAACCAAAGAATAAAAGCCTGGGTTTCCAATTTTGGATGGATAGGTCCTTTGGTGCTTATTATAGCTATGATAGCCCAAATGTTTCTTTTAGTAATTCCATCGGTAGCTTTAATGATCGTTTCAATTTTAGCTTATGGGCCCGTATGGGGAAGCTTAATAGTTTTTACGGCCATTTTTTGCGCTTCTTCGGTAGGCTATTTTATAGGTCGCTATTTTGGGCCGGTAATCGTTCAAAAACTGTTGGGGCCAAAGACTGAAAATAAGATAAGTGACTTTTTAGACGATTATGGGTTTTGGGCAGTGATTGTCACCAGGATCAATCCGTTTCTAAGCAATGATGCAATTAGTTTTGTAGGCGGAATTTTAAAAATAGGTTACTGGAAATTTATTGGTGCCACCTTGTTGGGAATTACGCCACTTACAATTTTTATCGCCTTAATAGGAGATAGCACTCAGCAATTAAAAAGTGGTTTGTTGTGGGGCTCTTTGGTAAGTTTAGTGCTTTTTATCCTCTATGTGTATTGGGATAAAAAGAAGCGGTGAAAATTATAGAAATTAAAAGCTTAAAATTGTACAGAATTTCCATGAGGTGAGCTATAGCTCAATGCCGACTTATATTTTAAGATACTTAAATTTTAAAAGTACAGCTTCAAAAAAATTAAAAGATGTATTTCTAACCTATGGAAAACCAAATTGAAGAGCAGGTTTTTAACAATAAAAATCTGCTAAATTATAGCTTCGCTAATAGTTATGAATCCTGCCAATTTACTAACTGTAATTTTTCTACCGGAAATTTAAAAGGAATTCTTTTTATAGATTGTGAATTTGAAGAATGCGACCTGAGTAACGTAAATCTTGATCATACCTCATTCCAAAATTGCAATTTTAAAGCCTGTAAAATGATGGGCTTATTGTTTAATAATTGTGAACCTTTTGCCTTCTCTATTTCGGTTAATCAGTGTATTCTAAACCACTCTTCCTTTTTTGGAATGAAGCTGAATAAAACTCTTTTTCAGCATTCAAAACTTATGGAAGTAGATTTTTCATCGGCCTATTGATCGCATTCAAAGTTCCTGAATTCTGATCTTTTCGGGGCTGTATTTCAGAATACAAATCTTACCAAAGCCGACTTCAGCAGTGCGCAGAATTATATTATAGATCCGGAAAATAATAAATTAAAAGGGGCTAAATTCAGCCTTGATCAGGTAAGCGGATTATTGAATAAATATCAAATTATAATTGATTAAAAAGAATTACTAAGTTAGTAGTACTTAAATTTATAAGAAAAAGTCATGAGTTTATTGAACAAATTAATGGGCAATGCGGCCAGTATTTCTAAAGAAGAATTAGATAAAAAATATGGCCGATTATTAACTGAAACCGAAGAAATTGAATTGGGTTTTTCCTTGTTACGGGATATATTTATGTTTACAAACAAACGACTTATTTTAATAGATATCCAGGGGCTAACCGGGAAAAAACAAGAATATTTATCGCTACCCTATAGGCACATTTCCAGGTTTTCTCTTGAAACTGCAGGCACCTTTGATTTAGACGCCGAATTAAAAATCTGGATTTCCAGTGAAAATGTACCAAGCGTATGTAAACGCTTTAATAAAAGCATAGATATTTATGCCGTACAAAGATATCTTGCCGGGAAAGTAATTTAGAAGTAAGCGGAAGTAAGAAGCAAATAACTGCAAACTTCAAGGGCTGTGTTTAGGACTGAGAATCATTAAATTTTCACCCCTTATAGTGCGGAGTATTTTAATATTTCTTTAGAAAGATTAACTAAAGTTTATTAGAGATTTCATCGCAATGCATATTTCTATTGATACTTTTATAGTAATCAAACACAAGAGATTATGATTTCTATCTGGTATATTCTGTTTTTTATTGTACTCTTTTTTCTTATATTTTTTTGGAGAAAAAGACACGCTAATCGTGATTCTAAGACTGATAACATAAAAGCCAAAAAAGAAGAATTTAACCCGGAGTTTTCATCAAAACCTGAAACTGATGAAGAGGATAAAAACAGTAATACAAAATAAATTTCTACTTAATTTTTTTACTAAAGTTTGGATCAAAAACTTGAAATTCAATTAGCCCTTCTTCTTATTGTAGATTCGTTTTCCGTCCCAAAATTTAACCATCCCAGTTCGTAATTTCCCTATAGTTTCAAATAGTAAGTCTGTTGCTTATATTAGATAAATACTAAAGTCTTTTTGTCTGGAAATTTACGATGCAGAACGTAATCTTCAGAAATAATCATCCTTCCAGCATTTTCTTCAATAGGAAAAAATTAATAAGAAAATTTAGAAATCTGGTTTTCGTTTAACATTTATTCGGAAGAAAAAAATTACTTCAGCGTAGATATTACTGGTACTGAAGCTTGTTTTAAGACCTATTTCTTTCCCGTGCATTATTAACAAAGGTTTTGCCAGAAATTAGTATAAATTATTCCATGTCCTTTCTAATTTTATAATGTAGCCTTGCTTAATCCCTATTTACAAGGTGTTTACAGTGTGGTAATTCAATTTCTGAAAACTGATTACCTGCCTGGAATTTAATTTTAAAACATATAAACTATGATTTCAAATACCATCTGGAATTCTTTTGAAACAGCGCATGAATTTCCGGTTCTAAAAGATAATCTTCAAGTAGATGTAAGTATAATTGGAGGGGGAATTACCGGGATATCTACGGCTTATTTTCTCAAAAAAGCTGGTTTAAAAGTTGCGGTTCTCGATGCAGGAAAGATTGGAATGGGCACCACCGGGCATAGTACGGGAAACCTTTATCATACAGTAGCCGAATTACTTTCTTCGCTAGATTCTAAATATGATGAAACGACTATTAAAAAGGTATTAAAAGCCCGAACTTCAGCTATAGAAATTATAGAAAAAATTATTCACGAGGAAGCGCTAGACTGTGATTTCAAACGGCAACCCATGTATCTTTTCTCTACGGATAATGCCAATAAAATTGAGAAAGAAATTTCGGTTTCGTCCAAACTGGGAGTTTCTCTTGAAGACGTTTCTCCTGAGAAATTTTCTTTTGAAGCCACTAAAATCCTTAAATATCCCAATCAGGCACAGTTTAATCCTTTTTTATATGTAAACCAACTGGCCCATAAGATTAACTCAAAAGAGTGCCAGATTTTTCAGGATTCAAAAGTAGAGGAAGTTGAAAAGTTGGAGCATGGTCATTACAATTTAAATACTGCGAAAGGCGATGTTTCAAGTAAATACTTGGTACATGCCGCGCATAGTTCTAAAGGCATTGATATAAAGTTTGATACTACTTTAGGGCCTTACCGCGAATATGCCGTAGCCGCAAGTTTGAAAACAGAGAATTATCCGCAGGGAATTTTCTGGGAATATAAAGGCAAAGAAAAATACTCTTTCCGTTCTTATAAACGGAATGGAAAGTCTTACGTGATGGCGGTTGGAAAATCTTATAAAGTAGGCCAGTCTGATAATAATTCCGAATTAATGGATTCCCTGGTAAAGTATTTACATGGAAAATTTCCGGTAGAGAAACTCACACATTTTTGGGGTGGTCAAAATTATAAACCTGCAGACCTTTTACCATCTATCGGGAGAAAAGGTACGCATAAAGATGAATTTATAGCCACCGGTTTTTCTACAGACGGATTGATCTATGGAAGCCTTGCCGGAAAAATCATTACCGATTTAATTACCGGAAAGGAAAATGAGTATAAAGAATTATTTAATCCGTTGCGGGTTAATCCGGTAAAATCGTCAAAATCTTTTATCAAGGAAAACCTGAATGTTGCGAAAGAATTTTTCAAAGATCATATCCTGGGAAGTTCTACTGAAGAAATAGAAAAACTAGGCGCGGGAGAAGGTAGAGTAGTGGAGATTGAAGGTAAGAAGTTTGGAGTTTCCCGGGACGTAAATAACCGGTACGAAATAGTATCGGCAAGTTGCACGCATTTGGGATGTGTAATTCATTGGAACGATTTAGAAAAATCCTGGGATTGCCCCTGTCATGGGAGCAGGTTTACACCATCGGGCGAAGTAATTGAAGGTCCAGCAATGGATGCACTGCCGAGAATAAGTGATCACGAGTAAAAAATAATATCCCTATAATTTTAAATTAATAGAAAGTATATAATAACCACCAAAAACAGAAAAATTATGAAAGCATTAGTTTGGCACGGAAGAAACGACGTTAGAATAGACACTGTTCCCGATCCTAAAATCAAAGAACCTACAGATGTTATTCTTAAAATAACTTCTACTGCAATTTGTGGGTCAGATCTTCATATTGTAGATGGAATGGTCCCTACCATGGAAAAAGGAGATATTTTAGGTCACGAATTTATGGGCGAAGTAGTGGAAGCCGGCCGGGAAGTAAAAAAGTTTAAAGTTGGAGACAGGGTAGTGGTTCCTTTTACCATTGCCTGTGGAAATTGTGAGTATTGTGACGATACCCTTTACAGTTTATGTGATAATTCCAATCCTAACCCCGAAAAAGCCAAAGCGAATTTAGGACATTCCATTTCAGGAATTTTTGGATATTCCCATATGCTCGGCGGTTTCGATGGTGGACAGGCAGAATATGTAAGAGTTCCTTATGCTGATGTTGGCCCTATAAAAGTTCCTTCAACTTTAAGCGATGACCAGTCACTTTTTCTATCAGATATTTTCCCTACAGGCTATATGGCAGCTGAAAATGCTGATATTAAAAGAGGAGATACCGTGGCTATTTGGGGCTGTGGTCCTGTTGGACAGTTTGCGATTCAAAGTGCATTTATGTTGGGAGCCGAAAGGGTAATCGCCATAGATTCAGTAAAAGAAAGACTTGATATGGCAAAAAAACATTCCAGGGTAGAGCTTATTAGAACAACCGATAGGGATGATGTTTATGAAAAACTTATGGAAATGACCAATGGCAAAGGCCCCGATTCCTGTATTGATGCAGTAGGAGCAGAAGCTCACGGAGATACGCTTTTTGGAAAGGCTGTAGATAAAACCAAGGAAGTTCTTCAATTACCAATGTCCAGACCTTATGTACTACAACAAATTATGATGAGTTGTAAAAAAGCGGGGACGGTTTCTATTCCGGGGGTTTATATTGGTATGGTTAACGAGATTCCGTTTGGGGCTGCAATGAATAAAGCGCTGACTTTTAAAATGGGACAAACTCATGTTCAGCGTTATTTAAAACCTTTGCTGGATAAAGTAGATGAAGGACTTATTGACCCAAGTTTTATAATTACTCATAGAATGAAGCTGGACGAGGCACCAAAGGCCTATGACCTATTTAAGAAGAAAGAAGATAAATGTGTAAAGGTTGTACTTACACCCTAATTATTCAAATTTTTTATCAGGCCTTTTTCTGGTTTTTTGCAGCCGTAAGGCCTGATTTTTTTTCTTTAATATTTGAGAATTGAATTTATGACCTTTATAAAAGTAATTAACTGGGGGTTTGCCTTTTTTGGATTTTGTATAATGGCTTTTTTCTTATTCAAACTGGACCAGGTGTTCTCAGCAAGTCCTACTGCGGAAACTTCAAAACAAGCGATTCAGAATTTTCAAATTAGTATATGGTGTGGATGGCTTTTAATCACCGGCCCTGCTATTTATTTTAGATGGAAATATGCTAATCATATACTTTTTATAATAGATTATCTTATTGCTATTAGCGCTTTTATCATTTTAGGCATTTATGTAAATAAGGGGACAGAACTTGAATTATGGTCTCTGGGAGATTCTTTTAGAGGAAATATAAGCTTTATGGTAATGAGGAATATTCTGCTTATTTGCGGAATGACGGCCTTTATTCACGCTGCAATCTGGTGGTTTTCTAAAAGATGGCATCGCAGGTAATTTAAAATGAACAATTAATACAAAGAATTTTAATGAAATCCCTGTATTAATTGTTTCACTCTATTATGCACATTGAAATGCTTTGGAGCAGCTTATTTTTTCAAAAATCAGGAATTTTTTGCCACATCCTCAACCCGTTGGGTAGTATCTGCTTTTGTAAGGCTAAGTCTTACAATACTGTTTTCCCTGGCTTTTAGATCGTGGGGTACATTGCCATCCAGAGCAACTAAATCTCCTTTTTCTAAGGCATGTTTTTCTCCATTTACTCCAAAATCAATAGTTCCTTCATATATTTCTACCACGATGGGAAATGGAGTTTTATGTTCTTTAAGGCCCTGTCCTGATTTAAAGGCGATTCTTATTTCTTTACTGACTTCAGTTTCGAATAATACTTTTACCGCCGGCGATTTCTCGCTATATTCCAGATTTTCGGTTAGGGATGCTTTCTTCATTTTATTATTTTTTAAAATTATTTTCTTCAATTTATTTGATTAATCGAGCTTAAAATCTTCCGATGTGGTTTAGGATTATTTATGAGGCTTCAATTTCATCGTTGCCATATACCAGTTCTAAAAAATCTGCTTTGGGTAGGGCGCCAAAGTAATCTTCAATTATTACCGGTTCCAGTAATTTATTGATTTCCTGCCGGTCATACCGCGCGCCCAGCAAAAGATTCTCCAGCTGTGTTACAGGTTCTTTTCCGAAGAAATCTCCATAGATTTTAAAATTTATTATTTCCCCTTTTTCTACAAAAATCCTAAGATCAATTTCGCCTACAGGAAAACGTTTACTGCGCTGAATATTGAATTTAGGAGACTTACCATAGTTCCATTCCCAGGTTCCATATTTTTCATCTTTTAGGGCGTAAACTGCTTTCCATTCTTCGGCAGAGAGATGATAGGTTTCAAAATCTTCACTTTCGTTATATAACCCTTTAAGAATTAACGCCCTAAACTCTTCAATTTCTATTTTTTCTGAGAGGAATTCACTAATGTTTGCTACCCGGCTACGGCTGGATTTGTGTCCTTTAGATTGAATTTTTGTCATTTTTACATTCAGGGCTTTTACAACTTCTTCCAGATCACTATCCAGCAGTAGAGTGCCGTGATGTAACATTCTTTTTCCCGTAGAAAACTGTGCATTTCCTGAAATTTTCTTATCGTTTGCCAACACATCATTCCGGCCTTTTAATTCGGCTGGAATTCCCATTTTTCTAAGAATTTTTATTACCGGCTCGGTAAATTTCGCAAAGTTATTTAAGCTTTTTACATCGTGATTTGTGATAAAACTGAAGTTTAAATTGCCAAAATCGTGATATACGGCACCTCCGCCAGAAACTCTTCTCACCACGTGAAGATCGTTTTCTTCTACATAATCAAAATTAATTTCTTCCAGAGTATTTTGGTTTCGACCAATTATAATAGAAGGTTCATTTATATAAAATAATAAGTAATCATTTTCAGGATTAAAATTACGCAACGCATATTCCTCTAATGCCAGGTTTATCGTGGGATCATTAATTCCTTCGTTATCTATAAAAATCATTTTTCAATTTTTTATTACCAAAAGTGTGATTCTTCAATTTAGAAATTTTTTCGGGTTTTATTTCAATTTTAATTCGGTAACAAAGTAACAGCTATAATAAAGGAAGGTTAATGATTGAAATCATATTAAAACTAAAGTTTTTCGAAAATCGAGATTTTAAAAGTCTTGAAGTTGGTAGAATCTTTCAAATTTGATGAAAAAATGAAGTTTTTTTAGATGTTAGCTTCGTTTTCAAACTTCTAAGCTTAACCATGTAGTAAAAATTAATTATCTTACCGGTTTTTGGTAACAGAACGAAAATATTTACTATTTTATATTTAAAAATTGACTATGGGCAGACCTTCCACAAAAGCTAAAGATTTGAGAGATGGATATTATATTGAAGTCCGGAATAAGAACCAACGAAGCGGTATCAAGATTAGAAGAGATACCAAAGAACAACTGCTGCTTGCTATAGAGGAGTACAAGGAGAGCAAGGAGGTAATTGTTTTAGGAAAATCTGAGAACGGAAAAATGAAAGAGATTCCAGATATTAAAGTTGATTAATCGCTTTTTTTAATTTGAAAGAAAGGAATTGATAAGTGGAATATCTTTTCAGGATTTTTCCCAATTATCGTCTTAAAAACAAAAACCCCGTAAATCTTAGAATTTCGGGGTTTTTTGTTTCAATTTTTTTTAGATAATGAATGCTTAATTAGTTTCTAAAACCAGTTTTCTTCTTTTCTTTTCGCCCTGCAGTAAATTAAGTTCCCGGTTTGTTTGCCCTTCAACAGAAGAATTTTCTTCGGCCCTTCGCAATAAATAAGGAACTACTTCTTTAACGGGGCCAAAAGGTACTAACTTGGCCGTATTATAATCCTTGCTTGCCAAATTATAGCTAATTTGGTCACTCATACCATAAAGCTGGCTAAACCATACCCTGGGATCATCTTTGGCTATTCCCTGGTCTTCCATAGCCTGTAAAGCCAAATAGTTACTCATTTCATTATGTGTTCCAATAAAAACAGCTATATCATCAATATTGTCTAAACAATACGTCATCACATTATTAAAGTTAAGATCGGTAGCTTTTTTGTTTTCGCAAATGGGAGATTTCTTCCCGTATTTTTTTGCACGTTTATTTTCCTTCTCCATATAAGCACCTCGTACAATCTTGGCACCAATTTTAAAACCTTTTTCATTTGCTTTTTTATGCAATGCTTTAAGGTAATCCAGCCGATCCCAGCGGTAGCATTGAAAAGTATTAAAAATAAGAGCTTTATCTTTATTGTACTTTTCCATCATCTCTTTCATAAGATCATCAGCGGCATCCTGCATCCAACTTTCTTCGGCATCAGCATATAAACGTACATTTAGCTTGTAAGCCTCTTCACAAAGGTCTTCCACCCGGGCTTTTGTTTTCTGCCATTCTACTTTTTCTTCCTCGTTAAGGTTAATATGCGAACTAAGCTTATGCCAAATTTCGAAACTTCCCAGGGCGGTAGGTTTAAAAATCGCGAAAGGTATTTCGGTTTCTTCCTGTGCAAATTTGATGAGGTCTTTTTTTACCCGGAAGGCGGCATCAAATTCTTCTTCTGTCTTTTTACCTTCCACAGAATAGTCAAGAATGCTGGAGAGGTTTACCTGGTGCATTTCTTTAATTACCGGTTTGCAATCATCTTTGCTGGTGCCAGCACAAAACTGGTCAAAAATGGTACTTTTTATTAATGGTTGTATAGGAAGTCTTGCCTTTAAAGAGAATTTGGTCAATAAAATTCCAGGTTTAATTAATGAAGGAATTCCCATTACATTAAAGAGAAGCAGCGCTCTATTAAGTTCTAAATCTGTTTTTAATCTAAATGCGGTTTCGGTATCGTTAAATATTTTTTTCTCAATCATAGCCTAAAACTAACTCTTAAACCAGATAGCTAAAAGCGCTTTAGATTAATTTTAACCCACTTTCCCGGTAATACTCAAAAGGGTTCAGATTCGTGCGAATAAAGGTATTAAAACAGTTAATGTTCTTTTTAAATTGTTAAGAAATTTATGACTGAATATATAAAATTAGTAGTTAAGCAAGGTAAGACTTTCTAAGACCTGAAACCAAAATTAAGAGATTGGGTGAACCAGAAGACTTTGCGGGAGCGGTGTTGTATTTTACAGCTCCTATTTCAAACTGGACCAGCGGTCAGGTCTTATTTGTTAATGGAGGTAGTGATAAAACTTTAGACTAAAATTCAGGGTAGAATAAAAAAGTAGCCTTTAACTACTTCTATAATCTTCTAAGTTTCGTAATTAAAACTATGAAAAAGACGAAGATAAGAAGTAGGAATAAAATAGTAATCTGATTATCTAGCCAAATCGAATAATAGAAATTCTTGTGCAAGTATAAAGATGAGGCCAGAGCAAAGAGTATGCATAGCCCCAGAATTTTATATATTTTTAATTGCATAATAACTCTTAAGGAAATCGTATTGTGCTAAATCCAAATTCTATACCTGTATTTAAGATACTTACTAAGAAAGAATATATATTACTGATATGTAATGTTTTATGTGATTGTGTGATGATTTCAAATCATTTTGAAGTGGGGTGAATTGTGCCGGGTGGAGAGAAATTAGCCAGACATTGGAAATGCAAAGAATTTTTCTAATTACCTATATAGAGTAGATTGAACTGGTTTAAATTTGACCGTGTTCTTTTGATGTATTTGTAATTACTAATTCTATCAGTATTAGTTGCTATGTGAAATTTTGGCTAATAGAGAAGGCATTGTTAAAGCTTTTTATTTGACACAATTTTCATATCTTTAAAAAGAACATTAAAAACCAATTATTACTATGGGTAAATTTGAGATTAAAAAAGATAAAGCAGGAGAATTCCGTTTTAACCTAAAGGCCAGAAATGGTCAAGTGATTTTAAGCAGTGAAGGCTACAAAGCAAAGCCTTCTTGTATGAATGGGATAGAGTCTGTTCGGAAAAATTCTCAGTTTGATGAACTTTTTGAACGTAAAGAAACGGCTGCTGGTCATAGATTCAATCTGAAGTCAACCAACGGTCAGGTTATCGGCACAAGCGAAGTTTACACTACCCTAAATGCTATGGAAAATGGAATTACTTCAGTGAAAAAGAATGCACCCGATGCAGGAATAGAGGATAATTCTTAAGTTTTAGATTTTGGATTAATTATAGGTAGTGCTGCTTAAATTATCTTGGTAGAATATTTTTTTGATTTCAAATAAAAGGTTGGATGAGAGCTTCTAGAATGTTATGCTAATGCATTTCAATTTTTGAAGCAAGGTGTTACAGCCGTTAATCACTGTTATTATGATTTTTACCGCCTAAGCCAATAATTTTTGTTTTTTATAAAATTGAGGTCAATTTATCCAAAATTAGTTCGAAATTAAGCATACTTATAAGATACCTTGAATTTTTAAATCCACGAAACTCTTTCCAATATTAATATATGTAAATTAAGTTTGAATCCGGCCGGTCTTAAGAAGAAATTCTGGAGTATATAAAAGTAGTATCCTTTAGCAGAAGAAACATCTCAGCGGATATTTTTCCCGATTTGAATTCGAACTTCCGTTCACTTATAATTTAAGAGAAAAATTCATAGTAATGGTACTAGGATTAGTAGATAAATTTATACCAATTTTTTTGATCTAAAACATTTGCTTTTTAAGTAGAAAAAAGAAGTAAAATAAAGAGAACCTAGAGAAATATAATTGTTTTTTGATTCTTTCATTTACCTCTTCAAGCGCCGTCACATAACCTTTTTCGATGCATTTATTTTAATATCCTAGCTTGATAATACCTATTTAAAAAGTAGGCAAAGCCGAATCAGCTTTATGTTGCTGTCCAGGAAAGGATGTTGTTATTTGAATCTTAAAAAGGAAAGGGGCGAAAGGATGATTTCGAATATGGATCAGGAAACACCACCACTTTGTTGGGAAAAAAACTATGATCTGAATTCCAATCTGGCTTATTTCATCGAAAAATTTTGATCTGTAATGGAGCGATCCGATTTTTTATCTGTTTAGTGTAATGGAAGTCGCAATTTCTTCGATGGTGTCCAAGAACTTTATAGAGAAGCGCTTTTCCCGGAATGGAGCCTTTGCCAATTTACAGGGGTGTAAAAAAAACAGAGGTTGGATTAAGATAGTTCAATTCCCTCTATTAGGAAAGGCAAGGCTGCATAGAGATGTGGAGCCTTTTTATTTTAGGAGGGTAAATACCTCGAGGCTCGCCTCTTTAATAAATGCTATAAAGTTTGAAAACGTGTTCTAATAAAATGCATTGTGGGCTTGCCCCGATGAAATTTATTGTAGTCGCTTTTTCGTTTTATTTCTGCATATTGCAAATATTTTCAGAAGTTTACACTTAATCAAAACTCTAAAATCTTCTACTAAAATCATATTCTTGGTTAAATAATTTTATATTTACGAAATACTAAGGTGTTTTGTTTAAAATATTCCACTATTGGCTCACGGTATAGTAAATAACTCTTTTTTTATCAATCGTCTTAAAAAGGGCGAGAATACTGCCTATGAGACTTTGTTCCGTCTCTATTTCGACAGGCTGTTCTATTTTGCTAAAAGTTACCTGGAAGATGAGGATGAAGCAAAAGAGATTACCCAAAATGTATTTTTCAAATTCTGGAAAAAAAGGGCCTCACTAAATATAGATTCCAATCTGAATGCTTACTTATTCAGAATGACAAAAAATGAATGTTTGGATTATTTTAAGCATCAGAAGGTAAAAGCCAATTACCATGATGTAATTCAAAGAGAAAGAGCTTCCCTTAATCAAACATCCTTACAGGATCACCCAGATCTTCTTCTCATCGAATCAGAATTAGAAGAAAAAGTGAATCAAATTCTGAATGAACTTCCTCCTCGTTGTAAGCAGATCTTTATTAAAAGTCGTTTTGAAGGCTTAAAATATAAGGAGATTTCCAGCGAAATGAATATTTCCATCAAAACTGTAGAACATCAAATCGCTAAAGCTTTGCGCTTATTTCGAAGAGAACTGCAAGAGTATATGGGGCTTTTCTAATAATCTATCAAAAAAAATACTAAAAAAACAAAAACTGAATAGGGGTAACCTTGTTCTGTATCGTCATATCTATATAAGAATTATGAGAAAAGAAGATTTAATACAATTTATAAAAGGTTCAGGAGACAGAAGTTTTCAGGAATCAGTAATAGATTGGGTGAAGGCCTCACCTGAGAACCGTAGGTATTATAATAGAGTAAAAGCTGAGTATGTAAGTAAGTTTCAGATTGATCAAAACGTGGATATAGATAAAGAATTTGATCGATTCCTTTTAAGAAAAAAGCAAGGAATCAATCGGAGCTTAATCCTTAAGATTGCATCGGTAATCTTTATCGCTCTTTTAGCCGGTGGTGGTTGGTATTTAACGGACAGAGAATTATCATCTAGACCCCTGGCTGTGTATGAAGCTAAACCCAGTATTATGGAGGAATACATTCTGCCCGATGGAAGTAAGGTTTTATTAAATTCAGGTAGCATTATAGAAATAGCCTCAGACTTTAACGACTCAGATCGTAACGTTTATCTGGAAGGGGAAGCCTTTTTTGAAATTGAACGGGACACGGCCAGACCTTTTATTGTAAATACTGAGAGCAATTTACAGGTTAAAGTATTAGGAACCAGCTTTAATATTAAGTCGTATAAATCGGATCAAACTATTGAAACTACCTTAGTAAGTGGAAAAGTAGAACTACTTCAAAACACTAAAAACCTGCCTGGTATAGCTCTTTCTCCAGATCAGAAAGCCATCTTTAATAAGGCAGAGGATAAAATAAATATAGAGCAAGTTTCCACTGCTGAAATCATATCTTGGAAGGAAGGGATTCTCATATTTGATAATGAGCCTATACAAAATGTACTTACTAGTCTGGAACGCTGGTACGATGTGAAAATTGAAATTAAAGATAGTGTGATTAACACTTATACATTTTCGGGTAAAGTAAAGCGTAAAACAAATATAGAGGAAGTCCTTGAGTTAATTGAGGCTTCTTCTCCTATAAAATACCAGTTAGATAAAAAACAAAAGATATTTATATTAAGTGAAAACAATTAAAAAGGTAAGGGAAGTGCGGCAACACTCCCCTTACTGTTTAGCATTGTTTCTTTTTGAATGAACCAGAATAATAACTAAACCTTCAAAACTATGAAAAAAAAGTTGAATGGCCCTCTGCCTATTCGTGACACCGATGATTTTTCTAAAAAGTTAATCAGAATTATGAAGATCTATTCCTTAATATTATGTCTCACGATTGTAAAAATATCAGCTTCTAGCTTAACGGTATACGGTCAAAACATTGAATTAAATTATCAGGATACAGAATTGAGAGCTATCCTGTATGATCTTGAAGAACAAACCGATTATAATTTTTTCTATAACAATAAGTTAGTAAATGAGAAAGTGAAAATTAATATCAGTTTTTCCAGTGAGAATGTTCAGGAAGTAATGTCCCAAATTTTAAAATCAACGAATATTAATTTTAGGATAATTAATAATAATATCGTCCTATATAAAGATGATTTTTCAGAGGCTTCAGAATATATAACAGACCATCCCTCAGATCGGTCATTAACCTCGCAGAGTATTTTAGATCCTGATGATTTTCAGCAGGTAGTGGAAGGAAAGGTTCTGGATGACAATGGGCTTCCTTTGCCGGGCGTAAATGTAATAATTCAAAATACCAATACAGGAACGCAAACTGATTTTGATGGCGTTTTTAGCATCGAAGCCGAGGAAGGGGATGTGTTGGAATTTAGTTATGTGGGAATGGAATCACTCACCTACCGAATCACTGATCTGGACTCCCCGATAGAAGTAGTAATGTTGCAAGATGCTGATCAGTTAAGTGAGGTATTAGTAGTTGCATATGGAAAGCAAAGTCGGGCATCATTTACAGGAGCTGCAGTTGATGTAGATGTTAGTAAAATTGACGAATCTCCATTGGCTTCATTTCAAGAAAGCCTTCAAGGTAATGTAGCCGGTTTGCAAATGTCAACCGAGAGCGGTCAACCAGGTGCGGCTCCAAATATTAGGATTAGGGGAATTGGCTCTATTAACGCAAGTTCTGATCCCTTATATGTTATAGATGGGATTCCTGTGATTTCAGGTAATATCTCTCAAATTGCTACCAGTTCCAATACTATTGCTGGAATTAACCCCAAAGATATTGAAAACATAACGGTCTTAAAAGATGCGTCTGCCACCTCCATCTATGGATCAAGAGGTGCAAACGGGGTTATTCTTATTACTACAAAGCAGGGAAAGGAAGGAAAAACAACCTTTGATGTTAGTGCTCAGCGCGGAGTTAGTCAAATGCTCCTACCGGATCGTAATAAACCGCTCAATACCGATCAGCATCTTGAATTACTCATTGAAAGTAGGGTAAATGCTGGTGATACGCCACAAGAGGCAGAAGATTATATATATAGTAATGTTGATCGAACAATTGATACAGACTGGGTAGATGTAATTACCCGAACCGGAAATTATGAGCAGTATAATATTAGCGCGAATGGCGGTTCAGAAAAAACACAATTTTTCGCATCCTTAGGCCTTTATGAGCAGGAAGGAGTGATTATAGGAATTGGCTATAATAAACTGAATGCTAGATTAAATGTAAATCATCAGGCAACCGATAAGCTTAAAATTGATTTTGGGGTTGCTGCAAATAATCAGAAATTAAATACCAATAGCGATGCTGGAAGTGCTCATAATCCAGTAAGGGCATTGGCTAGGGTGGTGCCTTGGGAACCGGTCTATAATGAGGATGGAAGGTATAATACTGATATTCTCCTTACTTATAATCCAGTGGGACTCGTAGAAGAAAATATCCGTGAAACCAAAATTTATGGAATCCTGGGTAATCTTAGTTTAACTTATGATTTTACAGAAAACTTTAGTTTTCAAACAAAAGGAAATGTTGATTTCAATTTAGCGGATGAATTTCGTTTTGATAATCCTGTTTTTGGAGAGGGTAGAAATGACGGTGGTAGGGGGCGAGCCTATAACAATAAAATAATTAATTATAATATCACTAACCTATTAAAGTACAACTGGAGAATTAACGATGATAATAATCTGGATTTTACTTTAGGACAAGAGGCTCAGAAAATTGAAAGAAGTTCTGTTTATGCCTACGTTAGTAATTATGGAGCACCTGGCTTGACAACTTTAGACAATGCGTCTGTTTTTCTCAATGCTACAAATAGTAGAACAGCATCTTCGATTTCCTCTTATTTTATTAATGCCAGTTATGCATTTGGAAATAAATATTATTTGAATGCTACCGGCCGTAGAGATGGTTCTTCGCGTTTTGGTTCTGATGTTAGGTATGCTAATTTTTGGTCTGTGGGAGGGGCCTGGAATATTGCTGCCGAAGATTTCTTGGAGAATGCAGAAGTTGTAAAAGAATTAAAATTGCGCTCCAGTTATGGAGTCAATGGTAACCAGGAAATTGGGGATTTTGCCTCGAGGGGTTTATATTCCACAGGAGCCGATTATAATGGTCAACCAGGATATGTATATAGTCAACAATCAAATCCTGGTTTAACCTGGGAAAAGAATAAACCCTTCAATGTGGGAGTGGACTTTAATTTTAATCATCGTATAACAGGAACTATTGAATATTATAATAGGACAACCACAGATCTTTTATTTCGAGTTCCTATATCTGCTACAAACGGGATAACAAATTTTTTAGCAAACATTGGTGAAATGAAAAACTCGGGTTGGGAGTTTGCACTTAATACTGTAAATATTGATAATCCTGATGGGTTTACGTGGACTAGTAATTTCAATTTTACTTCTAACGAAAATGAAATCACAAAATTGCAGGATGACGAAGCAATAGTTGATGGATATTACAAAAGAGAAGTAGGAGAAGACTTTTATACTTTCTTTATGCCGGGCTTTGCAGGAGCAGATCCTGAAAATGGGGATGCTTTATGGTATACCGATGGCAGTGAAACTAATACTACCAATCAGTATAGCGAAGCGGAACCTTATAAACAAGGTAGCGCATTGCCTGATTTTTATTCTGGATTAACGAACACGTTAACTTATAAGAACTTAAGCTTTTCTTTCATGCTTTACCTAAACTATGGAAATAAAGTTTATGATTATTGGGGTAGGTATACAAACAGTGACGGGAGTGCAAGGCTTAATGACAGAGGCAATATGACACAAAATATCTATGAGAACAGATGGCAAAACCCTGGTGATATCACTGATGTACCTAAAGTGGTTTGGGGTAATTCTCAATCAGGACTTTCAAGCCAACACTCCACAAGATTTCTGTATGATGGTACTTATTTAAGATTACGGGATGTCACCCTATCTTATAATCTGCCTGAAAATTTTATAGAACGTATAAGAGTAAATAATCTGCGGTTATATCTGAAAGGGAATAATCTTTTGACCTGGGTGAAAGACGATAAAATAGAAATGGATCCAGAAGTTGGAATTACAGGTCAATCTGATCTCAGAATTCCTATTTCAAGACAGCTTTTAGTTGGATTAGATCTTTCATTTTAAAAATAAGCACAATGAAAAAAATTATAAAATTTATATTAGTTAGTTTCTGGACTTTTTTATCTATCTCTTGTAGCGAGGATTTCCTTGAAATAGATCCGGAACAAAATGTAGCTGCAGAAAATGCAGTAATAGACATTAATACGCTTCAAACTGCGGTAAATGGGGTATATAGTAATTTACAAAGCAATGGGTATTATGGAAGGAATGTATATGTTATGCCTGAACTTATGGCTGATAATCTTTACCTAAGTTTGAGAAATACGGGGAGATATCTTGATTTCAATAATTTCGTTGTAAGTGAAGAGGATTCTTATGTAGAAAGTGCCTGGAATTCAATATATGAAGTGGCGGTAAATGCTACACGGGTAATTGAGGGAGGCGAAAATTTACTGGAGCAATTTCCCGGTCAGGAAGCTCAAATAAAACAATTACTTGGAGAAGCTTACGCTTTAAGAAGTTTGGCTCATTTTGACCTCGTACGTTTATTTGCACAACCTTATAATTTTACTGCAGATGCTAGCCACCCTGGTATACCCCTAATCACCGAAATTAATGAAAATGAAGTTTCCCCATCTAGAAATTCGGTAAATGAAGTTTATCAACATATAAACTCAGATCTCAGTACAGCGGTTTCATTAATGACAGAAGCCAATCAGGACGGCAGGTTTTCCGTGAATGCGGCATACGCCTTAGCGGCAAGAGTGGCCTTATATGAAGAAGAAAACGAGCAGGCCATAACTTATAGTACAAATGTTATTGAAAGTAGTGTTTTTTCACTTATTCCAAATGAAAGGTATATGGATCTATGGTCGGTGGATTTCAATGAAGAAACCCTTATGGAAGTTATCAATACTATAGCAGATAATGCTGGGACCAATGGTTTGGGACACTTTTTTGACGTGACTGGATATGCAGATGCCTTGGTAACAGAGGATCTTGTTGCTACTTATGATGAAAGTGATGTTCGCTTGCTTGCCATTTTAGAAGGTTCTAAACCGGGAGCAGAAGAGGAAGCTTATTTCGTGAATAAGTTCCCTAATGGGACTTTGCATGATGATAATATTAAAATTTTAAGACTAGCAGAGCAGTATTTAATAAGAGCTGAAGCTTATGCGAAGACCGGACAAAACGAGCTTGCTCAACAAGATTTACAGGAAGTGATAAACAGAGCAAATCCTGGTGCTGAGGAGGTCTCAGAAGTCGGGAATGAATTAGTTGATAGAATCCTATTAGAAAGAAGAAAGGAACTGGCCTTTGAAGGTCATAGACTATTTGATTTAAACAGGAATAAAAAAGGAGTGAGTATAGATCAGGGGGAAGGACAGGTAATTGAAGCTTCATATCCCAATGAGAAATTCATATTACCAATTCCATTAAGCGAATTAAATGCCAATCCACAGATAGGGCCACAAAATCCCGGTTTCTAATGAATTAGCCATAATTCAATAGGTATTTTAATCTAAATCGCGGGAGGGCATCATGTTTTTCCGCATTTAGATTTTTAATTATTAATCAAGGATTTCAATAATGACTAGAAACCTATTATCTTTCATCCTTCTTTTAGGCTTGTTAGGGAATCTCTCGTGTGGAACCAAACCAGAGTCCGTTTCACAGAATTCAAATGAAATTACTACTGACAAGACGTTGGATGGATTTTTTCGGGAACTTGAGGAAAAAGAAATGTTTAGTGGTGCTGTGGCTGTAAAGAAGAATGGCAAAATTCTGTTGAAAAAAGGATACGGTAAAGCAAATTTCCAGTTTGATAAGGATTTTAAAGCTAATACTCCTATGGAGGTAGCCTCCGTTTCCAAACAATTTACAGCAGCAGCTATAGTTTTATTAGAACAACAGAGTAAATTAAATATTGAAGATAATGTTCAGACTTATTTAGATGATTTTCCCTACTCTGAAATTACCATAAAACATCTTTTAACTCATACTTCAGGCCTGGTAAATTATGCCAGCCATTTTAGAAAAAATTGGGACACTACTAAGGTTGCATACAATAAAGACATAATTTCCTATTTTAAAACTGAAAAGCCAGATCTGGAAAGCGTTCCAGGGGAGAAATATAGCTATTCCAATTCGGGATATGTTGTATTGGCAGAAATAATTGCGAGAGTTAGTGGAGAACAACTAGATGAATTTCTACATAAAAACATCTTTCAACCTGCAGATATGAGATCGAGTGCCTTTTATGAACGAGACACGATCTGGAAAATGAAAAATTATGCTCCCGCGTATATGCTGGACCTTAAAACCTGTGCATATACCAAGCCGGAGAATCTTCCGGGGAAATATTACTATACCTTTTTAAGCGGCAGATTAGGCCCGGGCAGATTATCTTCAAGTATAAATGATCTTGTTAAATGGGATAGTATATTAAATACCAATGCAATATTCAGCGAAAAAAGTAAGCAGAAAATCTTCCAGGTTTATAAGCCAGAAAAAGACAGCTCCGATTACGGATTTGGATGGCATATTTATAATGATGATAGTCTGGGGAAGGTAGTTTATCACACCGGGAGTTGGGCAGGAAACCTCACTTCTATTAAAAGATATATCGATGATAAGAGTTTGATCGTTGTATTAAATAACAGGTATAATACCGCTTACCTAAAAGATATCCGGAAGCAGGTTGAAGGTTATTTAAAGGGTCAAACTCTGGAGGTGCCTAAACAGAAAATAGAACATCTTTTACAAAAAGAAATCTGTAATTTAAATAAAGAAAACCTGTATTCCTGGTATGAAAGTATTGCAGACGAAGCCGAGATCTCTCTTGAGGCTTTAGCAGATCTGGAAAAGGAATACCTGGAAATAGATGAGCCCCGAAAGGCAAATCTGGCAAAGGACCTAAGTTCTTTTATTACAAACTCAAACTAACATATAGAACTGAGCAATATGAAATTCAAATTAATGATTCCACTCAGCTTCCTGCTCCTCCTTGGACAGTATATTAATGCGCAGGATTATGACCTTATTATAAGGAATGCCACTATTTATAATGGATTAGGAGATGAACCAAGGGTACAGGATATCGCAATAAACCAGGATGAAATTGTAAAGTTGGGAGACCTCAAAGATAAAACAGCGAGTAAAAATATTGAGGCAAAATATAAGGCTGTGGCTCCAGGTTTTATTGATACCCATGCTCATATAGAAAACATTAGAGAGCTACCTACTGCAGAAAGTGCCATGCGCCAGGGAGTAAGTCTTCTCATTGGCGGGGCAGACGGAGGCGGCCCCGATGATTTCCCCGGCTATCTTGACAAAGTAAGCGAGCTGAAGTTAGGGGTTAATGTGGGTTACCAGGTAGGTCATAATTCGGTTCGCGAGAGGGTTTTGGGCACAGAGAACCGTAACCCAAGCGAAGAAGAATTATTGCTAATGCAGGAACTGGTAGCTCAAGCCATGAATCACGGCGCCTTTGGTCTAAGTACCGGGCTAACCTATGTGCCAGGGACATATTCTGAAACCGAAGAGGTAATTGCCCTGGCCAAAGTTGCAGCAAAACATGGAGGTTTTTATTCCTCCCATATTCGCGATGAAAGCCTGGGCTTGATCGAAGCTGTCTCAGAAACTATTGAAATAGCTGAAAAGGCCAATATCACGGTAGTACTCAGTCACCATAAAGCCCTGGGGGCCGGGATGTGGGGCGCAAGTGAAAAAACGCTGAAAATGGTGGATTCTGCCAATGCAGCCGGTTTAGATGTGAGATTAGATCAATATCCATATACAGCCAGTTCTACAGGAATATCGGCTTTAATCCCTTCCTGGGCACGCGCAGGGGGAAGTGAAAAATTTAAGGAACGACTTCAGGATAAGAAATTAAGAGACAGTATAGAGAAAGGAATTCTTTATAATATAATCCACGTGAGGGTTGGAGACGAATTAGAACGTCTACAATTCAGAAAGTTCGGCTGGAAACCGGAATTGCAGGGAAAAACCATGGTAGATTGGCTGGAAATGGAAAAGCTCGAGCCTACTCCCGCCAATGCTGTAAACCTAATCATTGAGGCCCAAAAAAACGGTGGAGCGCAAATGATCTATCATGTTATGCACGAAGATGATGTAAACCGGATCATGAAACACTCTACAACCATGATAGCTTCAGACGGGAAATTATCCGAACCGGGCGTAAATCATCCACATCCCCGTTCTTACGGGACCTTTCCCAGGGTTCTCGGTGTATATGCAAGAGAGAAAAAAGTGCTAGGTCTTTCCGAAGCTATAAAAAAAATGACTTCGATGCCGGCTGATCTCCTTGGACTCAATGACCGGGGCAGAATAATGGAAGGCTGTATAGCTGATCTGGTAATCTTTGATCCTAAAAAAATTAAAGATATGGCCACTTTTGAAGAACCTCATCAATATCCCCAGGGAATTGAAACCGTCATCATAAACGGACAGATAAGCCTGGAAGATAATAAACTCACAGGAGCTGCTGCCGGAAAACTTATCACCCCACAAACCACAAAACCTTAGAATCATGAGATCATACAAATCATTATTCATAATATTTCTATTCCTGCCCAGCCTCCTTTGGGCCCAAGAAGCCATCACAAAGAGCATCTTAAATGATAAGGATAGCTTTTATTACATCAATACCAAGGATTATCCTGAAGGGGAAAAAAGCCTTCCAATAGGCGTATTTGATTCCGGAATTGGTGGGTTAACGGTGCTTGATGCCATTGTTAATTTTGATGGCTTCAACAATGAATCTCTTGCTGCAGGTGCCGATGGTGAAATCGACTTTAAAAAAGAAGAATTCATTTACCTGGCCGATCAGGCCAATATGCCTTATGGAAATTATTCTGCAGAAAATAAAGATGCGCTATTACTAGAGCATATTCTTAAAGATGTACAGTTCATCCTTGGAAACAAATATTATACCTCACCGGAATCCCAAACATTCAGCACCGACAAATCTCCTATTAAGGCGCTAGTTATTGCCTGCAATACGGCTACGGCCTATGGAAAAGAGAATATTGAAGCTTTTATGAAATTGGCGGAGTTAGATATAAAAGTAATTGGAGTTATTGATGCCGGGGTAAGAGGATCTCTGGAAAAACTGGAGCACGATGAAGACGCTACCATAGCTGTAATGGCCACGGCTGGAACAGTTTCCTCCAAGGGCTATGTAAACACCCTTTACGAACAAAAAGACAAACTGGGCTACACCGGAAATATTGAAGTCTTTCAGCAAGGAGGAGTTGGAATCGCAGAGGCAGTAGATGAAGATTCCGATTATTTCGATAAAGAACTAACCGAGCCACGTGAAAGCTATAAAGGGCCCGATCTTAAGGGGAATTTAAAAATAGATAAGGCTCTTATGGATATTTATAATTTTGACTATGACGATTTCAAGATGCTTTGTGATACCCAGGCCAGCGATGATTGTAATATTCTGCAAATTAACGATGCTGAAAATTATGTGCGCTATCACCTTGTTTCTTTAATGGAAAAGATTAGAAAGGCAAATGTTCAACAACCTTTAAAATCTATTATTCTGGGCTGTACTCATTATCCTTATTTAACAAGGGAAATCGATCGTGTACTAAACGAATTATATAACTACCGTGAAGATGATGGGAGTCTCCGTTACCGTCGGTTTATGACTAAAGATATCGATCTTATTGATCCTGCAGTAAATACTGCCCTAGAATTATTTCAGCATTTGAAGGAGGAAAAGCTTTTCAATGAAAACGGTAATATAAACAACAGTGAATTTTACATTAGTGTCCCCAACCAGGATAATCCAAATATTATAACTAATGAAAAAGGAGATTTTCCTTATGAGTATAAATACGGCCGGTCTGAAGGAGAAATTCAGGAGTATGTAAAAGTCGTACCCTTTAGCAGAAGAAGCATTTCGGCGGATATTTTTTCACGATTGGAATTCCAGCTTCCGTTCACGTATAATTTAATAGAAAAATTTATTGATAATGGTACCAAAATTGGCAGATAGTTTCATATTGTCAATTTACTTATTATATCCAGAGCATTTTATTTTTTATTTTAAACTCAAACTCGATCTAACTCTTAGGTTTTGGGATTGACACTATATTTTACTTGTAGATTTACTCCCTATAGCGCCGTTACATTAACTTTTTTGATGCATTTATTTTATAACATCCTGGCCTGGTAAAGCGTATAAAAAGAGTGGGCGAAGCCGCAGCGGCTTTATGCCGCTGTCCGGGAAAGGATGTTGTTATTTACATCTTAAAAAGGGGAGGGGCGTAAGGATAATGTTTGCATATGGATCAGGAAACACCACCACTTTATTGAGAAAGAAAGAGTATGATCTGAATTCCAATCTGGCGTACTTCATCGAAAAATTGTAATGGAGCGTTCCGATTTTTCATCGGGTTAGCGTAATGGAAGTCGCAATTTCTTCGATGGGGTCCAAGACTTGTGTAGAGAAGCGCTTTTCACGAAATGAAGCTTTTGCGAAATGGAGGGTAATTGGCAGAACGGGTATTAAATTACTCGCGACAGTTTACCTAAATTTCTTTTTATTTGAATTCCCTATTTTTAGAAAAACTGTAGGATATGACGATAATACAATTCAAAGGGCAGCCTTAGAAAGAAAATAACTAAATTAGTTTGCCTGAGAAGTAACATTGTTAATCGCAAAAAACCGCCTACCTAATCCCATAACTTGTCTACAATCATATGCCTTGTGGCTAATTTTTAACAGGTGCTGAAATACTATGAAAATGAAAACAAGGACTTTGATAATTAGAGTAATATTGTTCGCTGCAACAATCGTTTTCCTGTACTTTGTGCCCTGGCCTATATTACAAGCCTGGATAGTTCCATTACCGGATTCAATTCAAAAACAGGTAAATAAAGCAGAGGATTACGGATTTGATGGGATAATTGTATGTGTAAACAAGAAAGGGAATCAATCAGAATTTTATACTTCGGGCTATAAAAACAGAGAAAATAAAACCCCCGCAGACCCGAATTCATTATTTAAAATTGCTAGCGTAAGTAAGTTGTATAATGCCTTAGCTGTGGCAAAGCTGGTTAATGATGGAAAATTATCATTGGAGAAAACACTCGCAGATTATTTACCAGAATTGAAAGGTAGAATAGAATATGCCGATAAAATTACTTTACGGATGTTAGTACAGCATAGAAGTGGTATTCCAAACTTTACAGACACTTATATGTATTGGGTTGCTCCTAAGGAAACCACTGACGAACAACTTGCTTTGGTTTTGGATAAACCTGCCAATTTTAAACCCAATGAAGATTATGAATATTCCAATACCAATTACTTATTACTAGGAAGAATTATGAACCGGGTGCTTGGATATGATAAATTCGAATACATTCAAAAAGAAATTTTAGATCCTTTGAACCTAAAAAATACTTTTAGTTCTATCCAGGAGGTAAACATAGATGATGTAATGAGCGGTTACTATGTGGGATATGATAAGGATTTAAAAACGGATAATGTAGGTTCCATGTTGGCTACGGCAGAAGATTTGAGCAAATTTATTCGAGCCTTAAATGATGGTTCCGTATTTAGAAATGAAAAAGAACAAGAGATATATTCTTCCATTTATGGATATGAGCACACTGGTTTAATACCAGGCTATCAAACTATTGCCAAGTATCATAAAGATATAGATGTGGTAGTAATTCAATTTACAAACACGGTGAATTTTGATGGTTATAATTGGAATATGTCAGAAATAATGTTCAATCGTATTGTGAAAATAGTTAAGGAAAAAGAATAAGCGACAATTTAAAAAAAATAAAAATGTAAGTTTTCTAAAAGATTATTGAGTATTTTTCAATGGGCGTTTATACGATTTGTGGGAACTCACGCCGAGTATGAAAAAGTAAATGCGGCCACGATTTAAAACAAAAGACTATGAAAATAAAACCTATAAAGACAGAAAAAGATTACAAACAAGCTTTAGAGAGAGTAGAAGTAATTTTTGATGCTGACTCAAATTCAAAAGAAGGAGACGAAGCGGAAATCCTATCACTTTTAGTCGAGAATTACGAAAATCAACATTATCCAATAGAAGCTCCAGATCCAATAGAAGCAATTAAAATAAGAATGGAAGAAATGAATCTCAAACAAAAAGATTTAGTTGGAATTATTGGAGGAAAAAGCAGGGTTTCGGAGATCTTAAACAAAAAGAAAAGATTGACAATAGATGTGATTCGAGAATTAGAACGGATTTTAAATATTTCTGCTTCAGTACTTGTGAATAATTATAAGCTGTCGAAGTAAAAAACAAAGGGTACCATCGGTTAATAAACAATTGGTAATTGAAAAGATAAATAATTCAAAACCTGAATATCTACTGTTGTCAACCCTGACCAATGCCATAAATACACAAAACATACGAATGAGGAATTTATTTTTACTACTTCTATTATTAATTTCAAGTCAAGAGAGTTTTTCTCAAAATGAAATTATAGCTGAAGAAGACATTCCAGTATTGGATATTATTATAGATTCGTTGGAAACCGAGTATCAGAACAGTCCCAGATCCAATATAGAATCACTGCCTCAAGGAACCGGGGATTATTTTGAAATAAAAACGAATAAACCTGAAGAATTTATTCTTGCTTTGACCAATGAAGTAGAATTAGACTCTTTGTTGAAAAATTTCCCAAATCTTCAAATTGATCGAGATCTACTGGTTTTAAAAAACAGGGTAGAATATTCCAATGGCGAACAAAAACTACAAATTAAATCTTTTCAAATAAAAAATAACAGTGAGCATCGCATTACAATTGATTATACAGATTCATTGTCTAGGGAAAATATTAAGTTTTATTATACTTCCTACACAAATAAGAAATTAAATTCAACAAATATTAGAGGTTTTAAGATTAAGAAGCATTTTTCAAAAGTCATCTTACCCGAAAAATATGCTGACTGGGTTTCATATACAGACTTTCTTGTTTTACCCAATCAAAATTTATTTTTCAATATTGATAGTAACCACAACTCACTATATAATCGGCAGGAAAATATTATCGATTCCTTAGTTAATTATTATGCAGTAAAAACACATAAACCAAAGCGCTCTAAAAATCAGGAATTTATTTCTTTCCAAAAAAGCTTAAATGATTGGGAGAAAAAAAGATCATTTTTTGCTGATAGCTTGTTTAATGAAGATTCAAAATTTAAGGAATTACTTAATTTATCTTTAGAATATGCCGAAAACGAAGAAAAATCTAACGGTGAATTGGAATTTTTCACTGCGGAGTTAATTTCTAAAAAAAAAGCATTGAAATTAATGCGTTTCAACCAGCACGTTGGTTCGTGTAGTTTTGATAATGGTCCAATTATTCAACAAAAAAGGATGGCTAGTTTGGCAGCCCAAATACCAAATTGGGGTGTCTTTATAAAATCATTTTTGAATGTGATGAACGATCAGGTTTCAAGGGTAGCTAATAGTAATATTGCTTCTAACGCGAGAAAAACGTATATAGAAGAATTGAGTAAGCTAAATCTTAATATTCCAAAATTATTACTGGGGTCAAATTTGAGAATCGATAATGAGAACCAGCAACATTACTTTTCGGATGGATCAAAAATAGGTAAAGCTTTTTCCGCATTGGATGAAAAAAATCAGGCGTTTTTTGAACAAACTATTTCAGATTTAATTCAGGATGAGCATGTTGATGCTTTCAATAAATTACATTTTTATAATACTTTAAAACATTATCAATATTTCATAAAAGATACTATTAAAAAGAATGAAATAGAACAAAGAATTACAAAACTAGAAGAGCATATGCCGCCAGTTCTACAATCAAGATTTAAGAACCCAAATAAAGAACTTAAAGACCTTCTACGTGAAGAAATAAATGAACTTGAAAAATTTGAAATTTTAGATACCTCTATCGGTAATATATATTCTTATAGTTATGGCGGAGATTGTTGGATGGCGGAAATTCGAGATAAAGAGAAAAATAGCAAAATAATATATGATCTTACAATGCCAATTGAGGACAGTATTACTCCTCTAGAAAACTTTCTACTTAGAAAAGATTCTTTAACCAATAGAATTAAAGAACATGATTTTATAAATAAACTCTTAAGTACAAATTCAGAGAATCAGTTATATCTTAAATTTACTGGAGATAGGTCATTTTCGAATTTTAGGAATAGAGTTCTAAAAGAAATGCCTAAAAAACTTGAGAAATTAAATTACAATAATGCAATATCCTTCTATATCTCTTATCCCAATAGAAAATATGTTCGATACATTCTACTAGAAAATAGTAATGTAATTATGCTAAGTATACCGAAAGATTTTAAAATCCCAGGATATGATTTTGAAGAATTACTCACAGAAACTGAAGAGAATTTCTTTTCTAAATCCTATAAAAGTTTCAAGATATTTGATGAAAATGGAGAAATGCTGAATTAATAAAGATAAGAAAGTGTCTTATTGCCAGCAAAGAAGAGGTGATTACACTCTAGATGTGATTTTTAGGTAAAATGATTTATTGTAAGCTTCTCTTAAAAGCGAACTTTTTAAAAGTAAAAAATATTATTTTTAAGTAATTACCCTGTAAATTGAATTCTAATGTTAGAACTGGGGAAAGTTTATTTACCAACGTGGCTTTCTTATGACCCGGAAACAAATGGCTATTTCGGAGTGATGGTGCCACCTGTTTCGGTCAAACAGTGCCACTTTGAAAGATACTGCAATTATATAAAAAATTAATGTTACTCGTTCTTTAAAGCTCCTTTTCTTAGTGATTCTCCTTTGAGGTCGATCCGATGCGAGGAGTTCACGATCCTGTCTAGGATAGCGTCTGCAATAGTTCCTTCCCCAATAATATCATACCAGGCGGATACAGGTATTTGTGAAGATATAATTGTGGAAGCTTTGTTGTACCGGTCATCGATGATATCCATCAGTGTTTCCCTGGCGTGGTTATCAAAACTCTGCAGGCCAAAGTCATCGAGGATCAGTACATCCGCTTTAATGAGTTTCCCAAGTTCCTTAAGATAAGTGCCATCCACTTTACTCAGTTTTAATTTCTTAAAAAGGCGGGCAGTATTGGTGTAAATGGTTTTGTATTCCATCATACACCCCTGATGACCTAAAGCCTGGGCCAGGTAACTTTTGCCAACCCCGGACGCCCCGGTAAGGATAATATTTTCCTTTCTGGTGATAAAATCCAGTGTCCCCAGGCGGGTAAACATGTTCTTGTCCAGGTTTCGTTGCTGGGTGTAATTTACATCGGCCAGGTTCGCCTCTTGTTTAAAGCCGGCCTGTTTTAAGAGCCGCTCTATCTTCCGGTTCTGCCGGTCTTCCCATTGGTGATCGATCAGCAGAGCGAGGTATTCATCAGCAGTGATATTCTCTATACGATTGTCCTTTATGTGCTGCTGGTGCAACTGGGCCATAGCCCCCAGGCGCATTTGTTTAAGTTTTTCAATAGTCTGATTGTTATTCATATTCATTGGATTTAAATGGTTTATTATTTATATGCAGAAGCACCCCGTAAGTTATCGTGTTCCGGGATGTGTGGTTTATCTTCTTCGAGATCCTGGTAAAACAGGGAGCTTTTGTCCAGGTTGTTTTTCAGGATATTTTTAATGCGCAGGTAAGTAACCGCGTCTGCCTGCAAAGCTCTTTTACAGGCATCATCCAATCGCTGGGAGCCATAGGATTTATGGAGCTGGATGACCCCCATAGCTCGTTTATATCCTATTTCAGGATAGTCTACCGCGGTGATTATTTTCTCAATACAGCCCAGCACGTGCTTGCCATGTATGGCCGCTTTCTTTTTAAAAAATTCAGGACTCCAATCGCTATAGTATTTATGGGTACTGCTTAAATGATCTTTGTTGGTATTATAACTGCCTTTTGATGGGTTGCGCTGGTGCAGGGCGATCCGCTGATGATAATAATATACTTCTACAACGGAACTGGTATAATGGATGGTGGTTTCCTTTCCTATGTAACGATAGGGTGCGCTGTAATAACTTTTATCCGGGGAGAAGTATACATAGCCTATTTTCTGAACCTTTGCCCTTCGGTAGCCTTTCAGTTCATAGACTGTCTCTGGCAGGGGCTTTAGGTATTCCCGTTCCACAGATTGGAAGAGTTCCCTGCGACTGGCTTCCTTGCGGGAGAACAACAGGTCATTGTACCGCTCCAACAAGCGTTTTATCTCCCGGTTCAGATCTTCCAAAGAGAAGAAGCTCATTTCCCGAAGGGGATAATAGATTCGCTGGTAGGCAAGGTTTACGGCATTCTCCACCAAGGCTTTATCTTGCGGGGCATAGCCCCGGGCAGGATTTATCACACAGTCGTAATGCCGTGCGAAGTCTTTAAAACTCCTGTTGATGTCAGCCTCATACCTGCTGGCCCGGGTTACCGCTGATTTTAGGTTGTCGGAGACAATGGCTTTGGGAACGCCTCCATAAAAGTGCAGGGCATTACAGCAACAGGTAATCAGGTCCTCTCGTTTCTGGCTCCTGCAGGCTTCCACGTAAGTGTACTGGCTGTTGGGAAGGATGGCTACAAATACTTCTACCGGGATTAGTTCACCGGTTTCCTTATCAATAATTTGGAGCTTTTTGCCGGCATAATCAATAAAGACTTCATTCCCAGGATCGTGTTCAAGTTTCATCGAACCTTTAACCTTGGCATATTTGCGCCGGTAGTGTTCCATAAACTGGGTATAACCATAAGGATCTTTAGCCTGCGCTACATATTCCTGATAATGGTATAAAAAAGTAAACCCTGGATGATTCCGGGCCTTGTTGACCCCCTCAAAATATAACATCAGTTCCTCATAACGAGGGTTGTCAATAGTAGTGTGTGAAGGAAAAAGCTTTTCTAAGCCAGCATTATCAAGGGCCAATAATTCCTTAAGGGAAGAGCCGCTGGCCTTGAACAGCCGCATATAAGTATTTACCGTATTGCGGGAGATCCCAAGGGTGGCACCTATTTTACGGTTGCTAAATCCATCGAGATGTAAGGAAATAATTTGTTTTAAGTCCATTGGATCAAGTGTATTGGCCATATCGCTTGTTTTTAAGCGACAAGGTATTATTTACTTGATCTTTCAAAGTGGCACAAAACGAACCGAAACAACTGGCACAAATCGAACCGATATAGGTTCACCTATAACCTAAAAGTGGCACAATTTGAACCGAAATGCCTGGCACTAACCGACCGAAATCACTGGCACAAATCGATCCGAGATATCCAA
>NZ_FOOH01000026.1 GCF_900113135.1 Salegentibacter agarivorans | reverse complement strand
ATTTCAGTAACTACTGATGACGGAATTAATTATACCCTACTTGATGAAAATGAAAACGAATTAAGCAACTCAATAGAAAACGCTGAATTCAGTGGTCTAGCGGCTGGAACCTATTTTGTAAAAGCTAAAAATGGAGGTTGTGAAACGATTTCTGAAGTATTAGTAATCGAAGAAAACGAAGGAATTCCAGCGCAACCAGAAGCAATTGTTTCTCAACAACCAACTTGTGAAGATATTACAGGTGCGATTTCGGTAACTACTGTTCAGGGAATCACATATAGCCTGCTTGATGAGAATCAAAACGCTGTAAACAATACCATCGAAAATGGAGAATTTAGCAATCTAGTCGCAGGAACTTATTTCGTTCAGTCTAGCAATGGAGACTGCGAAGCAATTTCCGAAGCAATTATTATTGAAGAAAACGCAGGAAGTCCGGAATCTCCAGTTATTACTTCGGTTACAAATACAACTTGTGGCGAAAGTAATGGTATCATAGAGTTTGAGCTTACTGAAAGTTTATCTTATATTTTAAAGGATAGCGAAGAAAATGAATATTCTTACGAAAATGGGATCATTTCAAATTTGACATCCGGAACCTATTACCTGGTAGCTCAAAATAATGATTGCGAATCTACTGTAGAAATAATTGTTGAAGCAGATCTAGACGAAGAGGCACCGGTAATCATCTCATGTCCTACTGATTTAACAAGTGTAAATGCAGACGAGGGAATGTGTTCTGCTTCTAATCTTGAACTTGGAGATCTTGTTGCCGAAGATAATTGTGATTCAGAATTAAGTATAACCAACGATGCTCCGGAAGTATTTGAACCTGGAGAAACAATCGTAACCTGGACGGTAAGCGATAAGTCTGGAAATATAACTACCTGTACTCAAACCATTATTGTAATTGATAACCAGGCTCCGATAATTGCTGAAGTGGAAACTATAAATACCACTACCGATGCAGATACTTGTGGCGCAATGATAAGCATCAATGCTCCGCAAGCTACTGATAACTGTTCCGTAGGAAATGTAAATGGAACCCGGGATGATAATCAGGCTCTTGATGCTGAATATCCGATGGGAACAACTACGATTACCTGGACAGCAACTGACGTAAATGGAAACGAAGCTGTGCCAGTTATACAAATTGTAAATGTTGAAGATAACCAGGCTCCGATAATTGCTGAAGTGGAAACTATAAATACCACTACCGATCCAGATACTTGTGGCGCGATGATAACCATCAATGCTCCGGAAGCTACTGATAACTGTTCAGTAAGAAATGTAATCGGAACCCGGGATGATAATCAGGATCTTGAGGCTGAATATCCGGTGGGAACAACAACTATTACCTGGACAGCAACCGATGAAAATGGAAATGAAGCTGAGCCGGTAATTCAGATCGTAACAGTAATCGATGATCAGGCACCTTCAATTGAATGTCCTGATAACATGATATTTAGTACAGAAACAAATGTTGATTTTGCTACAGTGAATTTTGACAATCCTTTAGCAATCGATAATTGTGAAGTGATTGTAGAACAAACCGGCGGACCTATTTCTGGTTCTCAATTTCCTATTGGAACAACCACAGTAACTTTTACGGCAACAGATAGTTCAGGAAATACCAGTAAATGTAGCTTTGATATAACTATTGAAGATACAGAAGATCCTTCTTTAGAATGTCCGTTAGATATTTCAAAAGATATTGATGCGGGTTCATGTGCGGCGGTAGTGGAATTTGAAACTCCTGAAGGTTTTGATAATTCCGGGGATGTTACTGTAGAACAAACCGCTGGCCTGTCTTCAGGAGAGGTATTTCCGGTGGGCACTACAACTATAACTTTTACTGCTTCTGATTCAGCAGGAAATACAACCAGCTGTAGCTTTAATGTAACGGTAATTGATGATGAAGCCCCGGTTATTGAAGAAAAAAATGATATCACGGTAAATACCGATCCCGATTTATGTGGTGCGATTGTGGAATACGATATTCCGTCGGCAAGCGATGATTGTGGCATAGAAAGTATAGCACTTACTAAAGGATTGGCTCCAGGGTCTGAATTTCCTATAGGCCAAACTACAGTCACCTATACCGCTACCGATATTAATGGAAATTCAGCTAATTCCAGCTTTACAGTGACCGTGATAGATAATGAATCTCCCACAATCTCCTGTCCGGAAGATATTACCTTAAACGTTGAATTCGGAACTGGCAGCGTAGTGGTAAATTATGAAGCCATTATCGCTTCAGATAATTGTTCAGGAACCAATATTGAACTAATAGAAGGTTTTGCTCCGGGGGAAGAATTTCCTGTAGGCCTAACAACGGTTACTTATAAAGTTACCGATGCTGCAGGAAATTCGGCTAACTGTTCCTTCACAGTTATTGTAGAAGAAGATTTACAAGAAACTCCTCCAGCACCAGATGCTCCACAAGTTGAAGTAATTCAGCCAGACTGTGTTACCCCAACTGGGGTAATCCTGATTAATATTGAAAACGGACTTACCTATAGCATTGACGAAGAAAATTATTATGCAGTAGATGAATTTACAGCGCTTGAGCCGGGAACTTATTCAGTAACGGCAAAGGATGAATTTGATCAAATTTCAGAAGCTACGGTGGTAACTTTAGAAGATCCTGTAGCAAGCGAAATTCAAACCAGCACGATAAGCCTTTGTACTGAAGATATCACTTTCGATTTATTTGAACTACTGCAGGGAGACTACGACACTTCCGGAACCTGGGTAGATCCAGAAAATACCGGGGCCCTAAATCAGGGCACTATTGATCCTGCTTTGCTTCAGGTTGGTACCTATACTTTTAATTATCAGTTAAACAATGGTACTTGTAATTCTACTACAGAAGTTACAGTATCTATCAATGATGATTGTGTGGTTCTACCTTGTAGCCTGGAAGATATTCAATCCAGTATTTCTAAAGCGGTAACACCTAATAACGATAACCATAATGATTATTTCAGTATAGATTTTGCCAGCGAATGCGGCTTCACTTACGATGTAAAAATCTTTAACCGTTGGGGAAGTAAAGTTTACGAAGCTGTTAACTATCAAAACAATTGGGATGGATATTCAACAAATTCCATAACCAGTTCAAATCAGTTGCCTTCAGGAACATACTTCTATATCCTGGAAATTAGAAATAGCGGATTTGCCCCTATTCAAGGTTACATCTATTTAGGAACAAAATAAAAAAGAAAGAACATGAAAAATATATATCTACTCATATTTTGTCTTATGTTTTCGGTTTCGGCTTTAGCCCAGCAATTACCGCAATTCACCCAATATATGTACAATACCATTTCTATAAACCCAGCCTATGCCGGGAGCCGGGATGGCTTTTCAATAACTGCTTTAAACCGAAATCAATGGGCTGGAGTAAGCGGGGCGCCAAATACACAAACGCTATCGGTGCATTCTCCACTTACAAACGATAAAGTTGGTCTTGGACTCTCGGTAATTAATGATAAAACTGGATACGAGAATTATACTTATGCTTATGGTGATTTCGCTTATCGTTTAGATTTTAACAATAATATCTCTTTGGCAATGGGTTTAAAAGCCGGGATGAGCTACTATAATTTAGATGAAGAACTATTTAATGACCAGCAGGTTTTAAACGATCCCTTCTTTGAAGACCAGTTTAATAAATGGACACCAAATTTTGGGATAGGATTCTATCTCTCAGCTCAAAACTGGTATATAGGAGCTTCTGCACCAAAATTGATTAATAATAACAATCACGAGTATAATGAATTCCTGGCTATGGAGCAGATTCATTATTATTTAACCGGTGGTTATGTTTTTGACCTGAACGAAAATCTAAAATTTAGACCCACATCTTTATTAAAAATGACCAGCGGTGCACCGCTTTCTGTAGATTTTTCGGGAACAATGATTTTTAATGAGAAATTTTACCTGGGCGCCAATTGGCGAATAGATGATGCTTTGGGAGCTTTCCTGGATGTAGAACTTTTTGATGGTTTTAGAGCAGGTTATGCTTACGAATATTCAATTTCAGACATAAGACCATACACCTCGGGTTCACACGAGATCTTACTTATTTACGAATTCAGATTTCAAAAAACCAGGTACAAATCTCCTCGATTCTTTTAATATAAATGCCGCCGATTATGAAAAAACAATACTATTTAATTCTATTATTCTTAGTGTTTAGCATAAACCTGCAGGCACAATATGGTAAACAAAAAAAAGCCGATAAGCTATATAGCAATTTTGCTTATACAGAAGCCGTGGATGTTTACAAAGAACTTATAGCAAACGAATATAATCTCAAGGAAAACAGGTTAAAACTCGCCGACACTTATATGAAATTAAGAAGTCCCGAAAACGCTGTTTTTTATTATGAAGATGTTTTAGAAGATTCTACAAATATTTCTGCGGAATATTATTACGAATACGCCCAGGCCTTGCGCGGAGCGAAAAGATATAAAGAGTCCCGGGAATGGCTGCAGAAATATCTTGAAAGTCGCGGCGAAGCTTCAGCTGAAGCGAATAAAATACTGAACAGGACAAACTCTGCAATACAAACCACCTATAAACTTCAGAAAAGTGATTTTAATTCAGAATTTAGTGATTTTGGCGCTGTAAAATATAAGGATGAAACATATCTTATTTCAGCTCGAAATTCAAAGAATTCAGAAAAAGAATATTCCTGGAACGAGGAGCCTTTCTTAGATATTTATAAATTAAATTCTAATAGTGAGGTCTCTCCTATTTCAGGAGAAATTAATACCAAATTGCACGACGGCCCAATAAGTTTTAGCCCAAATGGGGAAACTTTATATTTTACCCGAAATAATTATTTCAATAATAAGGAAGGAAAAAGAGATAAAGAAGCTACTAACCATTTAAAGATCTATTCCGCTCAAAAATCGGGAAATAGCTGGGTAAATATTCAGGAATTACCGTTTAATAGTGATAATTATTCTGTGGGACACCCAACGGTTTCCCAAGACGGAAAAACACTTTATTTTGCTTCTAATATGCCAGGTGGCCAGGGCGGCACCGATCTTTATAAGGTTTCCAAAAAGAGAAATAATACTTTTGGAGTCCCGGAAAATTTAGGAAGTGAAATTAATACACCTGAAGATGAAACTTTTCCCTTTATAGATGAAGAAAATGTACTCTACTTCTCTTCTACCGGTCACGGCAGTTACGGTTTAGCCGATATTTTTAAGACAGATTTAGAGGCTGAAAATCTTGAAGTTCAAAACCTCGGAGAAACCATCAACAGTAATTTAGATGATTTTAGTTATTTTGAAGAAAACGGCGTGAATGCGGGGTTTATAGCTTCTAATCGGGAGGGTTCAGATAATATTTATAGCTTTAATCAATTGCTTCCCTTGGTATTAAAAGGAAAAGTTACCGATGCTGTAAATGGAAACCCTATTCCCCGGGCTACCATAAGACTTTTTAATAAAAATAATGAAGAAGTTGCTTTTTTGGAATCTAATGAAGATGGAGATTACCAAACCACGGTAAATAGAAATATAGATCTTCCCTTGGAAGCAAAGCAAATTGAATATCAAAATTTTATTGACACTCTGGATACGCGCAATATGGAAGATTCGGAAGAATTAATCTATAATATCGCACTCCAACCGATTGCCGATGTGGAATATCTTGCGGAAATAAATAATATTTATTTCGATTTTGATAAAAGTAATATTAGAGCAGATGCCGCAAAAGAACTGGATAAACTGGTAAAATTAATGAAAGAAGAATATCCAGATTTGGTGATAGAAATTGGTTCCCATACCGATAAACGTGGAAGTGATATTTATAACGATGCTCTAGCCGAAAGACGGGCCAAAGCCACTCGTGATTATTTAATTGCTGAAGGTGTAAGTGGAGAGAGACTTCAAAAACAGGCTTTTGGAGAACGTAAACCCGCCATAGACTGTGACCGCTGTTCCAGTAAGCAGCACCAGCTTAATCGCCGCTCTATGTTTAGCGTGGTTAAGATGGATTAATTTTTTTGAAGTAAATAAAATTAAAAAAGGTTCAGCAAAACGCTGAACCTTTTTTCCTTAATCAATCTATGAAAAACAAATATTACTTTCTTATAAAGATATTGGTGAAATAATTGCGGCCTTCTGCATCATCTACCACAGATACTCCAAAGTGAGAATGGTTTCCTTCAATATTCTTCTTGTGGCCATCACTATTTAACCAGGCATTTACCACTGCTTCTGCAGTACGGTAGCCAAATCCAACATTTTCACTTACAGATTTTGCTCCAACAGCCTCCACCAGATTTTCGTAACGTGCACCAAAATTATCGTGACTTACCTTTCCAACTTCAAGCATATAATAATTATGAGATTCGGCTTCTAAAGAAACTTCAGCAATTGGTTTAAGAGGTTCTAGTTCCAGGCTTTTACGGTGTGCATTAACTAATTCAAGAATACTACTTTCTATTTCAGAATAATTAAAATTAACAATTTCTTCTGCGGTATGATTGTAGGAATTCACTTCATCTTCGATGCTTTCCTTTGCGCAGGAAATCGTTGATATAGAGAGCAAAAGAAGTATTGCAAACCTAAAGGTACTTTTTCTCATAGTTCAGTAAGTTAGACTGGGAAGTTAAAAGTACACTTTTTATCGACTAAAAACATATGTTAAAATGCAGTTCATCGATTTTATCTGAATTTTAACATAAATAGCAAGTTTTATCCTACTAAAAATGAACTTATTAGGAATTCAGAAAATTTAAAATGTAGGAAAATGTAAGGAAAAGTGTTATTCAAAGACAAAAACCTTCCCATCATCGGCAAGTTCAACTTCAGGAAAAATACCTGCAGCTTCTTCTCTAAATAAATTGATATTAGAATATCGGGTAGAATAATGGCCAAGAATTAGTTTTTGCACCCCTGCTTCTTTAGCAATTTGTGCAGCTTCTTTGGCCGTGCTATGCTTGGTGGGAAAAGCCAGTTCTGCTTTATCTTCAAGAAAAGTAGATTCGTGATATAAAACCGTCGCACCGCTTATCTGCGGAATCATTTTCTGATTAAAGGCGGTATCACTACAATAGGCGTAACTTTTTGTAGGTTCAGGTGGGGCGGTTACCAAATGATTACGAACCAATTCACCAGATTCAGAAGTTACATCTTTTCCTTTCTTTAAGCTTTTATAGAGAGAAACATCAATATTATATTCAACCGCTTTATTGATAAGCAATTTCCGGTCCCCGGGTTTTTCTTTAAATAGAAAACCATTAGTATAAATTCTATGAATTAAAGGAATAGTTTCTACGCTTAGCTTTTCATTTTCAAAAATAAGCTGGGGTTCCTTGCTACTCAATTCATGGAAATAAAGCGGGTAATTAGTCCAGGAATTAGAAAGTTTAAGCTGTATTGTTATAATTTCCTTTATTCCTTTAGGCCCGTAAACGTGTAATTCAGTTTCCCGGTTCAATAATCTAAAGGTAGAAATAAGCCCAACAAGCCCGTAACAATGATCCCCGTGAAGATGGGAAATAAAGACGTGTTTTATCCTGGAAAATTTAATTTTATTGCGCCTTAGTTGTACCTGCGTCCCTTCGCCACAATCAATTAAAAACAATTCGTTTTTAATTTCCAACACCTGGGAAGTGGGATTAGTGAAACTACGGGGAGTAGCAGCGTAACAGCCAAGAATATTGAGCTTCATGCAGTAAAAATTAAACCCCTAAATCCCTTTGAATTTCGTCCATTTGAATAAGATCTTCAGCTTCCCGTAAAGAGGGCACTACCACAATTTCTTCAGGCAGTTCATCTATAGTAACTGCATTACTTATTAAAACAAAAGATTTATTATTCATTTGATGCGTAGTGGCAATTTCTAAAAATCCCATCACTTCTTCTTTTTGAATTTGGTGATAAGCAAGCAAATTTACAGCCACATTATTATTTTCAAACTCGGTGTGTCTTTGTGTAAGTAACGAAACAAAATCTACAACCGGAGCTTCTAAAGGTTCTATTAAAATATAATTCTCTTTTTCTGAAATCTTCATAGCGTGGTTCTTTGAAATTTAAAGTTAAGGAATTAAAGCCTTTTAGTGGTTTATCTTTGAAGCTAATAAATAAATCACTGCCATTCTAACGGCTACTCCATTTTGTACCTGGTCTAAAATAATCGCATTTTCTGCATCGGCAACATCGCTGGTAATTTCCACGCCGCGATTAATGGGTCCCGGGTGCATTATTACTATTTCTTTATCCAGGCTTTCCAGCATTTTCTTATTTAATTGAAATTGCTGTGCGTATTCCCTGGTACTGGGAAAATAACTAATATCCATTCGCTCATTCTGAACTCTAAGCATATTTGCCACATCACACCATTCCAGGGCCTTTCTAAGATCGGTCTCTACGCCCACACCCAAAGATTCAATATGTTTTGGCAATAAAGTTTTAGGCCCACAAACCTTAACTTCGGCTCCCTGAAGTTTAAGTGCAAAAATATTTGAAAGCGCTACCCTACTATGCAGAATATCACCCACAATCACCACTTTTTTACCTTTAACTTCACCAAGACGCTCTTTAATAGAGTAGCTGTCTAAAAGCGCCTGGGTAGGATGCTCGTGTGCACCGTCTCCGGCATTAATAATACTGGCTTTTACGTGGCGGGAAAGAAAAATTCCTGCCCCGGGATTGGGGTGCCGCATCACTACCATATCTACTTTCATAGATAAAATATTGTTTACGGTATCTATAAGGGTTTCTCCCTTTTTTACTGAAGAAGATGCTGCAGAAAAATTTACAACATCGGCACTTAAGCGTTTCTCTGCAAGTTCAAAAGAAAGTCGGGTTCTGGTAGAATTTTCAAAAAACAGGTTGGCAATGGTAATATCTCTAAGCGAAGGGACTTTTTTAATGGGCCGGTTAATCACTTCTTTAAAATGATTGGCGGTTTTAAAAATAAGCTCAATATCTTCTTTGGTTAGATATTTAATTCCCAGTAAGTGGTTTACACTTAATTCGCTCATATTTTTAATTATTTAGAAACCAGATAAACCACGTCTTCACCATCGTTTTCTTTCCAGTTCACTATTACTTTTTCTTCATTTATAGCATCTACCTGTCGCCCGTTATAATCTGGCTGAATGGGTAAATGACGGCTAAAACGCCTATCTATAAAACTTAATAATTCAATTTCTGCAGGCCTGCCAAAAGATTGTACGGCAGTTAGTGCAGCCCTAATGCTGCGGCCGGTGTAAAGAACATCATCTATAAAAACCACTTTTTTATCTTCAACAATAAAATCAATTTTAGTTTTATTCGCTTCAAGCGGTTTGTCACTTCTTCTAAAATCGTCTCGATAAAAAGTGATATCCAGGTGACCGTATTTTAAATCTTCAATCTGGTATTCCTCTTCCAGAATTTTTATAATTCTTTCAGCAAGAAAAACACCTCGCGGTTGGATTCCTATAATTACGGTATTTTTAAAATCGGTGTGATTTTCAACTAACTGGCAGGCAAGACGGTGTAAAATAATATTTATTTCAACAGCATTCAGTAATGTTCTTTGGCCCATAGTTTAGTTGCAAAAAATAGAAGTTCTGTCACAAAAGTAAGCTTTTTTATTTTTTTCTGAAGTTGAATAGACTTCAGTTTTAAATCTTTTTACTAAAGGACTTAAACTAGATATTCTTTTATTCAATTGAAGGTTAAAATTAGTATTTAAACATACACTGAAGTTTTTATATATTAAATAAAACTCTGATTTTCAATAGTTTTATAGATTAAAATTAAGTAATTTTATAGTATTAAATAGATGAAATTATGTTGGTAGAAAGACACGATTACGATACTGTAAGCCAGGCAATGAATGGTCTTGCTGCTCGAGGTTATACCACCGACTTTAAATTAGAGCCGGAAAAGGATAAAATTGTTGCTCCACAGCGCTCCCTTGAACTTTCTCCTGAAGATTTTGAAATTGATGAAATCTACCGTTTTGAAGGGATCACAGATCCAGGCGATGAAATGATTGTTTACGCCATTTCTTCTCACAATCATAAAATAAAAGGCGTTTTGGTAAATGCTTTTGGAACTTATTCTGATTCTAATACTTACGATATTGTAAAGCGTCTGCATAAACACCTTTAGATCTTCCTAACTGGATTTTAATCCCAATAAATTCTTTAATTTTATAGAGCTATTGAACTTAAATTTTTAGCTCCTGTTTCAGCTGAAATTCCTGAATTTCAGTTATAGGTTATTTTTTACCAATAATTTAACCTAGGATGAGGCTGGTTTTTACTTAATTGAAACAAAAAATTATGGAAGATAAAATACTTGGTTTACACCATATTACTGCAATTGCCGGAGATGCGCAACGCAATTACGATTTTTACACCAAAGTTCTAGGATTACGAATGGTTAAGAAAACGGTGAATTTTGATGATCCTAAAACCTATCATTTTTACTTTGGCGATAAAGTTGGCTCCCCTGGAAGCATTCTAACTTTTTTTCCGTGGCCACGAGTTAAGCAGGGGAAAAACGGCGTGGGAATGGCTACCGAAATAGGTTATTCGGTTCCCGAAGGCAGCCTCGATTTCTGGCAGGAGCACTTTGAAAAACACGGAGTGGAGTTTGGAAAAATCAGGGAGCAGTTTGGAGAACAATATTTACCTTTTAGAGATCCCGACGGACTTAATTTAAAACTAATTGTCACTAAACACCAGGATAACCGTGAGGCCTGGGAAACCGATGAAATTAAAAGCGATGTGGCTTTAAAAGGTTTTCATAGTGTAACTCTTACTCTATTTAATGTTGGTCCTACTGCCAGTATTCTAACAGATATTTTTGACTACGAACTCGAAGAAAAATCGGGTGAATTTTATAGATACAAAACCAGTGCAGTAGAAAATGCTGCTATAATTGATATTCACGAAGACCCAACAGCCGACCGTGGAATTAACGCCGGTGGTACTAATCACCATATCGCTTTTCGGGTAAAAGATGAAGAAACCCAAATGCGCTTTAGGGAAAAAATTATTCAGAAAGGTTTACAAATCACCGAAAAAATAGATAGGGATTATTTCTATTCGCTCTATTTTAGAGAACCGGGCGGAGTTTTATTTGAAATCGCTACCGATAATCCCGGCTTTACAAGAGATGAAAGCCTTGAAGAACTTGGAAGCAACCTAAAATTACCTGAACAATATGAAGGTTCCAGAGATAGGATTGAAAAACTCCTGCCTGAATTAAAACAATAGACAAACATAAAAGACTATCTCAGAATCTTTAACGTCATCCTGAATTTATTTCAGGAACTAAGATTCTGAGATAGTCTTTATCAATAAGGAAGAAAACCCCTACTCTACCACATACATCTCGTTAGATGCTTTAATATATTCCTGCGGATTAAAAGTAGACTCAAAACTGTTTCGCACCACGTTAAGTTTCGTTTTTAGATCGGCGATTTTAGTTTTTAAATATTCATCGTTCTCGTATTTCTTGATAAGCGAATCATATTTCTTTAAATTTTCGAGAATTCTAAAAGTAATAGTTCCAAAACGGATCTTTAAATTCTGTACCGCGATCATCTGGTCGTGATAATCCTGTTTCCAGTTTTCAGGATTTTTAGCTTTTTCTTCAGCGATTTTATTTTCAGCAATTTTAGAAATATCTAAAATATACTGCGTACGTTTTTTTGCATCGGTTTCATTTGTGAAATTACGATCAAACTCGGTTGGATCTATTCCCAGGATTTGTACTAAATTTTCCTGCATTGCCTTTTCCTGTAGCTCTTTTAATTCATCCAGGTTTTTATTAATAGATTCCCATTCGGTTTCTATAAGATCCTTATCGTGGGTAAATTGCGCCACAGTTGTGGTTAGTTTCAGCATTTCTGTACTTTGCTGTTTCAGTTTTTTATCGCCCCAACCAAGAGAATTTATAAAGCTTCCAATTCCGTCAAAAACGGTTCCGGCAAACATTCCGGTAAATGGTGTGCCCTGGGCAAGATCTCCAGTTACATTTAGAATATGGCTTAAAGCAGAAAGCCTGGCATCATTTTTCTTTTCATCTTCAATAAACTTTCTAAACTCGCCAAACCACTCCTGGTAACCTTCATAATGCATTGGGTTACTCACCTGGTCTAAAGTTGCATAAAATTCACGGGAAGCATTAAAAAGATTTAGCGGCTTAATTTCGCGTTCCATAGATGCTAAATTTAGCACGGCAGAACTGTAATTATATTTGTAAACGCTAATGGTATTTTTATCTATTTCTTCCTGGCGTTCTTCAAGGAATTTAACACGTTCCAGAAGTTTTTCTACTTTTTCTGCAGAAGAATTCGTGTTTTGAATGCTTTCATCAAGGTTGCTAATTTTTGAATCTATTTCTTTAATTCTAAATTCCAGATTCTGACTTAACAAACTGCGTTCTCTATTAAGCTCCTGGAGCACCTGCTGGGTTACCGATTGGTCATCGGCAAAGCTTTGTGCCAATGAATTCTGAAAAAACATACCCGTAAAACACAGGAAAATAAAACCTAATTTATTCATTATCAATTATTTTAATCAGCTAATTTATTTATTTATAACGATTGGAAGATAATCATATTCTATGCCAGTTCAATTTTTAATTTTAATCATTCAATTTTCCCAGCCTTAGAAGAATAGGAAAAACTATTTTATTTTCATTTCCAAAGGCGGTTTTAAGTTCATTTTTAATCAAATTTACAGGATTTTCACCCTTTTCTTTTTCATAGTGTTTTACAGCGCTCCAGGTTTCTAAGTATCCTATTAAATGATCAAAACTCCATTGATATTCCTGCTGAAACGCAGGTGTTTCAATTTCCTGAAAAGGAAAAGGAATTGTTTGATATTTTTCATCTAAAAAGCGCCTCTCTTCATCCCAAAACGGGCCAATAATATCTTTATAAAATTTATGAATCAGCTTATCTGTTTCCATATTACTTTTAAATAAGGAATAACCTATTATCGCAATAATTCCATTAGGTTTTAAAACCCGCTCTACTTCGTTGTAAAAAGTTTTAAAATTGAACCAGTGAACGGCCTGCGCCACAGTAATAAAGTCAAAAGTTTTATCCGGAAAGTTTGTTTTTTCAGCCCGTTGCACAGAGTATTGAATATTAGGCTTCTTTACTGCATTTTCTAATTGTTGCTTACTAATATCTGTAGCTTCTACTTTTTGAAAGAGATTTGCTAATTCTCCCGCTACCTGGCCATTTCCCGTTCCGCAGTCCCAGGCGGTTTCAGTTGCGGTTAATTTTGCTTTCAACATTTCATATAATTCCTGCGGATAAGCAGGTCTGTACCTTGCATAAGACGAAGATTGAGTAGAAAAATTATCTTTCATTAAAATATAATTTCAATTAAAAATAAGTAAAATAAAGACAAAAAAAGAACCGTCTTTTTAGACGGTTCTTATAAATATTATAATCTAAATTTTTCTATTGATTTACATCAAGGGTATCTGGCTCCTGACTGTAATCTGACTCATCTACTGCGCCCGGATTCACCCTCATTGTACCATCATCTGTTGGTGCGTCCATATCTTCCATTACATCTGCAGCCTTATGGAAGAAATTACGCAACTTTTCTTTCGCATTATCAGCTTGCATATCAATATTCTGAAGTTCAGCTTTCAAGTCATCTACTTCTTCAGAAAGTTCATCATAAGCATTTTCCTGGAGTTTTTCGAGGGAAGCTATGGCAGTTTGCAATTGTGCGTTCATATCATCTGCCGGTTGGCTTAGACTATCGCCAATAACTTCAAGCTTTTCATCGGCCTGCATTCCAAAATCTCTACTTCTTTCTGAAACTGCAGCTGCAAATTTTTGCAAAGCTGTTTCAGGATCAATTTCTTCCTGCATTTCTTCATACTCATCATCTCCATCTACATAGGTAAGATAATCTGCTACCGCATTAGTTTGATAAGCATAATTAGACATAGTATCCTCCTCTATCTCCAGGGTCTGTTCGATTTCTATCTCTGCATCATCGGCTTTTTTATTACCATCATTACAGGCAAATAAAAGCCCGGAAGCCATAACTATAAGCCCGGTTTTTTTGACAAAAGCCGGTGTTTTAAGTTTAGATTCAAAATTCTTTCTCAGTTTCATAGTTTCCTATTTTGGTTGTTTTACTTAAAATTAGGAAATAAATAAAAGCTGAAACTAGCACGAATGATAAACTATTTCTAAAAATTTAGATAAAATTCTAATTTTAGTTAAATTCGAGTGAATAAGTATAAAAAAGGCAAAATTATCTTAAAAAATTGCGATTTACACGTTGAATCTAAAGTGCATTACATCGCCATCCTGTACAATATACTCTTTACCTTCTACTCGCATTTTACCGGCTTCTTTTACCTTAGCTTCGCTTCCAAAACTGTCAAAATCGGCATAAGAAATTACCTCAGCGCGAATAAATCCTTTTTCAAAATCGGTATGAATTACTCCGGCTGCCTGTGGCGCAGTAGCTCCTACAGGAATAGTCCAGGCGCGTACTTCTTTAACTCCCGCGGTAAAATAGGTTTGGAGGTTTAATAATTCGTAAGCTCCACGAATTAATTTGGCAGAACCAGGTTCTTCGAGACCAATATCCTGAAGAAACATTTGTCTTTCTTCAAAATCATCAAGCTCGGTAATATCAGCTTCAGTTCCTACGGCAAGTACCAAAACTTCAGCATTTTCTTCTTTTACAGCTTCTCTTACACGATCTACGTGGGCGTTTCCATCTACCGCCGCATCTTCATCTACATTACAAACGTACATCACCGGCTTATCGGTAATAAATTGAAGCGGTTTTATAAAATCTTTTCTTTCTTCTTCGGTTAAATCTATAGCCCTAACAGATTTCCCTGCTTCCAGACCTTCTTTAACCTTAGTAAGTGCAGCTTCTTCTTTTTGGGCCTCTTTATTCCCGGTACGGGCAGCACGCTTTACTTTCTCCAACTTTTTCTCTGCTGTTTCAAGGTCTTTTAGCTGAAGCTCCATATCTATGGTTTCCTTGTCCCGAATAGGATCTATAGAACCATCTACGTGCACAATATTATCGTTCTCAAAACAACGCAAAACATGTAGAATGGCATCGGTTTCACGAATATTTCCAAGAAACTGGTTCCCCAATCCTTCGCCTTTACTAGCGCCTTTTACCAAACCGGCAATATCTACAATTTCTACTGTGGCCGGCTGTACTTTTTCGGGTTTAACCAAACTTTCCAATCGTTGAATCCTGGGATCTGGAACATTCACTACCCCAACATTAGGTTCTATGGTACAAAAAGGAAAATTCGCACTCTGTGCCTTTGCATTAGAGAGACAATTAAATAGCGTTGATTTTCCTACGTTTGGTAATCCTACAATTCCGGCTTTCATAGTAATGATTTTTTGCGGCTGCAAATGTACATATTTTCTAGTGTAGCGACTAATTTCTTTTTATCTACCAAAGCAATTCAGCTCAAATTATCAATATTTCCCTAATGCCGACATTATTTGTATGTTTATTGCTGTTATATGTTGAAAGCTTTTCAGAAATAATTCAATTGGAATACCAATTATTTCTTTCTGAATTATGTCGAATTAAAATAACTCGAATTGCTATGAAAAAAATTCAAATTTTACTGCTCGCACTCTCATTGAGCCTTGCAGGATGCTATACTGACAGAGACGATCTAGATACCGATGGTAGTAATCCTGAAGTTCCAGAAATTCCCCAGGAAACTGAAAATCAGTTTGTTTCTGAAGACGGTGAGATTTATTCCACCGGACTTGAATGTACAGGCAACGGTGATTATAATATAGATACTGAAAACCTACTGGAAGGCCTGGTTGTTCCCGATACATTACCGGCTGCTTTTGATCTTTCTGAAAACCTTCCACCGGTTGGCGATCAAGGTGAATTGGGAGCCTGCGTTTCCTGGGCAACGAATTACTATATGAAATCTTTCCAAGAAAAAATCGAATCCGGTTTACCATATTCTGAAGCTACTATATTTAGTCCGTCTTATACATATAACCAACTTACCACCGATGAATGCGGCGGAACTTCAATTCCTGAAACTTTGGCTTTAATAGAAGAACAGGGAGCCGCCACTTTAGAACTTTTCCCATATACTGGTAATGAATGCGAAACCCAACCCGACGAAGCTGTAATTGAAGCCGCCGAAGAAGCAAGAATAGCTTATTATAAAGGTTTAAGCGGGGAAAATATGCTAGCTGAAATGAAAGCGCTAATTATCCAGCAACAGCCTATTGTTATAGGCGCTGTGCTTTCGCCCGAGTTTGGGAAAACCGATAGTTTTGGTTTGAGTGCATATCGCGAACACGCGGTAAATTACGATGATGTAACCTGCCACGCGATGTTGGTGGTTGGTTTTGATGATGAAGTAAACGCTTTTAAGGTTGTAAATTCCTGGGGAGAAAGCTGGGGCGATAATGGTTTTGTGTGGATAGATTATCAAGCTTTTGAAAATGTTAGTGAAGAAGACGCGCCTTTTAAAGTTATTAACCAGGCTTATGTGGCTTACGATCTTTAGATCGCTTATAAGTCACAGTTTAAAAAATAAGTGTTTTCCCATAATTTAAACGCAAGAGGGTTTGTGAATTGTCACTTTGCCCTAACTTTGCAGCTATGGAAAATAACCGGGTTTTACATACGCTTAAAGAATATTTTGGATTTGATAGTTTCAGACCGCTTCAAAAAAAGATAATCGATTCGGTTTTTGAAGGCAAAGATAACCTGGTAATTATGCCAACCGGTGGTGGAAAATCTATTTGTTACCAGCTTCCGGCCATTTTACTTCCTGAAATCACCCTGGTAATTTCACCGCTTATCGCATTGATGAAAGACCAGGTAGACGGACTTACTGCGAATGGAGTTCCAGCGGCATTTTTAAATAGTAGCCAAACCGAAAGCCAGCAACAGGAAATCTTTAAAAAAATTGATTCCAAAGAATTAAAACTGCTTTATGTTGCTCCAGAAAGTCTACAGTTCGTAGACCGTTTTATGAGTGACGGCAAAATAAGTTTGATCGCGGTAGATGAAGCACATTGTATCTCCAGCTGGGGCCACGATTTTAGACCGGCTTATACGCAACTAGGCTATTTAAAAAATCGCTTTCCCACTACTCCAATGATCGCGCTAACTGCCACAGCCGATAAAGCTACGCGAGAAGATATTTGCCGACAATTAAATATTCCCAATGCCGAAAAGCACATCGCTTCGTTTGATAGGAAAAACCTGAGTTTAGATGTTCGGCCCGGAATTAAGCGCTTTGAGCAAATCACCAATTTCGTAAAAACCCGAAAAAAGGAAAGCGGAATTATCTACTGCCTAAGTAGAAAAAACACCGAGGAAATTGCTGAAAAACTGCAGCGAAAAGGTTTTGAAGCGGAAGCTTACCACGCAGGTTTACCAGCAGAGAAACGTATCGAAATTCAGGATAATTTTATCAATGATAATTCAAAGGTTATTTGTGCTACCATCGCTTTTGGGATGGGCATCGATAAATCTAATATTCGGTGGGTAATTCATTACAATATGCCCAAAAACCTGGAAGGCTATTACCAGGAAATTGGTCGTGCAGGGCGTGACGGTCTGCCTTCAGACACTATGCTTTTTCATAGTTATGCCGATGTAGTGCAGTTGCAAAAATTCGCTTCCAACTCGGGAAATGAAGAAGTACAACTTGCAAAGCTAGACCGAATGAAACAATATTCAGAAGCCTTAAGTTGCCGCCGAAAAATATTGCTGAGTTATTTTGGAGAATTAAAGCAGGAAGATTGTGGCAACTGTGATATTTGTAAGAATCCACCGCAGTTTTTTGATGGAACGGTAATCGCTCAAAAAGCACTTTCGTGTATTTTCAGGCTAAAAGAAAACGAACCCATTACTGTGCTTATAGATGTGCTTCGCGGTTCACAAAATGAGTCGGTTTTCAGTAAAAATTATCAGCAAATTAAAACCTTTGGGATTGGAAAAGATATTTCCTGGCACCACTGGCAGCAGTATATTATTCAGCTTATCAACCTTGGTTATGTAGAAATCGCTTTTCACCGTGGCAATAATTTACAGCTTACCGCATTGGCTAAAAATGTTTTGTTTGAAGGCGAAAAAGTCCAACTTGCTGAAGTTCCTGACCGCAAAAAATTGAAACGAAGGGAAGAAACAGAAGTTTCAGAAAAAACTTCAGATAATTCCCTTTTTGAAAAACTAAGACAGTTAAGGTTAAAAATTGCTCGTGAAGAAGAAATTCCCGCCTACCTCATCTTTAACGATGCTACGCTTAAAGAAATGGAGAAATCCCGACCGATGACCGATGATGAATTTCTCCAGATAAACGGAGTAGGAAGGCAAAAAATGCAGGATTACGGTTACGAATTCATAAAGGAGATCATCGCTTTTAGTAAAAAAAAACGTAGCACTAAAAAACGTAAAAAAGCGAATACTTATAAGGCTACACTTGGCTTATTGAACGAAGGTTTAAACCTGGAAGAAATCGCTAAAAAGCGAGAACTGGCCATCACTACTATTTATTCACATTTAGCAAAATTATATGCTGAAAATGAAGATGTAGATCCTATGAAATATATTTCTAAAGCCGATTTTAAAGCTATTGAAAAAGCTAAAATTGAACTTAAGAACCCAGAAGGTTTAAAACCATATTTTGAACATTTTGAAGAAGCAATAGATTACGGCACCATCAGATTAGCTTTAGCTGTTTTAGAAAAAGAAGAAGCGAAAGTTTAAAAATCTTCGAGCCCAATTTTATTTAAAAGCAAGCCCGAGGCCGGTACTATGTAATCCATTTGCATTTCAACGCCGGGTTTTAGGCTGTTTTCCAAATCTTCCAGTGTCAATTCTCCTCTACCAAGTTGCAGCAAAGCGCCCATCATTAACCTTACCTGGTGCCTTAGGAAACCGGCGCTATGAATATGAAAAATATAAGATTTTTCAGGAAAAAAACTGGCGGTGATTTCGGTATTTTCAACTAATTCAGATTTTATAATCTCACGCTCAAAAGTGCTGTTTTCTGAAACCCGCACGCAGTAGTTCCTAAACTGGTGTTTACCTTCAAAAAGCTTTGCTCCCTTTTTCATCAATTCAATATCCAGATCAAATTGAAAATTAGCCATTAATGGCGCACAGAAAGGATGATTTTTCTCACCAAAACTAAATAAATAAGCATATTCTTTAAGTTTTGGATGCTGAATAATATTGAATTTCGCATCTACTTCGGTGATGGCAAGCGCCCGAATATCCTGTGGTAAATTCTGGTTGAATTCTCTTAAAAACTCATCCAGATCGGAAAGTGGTTCATAATCTAAAAACAACTCAAAAGCCGACTCCTGGGCAGAAACCATAGCATCGGTTCTACTGGTGCCCAAAATTTTAAACTTTTGTTCAGGCATCACATAACGCAGAGTTTTTGTAATTAATTCTTCTACTGTTTTTACATCTGGCTGCTTTTGCCAGCCGTGTAAACGATAGCCTAAATACTGAACTTTAATAAGGTAAAAATAGCGCCTGGGTTGCAATGGTTGAGTTTTCGTGGTTGGGATAACTTTTTTTAATATGCCCTTTTCTTATTTAGTTCTTCCATTTCTTTAATTGCATCAGAAGGAATAACCTTAAGAAAAGAAGGGTGCTGCTCTATGGCATACTCAAGCTTGCTCACAATTTCTTCAACAGAATCATTTTCGTAATCTATGTCTAGCGGTTCCTTAATTTGCATAGTTTGCAAAATACCGCGCTTTTTGATCCTGATTCCTTTTTTATCAAAAGAACGCCTAAAACCATCAATTACAATAGGAATTACCACCGGTTTATATTGTTTTATAATGTGTGCAGTTCCTTTTCTAATGGGTTTAAATGGTTTGGTAGTTCCCTGTGGGAAAGTTATTACCCACCCGTCTTCCAGGGCCATACCAATATTCTTTGTATCGTCTGGATTTACTTTTCGCTCAACTTCTTCGCCTTTTGCACGCCAGGTTCTTTCAACACTCACAGCGCCGGCATAAGCCATAATTCTATAAATCAAACCGGCATTCATCGTTTCTTTAGCCGCTACATAATAAATATTGAGTTTTGGCTGCCAGATATACCCTATATTTTTAATGGAATCTACCCGTCCGCTTAAACTCGCATTAAAAACGTGGAACATCGCGGTTACATCAGCAAAATAAGTTTGATGATTAGAAACAAAAAGTACATTGTTATCGGGAAGGTTTTTAATGATATCTGAGCCTTCAATGCTAAGTTCATTATAACCGCGATAACGGCGGTGGCTAAGTAATCCGAAAATACGGATAAGCCACTTTTTCAGAAATAAAAAATGCCCAAATGGATTTCTTTTAAATAATCCCATAGTTTAATTTTCAGTTCTTACTTTTTGTATAATTCCAGTTCGATTAAATTAGGAAACCTAATGAAAAAATATAATTTAATTATGAAACAAGCTGGGCACTATTTTAAATCTCGATTATCGAGTAGAAATTAAGCCCGGCAAATATAGTAATTCTTAGTTTTTAAAAGCTTTTTCTAAAAATTTCCCGAATTTCACTCAACATCATCCCCGTAGCTCCCCAAACAATTTGTTCATTTAATCTAAATGCAGGAACAACCATTTTACTTGAGTAACTTGTGCTCAACTCCTGGTTCACAAAGTTAGAATGATCTAAAAAATGATCTAAATCTACCTCTAAGATGCGTTCTACTTCACTTTCTTGCGGAATTAAATTCGGCGTTTTTTCCAGCAAACCTAAATAAGGTTGTACCCAAAAATTACTGGGCGGAATGTACAAACGGGTAAGCTCTCTTATTACTTCAATATTATTCCTGGGAATTCCAACTTCCTCTTCTGTTTCACGTAAAGCAGTTTGTTGCAGGTTATCATCTTCAGGTTCAACGCGGCCACCGGGAAATCCAATTTGATTAGAATGAACGCCTTTATAGGTTTTTCTTAAAATTAGAACCAGATGAGTTTTTCCAAAATTATCGGGATAAAAAACCGCCATAACACCAGCTTTATTAGGCTTAAGGCTTTTAATATCAAGATTTCTCATCTCTTCAATGCGGTTGCCGGGCACTAATTTATGATGCGCCTTTTCTCCCGGAAGGACAATTTTTTTTAAATTTGGTATCCTGTCTTTAAAATCCTGAAAATCCATGAAAATCTCGCTTGCTTTCGTTTATCTTTTTCTAATTCTTTTTTTTGCAAGTTGTGAAGATAAGGAATCTTCCAGTAAAAATGCTTCGGAAAAGCCTTTAGATAAAGAAGAAGTTAATCAAAAAACTTCCAAATTAGATTCACTGAGAGCAAAATATAGTAAAGCTGAAGAAACCTCTTACCAAAGCGATTCTATTCAAAGCAACAAAGAGTTTCCCATTGCACAGGAAGAATTAATTCCATTTCTAACTCAGTACGGGAAAGAAAATCCGGAAACCCGGGTGAGAATCATTACCAGTTTTGGCAATATTGAAGTAGAACTTTTTAGAGATACTCCCCTACACCGCGCCAATTTTATAATGCTGGTAAAAGAAGGTTATTTTAACAGTACCTTTTTTCATCGTGTTGCTCCCGGCTTTGTGATTCAGGGAGGGAATTCAGATAATGTTACTACTCCCCGCCAGCGCTCACAAATTGGAGATTATTTAATTCCCAGTGAATTTGATACCGGCCATAAACATACTTACGGAGCTTTTTCAGCAGCAAAATATAGTGAGCAAAATGTAAGTAAAGCTTCTTCGCCTTTTGAATTCTTTATTGTTATGAAAGAAAACGGAACCCCACATTTAAATAACGACCATACTGTTTTTGGGCGTGTAACCAAAGGAATGGAGGTTGCCGAAAAAATTGAAGAGGTTGAGACCGGCCAATCTGAATGGCCAATTAATAACGTGGAAATGGATATTGAAATAATTAATTAGGCCCGCTGGGTATAATAATTATAATCTGTAATTACCTGCTGAATAAATTCCATAGGAGACTCCTTCGGTTGAGTTTCCAGTAATTCTGATAATTTTTCTGAAAGTGATAGAATAAGTCGGTGGTTATGACTTCTTCTCGCAGTTTGATAGAGGTTTTTAATATTTTGTACATCTGCATCCTTTAAAACACTCACCTGCGGATATTTTGGTCGGTAGCCTTCAGGAACATCTACTGCCAGGCTTCGATTTAAATTCGTTCTTGGTTTTTCAGAAATCACCGTGGTTTTTGCAGCTAGATCGCCCAACCGCTGCCCTTTTCCGTTTAATAAAATAGTGACCACCGCAATAGCTCCACTACTAATAGAAATATCAATAAACCGAAGCAACCACCTGATTAAATATTCAGCAAAAGCGGGCCGGCTGCCATCTATCTTTACTACCCTAATTTGTAAAGCGGCCTTTCCCGGGGTTTGCCCATTATATAAACTCTCCCATAATAAATAATATAATAGCGAAGGCAAGCCCATTACAAGGTAGTAAACCCATTGCCCTGCGGCATCAAGCCCCGTACCGGCCAAAGCCAAAGAACTTATTACTATATACAACCCAATTATAAAAGCATCTACGATAAAAGCAAGGATACGATCGCCCACGCTCGCAACATTCTGATTAATACTTATATTTTGAGCGGTTTCAATTTGAAAATTATCCATTTAATCTGTTTCTTTGAGTCATAATAGAAAAACCATGCGAGAAGCTGCATTTGTGAAGCAAAATAAGGATAAATGGCTTAAATTTGAAAGCCAGCTTCAAAATAAAAATATACTGAGACCAGAGCAGCTCTCTAATATTTATATTGAAATTAGCGACCATCTAAGCTATTCCAGAACGTTTTATCCTAAAAGCAATACTACTAACTATTTAAATCAGTTAGCCGCTTCAGCGCATCAAAAAATCTATAAAAATAAAAAAGAATCACAAAACCGGTTTATCACCTTTTTTACAAAAGAATTCCCATTGTTTTTCTATAAGTTTCAGAAACAATTATTGCTAAGTTTTTTAATTTTCGCGCTTTTTTCTGCGGCGGGCGCATTTTCAGCAGCATCAGATCATACTTTTGTGAGAAGTATTTTAGGCGATGCCTATGTGAATATGACTTTACAGAATATTGCTGAAGGAGATCCTATGGCGGTTTATAAAAAAATGTCTGAAACCGATATGTTCCTGGGAATTACGATCAATAATATTCGGGTCTCGCTAATGGCTTTTAGTATGGGAATCCTCGCAGGAATTGGCACGGTGTTTATTTTAATGCAAAACGCAGTAATGCTCGGATCCTTTCAATATTTCTTTTACGACCAGGGCTTACTTTGGGAATCTGCCAGAACAATTTGGATTCACGGTACTATTGAAATTTCAGTAATTATTATTGCGGGTTGCGCAGGACTGGTAGTTGGAAAAAGTATACTTTTCCCCGGCACTTACACTCGTCTCACCTCTTTTGTAAAGGGCGTTAAAAACGGATTAAAAATCGTGATTAGTACCATTCCATTTTTTATCCTGGCGGGATTTCTGGAAGGCTTCGTAACCCGATTAACCCAAATGCCCGATTGGCTGGCGATTTTAATTATTGGTAGCTCCCTGGCACTAATTCTATTTTACTATATTTTTTACCCCATATTTCTACATAAAAAACAACAAATTCATGAAGCAGGATTACATTGATTTTAAGCAACAGCGAGAGCTGGGCGATATTATAAGCTATACGTTTAAGTTTATTCGTGAAAATTATAAAGCCTATTTTACAAGTGTTATAAAAATTTCCTGGCCGGCGTTTCTGCTTTTAATCGCTGCCGTATCTTACTATTCGTATACCACGGTTGGTAATTCTTTAATGTTCAATCAGGATGGCGGGTTTTTTATCGGTTTTGGCTTATTAATGGTTGGGCTACTATTATATTTCTCAGTAATGAACGTGGCGGCATTTCATTTTATAAAATCTTACGTTACTAATAATGGAGAAGCCAGTCACCAGGAGGTTAAACAAGGCGTGAAAAAAGATTTAGGAAAAATGTTTGGACTTGGCGCCGTTACCTGGATCTTGATTTTCGCCGGACTTATAATTTTTATTCTGCCCGGAATTTATTTAAGTGTTCCGCTTAGTATTGCGGCTGCGGTACTTGTTTTTAAAAGCGAAAGTATTGGCGGTAGCATTTCTGAAGGTTTTCACCTGGTAAAAGATAATTGGTGGATGAGTTTTATAAGCCTTTTCTTAATCTGGCTTATCGTGTATATCATCAGCCTTATTTTTCAACTACCGGTGCTCATTTATACTTTTGTAAAAATGTTCACAATTATGGAAGAAAATTCGGCTTCTTCAACAAATGTTGCCGAGTTATTTGATTGGGTTTATCTCACCTTAACCATAATTGCGTCTGCCATTCAATACCTGCTTTACGCCATTACACCAATTGGGGTTGCTTTTGTTTATTATAACCTTAATGAAATAAAATACTTTACCGGCGCCTACGAAAGCATTGAAAATCTTGGTAAAAACAATTAATGATTAAAGTCTTTCTTCTTTTCAGTTTTATTTTCTTCGGAAACTTAATTCCGCAAGAGCAAGCGATGACTGATTCTACGGAAGTGGTTCAGAATTCCTCTGAAGAAAATCTGGAGAAAGCTAATTTTGATGCTGAAAAAATTGAAGCTTATAAATCTGATAAAGCATTTGATTATCTAGAAAAGATTGAAGAAGATTCCTGGTGGACCCGCTTAAAACGTTGGATTAACCTTAAATGGAATGCTTTTTTGCAATGGCTTTTTGGCGATTACCAAACCAACGCTTTTTGGAGTGCAGTTCTCTCAGCTTTACCCTATATATTCCTAATCTTAGTCCTTGGTTTAATTACCTGGCTTTTTATTAGATTAAATCCAAGGAATGCAGTGATGGCTGCACCTATTACCGGAAGAGTCAATCTTCAAAAAGAAGAAGAAATCGTAAAATCGGCAGATATCTCTTCATTAATTGAAAAAGCGATTCGAGAAGAAAATTATCGCCTTGCTGTTCGGTATTTATACTTAAAGAGCTTGCGTTTGCTTGATCAAAAAGAGCATATTTCGTATAGATTTCAAAAAACAAATGAAGATTATATTAACGAAATAAAGGAGACTGAAATAAAAAGCCAGTTCACCAAAATCACCCGACTTTACGATTTTATCTGGTATGGGGATTTTGACCTTTCTAAATCGCGTTTTCAAAAAGTAAACCGGGAATTCAGCCAAATGGAAAATAACCTAAAAAGCGGAAATAATGGGTAAGACTTCAAAACTCTTCTTTGCTGCATTCCTGCTTTTGGTAATTTTTCTCACTTACCTGGAAGCTACAGAACCTGAACCGGTAAACTGGACGCCCAGTTATATGAGTGACGATAAAATCCCACTGGGAAGTTTTGTTTTTTATGATAGCTGGAAAAATACTGAAAACTGGAAATTTGAAGAAATTGACGTTCCACCATTCGAAAAACTATCTGATAGCCTGGAAAACGGCACCTATTTTTTCCTCAATAATGCCGTGTATTTTGATCAGGATGAGTTAAATAAATTGCTTGATTGGGTTTCTAATGGAAATCATCTTTTTATATCGGCCAGGGGAATTAGTCCCGAGTTGTTAGATACACTTCATTTAGAAAATAAGGTTTTTATTCCTAAAAACGATCTAAGTTCAAAACCACAATTGAATTTTGAAAACTCAGCTTTAAAAAAAGAAAACGATTTTAAGTTTAAAAATGAATTTTCGTCACTTTACTTTCATCAAAAAGACAGTGCGCAAATCGAAGTTCTGGGAAAAATTAATATCCAGGGAGATGAAAAAAACAGTCAACCTAATTTTATAAGGTCCGATTTTGGAAAAGGGAAAATTTACCTGCATAATACCCCTGAAGCTTTTGGGAATTACTTTTTACTAAGCAATAAGAATTACGAATATGCCGAAAATATCCTGGCTTATATGGAAATGGGAAACCAGGTATTTTTGGATAATTATTATAAAGCCGGAAAAACATATTATTCTTCCCCGCTTTATATTTTACTAAGTGATACCCGCCTTAAATGGGCCTATTATTTTCTGCTGGCCGGCTGCGTTTTGTTCATTATTTTTGAAGGAAAACGAAAACAGCGGTCTATTCCGGTGGTAGATCCTTTAAAAAATCAGAGTTACGAATATGCCAAAACTGTTGGAAATCTTTATTTAGAAGAAAAAGAATATGAAGAATTGATCTCTAAGAAAGTCAATTTATTTCTTGAATATATTCGTTTACAATATAAAATTTCAACAAAAACCATAGACGAAGAATTCTATACCTTACTGGCGGCAAAATCTGGAAACAGCGTAGCTTCAGGAAAGAAACTTTTTGAGAAAATCGAAAAGCTCTCAAATAATAAAAGTGCCGGTAAAAGTGAATTTTATGAACTTTCTGAGGCAATAAATAATTTTAAATCACATTCCAATGGAAAACGAAATAAATAATGAAAACGAATCTTTAGATTTTGGCAGTCGCATCCCGCTGGACGATCTTAAACAAGCGGTTTCAAGTTTAAAAAACCAACTGGCCAAAGTAATTGTAGGTCAAAACGATTTTGTAGAACTCTTAATTGCAGGCCTGCTTTCTAACGGTCACGTTTTAATTGAAGGTGTGCCCGGTGTGGCCAAAACCTTAACCGCAAAATTATTTGCTAAAAGCCTGGAAACAAACTTTAGCCGAATTCAATTTACACCAGATTTGATGCCGAGTGATGTTTTAGGAACTTCGGTCTTAAACGCGCAAAAAGGTGAATTTGAATTTAAACCCGGACCCATTTTTTCCAATATCGTTCTAATAGATGAAATTAACCGCGCTCCTGCTAAAACCCAGGCAGCTTTGTTTGAGGTGATGGAAGAGCGCCAAATTACCATAGATGGGGTGCAGCATGATTTGGAAGCGCCATTTATGGTCCTGGCTACACAAAATCCTATAGAACAGGAAGGAACTTACGCCCTGCCCGAAGCCCAATTAGACCGTTTTTTATTTAAAATTGAAGTGGATTACCCCAGTCTTGAAGACGAAATAAATATTCTAAAAACCCACCACGACCGCAAGGGCTCGTTACCTATTTCACAGATTGAAGCTGTTTTGAATCCTAAGAATCTAAACGAGTTAAAAGGCCAGATTCAGGAGATTATTATGGAAGAAAAACTGATGCATTATATTGCCAGTATTGTAGGTAAAACCCGTAATCACTCTCACATTTATCTTGGGGCTTCTCCCCGGGCATCTATCGCGGTGATGAACGCTTCTAAAGCATTTGCAGCAATAAACGGAAGAGATTTTGTAATTCCAGAGGATATTAAAAAAGCACTAAATCCTGTTTTAGCGCATAGATTAATTATTAGTCCCGATCGTGAAATGGAAGGAATTACTGCCAAAGAAGTAATAGAAATGATCTCGCAATCTGTAGAAATTCCACGCTAGTGCTTAACTTCTTAAAATCTTTATATTTAAATCAGCGTTTTTTCTATGCGATCTTTGCTATCGCATTGCTCTTTCTATTTTCTTATTTCTTTGATTTTTTATACGGATTCACCTGGGTTTTAAGCCTTATCCTGCTATTGTTTTTTCTAGCCGAGTTGGTTAGCCTGTATAAATCTAACCGAATAAATGCCGAAAGAATTCTTCCGCAGAAATTCTCAAATTCAGATGAAAATGAAGTGGAAATAATCCTGGAAAATAACTATGGCTTTTCTATTTATACTGAAATTATTGATGAAATCCCTATACAGTTTCAAAAGCGGGATTTTTTAAAACAATTAAAGATTGGCGCCGGTAATTCTGAAAAATTCAGCTATTATTTACGGCCAGTTGCTCGTGGGGAATATTACTTTGGAAAACTAAACATTTACGTTTTTACCAAAATTGGTTTGGTGAAAAGACGCTCGGTTTTTGGAAACAAGCAAATGCTGAAGGTCTATCCATCTTTTATTCAGATGAAAAAACTGGATTTTTTAGCTATAGATAATCGTTTATCACAACCAGGATTAAAAAAAATTAGAAGGATTGGCCACACGATGGAATTTGAACAAATTAAGGAATATGTGCCCGGAGACGATGTGCGAACCATAAACTGGAAAGCTACCGCCAAACAGGGCGACCTTATGGTAAACCAGTTTCAGGATGAAAAAGCGCAACCAATCTATTCAATTATAGATACCGGCCGGGTAATGAAAATGCCTTTTAATGGTTTGAGTTTGCTGGATTATGCAATTAATAGTAGCCTGGCTTTTTCTAATATAGCGCTGAAGAAAAAGGATAAAGTTGGGCTAATTTCTTTTTCATCAAGAATTGGAAACATCTTAAAAGCCAATGCAAAACTAAGCCAGTTGCAACAAATAATGGAGCGTTTATATAATATCAATACTCAATTTCCCGATTCAGATTTTAATATGCTTTACAGTAATTTGCGACAAAGAGTTACACAACGCAGTTTGCTGATGTTATACACCAATTTTGAGCATATTTCGGCTTTAAAAAGACAGCTTCCCTATTTAAAGGCCATTAACAAGAAACACGTTTTAGTAGTTATATTTTTTGAAAATACCGAGTTGGATAAAGTGATAAGTAGCAGTCCTGAGAATACTACCGATATGGCTCACCAGGTAATTGCGGAAGGTTTTGCCCACGATAAAAAACTAATGGCCGCCGAATTAAGGCAACACGGGATTAATACTTTACTCACCAAACCCGAAGATTTAAGTATAAATGCCATCAATAAATACCTTGAAATTAAAGCGAGGGGAATACTTTAATCCCGCTATTACGAGCAATGCAGCGGCATTGTAATCTTTTACTGGAATTTAGCAGAGTTGACTCCAGTCTTACACCAATCCCAATTTTCTTTCAGTCTTTCCTCTTTACTCTTTTTGCTCTTTTCTTTTGAAGAATCTACAATTCAGCACTCAAAAATTACAACTCGGTATTATTTATTAAATCTAAAGGATAAATCAAGTTAGTTTTGAGCCTATAAACCAATAAAAATTAACTAATTATGAAAACAATTGCCATTTTATTTAGTCTTTTTCTTTGCAACCTTGCTTTAGCCCAAACAGAAAATTCGGGTAACATTTGTGTTAGTGTAGATAACATTGCATCGGAAGAAGGAAAAGTTTATTTCGCCCTTTTTAATGAAGATAATTTTCTTAAACAAGCACCAGTAAAGGGAGAAGTAAGTGAAATTAAGGACGGTGTTGCAATGGTCACTTTTAGTGAAATACCACCTGGAACCTATGCTGTAACTGCCTACCATGATAAAAATGGGAACCAGAGAATGGATTTTGAATCAAATGGTATGCCTACTGAAGATTATGGAGTCTCTAACAATCAAATGAATTTATATGGGCCACCAATCTGGGAAGATGCGAAATTCAATTTTGATGGCGAGAAGAAAGAAGTAAACCTCAGGTTTTAGTTTCAAAAGTTTAATATTCTTCTTTGCGTATAGATAAAATCATATTTATTTTAATTCGGAATAGAAAAAACCAATACATTTGCAGTAATAATAAAGCTTCAAGTTATGACGATTACACAACTGCATTATGTATTGGCGGTTGCCGAACATAAGAATTTCACCAAAGCGGCACAAAAAGTGTTTGTAACCCAGCCTACCTTAAGCATGCAAATTCAAAAGCTGGAAGAAGAACTGGATGTACAGATTTTTGATAGAACCAAAAAACCTATTCAGCTTACTGAAACCGGGGAAAAAATTGTGCAACAGGCGCGAAATATTGTGAATGAAAGTGACCGGATTAAAGATATAGTAGATCAGCAAAAAGGATTTGTAGGTGGTATTTTTAAACTAGGTGTAATTCCCACGGTTATGCCTACTCTACTGCCTATGTTCATCAATAATTTTATTAAGAAATATCCTAAAGTAAAGCTTAAGATTGAGGAACTAAATACCGATGCAATTATTGAACGTTTAAGAGAAGGACATTTAGATGCTGCAATTGCCGCAACCCCACTTGAACTGCAGGGAATCAAAGAAAATGTACTTTATTATGAACCATTTGTAGGTTATATACCAAACAGTCACAGGCTTCATAAAAAGGAAAAGATTGAAATCAACGACCTGGATATAGACGATATGTTGCTGCTTGAAGATGGGCATTGTTTTAAAGATGGTATTCTTAACCTATGTAAATCTTCCAGAAATTACGACGATGATCATTTTCAGTTGGAAAGCGGAAGTTTTGAAACTTTAATAAAACTGGCTAACGAAGGTTTAGGGATGACACTGCTCCCCTATTTGCATACCCTTGATATTAAAGATTCTGAAAAGAAAAATTTAAGGATGTTTGCAGAGCCGGTACCCGCACGAGAAGTAAGCCTTATCTACAACCGCAGTGAATTAAAAATGCAGATTATTGAAGCTATACAAAGTACCATTGCAGGTGTTGTAAAAGGTGCTATCGCTTTTCACAATGTGAAAATTATAAGTCCTGTGAATAAGAAAAAAGAATACCAGGGATAAAATAATTCCTACTGTTTTATTTTAAACAAAGGAAATTTTATTGAAAATAAAAAGCGGCCCAAAAGCCGCTTTTTTTATGTATTTAAATAGGTTAAACATTGATTAAGTTCAGGATTTTTGCGGGTTAGTGCTATAATCCAGATACGAAGTTCCTCTATTTCATGAGGTAAAAGTCGTTGAAGTGCTTTTTTCACTTCTCTACAAAACAAGATGGGATCAAAACTGACTTTATCCAGTACAGTTTTGGTGTATTCAAACATCGCTCTCGCCATAATTTGAAAGATTTAAATTAGAAGTTAGGTTTAAAAAAGTAGAAATCTTTTAATAGGCTAACGGATTTTTTAAAAGCACCTAAATATAATAAAAAATTTATAAAGATCTTTTAATTTACCGCTGTTTAACAATTCTTAAAATCGCCGATCGCCACTTATCACATCACCTATACCGCCAAGAATACTACCTTCTCCTTTATCTTTCCCACCTCCTTGTGGTGCAGCCTGCCAAATTCGGTTAGCCAGGCGGCTAAAGGGAAGCGATTGCACGTAAACTGTACCCGGGCCGGTAAGGGTTGCAAAGAAAAGTCCTTCCCCGCCAAAAAACGTATTTTTAATTCCGCCTACAAATTCAATATCATAATTTATATCCTGGGTGAAGCCAATAATACAGCCTGTATCTATCTTTAATTTTTCACCGGGAGATAATTCTTTTCTTGCCATCGTGCCACCGGCGTGAACAAAGGCCATCCCGTCGCCTTCCAGTTTTTGCATAATAAAACCTTCACCTCCAAAAAAACCGCGCCCCAGTTTTTTACTGAATTCAATTCCTACCGAAACTCCTTTGGCAGCGCATAAAAATGCATCTTTCTGGCAAATAAATTTATTTCCATATCGGGTAAGATCTATAGGAATAATTTTTCCGGGATAAGGCGAAGCAAAACTAATACGCTTTTTGCCCTGAATTTCATTACTAAAAATCGTCATGAATAAACTTTCTCCGGTAAGCAAACGTTTGCCCGCACCTAAAACTTTACCCAGGAAACCTTCGTTTTCTTTAGAGCCATCGCCAAAAATAGTATCCATTCTAATCCCATCGTCCATCATCATAAAATTACCGGCTTCGGCAATAACAGCTTCACGAGGATCCAGCTCTAATTCTACATATTGCATTTCTTCCCCAAAAATTTGGTAATCTATTTCGTGTGCATTCATTTTACTTTGCTTTTATAGTCCATTCAAACTCAAATACGGCCACCTGTTCACCAGTATCGTTTATTCCCGTAGATTTCATCCATAAGGTTTGCCCTTCGCCCGTGGCAAGTGTTTTCTCTATAGCTTCGTCTATTAAATGACCATCATAACAGTAGAAATTAATCTTGCCCGTCGCTTTTTTGGTAAACGTGGCCCTATTTTGCGCAACCAGCATAGAAATTTTTCTATTAGACTGTTTAATTTTTCCCATTACCAACGCACCGGTGCTTAATTCTGCTGCCATTGCCTGCACAGCGAAGTACATACTATTAAATGGGTTTTGATTTATCCATTTATACTTCACACCTACTTTACAGGTATCTTCTTCAATCTCACTTACCCGAACCCCACAAAGCCAGGCGCTTGGCAGTTTCAGCATTAGAAATTTATTGAGTTTATTCTTATTTAATGTCATTAGAAATAGTTTGTTTTTAATAAATGTATTCAAATTAATCAATATGACTTCAGAAATAATTTCATAAAAATATGTTAAATTTTAGTACTATGTTTTGCAAAATACCTTCTTTTAACCATATATTTGTAATGTAAATTAATAGGTTATGAACTCAAAGATAGCAAAAGAAGAAAAAACACTGGCCACAATCCTGCATTTATCGGTCTTTAGTAAATTTATTATTCCGTTAGGGAATTTTATATTTCCACTAATATTATGGCTCACTAAAAAAGAAAAGCCCTTTATAGACGATCACGGCAGGAAGGCAATCAATTTTCAAATTAGTCTCTTTCTCTACACCATTTTAATATTGGCCGTAGGAATTTCAATTATTCTTTTTCAGGCTATTCGGCTGGGTGGTGATGTACCCTTTGCAATTGGTCCCGAGCATTTTTATATAGACGAAATGGGCCAGGCAATTTCTATAGTCATCACGATTAGTGTATTTGCCATTTTGCTTTCGCTCTTGTTTTTCATCGAAATCTTTGCAGTGATAAGCGCAAGTATTAAAGCCAGTAATGGAGAACATTACTCTTTTCCGTTAAGCATCAATTTTATAGGAAAAGATTCTAATAATCATCATAATAACCATCAACAATCAAAAAATGAACAGTTTAACAACCCTCAAAACGAAACGCTATGAAGATAGAAAACACCAAGGCTCAAATGCGTAAAGGTGTACTGGAGTACTGTATTCTTTCAGTCTTAAAAGATGAAGATGCGTATGTAGCCGAAATCCTGGACACCCTTAAAGACGCGAAATTACTGGTGGTTGAAGGCACAATTTATCCGCTCTTAACCCGGTTAAAGAATGCAGGATTGCTCAGTTATCGCTGGGAAGAATCCAGCAGCGGACCACCGCGAAAATATTACGGACTTACCGATACCGGGAAACTCTTCCTAAAGGAGCTTACCGGCACCTGGGACGAACTCCAAACCGCTGTAAACGTTGTAACCAATCAAAAAAATAAGAATCATGAATAAAACAGTAAATATAAATCTTGCCGGTATATTCTTTCATATAGACGAGGACGCCTATGCCAAGCTGCAACATTATTTAGACGCTATTAAACGCTCTTTTACCAACACCCAGGGAAAAGATGAGATTATAGCAGATATTGAAGCACGTATTGCTGAATTGTTCAATGAGAAGAAAAAAGACGACCGCCAGGTTATTGGAATTAAAGAAGTAGAAGAAGTAATCGCCATTATGGGGCAACCCGAAGATTATATGGTAGATGAAGAGATCTTTGAAGATGAACCGGTTTATACAAAAACCACTAAATCTCCGGGAAAACAACTGTTTAGAGATACCGAACATTCTTATGTAGGCGGTGTTTCTTCTGGACTGGGGCATTATTTAGGAATAGATTTTATTTGGGTACGCTTACTTTGGATCTTGCTAACTATTTTTTCCAGTGGTGCGTTTATCCTAATTTATATTGCACTTTGGATCTTTGTTCCCGAAGCTAAATCTACAGCCGATAAACTTGCAATGCGTGGAGAGGAGGTCACTATTAGCAATATAGAAAAAAAGATTCGTGAGGGTTTTGATAATGTTACCGGAAAGGTAAAAGATGTAGATTATCAAAAATATGGCAACCAGGCTAAAAGCGGAGCTAACTCTGCTGCCTCTGCTATAGGTGATGTAATCGCTTTTATTTTAAAGGTATTTGTAAAACTAATTGGAATCATCCTAATATTAATAGCCGGTGCGGCATTAATCAGTCTTTTTATTGGCTTGTTTACCGTTGGTACCTTTGGTCTTATAGACGCACCCTGGAGTAGTTATGTAGAAATGGCAGTTAGTGGAGCGCCGCTTTGGTTACTGTGGCTAATTAGCTTTTTGCTGGCAGGAATTCCATTTTTCTTCCTGTTCATTTTAGGCTTAAAGATTCTTGTAGGCAGATTAAGGTCTATTGGTACCCCTGCTAAATTAGTCTTATTGGGATTATGGATACTGGCTTTTATAGGAGCATCGGTAATAGCGGTACAGCAAGCCACCCATCGTGCTTTTGATGGAGAACAGGTAATTACAGAAACACTGCAAATATCGGCTAACGATACACTTTACCTGGGAATGCAGGCCAATTCAAATTACTCATCCAGTATTTACAGAAGTTCAGATTTCAAAATTAAATATGATGAGAATGATGAAAAGGTAATGTACAGCTCAGATATTCGCCTAATTGTAAAACCAACTAAAGACTCCCTTGCCAAACTGGAAGTAGTAAAGTCGGCAGAAGGTAAAGATTACAAAGAAGCCAGAGAACGCGCTCAAAATATAATGTATAACACCAATTTTAATGACAACCAATTATTGCTGAACAGCTTTTTTACTTCGCCTGCAAAATATAAGTATCGGGATCAGGAAGTGCAAGTTACCTTATATTTACCCGAAGGCGCTAGCCTGGTGGCAGACGATAATACAAATTCATTTCATAGAAATACAGACTACTGGGGAGATATTTTAATAAACGGCGACGAAGAAAAAGTTTTAAAAATCACAGAAGATGCCGCTATTTGTGAAGATTGCCCGGTAGAGGAATGGGAAACCGAAAGTGAAGATGAATGGGATGAAGACGGCGACTTTAACGCCAGGATAAATTCTGGAGATGAAGAGGTAAACATTCAAATAAATAGTAGAGGGGTAACGGTAGATAAAAAACCGGTTAAAAAAGAAGAAGAAAATCCTGAAAATGAAGAATTATGATACAATTAGTTCTGCAATTACTAATGCTACTCTTCAACCTGGGAGAACCGGCACAAGAAAATGATCTACTGGTTAAAGATTACATAAAAAGTAATGAAATCTTATCCGAACACTGCATCATAGCTTTCAATGAATGCTAAGCAAGTCTTAAAAGCCTCCCATCCGGAGGCTTTTTTAGTATATTTGTGTTAAACCCTTATTTTTTATGAAAAAGATACTACTCTTACTAAGCATTTTTATGGCATTTAGCTGTGGTGCAAAAAAAGTAAAAGGAAGCAGAAACGTAACCACCGAAAAAACACGCTTAGCAGATTTCCATAGTGTAGAAATAGGCGGTGATTTTGAAGTTACCCTCAAGCAAGGATCTACCGCGATGATGGAAGTTGAAGCCGATGATAACTTACACCGAATAATAAGAGGCGAAGTTGTAGACCAGGTTTTATACTTAAAGCCTACAAAAAAGATAGGCCGAAGCAAATCGCAGGAAATAACACTGACTTACCCTCAAAATCTTGAAAAAATTACAGTTTCGGGCAACACAGAATTGGAAGCAGATGAAGATTTATATTCTGAAGAATTAAAAATAACCACGGCAGATGATGCTAAAGTATACCTAACCGTAACCGCAACCAAATTTGATCTTTTTAATGAGGGAAAAGCTGATGTAGAATTAAATTTAACTGCAGAAGATGCTTATTTTCAGCTTAACGAGTCTAGCGATATTAAAGCTTTGGTGAATGCACCCAGATTTAAAGTAGATATCTATGAAAAAGCCAGCGCTCGTATTGAAGGTGAAGTAGACGATCTACAACTACGCTCTGAACATTCTACTAAGTTTGACGGCAGAAGATTAAGTGCAAGAAACGCAGTAGTTATTGCTGAAGGTAAATCTAAAAATGAACTTGAAGTTCTTGAAAACCTTACACTTACTGCTAAAAACCGAAGCGAAATGGAACTTTATGGAAATCCAAAAGTAGATTTGGTTGAATTTTCAGAAAAAGCAGTACTGGCGAAAAAAGATTGAGTTTTTTGCCTACATTTAATCCTTATAACTAAAACTATTAACTATGAAAATTGCATTAAAATCAATTTTATTAATTCTGGCATTAAGCCTTACGGTTGTGTCCTGCAGGGAAGAAGAAGAGAAATCTGAAATTGAACAATTAGCCGAGGAAGAAGATGCAAAGGTGAAAGTGAAAGATGATAAGGTTAAAGTAAAGACCGATGATAAAAAGATTAAAATCAAAGAAGATGACGGCGAAGTGAAGAAAAAAGTAAAGATAGATAACGACGATAATTAATTAGATTAACGCTATCTATTCTCACTTAGTGAGTCAATTCTAAAAATTGTTTTAAAAGTCCCGTTTTTCGGGACTTTTTTATTGGTATTTAGTATCTTAATTTAAAATTATAACAATGCACAAAAAAGAGATATATACCGCGGGAAAAGAACTACGGGAAGCCGAAAAAGTATTGGTTTTAATCCACGGCCGTGGTGGCAGTGCCAAAGAATTTCTTTCTTTGGCCAATCAGTTAAACCCCCAGGACTTCGCAGTTTTAGCACCACAGGCTACAGATTTTACCTGGTATCCGAATTCATTTTTAGCACCAGTAGCACAAAATGAACCCGAATATTCATCGGCTTTAGAAGTTTTAGAAGAATTACTTGAAGACATTAAAGAAACCGGCATAGCATCAGAAAATATTTATTTTGCCGGATTTTCACAGGGCGCCTGCCTAACGCTGGAATTTGTAACCCGCAACGCCCAAAGATTTGGCGGGGTTGCCGCTTTTACCGGCGGCCTCATTGGCGATAAGATTTATACTGAAAATTATTCGGGAGATTTTAATGGAACTCCAATTTTTATAGGTACCGGAGATCCAGATCCTCACGTTCCGGTTGAGCGAGTAGAAGATTCAGCTGAAATATTAAGGGAAATGAATGCTAATGTAGAAGTGAAAATCTATAAAAACCGGCCACATACCATTTCAGAAGATGAGTTGAAACTCGCCAATAATTTTATTTTTTAATTAAGAGTAAAATCAATTTTATGAGAAGCATTAAAAAAATACATACCGCGGTAAGTTCCCCTATCGCCGATCTAATTACTTATCGTGCCCTGCCCACAAATTCTGTAGATCATATAGATCCGTTTTTGTTTTTAAACCATCACGGCTACCAGGAATATCCTGTAAATAATAATGGATTGCCGTTTGGCCCTCACCCCCACCGGGGATTTGAAACCGTGACTTTTATTTTGAAGGGCGATTTAACCCATAAAGACAGTGGCGGATTTGAAAGTGTTATAAAAGCAGGTGGTGTACAATGGATGACGGCGGGAAAAGGACTTATTCACGCTGAAGTTTCTTCAGAAGAATTCAAAAAGAAAGGTGGCGAATTGGAGATTCTTCAGCTTTGGGTAAACTTACCGGCAAAACATAAAATGACCGAACCAAATTATGTAGGACTTCAGAAAGAAGATATTACGCAGCTAAATCTAAATGAAGGAAAAGTAAAATTAGCTGCAGTTTCAGGAAACTGGGAAGGTGAAAAAGGCGCTTTTGATCCATTAAACGATATCCAGATGGCTACTGTAAATTTTGCTGAAGGCGGTAAATATTCGGTAGAAATTCCTTCTGATAGGAATATTTTCTTTTACGTGATAAAGGGTAAGGTAAAAGTGAACGGGAAAGAAGCAAAAATGCATAACCTCGTTGAATTTAATAATGATGGTAAAAAACTGGAAATTGAAGCCCACAAAGAAAGCATCCTACTTCTAGGCCACGCTGTACCTTTCAACGAACCCATCGTTGCACAGGGTCCTTTTGTGATGAATTCACAGGAGGAAGTCCAGCAGGCTTTCCAGGATTATCAAAATGGTGAATTTGGAAATTGGAATGGGTGATTAAAGGTGAATACTCCTATTAATACCTTTTATAAAATAAATTTTTAGCTACGTGAAAATAATTTCAACCAATATTGGAAAACCGACTAAAATAATTTGGAATTCAAAAGAAGTACTAACAGGTATCTATAAAATACCTACCGATGAAGCTGTTTATTTGGCGAAAAACAATGTGATGAATGATGAAATTTCAGATCGTAAACATCACGGTGGTTTTTACAAGGCCTGTTATATATTTTCTGTAGAACAGTATCCATATTGGAAGAATCTTTATCCCAACCTGGAGTGGAACTGGGGTATGTTTGGAGAGAATCTAACCGTAGCAGATTTTGATGAAAGAAAGGTTTTCTTAGGTGATGTCTATAAAGTGGGTGATGCCGTAGTGCAGGTTTCAGATTATCGAGAACCCTGTTATAAACTCGGTTATAAATTTGGAGATCAAAACGTCCTGAAACAATTTATTAAGAGAGGTTATGCAGGAACCTATGTAAGTATTCTAGAAGAAGGATCTGTAGCGAAGAATGATCACTTCACTTTAATAGAGCGCCCTGATAAGAGTTTAAGTGTTGCAGAACTTTTCCATTTGATTTATGCAAAAGAAAAGAACCAGGACTTTTTGCAAATTGCTGTAAATAACCAGGCACTAGATCCTAAGAAAAGAACATTGCTGGGAAAATATTTAGTGTAATAGCCTTTTAATAGGGTCAAGAAAAAAACCTCCTTAGCGAACTAAGGAGGTTTTTGTTTATGATTAAATATCAGGGGATTCCCGTCTTCACGGAAATAGATTTACTTCCCTTCCATTTTATCTTTTAAAGCCTGAAGATCGGCATTAACATCACCAATAGTGGTTTTGTCATTGCTTTGCGAAGCTGCTTTTTTAGCGGCTTGCTTAACGATTTGCTGCTCTTCTTCTTTGTGAATAGCCATATGTGAAGCTACCACTCTTTTGAATTCTTTATTGAATTCAATGATCTGGAACTCTGCAGATTCACCTTTAGTTAATTTGTTACCGTCTTCTTTTTCAAGATGTCTGGTAGGAACAAATGCAGTGATATCTTCGTTAAAGTCTATAGTAGCACCTTTATCTACGATCTCTGCAATCTCTGCGGTGTGTTTAGTACCAACAGCGAACTCAGTTTCGTATTTATCCCAAGGGTTGTCTTCAACCTGCTTGTGACCAAGGCTTAACTTACGACCATCAACATCTAATTCTAGAACTACAACCTCAAGCTCATCACCTACGTTAGTAAATTCTGATGGGTGCTTGATTTTCTTAGTCCAGGATAGATCGGAGATATAAATAAGTCCGTCAATTCCTTCTTCTAATTCTACGAATACACCAAAGTTGGTGAAGTTACGTACAATTCCTTTGTGTTTAGAACCAACAGGATATTTAGTAGTAATATCTGTCCATGGGTCTGGAGTTAATTGCTTAATTCCAAGAGACATTTTACGGTCTTCACGATCTAAAGTTAAGATTTGAGCTTCAACTTCATCTCCAACATTTACGAAATCCTGAGCTGAACGCAAGTGCGTACTCCATGACATTTCAGAAACGTGGATAAGACCTTCAACACCATCGGCAACTTCAATAAATGCACCGTAATCTGCGATTACAACTACTTTACCTTTTACCTTGTCTCCAACCTTAAGGTTTTCGTCAAGAGCTTCCCATGGGTGTTTGCTTAATTGCTTAAGACCAAGTTGGATTCTTGTTTTAGCTTCATCAAAGTCTAGAATTACCACGTTTAGTTTTTGATCAAGTTCAACGATCTCATTTGGATGGTTGATACGAGACCAGCTAAGGTCGGTAATGTGAACAAGTCCGTCAACTCCTCCAAGATCAACAAATACTCCGTAAGAAGTGATGTTTTTAACAGTACCTTCAAGTACCTGACCTTTTTCAAGCTGACCGATAATTTCTTTCTTCTGTTCTTCGATATCGGCTTCAATAAGCGCTTTGTGAGAAACCACCACGTTTTTGAATTCGTGGTTAATTTTCACAACTTTGAATTCCATTGTTTTTCCAACATAAGCATCGTAATCACGGATAGGCTTCACGTCTATTTGAGATCCTGGCAAGAATGCTTCAATTCCAAATACATCTACGATCATACCACCTTTAGTTCTGCATTTCACAAAACCATTTACGATAAGACTTTCGTCGTGAGCTTTGTTCACACGATCCCAGGCCTGAATTACACGAGCTTTACGGTGAGAAAGGATTAATTGTCCTGTTGAATCTTCACGAACATCAATTAAAACCTCAACGTCGTCTCCAACTTTAAGATCTGGATTGTAACGAAATTCGTTAAGGGAAATAACGCCTTCACTTTTTGCGTTAATGTCTATAATTGCATCACGATCTGTAATATTAATTACTTTTCCTGTTACAACTTCGTCATTTAAAGTGTCTACGAAATTTTCTGCAACTAATTTCTCAAATTCTTCTAACTTCTCATCATCAATAGGGTCAATTCCCTCTTCATAATTGTGCCAGTTAAATTCTTCAAGAAATTTCTCAGGGTTTTCCTGCTGCTCGGTAGGAGCGGGTTGCGATGAAGTAGCCATTCCAGCTACCGGTTGAACTTCAAGATTTTCGTCCTGAACGTCCTGGTTTTTTTTGTCTTCAGCCATTGCTGATAAAAAATTTGTATCCTGTATTCTTCGGAAAAATTAAGCAAATAAAACACAGAAGTAGTTATGGTTTTGATTTCCAATCCCTTTTGATTTTCCGATTCTTCGCCAAAAAGGGCTGCAAAAATACAACTTATTTTTCTTTTCTCAAACCCTAATTAGTTTAAAAACAGAATGCTTATTCTTCAATTTTATCTTTGGCCAGTTTTAATACTTTTTCAAACTGTTCCTCCAAATTCATATCTGAATTATCGATTTCTATAGCATCTTCAGCTTTTACTAAAGGAGAGTCTTCGCGGGTGGTATCCAGGTAATCCCTTTCTTTAACATTAGCCAGTACATCTTCGTATTTAACCTCATCGCCACGGCCCTTTAATTCGTCATATCTGCGCTCCGCTCTTTTTTCGGTTGAAGCGGTCATAAATAATTTCAAATCGGCGTCAGGAAAAACCACGGTTCCAATATCACGGCCATCCATAACTACTGCTTTATTTTTGCCAATTTCCTGCTGGATTTTAACCAACATCTTTCTAACATCTGGCACAGCTGCCACTTTACTCACCTGCTGGGAAACTTCCATCAACCTGATTTCCTTTTCAACATTCTCATTATTTAAATGAACTTCCCCATAACCCAACTCTTTATTAAAAACAAAGCTGATATTAATAAAAGGTAATTGCCTTAAAATGGCTTCTTCTTCAAAATTGGTATCGGTGACTATCATTTTGCGCATTAAATATAAAGTCACGGCGCGGTACATCGCACCGGTATCAACATAGACATAGCCAAGTTCTGCCGCAAGCTGTTTAGCAACGGTACTTTTCCCGGTGGAGGAATAACCATCTATGGCAATCGTTATTTTTTTACTCATAATTTAATTTAAAAGTGGAAAGCAAAATTAAACAAAGCGATAGTTTTCTGAAACTTTAAGTATTAGAATTAAAAAAGCTGTCTGGAAAATCCATGAGAACGTCATTCTGTCCCGAAGCTTCGGGATCAGAATCTAAGAAAATGAGAATTAATCTCATGTTAGAACCTGAAACCAGTTCAGGTTGACGAAACCGGATGTCCCAAACAGCTTTTAAAATTAAAGCGTTTTAGCGTTTTTTACTTTTTCATCTGTAATGGCGAGATTTATAACTTCGCTCATTTCATTTACATAATGAAAAGTAAGTCCTTTTAGATAATCTGCTTTTATCTCTTTTATATCACGTTCATTCTCTTTACAAAGAATAATCTCTTTGATACGGGCACGTTTGGCAGCAAGGATTTTTTCCTTAATCCCTCCAACCGGAAGTACTTTCCCTCTTAGGGTAATTTCTCCAGTCATCGCAATACTTTTCTTCACTTTTCGCTGAGTAAACAGGGAAACCAAAGAAGTAAGCATCGTTATCCCTGCACTCGGCCCATCTTTTGGCGTAGCACCTTCAGGTACGTGAATATGTACATTGTACTTTTCAAATATAGTAGGATCTAAACCAAGTTCTTCGGCATTAGATTTCATATACTCCATCGCAATGGTAGCCGATTCTTTCATCACTTTTCCAAGGTTTCCGGTAATATTTAGATTACCTTTTCCTTTAGAAAGAATAGATTCAATAAATAAGATATCGCCACCAACTTGCGTCCAGGCCAATCCTGTTACAACACCGGCAACTTCATTATTTTCATATTTATCACGCTCCAATCTTGGACTACCTAGAACTTCTATAACATCTTCGTTGGTAACTTTCACATTGTACTCCTCCTCCATCGCAATATTCTTGGCTGCGTGACGAACCATTTTAGCAATTTGTTTTTCCAATCCACGAACTCCGGATTCTCTTGTATAACCTTCCACAATTTTTTCTAATTGCGGTTTAGCAATTTTTATATGCTCTTTGGTTAATCCGTGTTCTTTTAATTGCTTCGGAAGCAAATGTTGCTTGGCGATTTCTACCTTTTCCTCAATGGTATAACCGGTAACATTTATGATTTCCATACGGTCTCTAAGTGCCGGTTGAATGGTACTTAAAGTATTTGCGGTGGCCACAAACATTACTTTAGAAAGGTCAAAGCCCATTTCCAGGAAGTTATCGTGGAACTCGCTATTTTGTTCGGGATCCAAAACTTCCAATAATGCTGAAGATGGGTCACCGGCGTGTCCCATACTCAATTTGTCAATTTCATCTAAAACAAAAACAGGGTTACTTGTACCCGCTTTTTTTAGCGACTGGATTATTCTACCAGGCATAGCCCCGATATAAGTTTTTCTGTGCCCGCGTATTTCTGCTTCATCACGTAATCCACCAAGAGAAACTCTCACGTATTCTCTACCCAATGCCTCGGCCATAGATTTACCCAGCGAAGTCTTACCAACTCCGGGAGGTCCGTAAAGACAAAGGATGGGCGACTTCATATCGTTACGAAGTTTCAATACCGCCAGATATTCTATAATTCGGCGTTTTACATCGTCTAGACCATAGTGGTCACGATCTAAAATTTTCTTCGCTCTTTTTAAATCGAATTTATCCTTACTAAATTCATTCCACGGGAGATCAAGAAATAAATCCAGGTAATTTCGTTGAATGGAATATTCTGCAACCTGCGGATTCATCCGCTGCATTTTAGAAATTTCCTTATCAAAATGTTTTTGAACCTTTTCGCCCCACTTTTTCTTTTTGGCGCGGAGTTTCATTTCTTCAATTTCATCTTCATGGGAAACGCCTCCCAATTCTTCCTGGATGGTTTTCATTTGCTGATGAAGAAAATATTCACGCTGCTGCTGGCTCATATCACTCTGCACCTTGCTCTGAATATCATTTTTAAGTTCCAATTTCTGAAACTCCATATTCATATGGCGCAAAGTAGCCAGGGCACGATCTTTAAGATCGTTTGTTTCCAGTAATTTTTGCTTGTCTTCTACCGCAAGGTTCATATTGGAAGAAACAAAATTGATTAAGAATGAAGAGCTTTCTATATTCTTAATAGCAAAAGAAGCTTCACTTGGAATATTTGGACTTCCTTTTATAATTTGAAGTGCCAATTCTTTAATAGAATCTATAATTGCGGGAAATTCTTTGTTATCCAATTCTGGTCTTGCTTCAGGAACTTCCTTGATTTTTGCAGTTAGGTAAGGTTCCTCCTTTACAATTTCATCAATTTCAAAACGCTTTTTACCCTGGATAATTACCGTAGTATTTCCATCGGGCATTTTTAAAACCCGCAGAATACGTGCAACAACACCGGTATTGTAAATATCCTTAGCAGAAGGATTTTCAACTTCTTCATCTTTTTGAGCAACAACCCCAATAATTTTAGAATCGTTATTTGCTTCATTAATCAATTTAATAGAAGTATCCCTTCCGGCAGTAATTGGAATTACTACCCCAGGAAACAACACTGTATTTCTTAACGGTAGTATTGGTAAAGTATCGGGCAATTCTTCCCTGTTTATTTCTTCCTCATCCTCTGGCGTCATTAAGGGAATTAAATCTGCATCCTGATCTATATCTTGCAATGACAAACTGTCAAAACTCGTCAATTTCGTTTTAGCCATAATTTATTTTAAGTCAAACTGTCACTAACAGCTTGTGGTTCTTAATCTTTTCTTTTTCTGCAAAGCCTTATGCTCAGTAAACTAAGCGACTTTTCGTGCAATTTCTACTAGAAGTAGTCAATTCCTGTGCCACCATCTTTTCCAGATTTTTTTTCTGAAAAGTGTAACAAATCAAATTCAAAGCTATCTTTAGTACAGAAACAAGATAGTTTTAATTGACACCAACCATCACACATATCAATGATCTTGTTGCGCGTTGCCGGAAAAATGACCAGCGGGCACAAATGGAAGTTTACGAGCGCTATTATAAGGCCTTGTATAATACTTCCCTGCGTATTGTAAACGATACAGCTGAGGCTGAAGACATTATGCAGGAAGCATTTTTAAAAGCTTTTTCTAAAATAGATAGCTTCCAGGGGACTTCAACTTTTGGCGCCTGGTTAAAAAGAATCGTGGTAAACCTAAGTATTAATGCTTTCAATAAAAAGGTGAAATTAAACGAAGTAGCCTATAATGATGAGCTCAAGAACGAAATGGATGAAGGTGAAGGAATTATCCTGGAAGAAGATTCAAAAAACCAAAAAGTAAATAAGGTTTTAAAAACACTTAATTCACTTAAAGAAAATTACCGCGTTGCTTTAACGCTGCACTTAATAGAAGGTTACGATTACGAAGAGATTGGTGAAATACTAAATTTAAGTTATGCCAATTCCCGAACAACAATCTCAAGAGCTAAAGAAAGCCTAAGAAAAAAATTGCTAAAAGATGAAACCGGCCTGATGCCGGACACATAAGCTGAAAAAAACCAGGTGAAAATAATTAGTCTGCGAGAAACTTACTGGATTATTTCAATTTATAAAATTATGAAAAAGGATAATATAAACGAGCTTTTTAAAGAGCTGGATTTTGATAATAAAGAGCCTGCTTCGGGACATAAAGCAAGGTTTTTGAGAAAACTGGAAGAACAGAATGGTAAAACCAACACTTCTGGCAGCAGTCCTCATAAAAGAAGTATATGGGCGCCAATGCTTTCGGTAGCTGCAATACTTGCGATAGCTTTTATGGTTTTTGCCGGTTTTTTTAATGAAAACGCCAGCAGAAATTCAGGAGAATTGGCAAGTGTTTCTCCAGAAATGAAAGAAACCCAGCAATTTTATACCCAGCTTATAAAAACAGAACTGGCAACACTGGAAGCTGAAAATACCCCGGAAACCGAAGCTATTGTAAATGATGCGCTAACACAACTTGAAAAACTGGAAACCGAGTACGAAAAACTGAAAAAAGACTTGCAAAACAGTGGGAAAGACAAACGGGTTATCTATGCGATGATCTCCAATTTTCAGCAAAGAATAAATCTATTAAATGAAGTACTTGAGCAAATAGAAAATATTAAAACCCTAAAAAACCAAAGCGATGAAAACTATATTTAAAATATTAATGGTAACGATGCTGGCCCCGGCTTTAAGCTACTGCCACGGCGATCTCAACGGGAGACATACCAAAGAGAAAAAGGTTACAAAAACTTATAATGTGAGTGCTACTGATTTGCTCACTATAGACAACAGCTACGGGAATGTAGATATCTCTACCTGGAATCAGAACAAAGTGGTGATAGAAGTGAATATAAAAACCAATGGCGACGATGAGGAAAAAGTACAAAAGAAACTGGACGAGATCAATATAGAATTTAATCAATCTTCATCTGGAGTGAGTGCAAAAACCCATTTTACGAGAGAAGACAGATCCTGGTGGAGTTCACTTTTTAATAATTCTGGCAGTGTAAATATGGAAATTAATTATACCATTAAAGCGCCTGAAAGACACAGCGTAGATATAGAAAATGATTACGGCGGAATTTACATAGATCGTCTCTTAGGTAATGCAAAAATAAGCTGCGATTATGGAAAAATTGATATTGGCGAATTACGTGGAAATTCTACCCAGCTTAATTTTGATTACACCCGAAACAGCCACATAGGTTATGTAAAAAATGCGGAGATAAAAGCCGATTATAGCGGGTATGAAATTGAAGAAGCCGAAATACTAAATATTAGTGCCGATTATACTGATTCCAGGATTAAAAAAGTAGCCCAGCTCGATTTTAATTGTGATTATGGAAGTATAAATATTGAAAAAGCAAAAAGGATCGTTGGTAATGGAGACTATTTAAGTACTAAAATTGGTCGTGTTTTTGAATCTTTAGACCTTAATCTCGATTATGGTTCCGCAACTATAGAAAAGATCTTAAAAGGAGTTTCTAAAGTAGAAATAAACACCGATTATGCCGGTATAAAACTGGGTTACGATAGAGAACATCCCTTTAATTTTACGGTAAAATCATCTTATGGAAGTGCAAAAGGGCTTGAGGAGATGCAAATTAGAAAACGCCACGATGAGAATACCAGCAAGCTTTTTGAAGGATATCACCTTGAAGAAAATTCAGGTAACAGTATTTTTATAAACACTAGTTATGGAAATGTAACTTTCAGTAAACAATAGACAAACTAAAAATAATTCATCAATCATTAAACTTAAATCATGAAAAAACTAATCTTAATTTTATCAGTATTATTTACCGTATCATCTCCAGTACAGGCGCAATGGTGGGGTAGCAACGAAACCATAAAAGGAAACGGCCAAATGACTTCAGAAAAAAGAAGTATCGGTGATTATGACGAAATTTCCCTGGTAGGCTCTATGGATGTGGAACTGGTTTCTGGCAGTGAAGGCAATTTAACCGTAGAGGCCGAAAGCAACCTGCAGGAATATATCACTACCGAAGTGAATGGCGGTACTTTGAAAATTTCAGTAGAAAAAGGTTATAATTTGAAACCTTCCAGAAGTAATGGTATTAAAGTTACTGTTCCTTTTAAAGACTTAGCTGCAGTTGAAGTAACCGGATCTGGAGATCTTTGGAATTCTTCAACAATTACAGCCAGAAACTTTAGCACCAAACTTACCGGTTCTGGCGATATAAAATTAGATCTGACGGTTGAAAACCTGGAAGGTGCGGTAACCGGATCTGGGGATATACTTTTATCTGGAAAAGCCAGGGACTTTAATTGTAAAGTTACCGGATCTGGAGATTTTAAAGCCTATGATCTTAAAGCTGAAAATGTAGAAGCAACCGTAATGGGTTCGGGAGACATTCAAATTTCCGCCAGTAAAAAGTTGAAAGCTAAAGTAATGGGCTCGGGAGATATTAAATACAAAGGAAACCCTAAAAACCAGGATTTCAAAACTTCAGGTTCGGGTTCAATTTCTTCCAATTAATATTCAGAAGAAATAAAATTGAAAAAGAAAAATTATTAAATCCTGTCTTTCGAGACGGGATTTTTTATGGGTACCCGTAGCAATAAAATTACTCCTCCAATAAAAAATATCACTAGAAATAAGATTGAATTTCTGACACTCCCGGTGATTTGAGCTACAATTCCGTACAGAAACATTCCTATTACAATCCCTATCTTTTCGGAAACATCATAAAAGCTGAAATAACTAGCGGTATCTATAGCATTTTCTGGAAGCATCTTAGAATAAGTAGACCTGGATAAAGACTGAATTCCTCCCATAACCAACCCTACCGAAGCAGCCGCCACATAAAATTGCTGCGGACTAACTATAAAAAAAGCATAACCGCAGATAGCGATCCAGATTAAATTTATAAAAATGAGGATTTTAATATTTCCATATTTTATAGCTAGTCTTGAAGTTAAGGTTGCGCCTATTACAGCCACCAGTTGAATTAATAAGATACTAATAATTAAGCCGGTTGTGGCATCTTGCTCCCCCCACTCCAATTCTTCTATCCCAAAATAAGTTGCTACTAGCATTATAGTTTGTACAGCCATACTGTAAACAAAGAATGCGGCTAAATATCGCTTTAGTTGAGTATTATGTTTTAGAGTGAGCCATATTCCGCGAAGTTCTCTAAATCCATTGAAAAGCACATTTTTAGTAAATGCAGCTTTTTTATTTCCTTTTGGTAAATAGGCATAAGTGTATTGGCTAAAACCAATCCACCATACTCCGGTTAATACAAAAGACAAACGTGTAGGTAGAGCTTCACTTTCAAAACCAAAAGTTTCATAATTAAGAATCATTAATAAGCAGACTACCAATAAAATCACACTACCAATATAACCCAAAGAAAATCCTTTCGCGCTAACTTTATCCTGCTGATTTGGAAAAGCAATATCTGGTAAATAGGAATTATAAAAAACCAAACTAGCCCAAAAACCAATAAGCGCAAGAAAATAACACAATAAGCCAAACCAGAGAAATTCCAGACTAAACCAAAAAAGACCAATGCAGCTAAATGCTCCCAAATAGCAGAAAAACTTTAAGAAATTCTTCTTACTACCCACATAATCGGCAATTCCAGATAAAAACGGACTTAAAATAGAAACCACCAGAAACGCAGCTGCGGTAACGTAACTTATTAAAGAATCGTTGTTAAAACTTATTCCGAAGAAATCTACAGTATCGTCCAGGATACTACCATCTTCATCTTTTACAATGGTTAGTGCTCCATAAAAAATAGGAAAAATCGCTGAAGAAATTACAAGACTATAAACGGAGTTCGCCCAGTCATAAAAAGCCCAGGCATGTAGTAATTTTTTATGCCCTTTGGGGAGTGTATTCATTTATTCAGAATCTTTAAGGAGCCCTAAAATAGAAAAAGCTGCCTTAAAAGACAGCTTTTTCAGATAATTTATACATTATGTTTTATTGGAAACTTGTAACACCGTATTTTTTAGCTTCGGCTTCAGCTTCAGGTGCCCATTTTTGCAGGTTGTTTATCCTGGTTTCATTAGCAGGGTGAGTACTTAAAAACTCTGGTGGAGCCTGTCCATCACTTTGCGCAGCCATCCTTCTCCACAAATCGGCAGCCTCGTAAGGATCATATCCAGCTATTGCCATTAAAGTTAAACCAATTCTATCGGCTTCGGTCTCGTGGCTACGGCTAAAAGGTAACATTACTCCTAACTGTGTTCCCAAACCGTAAGCCTGTGCAAAAATTTGCTGAGTTTCCTGGCTTCTACCGCTAACAGCAACTGAGCCTGCAACTGCTCCTAATTGTTGCAATTGTGCTGCACTCATTCTTTGGGCTCCATGATCGGCAAGGGCGTGGGCAATCTCGTGAGCCATAACAACGGCTATGCCGGTTTCGGTTTCAGCTACCGGTAAAATTCCGGTAAAGAAAACTATTTTTCCACCAGGCATTGCAAACGCATTTACTGCATCATCTTTTACAAGATTATATTCCCATTTAAAATCTTCTAAAAATCCCTGGTACCCATTTGCATTTAGGTAACGCTCAGCGGCAGTTTCAATTTTATTACCTGTTCGCTTAATCATTTGTGACTCGGCAGTGCCAGTTATAACTTCATTTTCAGACAAGAATTGATCGTATTGCTGAAAAGAAGCAGGAAATAACTGATCGTTAGAGACAAAATTTAAATTCTTTTCTCCGGTAAATGGATTGGTTTTACATGCTACCACGAGCAGTAAAACAGCAATCACACTAATTGTCTTTTTAAGTTTCATATGTTTTGGTTTAGTTTTGTTAAAATTACAAAAGCCTTGAATGCTTATTAATCGCTTTAAGCATCATTTAACAGTTTTCAAAAATGATACCATAATGAGAATAATCCTGGAGATAGCCGTTTCTTCCGGGATAGGGCATTTAAGAAATATGTAAATTGCGACTTAATTACCTAAAATTAAAAATGAACAAACAGCAAAAAGACCAAATCCCGGTACAAAGATTACTTGTACCTAATTATATTAGATATACCGGCAACGTACTCTCTAAGCTATCACCCTTTGTAGCCAGCAGGTTTGCTGGGCAACTTTTTTTAACTCCGTTTAAATATAAGCTGCCAGAGCGTGAAAAAAACATGGATGAACTTTCTAAACAATACCGGACAGAAATTCCAAAAACCGGGCGTGAAATTGTGGTATATGAATTTGGGGAAAGCAAAAAGAAAATTTTATTGGTGCACGGCTGGAGTGGCCGTGGAACCCAATTAGCCAAAATAGCTGAAACCTTAAAAGCTGAAGGCTTTAGTACCATTAGCTTTGATGCTCCCGCCCACGGTAAAGCTCCTGGCAGGAAAAGTATGATGCTGGATTTTATAGATTCCATTCAGTTTTTAAATGAAAAACATGGCCCATTTGAAGCTGTGATTGGCCATTCGCTTGGGGGTATGGCTACGCTTAGAGCTGTAAAAGATGGATTGAACACAAAAAAACTGGTAATAATAGGCACAGCCAATAGTATTACCCACATAACCCGTGAATTTGCGCGAAACCTTAAGATGAACCGTAAGGTTGCCGATAAAATGAAAGCTCATTTCGATAAAAAATTCGATATTGATATGGACAGCTATTCAGGAGCAATCTCGGCTAAAGAGGTAAATATACCTACTCTTGTTGTTCACGATGAGGATGATGTAGATGTAGAAATATCTTCAGCTTACGATATTCACAAGGCTTTAGAAAACAGCGAACTCTTTATAACAAACGGCTTAGGACACAGACGTATATTGGGCGACTCTAAAGTAATTAACAAAATCACAACGTTCATCGCGGTATAATCTTTGTACTTTTAAAGGAAAAAACCCATCTAGGGTTTTTAGAAATGGCTATTTCCTTTTATATGTAGCTATTTAAATTAAAAAGCAATGAAAAAGATAATACCAATTTTACTCGCCGTCTTTGTGATGAGCTGCCAGGGCAATGCCCAAAAAGAACAGGAGAAAAATCAAAAAGCACAGGAAGAGTTTGAAGTTTCCAAAACTGATAAAGAATGGAAAGCAGAACTAACCGATGCAGAATATAAGGTTTTACGAAAAGCGGCTACAGAGCCAGCATTCTCCAGTCCTTTAAATGATATAAAAGAAGCCGGGACTTTTGTTTGCGCTGCCTGCGGAAACGAACTTTACAAAACCGAACATAAATTTATGAGCGGTACGGGCTGGCCAAGTTTTGATCGCCCCATTGAAGGCGGAGTTGCTTATGGAACCGATTCTAAATTAGGCTACCAAAGAAACGAAGTACACTGCGCCCGTTGTGGTGGGCATTTAGGCCATGTTTTTGAGGATGGACCAAAAGAAACCACTGGTAAAAGACATTGCATAAACGGGATTGCGATGGATTTTGAACCAAAAGAAAAATAAGATTTATTATGAAAAAGTACAGTATAGAAAAACCCGAAACCGAATGGAAAGAACAACTCTCTGAAGAGCAATTTCGGGTATTGAGAAAAAAAGGAACAGAAGCACCACACACCGGCAAATACAATATGCATTTTGAAGATGGTGAGTATTTTTGCGCCGGTTGTGGCGAAAAACTTTTTGACAGTGAAGCCAAGTTTGAGAGCGGCTGCGGTTGGCCCAGTTTTGATAAAGCTATAGAAGGAAAAGTAGAATACGTACAGGATAAAACCTTTGGTATGATTAGAACAGAAATTCTATGTGCTAACTGCGGCGGGCATCTTGGCCACGTCTTTGATGATGGACCTACTGAAACCGGACAACGATATTGCGTAAATTCGGCCAGTATAAATTTTAATAAATAACAACCTAACACCTATTATTATGAAAAAATTATTTTCTATTTTATTTATGACCACATTTTTATTCTCCGCCTGTGAAGGAGATCAGGGCCCGCAGGGACCTCCAGGACCTCCCGGTGAAGATGGATTTGGTGGCGCATCTGCAACGATATTCGAAATAAATTCTAACTTTTTTTATGACGAGGGAGCTAATTTATGGACTACTGATCTTTTGGCTTTTAGCGACTTCACTGATGTTGAAGTTCTTGAAACAGATGTTGTTTTAATTTATCGCCTGGACGCTATAGGTCAATTAGATGATGGTAGCGATGTAGATGAATGGAGCATGTTACCTCAGAATTTTTTTACCGAAGATGGAACTATACAATATGTTTTTAACCATACTTTTGTAGATACTGAAATTTTTATTGACGGAAATTATGACCTGGCTGCACTAAGTGATGATTTTACTGAAGGTCAGATTTTTAGGATCGCCATTATTCCGGCTAATTTTTATGAAAATGCGAATTTTGACAGTTCAAATATTGATGCCGTTATGAACGCACTTGATTTAAAAGAAAGTGATGTAAAAAAAGTTGAAGCAATTAAATAAGCCTTCATTTATATTAAGTTTTTATTAGACCTCCCAGGTTTCAAAACCTGGGAGGTCTATTTGTATTCATAAAATACAACATAAATAGAATTCAAAATCTTCACCTTTAATATAGCTGGTATACTCCTTACGAAAACTTTTCAGTTTAAGCGATTATTCCTTAAATTCGCAACTTCACTCGCTAAGCGAGATTTGATTTATTAAGCCTAATAAAAAATTCCGAATATGAGTAAATACGATATCATTGTTTTAGGTAGTGGCCCGGGAGGTTATGTAACCGCCATTAGAGCTTCACAACTAGGTTTTAAAACCGCAATTGTAGAAAAAGAAAGCCTTGGAGGTGTTTGTTTAAACTGGGGATGTATCCCAACTAAAGCCCTTTTAAAGAGTGCCGAGGTTTTTGATTACCTGAAACACGCCGAAGATTACGGATTAAGCCTTGAAAAAGCCGATAAGGATTTTTCAAAAGTCATTAAACGTAGCCGCGACGTGGCTGCAGGAATGAGCAAAGGAGTTCAGTTCCTAATGAAGAAAAATAAAATTGACGTAATTGAAGGCTTCGGAAAATTAAAATCCGGTAAAAAAGTCGCTGTCACAGATAAAGACGATAAAACCAAAGAATACCAGGCCGATAATATTATTGTAGCTACCGGTGCGCGTTCTCGCGAATTACCAAACCTTAAGCAAGACGGTAAAAAAGTAATTGGTTACCGTGAGGCAATGAGCCTGGAAAAACAACCAAAATCTATGATTGTTGTTGGTTCTGGCGCTATTGGGGTTGAGTTTGCTCATTTCTATAATGCTATGGGAACAGATGTTACAGTGGTAGAATTTTTGCCAAATGTAGTTCCTTTAGAAGACGAAGAAATCTCCAAGCAATTTGAGCGTAGTCTCAAAAAAGCGGGAATTAAGGTAATGACCAATTCTTCAGTAGAAAGTGTAGATACATCTGGCAAAACAGTAAAAGCTAAGGTAAAAACCAAAAAAGGCGAAGAAACACTGGAAGCTGATATCGTACTTTCTGCAGTTGGAATTAAAACCAATATTGAAAACATAGGCCTTGAAGATCTTAAGATCAAGACCGATAAAGATAAAATTGTTGTAGACGATTTTTATAAAACCAATGTAGACGGAATTTATGCCATTGGTGATGTAGTTCACGGGCCAGCCCTTGCTCACGTTGCTTCTGCAGAAGGTATTCTTTGTGTAGAAAAGATAAAAGGAATGGATGTAGAACCATTAGACTACGGAAACATTCCCGGATGTACTTATGCTACGCCAGAAATTGCATCGGTCGGTATGACTGAAAAGCAAGCCAAAGAAGCCGGTTACGAACTTAAAGTAGGTAAATTCCCGTTCTCTGCTTCAGGAAAAGCAAAAGCTGCAGGGAAATCTGAAGGGTTCGTAAAAGTAATTTTTGATGCTAAATACGGTGAATGGTTAGGTTGCCATATGATTGGCGCCGGCGTTACCGATATGATCGCGGAAGCAGTTCTGGGACGTAAACTGGAAACTACAGGCCACGAAGTATTAAAAGCAGTTCACCCTCACCCTACAATGAGTGAAGCGGTGATGGAAGCTGTGGCTGCTGCTTACGATGAAGTAATTCATATTTAAGAAGCATATAATTTTAAAAATTAAAATCCCCGAAGCAATATTGTTTCGGGGATTTTTAGTTTTTAACGTCATCCTGAATTTATTTCAGGATCTAATATGCTTAAATTTAATTATGTTAGAAGCTGAAACAATCCCAAAGTTTCGTGAAGAAGTAAAAATGTTTAGATTTCTATTCCAACAACAAATCACAATACACAAAACTGGTATCCCAGGATTTTTGATCGTTAGAAAAGCAATTATTATCTGATTCTTCAGCAGGTTTATAAGATCTCTCCACCATCTCCCCTTTTTTAAATTTAATTGGTTCGTTAAAGATTGGTCCATCAAAAACAAAAGTGTGAAATTCCCCGTTTTCACCACATGGATCCACGTCTTTTGGTAAATCTTTTAAAAAGCTTTGGTCTAAAATTCTTCCGCAGTAAGATTTGTCGAGTTTATTTGTATTTACGCAAACTACAATAGCTTTAAATCCGGTTGCAATAAATTCTTCTAAAAGCTTTTTTGTATCCTGTTTCCAAAGCGGAAATACTGCCTGCACCCCTATTTCCTCTAATTGATTTTCACGGTAACGCTTCAGGTCTTCGAGAAAAATATCACCAAAGATACTATGGGTAAATCCTTCATCTAAAAGGTTGTTCGTTTCTATTGTCATTATCTCATTATAATTTTCCATAGAAACCTCACCATTCAATTCTATTTGTTGAAGCTGTAAATCTAAACATGCTGCCTGTTTTTGTAGTAATTCGAGTCGTACACCGTGCATAGAAATTCGGTTAAACTCAGTATTTACCGTTGTGACTAATTTTTGCACCGAATATTCGCCATCCTGCTTAACCTTATAAAATGCCAAAGCAGCATCTTTACCACTACTCCAATTTAGATAGGCTTTTTTCATCATATTTCATTTAAAAAACTTTGAATTGCTAAATCATATCCCAAAAGTCCAAACCCAAGGATTACCCCCTTAGCGTTAGGAGCTATATAAGATTTATGCCTGAATTCTTCCCGCGAATGAGTGTTGGAAATATGTACTTCTACAACAGGAGTTTGTATGCCTTTAATTGCATCTCCCAATCCCACCGAAGTATGTGTGTAAGCGGCTGCATTTAAAACAATCCCGTCAAACTCCTTATCGGCTTCATGAAGTTTGTTGATGAGCTCCCCTTCTATATTACTTTGAAAATATGAAAGTTCGGTTTTTTGAAATTTAAACTGAAGTTCAGAAAAGTAGGTTTCAAAACTTTTATTTCCGTAGGTATCAGGCTCACGGGTTCCCAAAAGGTTTAGGTTGGGACCGTTTATAATCATTATTTTCATTTTTTACCGGTTAGCTGGTTATACTCGTAAAGGTAAAAAATAAGATATAGTTGATCTATAAAAAACCCTTCAGAAAAAAAAGAAGATCCTTTTAGGGAAATTCAATTTTTAAGAAGGGTAATTTCTGGTTGGTTACTTACAGTTACAATCCAAATTCAAGTCCCAGGTTTATAGCGCCAAAGCTACCGCCATCTACACTAATTCCGGTATAAGATCCTACCAGACCTATAATTCCAAAATTATAGCCCACTTGCGGCCTATAATAAAAACCACCGTCGTTGCCATCATTTAAACCTACTGCGTAGCCCAAATCGGCTCCAAAAAAGAAACCTCTTGCAAGTGAAATTCTTCCTGATGCTGCAATAGGTAGAAAAGCAGGATCATCTACTTCAAAACCGCCAAAATTATCTTCGTCCATAAAGAATTGAGTATATCCTATTTTAGGACCTAGATATAACATATCAGCGACGTCTAGCATATAAGCTAAATCTACCCCGGCTTGAAAATTACTGACTTCTTCAATATCTCCAACAGGTAAGCCAACATTTCCTCCTATTCTTAATCCGCTTTGTGCCTGCATAGCAGTGGTTCCCAATAAAGCAAAACAAATAATAAGTACCAGACGTTTCATAATTATACATTTTTGGTTACTTACCTAAAGGTATTGTAATTAACAATTATTAGAACCTATAGTAGTGAATTACAGGATTTCAGGTATAAAACAAAGGAGGCTGTCTGAAAAGGTAGCCTTTCTTGTTGGATTATTTTGAGGTTTTTATTATTTTCATGTAATGAAAGCTAAAGTTGTATTTAAGACCTATAACCAGTCGCAGTTAAGTCTTTTACCTCCCAGTTATGATGATTTGGTTCCTGTAAATCATCCCGTTAGAATCGTCAATAC
>NZ_FOOH01000029.1 GCF_900113135.1 Salegentibacter agarivorans | reverse complement strand
AAAAAGCTGTTCCAGGATCTTTTAAGCTGGATCAGGAGAAGGTTACGAATGATGGTGATGAAAAGCTGGAAAAGCTGGAAACCTCTTCACCGACAACTAAGGCGTATGGGTTATAAGGGGAATTTTCTGAAGATATCGGTAACCCGATGGAGAAACTCCTCCACCAATTTAATACACTATGCCCTGCCCAATAAGTACTTCTCAGAATTAGGGTTGTACGCAATGGACACAGTTGAAGGGAATACTTTGCATCAGTACTATCAAACAGTACTGAATAAGATTTAACATGAGCCGTGTACGAGACCCGTATGCACGGTTCTGTAAGAGGGATGAAGATAATAAATGCTCAAATATTTATTATCTTCACCCTACTTGATTGTTTTAAAAGTTTTTCAAAATCAACCTTAACAAACTACCTGGGAAGCCAGTTCAGCATTTAAATCTGGATTATCGGGTAAAAACTTTTAGTTAGATATTCTAATAATTTTATCTTTACCAAAACAATTGTTATGCTGTCTTTCTTCGGAAAAATACTCAGTAAGAAAAAGCCCCAGGAAGAAGAACAAGATCCCATGAAGAAATTTTTGATCGTAGGTCTGGGAAATCCAGGTCCTAAGTATGAGAACACCCGTCACAATATTGGATTCAAAATCTTAGATTATATAGCCGAAAAGGAAGAGGTGAGTTTTTCTACAGAAAAATTAGGAGATATAGCTACATTTAAGTTTAAAGGCCGAACCTTTATAATGCTAAAACCTTCAACTTATATGAATTTAAGCGGGAAGGCTGTTAACTACTGGCTTCAAAAAGAGAAAATTGAATTACAGAATTTATTGGTGATTACAGATGATCTAAATTTAGCATTTGGTACTATTCGGCTAAAAACCAAAGGTAGTGATGGTGGTCATAATGGCTTAAAAGACATTCAAAACACCTTAAACACCACGAAATACAATAGGTTTAGATTCGGGATTAGTGACGAGTTTTCCAAAGGTCAGCAGGTAGATTATGTTTTAGGAGAATGGGGAGAAGAAGAGCGAAAGGAATTGCCAGAACGTTTACAGAAATCAGCCGAATTGGTAAAATCTTTTGGCACTGCAGGCGTTTCAAATACTATGAATTCATTTAACGGAAAATAAGTTGGCCTTGAAAATACATAAAGGAGCAAATGCTTTTAAAGGTGAAAAACAAACCGTAGTCACCATCGGTACTTTTGACGGGGTTCACGCCGGGCATCAAAAAATTATAAAACGGCTGGTAGATGCCGCTAAAATTGAAAACCTTGAATCTGTTATCTTTACTTTTTTTCCGCATCCAAGAATGGTTCTGCAAAAAGAAAGCGGGTTAAAACTTATAAATACCATAGAAGAACGTACCGAAATCCTTGAAAAAACAGGGATAGATCATTTGGTGGTGCATCCTTTTACCCAACAATTTTCAAGACTTACCGCGCAGGAATTTGTTCGTGATATTCTGGTAAATCGTTTAAAAGCAAAAAAAGTAATTATTGGTTACGATCATCGTTTTGGTAGAAATCGTACCGCAGATATAAATACCTTAAAACAGTTTGGTGAAGAATATGGTTTTGATGTAGAAGAGATCACCAAGCAAGAAGTAGATCAGGTAGCAGTAAGTTCTACAAAAATTAGAAATGCACTTCTAGAAGGCCGGGTAGAAAAGGCCAATAGTTATATGCAATCTCCTTTTTGCTTAACTGGAAAGGTGGTAAAAGGCCGTGGATTGGGAAAAGAATTTAATTATCCTACCGCTAATTTAAATATTGCAGAAGATTATAAGTTAATTCCAAAAAACGGGGTGTATGTTGTGTGTTCTAAAATTGAAGGAGAACGCTTTTTTGGGATGATGAATATTGGCACTAATCCCACTGTGGGAGGAAAAGACCAAACCATAGAAACTTATTTCTTTAACCTGGACCGGGATCTTTATGGCACCGAGCTAAAAATAGAAATGCTGGTAAGGATTCGCGATGAGAAAAAATTTGATTCTGTAAATGCTTTAAAAATCGCAATGAAACAGGACGAAGCTTTCTCAAGGCAATATATTAGAGACAATTATGCTCAATAAATGGCTTTTTAAGCAGGTAGATAATTCGGCGCTTATTGCTTTCCGAATTATTTTTGGCTTGCTTATTACCATTGAAGCCATCGGTGCAATTTTCACCGGTTGGATTCGCAGAACTCTCATTGAGCCCGACTTTACTTTTAATTTTATAGGTTTTGAATTCCTGCAACCGCTGCCAGGAAACGGAATGTTATATTACTACGGAATTTTAGGGCTGTTCGGTATTTTTGTAATGCTGGGCTTTAAATATCGTTTCAGTATTTTTTGCTACACCATTATGTGGGCGGGAGTTTACCTAATGCAGAAATCTTCTTATAATAATCATTATTATTTATTGATGCTTTTATGCGGAATAATGTTTTTTCTTCCCGCACACCGCTATTTATCTTTTGATGCCTGGAAAAAACCCTCGTTAAAAAAAATTGCCATGCCACGATGGGTTTGGCTTTTTATCGTACTACAGTTATGGATAGTTTATACTTACGCTTCAATTGCAAAATTATATCCAGATTGGCTTGATGGTACTTTGCCGGCTATGCTAATGCGTGGAAAAGCCGATTACTGGCTGGTGGGAGAATTTCTTCAGCAGGGATGGGTTAGGTATGTAATAACTTATTTCGGCTTAATCTTCGATTTATTAATTATCCCGGCGCTCTTATGGAAACCAACAAGAATGCCGGCTTTTATCCTTGCCATTTTCTTTCATCTTTTTAATAGTTTTATTTTTCATATTGGGATCTTTCCTTACTTATCGTTGGCTTTTTGCCTGTTCTTTTTTCCTTCAGAAAAGAGCAATAAATATATACTTCGGAATAAAAAACCTTATTATAATAAAGGAGAAATTATTATTCCCTCGTATAGAAAACCATTAATTACAGTGCTTTCTATTTGGTTTGTAGTTCAAATCGCTTTACCGCTTAGGCATTGGTTTTTTCAGGATAATGTGTTATGGACAGAAGAAGGCCACCGTTTGAGTTGGAGAATGATGCTGCGCTCCCGCTCTGGAAAAACCACTTTTAAAGTGGTAGAGAAAGGAAAAAGAGACACGATTTATGTGAATAAAGCACGCTATTTAAGCCGAAAACAAATTCGTTCGGTAAGTGCTAAACCTGATATGATGTGGCAGTTTGCGCAGCATCTTAAGTCAGATTATGCTGAAAAAGGAAAAGAGGTACAAGTGTTTGTAAAATCTAAGATAAGTATCAACGGACGTCCTTATGAGCCGTTTATTGATCCAAAAGTAGATCTCGCTGCAGAAGAATGGCAGCATTTTAAACACCACGATTGGATTTTACCTTCAAAATTAGATTGAGGATTTGTAGGATTTTTCTCATTTGAATTAATAACTTAGATGAGTTTAAAAATCAAACGATGAAATTTAAATTATTACTAGTCTTAATTTTATTTAATTTTTCAGTTTACGCTCAACAGAAAATTCAAATAGGAGAAACGCGAAGCTTTCATTCAGAAATATTAGATGAAAATAGAAAGCTGCAAATCTATTTGCCCAAAAGTTACATAAAGGGAGAAAAAACCTATCCGGTGTTATATCTCCAGGATAGTTATTACAACTTTACGCACGCGGTGGGAACAGTAGAATATCTTGTTCTTAATCAACTTATTCCTGAAATGATTATTGTTGGAATATTAAATACCCGGCGAATTCGGGATCTTACTCCTGCATCTCACGGGTTAAGCGAATATCACATGAATAGATTACCTAATCGCGGGGGAGCCGATAATTATCTCAATTTTATGGAGAAAGAATTAAAACCTTTTGTAGAAGAAAACTATCGCGCGGCTCCCTATAATATTTTAGTAGGACATTCCTTGGGCGGACTTCTTAATACTTATTGTTTCTTCAAAAAACCCAATCTTTTTAATGCCTACCTAACTATTAGTCCGAGTTTATGGTATACCAATAACTTATTAGATAAAGAATTAGATGAGGTAATCAAAGATAATCAGGAGATAGATTCTAAGTTTTATTTGACTATAGCCAACGAAGGAGGAACAATGTTGGGGAATGTATATAAGCTTGCTGGAAAACTTGAATCTTATATTTCAGAAGATAAAGAAGTTGATCTAAAATTTAAATTTGAGCCTATGTTTGAGCAAACTCACGGTAGTATTGGATTGCCATCAATTTTTAACGGACTGCAATTTATTTTCGAGGATTTGGAATATGAATTACCGGACAATAAAGAAGTGATTTTCGCAGAAAATGGGTTGCAGAAAATGATTGAAGAAATCCAGGATCACTATGCTAAACTGTCCAGGGAATATGGTTTCAGAATTAGTGATGAGGGGGCTATGAACAATTTGGGATACAATTTCTTTAATAAGGAAGGTTTTGCGGATGCGGCTGTGAAGGTCTTCAAATTAAATTCTGACAATCATCCCGATTCATTTAATGCCTATTCGAACTTGGGAGCGGCGTACGAGAAAGCTGGAAACATTGAGGAAGCTAGAAAATATTATGAGAAAGCATTGAAAATGTTGAAAGCCACCGGTGATCCCGAATGGGAATTTTACCAAAACGATCTTGATGATCTAAATGCACAAGAAAAAAGGAAAGTTTAAATGCAGATTAGCTTTAAGCCTTAAGTGAATTTCTTTTCTAGTTTTGTTACATTTGCAGCTTCAAATTAGGAAATAGAAAGCTATGTTACAGGTTAATAATATCAAGGAAAATAAAGAAGAATTTATTAAAGGACTCAAAAAACGAAATTTTGAGGCTGAAAGTATTCTTGAAGAAGTTTTACAGTTAGACGAAAAACGTCGTGCTACCCAGGTAAAACTCGATGATATTTTAGCTGAATCTAACCGGCTTTCCAAAGAAATTGGAATGATGTTCAAAAATGGCGAACATCAAAAAGCTAACCTAATTAAAGAGAAAACAGGGAATCTAAAAGAAGATTCTAAAGCGCTTTCTGAAGAACTTTCAGAAACAATCTTGAAACTTGAAACCTTACTCTATACTATTCCTAACGTACCACACGAATCTGTGCCCGCAGGAACTTCCGAAGATGATAACGAAGAGATTTTTAAGGAAGGTGATGTGCCGGTACTTGCAGAAGGTTCATTGCCACACTGGGAACTTGCCAAAAAATACGATATTATAGACTTTGAGCTGGGGAATAAAGTAACCGGCGCCGGATTTCCGGTTTATAAAGGAAAAGGAGCACGCTTACAGCGTGCTTTGATCACTTATTTTTTAGATAAAGCTATTGATGCCGGTTATACCGAATATCAATTGCCTTTAATGATTAACGAAGCGTCTGGTTTGGGAACAGGACAGTTGCCGGATAAAGAAGGGCAAATGTACCATGTCACGGCTGATGATCTTTATATGATTCCAACTGCCGAGGTGCCTATGACGAATATGTACCGCGACCGTTTGTTAACCGATAAAGATTTTCCAATTGCCTGTACCGGTTATACGCCTTGTTTTAGACGGGAAGCAGGTTCGTATGGCGCCCACGTTCGCGGACTTAACCGATTACACCAATTTGATAAAGTGGAGCTGGTAAGAATTGAAAAACCTGAAGATTCTTATGCGGCTTTAGATAATATGGTGGAGCATATTAAAGATATTCTGGCCGATCTAAAATTACCTTACCGAATTTTAAGACTTTGCGGCGGTGATCTTGGTTTTACAGCAGCGTTAACTTACGATTTTGAAGTGTTTTCTACCGCACAAGATCGCTGGTTGGAGATTAGCTCTGTTTCAAATTTTGAGACTTTCCAGGCTAACCGACTTAAACTTCGCTATAAGAATAAAGAAGGTAAAAAAGAGTTGGTGCACACCTTAAACGGAAGTGCTTTAGCCTTGCCTCGTGTCCTGGCCGGAATTCTTGAAAATTACCAAACAGAAGATGGAATTAAAGTTCCCGATGTCCTGGTGCCGTATACTGGTTTCGATCTTATAGATTAAGCGCTTAAAAATATTGATTCACAGGGCAAATCCTTATCTTTACGGGATGCGCGCGGCCTTTGTTATATTATTTTTGTTTTGCTCTATTTCAGGTGCTAGCGCGCAGTCTGAGGTTTTGGCGCGTAATTTTTTTGATCAGGGAGAATTTGAAAAAGCCCTGAAAACCTATGAAAAATTAGTTGAGGAAAATCCGCAGAATACTTCTTATTTTTTCGGATTGGTAGAAAGCCATCAGCAATTGGAGAATTTCTCCCGGGCTGAAGAATTACTTCGAAATAAATTAAATAATTCGGCAAATAATCCAACGCTTTTAATAGAATTGGGGCATAATTATGAACTTCAGCAGAACACCGAAAGAGCGGAGCAATTCTATGCAGAAGCCTTAAGCGCGGTAGATGCTCGTCCTAATTACGCCTATTCCATAGCCAGAACTTTTCAGAAATACAGTTTGCTTGAAAATGCTGCAGCAACCTATGAAAAGGCAATGCAACTAAATAATGAGCTAAACTTTAATATGCAACTTGCAAGAATATATGGGGAGCAGGGTAAAACCGAACTTATGTTTGAGAATTACCTGGAACTTGTAGATGCAAATCCTGATTTTTTCCCGATCGCCAATCGAGAATTCGGTAAGTATATCTCAGCAGATGCTTCAAGTGAAGCCAATACAATTTTTAGAAGGTTGTTGCTCACTAAGCTGCAAAAAGATCCCAGCCTACTTTATAACGAAATGCTGAGCTGGCTTTTCACACAGGAAGAGGAATTTTTGAAGGCTTTTTCTCAGGAAAAAGCAATATACAGGCGTAGTGATAAAAGTTTACAAAGTATTTTAAATCTTGCGGTTATGGCTCGGGAAGCTTCAGATTTTGAAGCCGCTAAAGAAATTGTTGAATACGTAATAGAAGAAGCACCTTCAGAAAATATCGTGTTACAGGGTAACCAGTTTTTATTAAAAATGCGGGTAGAAAATGAAAAAAAGGAAAATTATTCTGAAATAGAAAAGAGATATACTGAATTATTAGAACAATTTGGCACCGGACTAAACACGCTGAATTTACAACTTGATTTCACAAATTTCCTTGCCTTTAAGCAAAATAAAAAAGAAGAAGCTATCGCTTTATTGAAACAGGTTTCAGATAAGGCAAATCGCGATTTTGATAAAGCGATGATAAAAATTGCAATGGCCGATATTTTGGTGATTCAGGAGAAATTTAACGAAGCGCTTATCTATTATTCCCAGGTTCAAAATTTGGTAAAAAACGATCAAATCTCTCAAAACGCCCGATTTAAAGTGGCAAAAACCAGTTATTTTAAGGGGGATTTTAAATGGGCAAAACAGCAGTTGGATGTTTTGAAATCTTCTACGTCGCAACTTATTGCCAATGATGCAATGGAGCTTAGTTTGCTTATTGAAGACAATTCTATAGAAGATTCTACCCAAACCGCGCTTAAAAAATATGCCCGGGCTGATTTGCTCGCTTTTCAGGAGAAAAATTCTGAATCAATTGAACTTTTAAGTGAGATTTTAAACCTTCATAAAGGAGAAAAAATTGAAGATGAAGCTTTGCTAAAACAAGCTCAACTATTTGAAGAAACCGGCCAGCTGAGAAATGCTGAGAATAATTATCTCGCAATAATCAAAGGTTTTAATGCTGATGTTCTGGCCGATAACGCTCATTATTATTTAGCCGAATTATATGCAAATGAGTTGCAGAATCCTGAAAAAGCCAAAGAATATTACGAACAAATAATTTTTAATTTTGCCGATAGTATTTATTTTGTGGAAGCTCGCAAAAAATATCGTGCGTTAAGAGGAGATTACGAAGAAACCCCTTAAAAAATCAAGATGTATATATATAACGTAACTATAAATATTGAGGAAGCTATTCACGATGAATGGGTAAAATGGATGAAGGAAGAACATATTCCCGAAATGCTGGATACCGGAAAATTTAAAAAAGCTTTAATGACCCGCGTGATGGTAACTGAAGCTATGGGTGGCATTACGTATTCGGTGCAATACACCGCCGAAAGTAAAGCTGAACTTGATAAATATTATGAAGAAGATGCTGAAAGGTTAAGAGGAAAAAGTAAAGCTTTTGAAGGCAAGTTTGTTGCTTTTAGAACCGAAATGCAGGTAATTAGCGAGCAATAATTTATGGGAAAATATAAGAAAAGAGCCAGATCTTCACAATCTGAAGACGGTGAAGTACGGGCAAAAAAGCATCTTGGGCAGCATTTTTTAACCGATGAAAATGTTGCTGAGCAAATAGCCGAAACCCTTACCTATAAAGGTTACAATAAAGTGCTTGAAATTGGCCCCGGAATGGGCGTTCTCACCAAATATTTGTTAAAACAGGATGCTGAGGTTCACGTAATAGAAATTGATACCGAAAGTGTTGCTTACCTGCAGGAGCATTATCCGCAACTGGAAGATAGAATTCATCAATTCGATTTTTTGAAGTATGATGTAGCAACTGCTTTTCGGGACGAAGCTTTTGCGATTATTGGTAATTTCCCCTACAATATTTCAACCCAAATTGTTTTTAAAGTTTTAGAATTAAAACACCAAATTCCTGAGTTTTCTGGAATGTTTCAAAAGGAAGTCGCGAAGCGAATTTGCGAAAAAGAAGGCAATAAAACCTACGGAATTCTCTCGGTATTGGTTCAGGCTTTTTATGAAGCTGAATATTTATTTACCGTTCCGCCTTCAGTCTTTAACCCGTCACCCAAAGTAGAGAGTGGGGTTTTGCGTCTAACAAGAAAAGAAGATTTTAGCCTGCCCTGTAACGAGAAATTATTTTTTAGGGTAGTAAAAACAGCGTTTCAGCAGCGTAGAAAGACGATGCGCAATAGTTTAAAAACTTTCAATTTACCCGATAATTTAAGGGAAGATCCTATATTTGACAAACGTCCTGAGCAACTCGGTTATCAGGATTTTATAGATTTGACCCTTAAAATTGAGCCGTATGCAGTTTCAAATCAGTAGTGAGTTAATAGAAAAATTACAATTCCTCATAGAACAGCAGAATAACGAGGAATTGCTATTGCACCTTGAAGATGTGCACCACGCTGATATTGCTGAAATTTTAACTGAACTTTCTTTAGAAGAAGCTACTTATATTGTTAAGCTTCTGGACAGCCAGAAAACGGCCGAGGCATTAATGGAGCTGGAAGAAGGCGTGCGGGAACGTATTCTTGATACCCTTTCGGCAAAAGAAATTGCTGAAGAGCTTGAAGAAATGGATACCGATGATGCTGCCGATATCATTTCTGAACTTTCTCCCGAGCGTCAGCAAAATGTTATTGCCGAACTCGTAGACGAGGAACACGCTGATAATATTGTAGAACTGCTGCGTTACGATGAAGATTCTGCCGGCGGACTTATGGCTAAGGAACTTGTAAAAGTTAACGAAAACTGGAGTGTGACCGGTTGTATGACCGAGATGCGCGAACAGGCTGAAAATGTTACCAGGGTACATTCTATTTACGTTGTAGACGATAAAAATAAGCTTAAAGGCAGGCTTTCACTTAAAGATTTACTCACCGCACCAAGTCACGCGAATATCCAGGATGTTTATATTCCGCAGGTAGATTATGTAAATGTGCATACCGAAGGCGAAGAAGTGGCCCGGGTAATGCAGAAATATGACCTGGAAGCAATTCCCGTGGTAGATGAAATGGGTCGTTTAGTGGGAAGAATTACCATTGATGATATTGTAGATTTTATTAAAGAAGAAGCCGAAAAAGATTACCAAATGGCTTCCGGTATTTCAGAATCTGTAGAAGCCGACGATAGTTTATGGCGCCTTACCAGGGCTCGATTACCCTGGTTGGTTCTTGGACTTTTTGGAGGTTTGGGTAGTGTTTACATTATGAAAGGGTTTGAAGAAGCCCTGGAGCAATTTCCAATTTTATTCTTTTTCACTCCTTTAATTGCCGCGATGGCTGGAAATGTTGGTGTACAATCTAGCGCGATTATTGTTCAGGGACTTGCAAATGATAATTTACGGGGTAGCTTATTACAGCGTTTAATAAAGGAAGTAGGCCTTAGTTTAATAAATGGAGTTGCATTAGGAATCCTGGTTATTTTATTTGGGTTAATTGTTGGGCAGGACCAATTGGTGAGCATTACCATAGCTGCATCTTTACTTTCGGTAATTATTGTGGCCGCACTGGTGGGAACTTTTGTACCCATTATTTTAAATAAACAAGGTATTGATCCCGCGATTGCTACCGGTCCTTTTATCACAACCAGCAATGATATCTTCGGAATTTTTCTCTTCTTCTATATTTCTAAATTAGTACTTGGTTTTTAACTAACAGGCTTCAGGCTTTAAGTTTTAAAAATCATTCTTTAACTTTGGTTTTTCGTAATGAAAGTTCCCTTGAATAAATCTGGGGAATTAATTTGAAAACTAAATTAGGTTGTTTGAATTGTCATCCTGAACTTGTTTCAGGATCTAGCATGTTAGAAGCTGAAACAAGTTCAGCCTGATGTAAAATTTTCACACAGCCTCATAAAACCTCACTTAGTGAGTAAACAAATGAAACCGCCTTCATTTCAAAATCCATTTTTTCTAACTTAATTTTATTTATAATGCGGATAAGCCAGTTTTGAGCTTAATCCCGGCGGGCGTTATATATAAAAATTAAAAACTCAATTTAGAGCAATGATTATCTTACATTCAGATACCAATCATCCAACTTTAATCAAACAATTACAAGATGCCGGGCATCAAAATATTGAAGGCTTTACCCAATCTCGGGAAGAAACGCTGGAAAATCAACATCTCTACGATGGGATCGTTATTAGAAGTCGATACACTATAGACAAAGAATTTATTGACGCCGCACCAAATTTAAAATTTATCGCAAGGGTAGGCGCCGGGCTGGAAAATATTGATGTAGAATATGCTGAATCACACGGAATCACTTTATTTTCTGCACCTGAAGGAAACCGAAACGCTGTAGGCGAACACACTTTAGGAATGCTTCTTTCGCTTTTTAATAGGTTAAATAAGGCTGATAGGGAAGTACGCGATGGTCTCTGGCACCGTGAAGAAAACCGTGGCTTGGAATTAGACGGAAAAACTGTGGGAATAGTAGGCTACGGAAATATGGGAAAGGCTTTTGCTAAAAAATTACGCGGATTTGAAGTTGAGGTAATCTGTTACGATATTAAAGAGGGTTTAGGCGATGAAAATGTCCGTCAGGTCTCTTTAGAAGAATTTAGGGAGAAATGTGATGTAGTAAGTTTGCATACGCCCTGGACGCCCGAGACTGACCAAATGGTAAATAAAGAATTTATTGATGCTTATAAAAAACCGTTCTGGTTTATAAATACTGCCCGCGGAAAAAATGTAGTTACGGCAGATCTTGTAGATGCTTTAAAAGACGGCCGTGTACTTGGTGCAGGGCTTGATGTTCTGGAATACGAAAAAGCGTCATTTGAAAGTCTTTTTTCTAATAAAAAGAACGTTTCGTTAAGTATAGAAAATCAAATTCCAGATGCTATGCGTGAACTTATGTTTTTGAATAACGTGATTTTGAGCCCCCACGTTGCCGGTTGGACCTTAGAATCTCACGAGCGCCTGGCCAGTGTAATCGCCGGTAAGATCATAGATAAATTCGGAAGAGGAGAAGAAAAGTAATTTTTTCTAAATATTTAGAATAAACCTCACAGGACTCCGAGACCTGTGGGATTCTTTATGATTTTTCGTCATTGCTAGGAAGTGATAGCAGACGCGGCAATCTGTAACTTGTTTTAGTAATTGATCGTAGTGCAATTATTTCTACCGAATTATCGTATTTTCAGGAAAATTAATTCAGAAAAAATGGATAAAAGGGTTACAGGAATTGGTGGAGTTTTCTTTAAAACCAAAGATCCGAATGCGGTAAAAGAATGGTACAGCAAGCACCTTGGTTTAAATACAGACCAATGGGGTTGCACATTTTGGTGGCTGGACGAAAACGGAAACAAATGTTCTACTCAATGGAGTCCGTTTAAAGAAAATACCAATCATTTTAAACCTTCAGAAAAAGATTTTATGATGAATTACCGCGTGGAAAACCTTGAAGAATTGCTGGAAACTTTAAAAGCCGAAGGTGTAGAAGTTATGGATGAAATTCAAAAAGTAGAAGAAGGGAAATTCGGCTGGATTATGGATTTGGAAGGAAATAAAATAGAGCTTTGGGAACCTAACGATAAAGCTTTTCTCTAAGCTAAAACATTCTTTTTTAAGTATAAACAGAAATAATATTTGATTCTTCTTTTTTCTAATTCTTATTAATCGTAATATTGCGATATACAAATATTAAAATTATGAAAACATCAGAACTATTCGATTTGTTGAGACAACATCAGGAAAAACCCCTGTTGTTTGAGTACGCACCCAACTTATTGGTTGGAGCAAATTATCATATTACCGAAGTAAAACACCTAAAGATAGACTCGGTAGACTGTGGCGCGGGAACCGATGCCTGGAACGAAACTATTATTCAGTTATGGGAAAGTCCGGAAGAAATTGGAAAAACCGAATTTATGCAAGTTTCCAAAGCTTTATCTATTTTAGATAAAGTTGGCCAAATGAAAGCGTACGATATAGACGCTGAGGTAAAGTTTGAATACAGCAATGCAAATTTTCACACCGCTCAATTATTCGTAACCGGCTTTAGTATTAAAAATGGAAATTTATTAATGAAATTAGACGTAAATCCAACCGATTGCAAGGCGAAAGAAACCTGCGGTGTTGCAGAGCCGGCAATGGAAAGTGCTAACGCATGTGCACCCGGTGGTGGTTGCTGCTAAAAAACCTAATATGAAGAACGTACTCGTACTTTGTACCGGAAATTCTTGTAGAAGCCAGATGGCGCATGGATATTTAAAGCATTTTGCCAAAGAGAGGGCTACAATTTACAGCGCAGGAATTGAAACCCATGGGTTAAATCAACAAGCTGTAGCCATTATGAAGCAGGATGGAATAGATATTTCTAGCCATACCAGCAACCACGTAGATGAATATGCTGCTATAGATTTTGATTTTATCATTACCGTTTGCGATCACGCGAACGAGAATTGCCCGTTTATTCCTTCGGAAAATGCAGTGAGATTACATCAGAATTTTAAAGATCCTTCAAAAGTAGAAGGTTCTGAAGAAGAAGTTCAGAAGACTTTTAAAACCACCAGGAATGAAATTAAAGCCTGGTGTGAAAAATTTGTGAATGATAATCTATAAAACAAAAAATGCTGTTTGTAATTTAAACGTCATCCTGAACTTGTTTCAGAGCCTGCCCCGGTTTTGGATCGGGGATCTAATATTTGAAATTATCAAACAGCATTTTATAATTTGATCTCTTTATTAATTATTCTGGCTCAATTCAATAAGAGCAGATTTAATAGATTCTTCTCCTTCCAGCGCCTCGAATGCCATATTTTTTCCTAAAGGATCGGCAAGGCACATCACCAGTAAAAAGGCAACATCATCACGTGAAATTTCTCCACGTTCATTCAGTTTTAAGTCTAATTTTACCTTGGCAAGCCCCATATCATCAGTCAAAGCACCTGGCCTAACGATAGTATAAACAATTCCGCTATCTACTAAATAATCATCGGCTTCTTTTTTGGCTCTCAGGTAATGTTCAAGGTCTCCACCTTCTTCCGGCTTATCGGTTCCCATCGCGCTAAGCATGATGAATTTTTTTACGTTGAATTTCTTAGCAGCATCAACCATTTTTTTAGCACCTTCCTGGTCTACCGCCGTGGTTTTGTCAGGGCCGGTGCTACCACCAGAACCTGCTGCAAAAATTACCCGGTCAATTCCTTTAAAAGCGTGTTCTATATCACCTTCAAGGTCTGCCATCACGCTTTCAACATCCATATCGTCAAAGATTTGCTTCTGTTCCTCTTTACGAATCATTGCGATTGGCTTAAAATTTTCGGTATTATTTAAAATTTCAATAACCCTTTTTCCTGTTTGTCCGGTAGAACCGGCTATCAATATCTTTTCCATTTTTTCTTTAAATTTTAATCAGTTTGAAGATAAGGATGAATTAAAAACCTTCATAATGAATGCTTCAGAATAACATGAAATTAACAGCTTAATGTATTGAATTAAATTTTTCTTCCAGTTCTTTCTGAAACTCTTCCATCACCGGCTTTACGGTGCTTTCAGGTAAATCTTCAATTTTTATATACATTAATCCATCTACCGCATTATTAAAAAGTGGGTCTACATTAAAGGCTACTACTTTTGCATTCTGTTTAATGTATTTTTTAATTAAAACCGGTAAACGCATATTTTCTGGCTCAATTTCATCAATAATTTTATCGAATTTATTGAGATCGGCATCGCTGGCGTCAAAAACAAGATCTTTATCGGCGTCTTTTAGTTTTACTTTAAACTCTTTTTTCGGTTTAATATATTGCGCCACATTTGGATCGAAATAATGAGATTTCATAAACTCGATCATTAAAGATTTAGAGAAATTTGAGAATTTATTACTAATGCTCACGCCACCAATAAGGTATTTATGCTCGGGAAAACGTAGGGTACAATGTACAATCCCTTTCCAAAGTAAAAAGAGCGGCATTGGTTTTTGCTGATATTCTTTAATGATAAATGCGCGACCCATTTCTATAGACTGGCTCATCATTTTATGCAATTCTGGCTCAAACCTAAATAATTCCTGTAGGTAAAACCCATCAATCCCGTGCCGGGCATAAATTTCATTTCCCATACCCATACGGTAAGCACCGGCTACCTTTTTGGCTTCATTATCCCATAAAAACAAGTGGTAATAATATTCGTCAAATTTATCAAGGTCGGTAGCATTGTTGGTGCCTTCACCAATTGCCCTAAAAGTTATTTCCCGTAACCTTCCAAGCTCGGCTACGATATGCGGAATCACCTCTTTTTTTGCAAGGAAAACTTCGTAATTCTTACTGGAGAGTAACCGCTTGTCCATTTGGCGGCAGTTTTCTACCTCTATTTCCATAAGTGCCTGCGCCGTTTCTGCTGCAATTTTTTTGGGAGATTTTGGAAGTTTTAGGTGTTTGGGTATTTTCTCAAAAAGTTTTTTCTTTTCAAAAACGTTGGCCAGCATATAGGTTTTCCGACGTAAAAATGCAGTGAAAGCTTCTAAATTTGAATGTTCTAATTGGTCTTCTACCAAAATGGGATTACCAATTCTCACCTTAATTTTTCTTCTTTTTTGGGTAAGCATTTCGCTGGGAAGTTTGGCGGTACGCAAAATATCGCTCATAGAAGCCAACTTATAGAAAAAAGTAGAATTTTTAGCGTGGAAATAAATAGGGACAACCGGAACTTTTGCCTTTTGAATAAGTTTCATTGCAGCAGGTTCCCAGGGCTTGTCTACAATAAGTTTCTCGTCTTTATAGGTAGAAACTTCGCCTGCCGGAAACATACCCAGGGCGTGGCCTTCTTTTAAATGAGAAATCGCTTCTTTAATTCCGCCTAAACTAGACTTTGCATCCTTATGGTCTTCAAAAGGATTCACCGGCATAATATAAGGCCGTAACGGGTCTAAACGATGCAAAAGAAAATTAGCAATTACCTTATAATCGGGGCGCTGGTGTAGTAATAATTTCATTAAAATCATTCCATCAATTCCGCCAAGAGGATGATTAGAAATGGTAATAAATGCACCAGATTTGGGAATTCTTTTTAAATCTTTCTCGGGAATTTCAAAATCTATTTCAAAACCTTCTAAAATTGAATCAATAAAATCAATTCCATTTAAGTTTTTTCTTTTCTGGTATTCTTTATTTAACCTGGAAAGTTTAGTAGTTCGAAGAATTAACCAACCTATTGAGGTTCCAAACAGACCTAGTTTTTGGAGGTTCATTACTTTGGCAACTTCCCTGGCACTTACAATTCCCATATAAATTTAGTTTCGGGTTACAATTTGAAGCGTGTTATGGGTAAGCTGTTTTAGCAGTATTTCTTTATCTTTTTCAAGGCTTTTAATCGCTTCATCGTTAAAATGCCGAATGGTAAAAAGGGAAACTCCTGGCACAAAACTCACTTTAAACCTGGCTTTTAAATGCTGAATTAATTTTTCTAACAGGTTAAATTTATTGTCTACACAAACCGAAAAACTAATCGCAGAATTTTGAATTAAATCTACCTTCATTTGATATTGATGAAAAAGCCTGAAAACCTCACTGATATTTTCTTCTACCATAAAGGAAAAATCCAGTGTGGAAAGTGAAATTAAAACCAGGTCTTTTTTAACGATAAAACAAGGAATTTCAGGAAAAATAAGTTGCCCTTTTCCAACTTTGGTACCTTCGCTTTCGGGATTTAAAAAGGGTTTTACAAAAAGCGGAATTTCTTTTTGTTGAAGTGGTTGTAAAGTTTTTGGGTGAATTACCGACGCTCCATAAAATGCTAATTCAATAGCTTCTTCATAAGAAATTTGCTGAAGTAACTCCGGGTTTTGAAATTCTCGAGGATCGGCATTTAAAACTCCGGGAACATCCTTCCAAATAGTTACATTTTCAGCATTTAAGCAATAAGCGAAAATTGCCGCGGTATAATCACTACCTTCTCTACCAAGCGTGGTGGTAAAGTTATTGGGATCTGAACCAATAAAGCCCTGCGTAATATTTACCTGGCTTATATTTAGATTGGTTTGAATTGCTTCGTGGGTATCTTCCCAATTTACACCGGCATCCCGGTAAACACTATCGGTTTTAACAAGATGCCTCGCATCAAGCCAGTTATTTGCTATGTTTTGGGAATTGAGATATTCACTAACTATGGTAGTAGAAACCAACTCACCATAGCATATTACCTGGTCGTAAACAAAGTCGTACTGCTCAGACTTATTATGCTGAAGAAAATTTCTAAGTTCAGTAAAAAGTGTATTTATTTTATTGAAAACCGGGGATTTAATTTCCGCAAAAAGTTCGTTTATTATCTCAAAATGTGCATCTTCAACCGCTTGTAGGCTTTCGGGAATTTGCTTTTCAAAAAGATAATCTTTAATAACAATTTCCAGCGCATTGGTGGTTTTTCCCATCGCCGAAATCACGATCACTTTAGGGCCGTTACCGGTTTTCTCTAATACATTTTGAACATTTTTTACTCCTGCCGCATCTTTTACCGATGCGCCTCCAAACTTAAAAACCTTCATAAAAATTTAATCGATGTTTTTCTGAATTCCGGTTTCATCCATATGCACGGTGTACCAGTTTTTCTTGATGTCTGCTCCCGTATTTTCATAGAATTCCTGGGCATTTTTGTTCCCTTCAGAAACTACCCACTCTACTCTTTTAACGCTATTTTCGTGGCCATATTTTACGACTCTTTTATAAAGAGCACCGCCAAGACCTGTGCCCCGCATACTTTCTCTAACAATTAGATCTTCCAGGTGAACGGTACGGCCTTTCCAGGTAGAAAACCTAAAATAAACCAGCGCCATCCCTTCAATTTTACCTTTTACATCTGCGACAAAACATTTAAAATTGGCTTCATCAAAACCCTCATGTTCCAAATCACTTACGTGAATTTGAACCTCATCTGCTGCACCCTCGTAAGAAGCAAGTTCTTTAATAAGTTCCAAAACCGCGGGCATATCTTCCCGCTTAGCTTCGCGTATAACGTATTCCATAAGTCTGGTATTTCTACAAAAGTAGGAATAGATTTTAATAAAAAGGGCTAATTATATAGGCTTAGCGTATTATTAACGTGTTTTCTCGAGAAATTTGTCCATTGCTTGCTCTTCCATTTGCACAGTACACCAATGGGTAAAAACAGTGGCACCACTACGGCTGTAAAAATCACGTGCGTGGGTATTCCAGTCTAAAACCACCCATTCGGTACGTTTTACACCTTCTTCTTTCGCAAATTGAATCACACGTTTATAAAGGGCATTTCCTAAACCTTTGCCTCTCATATTCTCTCTTACTACCAGATCCTCGAGGTGTACGGTTTTTCCTTTCCAGGTAGAATATCTAAAATAGCATAATGCCATTCCTTCAATCTTTCCTGCAGCTTCGGCTACAAAACAGGTAAACGACGGATTTTCCCCAAAACCATCTGTTTTCAGGTCTTCCGCAGTAATAATTACTGCCTCGGGCTCTTTTTCGAATTCAGCCAGTTCCTGTATAAGTTCTATAACCGCTGACATATCTTCTGGCCTTGCTTTTCTAATTGTAAATTCCATTTTTTAATTTGTTTTCGTTACAAAAGTAAAGATTGAAATTTCAAATTAGGGATTTCATAAAATATCCGCTGAAAAAATTAGTAAGTAAAGTCTGAAAATAGGTTGTATTAAAATTTCGTAAAATTCAATATAATTTTTACGAAAACGTTTTAGTAACTAAATAAAATGAATAATTTTGACGCAACTAACGATATTAGTACATAATGGTTAAGAAAAATCAGACTTTAGGCGAATTTATAATAGAAAATCAGGAAGCATTTCCTTATTCTTCGGGTGAACTTTCCCGCTTAATTAGGTCCTTACGCCTGGCGGCTAAAGTGGTAAATCACGAAGTGAATAAAGCAGGCTTAGTAGATATTTTAGGCTTGCATGGAGATACCAACATCCAGGGAGAAGATCAGCAAAAACTAGATGTTTATGCAAATGAGACTTTTATTCAAACCCTGATAAATCGTGAAATTGTCTGTGGAATTGCTTCCGAAGAAAACGACGATTTTATAACTATTTCAGGTAAAAATAACGATAATAGAAATAAATATGTGGTGCTTATGGATCCGCTAGACGGAAGCTCCAATATTGATGTAAATGTATCTGTTGGAACTATTTTTTCTATTTATCGTCGTGTGACTCCAATCGGAACCCCAGTTACAAAAGAAGATTTTTTACAACCCGGCAATAAACAGGTGGCTGCCGGTTATATTATTTATGGGACTTCTACGATGCTGGTTTATACCACGGGCTGCGGAGTGAATGGGTTCACCCTCAATCCCGCGCTGGGATCTTGGTATTTATCACATCCCGATATGAAATTTCCGGAAGACGGGAAGATTTACTCTATGAATGAGGGTAATTATGTGCATTTTCCCGATGGTGTAAAGAAATACATAAAGTACTGCCAAGAAGAAAAAGAAGACCGTCCCTATACATCAAGGTATATTGGTTCTATGGTTTCAGATATTCATCGGAATATGATTAAAGGCGGAATTTTTATTTATCCTAAAAGTTCTAAAGCCAGCAACGGAAAACTGAGATTATTATATGAATGTAATCCTATGGCCTTTATCGTGGAACAGGCGGGAGGTAAGGCCACCGATGGTTTTAGTCGAATTATGGATATTCAACCTACAGAATTACACCAACGTGCGCCATTTTTCTGCGGAAGTAAAAATATGGTAGAGAAAGCTGAAGAATTTATGCAGACATATGGATAGAGATAATGGCCTAATAGAAAAGTGATATAATTTTCAGTTAGGCCATTATTCAATATTTTAATCTTATTTATCCAGTAAATACTGGTAATCTTCAAAATTAAGTTGACCGCTAAAAATCTGGATAGATCTTTTTATAATTTTTTCTGCATTTTCACTTGAAAAACCAAGACCTATAGCATAACGTTTAATGAGGGTTTCTTCTTCATTATCTATTTCGTTATCGGCAAAAATAATCTTAAAGAGGTCGTGCAACCGCTCTAAACGTTTTTCGGCACTATTATAAGAGTTAATAGGGAATTCAGCCGGGCGTTTAATCACCATTTTATATTCCTGTTCGCTTATATCTAGTTTACGGGCAAAACGCTCTAAAAGAACACGTTCCTTTTCATTGATTTTTCCATCTACACTCGCCAGGTTTACAATAGATGCAAAATGGTTAATGTTGCGAAGATGTTCCCCCGAATCAAATAAATCTGAAAATGACATTTTTAATATTTTGGTACTGCAAATATACTTAAAGCTTAAAATAAAATTCATCAAAAAACTTTTAAAAGTTTAGGATTTCATCAATCGCTAATCTTTTCTTAATCCCTTTTTTAAGCCTTTCATTTTCGGTAATTTCATTTTAAGTACTCAAAAAATGAAACCACCATTACTGGCTTTTAATAAAAAAGGAATTTACTGCGAAGCTGCAGATGTGTATCTGGACCCTTGGAAACCGGTAGACAAAGCTATTATTTCCCATGGCCACGCCGATCATTCTCGGTGGGGGCATAAAAAATATATTACGCATCACAGCAATGTTCCTATTATAAAGCATCGCCTGGGTGAAATTGAAGTTTCCGGGAAAGAATGGAATGAAACTTTTAGCATTAATGGCGTAAAATTTTCCCTTCATCCCGCCGGGCATATTATTGGTTCTTCGCAAATTAGGGTAGAATATAAAGGCGAAGTTTGGGTTTTTACCGGCGATTATAAAGATGAAGACGATGGTGTAGCGGTGCCTTATGAACCGGTAAAATGCCACACATTTATCACCGAATGTACTTTTGGTTTGCCTGCTTTTAAATGGCAGCCGCAAGCGGAAGTTTTTACCGAAATTAATAAATGGTGGCAGCAAAATAAGGAAGACGGTAGAACCTCTGTGATCTTTGGATATTCCCTCGGAAAAGCACAGCGTTTACTGAAACATCTTGACACTTCTATCGGTAAAATTTACACTCATGGCGCTATAGAAAATATGACAGAGGTGATTCGCCCTTTATCTGAAATGCCCGAAACTACGAGGGTTACCCGTGATACCAAAAAGAATGAATTTAAAGGAAGTATCGTGGTGGCTCCTCCAAGTGCCCACGGCAGTCCCTGGATTAAGAAAATGGTGCCTTATGTTACAGCTTCTGCAAGTGGCTGGATGACATTTCGCGGAGCCCGAAGAAGACGTGCTATAGATCGTGGTTTTGTTTTGTCTGATCATTGCGATTGGCAGGGACTTTTGAAATCTATAAAAGCTACCGGGGCCGAAAAAGTTATCTGTACTCACGGTTATACCGATATTTTCTCCCGCTATTTAAGAGAATTAGGCTATGATGCCCGAACTGAAGAAACACAATATGAAGGGGAAATGGGAGAGGAAGAATCGAAAAAAGAAATCGAAAACTAAATGCTTTGTCACTTCGAAAGCGGTCGAGAAGTAAATAAACTAAACTAAAATGAAGGACTTTGCAGAGCTTATAAAAACCCTGGACAGCACCAACAAAACCACTTTAAAAGTTGAGGCCTTAACGCATTATTTTAAAAATGCCGAAGAAAAAGACAAGGTTTGGACCATCGCTATTTTATCACATCGCCGCCCGCCAAGACCTGTAAACACCACTTTAATGCGTCAATGGGCATCAGAACTTGCCAATATTCCCTTGTGGTTATTTGAAGAATCCTATCACATTGTAGGCGATCTGGCCGAAACAATCGCGCTGGTGATTCCATCGGCAGAAGAATCTTCAGAAAAAAGTCTGAATCAATTTCTTCAGGAAATACTGGAATTAAAACCTAAAACCGAAGCAGAGAAAAGGAACTATTTACATAAAAACTGGCTTGCACTTAATTATTACGAACGCTTTGTTTTCACTAAACTTATCACCGGAAGTTTTCGAATAGGAGTAAGTCAAAAATTAATGACACGTTCACTTTCAAAGGCAACTGATATCGACGAAGATATTCTTGCCTATAAGATGATGGGTAACTGGAAACCTGAAAAAACCACTTTTAAAAAACTGATTTTAGAAGAAAACGAAGAAGATTATTTATCAAAACCTTACCCGTTTTACCTGGCCTACGCAATAGATGGAGAAGTTGAAGACTTGGGAGATGTAGCCAATTGGAGTGCAGAGCATAAATGGGATGGCATCCGATCCCAGGTGATTGTTAGAAATGACGAACTTTTTGTTTGGAGCCGTGGGGAAGAGCTGGTCACCGATAAATATCCTGAATTTGAAGATTTCGTAGGTAAAGTTCCTAATGGAACGGTAATAGACGGCGAAATATTACCTTTTCCAGATGGCAAAATTGGGACCTTTAAAGATCTGCAAACCCGAATTGGAAGGAAAAATATCAGTAAAAAATTACTGGAAAAAACTCCCGTAATTTTAAAGGCTTACGATGTTTTGGAATGGAAAGGAGAAGATATAAGAACCGAGCCGTTTATAGAAAGGAGAAAAATTCTGGAGAAGCTTTATGCTGAAGTTGCTGCTGAGGAAATTCCCTTGCATTTATCTGAACGAATTTCTTTTAAAAACTGGGTTGAAGTAGCCGAAGAAAGAGAGCGTGCGCGAGAAGAAAAATCGGAAGGATTAATGCTAAAAAGATTGGATTCGCCATATTTAGTAGGAAGAAAAAAAGGCGACTGGTGGAAGTGGAAAGTAGATCCGCTTACAGTAGATGCAGTGCTCACTTATGCCATGCGTGGTCACGGTAGACGAAGCAATTTATTTACAGATTATACTTTCGGGTTGTGGGACGATGATAAAAAGGAACTGGTGACTTTTGCCAAAGCCTATTCCGGTTTAACCGATGCCGAATTTAGAAAACTGGATAATTGGATCAAGAAAAACACTTTAGAGAGGTTTGGCCCAGTTAGAAGCGTAACTCCACACCATGTTTTTGAAATCGCTTTTGAAGGAATTGCAGAATCCAAACGCCATAAAAGTGGAGTAGCAACCCGTTTCCCAAGAATGGTACGCTGGCGAACCGATAAAAATATACACGAAGCAAATACGCTGGGTGAGTTGCGGGATTTAATACCGGACTAATACGGAAGGATTAAAACATGAATAGAAATCAACTTACTGAAATTGCTGAAACCTGGTTTTCTAACCAGGGGTGGAAACCTTTTGCTTTTCAGAAACAAACCTGGACGGCTTTTTTGCAAGGGAAAAACGGACTCTTAAACGCGCCCACAGGAAGTGGAAAAACCTATGCACTTTGGGTGCCTATAGTGCTGGATTATTTAAAGAAAAACCCGGATTATAAAACAAAGCAGAAAAAAGGTTTAAAAGCAATTTGGATTACACCACTTCGTGCTCTTTCAGTGGAAATTGAACAATCGGCGCAACGATTTGCTGATGAAATTGGAAGTGGTTTAACTATAGGAATTCGCACAGGAGATACCCCGCAAAAAGTTCGGGCTGCGCAAAAGAAATCAATGCCCGATTTGCTGATTACTACTCCAGAAAGTTTGCAATTATTACTTTCTTCAAAAAACTACGATAAAACTTTTAAAAACCTAAGTGCCGTGGTGGTTGACGAATGGCACGAATTACTGGGCACAAAACGAGGTGTGCAAATGGAACTGGCGTTATCTCGTTTAAAAACGGTTTCAAAAAATTTAAGAATTTGGGGAATCTCAGCCACGATTGGGAATTTAGAACAGGCGCGGGAAGTTTTACTCGGTCCTAATTCAGAAGCCTTCCAAAATTCGGTATTGATAAGAGCGAACTTGAAGAAGAAGATCAGCGTAAAATCTATTATTCCAGAGAAAATGGAAAAGTTTCCCTGGCGTGGGCATTTGGGTTTACACTTGATTGATGAGGTAGTGCCGATTATAAAGAATTCCAGAAATACGTTGCTTTTTACCAATACTCGCTCGCAATGTGAATTATGGTTTCAGAAATTAATGCATAAATATCCGGAGTTTGCCGGGGAAGTGGCAATGCACCACGGCAGTATTAACAAGGAAACCAGGCTTTGGGTGGAACAGGCCATTAGAAATGAAACTTTAAAAGCTGTGGTTTGTACGTCGAGCCTTGATTTGGGAGTGGATTTTGCCCCTGTGGAAACCATTATTCAAATTGGTGGGCCTAAGGGTGTGGCCAGGTTTTTACAACGAGCAGGCAGAAGCGGCCACCAACCTGGAAAAGAAAGTGTAATTTATTTCTTACCCACTCACGCTATAGAACTTATTGAAGCTTCAGCTTTACAAAAAGCGGTACAGAAGACTGCCGTGGAAGATAGAATTCCGTATTTGTTAAGTTTTGATGTTCTGATGCAATACCTCACAACTTTAGCGGTTTCCAATGGGTTTTTTCCGAAGGAAATCTGGCCGGAAATTAAATCTACGTTTTGTTTCCAGGGAATTACTGAAGATGAATGGTTATGGATCTTGAATTTTGTAACTAAAGGTAGCCAGAGTTTGCAGGCTTATGATGAATACAAGAAAATTGAAATTGAAGAAGACGGACTTTTTAAAGTAAATAACCGTGGGATTGCAATGCGCCACCGTTTGCAGATTGGAACGATTGTGAGCGATGCGGTTTTAAGTGTAAAATACCTAAAAGGCGGTTATATTGGTACAATTGAAGAATGGTTTATTTCCAAACTAACGCCCGGAGACGTATTTACCTTTGCCGGTAGAAACCTGGAATTAGTGCGAATTAAAAGTATGCAGGTTTTAGTTAGAAAATCGAAGAAAAAGACTTCTAAAGTCCCCAGTTGGATGGGCGGTAGAATGGCATTTTCCGCGCAGATGAGTGAATTGCTTCGGGAAGAAATGTATGCCGCTTCTGCTTCTACTTCTGCAGTTTCTTCGGAAAAATCAGAAGAATTAAAAGCTTTACAGCCAATTTTGGAAAGGCAGCAAAAAGAATCTATTATTCCAAAGCAGGATGAGTTTTTAATTGAAACTTTTAAAACCAGGGAAGGTTATCACGCAATCTTTTACCCGTTTGAAGGTCGATTTGTACACGAGGCTTTGGGAAGTTTACTGGCGTATCGCATCAGTTTGCTTTCTCCAATTTCCTTTAGTATTGCTTTTAACGACTATGGCTTTGAATTGCTCTCAGACCAGGAAATTGATATGCAGCAAGTTTTGGATAACGATCTTTTTTCCGCAGAATTCCTTATGGATGATCTTTATAAAAGTTTAAACGCTACAGAAATGGCCAGGCGAAAATTCAGGGATATTGCAGTAATTGCCGGGATGGTTTTTACCGGTTACCCGAATAAACTGATTAAAAGTAAACATTTGCAAAGCAGTTCGCAGTTGCTATTTAGCGTTTTTAAAGATTATGAGGACGATAATTTATTGTATTTGCAATCTTTCAGGGAGACTTTTGAGCACCAGTTGGAAGAAGGCCGATTAAGATTTGCTTTAGAACGCATTCAGCATCAAAATATCATTTGGAAAAACTGCGAAAAACCAACGCCGTTTTCTTTCCCCATTATTACCGACAGGTTACGAGAAAAATTATCTTCAGAAAAACTGGAAGACAGGATTAGAAAAATGTTGAAAAGTCTGGAGAATTAATTTCTTTCATTCAGTCTTTTAAGAACGGTACTTCTAACAACTTCAGTGGTAATTCCAAACAGTACGTGGGCAAACAGCTCGTTCATTTGCATTTTAATGGGCACATCTGTAGGCTTAGGCTCCAGCCCCATCATAGGAAGCGAAGTTTCGTGTGTTGAAATCCAGGTAGAACCACCTAAAATTATCCCATCCCTAATATTTAATTCTTCGTTGTCTTTCTTTCCAAAACCATAAGCAGCCCCAACGCTGGCACCCATAGGGAAATTTACTAATTGCTCGGCCAATTCTTCATTATTAACACTTATAGGAGACCCGGTGATTTTTGTAGAAAGATCGTCTACAATTTTAATTTGGGCAGAACGTTGCTCTATTTTTCTAACCGGTAGAAAATGTTCAACCAGGCTTTTTACCGCTGTACCGGCAAGTCCGCCAAGTACTCCTGCAAGAAGCCCGCGGCCGGTAGCTTTAGAATAAGAATCTTTATTTAGTAAGGCTTGTACTTTCATAATTAGCTATTTTACAGATTAAAACTATCCATTATGTGAGTTTTCTACAATTGTTTAACAAGGATTTAGCAGCAGATATTTAAAATTTGGTAATTTTGAATATGGCACAGAAATTAAACACCGCACTAATTCAGGCAAATTTAAAATGGGAAGATCCCCAGGCTAATCGCAGCTTTTTTTCAAAAGAAATTAAAGCACTTTCAGAAGAAATTGATCTTATTATTCTTCCGGAAATGTTTACTACCGGGTTTAGTATGAACGCCAGTAAATTAGCCGAAAAAACCGATGGTTTAACGCTAAACTGGATGCGTGAAATGGCAAAATTGAAAGACGCTGCAGTTACCGGAAGCGTGATTATTTCTGAAAATGATAATTTCTACAATCGGCTTTTCTTTGTTTTTCCTGACGGAAGTTATAAAATCTACGATAAACGACATACGTTCACGCTTGCTAAAGAAGATAAAACCTATACCGCCGGAAAAGATAGATTAATTGTTGATTATAAAGGCTGGAAAATTTGTCCGCTGGTTTGTTATGATCTTCGTTTTCCTGTTTTTGCAAGAAATACCGAAGATTATGACCTTTTGATCTATGTTGCCAACTGGCCAAGCAAGCGTGTTTTTGCGTGGGATACACTATTAAAAGCCCGGGCTATAGAAAATATGAGTTACTGTATTGGCGTTAATCGTACCGGAAATGACGGTGATGGCTACGAGTATAATGGCCACACAGCAGCTTACGATTGTTTGGGAAAAAATCTTACAGAGCTGTACCGCGAAGAACCTTTTGTAAAAGAAATTACGCTAGATAAAAAACATCTTGAGGAAACGCGTGGGCAGTTAAAATTTCTCCAGGATCGCGATGAATTTACTCTAAAGTAAAAGTCTCTGGCATATCCCAATTAGACCTAACATCTATAGTATCCCGATAATATTGAATTTCTTCCGGTTGAATTCTTTTTAAGTAATTTCCGGTATCCCATTTTCGGTTTTCATTATCATCAAAAATTACCCGAATAAGGTATTTACCGGGCTTTAAATACTGAAAATGTAAATTGGTATCGCCATTAGAATATTTTTCTGTCTGTACTTCTCCTTTTTCATTAGTAAGCTGAACCAGCAACGGAAATCGATTAACATTCTGAAGCCTTAGAATAATACTGCCATAATCTGCATAAGATTTGGTATTTAAACTTTGCTGAAGGGTATCGTTGGTTTCTTCAAAAAGATCGGTAATAGCACCGGGTAAAGCAGTTACGCGATAATCGGTGCTTTCTTCTTTTTCAAAAGAAATTACAATTTCGTTTTCCAACCTGCGCATTTCAGCATTAAAAGGAACAATTACTGAATCTCCATCCCGAATACTAATAAGCTCCCGGTTAAAATTTGTAATTGGAGTGTTGGCTTTCAACTTAAAATCCTGGCCAAACCCTATTCCGCCAGAAGGTTCTGTGGTAATATTTAGGGAATCACGGTCGGCTTCTGCTATTTTTGTGAATAGGGTGTCACGGCGGGTAGGGCTAACTACTTCAAAAGAAAGGCTGTCGTATTCGGGACGAATATTATACCAATAGTAAAGTGTATCGGTTTTTCTATCTTTTACAATTCTGGATTTAAAACCTTCAGGTTCTGGGGTTAATAAATTAATTTCTACACTATCTACTCCTTTTTTCCCTTCGTAACCGAATAAAATTTGATTTCCTTTTAGGAGTTTTGGTCTTTTAGGCTCAAATTCCAGTTCTTCTGTAAAGATGGTGATTTGGTAAGTAGAATCTGTAGGTAGCGTGATATAATCTTCAATAAACCCTATTTTTTCGTTCTTAGGATTAAAATTATAATTATCGTTTTTGTCTTCTACTGCAAGAATCTGGTACGTGCCTTCCTTAAGGTTTTCCAGTTCAAAATTTACGCTACTATCTAACGTGTAAGTTATATATCTTGGAGTTTGTTTGTAGACCAGGGAATCTGAAAAAGTTGAATCTACTTCATATAAAAAAATAGAAATAAATTCGTTTGGAGCTTTCAAATTAGCGTCTTTTATAGTTCCAGAAATTTTTAAAGAGTCCAGGTAGTCACCGGTGGAGAAAACATATTTAAAATATGGTAATGGGTTGCCCTCGTTATTATCTACAATACTTTTTCCAAAATTTATGGTATAAGTAGTATTTTCCTGAAGAGAATCCATATTTTGGATACGTACATCTTTACGTGCCGTACCCATTGGAATAATTGTGGGCCGTGGTTCTATTGGAGGCGAAATTACTATTTGTTGGCGTGCATCTTCTAACTTCACATATTCGTTAAAGAAAATCCTGATTTCTTCTGCAGAGAAATTAGTATTGTAATTTTCTGGGTTTGCCCTAATAAATTTTGGCGGTTCTTCGTCTTCAGGGCCCCCTTCAGGCATTCCTTTTTTAGCGCATCGCACACACAGCAAAAGTAGAGCAACCACAAGTAAAATTCCCGGAATTCTTTTCAGCATAATTTAAAAATGAAATCTAAAGGCAAAGAAACAATTATTTTAGGTTTTAACGTGAGTATCAATCGGTAATTGCCATAGTCGCTATACTTAATTTAGTGTTTTTAATTTCCAGTAACTTATTGCCGCAAGCTTCCAAAGTAGCTCCCGTGGTCACCAAATCGTCTACCAACAGGATATGTTTGTTCTCTACTATTTCTGAATTTTCTATTATAAATGTAGCATCAATACTGCCCCACCGGCCAAGACGTTTTTTAAAGGTTTGGGTGCGTGAACCAGATTTTTTTACCAGAACGTTTTCAATAAATTCGGTATCTAATTTTTTGGCGAGTTCCTGTCCAAAGCCGGTAACCTGGTTGTATCCCCTTTGTTTTAATTTTATACGATGAAGTGGAACTGGGATTACACAATCAATTTTTTTAAACGCGGGATGTGATGCCAGTTCTTCTCCCAGCCAGGATCCCAGGAAGGCTCCCACCTCTTCCTGCTTTTTATACTTAAGATTATGAATAAGATTTTGCACCATTCCTTTCTTTTTAAAATAAAGTAGGGAAGTTGCATTTTCTAGAGGTAAACGGGCAGAAAATACTTTTTTGCTAAGGTTTTCGTTATCAAGGTGATAATTAGTGGTTGGGAGTTTATGTAAACAGGAAGTACAAATTACTTTTTCTGTCTTTAACAAAGGGCTGTCACAGCAGTTACATACTGCAGGATAGAATAGGTTTGCTAAATCGTGAAACATTTGTTAAGTCCTTGCTGTTTACCTTATTAAACTCCTAAATTTACAAACAAAATTTATTAATATGATGACCGAAAAGAAAAACAACACCGCGCTTAAGATTTTAACCGGAGTGTTAGCTGTGGCCTTACTGGCCTTAGGTATCTATACAATTAAATTCTATAACGAAGAGAAAGAGAATAAAGCAATTCTTACCAAGGAGAAAGAGGTAATAGAAGACGAGCTTAATGATCTAATTAAGAAATACGATGAGGCCATAGATGAAAATCAGGTGATGGATCAAAACCTGGTAGATGCCAGGAATAGAATAGAGCGTTTACTGGATTCAGTAGAAGATAATGAAGCCAACCTGGTTTTAATTTCTCGCTATCGCAGGGAAATTAGCAATTTAAAATCCGAGAAAGATCGTTTATTTAGAGTGGTAGATAGTCTAAACCGCCAAAACCAAATGATGTCTCAAACTTTAGACAGTACTAACATAATTCTACAGGAAAGAACCAGGGTTTCAGATTCTTTACAAACTACCAACCAGGATCTTTCTAACAAAGTAGATCGGGCAGCGCAGCTTAAAGTCACCAATTTACGTGGGGAAGGAGTTATTGTAAGAAATAGTGGTAAACTGGTAGAAAACGACAGAACCCGAAGAATAGACCAAATTAGAACTTGCTTTACTATAACGGCTAATGATCTTGCCGGGCCGGGAGAAAGGAATATGTATGTGCAGGTTTATAATCCTGAAAATGAATTGGTAGGTGATGAAATTGTGGTAGAACACGAAGGCGGGCCTATGGTATATAGCGCGGCTTCTAAAGTTTATTACGAAAACAACGAGTTGGATGTGTGTTTGTTAGCTAATACCAACGAAAATAGATTGCTGGAAGGTACTTATAAAGTTTACGTATATGCCGATGCGATTTTACTGGGAACAGCATCTTTTAACCTAAGATAATTAAAACTTAAAATTCAAAGGCCGCCCTGCTGTTTATCAGGGCGGTTTTTTTATTTTTGTGCTATGGCAAAACAAGAAGATTTTTTTAAAAATGTAATATCCCATGCTAAAGAGTATGGGTATATTTTTGCATCGAGCGAAATTTACGACGGACTTAGTGCTGTTTACGATTACGGGCAAAATGGGGCTGAATTAAAGAAAAACATCAAAGATTACTGGTGGAAAAGTATGGTGCAGTTGCACCAAAACATCGTTGGTTTAGATGCGGCGATTTTAATGCACCCTACCACCTGGAAGGCTTCGGGTCACGTAGATGCGTTTAACGATCCTTTAATTGATAATAAAGATTCTAAAAAACGATATCGGGCCGATGTTTTGGTTGAAGATTATGCTGAAAAGATCAATCAAAAAGCACAAAAGGAAATTGCAAAAGCAAGGAAACGTTTTGGAGATAAGTTTGATGAAGAAGAATTTGTAAGTACCAACCCCAGGGTTATTCGTTATAAAAAAGAGGAGAAAGAAATTCTTGAGCGCCTTGCCAAATCACTTACCGATGAAAATTTGGCCGATGTTAAAGCGCTAATTGAAGAGTTGGAAATTGCCTGTCCCGAAACGGGTTCTAAAAACTGGACAGATGTTAAGCAGTTCAATTTAATGTTTGGAACCAAGCTGGGTGCTTCAGCCGATTCTGCTACAGACTTATATTTGCGTCCTGAAACTGCCCAGGGAATTTTCGTGAATTTTTCTAACGTGCAAAAAACCGGTCGGATGAAAATTCCTTTTGGAATTGCACAGATAGGAAAAGCTTTTAGAAATGAAATTGTTGCGAGACAGTTTATCTTTCGCCAGCGGGAATTTGAACAAATGGAGATGCAATTTTTTGTGCGTCCCGGCGAAGAATTAAAATGGTTTGAGCACTGGAAAGAAACCCGCCAGAATTGGCACGCTTCTTTAGGTTTAGGCGAAGAAAATTACCGTTTTCACGATCATGAAAAAATGGCGCATTATGCTAATGCTGCTACCGATATAGAATTTAATTTCCCTTTTGGATTTAAAGAATTAGAAGGAATTCATTCCAGAACAGATTTCGATTTAAAAGCACACGAAGAACATTCAGGGAAGAAATTACGTTTCTACGATCCTGAATTAAAAGAAAATTACGTGCCTTATGTAATTGAAACTTCAATTGGCTTAGACAGAATGTTCTTAGCGGTTTTTTCAGCTTCATTAAAAGAAGAAGAACTGGAAGGCGGAACAACAAGAACGGTTTTAAAACTACCTGCTGTATTGGCGCCAACCAAGGCGGCGGTACTGCCACTAGTTAAAAAAGATGGTTTGCCAGAGCTTGCTCACGAAATTATTGAAGAATTAAAATGGGATTTTAGAGTTCAGTATGACGAAAAAGATGCGATTGGCCGTAGATATCGCAGGCAGGATGCTGCGGGAACACCATTGTGTATAACTGTAGATCACGATTCACTTGAAGATAAAAAAGTGACGGTGCGTTACCGTGATACTATGGACCAAAAACGCGTAGATATTACAGAGCTTAAGACACTTATTGAACAGGAGATAGATTTTAAGACCTGGATGAAGAAATAACTTAAAAGTGTTTTTTAAAATTATTAAAAGGAGCGATTAATCAACTTAATCGCTCCTTTTGTTTTAGATACGCATAGAATCATTATTTTTAGAAAGTAAAAGAAGAAGTCTCATCACAATGAAGAAAATTTTATTCCTTTTAGTTTTAATTTTTGGTTTTCATTCTATATTTCTGGGTCAGGATAGAGAAACAGCAGGCCCGGTTTATATAGACTCTGCCAAAGCAGTAACTTCTTCTGCAATGTCTAAAAGGAAATTAATTCCGCCGGCAAAAGAATTCAAAATCTACAATCCAAGAAATCGGGGAATTAACAAAATTGTTCCGGGAAAAGGTTTACCAAAAACCAAGGATGAAGCGCTTCAGCAAAAAATGGGTGAAATCCCTGTGAAGGCTCCCAACTTTACGTTTGAAGCTGCTTCTACACAAGCCACTCCTACAGATCCTACCGGGGCTGCGGGGCCAAACCATTATGTAAACGGATGGAATTCGGCTTTTTCAATTTTCGATAAATCGGGCAACAGAATTATGGAACCTGCTTCTCTTGCCAGTATTGGTGGCGAGTTTACCAATGAAACCCTTGGAGACCCTATTATTTTATACGATGAATTTGCCGATAGGTTCATAATTTCACAGTTCAGCGATACCCCCGAAAGTTTTTTAATCGCAGTCTCACAAGGTCCAGACCCAATGAATGACGGTTGGTACACTTATCGCTTTACCACAAACGGGGTTTTGCCAGATTACCCGAAGATTTCAGTTTGGGGAGACGGTTATTATATCACCACTAATAAAAATACCAGGACCGCCGCCACAAGTCAGGTGGTGTATGCTCTGGAAAGGGACCAAATGCTGGCCGGGGAAACTGCCCAAATTATGTCATTTCCATTGCCCGGTATTAGAACTAACGGATTTTACAGTCCGGCCGGTTTTTCAGGGATTGGAAACGAAATACCTCCTCGGGGAAATTCGCCTATAGTCTTTCTACAAGACGATTCGTGGGCAGGGGTTAATGAAGATCATCTAAAGCTCTGGCTTATTGATGTAGACTGGAATAACCCTTCGGCTTCAACTATTTCAGAATCACAAGAATTAGGAGCGGCAGAGGGAGTTTCGCCTTTTATAGCCACATTTGACGGAGGCTCTTTTTCGAATCTTTCACAACCCGGCGAAGATACTCCCGAAATTGACGTATTACAGGCTACAATGATGTATATGACCATTTACAGACGATTTCAAAATTATAATGCTGTGGTTATGAATTTTGTGGTAGATGTAGATCCCAGTGCGGCCGAGCACGCTGGAATACGTTGGTATGAATTACGCCAGCAAACCGATGGCGGTCCCTGGAGTGTTTACCAGGAAGGAACTTACGCCCCCGATAATAGCGACCGATTTAGCGGAAGTATAGGCCTTGATGCGGAAGGGAATATTGCTCTAGGTTACACGGTTTTAAATGATAATCCGCAAAATCCGGTTTTTCCCTCGCTGCGATATACGGGGAGATACCTTAATGATGAACCGGGAATTATGACTATTGAAGAGCAAAATATTATTGAAGGCGAAAGTCCAAATCCCAATTCCCGCTACGGGGATTATGCGCATTTAAGTGTAGACGCGGCAGATGGACTCACTTTTTGGCATAACGGTGAGTATTTTGTAGGCCAGGAAAGGAAAAATCACGTAGGCGTTTTTAAGATAGCACCAGATTTTGATAATAATCTTGGTGTAGTTTCTTTGGTTAGTCCGCAAGATGCAAGTTTAGGTACAAACGAAGAAATAACTATTAAAATCAGAAACTATGGTAGAAATGCGCAATCTAATTTTGAAGTTAGTTATAGCATAAATGGCGGTGCTGAAGTGACTGAAACTTTTGAAGAAAGTATTGCAGCAACAAGCTCTGCAGAATTCACTTTTTCTGAAACCGCCGATCTTTCTGAAGTTGGAGAAACCTACGAATTTCTTTTCAGCACTAATTTAGAGGGAGATGAAAATAGAGAAAATGATACAATAACTACTTCAGTTAGACATTTGCCGCCAAACGATGTTGGAGTAACTTCAATTGATGCTCCTCAAACCGGTGAGAGCTTAGGAAATTCAGAAGAAATAACCGTGAGTATAGAAAATTTTGGAGGCGAACCACAACAGGATATTCCGGTTTTTTACCAGGTTGGTAATAACACACCGGTAAGAGAAGTTTTTAATGACACGCTGGAAGTGGGAGGTCTTGAAGTTTATACTTTTAATCAAACTGCAGATATTTCACCTTCCGGAAGCTATAGAATTACCGCCGGCACACGACTGGAGAACGATTTTGATGCCAGAAACGACACAAGTGTAAGATCTGTAGCTAATTTAGATTGTATTCCTGAAGGCTCTGATTGTAGTTTTGGTGACGGAATTTCGTTTTTTGAATTAGAAGATGTTCTTAACGAACGTATTCCCTGTGGAAATGGTTATGCCGATTTTATTGGTCTTTCGGCTACTTTAGACCGTTCACAGGGGGAATTTACCGTTTCGGTGCAATCTCACTTTGCTGAAGAGGATAAGGAACAATTCTCAATGTGGATAGATTTTAATGACGATGCCGTTTTTGACGATGACGAACGCGTAATCTCTTCTGAAGTTATTCCTAATGCTAATACGTGGTATTCTTACAATTTTAGTATTCCCGCTGATGCATCTTTAGGGCAACATCTTCTGCGAATAAGAGCCGGAGACACCAGTTTTGACGGTGATCTTAATAATCCGTGTGAAGTAATGGATTATGGAACCACCCACGATTATTCAGTAAATATTACCGATTCTACTTTAGATATTGAAGATTTTATTCTTAACGAAGCCGAATTGGTGGTGGTTTCAGAAGAAAATAAACAGTTTAGAGTAATTATGGAAACCGATTATGATGAAACCCTAAGAATTACGGTTCATAATATTTTAGGACAAAAAATGTTAGAAAATCAGGTAGAAAATAACGGTACAGGCTATGTTTATGAGCTTGATATGTCTTACGCAGCACGAGGGGTTTATTTAGTAAGAATGGGAACGCGCGAAGTAGGAAAAGTAAAACGCTTTATAGTAGAATAGACTTAAATCATAATTTTAAAGGTGTATACTCAAGAATTTACACACAGGCTTGATGAACTTACGCACAGGTTTAAAAAGACATTTGGAGAGCTCAGTGAAAGCCAAATTCACAGGAAACCAGATGCCGAGACCTGGAGTATTGCCCAAAATTTAGAGCATCTGATTTTAATAAATGAGTCGTATTTCCCGGTGATTGATAGGCTGAGAAATAAAAATCATAAAAAACCATTTACGGCAAAATTGGGTTTTTTGGTAAATTTCTTCGGAAAAGTTATTTTAAAATCGGTACAACCTGATACTTCAAAAAAGACCAAAACCTTTTCAATTTGGAAACCTTCTGAAAATACAGCTTCAGAAGATATTCTAAAAAGATTTATAGAACACCAGGAAAAATTAAAACAGAAAATCCTAGATTCTGAAGACTTACTGGAGCAAAACTCGGTAATATCTTCTCCTGCAAATCCTAAAATTGTCTATAAACTTGATGCTGCTTTTAAAATTATTCTTGCTCACGAAGAACGACATCTTCAGCAGGCTAAAAAGCTACTGGAAATTCAGCAATCCAGCTTGTAAATCTTGCATTTAGCCTTATTTTTGAGGAAAATTGACTTAAATGAAGATTATTTCCTATAACGTAAACGGAATTAGAGCTGCCGTTAGAAAAGGCTTTTTAGATTGGGTGCAACAGGCAAATCCAGATGTGGTTTGTTTACAGGAGATAAAAGCAAATCCTGAGCAATTAGACCTCGACGATTTTAAAGAAGCCGGCTATCCTTATCATTACTGGTATCCCGCTCAAAAAAAAGGTTACAGCGGTGTGGCAATTTTAAGTAAGCATAAACCGCTGCATATTGAATATGGCACCGGCATAGATTATATGGACTTTGAAGGCAGAACCATTCGTGCCGATTTTGAAGATTTTTCAATTATAAGTTTGTATTTACCCTCGGGGACAAATATTGCCCGTTTGGAGCATAAACTCCAGTTTATGGACGATTTTCAGCATTATGTAAATGAGTTAAAACAAGATTTCCCCAATTTAATAATTTGCGGAGATTATAATATTTGCCACCAGGCTATAGATATTCACGATCCTGTGCGCTTAAAAAATGTATCAGGTTTCTTACCTGTAGAGCGTGAGTGGATAGATAATTTTATGAAAAGTGGTTTTATAGATTCCTTCAGGCATTTTAATGAGGAAGGTGATAATTATTCCTGGTGGAGTTACCGTGCAAATGCCCGCGCCAACAACAAGGGCTGGCGTATAGATTATAATTTGGTGGCCGAGCCTTTACAAGAAAAACTAAAAAGAGCCGTTATATTACCCGAGGCCAAACACAGCGATCACTGTCCTGTTTTGGTAGAATTGGAATCAGATTTTTAGAAAGCACGTCATTACGAACCAAGTGAAGTAATCTCTACCAAGTTGCAGATTGCTTCACCCGATAATTATCTGGCTCGCAATGACGGTAAATTAGAAGATAATTGAACTTAAAATTATAAAAATGAAAAAAATACTTGTTTTAGCAGTTTCAGCAGTTCTTATTATGACCTCCTGTGTGTCCTCAAAAAAATATGAAGAACTCGAAGGCAGGCACGCCGATTTAAAACGCGAAAACCGAAATACACAATCTGAACTCGATAAATATCGAAATTTAGATGAAGAATATTCAGCATTAAAAAAGGATTATGCTGCAGCTACTGCTGAAAGGGATCGACTAAAAGATGAGTTGGAAAGCTCTAGAAAGAACTATGCAACCCTTAAAAATTCTTACGATGCCTTAGAGGAAAACAGCTCGGCAGCGATTGCAGAAAATTCACGGCAAAACCGTCAACTTTTAGCTGAATTAGAAGAAAAAGAACAGGCGTTGGTAAAGGAGCAAACAAGGTTAGATAAATTACAACGTGATCTTGATGCACGTTCCAGAAGGGTAAACGAACTGGAAGAATTAATTGCGGCCAAAGATGCTAAAATGAATGCATTAAAAGATGCAATTTCAAAAGCTTTAACCAATTTTGAAGGTAAAGGTTTAACTGTAGAACAGCGCGACGGAAAGGTCTATGTTTCTATGGAGAATAAATTATTATTTAGCTCGGGAAGTTGGGCTGTAAATGCTGAAGGAAGACAGGCCGTGCAACAATTAGGTCAGGTTTTAGCAGAAAATCCCGATATCGCGGTTTTGATTGAAGGGCATACCGATAATGTACCTTATGGCGGAAGTGGACCTTTAAATGATAACTGGGATCTTTCAACAAAAAGAGCGACTTCAATAGTTCAAATTTTGAAAGAAAATAATAATATAGATCCGCAGAATTTAACCGCAGCCGGGCGTGGGGAATATGCACCAATCGCAACAAATGAAACTGCTGAAGGAAAAGCAAAAAACCGAAGAATTGAGGTGATTTTAACACCAAAATTAGATGAGGTTACTAAATTGCTGAATGAAGAATAATAACGATGCAGAAATATAATAAATGAAATATACCACACTCCCGAACACCGATATAAAAGTTAGTAAAATTTGCCTGGGAACAATGACCTGGGGCGAACAGAATACAGAAGCCGAAGGCCACGAACAAATTGAATTTGCCCTTGAAAAAGGTGTAAATTTCCTTGACACGGCCGAGATGTATTCTATACCCGGAAAAGCCGAAACCCAGGGCAGTACCGAAAAAATTATTGGTACCTGGTTTAAAAAATCGGGAAAGAGGGAAGATGTAATCCTGACTTCTAAAGTAGTTGGTCCCGGAAATTCTATGGAGCATATTCGGGATAATCTTGGATTTTCTAAGGAAGCTATAACCGATGCTCTGCATAAAAGCCTGAAGAGATTACAAACCGATTATATAGATCTTTATCAACTTCACTGGCCGGAAAGAAATACCAATTTCTTTGGGAAATTAGGTTACGAGCACGATGAAGAGGAAAAATGGGAAGAAAATTTCCAGGAAGTACTTGAAACTTTAAATGAGTTTGTAAAAGAAGGAAAAATAAGGCAGGTTGGTTTGTCTAATGAAACGCCTTACGGACTTTCCCGTTTTCTGGAAGAAAGCAGAAAGCACGATCTTCCAAAAATGATCACGATACAAAACCCTTATAATTTATTGAATAGAAAGGATGAAATTGGCTTAACTGAAATTCTTCATCGTGAAAATGTGGGTTTATTTCCTTATTCCCCATTAGGAATGGGAACTTTAAGTGGAAAACATTTAGACGGAATTCAGGAAAATTCAAGATTAGGTTTGTTTCCGCAGTATAAAAGATATTCAAATGAGCACGCAGTAAAAGCCACCATAGCTTATGCTGAAATTGCTAAAAAGTATAATTTGAATTTCGCGCAAATGTCCCTGGCTTTTGTGAATACGCGTCCGTTTGTAAGCAGTAATATTATTGGTGCAACTTCCATTAAACAATTAGAAGAAAATATTGGTAGTATAGAGGTAAAGCTTTCAGAAGAAGTTTTAGAAGAGATCAATAAAGTTCACGAAGCTTATCCCAATCCTGCGCCATAAAAATCTGATTAATTCCCCCTTCGGGGGTTAGGGGGCTATTGGTGTAACCAAACTGTGATGGATAAAAGAGGCTTTATTCCCTAAAGTTCTTACGTGAAACCACTCACTGGTTTTTCCTAAGAACTGAAGCGTATCCTGAGCTTTCAAAGTACTTAGAATCCTGGAATTTGACGTGGTTGGCTTGTTTCTAAGATTGGCTCTGCTACTCTGTACGATCAATTTGTGCGGAATATTATCTAATTTCTCGGGTTCGGTTTGCAGTGAATTGGCCTGGTAAACAAAATATAGCGGATTTATCGCGCCACGGTAACTTTTATAAATACCAAAATGAAGGTGTGGCGGCGTGGTCCTGGCATTTCCTGTATTGCCCACAAAACCTAAAGTATCTCCTCTTTTTACACTTCCGGTAATATTTGCAATACTATCTAAATGCGCATAATAAAGCGACTGATTGCGCTTGCGGTCTCGTAGCCAAACCTGTTTACCGCCAAGGCCTTTTTCACCGGTATAGCCAATACTGCCGTTTGTAGCCGCTACCACAGGTGTTCCTCTTTTTGCGAAAATATCAATGCCTTCGTGGCTTCTTGCACCACCATCACGATTATCGCCCCAATAACTTTGTACGTTAGTATTGACTCCAGAAGCTACCGGAAAAAAATAAGCAGGACTTTTCTCCATTTTAAATGCAAATGGAGTGGTGGCTTCAATTTCCGGCTGGATTACCACTTTGTAAGTCGCTGTTTTTTCAGCTTCAAAACTTAAAGTTTTCTTCTGAAAATCTGAAGATTTGACTTTTTCAAATTTATTGATTGTATCAGCGATTTTTTCGAAAAGCTCAATAAAAACCAATTGTTTTGTAGAATCGGTTTCTACTTCTAAATTAAGAACTTCACCGGGTTGGAGTTGGATTTCATAAGAATACACTGAAAAACTTTTAGGAAAGAATTTACCGGTTTCGGCGTAAGGAAGGTTTACACTTACACTATCCTTAAAAGCGGTTTCAACCGAATTTTCCCAAATGGAGAACAATTCATCTGAAACATTAAAATCCCGTTTATACTGTTCTTTTGCGGTTGGATTGGTAATAAAATCGGAGGCTTTATTGATTTGCGAACATCCCGAAATTATTAAAATAAGAAATAAGCTTAAAATTTTTATCTGCTTCATAGTCTTGCGTTTCCGTGCAATTTAAAGCAGTAATTATGCCAGATTAAGATGCTATTTTTTCAACATTCTATTTTTTTATTACCCAAACAAATGGCTTACAACATCCTCAATTTTCGCCACTTTCACTACGTTAATATTGAAGTTATTTTTTGGGATCTTGCTTTGTTTGGAAACCAAAATTGAAGCAAAACCAAGTTTTTCGGCTTCAATAATGCGCTGTTCCACGCGGGTCACAGGTCTAATTTCACCGGCAAGTCCAACTTCAGCAGCAAAACAAATATCTTTTGGAATAGAGATGTCTTCATTGGAAGATAAGATCGCAGCGATTACAGCAAGGTCTATTGCGGGATCGTCTACACTAATTCCACCTGTAATATTTAGGAAAACATCTTTGGCGCCTAATCTAAAACCGGCTCGCTTTTCTAAAACCGCCAATAACATATTCAGTCTTTTTACATTATAACCGGTGGCAGAACGTTGTGGAGTTCCATAAACAGCTGTGCTAACCAGCGCCTGAATTTCTATCATAAGCGGGCGCATTCCTTCCAGCGTGGCTGAAATTGCTGTTCCGCTTAGATCTTCGTCATTTTTGGAAATGAGGATTTCAGAAGGATTACTTACTTCCCGTAGTCCGCTGCCCTGCATTTCGTAAATTCCCAGCTCGTGGGTAGAACCAAAACGGTTTTTATGGGCTCTTAGAATTCGATATACGTGGTTTCTGTCGCCTTCAAACTGCAAAACGGTATCAACCATATGCTCCAGCACTTTTGGGCCGGCAATGCTTCCTTCTTTTGTAATATGGCCAATTAAAATAACCGGAGTATTGGTTTCTTTGGCGAATTTTATAAGTTCTGCGGTACATTCCCTAATTTGGGAAATACTCCCCGGCGCACTTTCAATATAATCGCTGTGTAGGGTTTGTATGGAGTCTATAATAATTACTTCAGGCTCAATAGCTTCAATTTGCCTGAAGATATTTTGAGTTTTGGTTTCGGTAAGAATATAGCAATTGGCAGCAACGGGATTGATGCGTTCTGCACGCATTTTTATTTGCTGCTGACTTTCTTCGCCCGAAACGTATAAAACTTTGTAGTTTAATTGAAGTGAAATTTGAAGGAGAAGTGTACTTTTTCCTATGCCCGGTTCACCGCCCAGTAGGGTGAGCGATCCCGGAACAAGTCCGCCGCCTAAAACACGATCCAGCTCATTATTGCCGGTATGCCATCGGTTTTGAGGACTATTTTCAATTTCAGCTATTTTTAATGGCTTGGCGGTACGCTTAGCTTCGCGTTCGCTAGGAGATTTCCAATCTTTTGCATCGGGTTTTTCTACAATTTCTTCAGCAATAGTATTCCATTCTCCACAAGCGCTGCATTTGCCCTGCCACTTTGCATATTGGCTGCCACAATTCTGGCAATAAAACGTTGATTTAACCTTGGCCATTTAGCTTTGATTTTTCCCGCTAATAACCGAAATCTTTTTTAATTGCATCAGCTTTTGCCAGCATAAAATCGGTATCTAAGAATGCAATTTTTTCCTGTCCGTAAGCATTTTGATAGGTGCGCATTGCTTTTTTAGGATTGCCGGTTTCTTCTTCATAACGGGCTTCAAAAAAAGTTCCCAGCATAGTGCCCGGATAATTATCGTAAGCTAATTTGCTTAATTCTTTATAATCATCCCATCTACGGGTTTTTTCTATCGCGTTATGAACGGCCATAAAATCTTCTAATCTTATTTTTTTCTGAATATTAAAAAGCTCATTAATGCTCTCATATTTATCAGTTAAAAACTTAACAGAAGACACCGAAGTTTGCAATAAAAGTTCGTTATAATCTTTTTGGCTAATAGGCCGGTAAACGCTAAACATGCTTTCTAAGGCAGAGGGTATTGCTTTTCCTACCAGTGAATAGTGCGTGGCATTATCAAAATTATCGAACTTATAAGTTACCAAATCGTTTTCTATTGCCGCAAGCTGGGAGTTTAGATCTTCAATTCCCTTTTTTAATTGTGGAATATCTGATGTTCCCGTAGCCAGATAAATCCATTTTTTAGTTTCAGATTTAGCTAAATTACTGCTGATGCGATCTGCCATTGGAGGCGCTAAATCTGGGCTAAGATTGATATAGCCATCAAAAATAGGATCGGGTTTTAGTAAATAATAATTGATAAAATTTGCGGTATAATCGTGGCCGGCAATCACCCTGAAATCTGCAGTTCGATATTTATTATCCAGGTGCTGCATAAGCTCCATTCCCAGGAACTCAAAAAAGGCTGCGCCTTTATCTGCCGGAAGAAAATTTCGCTCGTCATAATAAGCATCGTCCATACGGGTTTTGCTCTGGTTAACGCCAACCACAATCATTTCGGGCGCATCTTCCCAGTAGGAAGCATAGTCTACATTACCTGCCATAGGCTCAAACAGGTAGTCACCATCTAACACAAGAATTACCGGATATGTTTTTTCGGTATTTTCCTCGTAGTTTCGTGGGAGTTGAATCTTGATTTCTCTTGTTTCACCGAGCTTTTCGGAAGAAATCGTTTCGTAAAGAGTTTGTGCTGAGCTTAGTAGCGGCGCCACTAGCAGCACAAAAATGAGTAATTTTTTTACCATAGGTGTTAGGTTTTGTTTAACCTACACAAGATATATATTATTTTTGACGGTTGAAAATGGGAAGAAATATAAAGGATAATCCGCCTAAGATGAGCACCATTAGGGTTTGCGTACCCCAGGTGAGCCAGCCAAATGCTTCGCCACTTTGTTTGGAAATGCCAAAAAGCATCAAAATTGCGCCAATAGCTACAGGATAAACGCCAATTCCGCCATTTGTTGCAGAAATGGCAAAAGAACCTACTACAAAAGCAGCCATGATTATTGAAAATTCAGTATTTCCTAATCCTGGTATTGAAAATACAATAACATAAAACATTAAAATATACATGAACCAAATGAAAAGGGTATGAAAGATAAAAGCCCATTTTTGTTTCATTTTCAAAATACTGCGCATTCCTTCTAAAAGCCCATAAGCCATTTTCTTAATGCGTACCAGGAACGGAAGTTGAGATCTTTTAATAATTTGAAGTCCTAGAACTCCTAATAATACCAGGGCTAAAAGAATTCCCAGGCTAAATAACGGATTGATTTCGTTGGCTCTAAAATAAGCGAGAAGGTGTTCGGTTTGAAGAAATAAAGTGATGGCTGTAATGCTAAGCATCACGATAACATCGGCTATTCTTTCAGAAATAATGGTCCCGAAAGCTTTTTCAAAAGGAACTTTCTCATAAGAAGAAAGGCTGGCGGCTCTAAGCACCTCACCAGATCTTGGAATTCCAAAGTTAGCCAGGTAGCCGGCCATTACCGCCATAAAACTATTGGCTAATTTAGGTTTGTAGCCCAGGGGTTCCAGCATGAATTTCCACCTATATGCCCTGGACAGGTGAGAAAGGCCTCCAAAAAGCATGGAGAGTAGTAAAAACCAGGGATTGGCCGTTGAAATATTTTCCCATAATTCCTGCCGTTCCTGTGGGGTGGCACTTTTAAGAGAATACCAGATTAAAAAAACTCCCAATAATAATGGGAGTACGATTTTAAGTATTTTAATTATCTTTTTTTTCACCTGATTAACTCAAGAGATTGGTTTCTTCGTTTGGGAAAACCAGGGAGGGTTTAAAAGCTTTCGCTTCTTCAAAATCCATAATCGCATATGCGATAAGAATTAAAATATCGCCTTTAGCCACTTTTCTTGCTGCAGCACCGTTTAAAGTAATTTCGCCAGAATTTCTTGGCCCGGGAATTACGTAAGTTTCTAAACGTTCACCATTGTTATTATTTACAATTTGAACTTTTTCGCCTTCAATAATATTTGCAGCTTCCATAAGATCTTCATCTATAGTGATGCTTCCAATATAATTTAAATCGGCGCCTGTAACTTTTACTCTATGAATTTTTGATTTTACTACGTGAACTTGCATAGATTATTCTTCGTTGTTTAAAGCGATATTATCTATAAGCCTAATATCGCCGGCATAAGCCGCTATAAAAGCGCGGTAATTATGACCTTTTCTTTTTCGGTTAATTTTTTTTAAAGTTTGGGTATTTGCAATTTCAAAATATTCCAATTCCAGAACGGGATGATTTTTAAATTGTTCTTTTACCCAGTTGTGTATATAATCTGCACTTTTTGTGCCAAATAGTTCCCTGGTTTTAAGAAGGGTCTGGTAAATAAACGAAGCTTCTTCTCGTTGCTCTTTATCTAATCTTTCATTACGTGAACTTCTTGCCAAACCGTTATCTTCCCGTAAAATGGGACAGCCAATAATTTCTACCGGAAGCTCTGCTTTTTCGGTTAATTTCCTAACAATTTGCAATTGCTGAAAGTCTTTTTCTCCAAAAAAAGCTTTGTGTGGCTCTACTATTGTAAATAGTCTTTTTACAATTGTTCCTACCCCGTCAAAATGTCCGTTTCGGTATTTTCCCTCCATTACCTGCTCCAAACCGTCAAAATTAAACTGTTCAGAACTTATATTTTCGCCATATAATTCGTTAGCGGTGGGAGCAAAAATCCAGAGGTGGTCACTGGCCTCTTCAAGGAGCTTAATGTCTTCGTCTAAAGTGCGTGGATATTTCTCAAGATCTGCAGGATTGTCAAATTGAGTTGGGTTAACAAAGATGCTGATAATCACCCGGTCACAACTTTCTAAAGCCTGTTTCACTAAAGATAAATGCCCGTGGTGTAGAGCACCCATTGTAGGGACTAAGCCAATGATTTTGGCTTTGGATTTTTCGGCATTAATGGCCGCTTTTAAAGGGGTTTTTTCTTTGAAAACCTGCATTTTATTATAAAATTAACAGCGTGCAAACTTAATATATTACCAGCAATCTGCATAAATTTTTGTAATTTTGCGTGTTTTTTGTTCGCAATCGCAATTAAAGCAATCAATTTATGAAAGATAAGAGGATATTGTACGTATCATCTGAAGTTATTCCTTACCTGCCTGAAACCGAAATATCATCCACGTCTTTTGAAGCCGCAAAAATGGTAAATAATATTGGAGGGCAAATTAGAATTTTTATGCCCCGGTTTGGTAACATCAACGAACGTCGCCACCAGCTACACGAAGTGATAAGGCTCTCGGGGATGAATTTGGTGATTAATGACCTGGATATGCCGTTAATAATTAAAGTGGCTTCGATCCCAAAGGAAAGAATGCAGGTTTACTTTATAGATAACGAAGATTATTTTAAAAGAAAAGCTACTCTTACCGATGAAGAAGGCAATATGTTTGACGACAACGACGAACGAGCCATCTTTTTTGCCAAAGGAGTAATAGAAACCGTTAAGAAATTAAACTGGTCTCCCGATATTATTCACGTTCATGGCTGGCTGGCATCTTTGCTGCCGCTATACCTTAGACGCTATTATGGAAATGAGCCATTATTTAGTGGAGCAAAAATAGTTACCTCAATATACAATCAAGACTTCGAAGGAACGTTAGATGAAGATATGCAGGAGAAAGTTTTGTATGACGGGATGGAAAAAGAAGATATAAAGCATTTAAAAACCCCAAACTACGTTAATTTAATGAAGCTTGCGGCAGATCATTCAGATGCTATAATCACTGCAGGCGAAGACCTTCCTGAAGATCTTTCAAAATATATTGGCAGGCTTAATAAGCCAATACTTCCATATAAAAACAGGGAAGAATTTAGCCAGGCTTATCAGGATTTTTACACTAACGAAGTTTTATCTGAATAGAAATTTTTATCGAATGAATTTAATGAGAATGATGTACAAAACAGCAACTTTATTTGTTGTTGTTTTTGCTTTTGTGGGCTGTGATGATGAATATAGCACCGTTGGCGGTGAAATTATAGAAAACCCGAGTAACCTTGAGCTGGAAGAAGTTGAAGTAACCGCTTACAGCAAAAAACTAAATTCAGTACAAACCAATAACCTGAGCAACCATTTACTTGGCGTTTATAATCACCCTATCTACGGGCAAACTACAGCCAGTATTCTCAGCCAGCTTTCTTTACCTACCAATAACCCAACTTTTGGGGTAGAACCAGAGCTTGATAGCGTGGTTTTAACCATTCCTTATTTTAGTACCGAAGGAGATTTAGACGAAGATGGGAATATTCAATACGCTTTAGATTCCGTTTACGGAAATACACCCATAAAAATCTCACTTCAGGAATCTAATTATTTTCTGAATACTTTAGATCCCGAGGCCGATTTCCAGGATAGCCAAAAGTATTATTCAGATCAGCAGGAATTATTTGAGGAGAACCTAATTGGTGATGTTATCTATGAAAATGACAATTTTGTGCCTTCTTCTCAAGCCATCGTTTCTTATGAAGAAAACGACGAAGGTGAACAGGATACCATTACTTCTGGTCCCGCTTTAAGAATAAAACTGCCGGTAGAATATTTTGAAAAGAAAATTATTGATAAAGAAGGTTCCAGTGTGCTTAGCAATAATAATAATTTCAAGAATTATTTACGCGGAATGTTCATTAAAGCCGAGGCAACGGCTGAAGATGGGACTATGATGTTATTTAATCTTAAGGCTGGTGATGCTGGAATTGAGCTTTTCTATACTACTGAAGTAGAAACCACTAATGATGACGGTGATACTGAAACGCTAAGAGATCCAAGAAGTTATAAACTTAGTTTTGGAAGCACCATTGTAAATACTTTTAAAGGCGAATATCCTGGAGATGTTTTGCAGGCTATAGAAGAAAGTAATGAAGATTCTGGAGCCGAAAAACTCTTTCTTAATGGAGGGGAAGGAACCATGGCAGTGATTGAGCTTTTTGAAAGTGAAGAACAAATAGCGGCATTTAGAGAAAACGAATGGTTAATTAACGAAGCAAATCTTTCGTTCTATGTTGACCAGGATTTTGTGGCCGGTATTGACGAGCCATCTCGTTTGTATCTATACGATTTGGATAATAATAGAATTATAGCCGATTATAGTTTTGCAAGAAATTTTGTGCAGGATGGTAATGAAAATAATCCGTCTACGTCGCTTACTTCTTTCTCTACACCTTTAGAAATTGATGAAGATGAAAACGGGGTGCGTTATAAACTAAATGTTACGCAGCACGTTTCCAATATTATTGAAGAAGAGGCAGATAATGTAAGATTAGGCCTTGCTATTACTCAAAATATTAATATTACCAATAACGCGGCGGTTAGGAATACTGAAGCGGTGAAATTCTATCCTGCAATGGGGATAATTAGCCCAAAGGGCACTGTACTACACGGTAACCTTTCTAACAACGAAGAAAAAAGATTAAAACTAAGAATTTACTATACTGAGATTAATAATTAAATAACACCAATATACTATGTGCGGAATTGTAGGATATATTGGGCATAGGGATGCTTATCCCGTTGTCTTAAAAGGACTCCAAAGACTGGAATATCGTGGGTACGATAGTGCAGGAATTGCCCTTTATGATGGAAAGGAACTTAAACTTTGTAAAACCAAAGGGAAAGTTGCCGATCTAAAAGAAAAGCTTGAAAACACTATTACAACCAATGGAAATGTAGCTATTGGGCATACACGTTGGGCAACGCACGGGGTTCCAAACGATGTGAATTCTCACCCTCATTACTCAAATTCTGGAGATATTGTAATTATTCATAACGGAATTATAGAAAATTACGATGCGCTTAAAAAGGAGTTAAAAACTCGTGGTTATACTTTTAAAAGTGATACTGATACCGAGGTTTTGGTTAATCTTATAGAAGATGTAATTATTAATGAAGGTGTTAAGCTTGGTAAAGCAGTGCAAATTGCATTGAACCAAACTGTTGGAGCCTATGCAATCGCGGTTTACAATAAAACAAAGCCAGACGAGATTGTAGTAGCTCGTTTAGGGAGTCCGCTTGCAATTGGCGTTGGAGAAGATGAATTCTTTATCGCTTCAGATGCCTCTCCTTTTATTGAATATACCAATAATGCAATTTACCTGGAAGACGGGGAAATGGCTGTGGTGAGAAGAGGTAAAGAGGTTAAGGTTAGAAAGATTAAGGATGATACTTTGGTAGATCCCTATGTTCAGGAGCTTCAATTAAATCTTGAGCAGATTGAAAAAGGTGGTTACGATCACTTTATGCTTAAAGAAATTCACGAGCAACCTACTGCAATTAAAGATACTTATCGTGGTAGAATGTTACCTGATGAAGGTTTAATAAGAATGGCCGGGGTAGATGATAACTTAGAGCGTATTGCTAATGCAAAACGAATTCTTATCGTAGCCTGCGGTACCAGCTGGCACGCCGGTTTGGTAGCTGAATATATTTTTGAGGAACTTGCCAGAATTCCTGTAGAAGTAGAATATGCTTCAGAATTCAGGTATCGTAATCCTATTATTTCAGAAAAAGATGTAATTATAGCAATCTCCCAAAGTGGGGAAACTGCCGATACTATGGCGGCTATTAAGCTTGCCAAGGAAAAGGGTGCATTTGCTTTTGGAGTTTGTAATGTGGTAGGTTCTTCCATTTCCAGGGAAACCCACGCGGGGGCTTACACTCACGCTGGTCCTGAAATTGGGGTAGCTTCAACAAAAGCTTTTACTACGCAAATTACCGTGCTTACCTTAATGGCGCTAAAACTTGCAAAACATAATGGTACGATCTCTAATACAGATTTCATGACCTATTTGCAGGAAATGGAGCGTATTCCTGCAAAAATTGAAAAAGCATTGGAAGGTGATGAGCATATAAAGATGATCGCCGATATTTATAAAGATGCCAGGAACTGCCTTTATTTAGGTAGAGGGTTTAACTTCCCAGTAGCTTTAGAAGGAGCGCTTAAACTTAAAGAGATTTCCTATATACACGCTGAAGGTTATCCTGCTGCCGAAATGAAACACGGCCCAATTGCGCTTATAGATGAAGAAATGCCGGTTGTGGTTATTGCAACCAAAAAAGGACATTACGAAAAAGTAGTAAGCAATATCCAGGAAATTAAATCCAGAAGCGGTAAAATTATCGCGATTGTGACTGAAGGTGACGAAGAGGTGAGAGACCTTGCCGATCACGTGATTGAAGTACCAGAAACTTTAGAGCCGTTAACACCGCTTCTAACAACTATTCCACTTCAGTTATTGTCATACCATATTGCGGTATTACTTGGAAAGAATGTAGATCAGCCAAGAAACCTGGCCAAATCTGTTACAGTTGAGTAAACTTTCAGAATAAATTATAAGAGTACAGAGATCCCTTTTGAAGATATTTCAGAAGGGATTTTCTTTTAAAATAATACTTTCAGAAGAATTTTTGCCGGCTTTAATAAGCTTCAAAAAAGTTATTTTAAGAGAGGTATGATTTTATTAAGAAAAAACTATCTTTGCAGCCTGAAAATACCCTTGTGCTATTTTAACACATTGTGAATTATTGCATTGAGTATTTCCAGATATTTTAAATACGAAAACATTAAAGAATTAAATAATGTCTAAAGTAACAGGTAAAGTTGCCCAAATTATTGGCCCTGTAGTTGATGTTGTGTTCGACTCAGAGAATGCTGAATTGCCAAAAATCTACGATTCTTTGGAAATCACCAGAAAAGATGGTTCCCTTCTAATTTTAGAAGTGCAATCTCACATTGGTGAAGAAACAGTGAGAACAGTATCTATGGATTCTACCGATGGTTTAAGCCGCGGGGTAGAAGTAGTAGCAACTGGAGCGCCTATTCAAATGCCGGTTGGTAAAGAAGTTTATGGCCGTTTGTTTAACGTGGTAGGTGATGCTATTGACGGGCTTGGGAATTTGCCAAAAGCCGGAAATGACGGTATGTCTATTCACAGGGAAGCGCCAAAATTTGAAGACTTATCTGTTTCTACAGAGGTTTTATTTACCGGGATTAAAGTAATTGACCTTATTGAGCCTTATGCAAAAGGAGGTAAGATTGGTCTTTTTGGTGGTGCCGGTGTAGGTAAAACAGTACTTATACAGGAATTAATTAACAATATCGCTAAAGGCCACGGTGGTCTTTCGGTATTTGCCGGAGTAGGAGAGCGTACTCGTGAAGGGAATGACCTTCTTCGAGAAATGCTTGAATCTGGTATTATAAAATATGGTGACGCTTTTTCTGAATCTATGGAAGAAGGTGGTTGGGATCTTAAAAAAGTAGATAAAACTGCTATGTTAGATTCTAAAGCAACTTTCGTTTTTGGACAGATGAATGAGCCACCTGGAGCACGTGCTCGTGTAGCGCTTTCTGGACTTACAATTGCGGAATATTTCCGTGATGGAGCCGGAGAAGGCCAGGGGAAGGACGTTCTTTTCTTCGTAGATAACATTTTCCGTTTTACACAGGCAGGTTCAGAGGTGTCTGCACTTCTAGGGCGTATGCCATCTGCGGTGGGTTATCAACCAACTTTGGCAACAGAGATGGGTGCTATGCAAGAGCGTATTACTTCAACTAAAAACGGATCTATTACATCTGTACAGGCGGTTTACGTACCTGCGGATGACCTTACTGACCCGGCGCCGGCAACAACGTTTGCCCACCTGGATGCAACAACGGTACTTTCACGTAAAATTGCCGAGCTTGGTATTTATCCTGCGGTAGATCCTTTAGAATCTACTTCAAGAATTCTTACCGCTGATATTTTAGGTGACGATCATTATAAATGTGCACAACGTGTAAAAGAGCTTTTACAGCGATATAAAGAATTGCAGGATATTATTGCTATTCTTGGTATGGAAGAGCTTTCTGAAGAAGATAAGCTTGCGGTATCCCGTGCAAGACGTGTGCAACGTTTCCTTTCGCAGCCTTTCCACGTAGCCGAACAGTTTACCGGTTTAAAAGGAGTTTTGGTTGATATTAAAGAAACTATTAAAGGATTTAATATGATTATGGATGGGGAATTAGATCACCTTCCGGAATCTGCCTTTAACCTTAAAGGAACCATTGAAGAAGCGATCGAGGCCGGTGAGAAAATGTTGGCTGAAGAAGACTAATTAAAAAGTAAACAATGGTCAGTGAGCAGTATTCAGTAAATATTTTTTGCTGAATGTTGTAAACACAAACTAAAAAATATGTACTTAGAAATAGTAACTCCTGAAGCTGTAGTTTTTAAAGCTGATGTTGATGCGGTAAAAGTTCCCGGTCACGATGGGGAATTTCAAATGCTGAACAATCACGCTCCTATAGTTTCTACATTGGTTGAAGGGGAAGTTAAAATTCAACTTGCTGCCTCTAATAAAGAATTAGACGATGAGCTTTCTGAAGATTTTAGAAAAGACTCTGCAAACAGCAACATTCTTTATTATACCATTAAAGGTGGTGTATTAGAAATGAAAGACAATAAAGCCATTATACTTGCTGATTAATTTCAGGAAATTTAATATAAGAAGAGCCGGGCAATTGCCCGGCTTTTTGTTTGCCCTGCACGCAAACAATTCCGGGACTTGAAAGAAAGTCCGCTCACCTGATCGGAGGGAAGAGCAATGCGAAGTCAAGTGCGTCACTGGCAACGGTGGGGTGTGAAGGAAGACCTAGCAAGTTAGTGGAACATAGAGAAATCGAACCGATTCTGGCATATATTGGGGGTAAGGTTGCAAAAAGTGCC
>NZ_FOOH01000025.1 GCF_900113135.1 Salegentibacter agarivorans | reverse complement strand
AATGGAATTATAACGAAATCAATATCCGAATAAAAAATCCACCCGAGAAGAAACAAGAGTTGAAAATATATCCTGGAGAATAAAACGGTGGGTAACATTATATAAAAACAATGCTAAAACCAGTCTCAAATCGAGAGTCTGTACTTGCTTGCTTAGCGGATTGTCCTGCGGACAATCAAGCTCTCCAGCTCGCACAGTTTTTATACGAGACGTTGCCACACATATGAAAAAACTAATCTTAAAATTATTCCCTCTTTTTATTGTCACACTCTTTATTTCAAATTGTGGGCAAAAACGGGAGCAATCCCAAGCGAATTTTGGAGAAGTAGTGTTTTACGAAGTATTTCCAAAAATATTAGATTCTATTTATTCCGACCATAGAATAATACCGCCACCACCTCCACCAGAGTATTTTAAATTTATGGATTCCTCAGTAAACATTGAAGAAGGATTTGAGGAATGGCAAAAAACCGACCACTTTGAAAAATGGTTAGCAAATTGGGAAAAGACAAAAGATTCTATAGCTCGTGATACAACCACAATCTATTTAGTAGTCCCGGATTCCGTATCTATCAAGTCCAACGAAGACAGGACGGAATTTTTAAATTACATTGGTCTTCATGAAAATCCGACAGATTCTTTGATAATATCCAACTCATTTAAATTAAAATTATCCAAATTGAAAAGTAACCAGAAAAAGATTAAGTTCCTCTATCGTTCGGAATTTCCTGAGGGTAGAGAATTTTGGAGAACGGATTATGATATTTATATAGCTGCGTCACTTGGTTTTTCAAAAATAATATTTGATAAAACCAAAAGGTTTGGAGTCGTGAATGCCGGTTTTGTTATGGGCCCGTTAAATGGATATGGAAAGCGGATTTTTATTAGGAAAGATAAAAATGGCAACTGGGTCGTTGATAAAGTAGAATCTACCTGGATCTCCTAAAATAAACGTGTGGCAACAACCTATAAAAACAATGCTAAAATCAGTCTCAAATCTAAAGCCTGTGTTCGCTTGCTTTGCGGATTGTCCTGCGGACAATCAAGCTCGCCCGCTCGCACAGTTTTTATACGAGACGTTACCCACAAGCTGAAAACCAACCGCACATTTTAGCACTTTCGTTTTTTTCCGACACACAAATCCAACGCTATAATAACCAAAAGAGCTAAAATTTTCCCAATGCTTGAAATTTATGTATTTAAGTATTTGCTTAAATAAGAAATATACGTAACTTTGTTATATGGAAAATAATTCTTGCATAAGACAACAAGCCGATATTGAACAAATAAACCGTTGCAAAGACACAGTTTCGGAATTAAACGAATCGTTCGACTATTTGGCAAACGGACTTTCATTGGTCGGAAATAGCGTTCGACTGAAAATACTCTACCTACTCTTTGAGGAAAAAAGACTTTGTGTTTGTGATTTGAGCGACATTCTCGGAATGAACATTTCAGCTATTTCTCAACATTTAAGGAAAATGAAAGACCGAAATCTATTAGAAACAGAAAGAGATGCTCAAACGATTTTTTACTCACTTACGACTGAATATGAAAAATTACTAAATCCGTTTTTTGAGATACTTGATAAAAACAAAATTTTAGAAACGATATGAAAAGTGAAAACAAATTAATTGGTGCAGGTTTGTTAACTGCAATTACAGCTTCCTTGTGTTGTATTACACCAGTTTTGGCTCTAATCGCAGGAACAAGCGGAATTGCTTCTGCATTTTCTTGGATTGAACCTTTTAGACCTTATTTAATCGGACTGACAATTTTAGTTCTTGGTTTTGCTTGGTATCAAAAACTAAAACCTCAAAAAGAAATTGACTGCGAATGTGAGACGGACGAAAAACCAAAATTTATTCAATCAAAAAAGTTTTTAGGAATCGTAACTGTATTTGCAATTGTAATGTTGGCTTTTCCATACTATTCAGGAATATTTTACCCAAATACAGACAAACAAATAATCGTAGTTGACAAATCGGACATTAAAACGACTGAATTTAAAATAAGCGGAATGACTTGTGCGAGTTGCGAAGAACACGTAAATCACGAAGTAAATAAGCTCAACGGAATTGTGAACTCAAAAGCGTCTTACGAAAATGGAAATGCAATCGTTGAATTTGACAAAACCAAAACCAACGAAACAGAAATCGAGAATGCAATAAACTCAACAGGTTATAAAGTAACCGATAAAAAAGAAAACTAATGGAAGTCAAATTAAAATCAGAAATCACTTGTCCTAATTGCGGACATAAAAAAGTAGAAGATATGCCAACAAACGCTTGTCAATTTTTCTACGAATGCGAGAACTGTAAAACGGTTTTGAAACCAAAAGAAGGAGATTGCTGTGTTTATTGCTCATACGGAACAGTTGCTTGTCCACCAATTCAAGAAAATAAAAGTTGTTGTTAAAAAGCCAACGCTAAAAGCCATACACATTTGCAATTCGCACCAACCAACACTCAAGCCCAAAATTGCAAAAGAGTATGTCTTTGCCAACGCTGAAAACCAAGCTGAACGGAATAAAGCCAGTGGGTAATCGAGTAGACGGGTGACGACCTTATGGCCGCCACTGCGCCTCTCACACCACCGCACGTACGGGTCTCGTATACGGCGGTTCAATAATGAAACTTATCGTTTGTAGTATTCGATTAAACTAACATAACCTTTCATTTTTAAGCGTTCTACGGTAATGGTGGTACGCAAAATAGGACTCTGGGCTACTGCCCAACCGCCCATTCTGGTACGGCTCCAAGCATAGGCTTGGTCAAAGTCAATCCCCAAGCGAATCAGGTTTTTCCGCTTTCGTTCGGGTTTCTTCCAATGATGCCAAATGCAATACCGTAAACGGTTTCTTAGCCATTCTTCAAGCTTTTTAAGCTTTTCTTGAATGGATGCTGGTCTGAAGTAATTTATCCAGCCTCGAAGTAGCAAGTTGATGCGTTGGATACGTTCTTCAAAACTCGCGGGTACCGTCTTTTTGGTCAGGTATTTAAGCTTTGCTTTAAACTCTTTCCATTTTGACAATCCTGCCACCAGTTGATATTTGCCTTTTTCCCCTTTCTTGTAGGTTGGTACAAAACCAAACCCCAATACTTGAAAATCTAAAGGTTTACGTATGCCACTCTTCTCCCTGTTTATGGGAAGCTGGAGCTTGTCCCGCAAGAATTTGTAGATACTGTTGCCTACTCGTTTTGCAGCTTTCTTACTCTTGACGTAAATACTGAAATCATCTGCATATCTTACATAACGATGTCCACGTTTTTCCAGTTCTTTATCCAGCTCGTTGAGCAGGATATTGGAAAGCAGCGGACTTAAAGGAGAGCCTTGTGGCACCCCTTTTCTGCGTTTATGTAGTTTACCGTCAATCAGTATTGGCGCTCTAAGAAATGAACGCAACAGTTTCATCGTTGGCTTGCATTTTACCTTTTTATAAATCAACTCCAAAAGAACAGAGTGTTTCACTTCGTCAAAGAAACTCTTTAAGTCGATATCCACTATGTACTGATAACCGGAGTTAATATTTTCAAGGCTCTGTGACACGGCCTGATGGGCGTTGCGGTTTGGCCTGAACCCATAACTATGCTTCTGAAAGCTTGGCTCAAATACTGGTTGCAAAGCTTGTTGCAGTGCTTGTTGAAATACCCTGTCCACAACGGTGGGAATACCGAGTAATCGCTTCTTCCCATTGCTTTTTGGTATTTCAACACCCAGTATTGGAGATACCTGATAGGACTCCCTTTCTATCTGATCGGTGTATTGTTTGCCGTGAGTTTGCAGAATGGATTTTAGTTCTATTACTTGAACTTCATCTACTCCTGCTGCTCCTTTATTGCGGTACACCTGCCGATAGGCAGCGTTTAGGTTCTTTTTACTTGTTAATTGTTTAATCATAAATCATTACAATCGATTCGCTGTCCCGCTTAATCAAGGGCTACTATCTTACTGGAACACTATCCGCAAGCGTAAGATTGCTCCCTCGTTTATTGAGGACCATTATCGTTCAGTCCTTCACCAACCTATCAGGTGGCTGGCTACTACGGCCTCGGCTGATTTCTCCATATAGTTACACGTAACTTTAGAGACCTCCCCAGGTAAGAACATCTTCTTTCCCTCGATTCCTGCCAGATCTACTGCTTCGGTATTCACTTTAAAAGCGTTTAGGACGTCACAATGATGTGCTTGCTCATCCAACCTCACAGCCTCATATCTGGTTTCTGTTCGTCAGTACCAAGGTTTGTAGTCCTGCTTCCTTCACTTCCTGTCTCACGACAGACAAGCTTGCAGCTTACTAATGGTTCAAGGCGTTACCCCTGCCCATAAGGGACTTGCACCCTCTAGATTAATATCATATCTTCGATATGATAAAGATGCCCATGCTGGGCACACACAACGTATATAAAAAATAGCGGTTTAAGTGCTTAATCTAAAGTGATTTTTATAAATTTAACGTCAGTACCAAACCGAAAAGTTAGTGTGTAAAATCTGCTACTTTTCATATACAAGACCGTTACATACAATGCCTCCAAAAATAAGTTAGCGGTTTAAAAATACTGGAGATAAAAATGGACTGAAAAGCCGAGTTATAGCGGACTGAATTACTTTAAGTCTTTAATTTATTCCTATCGAGGTTGATAATAAAAAAACCGATAATAGGGAATAAAAGTGTGACATAAGTATAAATCCACCTTTTACTTGTTTTATAATTGGATTTGTTCCAAATTTTATGAAGAACATAAAACATCAAGATCAAACTAAAAAAGAAAACGATATAAAGAATATTTGCTTGATCCATAGTGTTGTGAGTTTTTGCTAATATAGTGATTAATTATTTTAATGCGGACAGAAAAGCAAAACGGGCAAAAGCGGATTTGATCACCCGTGCGGCTTTTGACATGATTCTTAAAACGCAGCGGACTTTACTCGGTCGCAGATATAAAAGCGGCTCAGCGAATGTGCTTATTCGGGTGCGTCGGCAAAGTATGTAACAATGTATAAAAACAATGCTTAATTTAGTCCTGAATCGAAACGCCGGTGCTCGCTTGTAACGCCTGATTGTCCTGCGGCCAATCAAGCTCGCCAGCTCGCACTGTTTTTATACGGGACGTTAGCAAACATTAATAAAAATGAACGATACAATATCAAAATGGAAACCCGAACTGTATAATGATAAACATTCATTCGTTTATCATTACGGAGAAAATCTGATAAAATTGCTCGATCCAAAAAATAATGAACGGATTTTGGATTTAGGGTGTGGATCTGGACAATTGACTTTTAAAATAAACGAACTAGCAAAAGAAGCAGTGGGCATTGATAAATCTGATGAGATGATTGCAGATGCCAAATTAAAATTCCCTGATGTTAAATTTCAGGTTGCAGATGCCGGAAATTTTAGTTTCGATAAAAAATTTGACTCGATTTTTTCAAACGCAGCACTTCATTGGGTAAAAGACTATAAGAGTGCAGTAAAATGTATGTATGAAAATCTGAAGCCGACTGGAAAAGTTGTGGTTGAATTTGGAGGAAAAGGAAATGTGCAAACTATAGTGCAGCAATTGAGAGATTCTTTGCGAAACAGAGGTTATATAAAACAATCTAATTTGGATTTATGGTATTTCCCATCAATAGGTGAATATTCAACTGAACTTGAATCGGCTGGTTTCAGGGTGCTTTTCGCAGAGCATTATGATCGACCGACAGAACTTGCAGACGAGAATTCTGGAATAAAGGATTGGATTTCAATGTTTGCAGGGAGTTTTTTCTTCGGAGTCACCAATAATCATATTGAGGAAATTAAAAATGAAGTACAAGAAAATATAAAAGAAAAATGTTTAATTGACGGGAAATGGTTTGCTGACTATAAAAGGATTAGAATAATCGCAATAAAACAAGAAACGTTTGCTAACAACATATAAAAACAATGCTTAATTTGTTTGGAATCGAAACTCCGTGCTCGCTTGCAACGCCTGATTGCCCTGCGGACAATCAAGCTCGCCCGCTCGCACAGTTTTTATACGAGACGTTACCTGCCATTTGAAAAACTCTCTGCATAAAAAGAAAATATGTTTCATTTTGAAAAAAATTTTGGATTATTTATTGGTAAACTAAAAGAGAATATTTATCATAAACACTATGCATTACAAATAAGCGTTTCCGCAAAGTCTAAAATGGAACTTTCTGTAAAAAACGAAAAAGAGATAATTGGAAAATCATTTTTTATAAATTCTAAAGTTGAACATAAATTAATTAGCAATTCAAATCAACTGACTGTTCTTATAAATCCATTAAGTTCTATTGGACACCAACTTCATTTGCAATCTAGAAAGTCGAACTTTAAATTACTTAATGAAAACTTGTCTAATAGGTTAATCGAAACTTTAAATAAGTTTGAAACTTCAGAAATTGATTTTGAAAAATTATGTGAATTAATACGTCAAGTTTTATCGGAATATCAATGCACTTGTGAATCCGAAAACCACTTGGACGAACAAAGAATTATAAATACCATAAAATATATGGACGCTAATTTTGAAAAAGTATTAAGCCTTGAAGAAGTTGCAGAAAAATGCTTTTTATCGCCAACACGTTTTTTGCATTTATTTAAAGAAAAAACAAATTTAACTTTTAGAAGATACCAATTATGGAATAAGTTAATAAAATCACTTCCGTTTTTAGTCAAAAATTCTATTACAGAAACAGCATACACTTTTGGCTTTTCAGACAGTTCACATTATACAAGAACTTTTAAAGAAACCTTTGGAGTAACACCAAAATTTTTAATATCAAAAACATAGCCAGTTTATACAATTTTAAGTCTGTTTAACTTCTCATCTTTGTATTTCAATAGAAACAAAATGAGAACGATATTATTAATAATGCTATTAACACAGTTAAACGCATTTTCACAAACAAACTTAAAAACAATGAAAAATTATTTAAAAGAAACACCTATTTTAAACTATTCAAAGCCTTCCATTCAATCTTTAGTTAAAGAGAAGAAATGGATGGAATTAGATACAATTGAAAGAGTGAAATCAATTTACAATTATGTAAGAGACGATATCAAATTCGGCTATAATGTTTCTGACAATATAACTGCAACACAGGTTTTGGAAGATGGTTATGGGCAATGTAATACAAAAGCGACATTGCTAATGGCACTTTTAAGAGCAACTGGCATTCCAAACAGAATTCACGGTTTCACAATAGATAAAGCATTACAAAAAGGAGCAATTAGTGGTATTTGGTATAAATTATCGCCAAAAAACATTTTACATAGTTGGGTAGAAATTTATGTTAATGAAACTTGGTATTTTTTGGAAGGAGTAATTTTAGACAAAGTGTATTTAACCAAATTACAAGAGAAAAACAAAGATTGTAAAACTACATTTTGTGGTTATGGTGCATACACAGATAATTTTGAAAATCCACCAATTGAATGGAATTTAAACAATACCTATATTCAAGACAAAGGAATAAATCAAGATTTTGGACTTTTTGACACACCAGACGAATTCTATGCTAAACACCAACAAAAATTAGGAGCATTTAAAAGGTTTATTTACAGAAAAATAGTTAGACACAGAATGAACAAAAATGTAAAAAAGATAAGAAACGGCAGGTAACAATGTATAAAAATAATAGCGGGCTTAGTGCTTAATCAAAGTTAGTTTCTTACCTTTAAGGTTCAGTTATAAACCGAAAAGTTTGTGCCTGTAAATCCGCTACTATTCTTATACGTAAACGTTACCACCAATTAGAAAAAAATTATGAACATAGATATTATTGGGGCAGGAATAGGAGGATTATCTACCGCTATTGCACTTGAGCAAAAAGGAATTAAAACTAGGATTTTTGAACAAGCCGAACAGATAAAAGAAGTTGGTGCGGGAATAATTTTAGCCAATAATGCAATGCAAGTTTATGAAAAGTTAGGCTTGCGAAAAATAATTGAGGAAAATGGAAATCCAATCTCTTCAATGAATATTACTAAATCAAATCTAAAACCTCTTTCAAAAATTGACTTATCCCATTTTGAGCAAAAACACAACACAAAAAACGTAGCAATACATCGAGGGAAACTACAACAGATATTGATAAACAAATTAATATCAACCGAAATTAATCTCGACCATAAACTTACTTCAATCGTTAAAAACGAAAATGCATACGATTTGAACTTTGAAAATGGAAATCAAATTAAATCTTCAACGGTTTTAGGAGCAGATGGTCTAAACTCTATTGTTCGTCAAAACTTATTCCCAAACAATAGCATAAGAAATGCTAATCAAATATGTTGGAGAGGAATTACTGAATACGAATTACCGATAAAATTCAGAAACGAACTGAATGAGGCTTGGGGAAAATTAGAACGTTTTGGGTTTGTTCAAATTGCCCAAAATAAAGTTTATTGGTATGCTTTAAAATCGTTCAAAAAAAATAAAAATGAGTTTTCTATCCACGATTTAGAACAGTATTTCAGCGATTACAATTCAGTAATTAAAGACATTATAAAATCAACCAGAAAAGGACAAATAAATACTGCCGAAATTTCTGATTTAAAACCAACAAATATTTGGTATAAAGAAAATGTATGCTTAATCGGAGATTCTGCACACGCAACAACCCCAAATATGGGACAAGGTGCTTGTCAAGCCATAGAAGATGCTTATGTGCTTTCAGAATGTTTGAGCAAATATGGAACTACTAAAGCATTTTCCGAATATCAAAATTTAAGATTACCTAAAGCACATCAAGTAGTAAATGGAAGTTGGCTTGTTGGAAAAATGGCACATCTTTCAAATCCAATATTAATTGGTCTGCGTAATCAAATGTTGAGATTAACACCTTCGTCTGTTAACAGAAAACAGAATGAACAAATTTTTCAATTGGCGAAAATATGATAACAGTATTATCCATAATTTTATTTGTGATTTTTTCTTCGCTAGGTTTTATCCATTTTTACTGGCTTTTGGGTGGAAAATGGGGTCTTGAAAAAGCTTTACCTACAAAAGAAGCTGGACAAAAAGCAATGGAACCACCAAAAACTGCTACTGTAATTGTTGGTATAGGTTTAATTTCATTTGGTTTAATCTATTTGATAAAAACAGGTCTAATTAATTTTCAAATTCCGAATTGGATAGTTACCTATGGAAGTTGGACAATTCCTTGCATTTTTATTTTACGAGCAATTGGTGATTTTAATTATGTTGGTTTGTTTAAGAAAATAAAGAATACTGAATTTTCGAAAGCTGATTCAAAATGGTTTATCCCTTTGTGTTTGACAATTGGAATATTAGGAATATTGATACAACTTATGAATAAATAACTGGTGGTAATAACTAAGCGTTCGTGTGGCCGGTACGGCCCAACATGAACGCACTGTTGACTAAACCGGTTCTTTGCCGGTCAGCCATATATGGGGATTAGTTTGTTTTTAGGAGGTAAGATTTGATAGGTAGGCCATCTAAATCTCTATGCAAGATGTCGGCTTTTGGCTATTGACCTAAGTCAAGCTGCTTTTTACTTTGTTCTTTTACTGGTACTTACAGGATTTAATGCCATTTTGATCGTTTTAGGCCATAGATTTCCGGTTACGTCCGGAAGGATCGTTTTTTTATACTCATTTATTTGATTGTTTTCTTAGTTTTTCCGTATGCAGTCGGCTAAGTACCCCGCGGTAAATTGGGTATAATTTTGTAAGCAGTTTCTTTGCTTATTTATTTAGCTGTAATTTCTTGTAATTCTGGGGATAGAGATTCTTAATATCCTTGTACTTGATGGTCATGATATTTTCCAAGGTATATTTTAACCACTCATAGGGATTCACCTCGTGCTTTTTACAAATAGCAAAGAAGGAATAGATTGCCGCAGCTCTCTGGGCAGCTTTATGAGATCCGGCAAATAGGTAATTTTTTCTTCCCACAGCAACCGGGCGAATTTTTCCTTCAATTTGATTATTATCGATTAATAAATTCCCGTCATACAGGTAAGCACACAGGGCATCCCACCTGGATACACTATAGGCAAGGGCTTTTCCTATCAGGCTCTTTGGTAAGGTAGCCTTAAGCTGCCCAGTCATCCATTTCCCCAACTCGTTGATTATCGGAAGTGCTTCTTTAAGCCGTACTTCTTTGATTTGATCCGGACTAAGATTCGCCTCTTTGATTCTTCTTTCAATTGCATATAATTTTTGGATCTCCTTTAAGGCACGGGTTGCCCTTTCCGGGTCATTATCCAGCGATTTTTCATAATAACGCCGGGCATGGGCCCAGCATCCCAGATGGATGACCCCTTCTTTTTTAGCATAATGATCATAGACTGCATACCCATCGGTCTGAAGGTAGCCTTTAAAATCTGTAAGCATGGCCTGAGGTGCCTTTTGCCCACGGCCAAGCTGGTAGTCAAAGACTATATTTCCATCGATGGGACTGTGATATACCCAATAAAACCCCAGATGAGTTTTTCCTTTTTTCCCCTCATCCTGCACCTTTATCGTCGTTTCATCAACCTGCAAGTAGCCTTGAGATTTTACATCAGCTATGAGTTCTTCAAAGAGTGGCACAATCCGATCAATCCCCCTGGCACACCAGCCATTCATAGAGGAAGGAGCAATGGGTACCTTTTCTCTTTTAAAGCGCTCAAGCTGTCGGTGAAGCGGCATATGGTCACAGTATTTATCAACTAATAGAGACGTTATCAGTCCTGATCCGGGAATACCTTTATCGATCACCCGCTCGGGAAGTTCTCCTATGATCACACCTTCTCCGGATTTGTGAGCGTATTTATACCGGATATATCTGCGGATAAAAAAGCGTGCAGGCTCGTATTCCAGTTCATCGGTCTCTTCCTGGCCGATACATTTCATCTGGGAGATATCTCCCTCGGGATAGATCTTCACTTCCTCTACCGGAAGATGATCCGGAAGCGGCTGACGCCCTTTATGAGTAGCATTTTTCTTCTTACGCTGGTAGGTAATCTTTTCTGTAAAGGTTTCTTCTCGTTTTTCAAGATCCTGGGCAGTAACCTCAAAAGGCAAAGCTAGCTGATCCTTATCTTCAAAACGCTCGCGTTTCTGACCGAACTGCATCCTTCGGAACATCTGCAGCTGGCTTTCCAGGTAAGCTATTTTTTCCTCCAGAACTCCGGATTTACTCAAATAGCTGCGAAGATGCTCCTCAGCCCGGGCAAGTTCCTTATCTTTTTGCTTTAATTCTTTATCTTTTTGTTTTAAATTCTCTTTTTGAAGCTCTAATTCCTGCTGAGATTTTTGAAGCTCTTTTTTATGGAATGTCGCCTGTGCTGATTGCTCTTTTAAAAGGTCCAACAGCTGTTGTTTTGAAAGGGTTTTCAGGGATTTTTCCATAGTATAAAAGTACGGATTTCCCTGCTTTTTTACAATAATTATTTTGTGTTTTTATCAGTAAAATCAAGGGATTCGGGAGGATTATACCGACTAAGGTGACGCAGCTTTTCTGCCTTGATTCCCTCGATCATCAGCACCAGCTGACTCCAACTAACATTGCCTGACTCAAGCACTTTAGGAAGCGAGAACGTTCCTTTCTCAAGACGTTTATAATAAATTACAAAACCCCCGGACTCCCAGTGCAGAAGTTTGATATGAGTAGCCCGGCGGTTGATGAATATAAAAACATCGCCACTGATGGGATCCTTTCCCATCTGAGCGGTAACCAATCCCGATAGGCCATGGAAACCCTTTCTCATATCGCAAGGCTGGCTAAAGAGGTAGTACCGATTGGAGGAACTTAAACTAAACATGGGTTAAAGGTTTACCAGGGCTGCTAACTGGGTCAAACCAATCCCGGAAACTTCTAACTGCACTCCATTAGGATATTTCAGTCGATACTGAGCGTGGAAGGCATCCGTTTTACCTGGAGTGATCTCTACAAATCCATCCGGAGCTTCCGATTTGCTGTTCTTCCATTTTTTTTGAACCAGTAATAAAAATTACTTCGAAGGATCCCATGGTTGTGGCAAAAATCTTTTTTACTTAAACCACTAGCTTTCCATTCCTGAATTAACTCAAACATATAGGCTTGCTTATCCATCTCTTTTTTGGAGGCAAGCTAGAATTTATCTTAAGTTTACACCAGATGTACTTGGCCAACCGGATACGAGCAGTTTGGGAGTTTTAAGCAATTGCTTTACCTCACTACGGCTTAATACCACTGGAAGTTTGTGGGGACGTTCAATAGAGGGAAGCATTACCCGCATCTCCTTCATCCCGGAGATTCGATAGGCATAGCGAAGACCATAGACCGTATGCTTGAAGAAACTGTCGGATGGTGTTTTGTGCTGGGATTTTAGAAGGTGCAGGTAATCCAAAACCTGTTCTTCATCGAGATCAAGGGGACTACATTTAAAATGGATGGACATATGCGCAAGGCAGCGGGAGTAGTTGGTAAGGGTACTTTGACTTTTACCGGCGAGTTCTACGGAACGTTTTAACTTGCGGTAGAGTTCGCCGAACTCGGGTACAGAAATACAAGCCCTGTCAATGAGGGTACTACTTTTTTTTCATAACTTTCAGTATTATAATTAGAGATACTTAAAGGTAGTGAATAGTGATTTAGCGATCTCTTGAAGCTACCTTTAGGTTTAGTTCAACAACGTATATAAAAAATAGCGGTTTAAGTGCTTAAACAAAAGAAAATTAATAAATTAGAGGTCAGTTATAATCCGAAAAGTTAGTGCTTAAAATCCGCTACTTTTCATATACAAAACCGTTATGTGCAACTTAAGACCACCTGATAATTATAGCCTTTCTAGTTTGGCGAAACCTACTGTCTTTCTGTAATTATCTGGAGAAACACCTACTTTTTTCTTAAAAAATCGACTAAAATAAAATTCATCATAATAACCAAGTCCAGCTGCAATCTGTTTCAAAGGTTTTGATGTTAAATATAGCTCTCGTTTAGCCGCTATAACAATTCTATTAGAAATTAAATCGCTAGGTGTTTGCTGTAAATATTTTTTTACAATCCCTGCCAATGTTTTTGTACTAATACACAAAACATCTGCATAATCTTTCGGAGAATGTAATTCACAATAATTTTTCTCAATAGAATCTACTAAATTTTGTAGGATTTCTGATTGACCATCAGAAAATTTTGGAACTATCTCTTTATCGAATTGTTTTTTCTGTCTCACTGCTTCTATCAAAAATACCTTTAAAAAAGCCACAAGAACTTCATGTTGAGCAATAGAATCTCTATCCATCTCTTTAGAAATTTGGTCTATGAGATTAAAAAGCAGCCCTTCTTCAGAAATTTGAAAATGTGGTAATCCATGAAAGTTGTTAAAAAGAACGCCTTCTGTTTCAATTTCATTTTGATGACGATATGTACAAAAAAAGTCAGGGTGAAAATTTAATAACCAGCCTTGACAACGTTCTTCAGAAGAAATCATAAATGGTTGATAAGGCGACAAGCAAATCATTTGATAACCTTGCAGTTCATAATTAGAAAGGTCTACACTTAACTTATAGTTGCTTGCGTTAAGTAAAATAATAGAATAATAATTTTTTCTTTGTAAATGATCAAATTGATTAAGATTTTCAAACCTTTCTAGTCTAAAGGCTAATTCACCATTTTGTTTATCTATAATAATTTGAGCCATAAGAATATATTTCTTTATTTAATATTACATATAAAAAGAAAGGAGTGTTTTACACTCCTTTCTAAAGATATAAATTATTTGGAAGCTATAATATCTATTTTTTGAATTGCAGTTGCTTGGAAACCTTCTAAAAGAACAGGAGCATTTTCCATAAGTGCTGCAGCAACTTTACCTGTTAAATGAGCATCTCTACCTGAATCATCTGCAAAGGTATCAAAGATTGCATAAGTAGTTGCATCTATTTTTATAGCATACCAAGATAAAGTCTTTGGCTCATCACTTACTAATTGTTTTCCAACATTAAGAAAATTTTCGACATCTGCTGTCTTTGCTTCTTTAGATTTCATAATAACAAGTAAGCCATTGTTTTGCAATCCGGACTTATGATTAGATGCCAATACATCTGTTGGTTGAATATCTGTACTAGGATCAAAATCTTCTAACAAATCACCTGCATTTGCTAATAATGCCTTTGCAACTTCGCCTGTTAAATGAGCTTGCCTACCTTCTTCTACTTCAAAGGTATCATAGATACCAAAAGTTTTACTGTCTATCTGAAAGGCAAACCAAGATACTGTTTGGGGTTCTTGATTCACTAGTGCTAATCCACCAAGTAAAAAGTTTTTAACGTCTTGCTCTTTTCCTGGCTTTGCTTTCATAATTACTAATAATCCGATTGTTTCATTTTTGGTACTGTTCATAATGTTTGTGTTTTTAGTTTTTGAAAATGTTTGAGTTGTAAATCCTAGTAAAAAACTAGGAGCACTAATTTTAATGGAACTGTAGTTTTCATTTTTTCTTGTTTTTTTGTTACAATGCAAATTTGGGGTGAAACAAAGGACTGTGGAATGGATATTTATTACTATGGCATGGACGATTTTCTGAAAAGCATTACTATTGAATCCAGTATGCACATAACAACGTGTATAATTCATTGCTAGTTCTAGCCTACTTGGAAATTCCTGCGGAATTTCCTCTGGTTCGTTTTAGTTTACTAATTTAGTTGCTGAAACACGCAACGAAATCATACACAAACACGTTGGCAGCAAGTTGAAAAATCATCGCATAAATTATGAGAGGGAATTTAATCAAGATAATTTTCTTATTTTTTTACCTTTAACGAATAGTATTGCACAGGAAAATACACCATTTCTAAAAGGAAAAGTCGAAATCTCAATTAAAGAAGGAACTTTTGATTGTGATTTAACTTTGAGCAATATACCCAAAATTAAAGATTACTTTATTCGATTAAATTCGGGTATGAACATTCTTCATATGCGAAGTAAAAAACCAAATGACTTTTTAATTTATTATAGTAAATCCCTTGCTGACACAACTTCAACCGGAGAATCTACTGCATACTATTTTAAAGATGATAAAGGAAACGATAAATTTTTACCTAAATCTGTTCAATTTAAATATGTTGGCAAATTTCCAGTCGCTAACGATACGCTAAAGAATTATAGCCGAAAAGATTGGAAAGGTAATATTGCTTTTAATCAAAATTCCGTGAGGTCAGATGGTCGTCAATCTTCGTGGTATCTCATTTTGTATGACATTACAAATGACAAAGATTTTCATTTAGTAAAATATGACATTGAATTATCCTGCAAAGACTGCAAAACATTGTACGTAAATGGGAATGAACCAATTAAAACAAAAAAGTAAAATAAATAATTGGTAATAGATGAAATTTCAAGGTTAAAAAAATAGTCCTTTCAATATTTTTAATTAATGGCTGCGACAGAAGTAATGAAAAAAGGATCTAGCGTTTTGCTATTGAGAATGATTCAGGTTATGATATCCCTCTGGAAATTTTTTGAAAGTGATATTAATGATTTCGTCAAAATCATTAATATCCTAAATTCAGACTTTGTTAGTAAAGATTTTCCTCCAATATGGATAAGCTTTATGGAATTCAGGATTTTCTTTAAGGAGATTCCGTGATTGTAGTTTATGGGAATAACTTAATAATGGAATCTTACAAATATGAATTTCTTGAGACAGAAAATAATGGTTGTAGTGAGGATGGAATATTATAAACGATGGCGATCCGCGTTGGGACACGATAGGGTAGGAGGCCTTTATAAAAGAATGTACACATTTATACCTGAAACTTTTTAAAGGCTAACCTCAATGAGAGTGGATAGATATAAATCAAATTTACAGTAGATTTAAAAGCATCTTAGAGTTAAAGTTTGGTTAAAGGTGTCAAATTCGGTTACACTTAAAATGGACCCCTTCTGAATCGCCAGTATTGACGAGATATTCGCATTTTCGGATTGTTCCTCTTCCTCCGCCACTTAACTTACAGAATAGCTTAAAAAGCCCCAAAACTCACCGTTTTGGGGCTTTTTTGTTTTTGAGTATTTCAAAAGTACTATAGAACATCAAACTATTCGGTTACACCTTCATTTCTGATGTTCATATTCTGTTACACTTTAAAAGTAGAAGGGATTGGTGTCCGCTGGTTGTTTAATGAAACTCTTTTTCCTGGAAGCACGAAATGGGAATGTGCTGAGTGGAATATTTGATCGATCTTTTACCTCCAGAAAATACGTAATTCATGATTTTATTCTTAATATTTTGTTAATAACTATAAGAAAAACGCTTTATACTTGTGTGGATAATTTATAGATTTGGATTCCCTACACTAATTATAATTCAAAGTTTACTCGCATAGATAAAATGAAGTCGGTTATCATAAATAGATGCGACTTCTATATACTTTTCGAGTTTTTAAACTTAAAGTAAGCCCTGATTATATTTAATTAGGAAATTAAAAATAGCAGATTCATCGCTAAAAGCAAGTGTATCAATGTAATTGACGGCGGCGAAGCCATGTAATTTTTTGATTAAGATGTATGGCTTTAAAAAAGGGAATAACCAGAATGCATTTTAATATATAAGGATAAAGGTTGAGTATTTTTCTCCATATAGGTTTACCAGGTTACAAGAATATATTTCTTTTATTCTTCAGGATATTTAAAAACAAAAAAGCCGAAATAAATTCGGCTTTTTCAGTCACTTTAGGACAACCATCTTTCAAAATTTAAAGGATGGCCCCTCTTGCCCATAAAGTGTCCCCAACACGTTTGTTTTTAATTAATTGGCTCCTTCTGTATCAGAACAACTCCAGTTCTCCATATCGTCCCAATCATCTTCTTCATATTCCTCTGTCCATAAACTACAATCCTTGTAACTTTCATAAAAGTTGATAACGGCCTGTCTATAATCTTCACAATTTTCTTCTGTTGGATTATTAATGTAAGTATTGGCTACGGTCATCACATCTTCATAAGAGTTTTCAAAATCGGTACAGCCTGCACTTATATCGTCCGTCTCCTCAATACTGTCATCATCTTCGGAACATGCAGTGAGAAATACAAGTGAAAAGAATGTTAACAGTGATAAAAATTTTATTCTTTGATTCATAATATTGATTTATTGGTTAATAAATTACTTATTACATATTCTTAAACCAGGTTTCAAATTTACTCCCCAGTACCGGCACAGGTTCCTGTTTTCCGTTTACAGCATTTAGGAGGCCCATAATCCATAAAACAAGCAGGCAAAGCGAACCTGCAAAGCTTGCAACCCATCCTAAGACTGGAATAAGTCCTACTATAAAAATGGCAAAGCCAACAAGGCACAATCCCAGAGATTGTTTTATATGATAAGTAGCAAACTCGTTGTTTTTATCTTTATTCATTATAAAAGCTGCTACCAGGCCTATTAGGGTTAGATAAGCTATAATTCCTATAGATTTGTCTTCGGTTTTCTCAATATTTCCGGCTAAACTTTCTTGGTTTTCCATAGTTGAATTTATAAGACGTGTTTTTATAGACTAAATTTTACACCTGCACCTAATACTAATTGGCCGCCGTCTATAATCACATATTTCACTTCAGCAAAAGGAGTGATATTACTATCTATATTAAAATTGGCACCTGCTCCCAGGTTTAGTCCAAACCGGCCATCGCTGGATTCAACACCTCCAAAACTTTCATCTCCCCAGTCAAAACTTACATGGGTATAATTAAGTCCGCCAAGTCCATAAAAACCCAGGTTTTCATTATTCACAAAATAATAGTTTGCATTTCCATTAATCTCCCACCAGTTTAGACTTCCACCATATTGATCACCCGGGAAATAATAAATAAAGGCCGGTGAAATGCTCAGGTTTTCAAGAATGGGAAATTCAGCATTAGCTCCAGCACCAATAGCTTCTACTTCGGTTCCATAATTTAGCATTACGCCAATTCGAGTGTCTTGTTGAGCTGAACTCACATAAATTCCTGTAAAAAAGAAAAAAATAGCTGCTAGTAATTTAGTTTTCATAATGAAGGTTTAATTAGTCGGTTTTCGTTTTGATTTCTGAGTGTGAAGATGCAAGCATTATCTTCGGTTTTCAAGACTTAATGAGTATAAGCACCTTATGAATTAGTTAAATGAAGAATTGTAATAATTGGGTTGTTTCAGCTAAAAAATCAGTTTCTCTAAGTCAAAACCCTGTTTCCCTAATATAAAAGCGTATTTTATCCTTAATTTTTTATTAATTGACTAATAACAATTAAATTAGGTAAGCAATAAATTTAAAAGCCGCTCCTTAACATTTAATTCCACCCTTTAGAAGAATAAATTTTCGAAAAGATGAAAGTAGCTATAATAGACGATGAAGTACACTGCGTAGAAGGCCTGGTGCTCCATCTGCGTAAAAATTTTCCTGATGCTGAAATCATCTATAAGGGTACCCGGCCGGAATCTGCTCTAGAAGTCTTGCCAAACACAAAAGTAGATTTAATCTTTCTTGATGTGGAAATGCCGGGAATGAATGGCTTTGAACTGTTAGATCAATTACCGGAAACTAATTTTGATGTTATTTTTACTACAGCCTACAGTCAATATGCCGCCCAGGCTTTTAAAGCTAAGGCTGTAAACTATTTGCTGAAACCCATAGATGAAACCGAATTTAGGGAGGCAATTTTAGACTGGCAGGAGGAGCGCAAGAAGAAAAACAATCTTTCTTCTGAAAAAATAAGCGACTTGCTTACTTATATGCGGCGGGAAGGTATTTTAAAAAATAAAATTGCGCTCCCGGTGGCCGATGGGTATGAGTTTATTGAAACTAATGAAATTCTCTATGCACAAAGTCAGAATAACTACACGCAGCTTTTTCTCTCTGATAAGCGAAAACTGGTGCTTAGTAAAACTCTGAAAGAATTTGAAAAGCTACTGGACAAGTATTTCTTTATTCGCATTCACAAGTCTTACCTCATCAATCCAAACTATATGAAAAAATATTACAAAAATGATGGTGGCTATTTGGTCATGCAGGATGGGAAAGCCATTCCTGTGAGCAAAACCAAAAAAGATTTAATCACCAGTCTTTTTGATGCCATCACTAAAACTTCCTAAACCTGATAAAATCTATGGCACTGCTTCAGTTTAGAAATTTCAGAATATTAATTTTGGTGATTTTTCCTGCAATTTTTTTCCTCTCTGCCGGTTTATCAGCCCAGTCTAAAATAGACAGTCTAAGCACTCAATTTCAGCAGGCCGAAAGTGATTCGCTTAAAGTAGTCACACAAATTCAATTAAGCAGGCAAATTCATCGTGAGGCACATAATGAGGAGAAAGAATTACAGTATGCACAAGGAGCGGTGCAAAAAGCGCTGCAGTTAAACGATACCTTGCTGTACGCCCTTGCTTTAGATAATTTAGGACTATTATTTCGTTACCACCAAAATTACGACGAATCTTTACCGCTGCATACAAAAGCCTACAACCTGGTAAAAGACAAAGACATCAATCCGCTTAACAAGATGATATTTGCCAACAATGCTGGAGTAGCGGGGCGTTATAATCATAATTATGATACGGCGGTTTCCTATTATATGGAAGCGCTTAAAATTGCTGAAAGGGAAAATGATCTTAAAAATATTGCTATTGCCAGCAATGGTATTGGCAACGCTTTAACTTCCATTCCAGGCCGTGCCGACCAGGCTTTAGACTATTTTGAACGATCCCTGGAAGCCGAAAAAGAACGTAATAACAGTCTTGGTGTGGCAATGAATTACCTTTCTATTGGAGATTATTATATCGATAAAAGTAATTTTACCAAAGCCAGGGAGTATTTAAACGAGCTTCTGGAAATTAACCGCGAGAGAGAAGACCAATATGGTTTGGCGATTACCAACGAATTTTTAGGAAAATCTTATTTGGTAGAAGGCCGAAATTTGAACCGGGCTAAAGAATTCTTTACTATTTCTCTTGAAGGTTTTCAACAAATTGGAGATAGGCAAAAACAAGCTGAAATTTTATCCAGTCTGGGCGATATTGAGCAAAAACAAGGCCGGCCTATAAGTGCAGAAGAATATTACCAGAATTCACTTGACCTAGCTTCAGGCTTAAACTTACACGGTTTGCTGATGCAAAACTACCTGCGAATGGCGCATCTAAAGGAAGAGACCGGTGAACCCGTTGAAGCTTTATCTTATTTCAAGCAGGGAAAAGCTTATGAAGACAGCATAAAACTAAGTGAACAGAATGTAGAAATAGCAGCCCTGGTACGAAAATACGACCTGGAAAAGAAGGAAAGTCGAATTGAATTGCTTCAAAAAGACCGGGCACTACAGGAAGCCCGGCTGGATACCCAGGAACAATTGCTGGAAGAACGCCGAATTTTAATGCTATTGATGGGAATTGGATTATTGCTCATTTTAATAATTTTCTTTTTGCAATACCGCAATGCCCAAACAAAAAAGAAAACCAACGCACGTATTTTAAAGGAAGAGAAGGAAAAAATGAAAGCGATTTACGAGCGTAACCTTGCCCGTGCTGAAATTTTGGTAACCCGCCTGCAAATAAATCCGCATTTTTTATTTAATAGTCTTAATGCAATTACATACCTCATCCAAACCAAGGAAAACGAAAAGGCTATGAAATACCTGGTAGTTTTTAGTCGTTATACCCGAATGGTTTTGGAAACCTCTCAAAAACATATTATTCCGCTTAGTGAAGAAATAAAACTCACCCGTTACTACCTAACCCTGGAAGAAAATCGTTTTGAAAAAGATTTCACTTACAAGATTAAGGTAGAAGAATCGGCAGTAAAAGGCATTAGTATTCCCCCGCTTTTACTGCAGCCGTTTATTGAAAATGCGATTTGGCACGGCTTGTTGCCAAGCAAACGCGATAAAAAACAACTCTTTATAAATATTATTCCCAATGAAAAGGAAATCACTATAATTATAGACGATAATGGGGTAGGCCGAAAAAATGCCGGGAGAAAAACAACCTCTGGTAAAAAACATAAAAGTATGGGAATGCAAATTATTCAGGAGCGTATAAGCCTGTATAACAAAAGCTACTCAGGAAAGATTACCTATGAAATTATCGATAAAAAAGATGAAAATTGTAAACCTGAAGGTACAAGGGTGGTGTTAACACTCCAAAGAATAGAAGGGAAAAAACCAGGTGATAACTTCAATAAATTTGAAGCCCTCCCTTCCGAAGCGGAGATTTCTTAAATGAGTACGATTATAGGTTTTTCTCTTTTTAATCATACTGGAATTTAGAGGGATTAGACATTAACCTTAATTGATAGGGTGAGTTCTCCTTTAAAATTTGAAAAAGCCCCAAACAGTATATTTGGGGCTTTTTCTTTTTGTAATCTCCAATTACTTCAAGCATAGTTTTATTAAAGATTGTAAGCTTTCTCGGCTTCTTCCATGAGATCTTTCATTGTAAAAACTCCATCTTCACCATGCGTTGGTACCCAATCTCGATTGTTGCCTAAAAACGACTCTCTATCAAGTTCTAAAAGACCTATAAGCACTTCTGCAACTATTCTGCCGCCCACCGGACCCAAGCCTTCTCCTGATGAGAACTGTGTGTCATCATCCTGTCTACCTATTACTTCTGCTTCTGCCAAAATATAATACCAAAGCGGTATGCCTGCAGACAAATCAACATCCTCCATTTTCACCTTGTTGTTCACAAAGTCTACCACTTGCTCAATTTCGCTTTCTTCCCGTTGCATATGTCTCGCAACATTTTCTCCAGAAGGTAGAAGAAAGCTTTGGCCTCTTCTAAAATTCCTTGTTGCTAAAGATTTATCATTGGGATCATCAGAGGGCACAAAAGGTAATTCCAGTAAAATAGGGGCCAGGGTGGTATCCAGTTTTTCGGCCTTTTGGAAATCTGTACCAAAATCGAAAAAAGCGTCCCACTCAATAGCCTGGTCGCTACTGGTAATTCTTGAAAAACCTTTTCCAAATTCACTAGAAAAGATACTTTTCATATCGCCGTCTTGTTGTAGTTTTAAATTCTGCGCAATCATAGTATGACCGAATCTAAATGCTGCTACAGAAAATTCTACCGGAATAAAAGCACTATAGATAGGTTTATAAAATTTACGGCCATTACCTAAAATATCAGCCACTAAATATTTCCCGCACATTATTGGTAGAAATTCATTAACAACAACCCATTGATAATGCCATGTGGTTATTTTTCTTGCTTCTTCGTATAAATGCTCAGGACTATAATCTGAATTAGCGTCTTTAAGCATTTTATAATTGGCATTATAAAATCTAATTAAAGCTAGCTGCATTTGAGAAATCACCCTGTTTTCATCATTTCTGGGATCTCCAATTACAGCAGTTCCCTTTCCATTCCGTTGCAGATCATGCTTTTCCGTAGCTTTATTTTGATCCATATTATTGTTACTCAATGCGGTTAACAGATAAAAACCTTCCTCTCTTGGTCGGTATAAAAAAGGATCATCCTCGGGGCCACCTCCAAAAACACTATCCAGATCTAAATTAGCAGAACGTGAGTTTTCAATTTCATTTGGATTATTAATACTACTAAAACTTGTAGAGGTATCAAAAGTAATATCATGGTCTATAAACTGACCAAAAAATACCATTCCTAACGGAACTGAATCAGTAAATTTAGGAGAATTACCTCCATTCATTGGTCCATCTATTTTCCCCAACCCAGCTAACTGCGATGGCGGATTATAAAGTGGAGGCAATTCTCTAAACATTCTGCCAAAACGGCCAAAACTTTCTTTTTCAAAAGAATGATGCGAACAAAGCACGTTTTTACCCTCAAAACTGTGCATTCCATGGTGATTTGAATCTGACATGATAAACTGGTTTTTAATTATTAATAAAATTTTTAATACGGTATATCCCTGGAGCCTATAGATATTTCATCTTGCGGGTGCAATTTGAAATACGCTAAGCCGGGTATAATAGTTTATCTATCACCTTCTAATTGATCATAAAAAATGACCGTCTAGGGTGAATAGAGCTAAAATCGGGATATAAATAACCCGGGATTATAAAAGATTGTAGGGGATATGTTGAGGGTATAATCTTAAAATAAACCTGTGTTGGGATTAGGGTTTATTTTCTTTGATTCTAATAAAAAAACTTGAAATTACACTTAATTTAGAAAGAGTTTCATTCAAATATAAATATCAAAAACTACTGAAAATTAGCGCTTTAAATCAACTTTGAAGCAATGTAATAAAAAATTTTAACTATTCTTCTTAAAAGAAAAATATTTTTCAGCTTCTATTTTATGCTACTATTTTTTAATAAATCATAATTTTTATCACTTTACTTCTAAAGGGGTATCTACTTAATAATAGTTTAACCTTTTTGAGCAATGTTTATGAAAAATTTAAAAAACCTTATTTTCTATAGTTAGAACCGGCACTTATTTTTACGAATTCACGCTATTAAAATAATTTTTTAAAACTAACTAATGATTTTTCAAAACTCTAACCTTCAGCAAAATGGGCCAAGTTATGTAATAAAGAAAATGTTTTTTGTCATTTTCTGTTGTATTTTTTTATTAACCACCAATAATACCTACGGCCAGTTTTTTGAAAAAGAAGATTCATTTATTGAAAAATCTGGAGATGCTTCGGTTATCTTGCTTCCGGTTTCGGCCTTTGCTACTTCTTTAATTTTAAAAGATAAAACCGGGTCCTGGCAATTTACAAAAGGGTTTTTACTCAATTTGGCAGTAACCGGCGCAGGAAAGTATTTAATAAATAAAGAACGGCCGCTGCAGGGTGGAGGTTATGCTTTCCCTTCGGGACATACCTCGGTTGCTTTCCAGGGAGCTTCATTTTTTCATCGTAGATATGGTTTTAAATATAGTATTCCTGCCTATATTCTTGCCGGTTTTACGGGATATAGTAGATTAAATGCGAAACGGCACGATGGATGGGATGTGCTGGCAGGTGCAGCAATAGGAATAGGTAGCACCTTCTTTTTCACCACTCCCTATGAAGATCAACAAATGGAAGTCACTTTTTCCAGTGGAGATGATGCTTATCTCCTGGGTTTCAGATACACGTTTTAAACAGTGATTTTTTTATTTATTTAGCTGTTTGGGAATACCGGGCGTAGGTTTATCACTAATTTCAAGGCTGAAAATGAATGTATTAGCTTTTTCCTTCCCGGCAAAAAATTAGGATAATGTGATTTTCATCATTTTTATAAAATTATTCTTGCTATAGGTTTGCATACTTACTGAACTAATTTACAGTGGTATGAATGTACTTATTTTGACAGATCTCTCTGAGGTAGCAAGAAACGCCGGAAGTTATGCAGTACAGTTTCTGGGCGATATTCCGGTGAATTTTTATATGCTTAATATAAGGGAATTTAATCCTGAAGCCGGCCTGGAAGAGGAAAAGAAGGAACTTGCCCTAAGAAAGTTGCACCAAAGAATGGACGAACTTCAGGAAATAAGCCAGAATAAAGATCACAATTTTTTCGCTTTATATTCAGAAAGTGATCTCCTAACAGCCACTCGTAAATATGCCGATGAGAAAAATGTAGACCTTATTGTTATGGGAGCGGCTCATAAAGGCCATTCTCCCTTCACAATTATTGGTAACCACACTTATGAAGTCATAAAAAAAATAAGATATAATATTTTAGCGGTAGCTGAGCATTGCCAGTATAAACCTATAGAGAAAATGATATTCCCAATAGCTTATTCCACTTCCCTAAACAAAGATGTTTTTGCCATCTTTAATAAACCACAAATAGCTGAAGGTACAGCTTTAACCGTGGTAGAAGTAGGAGATCCCGCGAAGGGAGTAGACGTGGAAGCCGGAAGAGAAATTTTCTCTCAAATTAAGAACAGGATAGTGAAAGTGATACCATTTAAAGATAAAAACATTTTTTCTGATGATAACCTACAAAAAATCCAGGATCGTTTTGATATGATCGTTATGATGGGGAAAAACCTGGGCTTATGCGATAGTTTTCTTCATACCAAGCGCGGTATTTATTCTAAAGTATCAAATTCACTTCCCATTCTGGTGTTACATTAATTTTTGAAACAATCTATTTTCCAAATCTCTTTATTATTTACCTGCCCTTGTAAGCTCCCGGTAAAGAAATTCTTTCAGCTCCTGGTTTTCCAATTCTAATCTACTGTTTTCTTCTAGTAAGGAAGACTGCACTTCCAGTTCAATAAAAGTTACTATAAATCCGTTAATTACTTCTTCATTTTCAGAAAAACAAGGTTGAATGCACTTTAAGAATCTGCGTTCATCATTTATTTTAATTTCTTTTTTGAGCACGGTTTCAGTAATTAAAACACCTCTAATATTTTCAATAAAAGAGCTGTGTTTCATTTTTTCTTTAATCCCGCAAATATTCCTTTCTAAATGTTCTTTTTTCAGCTCAAAAAGTTTTCCAGCGGCCGGGGTAAAATCTTTTAAATATAATTCAGCATCAATAAAAAGTTGAGGAACAATAGAATTTTCAAAATACTGCTTTAAAAAATTATTCTGGATAGAACTATTGCGCATAGTATCTTCCTGAATTTTATGAGTAGAGATCATGATGTTACGATTATTGAATAAAACAAATTAGAGAATTCGGAGTGCCAGAATTCTGACAAACCGAATTCTCATTATAAAAATGCACGGGTAATTGTGGCTGGCTAAATCTTGTTTAGCCTTAGTTTAAATTAACCCCCGACTTTCCTTCTGCCTTTCATTTTCTTTTCTTCAAGTTTACGTGCAGCTTTTTCTTGTTTTCGTGCTTTTAAATCGACTTTTGAAGGTTTTAATTTTGTACCTCGCTTTGCCATTTTATTATAATTTTAATGTGAACAAAAATTTTAATTAAACACATGCCTGTAGTAAAACCTTTATATAGCGAGTTGGGTTTCCCGTTAAGGGAAATAATAAATACCTTGAGGCAAGCCTCAAAAATTTTTAAATCTCGATTATCGAGTAAGTTATAATTGAAATAAAGGATACAGATTACGTAAGCACACTCGCGAGTGCTTAATAAGTCGGAAAGATGATCTTAAGTTTAGAAAAAGCCTTGTTCATAGCTAAATCACTAAAAATTAAAATATTAACCCGCAATTTACAACCTTCTTTCATATAAACCAAAAAGAAAAAAATAAAGGCAAGAAAGAAGATTTGGAATGGGGCAGGGGGGAATCTTTAAATCCCAGAGGTGGAGTTTTAAGTTTAAAAATCTTCTTTTTGTACCTTTAGAATTGGTATTTTTAAATTATTAATCGGGAGTGAGAAATAGCAGTATTTATGGAAAGTCTTATTAAGAAAACTATAGAAAGGACCCTGGGTGAAGAAATTTCTTCAGAAATGCTTACCGATTTAAATAAACTATCTTTTGAAAAAACCTACGAGAAAAAGGAATATTTAGTTGAGGCCGGTAGCACCTGTAATTACCAGTTTTTTATTCTTGAAGGAGCTTGTTTTTCTTATTATCTTAGTGAAAGAGGCGATAAAAATGTTATACAACTGGCTATTGAAGAATACTGGATAACAGATGCTTCCAGTTATTTTAGAGGTACCGAAGCTGTTTCAACTATTGAGGCGCTGGAACCCACCAGGGCATTGCTTATTAATAAAGAAAACTTCGAAAAACTCTGCCGTATGCACCCGTTATTCGATAGGTTTTTTAGAATTTTACTCCAAAATTCCTTAGCTTCCTTACATACAAGAATTGCCAAAACCATTAGTGAAGATGCAGATCATAGATATAAAAGTTTTTCAAAACGCTATCCGCATTTTATTAAACGCATTCCCCAATATCTTATCGCATCTTACCTGGGAATTAAACCCCAATCTTTAAGCAGGATTCGTAAGAATCTCTATTAAACTCCCGGTTTATTAACATAGGTGAATTAATTTAATAAGTTTCTTAGCCATCTTTGTATATCTATTTTTTAAGTAACTTAAGAAGTAGAATTTTACTAATGCCTCATAGCAAAATAGGCTTGGTAAGTTTTTAGGATTTTTATCTCGATTATCGGGTAAAGTTTTTATTCAATATTATAAAAAATAAATATGAAAGTTAAAATATGGTCAGATGTAAGATGTCCTTTTTGCTACATCGGAAAGAAGAAATTTGAAGCTGCGCTGGCAAAATTTCCGCAGGAGAATAAAGTGGAGGTTGAATGGAAAAGTTATCAATTAGACCCTAATCTACAAACAGATCCTAATCTTAGCACCCTGGAGTATTTTGTTAAAACAAAAGGTGTAAGCGAAGCACAGGCAAGAGAAATGTTTAGCGGCGCAACCAATATGGCTGCTGAAGTAGGTCTTAAGTTCAACCTGGAAACTTCGGTTACCGCCAACTCGTTTATGGCGCACAGGCTTATTCAATTAGCTAAATCTAAAGGCCTGGGAAACGAAATTGAAGAAGCTCTGTTTAAAGCTCATTTTGAAAAAGCAAAAAATATAGATGATGCTGAAGTTTTACAGGAAATAGGTACTTCTATAGGGCTAAAAGCGGAAGAAGTAAAAAGCACCTTACAATCTGATGCTTTTGCTTATGATGTGAAACAGGACGAAATGGAAGCCCGTAATATTGGGGTAAGAGGTGTTCCGTTTTTTGTAATAGATGATAAATATGCTATCTCAGGAGCTCAGCCATCCGATGCTTTTTTACAAACCCTGAAGAAAGCCTGGGAAGAATTTAAACCGAAAAAAAATCAGTTGGAAATTTCTAAAGGAGATTCGTGTTCAACTGATGGAAATTGTGATTAAAAAATAGAATTATGAAAATAGCACTAATAGGCGCCACAGGTTTTGTGGGATCTGAAGTTTTAAAAGAGGCATTAGATAGAGGCCATGAAGTAACCGCCATTGCGCGTAATACAAAAAATATTGCTGAAGCCCATTTGCTTAAAAAAGTAGAAGTAGATGTGAAAAATATAGAAAAACTGGCTAACGCAGTTAAGGATAGTGAAGTTGTGATAAGTGCATTTAATCCGGGTTGGTCTAATCCTAATATTTATAATGAATATTTGGAAGGAGCCAAAGCTATACAACAGGCCGTAAAAGAAGCTGGTGTAAAGCGATTAATAGTTGTTGGCGGTGCTGGTAGCCTGTTTTTAAATGAAAGAACAAGGGTGATTGATTCTCCAAATTTTCCGGAAGAAATTAAACCCGGAGCAACGGCGGCCAGCGAATATTTTGAAATTCTTAAAAGAGAAAAAGAACTGGATTGGACTTTCTTTAGCCCTGCAATTGGTATGGCTCCCGGGAAACCTAAAAAACGTAGAAATACTTATAGAAAAGGCTTTGAAAAACCCGTATTTGATGAAGACGGGAAAAGCGAGTTATCTGTGCAGGATACTGCCGTGGTCCTGGTAGATGAAGCCGAGAATGGAGCACATATAAAACAACGCTTTACAGCCGCATATTAAACAATGAAACTTTATTAATTAATCTAAACTAAATATTATGAAACAAGTATTTTCTTTTTTGTTTGTCGCTTTTTTAAGCACAAGCATTTTCGCACAAACAACCTGGAAAGCCGATCCGGCTCATACCCAGGTTTCTTTTGACATTGTACACCTTGGAATTGCCGAAATAGAAGGTCAATTTGGAGAATTTGAAGGCAGTATTACAGCATCTGAAGACGATTTTAGTAATGCTGAATACGAAATGGAAATAGATGTAGCCTCTATTAACACGGGTGTGGACAGAAGGGACGGTCACCTTAAAAGTGCTGATTTCTTTGATGTAGAAAACCATCCTAAGATGAGTTTTAAAAGTAATTCTTCAGAAAAAATTGGTGATAATAAATATAAAGTAACCGGAGATCTTACTTTTCACGGCGTTACAAAACCTGTTACTTTAGAGGTTTGGCATCGTGGTACAGTAGAAAATCCGCAGAGTAAAAATTTAACTTCCGGTTTTGCAATAACAGGAACCATAAAACGATCTGACTTTAATTTAGGAGCCGATTTCCCTGAGCCAATGCTTAGTGACGAAGTAAATATTGAAGTAGACGGAGAATTCATTAAACAATAAATATCTGGAGGAGGCTATAAGTTATATTTAAAAAATTTAGCAGCCTCCTCTTTTTAAAGTAAATAAAATGTCGACCCTTTCAGATTTTAATAAATTCACAGCCAACCTGCCCAGGCAGGAGCAACCAATGCCCGTTTTGTTTATTGGTCATGGTTCACCTATGAATGGCATTCAGGATAACGAATTTAGTTCCGGTTGGAAGAAAATGGCTAAAGACATGCCTACTCCAAAAGCTGTTTTGGTAGTTTCGGCCCATTGGCTCACGAAAGGAACCAGAATTACCAGTATGGAATTTCCTAAAACCGTTCATGATTTTGGAGGTTTTCCTCAGGAATTATTTCAGGTTCAGTATCCTGCGCCGGGAAGTCCTGCAATAGCTCGGGAAACTAAAAACCTGGTAAAATCTACAGCGATTGTAGAAGATCATGATTGGGGTTTAGATCATGGCGCCTGGACCGTAGTTAGGCATATGTATCCCGAAGCAAATATTCCTATTTTGCAACTTAGTATAGACCATAGTAAAGACGAAAACTATCATTTTGAGCTTGCTAAAGAACTAATGGAACTTAGAAATAAAGGAGTTTTAATTATTGGTAGCGGTAATATGGTTCATAATCTAAGAATGTTGGCCTGGGATAAAATAGAAGAACCGGGTTATGGTTACGATTGGGCTTTGGAGATGAATGATAAATTCAAAAAGTATATTTCTGAAGGTGATTTTAGTAGGCTTATTAATTATAAAAACCTTGGAGCTGAGGCGAAACTGGCCATTCCTACTCCAGAACATTATATTCCCTTGCTTTACACCCTTGGGCTCGAAGCTAAAAATGAAAAACTTTCCTTTTTTAATGATAAAGCCGTAGCGGGTTCTTTAACAATGACTTCAGTTAAAATTGGCTGATGCTGTTTCTTTCTAAAATAAATGTCTTTAAATTCTTAGCAGAAATATTCTAAAAAGAATTTCTGAATATTAAATCTCCGAAAACGTTTGAATATTTTCCTTTATACTGATGCCCGTCATTTTTCAACACTTCCTTTGCATATAATTTTGTGGTTATAAAAGCAGTAAAGATGATGACCACAACACCACTTACCGATCTTGAAATTGCTCAAAAGATTGAGTTAAAACCTATTACTGAAATTGCCAAAAAATTAGCCCTTGATGCTGAAGAAATTGAAATGTACGGAAAGTACAAAGCCAAACTTCCGCTAAATAGAATTAATAAAGAAAAGATAAAAAATAACAACCTTATCCTGGTTTCTGCAATTTCGCCAACTCCTGCTGGTGAAGGGAAAACAACGGTTTCTATAGGACTGTCTGAAGCTTTAAACCAACTTGGCAAAAAAACTACAGTAGTTTTGCGTGAACCTTCTTTAGGTCCTGTTTTTGGTATTAAAGGTGGTGCCACAGGAGGAGGTTTCTCCCAGGTTCTTCCTATGGAAGATATAAACCTTCATTTTACGGGAGATTTTTCAGCGATAGAAAAAGCTCATAATCTTCTTGCTGCCCTGGTAGATAATAATATTCAGTCAAAAATAAATAATCTGGGACTCGACCCTCGTACTATTTCGCTTAAAAGAGTGATGGATGTCAACGATCGTGCACTTAGAAATATTGTAATTGGACTTGGAGGAACAGGATCTGGAATTCCGCGGGAGAGTGGATTTGACATTACTTCGGCTTCAGAAATTATGGCCATAATGTGCCTTGCCGAAAACCTAGACGATTTAAAAGGACGTTTAGGAAATATTTTTATTGGTTATACTTATGGAAAAAAGCCAATTTTTGCACGAGATCTTAATGCTGAAGGTGCAATGGCGACCTTACTCAAAGACGCGCTTAAACCAAACCTGGTACAAACTATTGAAGGTAATCCCGCAATTATTCATTTAGGTCCTTTTGCAAATATTGCCCAGGGAACCAACTCAGTTATTGCCACGCGAATGGGGATGAGCCTTTCAGATTATACGGTGACCGAGGCTGGTTTTGGCTTTGATCTTGGTGCAGAAAAATTTCTTGATATTAAATGCCAAAGCGCTGGTTTGGCGCCTAAAGTGGTGGTAATGACCACTACTATTAGGGCTCTTAAGTATCACGGTGGAGCGGATTTAAAAACACTTACAATTCCTAATGTTGAGGCTTTAATTAATGGGCTTCCCAACCTTGAGAAACACCTGGAGAATGCAAAATTGTATAATATAACCCCCGTTATTGCCATTAACAGGTTTTATAGTGATAGCGATGAAGAAATACAGGTTATTTTTGATTTGGCCCAAAAATTAAATATTAAGGTTGCTCTTTCTGATGGTTGGGCAAAAGGTGGAGCAGGAGCGTTAGACCTGGCGGCCAAAGTAATAGAAGCTATAGAAGAAAATAGTTCTGATTTTAAACCCCTGTACAAATGGGAGCAGGATGTGGTGACTAAAATTGAAACTATTGCGAAAAAAATATATGGGGCTAATAGGGTAGAATTTTCACCTAAAGCAAAGAAAAACCTGAAGACTATTTTAGATCTGGGACTGGAAGAATTGCCAGTTTGTATTGCAAAAACTCAAAAATCATTATCAGATAATCCGGCGCTATTAGGAAGACCAACAGGATTTACACTCACTGTTAGGGAGATTGAAATTGCTGCCGGTGCAGGCTTTCTTATTCCTATAACCGGTGATATGATGCGAATGCCGGGATTACCAGTACATCCCGCTTCAGAAATTATAACAGTAGATTTGGAAGGAAATATTTCGGGGCTGGTTTAAGGGCAAGATCTATTTTTTTCAAATAAAAAAACCTTCCGGTATTCGCCGGAAGGTTTTTAACTTTCTAAAATGTTTACTCTATAACGGGATAAAAATGCGCTTAAACAGTTTTTTCTACAGTTTTTGTAAATAATTCGCCTGCTTTCAGTCTTCGGTTGTATTCCTTTAGGTCATTTCTAACTTCACCGGACATTATATATAGGCCAATAATATTAGGGAAAGACATAGTTAAAATCATCATATCAGAGAAATCAAGCACAGCTCCCAGCCCTACTGAAGCACCAATCACTACAAAAACCAGGAACATAGATTTGAAAACCAATTCGCTCCTGTTGGTTTTTCCGAATATATAAGTCCACGCGCGTAGCCCGTAATAAGACCAGGAGATCATAGTAGAAAATGCAAAGAGAAAAACCACAATACTCAACACATAAGGAAACCATGGCATCACGGTAGCAAAGGCTCCAGAGGTAAGTTGAACCCCGCCAACGCCCTCTACCTCGTGCATGCCGGTAAAAATAAGAACAAGTGCAGTTAAAGTACAGATGATTACTGTGTCTATAAAAGGTTCAATTAACGCTACATAGCCTTCAGAAGCTGGATGCCTGGTTTTTCCGGCGCTGTGAGCTATTGCCGCCGAACCAACTCCAGATTCGCTGGAGAATGCAGCCCTTTGAAATCCTACAATAAGTACGCCTATTACTCCGCCTTTTAAGGCTGTTGCATTAAAAGCACCATTATAAATCGCAGAAAATGCTGAACCTATATTTTCAAAATTTACACCAATAACCACAAGCGCAGAAACAACATATATAAGAGCCATTAAGGGAACAATCTTTCCGGTTACTTTGCCTATACTCTCAATACCACCAAGAATTACCAAGCCTACAAGGCCTGAAAGGGCGAGGCCAAAATAAAAACCATTTCCTTCCATAAATTCAAACTGACTGGCAAGAATCTCGAAAGATTGATTGGCCTGAAACATATTCCCTCCACCCAGGGTTGCTCCAATACAAAGCACTGCAAAGAAAACAGCCAGAACTTTACCAAAACCTTTCATATTTCTTCGCTCCAGCCCGTGTTGTAAATAATTCATAGGGCCACCAAAAATCTTTCCTTCTTTATTAATAACCCTATATTTAATTCCAAGGGTACATTCCACAAATTTTGAAGCCATACCTAAAAGTCCGGCGATAATCATCCAAAAAGTTGCTCCGGCTCCTCCCAAAGATATAGCGATAGCCACACCGGCGATATTTCCCAGTCCTACGGTAGCAGAAACTGCGGTTGCCATGGTTTGAAAATGAGTGATCTTACCCGGGGCGGTAGGGTCATCATATTTTCCGCGTGCGAGGTCTATAGAATGTTTTACCCCTTTAAAATTGATAAAACCCATTTTAACGGTAAAAAATGCAGCACCAAATATTAACCAAATAACTATAAGAGGAATATTATGGGTTTTGGGGTCTCCATTTGGGTGAGTAACTGGCAGGGGAGTAGGGTATTTAATTTCGGCTAAATTATGAGCGCCTGTTTTAATAAGATGATCGCTGTTATTGGAATCGTAAATTACATCTCCGGCTTTGGTTAAGTGTTTTAGATTTCCGCTTGTAGTGGCATAAATATTTAAATCACCTTTATTTTCGGAATTTACTATGGCAATAAGATCTCCTTCATTCACATTCTTCCCTTCATTAATTTTCCATTCCTTAAGTAAATAGCGATCATTTACCGAAGGACTCCAACCCGGGATGGGCACTTTAGCAACTTCAGCATACACTACAGGATCATAAATTCCAAATGTGGTAAACGGGTCCCAGAATAAGAAATTCCCCAGGCTTTCTACCAGCGGAACAGCAGCACCATTAAAATGTTCGGTAATTGCTTTAGGTTTTATTTTAAACTCCCGGGTAAGAGTGGCACCTTTACTATCTGTGATTTTGACTTTATAAGGAATTCCTTCGGTAAGACCGTAAGCCGATTTTGATTCAAGCCCAGTATTTTTATCAGACCATTTATAGGTATAGGGAGGTTGCCCACCTGAAACCTCCAAATCAATAAATCCGTCATTAATTAAATTAGAAATATTTCCAGCTTTAGCATCTATCTTAAGTTGCTGGGCATTTAACATTGAAAGCGGAAGTAAAAGGATTAAAAGAAAATATTTTTTCATAGTTTAATTTCTAAATTTGAAACTCCACACCGCTAAAAAGCAGCGTTTCTTCCTAAAGAAATCATTGGGTTTGCTTTTATGTATTTTAATTTAATCTTTGGATGAAAACGAAGTGATAAAAAAAGGGAAAATCATTCAAATTAGAAGAAACTCTTAGGTCACCTTATTTTCATCAGGTAGATAAAATTATAAATAAGAAAAGCATAAGTTCCCGTGACCGCCGAGAAGAAAAATAAAATGATTTTTAGCCTGGTTTTATTTTTTATGAAATTTGAAAAATTAGCTGTAAATATAATGTATAATCCTTAGTTAGAAAAATTGAAAAACACACATTTAAATTGGAAAAGATTAAGGTTGCTTCTCAAATATTTTAGAAGCGCATAATTTTTTCCTATTTTTAGTTTCTTAAACCTGCCATAACATGAAGAACATTTTAGTAGCCGTAGACCGTAAAAATGATGCTGATTTACTTATTTCACACGCGGTTAATATTGCTAAATTAACAAACGCCAAAATCTGGATAATTCACGTAACTGTAGCCGATCCTGATGATTTTCTTGCCCGGGAGGCCGGACCTCAATATGTTTATGAAAAGAGAGCTGAGGACCGAAAAAAAGAAAAAGCTACCATAGAAAAGTGGGCCGAAGATGTTGCAAAAGATCATAATGTAGAAGTAGAGGGCCGTATAATTGAAGGTTCTGTAATAAAGTCTATTAAAAAGTTGGTAGATGAGTGTAATATTGATTTGGTAGTTGCCGGCCACAAGAAAAAAAACCTGGTGTATGGCCTGTTTACCTCAAACAAGAAAAAAGATCTTATAGACGAACTTCAAATTCCTTTATTAGCGGTCCCGCTAGGATAGATTTCTCATTTTCTGAGATAATAATGCGATTTAGCTCTTAAATTAAAAGTTAAGTGCAAGATCGCTTTGTTTTAATTCAAAAAGTTGCATTGTGCGATTCTTATCGTAATTCTAAACACACTTTGAATCTGTAGAGGAATTTTTTTAAAAAAATATTCTTTTAATTTTTTTAGGAATAAAGATTTAAGTCCATGTTATAAATTGTTAAACCTTTTTTATAGGCTAACTTGTTCATTAACTTTAAGATATAACCATAAAAACAAAAAATTATGAGTATCGTAAAAGTTATTGAAGTAATTGCAAGTTCAACAGAGAGTTTTGATGATGCAACCAGAAATGCCCTTGCAGAGGCTTCTAAAAGTGTAAAAAATATAGAATCGGTTTACGTGAAAGAGATGCACGCGAATGTGATTAATAATAAAATTGCTTCGTACGCAGTGAACGCGAAGATATCATTTAAAAAAGAGAGCTAAATTTAGTTCGTTTGAGTTTTGGGGAAGTAGTTTATTAATTAAACGCTTCCCCATTTTTATGTTTACTTCCCATTCAAAGCCCCTAAAATCCTAAATTTCTATATTATTCGAATTTGTTTTCTTCTGGAAAATTATACAGAATTTTCCTAAAAATAAATCTCTATTTTATTACAAAGTTGATTAATACAGGATTTCCCCCGTTTCAAAAATGTATTAATAGTTTTAAATTAAAGGTGAACTTTTTTGGATAATAACTTTAGAATATGGTGGAAAATTACCTTTAAAAATTCTGGACAAATTATTTTGAGGGCTAAAAGCTTCAATAATATCTTTTCAGTAAAATAAGTTTTTACCACTACTTTTTTATAGCGAATTTCTATATAGGTTCTATGTCTAACCTTAATATTTGTGCTATGAATCCTTTTTACATTTTTTTGGAGAATTACAAAACAGCCACATCAGGGTTTCATTTTCTGGCTAAACTATTTATTTTATTAATTCTGGCCTGGATAGTGGTTGCGGCTATTTTTGCAGTATTAGGAACTCTTAACCTAATATTTTAGGCTGCTATTTTATAAAGTAACTAAGATAGCTTTTTGGCTGTCCCGGGTTAGCTTTGCGCCGGCATCACAAAACTGAAAACAGTTTCTTTGTCTGAAGAGCTTACTTTTATCTCTCCATTGTGTGCTGCTGCAATTTCAGATGCAATATAAAGCCCCAGGCCTAAACCTTTTTTGGGCTCTTCTCCTTCAAGACGATAAAATGGTTCAAATAATTTTTCCCTTACTTCTTTAGGGATTTTCGTCCCATTGTTGGTAATTTCTAATTTAAACTCTCCATTTAAACATACCACTTCAAGTTCTATAGATTCATCTGAAGTACCATGAGTTACTGCATTTCCTAAAAGGTTAGAACATAATTGTGCAATACGGTCTGGATCACAATTTACCGGATTTTCTAATTGAATTTTAGAAGAAATTTTCTGTTGGGGAGAAATAATCTTTAATTCGTTAATCACCTGTTTCAATACATCTTCCAGTTTTTTGGAATCGGTAGTTTTATTAAGCTTTATACCTTCTCCCAGGCGGCCGCGGGCAAAATCTAGAAGATTATCGATTAAACCTTCCATCCTGATGCTGGTAGATTTAATAAGGGAAGCATTGCGCTTTACAATATCTTCCTTACTCAATTTCATTAAGATTTCAGCACTCATCCGCGTAGTGGCGATGGGGTTTTTTAGATCGTGACCTAAAATTGCAATAAATTGTTCCCGCAATTCAGCTATTTGGTGTTCTTCGTTTAATTCGGCAACGGCATTCTCCTTTTCTTCAATTGCTTCCAGGTGAAAGCTAATTAATTCAGCATAGAGTTGAAACATCCCTCTAATTTCTTCGGTATCAATTTTAGCTATCTTTTTATCTATAGCGCAAATAGTACCAAAAAAACTTCCATCTTTTTTATATAATGGAACCGAAATATAACTTGAAAAACCATACATCGCGGGAGTAGGATGCTTGGCATAAGTTTCGCTTGTGGCTACATTATCTATAAAAACAGCCTGTTCGTGCTGACGTACCTCGTTACAAATAGTTGTTTCTACTTTTAATTCATCTCCGGGTTTTAATCCGAATTTAATTTTATCGTTAACAGCGCAGGTAATCCATTTATCTTCTGTGACCCGCGCAATTGCGGTAAAACCCATCCCGGTTGTAAGACAAATAATATCCAATAACTGAGTAACGATGGGAATTTTATTAATATTTGCAACGTCTGCTTTATAATTTTTATGCGTAGTGGAAGTCTTAATAAGAATAATTTTTTGAGTATAAAAAGTTTATAAAATTAGTAAAAATTTTCGATTTCTAAAATAGGTCCAATTCAGTTTACGCGCTTTATATCAATTTTCTACCTGTTCATTACCAAAAAAATATAGTCTGGATCATTCCTTATTATTTCACCTGTTTTGCTAATTAACTTTAGGATATAATTAAATACAAGCTTGTACCTAAACCGTTTATAAATCTTAAAAATTAATTGTTATGAAAAAATCAGTCGTTATTTTGATGCTTGTGAGCTTTAGCTTTAGTAGCTACGCCCAGAGAATTACTCAACTGGAAGAAACTAGAATTGCTTATTCTCCCTTTGTTCTGGAGGAAACCGATAATCCCGATGAATACCGCTATAATGTGAGCGATAGTTTTGCTGCTGAATTCACTAAAAATCCGATGGCATTTATGGAGTCTTATTTTGATATTTCTAAATTTATTGAAGAAGTGAAATATAAAGATTATGATAGTTATTTAGTACGTTTTCAATCCAGTAAAGGATTTCTTGAAGCAAATTATTCAAAAGAAGGAGTATTAAACCGAACCAGGCAACTATTTAAAGATATTGCTTTGCCTCTTGCAGTAAGAAATGAATTATGGAGACAAACCGAAGGCTGGAGTATGGTAAAGAATAATTATAAAGCCAGGGGGCAGGGGAAGCTTCTGGATAAAGAACTTTATCGAATTAAAGTTGTAAAAAATGATAAATCAAAAATTATTAAAATTGATCCTAAAAATATAAATGAAGAGCGTGTGGCCGGTATGTAATCTCTTCAGAACCTTTAACTAATGCCTGTAAAGTATAAACTTCAGTCTAAATGAAGCTTTTAAAAAACTTTACAGGCTTTTTTATGCTTTATATCAAATAGGAGACTATTCACATCATAAAATATATCCCTGGTAGCAGAATTAGGTTTATTCATTCACTAAATTATTTTATATCAATTACTTAGATTCAAAAAAAATATTTAACAAGAAAAAATAGTTTTAAATTACATGGGTATATCTCAAATGTAAAATTATGAAAGCACTTGTTGTAGATGATGAAGAACTGGCAAGAAGAAGAGTGCTTAACCTGCTTGCTGAAGTAAAGGAAATTGAAGTTTTGGGTGAATGTTCCAATGGGAAATCGGCGATTACTCAAATTAATAAGCTTAAGCCGGGACTTGTTTTTCTTGATATTAGTATGAAAGATATGAGTGGATTTGAAGTGCTGCAGAAGCTTCATGTGAACCCAAAACCAGTAGTTGTATTTGTAACTGCTTATGATAATTATGCCACGAAAGCTTTTGATGTAGATGCCTTCGATTTTCTGCTGAAACCCTTTCGCGACGAGCGGTTTTTTAAAACTATAAAAAAAGTACTTAATATCTCAAATAATGAAGTTCAGGAAAATTTTGAAAAGCGCCTGCAAACTTTGTTTGAGGTTTATAGCAAAGACAGGAAAACCTCCAAAATTCCTTTAAAACTTCCGGTTAGGCAGGGTAATAAAACCGTTTTACTAACACCCAACGAGATTAGTTATATCTGTGCTTCTGGCTATTATGCTGAAATTTATACTGAAAATAGTAAATATTTACTGCGGGAATCTTTAAATAACCTTGAAGAGTTTTTTAAAAACCATGCCTTTTTCAGAATTCATAGATCGGCCATTATTAATCTTAATCACATTAAAGAAATTGTGCATTCAGATTTCTCTGAAGTAGATGTAAAAATGAGAGATAATAAATTATTACGCATCAGCAAATCCAATAAAAAGGAATTATTTGATAAACTCGGAATTTAAAGAACCTCAAGATGAGCTTTTCAGCCTTAAAAAATAAATATATAGACGTAAAGCTTATTTTGCTTTTGGCGGCCTTCTACACGTTATTCAACCTGGTATATTTAGGCAAACTGGCTTATATGCGCGCATTCATTTCCCGGGAAACCGTAGAATCCTGGCACGACATTATTATCCATAACTTGCTTATAGACTGGATTATTGTAGTGGTTTATATGAGCCTGATTGCGATAAGTACTAAGCGCCTTTTAGATAAAAACTATTCGTGGATAAAAATTTTTTTACTGCATACCTTATTTTCAATATTAATAGGGTTTGTAATTCGTTTTTTCTTTGATCTCTACGGAATTTTACTCGGGCTCATGACTTTTGCCGACTATAGTTTAAAAGCCAGTATAGACCGAATGATATTCGTAATAGATCTTAATTTTTTGATCTACTTTGCGATGATTTTTATCATCTACACCTATTATTATTTAAAACAGGTAAAAGAGACCGAGAAGCAAAAGACGCTACTGGAATCTCAACTTACCAATACGCGTATGAAGATGTTATCTTCTCAGCTACAGCCGCATTTTTTATTCAATACCTTAAACTCTATTTCGGTTTTAGTTGAAATAGATGCTAAAAAAGCCCAGGATACCATTGCAGATCTAAGCGACCTGCTTCGTGAAATTTTATACAGTAGCGAGAACTATAAAGTTACCCTGAGAAAGGAATTACGAATGCTGGACTATTATTTAAATATTCTCACTCTTAGGTTTTCAGATCATTTGATAATCGAGAAGAATATAGACGAAAGCCTGTTAGATCATTTAGTGCCATCACTGCTATTACAACCCATTATAGAAAATTCGGTTAAACACGGTTATTCTTACCATAATATACATTTAAAAATTGTGATCAATATTTTTAAATCCAGAGGGTTCCTGGTGCTTAGTGTATACAATAATGGAAAACCACTTACCGAAGAACAAGAAACTTTATTAGAAAAAGGAGTGGGGATTTCTAATATCAGGGATCGTTTACTTACGCTTTACGGAAAAGGGGCCAGTTTTAAAATACGCAATAAAGAGGCTGGAGTAGAAACCATAATAAAAATTCCCTTTTCCAAAACCTGATTATAAGCTTAAACGTTCCCCGTTTTTACTGGCAGATTCATATATTTTTTCCAGGATTATAATATCCTTTAATCCATCTTCCCCGGGAACCATTACTTTTTTATCATTGATAATTGCCAGGGCATCATCATCCATTTGTACAGCTTGCTGATTTTTCCCGAATGGAGCTAAAACAGTCCCATCGCTGGCTTTTCCTTTCACTCCGGAGTATGATTGGAAAGGTCTTAAATAATACCAGCCATCTTTGCAATCTACTTCAAGATTATTCATACTTTCTCCAAAACTGGTTCTGCAATTGGCAGTAATTCCGTTAGGAAATTCAAGATCAAAAACCGTAGTTTCATCAACTTCGTCAAAAATTTCTGGTCTGTTAATTATATGTTTTGCACTAACCGAGATTGGTTCTAAGCCAGTGGTATAGCGCGCTGCATTTAACGGGTAAACGCCCATATCATACATAGCACCGCCACCCATTTCTTTTTCCAGTTTCCAGGGATTCATAGGGTTTCCATAATAACCGGCTTCGGCTTTTAGGTTTTTCATACTACCAAAAGGTTTGGTTTCAGCCCATTTCATTAAGGTTTGCGTATTTTTTTCGTGCTGCATTCTATAACCAATGGAAAGTTTTACCCCATTTTTGTTACAGGCCTCAATTATTTGTCGGCATTCTTCCGAGGTTTTTGCCATAGGCTTTTCACACCAAACGTGTTTCCCTGCATTAGCGGCCTTAATTGCATACTTTGCGTGAAGCCCCGTGGGTACAACAACATAGATCACATCTATATCATCGTTATTGGCAATTTCATCCATATTATCATAATTATACACATTTTGATCTTTAATCCCGTATTTCTTTTGCCATACCGGTATTTTCTCAGGACTTCCGGTTACAATACCTCGTAACTCGCAATAATCGGTTTCCTGAAGCGCCGGTGCAAGTTGCCCGGTACTGTAGTTTCCAAGGCCTAACAGAGCTACGCCTAATTTTTCTTTATTTTTATGAAGTAGAAAATTGGGAATTGGAAGTGTAGTAGCGGCCACAAATAGCCCTGATTTTTTAATAAATGTCCTGCGATCTTGCATAATTATGTTTTTTGCCTGAACCCAAAAGTTACTCAAGCTTTTTTAAAATTTGCAGTCAAAAATTATATTTAACTATTTTTTAAAAACTGATTACCAGTGCTAAGTATGAATTTTCTTAACTTAAAAGTCAAATCAAAACCTGATTAATTATGAAAAAAATACTTTTTTTAACCGGTGATTTCGCTGAAGATTATGAAACTATGGTTCCTTTCCAGATGTTAGAAATGTTGGGCTACACCGTGCATACGGTATGCCCGGGAAAAAAGAAAGGCGACAAGATAAAAACTGCAATTCACGATTTTGAAGGAGACCAAACCTACACTGAAAAACCAGGTCATTTGTTTGAACTCAATTATTCTTTTGATGAGGTATTTGCAGACGATTATAACGGATTTGTAATGGCCGGCGGCCGGGCACCAGAATATCTTAGGCTGAATAAAAAAGTAATTGAAATCACTAAGCATTTCTTTGAAAAAGATAAACCGGTGGCTTCTATTTGCCACGCTATCCAAATTCTTACCGTAGCAAAAGTTTTAAAAGGCAGAACACTCACCGCATACCCCACAATTGGTCCAGAAATAGAACTGGTAGGAGGGAATTATAAAGAAGTTAAGCCTACTGAAGCAGTGGTAGATGGCAACCTGGTAACATCACCAGCCTGGCCGGGTCACGCCGCATTTATTAGAGAATTTGTAAAATTACTCGGGGCAAAAATTGAGATTTAAGATTGGGGCTTAACCACCCCTTTCTTCAGTTGCGCTGAATTCATTCCCCTCCTTGAAAAGGAGGGGAGGTTTTTTTATCTATCACTTTGCAAATTCAGTGATTTTTCCCTCAATAAATTCCTGAATTTCTTCCGGAGGGGTTTTAAAATCGAACCATTGTATATCGTGGTCTTTTCTAAACCAGGTAAGCTGTCTTTTTGCGAATCTTCGGGTGTTTTTCTTAATTTCTGAAACTGCCGTTTCAAGGGAAATTTTTCCTTCCAAGTAACTGAAAAGTTCTTTATAGCCTACGGTGTTTAAAGCATTTAAATGTTTGTGAGCAAAAAGTTTTTCTGCTTCTTCCAGTAATCCTTCATTTATCATTAAATCTACACGCCGGTTTATACGTTCATAAATTATTTCACGATCGGCAGTAAGACCTATGCTTATCGGGATAAAATCCCGCTGTGTTTTAGGCTGATTTAAAAAAGAGGAATATGGTTTGCCTGAAGTTATGCAAACTTCAAGCGCTCTTATAACTCGCTGCGGATTTTCAACATCGGCTATGTTATAATATTCAGGGTCGTATTTTTGGAGTTTCTTTTGTAAAGGAACCAATCCATTTTCCTCAAACTTTAAGTTTAAATTTTTCCTAATTTCTGCAGGAACTTCGGGAAAATAATCCAGGCCTTGCAGAACGCTTTTGGTGTATAAACCACTGCCGCCTACCATTATCACAACATCGTGATCCTGGAAAATTTCTTCTAATTTCTGAATCGCCTCAGCTTCAAAATCGCCCACATTATAAGCATCTTCAATAGAAATATGTTGAATAAAATGATGTTTAGCAGCCTCCAGTTCTTCGGTTGAAGGGACGGCGGTGCCAATTCGCATTTCTTTATAAAATTGCCGGGAATCTGCTGAAATTATTTCAGTATTAAACTTTTTAGCGAGATTAATGGCTAATGAAGTCTTGCCAATGGCGGTAGGCCCCAGGATGTTAATAAGGTAATTAGTGTTCATGAAGTGGTTTTCCGCAGTTATGGCAAAATTCAGCATCATCCATATGTTTGGTTTCGTTGCAATGCGGGCAAACCTGGGTATTGGTAGGAATCTTATTTTTTTGAGCCCGGGTAATTTCAGAAGTCACAATACCGGTTGGTACGGCAATAATTCCGTAACCTACAATCATAATAAATGATGCGATAAACCTACCAAGCGGAGTGATGGGGTGAATATCTCCAAATCCCACGGTAGTAAGGGTAACAATAGCCCAATAAATACTAAGCGGAATATTATCAAAACCTCCTTCTTCTCCTTCAACCAAATGCATTACCGTTCCCATAATTACACAAATAATAAGCACGGCAAAGAGGAAAACAATAATTTTTGGACGGCTGTTACGTAAGGCTAATAAAAGTCGGTTAGATTCGCCTATATAACGTGTAATCTTTAAAATTCTAAATACTCTAAGCAATCTTAAGGCTCTTACAGCAAAAAGTAAATTATGACCACCAAATAGAAAAGCCAGATAGGTGGGAAGGGTGGAGAGTAAATCTACAATACCATAGAAACTAAAAATATAATTTTTAGGTTTTTTAATAGCAATAATCCTTAAAATATATTCTATCGTGAAAATTATGGTAATGATCCATTCAGCAATATAAAAATGCCAGTAATACTTTAAGTTAAGGCTGCTTACGCTTTCCAGCATTACCAGGATAATACTTATGGCGATAACAACAAGTAGAGCAACGTCAAAAAATTTACCCGCCGGGGTATCGGCTTCGTAAATTATTTCGTGGATTTTAGATTTCCAGCCTGGTTTGGGTTGCGTTCTGCTCAAAAATAGAATTTTTAGGAATTATTCAAATTTAAGTAAATTGCTGAAGCATCTAAGTAAATTAAAATTTATTTAAGTAGCTGGCGCTAATGGTATAATTTTTAACCGCGAATTTCGGCGTAAATAGCTTTGAATAATATGTTGGGCATCGCGATCGTTTTTCATAGGGGTAATTATAGACCTAATAATATCTATATTATTAATCTGGTGGTTTAAATTGAAATATCCAATCCCCTTAAATTCACCATCTTCCACCAGCAATGCACTTTTTTCGTCTATATCACGACCACGATCTATAACCAGCATATGCTGGGTTTTATAAGAATGCTGATTGATTAATGCTCTCACTTTCTCATTGTAAGCTTCAGCCGATTCTTCTTTTATACAGGCTCCGTTGCATTTTTCTATGGTATAATTAAAGCAGTTTCCATTGCCTTTTTCAAGATTACAGAGCCTGGGGCAGAGTTCATATTTTGTTATCCACATCTCTAAAACGTTGCGAGCTCGCTTTAAAGAAGAAAAAGTAGTGATACTATTTTTCTTACCGGCACGACCAATTTTTAAATTAATATAACCATCTTCATCGGTAGAGTGATAGAGGGCGTGGCTAAATATATTCTTTTCTAAAACCTTATTGAATTTAGGCTTATTATGTTTTATCTCCTGATTTTCTTTTAAAAGTGCTGCCAGTTCGTTTCCTGTGGCTTCAAAACTAACCGAGCTAACTTCTTTTTGCATTTCACGAGCTTTACGCTGCTCATTGGTAAAATGCTGGGTAACCCGTTTTTTAATATTCCTGCTTTTTCCAATGTAAATAATCTCACCTTCTTCATTATGAAAGTAATAAACGCCCGTAATTCCCGGTAAATCTTCAAGGATATAAACAAGACGTGTATCTATTTGGCGTTTTGGCTCTAATTTTACCGCATCTTTTAGAATATTCTTTTCAATATCTTTTGCGAGTAGCATTTTAAAAAGCTTTACAGTTGCCTGGGCATCTCCACTGGCACGATGCCTGTCACTTAAAGGAATTCCCAGAGCTCTAACCAGTTTTCCTAAACTATAAGAGGCCTGGCCGGGAATAAGTTTTTTAGAAAGTTCTACGGTACATAGCGATCTTCTTTCAAAATCAAAACCAAGTCTTTTAAATTCGGTTCTAAGAATTCTATAATCAAATTTAGCATTGTGGGCTACCAGTACACAATCTTCTGTAATTTCTACAATGCGCCTGGCTACCTCGTAAAATTTGGGAGCATTACGAAGCATATCGTTATTAATTCCCGTGAGGTTTACCACAAAGGGTTGAATTGGCTTTTCGGGATTTACAAGGCTTATAAACTGGTCTACTACTTTTAAACCATCAAATTTATAAATTGCTATTTCTGTAATTCCTTCTTCGTTATATTTACCACCGGTGGTTTCTATGTCTACTACTGCGTACAAAAAATATTTTCTATCTCTTAATAATTCCTTTCACCAAAAATATCACTTCCTATGCGTACCATATTACTACCGCAATCTAAAGCGATTTTATAATCTCCGCTCATTCCCATAGAAAGGATATTCATATTTGAATATGTCGCTTTAAAATCGTTAAAAACCGATTTAAGATGTTCAAATTCTTTTTTAACCTGAGTTTCATCATCAGTAAAAGTGGCCATTCCCATAAGTCCTTTTACTTTTACCCGATCAAAACTTTTAAACTTTTCTGAATCTAATATTTCTTTAGCTTCTTCTGCTGAAATACCATACTTACTATCCTCTTCGGCAATTTTAATTTGCAAAAGACAATCTATAGACCGGTCATTTTTGTCGGCTTCTTTATTAATTTCTTTCAATAATTTTAAACTATCTACCGCGTGAATAAGGAAAACATAAGGCGCCATATATTTTACCTTGTTTCGCTGTACGTGGCCCACCATATGCCATTTAATATCTTTTGGAAGTTCTTCCCATTTATCAGTCATTTCCTGAATTTTATTCTCTCCAAAGTGTCTTTGGCCGGCCTCGTAGGCTTCTAAAAGATCTTCTGTAGGTTTGGTTTTAGAAATAGCCACTAAAGTGACATCTTCAGGCAGTTCAGTTTTATATTTTTTTATATTTTCAGAAATACTCATGCAATCAATTTTTAGTTGGTTTCAAACTCGTAGATGGTAAGGCCGTTTAAAAGTTTGGGTTCAATATAGGTGCTTTTGGGAGGCATGGTTAAACCTTCGTCGGCAGTTTCTTTTATTTCTTCAATACTTAAGGGGAGCATTCCAAAACCGACTGCAAATTCACCTTTATCTATACGGGTTTTAAGCTCAATTAAATCATTTTTACCGTGAATATAAGAAATACGCTTATCATTTCTAAGGTCTTTAATGCCCAAAATTGGCTGTAGCACTTTCTTATACAGAATATATGGGTCTAATTTAGTCAAAGAATCTCCAAATTCATAGTTTGTTTTTCGTAAATAAAGCGAATAAAATTCCCCGTCTAAATACATATTAAAATGATGCTTTTGCTGGGGTTTATAAACTTCCATCCCGTGGTTTTCAATTCTGAAATATTCATCCAGATGGATAAGAAATTCTTCTTTGGTATTCCCGTTTAAATCGGTAATGAGTCTGCTGTATTCGTGAATATTAAGGTTACTTTCTGAAATAAGGTAACTCATAAAAAAGTTATAAGGTTCTTTCCCGGTATGATTTGGGTTAGCCTTCCTGGATTCCTGCGCCAACAAATAGGAGGAAGCACTTCGATGGTGACCGTCTGCGATATACAAATGAGGCATTTGCTCAAATTCTTCCTGAATTTGCTTTAATAAATCAACCTGATCTATTTTCCAGAGATAATGAATTTCCCGGTTTACAGTGGCAAATTCATATTCGGCGCGAGTTTGCATAACCTGGTCAATAACCTCATTTATCTTAGAATTATCGGGATAGGTGAGCAGAACCGGCTCGGTATTAAAGCCCACTACTTTAAGATAATCCTTAAACAAAGTTTCACGGCTTGCAATTGTATCTTCATGTTTTTTAATGAGGTTATTCTCATAATCTTCGGCACTGGCAGCAGCAATAATACCACAACAAGTAGTTTCCCTGCTTACTATTTTATAAAGATAATAGGCCGGTTTTTCATCTTTTATAAATGAATTTTCTTCCCTGAATTCCAGGTAGCGATTTTTTACCATCTGGAAGCGCTGCCCACCAGTTATCTCGTGCTGAAATTTATAACCCGGATTCAGAATATGTAAAAATGAATACGGGTTATACTGCAAAATCGCTCTTATTTCAGCTTCAGTATAATCTTCAAAAGATTTTGTAGCTACAAGTCCGGCTTTGGCCCGTTGCGGCCTTACAGCTCTAAATGGAAGTATTTTTGTCAAATCTAATTATACATTTATTTAGCTGAATTGTGCTGAAACCTTTTCGGCTTTTTTACTTTCAGAATAGTCGTAAAAACCTTCTCCAGATTTTATTCCCAGTTTCCCGGCCATCACCATATTAGTCAATAGAGGGCAGGGTGCGTATTTCGGATTTTTAAAACCGTCGTACATCACCTCAAGGATAGAGTGACAAACATCTAAACCAATAAAGTCGGCTAATTGAAGCGGACCCATTGGATGCGCCATTCCGAGTTTCATTACTGTATCTATCTCTTTTACTCCCGCAACGCCATTATAATAGGTTTCAATCGCCTCGTTAATCATTGGCATTAAAATTCGGTTAGCCACAAAACCGGGATAGTCATTCGCTTCAACCGGAACTTTATTTAGTTTTTCTGAAAGTTCCATAATAGACGAGGTAACTTCGTTGCTGGTGCTGTAACCACGAATAATTTCTACCAGTTTCATAATTGGCACCGGGTTCATAAAATGCATTCCAATAACACGCTCTGGATTGGAAACTACTGAAGCGATTTTTGTAATAGAAATTGAAGAAGTATTACTCGCCAAAATGGTTTCGGCTGAACAATTTTCGTCCAGTTGCTTAAAGATATTCAGTTTTAAATCCTCATTTTCTGTAGCAGCTTCAACTACAAGGTCAATTTCTTTAACACCTTTAGGAATATCGGTATACGTGGTGATGTTGTTAAGCGTTGCTTCTTTATCTGCCGCACTTATTTTTTCTTTAGAAACCATTCGGTCTAAATTCCCCGAAATAGTTTTCATCCCCTTATCCAGACTTTCCTCAGAAATGTCTATAAGATTTACTTTGTATCCAAATTGAGCAAAAGTGTGGGCGATTCCGTTACCCATAGTTCCTGCTCCTATAACTGCTATATTTTTCATTTTGTGTGGTTTTTAAATGAATTTCAGCTTTAAAATCGACTGAAATAGTATTTATATTACTTACTAAAACTTTCAATAACTCCGTTGGCAACACGCAAGGCTTCAGCGCCCTGTTCTAGCGTTACTATTGGTGTGGTATTATTATTTATCGCGTCGGCAAAAGTTTCTAACTCGTCTAAAATGGCGTTGTTTGGAGAAACATTAGGATTATCAAAATAGATTTGTTTTTTTACTCCTTCTGCATTTTGCAAGATCATTGCGTAATCATCTTCTTTTTCGGGGGCATCTTTCATTTTTACCACCTCGCATTTTTTCTCCAGAAAATCTACAGAGATATAAGCGTCTCGCTGAAAAAACCTGGATTTACGCATATTTTTCATTGAAATTCGGCTGGCTGTTAAGTTGGCCACGCATCCGTTTTCAAATTCAATCCTGGCGTTGGCAATATCTGGAGTATCACTAATTACTGAAACTCCACTGGCATTAATGTTTTTCACTTTCGACTTTACTACGCTTAGAACAGCATCAATATCGTGAATCATTAAATCCAGAACCACGGGAACATCTGTTCCGCGCGGATTGAACTCTGCAAGGCGATGCGCTTCTATAAACATAGGATTCTCAATCCTGGAAGCCACAGCTCTAAATGCGGGATTAAAGCGCTCTACGTGGCCTACCTGGCCTTTTACGCCGTGTTTTTTTGCTAAAGCGATAAGTTCTTCGGCTTCAGCAAATGTGTTGGTAATGGGTTTTTCTATAAAAAGATGTTTGCCTGCCGTAATTGTTTTTTTTGCTACTTCAAAATGCGAAAGGGTAGGAGTTACTACATCTACCACGTCTACTGCCCCGATGAGTTCTTCTATAGTATCGAATTTTTTATAACCGAATTCCGCAGAAATCTTTTCCGCATTTTCTGAGTTGGCATCGTAGAAACCTACAAGCTCATATTTTTCAGATTGGTTGAGTAATTTTAAATGTATCTTTCCTAAGTGTCCTGCACCAAGCACGCCTACTTTCAGCATATTATTTAGCATTTTTCACAAAAATAGTATTTTGATTGCAAATAGTTTAGCAATAAAGAGGAGAATCTCCCCCGTTTTCGCTTGGCATCTTTGACTTCTAATGAGTATTTTTGCAGTTTAAAGGGTAAAAAAGTGATTGAAGATAACTATAGACATAAGGGAAAAAGACAGCAGTTGGTAAAAACCGTAAAGAAAAAGGGAATTACCGATAAAGCCGTTTTAGGTGCAATTGGGAAAATTCCCAGGCACCTCTTTATGGATAGTAGTTTTGAAGATCACGCCTACCAGGACAAAGCTTTTCCTATTGCTGCAGATCAAACTATTTCCCAACCTTATACCGTAGCTTTTCAAACCGAAAAACTGGAGATTGAAAAAGGAGATAAAGTTTTAGAAATTGGTACCGGTAGCGGTTATCAAACTGCGGTTTTATGTGAACTTGGGGCAAAAGTTTACAGCATAGAACGCCAGCGGGAGCTTTATAGAAAAACAAAAATGTTTTTGAATAAAATAGGTTATCGGCCTAAGCATCTTAGTTTTGGAGATGGATACAAAGGAATGCCAGATTATGCACCTTTTGATAAAATAATTGTAACTGCCGGTGCTCCTTTTGTTCCTAAAGATCTTTTGGGACAGTTAAAAGTTGGAGGCAGGATGGTAATTCCCGTGGGCGACGATGTGCAAACTATGACCCTTTTTATAAGAAAATCTCCAACAGAATTCGATAAAACCGAATTTGGACAATTCAGGTTCGTGCCTCTACTAGGGGATAAGAATTAATAGCAGTTTTTAAAAAGCTTTTCAATTTATCGTCATCCTGAATTCATTTCAGGATCTAAAATGATTTAATTTTTTCCAACCTAATAGATACTGAAACAAGTTCAGGATGACGTAAGAAAAAAGCCGGTTTAAGATATTTTAAACCGGCTTTTTTATGTATAAGCTTTTATTCGGTTATTTTTTCTTCTGTTGATTTTTTTGCTGTTCTGCCTGCTCCATCATTTCCTGCATTTTCCTGGTGAACTTATTCTGCTTTTTAGGCTTTTTCTTGTTCTCCTGGATCTTCGCGTGAATTTTATCTTCATCAATAATCACATATTTAATCACCAACATAATACCAATGGTAATTAGGTTAGAAGTGAAGTAGTATAATGAAAGTCCACTCGCATAGTTGTTAAAGAAGAACAACATCATTAGCGGAGACAGGTACATAATAAATTTCATATTAGGCATTCCCGGTTGCTGGGCTTGCTGCATACTTTGTCCCGTCGTCATCATCATATAAATAAAGATTGCGATAGATGCTAAAATTGGGAATAAACTCACGTGATCTCCATAAAATGGAATGTTGAAAGGTAACTCGGCTATAGTATCATAACTTGATAAATCGTCTGCCCATAAAAATCCTTTCTGTCTTAACTGGAAAGCACTTGGGAAGAACTGGAATAGGGCATAGAAAACCGGAATTTGCATTAAAGCGGGTAAACAACCACTCATTGGGCTGGCTCCTGCTTTGCTATACAGCTTCATAGTTTCCTGCTGCTTTTTCATTGCATTATCCTTATACTTCTCATTAAGCTCGTTAATTTCAGGTCTTAAAACCTTCATTTTAGCTTGGGATAGATAAGATTTGTAAGTAACCGGAGAAAGAACAATTCTCACTACAATGGTCATTACAATAATCGCGATACCGTAGCTTGGTAGTACTCCGCTTAAAAATGCGAAGAACGGGATAAATACATATTTATTGATCCACCCAAAAATACCCCAACCTAATGGTACAACTTCATCAAGGTTACGGTCGTAATCGTTTAAAATCTTATAGTCTGTTGGTCCGTAGTACCAGTTCATATTATAATTAAGCTCGCCACCATTTAATTCTAAAGGCAACTGTGCAGCAAAATCTTTAGTATAAACCGTATCTATTTCTTCGTCTTCAACAAGGTTTCGAGAAGTGAATTTACCTCGGCTAAAAGGAGTGTCGGTCAATAATATAGAGGTAAAGAAATGCTGTTTATAAGCAACATAAGTAATATTCTCGTCTTCCTGTTCTTCAAAATCACCGCTTCCTAAGTAATCATCATCACCCTCATCGTATTCATAAATAAGGTCGGTGTACCTATTTTCATAAGAAATACTTTTCGCGTGGCGGTAACCTTTTAGCTGCCAGTTCATATTAATATCTCTGGAGCTGTTAAATACATTATTTAGGCCCTGAGATCTAATACTAAAATCCAGCATATATTCACCTGGTTTCAGTACATAACGATATTCAAGGAATTCGTTTTCTGAAACTTTCAACTTCATTGAGATAATCTGGTTATCTCCATTTTGGGTTACTTCGGGTTCAAAATAAAGATTTTCAGTGTCTAAAGTTCTGCCGTCTGTGGTGGTAAAATTAATGTTGAAAGAAGCATTTCCGTCTTTAATTAAATAAACCGGAATAGAATCGAAGGTTTTATAATTGGTTAATCTTGCTTCTGAAATATATCCACCTTTATTGTCAATTTTAAGTTCTAAAACATCATTGGAAATGGTGGTCGTATTTTCTGTAGCCGATGGAAGACTTGCCGAATAGCCAAAAGCGCCCAAACGTTCGCGAGCCTGGGCAAGCGCAGTAGAATCGGCTCCAGGAGTTTGATTTTGTTGTGGTGGAGGTTGGTTAGCATCGGTATTGCCGGGTACTTCAACCTGTTCGGTTTCTTGCTGTGGTTCTACTTCTGCTTCAGAGGGGCTGTTGGTATACAACATCCAAAGTAAAATTCCACCAATAAGTATAAATCCAATTAAGGACTGAACATCAAATTTCTTTTCTTCCATGCTTTTCTAAACTATAACTTGCTTTTGGTCAATAAGTCGGCCACTTTTATTTTTGTGCCAGACTGGCATTTTTTCTTTTTTTCGAAAAATCGTAGGCAGCCTTAATAAAGGCGATAAAAACCGGATGCGGAGTCGCAACGGTACTTTTATATTCCGGGTGATATTGAACTCCCACAAACCAGGGATGCTCTTTTAATTCTATAACTTCTACCAGGCCGGTTTCAGGATTTATCCCCGTACTTAGCATTCCTGCTTTTTCCAGTTCTTCCTTGTATTTGTTATTGTATTCGTAACGGTGGCGATGTCTTTCTTTAATCTCGGTTTTGCCGTAAGCTTTTTGTATTTTAGAACCTTCGGTGAGTTTACAATCCCAGGCACCAAGTCGCATAGTTCCGCCTTTATGAGTAACCTCTTTTTGCTCTTCCATAAGATCTATAACCGGGTGTTTGGTTTTAGGATCCATTTCGGTAGAATTGGCAGTTTTTAACTTTAATACGTTTCTGGCAAATTCAATAACTGCCATTTGCATTCCTAAACAAATACCTAAAAACGGTAAATTTCGTTCCCGGGCATATTTTACTGCGTCTATTTTACCCTCTACACCACGTTCGCCAAATCCCGGCGCTACCAAAATTCCGTCTAAATTGGCGAATTTATGGTCTATAGTATTTTCATTTATAAATTCTGAATGAATGCTTTCTACATTCACCTTCACCTCATTTTCTGCTCCTGCGTGAATAAAAGCTTCTAAAATAGATTTATAAGAATCCTGAAGCTCAACATATTTCCCAATTAGGCCAATAGTAATTTCGGCTTTAGGATTTTTATGTCGATCTAAAAACTGGTTCCAGCGATCTAAATTTGGCGTTGTTTCATCGGGTAAGTGTAATTTCTTTAAGGTTACGGTGTCCAGGCCTTCTTTCAGCATTAAATTTGGAACATCGTAAATAGTAGCTGCATCAATACTCTGGATTACCGCTTCCTGCCTCACGTTACAGAAAATAGCCAGTTTACGGCGAATATCGTCTGAAAGTTCGTGCTCGGTTCTACAAACCAAAATATCGGCTTTAAGTCCGCTTTCCATCAAAGTTTTTACACTGTGCTGGGTTGGTTTGGTTTTTAGCTCTCCTGCAGCGGCAAGATAGGGAACAAGGGTAAGATGAATAATTAAAGCGTTTTCATCGCCTAATTCCCATTTTAACTGGCGAACTGCTTCAATATAAGGTAAAGATTCAATATCGCCTACAGTTCCTCCAATTTCAGTAATTACAATATCGTAATCGCCATTTTGACCAAGTATCTGGATGCGATCTTTAATTTCGTTGGTAATATGTGGAACCACCTGTACGGTTTTTCCTAAAAATTCCCCACGGCGTTCTTTTTCAATTACACTTTGGTAAATACGGCCGGTAGTTACATTATTTGCCTGGGAAGTATTAACGTTTAAAAAGCGTTCGTAATGGCCAAGGTCAAGATCGGTTTCGGCACCATCTTCAGTTACATAGCATTCGCCATGTTCGTAAGGATTTAAGGTTCCGGGATCTACGTTAATGTAGGGGTCGAGTTTCTGAATAGTGGTTCTAAATCCACGCGCTTGCAGTAATTTTGCCAGAGAAGCTGCTATAATTCCTTTTCCCAGGGAAGAAGAAACGCCGCCGGTGACAAAAATATACTTGGTTTCGGCCATCTTAAGAAGTGTTTGTTGCGTTGTTTGATTCAGGGCGCTAAATTACAAAGAAGAATAGAAAAGCCGTTAATTTTAAACCTAATATTTTTAAAGTTAAAACTCTGTTTTAGACTGAAGAATACTCAGGGTTTTGGAAACTTTCTTCTTATATCTCTAAGTAATTGTTCCATCCCATTGAGTTTAAGTTCAAACACCTCACTCATTTGCTGGCCAAGTTTGCCTTCTGGGAAACCTTTTTGGCGATACCAAACCAAATAATATTCGGGAATGTCGCTTAAATAATAGCCTTTGTATTTTCCAAAATGCATTTTAGCGTGTGCAAGTTCTAAAAGTGCTTTGTGGTTTGGTTTTAAACTCATTTACTCAATAATCGGGATGGTTTAGGAAATGAATGCCTCTTCAGTTCACGATTGTTTCAAAATCGGTTGGAGACGGGCAAACTTATTTTTGTTTAAAGGCTTTTCTATAAATTCTATAACCGCAGGGTATTCTTTCGCTTTATTACGGTCTACAGCACTGGTGCTGGAGGTAAGAATAATTATTCTATGTTCATGGCCTTTAGATTTTAATAAATCAAGAAACTCCCAACCATTCATTTCGGGCATATTTAGGTCTAAAAATATAAGCGTGTTTTGCCGTTCTTCCAGGTAAACCAAGGCTTCTTCGGGATTGGTGAAATCCACAACATCTTTATCGTAACCTTCTATTTCCAGGAGTTTTCGGGTAATAAAATTGGCTATGGGCTGGTCGTCTACCAGGATAATGGTGCTCATAACTTTTTTGCTTTTAGCTGGGTTAATTCCGAAGATGCCATTTCAATAACTTCTCTTAAAACCTTATCCATTTCTTCTGATGATTGTTTAAGTTTTGGTACGAGTTCTTCCCTGCAGGTTTTATCATCAAAAACTTCAAAAAGTTGTACTATACCCTGAATTCTCGATAAAGGTTCTCTCACATTATGAGCATTTAAAGCTGAAATATGCAATAATTTCTCATTTTTTTCAACCACTTCTTTAGTTCGTTCGGCAATAGTTTGTTTTTGATTTTCTACAATTTGATTGATCTTTTTATTCTGATTTTTAATGACGTCTAATGCCTGTAATAGAGACTGATTTTTATGATAAAGCTCTTCTTTCAAATAAATTTCCTGAAACTTAGCCTGGAAACTATCACTTATTAATTTCAGCATTTCAATATCGCCAACATCAAAAGCTTTATTCTTATCTGATATTAATGAAACAGTAAAATCTACATCCATTTTTTTAAAGCTCCAACACCATAAAGATGGAGACTCTAAAGCAGTAGAATCAATTTTTTCACTCAATTGAGACGGAATTTCTTCAGTTTTAACCGGAATATTATTTTCTAGAATCTGCAATTCGTGCGAAAGTAAATTTTCTTTTGAAATAAGTTCAAATTCACCTTGCGAATTACACTGGCAATAGACCAGGTAAGACCCCGCCTGGTTTATACTAATTCTAAAAAGATGAAAATTAAGCAGATATTTTAAAAAACGCACTGAAACCTGCGAAACTTCCTCCAAACTCTTACAACGATTTAAATTGTTGCTGAATTTAGAAAAAGTTTCATAGGTAATTCTATAAACCCGGGAAGTTCTGTCTTGTAGGGATTCCATAATCTTCGGACTTATTCCGGAGTTTCCAGCAATTCGTTGTCTATTTTAATCCCTGATACATCAGCAATAGTATTCAACATATTTACTAAATCGGCCTGGGCCATTAATTCCTGGATTTCCTTTTGAGAAAAACCTGCTTTTTCCAGTTCCTCAAAATCTTCATCTGAAACTTCGCTATGATTTAGCGCCGCATTAGTTACAATTTTAACGGCAGTTTTAAAACTGGCCGGCATAGAAGGAGAATCTATATTTTCTGTAGCTTTAAAACCTTCATCTTCAGAGATCATAGCGCTCATACTATCAGCGAAAATCCCGTGAGCATGCGAGCAATAATTGCAACCCCGTTCTTTAGATACATTGTAGATAATAAGTTGTTTAAGCACATTTGGAACTTCTCCTTCCATTAAAGTATTCTTTAATTTACTCCAGTTACCTTTTAATAAAGTAGCATTGGTGCCCTGGCATTTAAACCAGTTTAAAACAAAGGGAAGTTGAAGAGTTTTCTTGGTATCATCATAAATTTCCTGAACTTCAGGAGAGGCTTCATCATAGGAAACCATAGGGTAGCGTGCTGTAGAATTCATTCTGGTAATTGTTTATAATAGATTAGGGTTTTTTAAGGTTGTCCAAAATAAGTCAATATTTTAAAACGTCCTAAATTAATTTGGTGGTAATGGGCTTTTAACAACAGGCTGGTTTTATAATTTTAAATCAACAAATTTGAAAAGTATATTTTTGTGATAGATTTTAAAAAATGAAGTACCAGTACCAAATAAGAGTAAGCCCAGAAGAGGCTGCAAATCAGCATAAACTTACGCAAGCGGTTTCCCGCCACGGAGGCATAGCTCTAAAAGACATTACTTTTGTAAATATCTTAAAGCGATCTATAGATGCCCGGCAAAAGGCCATAAAGATCAATTTAAAAGTTGATGTTTATGTAAAAGAAGCATTTACAGAAGATAAAATTTATCTCCCAGATTACCAGAATGTAGCAAACAAAGAGGAAATTATAATTGTTGGTGCTGGTCCCGCAGGCCTGTTTGCGGCCTTGCGATGTATTGAATTAGGATTTAAACCTATTATTATTGAACGTGGAAAGGATGTTAGAACCCGTAGGCGCGATCTAAAAGCTTTAAATATTGAGCATATTGTAAATGAAGATTCTAATTACTGTTTTGGTGAAGGTGGTGCCGGTACTTATAGCGATGGCAAATTATACACCCGATCTAAAAAACGGGGTGATGTAGATAGAATTTTGAAATTACTTGTAGGTTTTGGCGCTACCCCAGAGATTATGGTAGAGGCACACCCGCATATTGGCACGAATAAACTTCCGGCGATAATAGCAGATATTAGGGAACTAATTATTAATTGTGGCGGAGAAGTTCTTTTTGAAACCCGGGTGACCGATATTCTGGTAGCGAATAATAAAGTTACCGGAATTAAAACCTTAAAAGGTGAAACAATTAATTCTAAAAAAGTTATCCTTGCCACAGGACATTCGGCCAGGGATATTTTTGAACTTTTACATAGAAAAAATATAAAAATTGAAGCCAAAGCCTTTGCGCTTGGCGTTAGGGTAGAACACCCACAGGAATTAATAGATAAAATTCAGTATAAATGTGATTCCAGGGGAGAATTTCTTCCACCTTCACCATATAGCATCGTAAAACAAATAGGAGGTAGAGGAATGTACTCCTTTTGTATGTGCCCCGGCGGAATTATAGCTCCCTGCGCTACCGCACCCGGTGAAGTAGTTACCAACGGTTGGTCTCCCAGTAAACGCGATCAACCAACCGCAAATTCGGGTATTGTTATAGAATTGAGATTATCAGATTTTAAAAATGCCGAAAAGAATCCCCTGGCAGCAATGGAATTCCAGAAGCAAATAGAACAAAAAGCCTGGTTAGAAGGCGGAAGCACCCAAAAAGTGCCGGCTCAACGCTTAGTAGATTTTACTCAAGGGAAAATTTCTACAAATTTGCCGGTGACTTCTTATAAACCCGGCATTACTTCAACCGATTTAAGTGAAGTTTTCCCAGATTTTATTCATAAAACTTTACAGGAAGGTTTTAAAGAATTCAACAAAAGTATGCGAGGTTTTTTAACCAATGAAGCCGTAGTTCACGCGCCAGAATCCAGGACTTCCTCCCCGGTAAGAATCCCGAGAGATCCTTATAGTTTTGAGCATGTACAAATAAGGGGGCTTTACCCCTGCGGGGAAGGCGCCGGTTACGCCGGCGGAATAATTTCTGCAGCAATAGACGGGGAGAGATGTGCCGAAAAATGCGTGGAGAGTTTACAGAATTCTTAGTATTTTGAAAGGTTAAATTATTGATAATTGTCAAGACATTAATAGTGTTGATTTTGGTTTTTTTTATCTTCATTTTTTGAAAACAACCACCATTAAAAATCAAGATTATGCCCATAGTAGGTTCCTTAATAAAAAGTCTTATAGATCTTCGTGATACTATTGTTTCTGAACCGGAAGCAGAAGAAGCCCAAAAAGAGGTACTTACAAAACTGCTTAAAAAAGCTAAAGACACCCAGTTTGGAAAACATTACGATTTTGAATCAATTTTAAAATCTGATGATATTCAAAAAACCTTTGCTGAAAAGGTGCCTTATTTTGATTATAACAAATTGGAGAAGGAATGGTGGCATAAATTACACGATGGTGAAAAAGACGTAACCTGGCCGGGAAGACCTCCATATTTTGCAGTGAGTTCGGGTACTACCGGAACAAGCAGTAAGCGAATCCCGGTTACCGATGAAATGCTGGAGTCTATTAGAAAAGCAGGAATCAAACAGGTTAGTGCGCTAAGTAATTTTGATCTTCCGCCAGATTTCTTTGAAAAGGAGATTATGATGCTGGGAAGCTCTACCGATTTGGAGAAAGAAGGAGACCATAAAGAAGGTGAAATTAGCGGAATTAGCGCAAGTAATATTCCTTTTTGGTTTCGCGGTTATTATAAACCCGGGGAAGAAATTTCAAAAATCGAAGAATGGGATGAGCGAGTTCAACGTATTGCCGAAAACGCTAAGAACTGGGATATTGGAGCCCTAAGTGGAATCCCCTCCTGGTTAGAACTTATGATGAAAAAGGTTATTGAATATAATAATCTTGATAACATTCATGATATCTGGCCAAACCTAAGAGTTTACGCTTCTGGCGGAGTTGCATTTGAGCCTTACGAAAAGAGTTTTAATGCTTTATTGGGCCACCCAATTACGGTTATTGATACATATTTGGCTTCCGAAGGATTTTTGGCAGTACAGGCAAGACCTGATACCAATGCTATGAAACTTATTCTGGATAACGGAATTTATTTTGAATTTGTTCCTTTTAAGGCTGAATATATTAACCAGGATGGTTCTATTGTTGGAGATGCCCCGGTAATTTCTTTAGATGAAGTTGAAGAAGAAAAAGATTACGTACTGCTTATCAGTACCGTTTCTGGTGCCTGGAGATATTTAATTGGGGATACTATTAAATTTACCGATGTTAAACGTAAAGAAATTCGCATCACCGGGAGAACAAAATTCTTTTTAAATGTGGTTGGTTCTCAACTTTCAGTAAATAAAATGAATGATGCCGTACAGGAACTCGAAGATAAATTTGATATTAAAATTCCTGAGTTCACCCTGTCTGCGGTAAGAATTGATGGTGAGTTTCATCACCACTGGTATTTGGGAACCGAAGGCGATACTCCAGAAGAAAAACTTAAAGAGGCTTTAGATGAATCGCTGAAAAATGCTAATAAGAATTATAAAGTTGCGCGTTCTAAAGCTTTAAAAGGCGTGAAAGTAACTAAAGTACATCCCGATATGTTCCCTGAATGGAATGCCGCTAATAAGAAAAAAGGCGGGCAGGTGAAAATGGAAAAAGTTATGGACGAGGAGAAATTTGCAAAGTGGGAAAAGTTTGTAAAAGAACAAAAAGCCTAATCGTCGTCTTCGTCAATTTCATCAATTAAAGCCATAATTTCTTCCTGTGAGAGGTAAAGTTTTTTGATTCTTGCCTTATAGGCATCAGCAAGGTGGGTGTGGTTTAAAATAAAATCTTTAGTGGCTATAATATATTTTCCAAGTCCGTGGTTTACTGCATAGGTATCTGCGGCTCTTTCAGCTTCCTGAATATATCTTTTTGAAGTAAGGTATTTAATTCCAAACCATACCATATTCGCTGCACTACGTTCACGATAATCCATAATGTGCCCCAGCTCGTGGCCAATCCAGCCAATAAGAACTTCTGACGGAACATTTTTTACATCAAAGACTTCATCTTCAATTTTAATGTGTTCGCTTATCATTACAAAGTAAGATCGATTCTTTTTATTCTTTAATAATCCCGAAACTTTGGGCTGCGCTTGCATAAAAGATTTCTGAATCTTCTTTTTAAATTTGAATTCAATTGGGGTATCTCTTAGCTCGGGGTAGTGAGAAAGTGCTACATAAGTTTCCCTCCAAATTTCATCGGGTACAATTTTATTTTCAAACTTTAAAGTATCTTTTTGTTTCATTTGTTCCTGGGCATAAATCGCACTCCAATTCCATTGGCAAAATAGAATTGCTGTGATTAATAAAAAATATGTTTTAAGTATAGAATTCAATTTGGACTGTTTCTGTATAGAGCTAAAAATATAGTAAACCTGCTGGTTTCGCCAAGAAAGTTCTTATAAAATAAACATAAAAATGAGGCTGTCTGAAAAGGCAGCCTTTCTTGTTGGATTATTTTGAGGTTTTTATTATTTTCATGTAATGAAAGCTAAAGTTGTATTTAAGACCTATAACCAGTCGCAGTTAAGTCTTTTACCTCCCAGTTATGATGATTTGGTTCCTGTAAATCATCCCGTTAGAATCGTCAATACGATTATTGATCAAATCGACATCGCTGACCTGGAGCGAAGTTACAAAGGAGGTGGTACTTCCAGTTACCATCCCCGGATGCTTCTTAAGGTGATCATCTATGCGTACCTGCGCAATATGTATTCCTCTCGTAAGATAGAACAGGCTCTTCTGGAGAACA
>NZ_FOOH01000004.1 GCF_900113135.1 Salegentibacter agarivorans | reverse complement strand
TGGAAAAGCTGGAAACCTCTTCACCGACAACTAAGGCGTATGGGTTATAAGGGGAATTTTCTGAAGATATCGGTAACCCGATGGAGAAACTCCTCCACCAATTTAATACACTATGCCCTGCCAAATAAGTACTTCTCAGAATTAGGGTTGTACGCAATGGACACAGTTGAAGGGAACACTTTGCATCAGTACTATCAAACAGTACTGAATAAGATTTAACATGAGCCGTGTACGAGACCCGTATGCACGGTTCTGGAAGAGGGATGAAGATAATAAATGCTCAAATATTTATTATCTTCACCCTACTTGATTAGTTGGTACTTAAAAGTTTTAAATGTCATCCTGAATTTATTTCAGAGCCTGCTCCGAAATTTTCGGAGATCTAAATTGTCAATAAAAACAAGTTAGAAGCTGAAACAAGCTCAGCTTGACGAAAGAAAATTTATTCTTCAGCTTTATCTACAACCAGTCTTTCATCGCGGTTAGCGATTTCCCAGGCAGTAAGAAAAACTAATTGTGCTCTTTTCTTTAAAGCTTCATATTCAATTTTTTCAGCGGTATCTGTTGGTTTGTGATAATCTGGGTGAACCCCGTTAAAGTAAAAAATTACCGGAATATTATTTTTCGCGAAGTTGTAATGGTCACTTCGGTAATAAAAACGGTTAGGATCATTTTCATCATTATAAGTATAATCCAGTTCCATATTCATATATTCTGAATTCACATTTTCACTAAGTTCGTGAAGATCTGTACTTAATTTATCACTTCCTATAAGGTAAATATAATTATCGTTCCCTTCGTGATCCTTGTCTATACGGCCAATCATATCCATATTAAGATTGGCAACGGTATTAGCTAAAGGAAATACAGGATTTTCTACATAATATTTTGAGCCTAAAAGGCCTTTTTCTTCACCGGTTAAATGGATAAAAAGGATAGATCTTTTAGGAGTATATCCATCTTTTTGAGCTTCTTTAAACGCCTCAGCAACTTCCAGGATAGCCATTGGGCCAGAACCACCGTCGTCTGCTCCATTAAAGATATTCCCTTCATCATCTACACCTACGTGATCGTAATGTGAGGTGATCACTAAGATTTCTTCAGGTTTTTCACTTCCCTTAATATATCCCAATACATTTTCTGAAGCTTTAAGATTTCCGTTAAAGAATTCAGTTGGAATTTCCTGGTAGTAGTTTGAATATCCTTCTGGCGCTTCAATCCCCATTTTTTGATATTCATTTACAATAAATTCGGCTGCTTTTTTCTGTCCCGGTTCTCCGGTATTTCTACCTTCGTACTCGTCACTTGCAAAAGTGGTAAGATTATTTTGTAATTCAGATGTTGTAATGGTTTCAGCATACTCCATCGGGTTTGCATTTTCAACATTTTTTTGTGTGCCACAGGCTACCACTCCGGCAGTTACGGCCACTAAAAGCATTTTTTTCATAGTTTATGTAATTTTTTTATTAGATACTTCGTTAAATAATCCCGAAGTTTTTATTAAAGTCGCAGCAAGATAGCAGTTTCGGATTAATTTTCAGAGAGGTCTTCAAAAAATTCTTTTCCCAACGACAATGGAGATCTATATAAATTAAGATTTACTTGGGAATATATTTCCCATAATTCTTAATTAGCTTTTCCAGTGATTGTTGCTAGTTTAGTACTTTTTCTATTGTTTCTTTTGTAAGTGGAGCCATAACTTTATAACCTGCTAGATTTGGGTGAACCCCATCTTCTGAATATTGTTTGGGTAAACCTTCTTTTTTATCTTTTAGCGGCGTAAAAAGATCTAGATAAGTATGGTTATTTTCCCCGGCAAATTTTGCTAACCAGGTATTGATTTCGGCTATTTTTTGAACTGGTTCCAATCCGGGGCGCCAGGGATAATCGTAAACGGGTAGGATAGAAGCAAGAATAACTTTAATATTATTGGCCTGGGCAAGTTGTGCCATTGCCTTAATGTTATTGGTAATCATTTCTACGGAAGAAAATCCAGTGTTTCCCGCTATGTCGTTGGTGCCAGCAAGAATTACTACCGCTTTGGGGTTAAGTGCTACCACATCTGGTATAAACCGAATAAGCATTTGGGGGGTTGTTTGTCCACTTATTCCGCGGCCGGCGAAATTATTTTTTTCGAAGAATTGGGGCTGTGCATTTACCCAGCCTTCGGTTATGGAATTACCCATAAAGACCACATCGGGATAATTTTTAGTTTCAATTATTTTTTCATTTTCAGTTTTATACTTTTTAAGATTGGCCCAATCCTGTTCCATAAGTTCGCCGTATTCTGTTTTTTGCGCAAATGAGAAATTGCTTAAAAGTATTACAACAGAAATTAAAATTACTTTTTTCATAAGTTTAAAAGTATAAAAATGAATTTATTCTGTCTCAAAAATTTGATCAAAAAAAGTATTAAAACCCCACCGATACTTTTGTACGCAATAAAGTATTTATATCGGGTTGATTGCCAAAAATGGTACTTGCCCCAACATCTATATTCACATTATTAAAATTTCCTCTTAGCCCGGCACCAACTTCTGTTTGAGGATACAGAAGATCCATATGTGGAGTGCTGATTCGTTCTTCATTATTCAAGGACGGAGTTAAATATCGCCCAAAAAGATAAAAGCTAAACCGCTGGTTAAATTTGTATTCAAAATTGGCACTAAAGCTGCCGTGAAATCCGGGAGCCTTGTTATTAAAAATAGTGTTTTGCTCCAGGATGCCCGCGCTTAAAGTGATTAGGAGTTTATCGGTTTCATAATTAAATGTTTGATTGTTTAATTTATAATAGCCTAAGCCATCAAAAGTGTTTTGTATTTTGTATCGTGAGGTGTAAAAATTACTGGATGTTGATTCCGGATTATTTAAATTTTCTGAGCGTTCCTGGGCGTCTATATTTAAAAAGGACAAAAGAAATATTAAGGAAAGGAGATGAATAGGTGATGACAATTTTCTCATAAAAACATTGGATTAAAATGCATCAGGCTTTTAAAAATGTACTGGTTTTTATTTTTTAAAAGAGGTGAAAGCTTAATAAACAGTAATGTAGAAATTATTAGGGACTTTAGGGCTAAAGAAATATTAAATATGCTAAAGGCTGATAATTAGGCGGTTTGAGAAAAGCCTGAAAAAACTTATAGAAAAGCTTGTGTGTATTTGTAAAAGCTTGTTATATTTGCATCCGCTAAGCAGAAAAGCTTAGCATTTTATTGGAGGAATGGCAGAGTGGTCGATTGCGGCAGTCTTGAAAACTGTTGACTGTAACAGGTCCGGGGGTTCGAATCCCTCTTCCTCCGCCAATTACACTACAAATTGAAACAAAAAGCCCCAAAACCTACGGATTTGGGGCTTTTTCATTTTTAACAATATCATATAAACTTATCTAAAATCAAATTTTATGAAGCAAATTTGGTTACACCAACTCATTCCAATTTGGTGTAACCATTTGGAAGTAAATTCCTACAAAAAATAACTTAAAACCCATTGTATCAGTATTTTAAAATGTATTTATTTTATATCTTTAACTTCAATCAGAACTAAAAATTGACGTTATGGAAAATCATTTTAGCTACACTTTATTTGTTCGACCAATTAGAACCAAACCAGAATTTGGAGCAATTTATTTAAGAGTTAATTCTAATGGTCAGCGAGCTGCTTGCAGTTTACATAGAAGGATAAGAGTTATTGACTGGGATAATAATCTTTCCCAGTTGTTACCGGGTACTCCTGATTCTCAAGTTCTCAATAACTATCTCACCAAGGTGAAAGCAGACATCCTTAGAATTCACCAGCGTTTTCTTTTTGGCGATAAACAATTTTCAGCCCAGGATATCATTGATTCATATTCGGGGAAAGAAAAATTAAAAACGATTAAAAACCAGAAAATGGTTCTGCAGATTTTTCAAGATCATAATGATAAGGTTGATCGGCTGGTTGGGAAAGATTTTGCTGCCGGAACGGCCGAAAGGTATAGAACGGCTAAAAAGCACGTTGAAGAATATATAAAGAAAGAATACAAAACTTCTGATATTCCCGTGAAAGATGTTAATCATAAATTTATTACCGGGTTTGAATATTATTTAAAAACAGAAAGAAACTGTGCACATAATTCAGCGATTAAATACATAACAAATTTTAAAAAAATAATCCGCATTGCTTTTACCAATGAATGGATCAGTAGGGACCCATTTCAGAACTGGAAGGGTAAACTAAAGGTGGTGGATCGGGAGTTTTTAACTGAAGGGGAACTTCAGGCCTTGATATCCAAGGAAATTAAAAACGAACGCTTAAGTTTGGTTAAAGATATTTTTACCTTTAGCTGCTTCACCGGGCTTTGTTACGCAGATGTAAAGAAACTCTCAGAAAAAGAAGTGGTAGTCGGTTTTGATGGAAAACGTTGGATTAAAACTAATAGAACTAAAACTAAAACTCGAAGTAGTATTCCAATTCTTCCCACTGCAGAAGCCATATTAGAGAAATATTCCGCACATCCCGAAGTTAGTGAAAAGCATTTAATTCCGATTTTAAGCAATCAAAAAATGAATGCTTATATCAAAGAAATTGCAGATATCTGTGGCATAAATAAAAACCTCACTTTCCATTTGGCCAGACATACTTTTGCTACTACAGTTACGCTCTCAAATGGAGTTCCTATCGAGAGCGTTAGTAAGATGCTGGGGCACAAAAATCTTCAGACTACCCAGCACTATGCAAAAATTCTAGATCGAAAAATAAGTGATGATATGGCAATTTTAAGAGAACGATTGAGTGCTAAAAATTTTTAGTGAATATTTAAGGGTAAGTTCAAACCACATAATTAGTATAGCTAACCTTCCATATGGCCAGGCACTCCTTAGCCACAACAGTAACCCTTAGTAATGGCGAGCCTATAAAAACGGTTTCGAAAATGTTGGGCCATAACAAACTTTCTACTACCCAAATATACGCGAAGGTTATCGAGCGTAAAGTAGGGGAAGATATGGAATTATTATAACAAAAATTGAATAAATCGAAGGTATGGAGATGAAATAAATTTGAGTATAAATACAAATTAAAAAATTAGTGGAAGTCCTGTTAGGGATCGATACTCTATTATTTTTCTATTGTGATAATTTATGAAATTGTTCTTTTTTGTGTAATCAAACAGTTCTAATTAGCAGAAGCTTGCGTTGTGGCTGAGATTTTCTAAAATTTATTTAATAATGGAACTGATATTCTCAATACGCTCTAACAACGTATTTACAAAGTCTTCTCTGCTCACTAAATAGTTTTTGTATTTTCCGGTGGTTTTGCCTCCGGTCATGGATACGGTAATGCGCCAATTCCCGTCTGAAAGTTGAACGCCAAGATTGGCTATTTCCAACCAAGGGATAAGCAATATTTTATCGCTCATTTTCATTTTACTTTGATCGAAACTAAAAGCGACAATGTAGTATGAATGATGTGGTTTAAAAGTATTTCCATTAATAGTTAAAATTAAGCGATTACGCTTATGCACGTTAAAACGGGTTTTTACTTGTAAATAAATGGGTGTGTATAGCTTCTCGATCAATACCTCTATCGTCTATTACCGGCTTATACACATTTAGTAAGCCCTGACTGTAAAGTAAAATAATTTCTTTTGCCCAATCTTCGCCAATGTTCCCTTTCATTTGAGAGGATAAGCCAGACATATCGATAAAGTTTTCATCCTCCTCTTCTTCGTCGTCTTCTAATACCGGCTCGATATTGTTTAGTTTAATTTTTATTTGTTCTTGGGATACCTCAACTTCTATAATACTACCTGCAATAAGATTATTTCCTCTGTAAAAACTGGTTAAGCCAAAAATACGGTTATGATCAGAATTATAACTGTGCCCGTTAGTAGCTTTTGCATTAGGTAACAGCACATTTAACTCTGCGTTTTCGTTAGGTAATTCTGTGCGTGCTTCCGCAGGTACATACAAAAAGCCTAGTTCTACCTCTTTGCCTATTAGTGTGCGTTGGTATGTTATGAGGTTATTCATTTCTTTTGTAATTAAAGAAATTTTGATTTTTAAAAATCAAATTTCTTCAAGCCCTAACTCCTTCAAATATGAATTATGCTCTTCCTTGCTCTCTTTAATTTTTCGCTCTACATCTACAAGCTTACTATTCACCTTTTTTAAATCGATGATAGGCTCTGGTTTAGCTGTACTAACGTATCTTGAAATATTAAGGTTAAAATCGTTCTTTTCAATTTCTTCCATTGATACCCTGCGCGCATAACGTTCTATTTCATCAGGTCTATTTTGGTAGGTGTCAACTATCCTTTTTATATCATTTGGCTCACCATTTTCACCGTCTCTAAGAACATTTTGACGTTTCTCCTTTTTATAGTTCTCCTCATCGCTTGCATTGATAAACAATACATCATCTTCTTTTTTACATTTTTTCAGTACTAAAATACAAACGGGAATACCGGTAGAGAAAAACAGATTTGAAGGTAACCCAATCACTGTGTCTATGTTGCCGTCTTTTAATAATTTGGTTCTGATGCGTTGCTCTGCTCCTCCTCTAAATAATACCCCGTGCGGTAATATGATTGCCATTGTACCTTCATCACTTAAAAAATGAAAACCGTGCAATAAGAAAGCGAAATCTGCTGCCGATTTTGGTGCTAAGCCATAATTTTTAAAACGGAAATCTTCTCCTGTGGTTTCACTTGGTGACCAACGTAAGCTAAAGGGTGGATTGGCTACAATAGCATCGAACTCAACTTTTTTAGCAGGATTCATTTCATTTAAAATAGGCCAGTCATTTTTTAACGTATCACCGTGATAAATTTTAAACTCAGAATCTTTTACCCCGTGTAACAACATATTCATACGGGCTAAGTTGTAAGTAGTTATGTTTTTCTCCTGCCCATAAATCTGGCTTATTGTACCCCCTGCATTTTCTATTTTAGTTTTTACATTTAGGAGCAAAGAACCAGAACCACAAGCAAAGTCTAAAACTCTATTAATTTTTTTCTTTTTACCAGACTTTGGGTTTTGACCATCTAAGGTAACGATCTCTGAAAGTATACTTGATATTTGTTGAGGAGTATAAAATTCGCCTGCTTTTTTTCCCGAACCTGCTGCAAATTGACCTATTAAATACTCATAGGCATCGCCTAAACTATCGGTATCTGTATCAAAATCTTCAATACCCTCTGCAATTCTCTGGATAATTTTACAGAGCTTTTCATTACGTGCTTGATAATTTTTACCTAGCTTTTCTGAATCTAAGTTGATCTCTGAGAACAAGCCTTTAAAAGAGTTACCAAAAGATTCATTTTCTATATACTTGAAGCCTTTTTGTAAAGTCTTTAATAAATCAGGGTGTTGGGTACGTGCCATTTCTGCAATACTACCCCAGAGATAATCCGGTTCTATTACATAGTGTACCTTTCTACGCATTTGCGCTTCAAACTCGTTTATAAATTCTGGGTTTTCGTCATACCAAATTTGTAATGGCACTCTAACCCCTATAGTTTTCATTACATCTTTTGGAGTTTCAGGATAATCTGAACCTAATTCTTTTTTAACTGACTCTTGGTAATTACCCGATAAATAGCGTAAGAATAAAAATGAAAGCATATAATCACGAAAATCGTCTGCATTCATTGCTCCTCTTAAACTATCTGCTATTTTCCAGAGGGTTTTTCCTAGCTCGTCTTGTTTTTGTTTTGCTGTCATATTATGACTTTATTTTTTTAACAGTTCTGGTAAATTGAATTGGTATTTATCCAAAAAAGCATTTAGTATTCGTTCAAATAAATCCTTGTTATCTACTCCCATTTCTACAGGGTCGTAAATTGAGTACTTGCCGTGACTTAATAGATTTAAGGCTCGCTCATATAAAATATCGTCTTTATCAATGCCATAAATACATTTGCCAAAATCATCAAGGCCAAAAAATGTCGCTGTTTTTTCCAGTATACTTCGAAGTGAATTAAAATGATAGGTATTTACTTTTCCTGATTTTGTAGCTTGTTTTAGCTCACTTAATACCGCTACGTGATGAAAGAATGGCGTATCGTCTGTTTTTTGAAGAGTATGACTTTCTTCACTGTTTTTATGTAAAAAATAACGATTGTGATTAAATCTTTTAAGCTCATTGCACATTACATTAAAAAAAAGACTATGATGAGAAGAAACCAAAATTTTTATTTTTTCATCTTCATTTTTTGCTACAATCCTTTTCTCTCCACCATCCTCAATTTCTTTAGTAACTGCTCTTTTTAATAATTTTGCTAAATCACTTGCTACCGCAATTGCATTATTATCATCAAGTGATGAAATTGGATCATCCACATAAATATATTTAACCCAAGAATAAGCACTATCTTCCTCTGCATCTATTGCTAATTCGCTAATAGCTAAGAAAACACACCAAATAAAAATATTCTCCTCTCCTCTAGATATTTTAATATTAGACTCTATAATGTATTCAGGTTCATTATTATTGGGGGTTTTAGTATTGTATTTTGGATTTCTAACCTGTTTTTTAAAGGTGATTCGCCAATTATCGTAATCTATATCAAAATCGAATGTAGCGTAACGTTCTAGGTAAGAAAATATCTTTTCATCTAAAGCTAATTCTCTAAACCCATTAAAAAACTTAGATTCGGAATTCATTTGCAGAAAACGTGTGGTATTAAATTTCAAATCATTATCCCAAACAAATAAGTCTTCGGTAAAAGCATTAAAATATAGAGTATTACCAACTACTGTGTTTACAGTTTTTGCTTTACCTTTTTTATCCCGTAATACGATTCCTTTATTATCCTTTAATTCAATTTTTACTTTCTTTTTACCTTTTTCCTTAAAAGCCATCGAAGTTCTAGTTTTACCAGTACCATTATAGGCATACAGCAAGACAAAATCATTGCTTTTTAGATCATCTATAAAGCGAGTTACTAGTCCATTTAAAGTTTTGTATGTGAATAACTTTCTTTGATAACTCATACTGCTAACTCATTTAAGCTAGGAAACAATTGTTGCAACAAGCCTTTTTTGTGATCTTGCAACTGCTCTATTTTTTGGGTTTGGGCTGCTATTAGTTTATCTACAGTTGACAAACAAACGGCTATTTTTTGCTGTTCTTTTTTTGAAAATATTGGTAACAGAGTAGCATAAACAATTTCACTACTAATATTTTGTACAATTCCTCCAGCAGCGAGTTGTTTATATTGGTTCTGTAGATAATTAGAATTTAAAAGTTGTATAAGAAATCCTCTATCATAACTATCTTCAAATTCACGTAAAACAAACCATCCGTCATATATACATCCTTCTAATTCTAATTCATAAGTAGCTCCATAACTCATAGAGTTAGCAAGTATTAATTCTCCTTTTTTTACTTTTCTAGATTTTTTCGAACCCAAAACAGTTATTTTCTCTTCTACTTCTGAAATTTTAAATCCTTTAGCTTTTTTTGTGTCACCTATTTTTATCCAATTAACACCATCTTGATCTTTAGTTAAAAATTGATTTATAGGTCTAGGTGAGCTCCCTCGATATAATTTTATAAATTTTGAAAATGTATCTATCTCCCAATCCCCATCATTCTTAAACTCAGGAAAACGGTATTTAGGTTGGGTTTCTCCTTCTTGTGGGAATAACTGTTGCAATAAACCTTTTTTATGGTCCTGTAGTAATTCTAGCTTTTCGGTTTCTGTGGTAATGACTTCATCTAAAGAGGATAAACAGTTGGCTATTTTTTGCTGTTCTTTGGGGCTATTAGGATAACATAATTTGATATTAGATATCCTACCTTTAGAAATACCTAAAACTTTTGCTCCTTGTGCCTCTCTTTTAATTTGTTCTCGAATGGCATTTGATTTAAATAAATACCCCCCATATCCAATTACTGGATTAGAATCTATTCGTCTTGCTAAAAATGTATGTAAACCGGCTAATACTTTCTCTTTGTTAATATTAACTATCTCAATACTCTTACCTATGTCATCTATATCCTCGGATGCATCAGCTATTACTATATCTCCTTCTTGGCAAAAATTAGCTTTATCTATTTTTTCAATAGAAATATCTTTATTAATATACGGTACATCCTCTCTAGTTATATTAAATAATGTTGAAAATTTCGTATGTATATCACCATAATGTATGTTTTTTACTTTGCCATCTTTATAGTTTAGTTTATCCCTTGAAAAAGAATTTGTGATTTTTAAATCATAAACTTTAGATAAAGATTCAATCTTCCAATTTTCTTCAAACCCCGGAAAACGTAATTTAGGTACAATATCTTTTTTTTTATTCATAAGCATTTAATCCTGCTATTTCACGCCCCTGGGCTTGTTTATTTAATAATGGCACTAAGTCTTCCATTAAGGCTAATTCTTTAATTCTACGGTCTTTCCAACCTAAGTCTAGCGGTGCTAGTAAGTCCGTTAATTTTTCGCCATCAAACACCATTCGGTATAAAATATCGTCTATAAAAGCTTTTAGGCTTTCTGTGGTAATTCCGTGCTTATTGGCTAGGGTATTTAATTCTTGTACTGCCTTTTTCTCTTTAAACTGTTGGTAACCTTCTCTAATCTCTTTTTCGGTTAAACCATTTCCTATTTCTAAAGTTTTGATATAGGCAATGATATCGTCGCGCTCATCAATTAAATTAGCACTAGAGCTTAATAAATTAATCAGCTGCTGGCGTGTCATTTTATGTTTAGACGGCTTGTCTTGGGTATATTTCGCTATTAAGCTTATGATATAATCGTAATCGATAATAGCTGAGGAAAAAAGTACAAACTCAAAATCTAACTGTTCTACCACTTCGGGAGCGTTCCCTTTATCTTGTATTTTTTTAAGCTGTTTAGCTGTTTCTAAATAATTACTTTTAAACGAACGGAAATCGTCTGTTGGTAAAAGCTTTTCAATGGTTTCTGTTTGTTCTTCTTCTAAATCTGTATATTGCTCTAAATTAGTTTTAAGGCGTTGTACTTCTTTAAAGTTATTGATAAACTCCGCTCTAGCTTCATCACCTTTTAAATTATCTACTTCAGAAGGTTTACAGTCTAATCCTTTAGATTCCATAAAGGTTTTTAAATTATTTACTGCTTCTATATATTTCTCGATAACTTTAGGCGCTTCATCTACCAACCAGATTTCTTTAGGGTTATCTACTTTTTCACCAGAGAAAAGAATCATTGCTTTATCTACCGCTTCTTGTTGGCTTCTAAAATCCAAGATATTTCCATAAGGTTTAGTGTCGTTAATTACCCTGTTAGTTCTTGAAAAAGCTTGTATTAAGCCGTGGTAGTTAAGGTTTTTATCTACGTATAACGTATTGAGGTATTTAGAATCGAAACCTGTGAGTAACATATCTACCACAATCAGTACATCTATTTTATTTTTGCGTGGATAGTCTTGGTTATTATATTTTTGGTCTTTGATACGTTGTTGTAAATCTTGGTAGTATAAATCGAATTCTGAAATGCTATGATTAGTACCAAATTGCTTATTATAATCTGCTATAATACCAGTTAATGCTTCTTTCTTTTTGTTAGGCTCTACCTCATTATCCTTTTTTTCTTGCTCTAAATCTTCCTGTAGCTGCTTGATGTCTTTATTACCTTCAGCCGGTGGTGAGAATACGCAAGCAATATTTAGATTACTATAATCTTTATTAAAAGCCGCTAATTCTTCTTGTTTTTGCTTAAAATACCCATAGTACTCAATAGCATCGTTAATAGATGAAGTTGCCAGAATACTATTAAAACGCCTGTAATGAGTTGCTTTATCGTGTTTGGAAAGCACTGCCTCTATAACTGCCATTTTATGGCTGAGTTGATTATAATCAGTTTGATTTTCCCCTTTAAAATAGTCGATATGAAAACGTAATACATTTCTATCTTCAATGGCGTGGGTTATGGTATAGGCGTGTAATTCATTTTGAAAAACGTCTTTTGTTGTTCTATAAGTAGCTTCGTTGCCTTCAATAGTTTTATAAGTAGCATTTTCCTCAAAAATTGGTGTACCCGTAAAACCAAATAATTGTGCCTTGGGAAAAAAGTCTTTAATAGCATCGTGATTATCACCAAACTGTGAACGGTGGCATTCATCAAATATAAATACCATTCGTTTATCTTTTAAAGGTGCTAATCTATCGTAATAGGTTTCTTTACTCTCTTCCCTTTGTTTTCTATTACGCTTACTATTTTGATTTAATGCCAAACCTAGTTTTTGAATCGTAGTGACAATGATTTTATCTGCATAATCTGTAGAAAGCATTCTTCTTACCAAAGTCTCTGTATTGGTATTATCTTCTACACTTCCTTCTTGAAATTTGTTGAATTCTTCCCTTGTTTGCCGGTCTAAGTCTTTTCTATCAACCACAAATAAGCATTTCTCGATATTTGGGTTTTCTTTTAATAAGGTAGATGCTTTAAACGATGTGAGAGTTTTACCACTACCGGTAGTGTGCCAGATATAGCCATTACCCCTATTTTGATTTATACAATCTACAATAGCTTTTACGGCATATATTTGATAAGGCCGCATTACCAATATTTTCTGCTCGCTCGCCACTAATACCATATAGCGGCTAATCATTTGCCCAAGGCTGCACTTGGCTAAAAACTTATCTGCAAAATCATCTAAATAATTTATTTTTTTATTGTCTTCGCTTGCTAAGGTATACACCGGAAGAAATTGCTCATCGGCATTAAAAGCGAAATGTTGATCGTTATTGTTAGCAAAATAAAAGGTTTTTGATTTATTACTTACAATAAACAACTGCATAAAACACATAAGGGAATTTGAAAAGCCATTACCTGCATCGTTTTTATAATCAACGATTTGTTGCATTGCTTTTCTTGGACTTACCTCTAAGGTTTTTAATTCTATTTGAACAACAGGAACACCGTTAATTAATAGGATTACATCATACCGATGATTACTACTATCGGTATTCATCTTTAATTGATTAATGACTTCATACTCATTTTTACACCAATCTTTGATATTTACTAATGAGTAGTGTAAGGGTGTGCCATCTTCCCTGGAAAATGTATTAGTATTTCTTAAGAAATTTGATGCTTTAAAAACATCTGGATTTGTAATCTCTACAAGTAATTTATCAAATTCAGAATCAGTTAAGTTTACCCTATTGAGCTGTTCAAATTTTTTCCTGAAGTTCTGCTCTAAATCTACTTGCGTTCTTATGTCAGGACGATACGTATATTTTAGGTCTTTTAATCTTTCGATTAATTCCTCTTCTATTTGTTGTTCTTTGGTCATTAATATGCTCTATTTAACTTTTCGCAGACTTCCCATAATCTTAGCTATAGCCTGATCCAAAAATAGGGTTTTCGATGGAATTTAATGTAATAGAATTGAGTCTCTAATGAAATTACCCCAATATATTGATTGCCTTCAACAAATTCTTTGTAGAAGTGGAGTATAACCCTAAAAATAATAGGATTGTAAATATGGTAAGCTTTGTAAGGGGCAGAAAACTGGATTTATATACTTATTCATAAAGAATTTCTCAGGAAGGTAATATTTTTAAATAATCTAATTTATTTTTCTTGTCTTTACTATTCCATCTTTCAAATTCATTTTCATTGAGGGGTGTAATAGACAAAATCTCAAATCTTTTTACGACATTTCCTTTATCATCTATTTCGTGTTTTCTTTTCACATGATTTTTTAGTGCCAATCTAATTTTAACCAGATCGTTTGAAAGTAATTTATCCGGAAATAATGATTGATAAGATTTTAAACCCAAAGCTTTAGCTACTCTATGAAGCATTCGAATATTATACTTTGATTGAATTTTTGGATTTTCAATACTACCTATATATCCTTCAGAAACACCAATCCGATGAGCTAACGTTACTTGATCTAGGTAAGGACTTGATTTTATACGTAATTCTCTAACTTTCTCGATTAAATAAAAATCTAGTTCTGAAATGATAATTTCAATTTCCATAGATGCTTTTATAATCTATGAACTACGGGAAAATAAAAATTTTATTCACATACATATAAGTATGTATTAAATAATTATTATATTTGATTGATATTTATATATTTGCGAAACTTCTTAAAGTAAAAAATAGAAGCATTCGCTTTGAATCTCGATTCGAAAACTGGTAATTTTCAAACAAACCACGAGAGGATAAGCAAAATGCTCACGACCCGGGCGTGAGTAATTCGGCTTATTGTGGTTAGGTATACCAGTGCCGCGAATCGATAGGCTGAGTCACGCCCTTTTTATTAAAATATTAGGGTCTACTCTTCTTAGTTTTCAAAGTAATCTTCTACAATTTAAAAGCTATAAGTCTCGCTTTTTTTGCCCCTAAATTATAATAGGCCAAAGTGGCCGGAAGTAGCTATTACTGTATTCGCTAATTCTTGTTTGCGGGAACAAGAAAATCTCATAAACAATCCCGTGGGTTGCTGTTAGGTGCCCTATTATTACTAACAGCTTTGGGTGGGAAGCCGGCCCCCTAACCCCCGAAGGGGGAATAAAGGGAAGCTTGGTTTGGGAACATTAGTAATAGGTTTACATTTTAGGCTATAGGGAGCCGGAAAAGACCCATAGTCCCCGAAAGAGGGCTTTACGTTATACTTGATTGTTTCAACTGGTTACAGATATAATAGCGTGAAAATTTTACTCCCCTTCGGGGGCGGGGGCTTAAAAAAGAAATTGTATATGAAAAGAAAAGTGAATTGGCCTTAATTAAAGGTGTTAAGCCTACAGCTTTCCCCTAAGATTGGCGTCTGGTGGGGAAAGCCTAAGCTTAAATAAAACAATGTTTCATTTAAATACCACACAAAATTATGAAAAATAATTATTCGCGCCTTAAATGGGTGGCGCTAATTATTCTTGGCGGGATATTCTTCTTCCTGTCCAAAGCTGCACATGCGGCAACCACTAATATTCTTTTCTTTCTACAGCAGGAAGTTACAGGAATAGTTAGTGATGAGAACGGGGTACCTGTCCCAGGGGTTACCGTTACGGTTAAAAATACCAGGAGGGGAGCGGTTACCAAACTGGATGGGCAGTATGAAATTACTGCTCCAGCCAATGGAGCTTTGGTCTTTTCTTATATAGGATTTAAAACTTTTGAGGTAGCAATAGATGGCCGGAGTGAAATCAACATCCAACTGGAGGAGGATATTGCTTCTCTTGGGGAAGTGCAAATTAATGCCGGGTATTACAATACTACCGCACGGAAGCGAACTGGTAATATTGCCAGGGTTTCTGGAGAAGAAATAGAAATGCAGCCAATCGTTAGTCCACTGGAAGCCTTGCAAGGCAGAATGGCAGGGGTAGAGATACAGCAACGTAGTGGTGTGCCCGGCAGTGCCCCAATTATACGGATAAGAGGGCAAAATAGCTTACGTAACAGTAGGGACGACAATGGTAATCTTCCTCTATATATTATAGATGGTGTACCGGTAAACTCAAGTCCTTTAGGTGGATCAAGTCTAAATGGTACTACGGGGATAGATCCTTTGAATACCCTTAATCTATCCAATATTGAAAGTATAGAAGTGCTAAAAGATGCTGATGCCACAGCTATTTACGGGTCTAGGGGAGCAAATGGTGTTATACTTATTTCTACTAAGTCGGGAAAATCTTTTGAACAAAAAACCCAGGTAGAGGCTCGTTTGTATTCAGGTGTGGGTGAAGTATCAAATAAAATGGAACTACTGAATACCGAACAGTATTTGCAAATAAGGAATCAGGCCTTTGAAAATGATGGCTTGGAGCCTAACCAAAATAATGCTTATGATTTGTTGGTTTGGGACAATTATCTTTACACTGATTGGCAGGAAGAATTATATGGGGGAACGGCTGAGATTACAGATTTAAATTTATCGGTTTCAGGTGGGAATGCCACTACATCTTTTCGAATTGGGGGATCTTATCATGAGGAAGGCACAGTGTTTCCGGGAGATTTTAAATATAGTAAAGTTACCGGCGGGCTTAACCTTAATCATAGATCCAAGAATGAAAAATTACAATTGAACCTTTCTTTAAATTATGGGGTAGATAATAATAATTTATTCGGATCCGATAGTTTTATTTCTGATGCCCTTACTTTGCCACCTAATGCTCCGCGTCTCTATAATGATGACGGAAGCTTAAACTGGGAAGACCTCACCTGGGATAATCCGCTTGCTAATCTGCAAAATTCAAGTAATGATCAGGTAAATAATCTGGTCACTAGTCTGGGTATTTCTTACGAAATATTAGAGGGCCTGACGTTTAAAACCAATGCAGGATATACTAACCTTTACAGAAATCAAAAAGGAATTACTAAAAAGGAATCGTTTAGACCGGATATTCGGGATAGCAGGGAACATAGTTCATCGGAACGTACCAATATAAGAAAGTCATGGATTATTGAACCCCAGTTAACCTATAGTGCAAAAATAGGTGCTGGAAATTTGGAAGCTTTGGTGGGGATGACCTTTCAGGAAAGTGAAAATGATAACTTAAGGATTTCCGGGGATGGTTATGTATCAGAGTCTTTAATTGGAAATTTGGAAGCGGCAGAGTCTGTCGAAGTTACTGAGTATATAAATATTATGTATAAGTATACTGCGTTATTCGCCAGACTAGGCTACAACTGGAAAGAAAAATACTTCGTTAATCTCACTGGTAGAAGGGATGGTTCTTCCCGCTTTGCTCCTAATAAACGATTTGCCAATTTTGCCGCTTTAGGAACTGCCTGGATATTTTCAGAAGAATCCGTAGTTAAAGAGAATATTCCTTTTTTAAGTTTTGGGAAGCTACGGGGAAGTTATGGTACCACCGGTAGTGATCAAATTCCGGACTATGGTTTTCTGGATGCTTATGAAGCTACACCGGGACCGGGAGGACTGTATCCCACTCAGCTTACCAACCCTAATTTTTCCTGGGAAGAAAATAAAAAACTGGAAGCTGCGCTGGAACTTGGTTTTTTAAAGGATAGAATTAACCTGGGGGTAAGTTGGTATCGTAACCGGTCTTCCAATCAATTGGTAGGATTCCCACTCCCGTCAACCACAGGATTTCCTAGCATTCAGGCCAATCTTCCGGCAACGGTTCAGAATACGGGGTGGGAAGTGGAATTTTCTTCATTAAATATAAGCACTAAGGATTTCAGGTGGCAGACATCATTTAATTTTACTCTACCAGAAACTAAGCTTGTAGAATTTCCCAATATCTCGCAGACCTCTTATGAGAATGTTTACAGAGTAGGATATCCTCTAAACATTGCTTTGCTCTATAATTATGAAGGAATCGATCCTGAAACAGGTCTTTATCAGGTTCAGGATATTAACGGGGATGGTAATTTTAGCTATGAAGACCGGACTGTTATTGAAGAGCTAGGTCGGCAGTACTACGGTGGAATTTCTAATAATTTATCCTACAAAAATTTTTCTCTGCAGTTTTTATGGCAGTTTGTAAAGCAAACTGGATATGACGAATATTTTTCTGCTCCTGGTTTTATATCAAATCAGCCTGAAAATGTTTTTCAAGGCATAGCGGATGGTGAATTGCAGCAAGCTTCACAGAACTTTACGGCCGCGATTCCTTATTCCTTTGCCAGAAATAGTGTTCATTTTATCTCAGACGCTTCTTTTTTGCGCTTAAAAACCTTGGGATTTAGTTATAAGATTCCGGAAGAACTCCTTCAGAATTGGAAAATAGAGGGCTTTAGATTGTTTCTAAATGCTCAGAACCTTTTGACCTTTACTGAGTATAATGGTTTAAATCCGGAGTATCCCGGAGGGGGATCATTGCCTTCTTTACGAACTGTTACAGGAGGTCTGCAAATTAATTTTTAAAAATTACGACAATGTTACGAAATATATATATTAGACAACTTTTCATTTTGTTGGTTATTCTTATCAATACCTCCTGTGAGGATTTTGTGGAAATTGAAACTCCAAAACATAAAATAGTAAGTGCAACGGTTTTTGCAGAAGATGAAACTGCAATTAGTGCGATGACTGGTATTTATAATGAATTATTTAATGCCGATTTTTCTGGAGGCTGGAGATCTTCCGTAAGCGTATTGTCAGGTCTTTCCTCTGATGTGCTTGAGCCGGTTAACTCTAATAGTGTTAGCAACGCTGAATTTAATCAAAATGAAATTTCACCGAACAATGATTATAACTTTAACTTATGGTCCAGTACCTTCAATATTATTTACATGACAAATGCCCTTTTGGAAGGCTTGAGCAATTCGGAAGGCGTATCTGAAGAAGTCAGCCTTCGATTAGAGGGGGAGGCTAGCTTTATCCGGGCATTTTCTTATTTCTATTTAGTGAACTTATATGGAGATGTTCCCATCATACTTTCAACAGATTATGAACAAAATTCCCTAGTAACTAGAAATAATCGTGAAGCCGTTTATGAGTTAATTATTGAGGATTTGGAAGCTTCCATAGTTTTTTTAGATAGCCATACCGAATCAGAAGACCGGACCAGGGTAAATAAGTTTGTAGCTACCGCCATGTTAGCCAGGGTTTACCTTTTTATGGAGGACTGGGAAAAAGCTGAAATTTTAAGTAATCAGGTTCTTGCAGAGACTTCTAAATATGAAATTCTCGAGAATCTGGATGAAGTCTTTTTGCCAAATAGTAAGGAAGCCATTTGGCAAATTTCTCCTATAGGTGGAAATGTACTAACCAACACTAATGAAGGTTCGGTTTATATAGGTACTTCCCGTTCTTCCATTAAGCTGAGTGATCAGTTTGTATCCTCTTTCAGTTTAGAAGATAAAAGGCTCGATCAATGGGTAGGCTTTTATAGTGATACCAACAGGGCTTTTCATTTTCCTTTTAAATATAAGGACAGGTCCAGTACAAATAATATCACCGAATATTCCATGGTTTTACGATTGGCGGAACAATTTTTTATTAGAGCAGAAGCAAGGGCCAGAACGGGTAACCTTTCTGGAGCGATTGCTGATTTGGATGAAATACGGAGTCGGTCGAACCTGGAAACTATTTCAGAGTCAAATCCCGGAATTGGTCAGGAGCAGCTACTTGAATTAATCCAGGAGGAAAGAAAAAAGGAACTTTTTTCAGAATGGGGTCATCGCTGGTTGGATTTAAAACGTACCAACAGGGCTTCCGAGATCCTGTCACCTTTCACTAGCTGGGAAGATACAGATGTACTTTATCCTATTCCTGAAGAAGACCGAATGAAAAACCCAAATCTTACGCAAAATGATGGTTATTAAAAACAGTGGATTGATGGGAGACAAAAAATATTATTTGTTTGGGTTGTTTTTTTTATGGCTTTGGAGTGCCTTATGCCAACAACAACCTAATAACCCTTATAATGATAATTTAGCCCTTGATCCTGCCATAAGGTACGGTAAACTGGATAATGGTTTTACGTATTATCTTCAAAATAATGATTCTCGATCAAATAGTATAGAGCTTCGTATGGTGGTTAAGGCAGGAATGTATCATGAGGATAAAGACCAATTAGAATATGCTCACCTCCTGGAGCATATAGGAGCTACAGGGACAAAACATTTTCCACTAATAAAGGAGTATTTTGGGACCTCAGGGCGTTATATCCACGCGGGCACTAGGAATCATCATACCTATTATTTTGCAAGAATTCCATCTGGTGATAAAGAGGTTCTAGATTCGGGCTTGCAAGTTTTGAGGGATTGGGCTCAGGATATTAGCTTTGAAAACGAGTCAATTAATGTGGAGCGAGAGGCGGTATTAGCAGAAATGAGAGTGAATGATCCTTATAAAGAATGGTTATCCACTGTCATTAAAGAAGAAATATTAAAAAATACCGGAGTGCCCATACGAGAACAAAAAGCTTCAGTAAAAAATATAAAAGATTTTGATAAAAATGCTTTTTTGGGATTTTATAAAGATTGGTATCGACCTGATCTGGAAGCTGCTATTGTTGTTGGTGATATCAACGTAGATAGTGTAGAATTGGATATTAAACGTTTGTTTTCAGACTTAAAAACCCCAAATAATCCTAAAAATGCCAGTAAACAATTGGAGAAATGGAAGATTAAGCATAAGGGTGAAAATCAGTACGCGACTATACGGGATACAGTCAGTTTTAATTCTCGGGTTTATGTTATCGGTAAGTTTTTAGATAGAAAAAAAAATCCAAAAAATCCTTCTGATTATAAAGCTATGCTCTTGCAAGAGCTTTATGAATTAATGATCACCCCTAAAGTAAAACAGCTGGAGCAACAATTTGATCCTCCTTTTTCGCAATTTTTTATGAAGTATGGTTCAACTAAAATTGAAGGTCAGCTAAATTATGATCAGATGAGAGTTGATTTTGAAAATGATGAACCAAAGCAGATTAAAGAGCAATTCTTTAAAGCTTTAGTAGCAAGAAAACAAATTCATATGGGATTTACCAATTCTGAACTAGATAAAGCAAAGAAGGAGATTCTAAAAAATTATTCTAAGAAAAAAAATAGTAATTCAAGTTTGGTTACAAAATACATGTATCATTTTGTTCGTGGTGCTGCTGCACCTGATCCTCAGAAGGAATTAAAGCTGATATCCAGACTTCTTGATGATATAGATCTTAAAGAAATTAAGGCTTTTATTGAAGATAAGGGTGATTTAAAGAAAAATATGAACTTTTTATTTTTTAAGGGAAAAGAAAATACTATTCCTAATTACAATATTTTTAAGCAATGGGTGAATGAGGTGGATAGCATGAAAATAGAGCCATTACCGCCTGTTGAACCACCTTTAGAATCACTTGAAAAGGAAGTTCAAATTCCGGGGGTTGAGTATGCTGTTATTGAGGAAGTATCTGAAAATATACTAGGAGTTTCTAAAATTGTTCTGAAAAATGGAATAAAATTATTGCTTAAACCTACCAAACCTAAGTCTGATCGCTATTGCAATTCAATAGTAATAAATGCCTTTCGACCCAATACGGTTTCTTTAGAAAATAGGGAAGAGTATCTGTCAGCCAAAGTGTTACCAGAGGTTCTCAAATTTACCGGAGCCGGCTCCCTTACAAAATTTGAATTGGAGAATTTTAAACAAAATAAAGATCTTCGTTTAAATTTTGAGCTAGGTAGAGATTACCAGAAAATTTATGCCCGGAGCAAAGAAGTGTATCTCGATGAGCTGTTAAACCTACTTTATCTTTACTTGGAAAAACCGCGTATCGATAAGGATGGATTTATAGCATGGAAAACGAATCAGGAGGAAATATTAATGAAGGATGGCCTAGGTAGAGGAAATTCGAACTTTTATATGGATATGATTCTGGCCCTTTGGTATCCGGAAGTGCCAAACTTAAAGATTCGAGATCTTAACGATCTAACTACAAAGAAAGTATTTAAAGCGCATAATCGGTGGTTCTCTGATTTAAGCGATTATACGTTTATTATCACAGGAGATTTCGATAGCGATGATTTGGCTGAGCGAGTAGTTCAAAAACTGGCTGGATTTCCTGTTGAAACCAAGAAGTCTTCAAAGGAAAGATCCAATATCAAATTTCCTTTAAAGAAAATGGATAAGACCATAAGACTTAAAAATATTGACCAGGCCTATGTACGCCTTTATTTTCCTATTACAGCTTCAAGGGACATTAAAACTCAGATTGAACTTAAATTATTATCCCAGGCTTTAAATGAAAGAATTTTCGATAGATTGCGAGAAGGGTGCTACTCTCCAGCTGCTGGTGGAGAATGGATGGATATAGAAAAGGATGTCTATTCCTACAATATACGTTTTGATAGTGAACTTGGGAATGAGGATAAACTAATCCATATGGCTTTGGAGGAATTCCGAAAACTTAGAAAAGACGGGGTCGATAAAGAATGGTTAGAAAAGACTAGAAGAGACGAAAAAGCTACCTATGGGACCTCCCTTGATTATTTTGGTCTTTTTCCCTTTTGGCCAGAATATATTCAGAGAAAGATAAGTATCGGTGAGGATATTGAAAAGGATGTACTACAATATAAAACGGTATTAGAGCATTTTATAAGTCTGGAGGATGTAAATACTGCTGCTAAAAAATATTTGAATGAGAAAAACGTTCAGAAATTTATAATTCTACCAGCGGAGTACTCTGATATTAAATAAAATATTATTTCAATAAATTAGCAAAACTGTAAATTTAAAACACCGGGAATAACCCGGTGTTCTTCTTTATGAAATACTATTCTGATATCTCAACAGGAATAAGGGACGCACTTGATAGCGGTTCCATTTGGTTGTTATCTGTAGGATAAACAGTATAGACTGTGTTTGGATCGGAACTATAATAGGCCTTACAGGTATTTACCCCTTCTTCACAATCTACATTCACTTGCTCCCACCCCTCATCGGTTTCAATAAAACCGATGGCAGCAGAATAGTTGGTGTCCGCGGTTGCAAATGCCATTCCTATGGCACATATAACCGCAATTAACGGTAAAAAAACTTTACTTTTCATGATATTAAAATTTAAAGATTAATAATAAAATTCCCGTTTTTTAATTCAGGTGCCGGTGCACCCTACAATTGTTGCAACAAAATTTTTTTATATTTTATCTGTTATCTCTGCCTTGTTTTTCAGCTTGTTATTTTTCATCAGGTATAGGCCAAGTAATCCAATTGCTATGCAGCCCAGGTTGAAATATAGATGCTGGTGCCAGGATAGAAGGGAGATGATTCCTCCACAGGAACAAGGGGTATAGGGGCTTAAAAATAATATTCCAAGAATATATATGGTAAACAGACTTAACAATCCTATAGCTGCATTCATCCCTAATAATTTCTTTTTAGGGTATAGTAGGAGTGAGCCGACAATAAGTTCCAGGATAGGAACTCCTATACTGAGAAAGTTGGATAATAACCTGCTGTTAATTAATGGGTTGTTGTATAGGTTATCATAGAAACTGTTATAATCAAACAACTTCGTGGAACCTGTATATATGAACAATATAGCCAGGAAGAACCTGATGATTTCTGAAAGCCGATATTTTTGGTGATAGGTGAAAAACATTTTGTTTTGTTTAATACCTTAAAATTCAGCATTTTAATTTGATTTTTTTAGGGGAAAGTTTTAACATGCACATCAATCATCGCGAATCCGAAGGATTTACGCCAAAATGTTTTTTGAATGCCCTTGAAAAATGTGAAAGGCTTCCAAAACCACATAGGGTCGCTATGTTTGAAAGTTTAGTATCAGTATCCAAAACGAGATCCCGTGCTTTCTCCAGCCTTTTTTCCCTATGAAAACTAGCAATTGTCTTTCCATGTATAGCCTTAAATCCTCTAATTAGGACGGTAGAATTAGTTTCTAGGTCTCTCGCGATTTCTGGAATAGGTTTTAATGGAGAGTCAAGATTATCCATAAGGTAATGATAAAGCCTGTCGATAATCTTTTTATTCTTTGAGATGTCAAATTGTCTTTTCGGATGCTGTGCCTTTTTGAGCAACTTCTCCTTAGTCCATTCATTCTTGGAGATTGTCTTAACCGCAGATAAAATAAAAACATCTGAATTATTATTTTCAAATTTGGTGATCCTGGAATCCATGGTTAAAAAAAGATCGTCGTTTAACCTATAATTTAATTTGACAGATTGGTCAAAGGAGGTTGAATTTATAATTCCCTGAACTTTATTCAGAGATTCTTCATCGAGTATACTTTCCAGATTGTGTAACTGGTTTTTATCAAAAAGGCCGTTAGATCCAGTATTGTAATCCTTAATTTGATAATTTTCTTCTACCATAAGAATTATATGGTTCAGATAGCTGAGATCATATTCCGGTATCTTAGATGGTACTTTTAGTTTTAATACCCCTGCAAGCATATTTAATAAGACACCAATCGTTGATAACTTGCTTCGTAATTTATTTACCTTGATACGCTTGTCATATTCATCATTAGCCAGTGCGGTAATTAGATGGGTGATCTGGTCGAAGAGTTTGTCATTAGGATAGTACATAATTAGTTTTTTACAGGATAATGGGATAAAAACGCCAGGGCTTTTAACTTGTCTTCAAAAACCTCAGTGTCAACTTTTGGAATGCTTGTGGAGAGGTAAAACTGGGCGGTAGATTTAGTATGGGGATATTGAACTAGAAGAGCTACAGCTGTGGCTTGTACCGATCCCTCTTTTGCTAAGTAATCCATAGCTTCTTTATCTGCCTGGATTACCTTTCGCAAATCGCATAAAATGGGATACTCTTTATTATTTTGAATGGACAGGCGAAGTTTTAAAAGATTTTTGGCAATATCCAAGCTAAGGTTTTCCAATGGGGCATAAACAAAGTAGAGGATATCATTTTCTATCCAAACCTCTGCAAAATTATTTTGTGCCCTTTTAATCAAAATAATAATTGTTACTATAGAATACTGTAATTTAGTAAATTACATTTGATAAAAATGAAAATTTATTGATCCAACAGATCATTTTGAGGCAGTTTGAATCAAAATATACGCTGTTATTTGACTCTCCTGACTTTTATTTTACTCTAAGTGGCATTTTTTCAGTTTTCAAAGAATAAATTTCCGGGTCTTAAAAAAGTTTCATTAGCTTAAGGTATTCATAATAAATACTTTGGGGCAATGGCAAAAATTAAGCATAATAATTTTCTTGATACTGTTGATGAGGTTATCACAAACGCTAAGGAAGCCGGAGTAGTTCATCTCCACGCAGAAGGAAGAAAATTGAACGGTCGTAAAATTACAATTAACGGAAAATCTTCTTACCATTTCGGTACTACCGGTTACCTTGGACTCGAGCAGGATGAGCGTTTAAAAGCGGCTGCTATCGATGCCATCCGGCAATATGGAACTCAATTTCCTTTATCGAAAACTTATATTTCGCATCCACTCTATGCGCCGCTGGAAGAAAAACTTTTCCAAATGTACCAGCACCCTATACTCATCACAAAAAATAGTACACTTGGCCATTTAGCTGTGATTCCTACAGCTGTGAGAGACAATGATGCGGTGATTTTGGATCATCAGGTGCACTGGAGTGTCCAAAGCGCTACTGAAATTTTAAAATCTCGTGGAATTCCGGTTAGAATGATCAGGCATAGTAATATGGATATGTTGGAACATTATATCAAGGAATATAGTAATAAAGCAGATAAGATTTGGTATATGGCAGATGGAGTTTACTCCATGTATGGAGACTATGCGCCTTTAAATGACCTTATGGCACTGGCAAGAAAATATCCTCAACTCCACCTATATATAGACGATGTCCATGGGATGAGCTGGAAAGGTAAGCACGGCTCCGGTTATGTAATGTCGGAGCTTAGGGAACTTCCCCAGAATATTCTTTTATTCGGAACCTTGAGTAAAACTTTCGGTGCCAGTGGAGCGGTGCTTGTTTGTCCCGATGAAAAACTGCATAAAAAAATTAAAAATTTCGGAGGACCCCTAACATTTTCAGCTCAGTTAGAACCGGCTTCGGTAGCAGCGGCAACTGCTTCCGCAGATATTCATTTATCCCCTGAAATATATGAATTGCAGGCGGATTTGGAGGGTAAAATAAGATACTTTAACCAATTACTGGAGTCATCGGATTTACCTTTGATACATAGAAATTCCTCTCCTGTATTTTACATTGGTACTGGTCTTCCGGCTACGGGTTATAATTTTGTAAATAAAATGATGAATGCGGGTTTCTTTGTAAACCTTGGCCTGTTCCCTGCCGTTCCAGTTAAAAACACCGGTGTCCGAATCACTATTTCCAGGCATAATGAATTAGGGGATATAAAAGCCCTGGTTGATGCAATGGATTATCATTTTTCAAAAGCCCTCGAGCAAACTCATACGGACCTACCCAGTATCTATAAGGCTTTCGGAATGCCGAATCCAGGCTTACCGAATGAGAAATTTGCAGAAAAAACCAATACCAACCTCCACTTAACATATACCAAATCCATTAAAGAATTAGATAAGAAATCCTGGAACAAGTGTTTCTTGGGGAAAGGTACTTTTGATTGGGATGGTCTTAGCTTTTTGGAGCATGTATTCAGCAATAACAATTTGCCGGAACATAACTGGAATTTTCATTATATACTGATCAAAGACAACAGGGATAAAATTATTCTAGCAGCCCATATGACTAGCGCCTTATTAAAAAATGATATGCTTTCCAATGCAGCTACATCGAAGGCTATTGAGGATGTAAGGAAGCAGGATCCTTATTATATGACGGATATCGTGCTGTCGATGGGATCGGTATTCTCTGAAGGGGATCATTTATACGTTGATATGGGCCATTCCCAGCTAGTGAATACGATGCGTTTATTTCTGGAACAACTCGAAGAAATAAAACAGCAGGTAAAGGCCAAGCTTATAATTCTAAGGGATTTCAATAAAAATAATGACTTAAACAGCTTTTTTTACGAGCAGGGTTTCATAGCCATTGATATGCCTGACTCCTGTGAAATTTCCAGTATCCACTGGAGTAATGAAGAACAATATATATCCACACTCAGCAAACGCTCCAGGAAGCATTTCAGAAAGGATGTCAAAGCATTTGAAAATTATTTTAAAACCAGGATCGTATGCTTACCCACTTCCGAAGAAATTGACAAATATTATGAGTTATTTGAAGAGGTTTGGAGTCACAATTTAGGAATTAATACCTTTAAATTTCCTAAAAAGCTATTTTCGGAAATGGCTAAAAGTCCGAAGTGGGATTTTTTAGTATTATATCTCAGACCAAACAGAACCAACGCATCGGAAAAGGTCGTAGGCGTGATGTTCGTTACGCGATCCGGGAATACTTTTATACCCTCTCTTGTAGGGATGGATTATAAGTATAATGAAGAATTTAATATCTATCGCCAGCTTTTATACCAGACAATCAAAACGGCCGGAATTTTAAAATTCGAAAAAATTAATTTTGGCTTTAGCGCCAGTTTTGAAAAAAAGAAATTAGGAGCCTCTTTAACTCCTAAAATAGCCTATATCCAGGCAGACGATAACTTTAGTCTGGAAGCTTTAGATTGGTTAAGAAAAGAATAGTTACCCCAGCCCCTGTGTATATTTTGTTTTTTAAGATCCTACCATTTAAAAATACATATTGAAAATAGCACAACAACGGCATTATTTGTTATCCTTAAATACGAAACTGATGTTCGAGAAGGCAATGTCAATTTTTACGGATGAGGTAGAACGGATTATCAATTCGCAGGAGGATACTCTTAAAAAAGCGGAATTGGGAATCCGCCTCTCCAATCGTACCCTCTCTGAACTACAGCGAATGGTAGAAAAGGAAGATTTTGAGGATCTTGCGGAAGAGATCAATTTTTTTAGAAATATCAAACCCATACCGATGAGTTACCTGATTTATTTTACGGAAGTCAGGACTTGTGAGTTGAGTATTCCCAAGCTAGGTACACAACCAAAGATCCGGTTTTTGGAAAAGGAGGCTAAAAAAATCAATAAGTTTTTCTCTAAGAATAAAGACTTTGCGAATTATATGGAGCAATCGCGCAGATATATGGATCCTGAGTTTTTTACGCGTAATAAACTGGATGATTTTCCTTTTGCGCCGACCATAAATTACTACCAGTACCCCGAATTCTCGACCTCGCACGATATGCTTTGGGCTATGATCCAGGCAATGTATAAGTTTATACATTACATAAGAGAGAAACTGCATAAGCTGCAACCCGGAAATAAGGCACTTTTTCTGGAGCGTAAGCCAAAGTTGCTTAAATGGACGGGATCTAAAGCATCTTTAGTGGAAATCATCTATGCTTTACACGCTGATGGGGTTTTAAATAACGGCACGGCCGATATCAGTACTATTATTTCTGCTTTCCAGGATATTTTCAATATAAGCCTGGACAACAAATACAAAACCTATTATGAGCTTAAATCGCGCAAGGAGAAAGCAAAATACCTTCATCAACTTATTCTGAAATTGGAAAACAGAATGCGTGAAGACGATGGAGAGTAAATACTAATTGCCTGGAATCTATCCATAGAAATACCATACAACCTTCCCCTGATTACTTGACCTAAGCTAATCGGGGTATTTTTTTTGAGTTTAAAATATTCTTTGGAATTAAAACCAGAAAAAAGTCTGTAAAGTATCCTACCATCTAATGTTAATTTTTATCGTAATTACGATAGTCATTACGTTTAATCTTACCACTACTATAGCGACTTAAAAAAGCGTTTTCACATGGATTTTATCTATATAAAACAGCCGAAATAATCGCAAAAAGCGCTTTTAATTTAAAATGTTAAATTTTCTCGTAACTACGTCTGTCATTGTGAAATAAAACCTGAAGATCCTTTCAAATTTGTGATTACGAAAGTCAAACCAGTAGCCCCCATCTTTTAAAAAAATAATAATGAAGGGTGGGGGTTTTACACAAAACGTAATTACTATGGAAATAAGTATTATCACTACCGAGGACCTGTCCCTATTTAAAAAAGATTTGTTGAGCGAGATCAGGGAACTAATGCAGCAACAAGACAGTCCGCCGGTTAAGAAGTACCTCAGATCCAGCGAGGTCATTAAATTATTAAAAATCAGTCCTGGTACGCTCCATAACCTCCGTGAGAATGGAACCCTACCCTATAGTAAGTTAGGGGGACTTATATTTTATGAAGCTGACAAAATCGCAAGGATACTGGAGGAAGGAAAAGTGAGTAACTAGTTTTGGAAGCTATGAATTATATCCGGCTACTTACCGTTGTTACCGAGAAATTTAAGGATGATGATCGGCTCAATGCAACCCATATCAGTATTTATTATGCACTTTTTCAGTATTGGAACCTGTTCCGGTTTAGAAAACAGTTTTTCGTACAACGAGAGGAGATTATGCAGGCCTCCAAGGTTGGTTCTTTAACGACTTACCATCGTTGTATCCGGGAACTCAGCAAATGGAATTACATCACGTACCTCCCTTCAAAAAATCCCTTAAAGGGCAGCCAGGTTGTGATGTCCATTTTTTGGAGTAGTCGTAAACAAGTAATGGATGAGCTGGAAACTAGTGATAAACAACTGATAAATGAGTTTGAATCCAGTGATGGACAAGTCGGGGTTAAGTCTGATACCAGTAATGAACAAGCGCTGGTATATGAAACAAACAATAGTAAACCTACTAAAGAAACAAAACATACCAGAGGTAGGCCTCACGCAGAGGAAGTAGTTCATTTTTTTAAAGAACAAAAATGGTCCGTTCAAGAAGCCTTAAAATTTTATCATCACTACGAGGCCAATGGATGGAAGGTTGGCGGAAATATTCCGGTGCAAAATTGGAAATCCCTTGCTCAAAGTTGGGTGCTCAAAGCTGAGGAGTTTAAAAATAGCACGCGTAAAGAAACTGATCATCTAAAAACCACAAAAAATAAAGATTATGGTCAACCCTTGTGAGATTATTGAAGGCGGTGTAAGCTATCATATCGGAAAAATTAAAGGCAAAAAAGTCTGTTACGATTTCCAGAAAATGTTGGAGTATTTGGAGATCAAGGGGAAGCTTTTATTCAGGGAATTTAAAATTTATCCCGAAGATGAAGCGTTGCTTTTTAAACTCTGTAATTATATCATCGCCGATGTGGAACAATGTGAGAAGTTTAAAATTGATCCCGGAAAAGGTCTGCTTCTCAGCGGTCCGGTGGGATGCGGGAAGACCAGTGTACTAAAATTGCTTCGCCACCTGGTCCCGCACCAAAAATCTTACCAGGTGATTCCCAGCCGCAATATTGTTTTTTCTTTCAATCATTTGGGATATAAGACCATTGAAGACTATGGAAATGCCGGATACCTGTGTATGGATGATCTGGGGGTGGAACCTATGGGAAGATATTATGGGCGGGATTGTAATGTGGTAGGGGAAATTTTGCTCTCCAGGTATGAACTTTTCCTAAACCATAAGGTCAGGACCCACGCCAGTACCAACCTCAATGCCGAGGAATTGGAGGAGCGCTATGGCAACCGGGTACGTAGCCGTATGCGCAAATTATTTAACCTGGTCGCTTTTGATAAGAATTCGGCCGATAAACGCAAATAAATTATGAGAATAGCAAGTTATAATATCCAGAACCTGTTTTTCAGGGATGAGGCACTTTTTGGAACCGGGCACAGTAAAAATTTTATGGACTGGCTGGATGAGTTTGAGGCCATATTAAGGAAAGGTTTAAGGCTTAACGAGGATTATCGGAGGCTTAGAGAATTATCTTTTCTAATGGGACTTAGTAAGGAACACCCGCAAAAATACCTGGTGCTTAGAAACCATGGAGGTATTTTACACGGAAAAATAGTTGCCTCTCCCCGCACTTTGGAAAAAGATTTCAAGGCCGGTCATAGCTGGATCAAAATGACCAGCCAGATGATTCCACGAGAATCGGTCATCCATAAAGCAAGGGTGATCAGCGAGATTAACCCTGATGTCCTTCTATTGCAGGAGGTAGAGGATCGCGCCAGCCTGATCAGCTTTAGAGATAAGTACCTGGCTGATTTTAATTACCGGGATTGTTACTACTTTGAAGGGAATTCCAACCAGGGTTTAGGTTTTGGAATATTATTAAGGAAAGGCTACAGTCTTTCGGTATGCCGCAGTTATTGCAACAAGGAAGATTCAGAAGGGAAACCGCTTTTTGATACCGGCTTGCAAATACTATGGCTAAGGGATCCAAAAGATCAGCTTTTTAGGATACTTCAAACCAATCTCTCAGGGCTTGGGAAAGGGGAGAAGGCTGATCAAAAAAGAAGGAATCAATTAGGCTTTATCAGTAAGGTCTGGGAAGAGCAACTGGAGATGTTCCACGATCTTTTAATATGTTGCGGGAGTTTAGGCCGACCATCTTTTTGTGAATCCCTCTCCGAACTGATGACAAAAAAGGAAATCCGAAATATCCTAAAAAGCGGATGTTTAAAGGCGGACCGGGATTACGGAAAGGCCTCCTCTTATTTCAGCCTGGGTGCGTATCAGAAAGGGATCAATCTCCGGGAAACACAATACTTTTTATATAATAACACACCTTCGGCTGAGCTTTTAAGCTGCGGTCTTAACCGTAGGGGCATCTGGTCAGGGAGAACGCATAACTGGTATTGTTATCCTGATATAAATAGCGAAAAGGCCCAGGCTGGTATGCATCCTCTGCTGTGGGCAGACTTTTTGTTAACGCCCGGTAACAAATAAATAATTTTACAACACGCTGACTTTTAATAATATAAAAATCAGGAAATTGAAGGTTAAAGTGTTGTATTTCAAATTGTTGTAATAGTGATAAGATTTAGTTTTCCAATGAACTTAAAACTTATCTTTTATGAAAAACGCTTTCTACCCCAGCCTTTTTTTGTCCCTTTTCAGTCTCCCGATGTTCGCACAGATCGGAGGGATCGAACAATCCGTTGCGGATATTTCGGATACCATCAGGGCGGTGTTCCCCATCATCCTGGGTGTTATTTTCCTGGTAGGTTTTCTATTTAATGCCGGGCATTTCTTTGGAGAAAATGCAGACCTTAAAAAAGGCATTACCAGGGTACTTGTTTTTGTACTTATCGCAGGAGCGGTAGTTGGAATTTTTACTTACCTCATAGGTATTGTAGTCTAATGAAAAGCTACGCGGTGTACCGGAATATCCGCAAGAATGCAGTGATCTTTGGGTTGGCTGTTAGCAGCTTTGCGATCCAGATGGGTTCTGTGATCGCATCACTGCTCCTGATCATTTTCGCTTTTAAGCTCCTTTTACTGTTAGGACTTTTGGTGTGGAATTTCGGGTTGTATATCACCTTACTTCGGATAAACAGTTTTCCATTTACTCAGGTAAGCGCAAGGCTACCTTCACTTATTTCGAATAAACAAACAGGATTAAGCAGGTATTATGAATATTAATTTACAGGATTATTACCCGATAATTGACCAGCAGGAACACTTGATCTTTCTGGCCAACGGAAATATTGCTTTGGGTTACGAGCTGGAGCTTCCCGAGATCTTTTCCCTTTCAGAAAAAGCTTATGAAAAATTGCACAGCACTTGGTTTCAGGCGCTAAAAACGCTTCCGGTAGGCAGTGTTGTCCATAAGCAGGATATCTATCTAAAAAAGGAATTCGAATCAAAGGGAATAGCGGGGAATACCTTTCTCTCAAAAGCAACCAAAAAGCATTTTCAGGGCAGAGCATTATTAGAGCATCAAAGCTATATATTTTTTACCTGGCCATTTCAAAAATCTTTTTCGCGTCCCCGGATGGCCAATCCATTTGTAAAGGTTCCAAAAAAGCTACCTGGTGAAATGAATACTGAAACCCGGCAATTTATGGCAGCTGTAAGCGATTCTGTTGGCTATTTGAATAATACCGCCAACATAAGCCTAAAGCCCATTTCAAAAGAAATGGCAATTAGCATTACTAACCAGTATTTCAATGGCTTTTGTTCAGGCAGTGACACTGATATAAGATTAAAAGACGGAGAGCTTCGCATAGGTAACCAAAGGCTTGGGATACTAGCCATAAATCACGAATCCTGTTTTGGCGAAGGAGTACAAACCAGCAAACCACATTCCCGTTTTACTTCAGATGAGATCAGTTTTCATAAAGGATTTTTGGATGATTTTGGTTTAGAATTATATGAAGATCATATTGTCAACCAGGTGTTGTTTTTGGATGAGCGTTCTCGTTGGATCGCCATCTTAAATAAAAAACGTGAAGAGCTTTTAAAGAGTGTGAATTTTGGTATTCAAAATATGATCTTTCTATCACAAATCGAGGAAACCCTCGAGACTATTGGTAAAGACGAGCAGTCCCGAATCGTAAGGGGACAGGTAAACATTTTATTTTCCGGTAAAGATCAAAAAGAACTAAGTCAAATAAGTTCCAGGATCAAAAGTGGTTTTAAGGAATTGGATATAAAACCTTATGAACCTGCCGGGTCTTTATTATACCAGTATTTTTTAAATAGTTATTTCGGACATAGTCCGGCATTTTCCAATGAGGATCTCTACGTGACCGATCTAAGGCATGCTTTATGCTTATGGATCAATAATACCGGGTATCGCAGTGACCGGGAAGGTGTTCTTTTTAATGAGCGCTTATTCAATACCCCGGTACTTAAGGATGTCTGGGATAGTGATAAAAAACGAATCAAAGCCAGGAATTTTGCCATTTTCGCACCTACAGGAGAGGGAAAATCTTTTCTGGCCAATAATATTTTACGTCAGTTTTTTGAAGGAGGTACGCGTTTGGTTATCATCGACCTTGGTGGATCCTATTCGAAATTCGCAAAACTCTACCCGAAGGATCATATCATCCTTCGTTATGAGCATGGAAAGAACTTAGGAATAAATCCTTTTTATATAGCAAAACCAGATGACCTGAGCCCGGAGCGGATTGAAGACCTGTGTAGTTTTTTGATGGAGCTCTATGCTTCGGGACTCAAGGTCGCCAAAGAGGCGCAAGTGGCCATAAAAAAGATTCTTCGCTTTTATTATGAGCAGGAATCTGGCCCATATTCATTAGAAGGATTTTACCGGTTTGTGGCTACAAACCAGGAAACTTTTGAGTCCAGCCTTGGCATTGGTAAAGATTACTTTGATGCTGTTCAGTTCCTACACATTATGTCAGAATATGTCGGCAGCGGGATGTATGGTTTCCTATTTGAGTCCAGGGAAGACCAGGCCTATAAATTGGAGGACAAACGTCTGATCATCTTTGAACTTGATGAGGTAAGGGACAATAGGGAAATTCTTTCGGTGATGCTTAAACTGATCAAATCGGCGGTACAGCGTACGATTTGGAAAAACCCTGGAGAACGAGGCATTATTCTTTTCGACGAGTTTGCCAAGCAACTTAAGTTCGACAATGTTTTGGAAAGTGTGGAATTCTATTACCAGGCTATTCGCAAGCAGGAGGGGGCTATAGGAATTATCTTACAGTCGATAAATCAACTTCCGGAAAATGCTACGGCAGCCAGTATTCTTGAAAATACCCAGGTTATTTATAGCCTTCATAATGAAAAAGGGTATAAGGATCTTGTTCGCAGGCTTAACCTTAGTGCCCACGATTTGAACCAGCTCCATTCCATCCGTAACGATTTAAAAGGCAAGCGCAAGTATACCGAGATCTTTATCAAGATTGGGAGAGAGTCCAATATTTTCCGGTTGGAGGTGCCCCCGGAAGTATACGCTGCCTACCTCACCGATGGAAGAGAGAATCAGGCTATTCTAGAAATTTATGAAAGGACAAAAAATATGGAAGTAGCCATATTAGAATTTTTAACCACTAAAACAGAAAAATCATGAACAGAAAGAAATTTAAAATTTTGATTATAGCCCTGGGCTTTACCTTTTTTTCATCAGGCCACATTGTGGCCCAGGGGATGCCGGTCTATGATAATACCAATTTTTTGGCCCTTGGGCAATCCCTTATCGAATCGGCTAAACAGACCTCGGAACTTTTAAAAACTGCCCGGTTTTTAAAAGAACAAAAAGAGCGGATAGAAAAGGTAAACGCAGTGATCAAACAACTCAGGACCGTCCGAGAGATCGTGGAAAATAACCAAAGCTTATACGAAACCGTTAGGAGTGACTTAAGAGCCATTATTTCCTCACCATATATCAGCCCGGAGGAAGTGGACCGTATTAGCGAGTCTTTTAACAGCCTTATGGAAAATGCCCTGGAGGACCTGGATTTTATGCAGCAATTACTCACTAGTGATATGCTGAATATGGACGATGCACAACGTTTGGACGTACTGGAGAGCCAGCGGATGCGATCCCGTGAGGTTATCCGGGAGATCGGTTTAAAAAAACAACGTTATGAGATCCTTATTGAGTTCAGGCGTATCAAGGAGGAAATTAACCGGCGACAAGCTCAATATTAAGAATCATGGATCTGGGTCTGGAATATGTAAATGCGGTATTTACTACCATTAAAGATGCTGAGTTCTCTCAGTATACCATTACGGGAATGAAGGCACTTGCGGTATTCCTTTTTCTGGTAAATATTATAAAGAAATACCACGAAGGAGCTGTGGCCAGGGACGGATATACCTGGGGACTAAGTCCTTCGGAGCTTATCAAAAATTTTATGGTGGTACTGTTGGTTATTTTTTCCGACCAGATCCTGGCTGTATTTGATGGTATTCTGGTAGGTATCGAATCTGATTTTAGGGACACAGCACCAGCTCTTATCCCGTTACAATTGCAAGATATAGAGATAGACCGGGATGTCGGTTTACTTGAGGCCGGGAGCAAAGCTTTAAGCTTGCTTTTTGAATACCTGGTGACCCCGTTTTATGCCTTAAAAATGATCGCCTTTATTTTAGGCTTATTTCTCTGGATTATGGACCTGTTTATTTATCCATTATTTCTGGCGGAACGTTTTTTTATCCTGGGCCTGATGCAGGTATTTTTTCCACTGGTGATCAGTTTATCCGTCTTTGAGAAATTTAGGGAGATGGGTTACCGTTTTTTCAAACTTTATGCGGCGGTGTATATGATCGTACCGGCTTTCTTTTTGGTCAATATTTTTATCAACCAACTCTACCGGGCTATCAATACGGTATTCTGGCCTGGTCTAATAGGCAGTAATGGGGAAGATAGCATTCTGGCCCCGGTCATCCAATTAGGCTCGGTAGCCTTTATCGTATTATTAAAATTCAAGCTTTACCACAGGGCTATTAGTTTCACGTTTCGAATATTTTCCACTTAAATACTATTCTTATGAAAACACCATATACCCATATTTACAAAGTCCTGCGGCTTAACCGTTTTATAGTACTTAGCGTTTTGCTGATGGCTTTTTGCAGTAGTATGATCTCCCTGTACCAGGTTCGTCAGGTACAGCAGAATTTTTTGAATAAGACTTTTGCCATTAGCCCCGAGGGCGGTGTACTTCCCCTGGAACTGGTAAGTCAAAAAGACCAGTTAGCGGTGGAGGTCAAATCTCATTTAGATCAGTTCCACAGATATTTTTATGATCTCAATACCAGTAATTATAAAGAAAACATCGCAAAAGCCTTATGGCTTGGTAACAGTTCCGTAGACCAGGTGTATCGTCAGAAAAAGGCGGATGGGGTTTACAATCGTTTATTGCAGTATTCCCTGGTACAAAGGGTGACTAAAATTGAATCTACGGTGAACCTAGGGGAAGAACCTTATTCATTCGAAGTAACGACCTGGTTCGAGATCAATCGGGGGAGTTCCACTGAAAAATACCAATTAGTTACCAGTGGAGAGCTGATAAGGGTAGACCGTAGTTTTCCAAATAATCCGCACGGGCTGCTGATCACCAATTTTTTTGAAAACCAATTAATAAAACAACCTGATGAACATTGATAGAAAAAAAGCAGTTTTTATAGGGGTAGTGGTATTACTAACCTGCATTATTGTGGCTTACGGCTTTTGGGGGATGGAGACTAATGAGAAGGTAGGAGACGAGAAAATTAGCAACCCCGGGATACCTGAATTAAGTGGGGAGTCTGAGGAGTACCATAGTCGTCTGGAAGCTGTGGAGGGACTTCGCGAGGAGCGTGACCGGGTTGCGCCAAGTTTATATCCTGATAAGAACTTAGAGAGCTCCGGTGAATATGATCCTTATCTGGAGGAAGAGGAAAAAAACAGGTTAATGGATAGTATTTTAAAAAGTGGTCCGGAGCCTGAGGAGTATTATTTTGAACCTGTAGTATCCTCCGTAAAGGAAAAAGATACAGCAGGTATTAGCCTTGTCAATAAATCAACCAATCCACCTGATCATATTCCCGGACAGGGGCATCTGGAATTCTTTTTTGTTTCAAAAGACCAGGTAAGCCAGCCCCTTGAGAAAAGTCTTGAGAGTTTTCGGGTTAGTGTAAACGGAGACCAGGTCATACGAAAGGACGAGCGTTTAGAACTTAGAATCATTGACCCAATAAAGATTGGAAAAGACAGCCTTGCTTCTAATAGCCTTATTTATGCCAGGGCTGGATTTAGAGCCAATCGTTTATTACTTGAAATAACAGGAAATTCCATTCCGGGAGGGAAATTGGTTGCCTTTGATTTTTCTGATGGCCTGGAAGGAATTTATATAGAAAACTCCTTTAGGAGTCAGGTAACCACTGAGGTACTGGATGATGTTATCCAGGATATCAATATTTCGGGGGTTCCCCAGGTACGGGGATTGAAAAGCATTTTTCAGCGGGATAACCGTAATATTAAAGTCAAAGTTTTGCATCAACATCAATTAATTTTAAAACCGGCATTATGAAAAATCCAGTACTATTATATTTATTGTCAATGCTACCCGGGCTTCTCATAGCCCAATCGAAAATGATATACTGTAATGACTTTCAAAATACAGTAGTCATAAGCCCGGAACCTATTGTTCAGGCCGTTACGGGTTCAGATCATTTTGTTTTCACCTATGACAAAACAAAACCCGATATTTTGGGTTTGTTACAGGGGAACCCCGGGCACCAGAGTAATTTGATCTTAAGGACATCTGGCGGAAATATTTATATATATACCTTAAAATACAGTGATAGTCTAAGCGATTATTCCTTTCAAATAAAGAGAGAAGACAGGATCAGATTAAGTGATTCAATTGTTACAGATTCAAAACCGTTTTCTAAAAAAATAATAGAAGTCAGGGATAGAAAGGAAACATATTATCAGAAACTATCAGCTTATTTCGCTTCGAAGACTAAAAAGCGCTTAGCCGTAAAACGAAAAGCAGGGATGCGCATAGAGGTTTTAGCAGTGCATCATCATCGGGATGAAGTGTTTATTACTTACCGAATAAAAAACCGGTCGAGGATCAGTTTCGAGATTGGGGATTTAGCACTTTTTAGGGTACAAGGCAAAAAAGCAAGAAGGAGTTCATTTCAAAAAATTCGGTTAGAACCAGTTTACAAGGAAGAAGTTCCTAAAGCGGTAGCGGTCGGAGAGGAGCGGAAGTTTAGCGTTGTTTATTCAAAATTCAGTTTAGGAGAACATCAGGGACTTCATGTGGAACTAAATGAAGCGCGCGGATCAAGGTTTTTTAAGTTATTTTTCTAACTTGGAATAATTAATAATCTCTTATTGTGAAAAGAAATAGACTTGTGGCTCCTATTCTTTGGGTAATAGCGCTCGCATTATTAGGAGCGCTACTTAGCAACTTTTTTCATCAGGAAGAACCGATTGATTTACGGAAACAAAGTCTCCATGGAAAAATAAATAAATCTTCCTTTCATAGAGGGTTTATTAAAGTGAATGATAACATTTGGATTTCCCAAAATACTCCTGAAGTTTCGATAGTAGACGGGCAAAAAACCGGCCGTCTGATCGATGAGATTTATCCCCCTTACCGGTTAAAAAAGCAGGCAGGTGATTCCATCATTCTCCTGGAAAAAGATGAGGATAGCCTTTACTTTAGGGTATTAGGTGAGGATAGTATTAATGATCCGACTTTTTCACAACTATACAGACGTTGGTTTAAACATTAAAAAAGGATAATCGAATAACTTATTAAAGCACACCTAACGAGTATACAACTCGTTGATTAAATTCTGCAAAATTAGTTTAATAGTAAGTTACAAACTAATTTTCTACGGCTATTTTTTTGCAGCATTCAAAAGCTCTTCCACCTCGGTATAAATACTAGCAAATCGGGCATCCAATTCATTTTTGGAAAAATGTTTAAATTTTCCGGGCAGTGCCTTTTGAATTTTCGGATATTTAAACCGGACTTTTTTCTCCTTTCCATCCGCATATGCGACAAATTCCCCGGGTTTAAGTCTAAAGAAAAGGTCTGCCCGTAGTTTGGAAACTTCTCTCTTGGTTTTAGTTATCCGGGTATCAAAGTTAAGGCCTTCCCCTTTACTGATACTGACGGTATCGCGTTTAACCAGTTCAAAAAATTTCTCATAATAGGCAGCGGTTACCGGGTCGTTGACTTTGCCGAAGAACTGGTAGGAAAGGTTCGCCAGGATTGCTTTGCTTGCTTTCTCACCATAGAGTAGATCATTTTGCACTTTATCCTGGAGGATATACAGGGTAGCGATATCATAACTTCTCAGGGTGGCCGGTACCCGGTGCATATGCAGGAGACGGATGGTTGGAGCTTCTTCCATTAAGATGAAGGCACTTTTTCGATCTCTTACACTCATCTGTTTGATGACGGTATGCAGTATCATTGCGATTACCGGGGAATAAGCCGATTCGTTTTTCGGGTTATTCACAATAGTTACCACAGCTGGATTTTTCGGGTTATTTAGATCCAGGGAGATGTCGTGACCGGAGAGGCAAAAGAATATTTTTCGGGTGGTAATCCTTTTAAAAGCATTGGCCAGAGTACCTTTTACCGCTGCCGTTTGCCGCTCCGAATCAATTCCACTAATAAAAGCATCAGCCATAGCCCTGGAAGTGATATCCGAACTTAAAAATTCAATGAGCTGATCACTATTCATTCTTTGATAAAGTGCTATAAGATGGGGTAGGGTACAAAGTTTGGGGTGATGGGTTTTAAGGTTCCAGATCATTCCACATATGATTCCTTCAACGGCATCATTAAAGAAGCGGGTAGTACCACTGGCATATTGCTCTTTTTGTTCGAGCAGGTTTTCCATGAGTACCCGGGCAATTTCATTAACACTCTCTTCATCGGGAAGGTATTGGGGTGCGATGGGGTTTACTTTGTGGTATACAGGATCAAAGGAGATAATCTTGAATGGGAGATCGGAATTTTTGAAAAGGGGGTAGGCTAGTTCGGTGAGTTCAAAATTTTTATAGTCGTGAATGATCCCACAAAAATTGTTTCGGGACAGGTGTTTTAAAAAATTATAGACCACACTTTCGGTCTTTCCACTTCCGGCGGCGCCAGTTATCGAAACTCCCCGTTTAAGATTTTGGATAGAGAAGCTATCTGATTCCAGCGCAAATTTTACACGGTATTTTGAAGCAATGGTGTTATTGGACTGGAAACCATACATAAGCAGGAGGATAAATATCAGGGGAAGGCTGGCGCACATGATAATGATATATCCTGCTTCGGGATATAGCAAAAACAAGGAATAGGTACAAACGGCTAAAATACCAAAGCACTGATAAAAGCTTAACTGCTTGAGGCGGTTTAAAAGTGCGAATCCACCGGCGATTATAGCATAGGCAATAAGGAAATAAAGTATCATATGTTTATAGATTTAATAACCGATAGAGCTGGATTTCAAACCGAGTTCTATAGCTTTTTGAAACTGTTTTACGGCAAATCGGATCCGGGCATCCGGAATTTTAGAAACCCCGGTATTTAGTATTCCCATCGCCACTTTCCGCTCGTTGGTTGGCAGCTTGAGAATCATGGAATAGTACTTTTGCGGTGATTGCAGGTATGTTTTTCGGGCGTTGTATTGTTCCACAAAATTCCGCTTATAATTAAATTGTTGATCGAAGGTTTTCTCTGCCTTTTCAAAGAAGCGATCCCTGTCAAACCCCCGCTTTACGATCTTTCCGTGTAGGGACACTTCGGAAGCTTTATACTTACTCCCTGGGGAAAGGCTAACAGTATTGGATTGATCTTTTCGGCTCACAATAAGGTGGAGGTGGGTTTGATTCCCCTGTTTAGGCGTTCCTTCATCAATGAGTTTCCCTTCAATTTTATGAGGAGCTTCCTTTTGCAGCGCTAATATTTCTTTTCTAATATTATGAGGGTGGCCGGTAATTTCACCACGTTGCACTTTTCGCAACTCATTCTTTAACTGCGCTATCTTATTGTTAAAGGGCGCATTTTCCCGGACTTCTTTATCACGTTCTTTATAAGTTCGGGAGAATTCCATTTTTGCATAATATTTTATATCGGAAACCTGAACTGGTCTGCCATTAATTTCCCGGTTAAAGGAAGCGGCATAATCCTTCATCACTTCCCTGGTGTATACTTTTAGTTTTTCCGGATCATTTTTGATGTGTTGCAATTCCTTTTGGGAGGGATTAATGGTCAGGGAATAGTATCGGGGTTCGGTAGTCTTCAGCTTTGCAGTATTCCCATCAATCTCTTTGATGACCTTATCGCGTGTAATTTTCTCCTGGGTTTGATTAAAAAAGTATTCCTGTGCCTCCGGCAGGCGGTCCGTATTTTCCTTTTCCAGGTAGTCTACAAAATCGGCTACGCTACTGGAGAAGGCAGGGCCTATTTTCTGTGGGCTAATCGTGATATACATGATATTTATATTTAAGGGATTTTAGCTCATCATATTCCATATTGACTTTCAGGTAAGGATTTCCGAAAGTAGGTTTCACCAATTCTATATTTTTAAGGACCTCCTTAAGATCTTTTTTTTCAGGTGGGGCTTCAGGTAATTGTTGTATGATAGGTTTATGGGCTAGGGTATTTTGCAGTGCCTGTTCAAAAGAGGGAGGGAGTTTCCTTTTAGCTTTTTCTGGGAGGCTTTCAAATAGAGCGGCAAGCATGGCCTGGGTAGGTTTTGTTTGGGTACTTTCAATAGCCCGTACTATAGCGATAGAAGCATTGATTCTTTTCTCCAGATGATGTTCCAGAGATTTCATATTGGGGCCTAGATGTTGGGTAGGAGAGAGCCTGTTAGTCTCAAAAAAGTCCAGCATCAAATCCAGACTGGCCGATTGTCTAAGACCTAATTCTTTAGTGAATTTTCGAAATCGTCTGGCCACCGAAATTTTAATACTAAGGTTTTTAAAGGATTCTTTTTTGGTTTGTTTTTTCATTTTTCCGTGAAAAAATTGTGAGGATTACTGGGCTTAGAAAATTTTTCCGTGAAAAAAGATCTATCCAGGTTCAAACTCCAATAAAATTTAACTTCAATTGATATCAAATAATGGCAATCCATACGGAAAATAAGGACATAACATCGCAGCGCGTGTTATCCTCTTGCTGTCCTTTTTCGTCCCGGGGGCGGGACGATTTTTTCGGTTGAAATGCAGCAATAATTGAATAATTAGAAAAGCCCGAAAATTGGACTTTAAGTTTTATACTTTGAAATAGGATCAACGAAAGTCAGAAATAGGATCCTAGGGTTGGTCTAAATTTTAAAAATTTAGGTTTTATAAATATAAAAAAAATGTTTCAAGTAAAGCACTGTAAACTAATAATTTAAGGGGGGTGTTTCCGCTGTAATCAATTAGTATCAAGGAACGTCAATTAGCACTTAATATTTTATTTGAATGATTTAAAACCCTGTATTAGATATCAAATAAGATTGTGAGGTTAAAGAGATGAAGTGAAAAATGACCTCCCGGTATGTTAAAATTTATCTTTTAGGAAGCCTAGGTATGTTTTTGACCGCCAGGTTTTATTAGTGAGGGTGAAAATTAGAAAGCATTTAAAAAAATGCTTTGGAGTTGGTAAGATCTCCTAGATTACTGATTAAACAAAAAGTTTAAGTTAATATAAAATCCGTCGTTCCCACATGTGAAAAACCTGTTTTAATCAGTTTAAGATAACTAATATTGAATAAAAAAGCCCTTTTCAACGGAAAAGAGCTTTAAGTGGGTTAAGATAACGGACATTACAGGATACCATTATCTGCAAAGCTGAAGTAATTACCATCTGGACTTATAATAATATGATCCAGAACTTTAACATCAAAAAATGCTGCCGCATTTTTAATTTTCCTGGTAAGGCTTTTATCTGCTTCACTTGGTCTAAGGGTTCCGCTGGGATGATTGTGCAATAAAATTATGGCCGTGGTTAAGGACTTTAATACTACTGCGAATAAGATCCGAACATCCACCAGGGTCCCGGTAATACCTCCGTTAGAAACTTCATAGATTCCTTTAATCTTATTAGCATTATTGAGCAGTATAATTTTAAAAGTTTCCTGTAATTCAATATTATTTTTATTCCATTGCTCAAATGCTAACTCGGCCGCACATCTGGAACTGGTTATTTTTGGAAGCAAATTTGTTTTTAAACTTCCACTGTAGCTTATCGCTATTTCATTAACTTTGGATTTCATTATTAGCTTATTTAAAGGGTTAATAATTAAAAGAGGGCGCAACTTTGGAGATGGGCGCCCTCTTAGTTTTAAAAATTACAGTTCTGCATTTTCCTTGTTCCCAAGGAAAAGAATTTCATTAACCAAAACTTCGGTAACATATCGTTTCTCCCCGCTTTGGGTTTCGTAGGATCTGGAAGTCAGTTTGCCACGAATGGCTACCTCTTTTCCTTTATCCACATATTTCTCGATAAGCTCTGCCTGTTTTCCCCAGGCCACTAAGTTGTGCCAGTCGGTTTGTTGAATTTTCTCACCTTTCTTGTGATAGTATTCATTGGTAGCCAGTGAGAAACTGCTTACTTTTTTACCATTCTCGAAGTTTTTGGTCTCAGGGGCATTCCCCACATTTCCGATTAACTGTACTTGGTTTCTTAGATTACTCATAATTAAAAGATTTAGATACCTACCTTTAAGAGCAGGTTGATTAAACATTGATTTACTTATTATATCCGGAGCGTTTTCCTTTTTTGATTTTTTTACTTGGCTTCCGGGTATGTTGTTTTGAAATGATTTCATAAGTGTTATTTTTTGATTTACTTCCTATAGCGCCGTTTGCTGTTACCTTTTTGATGCTGATACATTTTCAATAATTAGAATTAGGGAAGATTTATAAAAAGGAGGGAGGAGCCCGACTGGCTTATGCAATCTGGACTAACTTCTAATTATTGGTATTTTGCATTACAAAAAAGGTAGGGACAGCAACGGCCGGGAAGTAAATGAGAACGCTGAAATTGAAAAACAACCGGAAGCGAAGTAAATGCAGGAATGAAATTTTTATTTAGCGTACTTCGTTACCGATTTCGAAATTTAGTAGATTTCTCAATAATTCGCGGTGAAAGGACCATTGAAGAAACAGGAGAAGAGATTTTAGAATATATTATAAAAGTGGCCAGTGGTGAAGTAGTATCTAAAGCTGACCATTTAAATCAGGACGATTTAATACCTTGGAAAAGGGGGGTGTCACTTTAAACTGAGATTCATTCTGCTGGCAATGGAGGTGATGAAAAATAGCTAAAATTATTCAATGAACTAAGTGGGTTAAAATGAAGCATAGACTGTTTGGGGAATATTAATTGTATTCTTGGAGTAATGCAAATTAAATAGATCAGCCAGATGCTTTTTTTAATGCCACCCCATACTTTCGAACATCTTACTCGCCGAAAATAGTGGCTAAACGGTGTATTTTATAAATTATAACTTATGAGAAGTATTATAGGCTTTGGAGAAATGTTGTTGAGACTATCTACACCGGAACATTTACGTTTTTCATAGGCTAACTCCTATGAGGCATCGTATAGTGGAGCGGAATTTAATACTCTGGCTTCCCTACAGAAATGGGGACTTCCAACCCAGTTTATAACCAAAGTGCCCGCCAATGATTTCGGTAATAAAGCTATTTCTGAAATTTCAAGATATCAGGTTGGCAATAAACATATCTGCAGGGGTGGGGCGCGTCTTGGTATCTATTTTCTGAAAAATGGAAGTGCGATCAGACATAGTAAAGTAATCTATGACAGGACCGGAAGTTCTATAGCCACCATTAAGGAAAAGGAGATTAATTGGGAGGATATTTTTGCTGAAGCATCTTGGTTTCACTGGTCTGGAATTACTCCCGGAATATCGAAGGAAGCATCCAGGGAATGTTTGCTGGCGTGTCAAGCTGCCAGAAAGATGAATATAAAAATTTCCTGTGACCTTAATTACCGATCTAAATTGTGGAAATGTGGGAAAGAGCCCTGTGAGGTATTTCCTGAATTGTTAGCCCATTCCAATGTCATTCTTGGAGATCTCGCCACCCTTTATAACATGCTGGGCAAAGAAGAAATAGCGCCCAATTATGAAAATTGTTATAGCTTAAACCAGTATTATAAGGAGATCGTTAAGGTTTGCCCTAATTTAGAATTTCTGCCAACTACCTTGCGTTATTCTGAAAGTGCTTCCCACCAAAAAATTGGGGGGGTTATGTACGCAAAAGGAAACATCATTAAATCTGAGGTAAAGGAGGTTTTTCCTGTAGTTGATCGATTGGGAACAGGAGATGCGTTTATGGCCGGGATTATATACGGTTTAATTGAAAATTTAGATCACCAGGAAGTTCTGGATTTTGCCGTGGCTGCAAGCCTTTATAAGCATACTATAGCGGGGGACGTAAATGTAGCTTCACTGGAAGAGGTCCATGCAATAATGAAAGGAGATCTTTCAGCATTAATTAAAAGATAAATTATGTCCAAGCTTACCAGAATTGAATTATATGAGCTTATGAAAAGTACGGGACTGGTTCCACTTTTTAGTCATTCAAATATTGATATAGCAAAAGATTTAATCAGTGCCTGTTACAAAGGAGGGGCTAGAGTTATGGAATTTACATCCCGCAATGAGAATGCACCAGAGGTGTTTGAAGAATTAGCCCTCTTAGTAAACCGGGAATTCCCCCGAAATGGCCTTGGGGGTGGGTTCAGTAACCGATGGTGGCTCAGCATCGTTTTATATTCAGCTGGGTGCAGATTTTGTGGTAACACCGGTATTTAGAAAGGATATTGCCAATGTTTGTAACAGAAGAAATATAGCCTATTTTCCTGGTTGTGGTTCTCTTTCCGAAATTGCCGGTGCAGAAGAATATGGTTATGAAATCATAAAATTATTTCCGGGTGCTATTTATGGTCCCGAATTTATAAAATTGTTTAGAGCACCACAACCCTGGACGAGTATTATGCCTACGGGAGGAGTGTCCCCTACATTGGAAAGTCTCACGAGCTGGTTCAATGCCGGAAGTACTTGTGTTGGTATAGAGTCTAAATTATTTGTTAAGAATGATAAAGGAAAATTTGACCTTTTAAAGATAGAAAGAACTACAAAAGAATGTTTGGCTATAATAAAGAGTTTAAAGAATAAGTTTTAGTATTGCGGACTTTCTAAGTAATGTGCGGAAAAAAAAGCGGTAAAAATGGGTTTTTGGAAGGTATAGTATGAATTATATTGAGGTTACTTGGGAGTGTCTTAATAACCATTTTTCGGGTACCATATAAGCTATTATATAACTTCAAATATTACTAAATTGAAAAAAACTATTAGCTTTCTAATATGAAAATAATTTAAAATCAAGACATGAATTTTAAAAATTTCGCTATAGTTGCTTTAAGCTTAATTCTAACACAAGCCTACTCGCAAAAAGAACCAGAAAAGACAAACTTAAAACCGCGACTTGTAGTATTAACCGATATTGCACCCAATGATATTGAGCCGGATGATATGGAGTCTATGATTAGGTTATTGGTTCACGCTGACCAATTTGAGGTAGAGGCACTCATTGCTACAACGGGATGGAGTAATACAGGGGATAATGATCGTATTGACCTAATCCATTATGCACTAGATGCTTACGAAAAGGATTTGCCCAATCTAATGAAGAGGTCAAACCAGAAAGAATTTGCAAAAGATGAATCAAAACAAGAAATAGGCTACTGGCCTTCTTTAGATTATTTACGGTCGAAAACTGTATTGGGTAGCACAAAAATGGGCATGAAATTCATTGGTGATGAAAATGATTCAGAAGGTAGCAATTTGATTATTAATATGGCCGATGAGGATGATAAACGTCCAATCTGGATTTCAGTCTGGGGTGGCGGTAATACTTTTGCACAAGCGATTTGGCGTGTACAACAGGAGCGGCCCCTAAAGAGCTAAAGAATTTCTTACGCAAATTTCGCATCTATACCATCACCGATCAGGACAGGCCATGGTCAAAAGGCGACACGATTAACTACGCCAATAGTTCCCATCAATGGATGCGAAAATTTGGTGAAGATCTGAAGTTATTATGGGATGAATGCGCCTGGAAACACCAAAATGAAACCGGGGTTGAAAATTGGGATGAATACGCGCTTAATATCCAGAATCATGGCAAGCTTGGCACCTTGTACCCAAAATATAAATGGGGAGTTGAAGGGGATACACCGGCTTTTATGCATTTAATTCCCAATGGGTTGTCTAATCCCGACATACCAACACAGGTAAGCTGGAGTGGTTATTTTGAAAATAGTATAGGACGCGATAGTCTTACGAATTCCTACACTAACTATACAGGCAAAGCTTATGACATTTGCACAAAATATTTTGAATATTTTTATCCTGCAAATTTTAACAATTTCGCCGCACGCATGGACTGGGCCAAAAATGGAAAAGGTAACCGCAACCCATTAGTCATTATAAATGGAGATCAAGGAATTAACCCCATAAAAATAGTTGGTAAAGCAGGAGAAAAGATCGTGCTTGATACGTCTAAATCGTCAGATCCTGATGGCGACCAACTAAAATATAAATGGTGGATAATACCCGAAGCTGGAACTTATTCTGGAAATATTAAAATTTCAAAAAGTGAATCAAATACTACAAAATTATCTATACCCACTGATGCCGCTGGTAAGAATATTCACGTTATATGTGAAGTGACCGATAATGGTGTTCATAACCTCACTAGTTACCGTAGGATAATTTTAAAACCAGAATAACTTATTATTTGCCTGTATTTTTAATTTTGAATGATGGAAGTTTAATTCAAAGATAAGAAAGTAGGATAGAATACAATCCGTTATGGTGGCGATGGTCGAAATGCAAATTCATTTACCGAATTGCTGCCTAAGGAATTTGGTTGATTTCTTGAGCTAATTTCCAAACTAAAAGCTGAATAATAATTTGGAATACTTCAAATAGTAAAACATAAACTCATATTCTTAGGTTGGCACCAATTTCGCTATATTATGAATTGTTATTTTATGGACTATAAAGCGACCAAATTTTTTAATACTTAAGTTTTAATATTACAAGGAAAATTTAACCAAAAAGATTTAAAAGATGGAGAATAGCCCAGAACAAAAGTTAGAAGAACTGTACATTACGTTAAACGAAGTTTCACAGCCAGTTGCAAGCTATGTCAATTGTGTCAGAACTGGTAATTTGTTATATCTTTCAGGAAAAGGTCCCATTAAAAAAGACAAAACCTATGTAACTGGAAAGGTAGGAAAAGACCTTACCACAGCCCAGGGAAATGAAGCGGCGCGTTTAGTGGCCATAGACCATATTGCTGTTTTGAAAGATGAAATAGGCGACTTGAGTAAAGTGAAAAAAATTGTCAAAGCCTTTGGTATGGTAAATTGCACGGAAGAATTTGTAGACCAGGCAAAAGTGATCAACGGGTATAGTGATCTAATGCATGAGGTTTTTGGGGAAAAGGGGAGACACGCCAGAAGTGCAGTAAGTATGCACGCTTTGCCCTTAAATTTTGCCGTAGAAGTTGAAGTGATTGTTGAAATTGAAGATTAAAAGACAGATGAGTATAAAAGCATATATTATTGATGCATTTACAACTGAACTTTTCAAGAGAAATCAAGCAGCTGTTTGCTTACTTGAACAGGAACTTAGCGAGAAAACTATGCTTGCTATTGATTTTGACTTACTTCTTATAGTGCCCTCACATTACCTTTTTTGATGCCTATTATTCGTACAACAGCTGGGATTGGTAAAGCGTATAAAAAGAGCAGGCAAAGCCGAAGCGGCTTTATGCCGCTGTCCACGATCGAATGTTGTTTTTTCGCATTATAAAAAAGAGAATGAGAGGGACTAGTTGTATGGTGAGTCAATAAAAATTCCGAAGAGATACCCCATCCAGAGCATTAGCGCAAATTGCATAAAAGCTTCCTTTGGGGGCATAGGTGAGGAAGTTACTATTTGCAATATTAGCTGACCGCCACGATGCTGAACCCCGTAGACCTTTCCCGCGTGAGTAGCCATTGAAGTAGTTTAAAATTAGTAGATTTCACAGGTATTAATACCAGTGGGGTCTTTTTGTGACGAATGTTATTTCAAGTCAAATTGTATCCCGTCTTAGCTAAAATGGTAATAAATATAAACGACTATAATCGTGATGACAACACTACTTAGTTTAACATACCTATAGGGCGTTATGTCCACTTTGTTGGTATAGCTTAATTTAAATTTGGATTTTCTGGGGTATAAGTGTCCAATAAATAACATTAATCCCACATTTATAAAAAAAATAACAGCCTGGATATGTAGAAAATGCGGCAAGCCTGATGTATCGAGAATAAAATATTTTAAAAATAAATAGAATAAATAAAGGATGACCCCCGATAGGATTCCCACTTTAGCCGCTATGGCAGGTACTTTCTTTGTAAAGTATCCCACCACTATTATAGATAGGATGGGTATGGTGTAACAACCGTTAACTTCCTGGAGATATCCAAATAGGCCTTGCGGGGCTTTGGCAATCATTGGTGCGATTACCATGGAAGCGACGGCTAGGAATATGCCAAAATATTTTCCATTTTTAATTATTGCATTTTCTGATGCATTTGGGGATATATATGGTTTGTAAATATCGATGCTGAATAAGGTTATGGAACTGTTGAGCGCACTATTAAATGAACTTAGAATTGCACCAAAAAGAACGGCAGCGAAAAATCCCAGAAGATAAGGAGGAAGGACCTTATTGACCAGCATCGGATAAGCCTGGTCCGGGGTGACCAGATCTGGGCCAAAAATATAGAACGCGATAATTCCAGGTAAAACAACTATGAGAGGCCCTAATATTTTAACAAAAGCAGCCAGCAATAAACCTTTTTGTCCTTCTTTTAAGTTCTTCGCACCTAATGCCCGTTGAATAATTGCCTGGTTTGTTCCCCAGTAAAATAACTGGACTAACATGAGACCGGTGAAAATAGTACTAAATGGGACAGAACTTTTTTCATCACCCACAGCATGAAACTTTTCTGGTACTTCATTAAGTAATAGTTCCATACCTCCAAAAACTGATCCATTCCCAATATAAATAAGTCCGAAAACAGGTATCATGAGCCCCCCAATCAATAAGCCTACAGCGTTTAAGGTGTCAGAAACCGCTACGGCTTTTAATCCTCCAAAGATGGCATATAACGAACCTATAATCCCAATAGTCCATACGCATATCCATAACGCTATTTCAGGAGAAACATCAAGTAATTCAGGTACATTGAACATCGTACTAATAGCCAGGGATCCGGAATACAGGACAATAGGCAGTAAGATTAAAATATACCCGAGGAGGAACAGTCCGGAAGTGATGGTTTTGGTAGCATTATCATATCTCTCAGCTAGAAATTCTGGAAGGGTTGTAATACCACCTTTTAAATATTTTGGTAATAGATAGATTGCGGTAATTACCATGGCAATGGCAGCCAGTGTTTCCCATGCCATAACTAAAATTCCTTCTGAATAAGCCTGGCCGTTAAGGCCAACAATTTGCTCTGTTGATAAATTTGTTAAAAGCAGGGATCCTGCAATTACACCGGCAGTCAAAGACCTGCCGCCCAGGAAGTAACCATCATTTGTATTTTCGTTAGTTTTTAAAGTTGCTACATATGATACAATAGCAACAAACAGGGTAAAGCCAATGAAGGTAAAAATAACCATTTTGGTGTATAATTTAGAGAGTTCGTTTTGAATAATTTATCATTTCCATATTTAATTGCCAGTAATCAAGGATCGGGTCTAAAGAATTTATTTTCGCTGGCGTAAAGTGAACGAGCATAACTTTCGGAAGTTGTAAAAATTCTGAAAACCATTCGCTTAGCATTCTGGAGAATTCTTTCCTATCATTTAAAAGAATGTATTTACAAACAGTCACTTTCAGGTTTATTTCTAGAGAGTTTCTAAAAGATTCTACAAATTAATTAAAGCTAATACTTTTGTATGGTAAACAGGTATAGCTGTCTGTTTTTCAAAAAGGAAGATATTTTCAAGAATTTTCGATTTTTAGCTATAATATAAATGTCTCTGGCAGTCTGAATTTATGAAGGCCGGGTTAAATTCTGTAAGCTTATAAAGTCTTTTTTCTAATTTGTTAATGCATGGTGTTACCGTTTCGCCTAGGGGTAATACCATTGATTGAAAACTAGATCTGGTTTATAGTTAGTAGAAAGTTTCTCTTTGTAATTTTCTTCAATCTGAGCATCCGTAGAAATTTTTATTTCCACAATCTGATAATCCCTTTTTTCAGCTTTAGCTAGAAGCTTATAGACTTTTGTGCCTTCGCGGCCCCAAGAGGGGCAAACGTATTTTATATTCATCAATATCTAATTATAATATTTTTTCATAAAGTTCTGTAATTGAATAAAATATAGACAGGTTGTGCAGTAAATTCGTGAACTTCTTTCCTGTAATTTCTACCCAAGAATATTTTTTCAACAAAAGAAAAAAGTCCTTAGCTCTATAAGGTTTTTATCTGTAGGATTTCCCCCAATATTTAATTCTCATCATTTGATTGTTCAAATCCCCTGGCTCTGGGCGTTTGCGTGCCACTTTCGTAATCTTTGCCGTTTTCTCTGGTCAATTCATCAAAAAAGAAATAATAAGATCCATATCCTCCGTGGCCCCTCTCATTTTCCTGTTCCAGGCGTTCTTTTTTCCATTCGTTGAAGCGTTCTGTGGCGGTCTGCTGGTCACCAATTAAGAAAAAGTAATCATTATGAGAAATTTGTGTTCCATCTTTGTCCTGTAGTTTCAGGGTAACATAGAATTTCTCTTTTACCTTCCCTAAAACAGCTTCTGAAACTTCAAAGAATTTCTTAGCACTGTTTTTTTCAATTTGAGCTACTTCATAGGATTTTTTGAATAAGGATTTTTGGGAATCATCCTTAATTTCAAAATTGATGGTAGCATTTTTATATTCTTTGTAGAAATCGTTCACTACCCATATACTTCCGGTAAAGACTTCCTCTTTATGCCATCTCCTTTTTTTAAACTCAAAGTTTACCAATAGGGGCTGATATGCTTTTTGCACATGGTAGTAGGAACGTTTTGGTTTTTGATAATTATCTACAATGGCCCATTTCATGTCAGGCCAATACGTGATAAAATGGCATAGGGAAATCCCGCTCAAACTTGGTTTGTCCCTCCGGAAATGTTCTATCCCATTCTTGAAAATAATTCCCTGTGCATCCTGGGTCGCATTTACAAATTCTTCCAGCGATCCTTTCTTCTCATCACCAAAAACATCCCAGTTTTGCATACGCAAACGTGTTAAATCTGCCCAATGGTGCCCCCAACTTAAACCAGGGGGCCATAGTTCATCGTCCGGGATAAACTTTTTTAAACTTTCCACTGAAGGGACCGAGGTAATGGCAAATTCAGGGACAATAGGGAAACCATCTGTTTTTGTTTGCAGCCAGTCTTCGTGCAACCATTCTCCCATATCATAAAAATACCGTAAAGCATGCAGTGCCTCTTTGGGTTTGAACCCGGCTTCCTGTGCAACGTGATCAGTCATTGGGGAATCTGGCACATAGGGGAGTGGCGCGTAATGTTGCAGGGAATCGCCCAACCTTTCCAAAAACCTCCTGCCGGCATGAGGGTCACGGGTACGGAACATCATTTCTTCCCCACCTTCCATCATAATCAAGGAAGGGTGGTTTCTCCTTTCTTTTAATACTTTGACCCCTTCATTAAAAATTTCAGCAATATTTTCTTCCTCCATAGGAATATTCCCTGTTCCCAGGGGAATGATATCCTGCCAAATGGTAATCCCCATTTCATCAGCATATTGATAAAATTCAGGAATTTCCGGGGGGTGCCAGCCAAAAATCCGAATGTTGTTCATATTCATTTCCTTGGCGAGTTTAATTAATTCGTAATACTCTTCCGGGGAAGTTCGACCCACAAAAATATCGGGTGGCCCTCCCCAATTGGCAGAACGGATAAAATGGAACTTGCCATTAATATAGGTGGACCGGGGGAAGGATACGTCCACCCCTTTTTCAAAACCAGGGTTCCATTTAGAAGTCACTTCCCTTATGCCAAATGTGGTTTCGTTAAAATCGTGATTTACCTCCCCTTCTTTCAATGATATTTTAGCTTTATACAGATTGGGCTTTCCCAAATCCCAGGGCCACCACAGCTTGGGATTTTCTAAATGGATATCTTTTTTGACTTTCTGTAAACCGGGTGCTACAGCTTGTGAGAATTCAACATTTATTTCTTCAGAATCAAAATTTTTGCCTTCCAAAGAAACTACAAAGTTCATTTCCCTGGTTTCACTGGTTGTATTTTCAACCGTTAACTCCAATCCAACGTCAGCCGAACCATCTTCGTTGATCTTGTTATTGGCATACACATCATCAAAGCTCACCTTTCCGCTTCGTACCATTTTCACTGGCCGCCAAATCCCCATGGGTGCCAGGTCACGCCAATAATCCCCGAACCACGGTGTTTTTTTACCTGCAACAAAAGCATTTACTTGAGGTGCGGGATCTAATTTTACTATGAGCATATTCTGCCCCTTCAGATAATCATTTTTACTGATCCTCAAATATTCATTTACATTAAATGAAAAACTTGAAAATGCACCTTCATTTTTCCCCAGATAGTGGCCATTCAACCAAACTTCACAACTATAGTCCACCCCTTCAAATACTATGTCTACAACCTGATCTTCAACGCCTTCGGTAACCTGAAATTGATATGCATACCACCATTCGTATTGTTGAACCCATTGCGCCTTAACACTATTCCTTCCAAAATATGGGTCTTCAATAACACCTGCCTTCCAAAGATCTGTATAAACATCCCCAGGAACTTCTGCATTGTTCCATACCAGGGTCTCAATGTCTTCAGGGGGCAATTTGTGCAACCCACGTTTTATACCTTCCCCGGGAAGCATCATTTTCATTCGCCATTTCATTCCGCTGAAATCCCTAACAGACTGACTGTTCTCTTCGTGAGAAAAGGTGGTATTGGGTTGTGCCAGTCCTGTTACACAGCTTAAATGGAAGCAGGTAAACAAGAATAAAACTTTTAGGCATGCACTTTTCATTTTAATATTTTTTAATTGTACTTAATAATTATATTACAAACCGAGCTATTGGGTAGGTTCCAATTTCCAGGTCCTCACCCAATCTACTTTCATGGTATTTATAGAATCATCGAGAAGGTCTTCTTTTTTGGCCAACCCGCCCAGCCAATCGGCATCGAACGTCCAGAGGTCCCAAATGAGATTTAAATCGCGAGTGAAATCCCTCTCGGAAACTACACTCCCGGCAGGTTCCCCATCCAGGTAAAATTGGATATGGGTAGCATCTTTCCACCAAACCCCAACTATATGGTATTCTTCATTCCATTTAATTCCTTTACCCGGATTGGCATTAGAAAGATTGCGGTTGTCAAAGTTGCCTTTTTCCCTGCGGGTATCATCATCTATCACATGGAAGTACTGGGAATTCATCTGCCACGGAAAATCTGGCTGACAGCCACAGGATGGTTTCGAATTATTTTCAATAACATCTATTTCATTCCTATTTGAAATATCCCCATTGTTCAACCAAAAGGTATTGTAGGCTGATATGTGGGCCGTCCTTATACGGCTTTCGGTGTACATGGGATAACTAATCTGCTCTTTGGATTGTACACGGGATGTCTCAAACCATCTTTCAGCACCCTCATCCAAGGTAGCCTTGATCCACAAATTACCATCGGCGACCCCTGAATTTTCTGCTTTCATCTGGACAGGCACGTCATAATTCCATAGAGGTTTGAACCATTTTATCTCATCCCAGCTGTCAAATTCATCAGTCAACCCATCTACTTTTATCCATTGCATATCTTCCGGGGTCGTATCATCTATAGAAACAAATGATGGTAAATCAGGATCCATGTTCTCAAAATCTGCAGTGGTGGGTTCCTTCTCCGGGTCTGTTTCCTCATCTGGATTCTCCCCGCCCTGTTCGTTTTCTTCCGGCTCCTTTTGCACGTTATCATCATCGGTCTGACAACCAGCGCCTAATAGAAATACCATGCAGAGCATCCATAAATGCCAATTCATTGAAATAAGAGTTTTAGTATACATAATTATTTCTTTTTTTTTCAAGCTAATTTTGAGTGCTTTATTTAATCCTATTATAGTTTTTTATTCTTAGACTGGTTTATAAACCCGGACCCAATCTACTTTCATTGTATTTTTGGCCGGGTCGTTCAAGAGGGCATCATTTGGGGTTCTACCGGCTTCCACGTGCCAGTCTTGAGATTCTACATTTATAATGATATCCAATGGTTTTGTAAACCCTTCTTCACCCTGAAATTTGTATGGGTCAATCACGCTTACATTGGAAATACTATCGGCTTCTTGAAGAACTCCATAAGAAAATGTTGGAGACTTGGAATAAAGGTTTTCTTTTTGGAAACCATTGTCATTGAAATCCAGCCTGCCATCGGTCATACTTGGATAGGTATAAAACCATTGATCAGCATTTTTTGTAGCCGAGGCTTTATCATATAAAACGCGCACCAATTCGCCATCTATATAATATTCAAAATGTTTGGGGCCTATCCAATTAACTCCAATTTGTATAAATTTCCTATCTCCTGCATTCCAACTGTAGTCTCCCCAGGAGGTAGATATGTCCTTACGGGTCCACCAGGAATTCTTCCCCCTTGGCTGATAATCCTGAAATGGATCACGAATAAATGAATGGTGACTTAAATGAATAAACTTGGCGAAATAGGAATTGTTACTATCAGCACCCCCATAACATTCCATAATATCTATTTCCTGAGTATCATCAGAGCTCAATAACCAAATATCTGAGGCTAAGGCTATATTAGCAACACTTACACTCGCTTCCACATATACAGGATAAATAATTTGATTGTTGGATGTAATGCATCCGCTGTTTATACCCCCGCTAGGCCTGTCCATTTTATTTGGTGAAGCCGAAATGGGTGCAGCTTCATTTTGCCTGGACCAGCGTGATGCTTTGATTTCCAATTCAGAACCATTAACTGAAACATGGTTATATTTCCAATAGGTGGTGCCTGGCCCATCCCAATTGTTATGATAGAAATTATACCATTTATCATCCCCAAAATTTACTTTTTCTGATGCCTCCTCAAATTTATAATTGAAATCATCTGAAACTTCTTCTTGCAGTTCCCAAACTTTCGAATTTGGTGCTTGGGGGGGTATGGTTATATTTGACCAATCATATACGTTAGAAGAAGATGACGACTCGTGCAGTGAGGTGTCGTTTGTGGCAGAAGATGAACAGCCAACAAATAAATTGCTGGTCGCACTTAAAAATATCAATGATAAACCTAGCTTTTTGAAATCCATAATTTTACGCTTTAGATTATTAAACGCCAGATTCTGCCATTCCATTACCTATAGCGATAATAACGATTCCCACGATCATTAATGCCAAACCAGCATAGAGATAGGCTTTGGCTTTTTTGGAAGCCTGCACCCATTCTCTGGTGATCAAACCTGTGACAATGGCGGTCGCCACACTGGCGGTATTGAAAATTGCGTACCCCACGGTGTTACCGGCATCCCCAAGTTTATAAGCAGCGTATGCGAAAAGGGCAGAGGCCGCATAATGAAAAACTGCCATAATAAGGATAAGGAAGAAGTTTTTCGAAAAATGCGGAGTTTTAAAATTATCCCATGCTTTTTTCTTTGATAATTGCCATATAAAATAAGTGGTCATGGCAATCCCGCCCGAGATGAAAATTGGGAACATGACCGCTACAGCTGTTATCCAGTTGGCATTTCCCGCACTGGTCGATGCTTCGTGCAAATAAGGACGGCCTACCGCATTGGCATAACTAAAACCTGTAGCTAAGAGTCCGCCTGTCACAGCGATCAAAATCCCTTTGGCCATGGAACCTCTAATAACATTTGCTGAGGTATCGCCCTGTGTGTTATCAAGTTCATTCCGTTCCCTTATCAGGCCGGCTTTGGCATTTAAGATTACCCCAAACAACACCACCAGGATACCTAGCAGGATGAGGATAAGGGAATTTTCAGGGGGCAATCCATCAACCAGGAAGGGGAGTACCGATCCAATAAGGATAATGGTCCCAATAAATATGGAAAAGCCAAGGGAAAGTCCAATATGGTTAATGGCTTTCCCCCACATCATCACCCCGGTACCCCAAAGGAAACTTGCCAGTGCCATTTTTAACAGGATATCTGTGGGCATATTTCCAAAAATATCCTGAAACCCATCTATCAAACTGATTGAAGTGATTATTGGCACCACGAACATGGTCAATAGAAAAAACAAACTCCAGGTATTCTCATATTTGAAGTCTTTGGTAAATTTTTCCGGCATTGCATACAAACCCAGGATGAGGCCTGCGAATATTGCCCATATAATTCCTACAATCATAATAATAAGTTTTTAGTATTAATATTTATGGCTTACCAACCAAATTTAAATATGGTGGTACTTTTAAATTCTTCACCAGCACTGGTAATGAATTTTGGTGAATTTTGGATGTTGGGCCCGTTGGGATACCGGTGGGTCTCACAACAAAACCCGCGATATTTGCCAAATTCCTGCCCGTTTTCCCTTTGCAATTCGTTAGAGGTGTACTTCCCTGTATAAAAGAGCATTCCGGGCTCTTTGGTAGCAACCCCTAAAGACCTGCCACTTTTTTTACAATGGAATTCGGCAACTTTGTCCGAGAGGAAGTTTTCCTTATCAAAAATATAATAGTGCTCAAAGCCATCGTTCATTTTCCCGTGTACCTCGCCAATTTTTTTGGGCTCCCTTAGGTCATCAGGACGTCCTTCAAGCGGTTGGATTTTACCGGTGGCCGCGCCCGTTCCATCTAAAACAAGCTTTTTGCCTGCCTTGATCTGTGCGGTATGGTTTTCTACGGAAGAACTAAAAGCGTTCAGGTTAAAGTAGGTATGGTTGGTCAAAGACAAAGGGGTGTCCTGGTCTGGTACTGCGGAATATTCTATGGAAAGTTCATTACTGTCATTCAAGATAAATTGAACACTCACTTTAACATTCCCGGGGAAACCTTCTTCCAGGTCTTCGCTTAGAATTTCCATGGAAATACCGGTAGCACCCTTCAAATTTAATGTTTCGGCTTTCCATATTTTTTTATCGAAACCAATATTCCCACCATGCAGGTTATTTTCCCCGGCATTTTTTGCCAGGGTATATTCCTTGCCGTGAAGCTGGAATTTTGCATCCTTGATCTGCGAACAATAGCGCCCTACCGTGCTTCCAAAGTAAGGCGCGTTCTTTTTATATTCTTCAGAAAAGTAAGCTTCAAAATTGTTAAATCCACAAACGATATTCTCTATATTCCCTTTGGAATCCGGGACTTTGATCGAAGTGATTGTAGCCCCGTAGTTCATGATATTCACGCTAATACCATTTTTGTTTTGTAAGGTATATAGATGAATAGTTTCACCGTTCATTGTTCCAAAAATTTCTGAATGCATACTCATAATGATTATGTTTTTTGTTCATATGGCCCTAGCTTGTCCCAGTCGAAAATCACGCCTACTCCCGGATAATCGGGTGCTACAGCCCTGTAATTCTCCACCACCAGGGGTCGTTTGGTATATTGATCTATTGGGAAACTATGTACTTCCAACCAACCGGCGTTGGGTTGGGCAGACACCAAACTTACATGTAGTTCCTGCATCCCATGGGAGCAGGCAGGTATATTGTGTTCATTGGCCAGGTTTGCCGCGGCCAGCCATCCAGTGATCCCCCCGCAGTTAGAGGCATCTGGCTGGATATAAGAGAGTTTTGCCTGTTCCATGGCATATTCAAATTCATGAATGGTATGCAAGTTTTCCCCCATGGCCAATGGGAAACCGGTGGCGTCCACAATTTCTCCATACCCCTTGTAATTGTCTGGGATGGTAGGTTCTTCAAACCAGGTAATATCATATTTCTTAAAGCCTTCAATAGCTTTTATAGCTTCATCTACCGTCATCGAATAATTGGCATCTACCATAAAAGTGATCTCAGGGCCTATATATTCCCGAACGGCTTTGATACGCTCCAGGTCCTCTTCGAGTTTTTCACGACCAATTTTAATTTTTACCGCATTAAAGCCCCGTTCCAGGTAATTTTTCATATTGGCCAATAATTTTTCTATGGGGAACATCAAATCTATCCCACCACAATAGGCCTTACAGGAATTGGCGTGGCCACCTGCCATTTTCCAGAGTGGTTTTTCTGCTTTTTTACATCGGATATCCCACAGCGCAATATCCACGGCTGAAATGGCAAAAGAGGCAATTCCACCCCGGCCCACATAATGGATATGCCATTCCAAAAAATCGTAGATCCCGGCTATATCTTCCCCATCCTTGCCAAGTAAAGCTTCTGTGAAATCATGCTCGATCATGGCTTTTATGGCAAAACCGCCTTTTCCCCCGGTGTAGGTATAGCCGGTGCCTTCGCTACCATCTTCCAAAGTGACCGTAACGGTTACCAGTTCAAAATGATAATGGTCACCATGTTTGGCATCGGCCATTACTTCGGGTAGCGGAACTGTAAAAAGACGTGTTTTTATTTCTGATATTTTTGTACTCATTTGGCTTTATATTTTACGTAAAAGGTTTTCTTTTCAAGGTATTGTTCAAATCCATATTTACCATCTTCGCCTCCGGTGCCACTTAATTTATAACCATTGTGGAAGCCCTGATGCTGTTCGCCATGACCCCGGTTAACATAAATTTCTCCATATTCCAACTCCTCATTACACCTCATAATGTTGTTCATATCATTCGTATAAACCATGGCAGCTAAGCCATATTCACAATCGTTAGCGTATTTTATTGCCTCATCAAGACTATTGAATTTTATAATCGGTAATATTGGACCAAAAGATTCTTCGTGTACTATGGTCATATCCTGGGATACATTGGTTAAAATAGTAGGTTCAAACCAATAGCCTTTTTTAAACTGTTCCCCTTCCGGCTTCTTCCCACCATATTCTAGGGTAGCTCCTTCTTTAACGGAAGTTTCCACGAGTTCTTCCATGTGTTTCAATTCACCTGAATTCACTTTGGGTCCCATATCGCTATCTGGATCCATTGGATCGCCTACTTTTATAGCTTTTACTTTATTCATGAATTTTTCCATAAATTCATCATAGATTTTTTCATGTAAATACAGTCGTTCATTGCAGGTGCATACCTGCCCGCAATTGTCGAATCTTGAATGTAGTGCGCCCTCAACAGCCTCATCGATATCTGCATCTTCGAGTACAATAAAAGGAGCCTTTCCTCCCAATTCCAGTTGCACAGGTATTAATCTTTTGGAAGCCCTTTTGGCAATTTCCTGACCTACCGGAGTACTACCTGTCATAGTTACCATTTTGGTGATGGGATTTTCAACTAGGGCGTTACCTACAGTCCTTCCGGGGCCGGTAATAATATTTAAAACCCCTTTAGGGATCCCGGCTTTATTAGCCAGGTTTCCCAATTCCAGAGTAGCCAATGGCGTTTCAGAAGTGGGCTTTATCACCATGGTATTTCCTGCAATAAGAGCGGGACCTATTTTACGTCCTGCCAGAGCAAGAGGGAAATTCCATGCAGTTATAGCCACGACCACACCCCGGGGAATTTTCTGTATCCATATTTGCTCATTAGGGTTATCTGACGGTAGGATATCCCCTTCTATACGACGGGCCCATTCACAAGCATATTCTATAAAGGAAGCGGTAACTCCTACTTCCATCTTGGCTACAGATAGCAGTTTTCCCTGTTCTTTTACCAAAAGTTCAGCCAGAAAATCTGTGTTCTCCTTTATCAATGATGCAAACTGACGTAAGATAGAAGATCTTTCCATAGCAGGAAGCTTCTTCCAGGAAGCTTGAGCATCTTCTGCAGCTTTTAAAGCTTTCTCTGCATCGCCTTGATTCCCATTCTGAATATGGCCTACAATTTCTTCAGTTGCAGGGTTAAGAACTTCTACGGTTTCCTTAGTTTCAGTATTTTTCCATTCGCCATTTATAAATAGCTGATATTCCTTAATTTCTGACATCGTTTTGTGTTTTAATTTCACTTACTTTTCGGTACTGGTCCATTCTTTCTGCTGCTTTTCCTTCGTATAACCTTTTCAATTGCCATAACGGCCTTTCCAGAGTTAACTCCCAGTCAAACAGATTTTTGTAAAGCGATTCCACTTTTTCAGGATACGCTTTGGCCAAATTGTTGACTTCTGAAACATCTTCCTGAAGGTTGTACAGTTCTGCCGGACGATCCGGAAACCGCAATAATTTCCAATCCCCATCTCTAATGGCACCTCTCGATTCCTTCTTCCAATATAAGGTTTGGTGGGGCCGGTCTTTTTTCTCTCCTTTAAGGAATGGGATTAAATTAATGCCATCCAGATCTTCCATATTTTTTATATCCCCGCCGGCTGCAGCGTAAAAAGTGGGTAATAAATCCAGGGTAGTAATTGGAAATTCATAAATCTTAACACTTTTCAGCTCTTTAGGCCAGGATAGTAAAAATGGTACTCTAATGCCACCCTCTAAGTGATTTGCCTTTGTACCACTCAGAGGATCATTGGAAGCTTCGCTCGCATCTGTTGGACCTCCATTATCATTGGTAAATACAACAATGGTATTTTCAGTCAGACCAAGATCTTCCAGTTTTTCCATTACCACACCTATGGCCCGATCCATTGCCAGGTTCATTGCTGCCAGTGTTTTTCTCTTGCCTTGCAATCCTTTAATTTTTTCAAGGTCTTCAGGTTTTGCCTGCATTGGTGTATGGACTGCATTGAAGGATAGGAAAATGAAAAATGGCTGTTCTTTATTTCTATCTATAAATGAAGCAGCTTCTTCAGCCAGGACATCTGTAAGGTATCCCTGATGTTCTTGAAAATTCCCAAATCCTCGCTCCAACTTATTTTCAGGATATTTTATGAGTTCTTTTTCCTCGTAGGGCCAATAACTACGGGCTCCACCGCGAAAACCATAAAATTCATCAAATCCTCGCCTGGTAGGATGGAAACGATCGGCATTCCCCTGGTGCCATTTTCCGAATAGTGCAGTCTTATACCCTCGTTTTTTCAAATAATCGGCCATGGTTGTTTGATCCAAAGGAAGCCCCATGTCATCACCCGTAAGACCGGAATTACTCATATAGCCCGGCACATTGTTCTCTTCAAACCCGAATTTTTGCTGGTATTTGCCCGTTAAAATCCCGGCTCTGGACGGACCACAAACGGCAGCCGATACATATGCCTGGGAAAAACGGATACTCCTACTGGCCAGTTTATCAAGCTCAGGAGTTTTAAAATGATTACTTCCCTGAAATCCAAAATCGGAGTAACCTGCATCATCAGCTAGAATAAACACAATGTTAGGCTTATTTTGGGCGCTGGGTTGTTGCGGTATTCCGCACAAGGGGAATAATATTACTATATATTTTAAAAAAGGGTACATCATCTCTCATGTGCTTAAATTTATCGACCCATCCATCCGCCATCCACAAGCGTGATGCTCCCGTGCATATAAGACGCTGCTTCCGAACACAGGAATACTATGGGACCGGCAAAATCTTCAGGTTCGCCCCATCTTCCGGCCGGGATACGCGCTAAAATGGAGTTTGCGCGGTCGGGGTCGTTCCGTAGTGCCTCGGTATTATCTGTGGCGATATAGCCTGGAGCAATGGCATTTACATTTACACCTTTAGAAGACCATTCGTTCGCAAAGGCCATGGTCAATTGACCTATGGCACCTTTACTGGCAGCATAGCCCGGCACAGTAATCCCACCCTGGTAGGTAAGTAAAGAAGCGGTAAATACAATTTTACCGGAACCCCTCTCAACCATTTGTTTTCCTATTTCCCGGGTAAGGATAAACTGGGCGTTTTGGTTTACTTCTATCACTTTATCCCACATTTCGTCAGGATGCTCAGCAGCAGGTTTTCTTAAAATGGTACCGGCATTGTTTACCAGGATATCTATTACAGGAAAATCTTCATTCACTTCCTTAATAAAGGCATAAAGCGCTTTTCTATTGCTAAAATCACAGGAGTAGCCTTTAAAGTTCCTACCTCGTTTTTTTACTTCTTTTTCTACTTCGCTGCCTTTCGGGTCCAGGGTGGCGCTTACGCCAATAATATCGGCACCGGCTTCGGCCAAGGCGATGGCCATGCCCAAACCAATCCCCCTTTTACTGCCTGTGACTAAAGCTGTTTTTCCGTCTAATTTAAATTTATCCAATACACTCATTTTGTTCTATTTTTTATTTGCTTATCGCTTGTTTTTCAAAATCTTTGTTTTGGGTGGCCTATTAAGCCAGTCTTTCTTCCGGTTGGCATTTTATAAGGTATTTCATGCCTGCAGGGTTGGTGTCGATTTCTTCAAAAACATCCTGGATATCTTCCAGTTTGCTTATTTTCGTGGTAAGCTTGTCAAAAGGGATATTACTAGAGGCAGCAATGCGTATGGCCTCGTCATAATCTTCTTCTTCATATAACCTGGCTCCCAGAAGTTCAATTTCAGACCAGAAGAATTTAAATAGGTCCACCTTTCGCTTCTCGCCCCCGTGAATGGCCACCATAACAATCCTGCCACGGACATTCACCACTTCGGTCATGGCTTCTACACCAGCTGCCGATCCTGAAACTTCAAAAGCACAATCTATCATCCCCCCTTCTGTTAATTCTGAAATCCTTTCCACAAGGTTTTCCTTTGCGGGATTGATCACCGTAAAGCCAAGTTCTGAAAGCATATTCACACGTTTTTCGTTGACTTCTGAAATAATCACGTTGGCATCCTTTTCTTTCAATACATAAGAAATAAGGGTACCAATAGGGCCGCCACCAATAACGAGGCAATTTTCGCCTTTTTTCACCCTTCCGATTTTTACATCGTGGCAGGCCACCGAAAGCGGTTCAATGAAGGCTCCATGTTGTAAAGAAAGTTTTTCCGGTAACTGGTGCAGGGTATAGGCGGGAACCGTCCAGCTTTTCTGAAAAGCCCCTGGCGCGTCTATTCCTATAAACTTCAGATTCTTGCCCACATGGGGAAAACCTTTGTCAAATTTATGCGGCTCACCAAACTTCAAGGGCCTTACGGCTACCTTATCCCCAACTTTTACATGGGTAACGCCTTCGCCTATTTCTGCCACCACGGCAGAGGCTTCATGGCCTATAACCTGGGGCATATCCACGCGCTTGTCCATAGTGCCATGATAAATGTGAACATCTGTACCACAAACGCCACAATAAGCCACATCAAGCCTTACTTCCCCTTTCTTCGGTTTTAATTCCTTGCTTTCACCTGAAATAAATTTTCCTTTCTCTTTATAATATGCTGCTTCCATAATCTAGATTGGTTTTTAATTGTTTTTTGCATTTTCTCCTTTCGCTACATGGACGGTCCTTCTTCTGGAAGAAAACCTCATGATGCTTTGGTAGTCGCTATTGTTGTAAATATGTGATAATCCCCAGCGCAGAATACTGGTCGGGTCTTCTTTATCATCTGTGTTTAGGCTCCTGTTTAGGCCAATGGCATGGGGCGCACCTTTAATAACCGATTTAATCCCAAAATTAATACCGTCTGGAGCCCATTGGATGGTGTTTTTTTCGGGGCCATCTGTAGTGATCAACGAGGCAATACCGCCATTGTGTTTCCATACACAAATTTCGTGACCGCTATTGCTTATGGGATTGTATGCCGATTTTTTATAAGGTCCTTTGGGATTATCAGCCACTGCCACTCCGTGGCGAATCTGTCTACCTCCAAAAGTGATTTCTTCACCCATTTGTTCTCCTTTATAGTAGAGATAGAATTTTCCCTGATACGGAATGATACAAGGATCATGAACTTTATGACTATCAAAATCTCCTTTTTTCTCAACCGTGAACCGGTTTTGTTCTTCACCTTTCCAAATTCCATTATCGGCAGGACTCAGAATAGGTTCTTCACTTTTTGTCCATGGACCATCAGGAGAATTTGACCAAGCTAATCCTACCTGGTTTTTGACTCTTACATTATATGGAGATTTTACAGTTTGATAACACAGGTAATAGGTGCCTTCATGTTCCATGATTTCGGTAGTAAATACCGATCTGTCGTCATACTCACCTTTTTCTCCTCTGGCTACGGCCACACCCTGTTCCTCCCAGGTCCATCCATCTTCTGAGGTGGCATACCAGATATCACAACGGTCCCAGGGAAAAACTTTGTCATTTTCTATATCGCCCCCAAAGCCCTGGGTAGGACCTGTACTTTTGGAGTACCATACATAATATTTGCCATTATGCTTCAACAAGGCACTGGGGTCCCGTCGTACCACACCTTCTTCATAGGCCAAGTCTCCTTTAAGGGGTTGAAGTTCACTAAATTCAATAAACCATTCATTCCCAACCTCCGGCCATTCCAATGCCCTTTTTGAGGCAGCACTGAGGGAATCTGGATTGGTAATCCCAAGACGGTCTATATCTTCCTGGGAGATTTCCATTTGGTTTTTAGTCTTTTCCCCGTCATTTTCCTGATCTACCTTGGAATCACATCCAGCCAGGAATGCCGTGGCCATAAAAAGCTGAAGTATTAAATTATTGTCTTTCATGTTTTTTATTGTGAGATTATTTTTAGTGGTTCTGTTTTTAAGCTTCCCGCCTTTGCTGTTACTGTGATCACAGAAGGTTCTTTTGTAGCCTGGAGCAGGAGTAGGGCCTTGCCCTGATTTGTTTTTAGGCTGTTAGACTGGTAATCCTGTACATTGGTGCCCGAACCATTGTCTACGCCAAGGACTTTTGCCTCGCCTTCTACCGAGAATTCTATGTTTTGTTCTTTGGTTTTTATAGGATTTCCAGCTTTATCCACTATTTGCGCCACCACGTGGGAAACATCATAGGCATTAGCCTGTAAAGTATCATTTTCTGTAGTTAGCTTAATGGCATATGCCTGAGTAGGGGTGACCAGGGATTTCCATATTGTTTTCCCATTTTTTAAACCTTTGCCTGTGATTTCCCCTTTTTCATACGGCACAGCCCATTTATAAATATGGTCCGGGAATTGGCTAAGTTTTTTAACCCCGAGGGACTGTCCGTTCAACAATAATTCAAGTTCCTCTAAATTGGAATAGACTTCTACAATAATGCTGTCATTTACTTTATAATCCCAGTGTTCATTCACATCGTGCCAGAACCATAAGGCATGTTCCCAGGCACCCGGTTTTTTTTCCACCACCTGGTTTGTTGCCCCGTCCCATTTAAAAATGGACTTATCGTTGGTTTGTGTGGCGATATAGATATGCGGCTCCTCACTCCAAAGTGATTTCATCATATGATATGATGGTTTTTTAAAACCTGCAAAATCCAGCAAACCACTTAATGTTCCTTTTACAGGCCAATTCCCATTAGCCTCTCCCATGTAATCTATTCCAGTCCAAAGAAAAGTACCGGAAATAAATGGCCGCTCCAGTACAGCCTTCCACTCGTGCCATTGGGGCAAGTTCTCTGTGCCCATAATGGGCTTGTCTGGATAATTCTCATGACCATAATCGTAAAGAACTCTTCTATAGCTATAGCCTACTACATCCAGAGCATCTGCATATCCGGTTAAATGACTTACCGAGGGTAAAATCAAATTAGCGGTCACTGGTCGTGTAGTATCTAATTCTTTAGTCCATTTAGAAAGTTTTTTTGCCGTTTCAGCCAACACGTATTTACCCTCTTCACTTTCATCAAATCGTTCTTTTATTTGTTGAGGGGTTATAGGAGGAAGCTCCCAGAAATAGTTACCCTGCCAGTTCATATTGAAGTATCCGCTGGCATTACGATATCTCGGATATGTCCATTCAATTTCATTGCCTATGCTCCATTGGAAAATACTGGGATGATTGCGATCCCGTAAAATTGTAGCTCTTAGATCACGGCGAGCCCATTCCTGAAAATGCTCACCATAACCTCTTGTTATATAATCTACAGATCTTTCCTTTTGATTAAAGCGTTTATCTTTTGGGTTGTCCCACTCATCAAAGAATTCTTCCTGCACCAGAAATCCCATTTCATCACACAGGTGTAAAAATTCTTTGGAAGCCGGGTTGTGGGCGGTCCTTATAGCATTCACACCTGCTTCTTTCAGTATTTTGAGTCGGCGTTCCCAAACGCCTTCCGGAACGGCTGCCCCTACCAATCCCGCATCGTGGTGGAGGTTAACCCCTTTGATCTTTAAATTTTTGCCATTAAGGAAAAAGCCTTTATCTGCATCAAACTTAAACTGTCTTATCCCGAAGCGAGTTTCGTATTGGCCAATAAGCTTATTATCTTCTATTATAGATGTTACTGCTATGTAGAGGTAAGGACTCTCAATATCCCATAATTGAGGATTATTGACAATAATTTCTTGATTTAAGGTTATTTCAGATTCTGGTGCAATCCTTTTTGTTGAGGTGGCTTTACCTTTAATTTTACCATCAGCATCCAGCACTTCAGTAATCAATTTAAATTCCTTTCTACGTTGAAAATCATTTTTAATCTGTATTTGTGCATTAACAATTGCCTCTTTATCTGTTATTTCCGGGGTTGTTATAAAAGTGCCCCAGATTGGAACATGTAATTTATTTGTGGTAATCAAGGAAACATTCCTGTAAATACCTGAGCCGGTATACCATCTGCTATCGGCATAGCGCGTTCGATCTACCTTTACCATAATCTCGTTTTCTGAAGCAGAATTTAGATAATCGGTAATATCATAATAGTGCGGAGTATAGCCATAAGGATGAAACCCCAGTTTTGTTCCATTCAGCCAGACTTCGGCATTGTTATAATTCCCGTCGAAATAGATATAGGCTTTCTCATCTTTTCCGATGTCGGTAGAAAATTCTTTTTTATACCAGCCTATACCTCCAGGAAGGTAGCCTGTGGCTCCTTCCCCTTTTATAGAATCAAAGGAAGCCTCCACACTCCAATCATGAGGAAGCTTAACCGGCTTCCAGTTATCAACATTTGCAGTTTTACTGCTATCTGCTGGGTTGCGTAGGGAAAATTCCCAGTCAAAATTAAAATCCTGGACTTCATTTGGAATATTTTTCTCTGAAGCTTGTGCAAAACCTTCAGAGAAAAAAAAGCCAAGACTATAAAAAATAATTACTAAAACTTTACTCTTCAACATCTTTATTTACATTAAATCTATAAGAAATGATCTGTTTGAAATCCATTGTTTTCTCGGATTTCCCATCCGCTTCAAATAAAGTTTTATTTTTCCATTTTACTTGTGGAAGTTACTTGACAAGAACTAGACAGGGAGAATTTTATGATTAAAAAAGGATAACATATGGTTCAAATATCTGAGATTGTTAACGGCAGATTATTATCTCTTATGAATCCGTTTTTTTGAAGCGGCAGTGAGAGAATATCTATGGATTTCTAAATACTTGTGATACTAAAAGAACAGTAAAAAGAAAAGTAGACATCATATTTATCATCACACGCTTGTTTTAATTAGCTAATATCATTTCTAAATTCAGAGGAATGCAATTCCCAAATGAACAGCCTTATCATTCACCAAGATTATCTACAAAGTTCATATAAGGCTGTAAATCTGAAAAAAAGGTCATCTATACAGGGATTAGAAATATGTTCAACCTAATAAGCCGGATCTTGTGTTAATACCCCATTTTGTAAATCAATTTGTACTTGAGGAATTGGCCAATGGTCATCTTGTTCGGCATTAAAAACCGCACCATTTAGCCATGGTAATCTTCCATTTTCAAGTTCTTTACTTAAATAAGTATTTAATGTTGACTCAGCAGTCCCCCAACGGACCAGATCATAAAATCGCATTCCTTCAAGTGCAAATTCGAGACGCATCTCGAACCGCACCGCTTTTCTCGCATATTCCTGACTAGGGAACGATGGATATAAGCTTAATTTGTAATTGGCAGCAGGTTTTGTTGGATCAACTTCTATTTGATCATCAGAACCAAACTTAGTATTGGTAACCTTACCCATCACAACATCATCTGCAGCTCTCTGACGGATTTGATTCACTAAAGAAAGAGCAGTAGCTAAATCGTTTTCTTCCACAGCAACTTCTGCTCTCCACATCAGTACATGACCTAGTCTTAGTACCCGAAAATTATTTCCATTGACACCTGAAGCCCAATAACTAGATTGGGTTGAAATTTCACCCAAATTTTCTTTATAGAACATGATTTTTTTATTCAGGAAAGGCCCCATATTTAATTGATCTTGCATCCAGTCACTACCACTCATAGGCCCCCAGTCTAAAAAGGGGATACCTCGTCTTCCTATAGTCCAATCTACCCGAGGATCTAAGTAATGATCGGTTGGCGTAAAATTCTCTGTATCTAAGATTCCATAGTCTTCCAGAAGTAGGTTGTCTCGAAAATTATCTAGCATAGGAAGACCTTCCTCATTAACCTTGAAAGCATTAAACAAATCAAAGGTAGGGGCACTGTAAGCACAGCAAAGGCCGACATCTGGTCCTCTGGGATATAGAGTTTGATGGTCTATACCCGAATTATCTACACCGGCACCATCGTTTACGGAATACTGAATTTCAAAGATGCTCTCACCATTATTCTGGTGTTCTTCATCAAAATTATTATAAAAGTGCGATTCTAATTGAAACGGACCATTATTGATAATATCATCTAATAATGGTTTAGCTTCAGTGAATTCATTTTGGAACAAGTGTACTCTTGCCATAAATGCTTTAGCGGCCCATTTCGATGCTCTACCTAATTCATCAGGGGCGGGATTCAAATTGGTAATGGAGTATTGAAGATCTGCTTCAATTTCATCCCAAACTTCACGATCATTAGACACAGTAAGAGGATCTACATTTTCAGTGATATAAGGTATTTTCTCAAATTTAATTCTCAACTGAAAATGATACCACGCCCTTAAAAACTTGGCTTCTGCTTCTATTTGTTTTGCTTTTTCTGTTGGCAAGGTTTCACCTGCATTTTCTAGCGCCTTCAATACATCATTGGCACGAGATACACCTTCATAATTTACTCCCCAGGCACCAGTCAACCATTCATTATCCGGTCTAACTTCATATCTTTCAATATCGTTTATTTGAGTCCAACCGCCAGGGTGATCACCGCGGTGTATATCATCGGAAGGCACATCACCCCATACCCAATTTATACCAGAGGCTTCTCCCTGATTACCACTAGGATTTTCACCACTCACATATCCATCAAGAACTGCATAAGTAGCTATAAGCAGCGCTTTTATTCCATCCTCATTAACTAAATTGTTTTCATTAACTGTTCCTTTCGGATTTTTTTCAAGAAAATCCTTATCGCATGCATTCATCATCAACAATATGCAAGTAACGAAACCTAGTTTTTTTATAAAATCTTTCATAATTAATTTTTTAAGGTTAAAATGAAATGTTTAGACCAAACATAAATTGCTTAGATACTGGCCATGTTCCCACGTCAACTCCACGGTCTATTTCCTGTGCCACCCCTCCATCACGTTTGGCTGATATTTCAGGATCTAACCCTGAATAGTTTGTTATGGTAAAGAGATTTGCAGCTAAAGCATAGATGCGTAATTCATTAATGTTAAAGGAGGAAATCAAATTCGTTGGAATGTTATAGCCAAGCTGCAGGTTCTGTAAACGTAAATATGAACCATCCTCTATATATTCAGTGGATGCATTTTGTTCAAACGAAGTACTACTTGAGGCTTTGGGAAAAATGGCATCATTATTATTTTGTAAATAGGGACTTCCCCATGATCTAAATAATCTATCGGGACTATTTGGACCTGAGAATGCACCATAACGGATGAATCTATTGGTATAATTTGCGATGTCATTCCCTACACTTGCATAAAAAGTAGCAGCGAAATCGAAATTTTTAAATTGCAGACCCATTCTCAAACCAGTTGTGAAATCGGGGTGAGGGCTACCTATATAGGTGCGGTCTTCGGGACTTATAACCCCATCTTCATTTACATCTCTTATCTTTAAATTTCCCGGTTCATTATACGTTCCGTTTGTGGGATGCGCCTCTGCTTCTTCTTGGGTTTGAAATATCCCATCCACGATATAACCATAATATTCCGGGAAAGCACGTCCTACCTCAGTTCTTGTGTAAACTTGTTGGCGAACAGGAAAACCTTGAATGAATTCATTTTCATTGTTCGAAAGTTTAGTTACTTCGTTTTTATAAGCGGTAAAAGTACCGGATAAGTTATATTGCAACTCACCATTAAACAAGTTATCCTTAAACCCAAGGCTTATATCTATTCCTTTATTAGTCATGGATCCAATATTAACTGAAGGCGGGGATGCCGATCCAGATACAAGGGGAATGGCTACAGGAAATAGCATATCCTCGGTGTTTTTCTGCCAAAGGTCAACACTTAAATCCAGTCCCTGAAATAAAGTAGCATCAAAAGCAATATTCGTAGAAACTGTAGTTTCCCATTTGGCGTTTGGGTTTCCTATAGAGGCAGATTGGTATCCTTGGGTTATTGAGTTATCGGATCCTCCAATGGCATAGTAGGAATTACCTAGTGACGATGTAAAAGTACTAAAACTATTATAGTTACCAATTTGATCATTACCAGATTCACCCCAGCTGCCTCTTATCTTTAGATAATTTAACCAATTAGAATCCGTTAAAAAATTTTCCTGGGAAACGATCCAGCCCAAAGAAGCCGCCGGAAATACCCCATAGCGATGATTTTCACCAAATCGTGATGAACCATCTCGACGTAATGTGAAGTTAAACAAATACCGGTCGATAAAGGAGTATTGTAGGCGGGTAAAATATGAAAACAGAGACCATTCTGAGCCATTGCCATTATTTAATTGGTTAGAGGCTCCAGCATCCAAAACTAAGAAATCGGGATCTGTAGAAAAATATTCCTGTCTTGAGGCGGATATGAATGAAAAATCACTTTCTATGGCTTCAATTCCTACTAATAGATCTATATCATGATCTTCTGCGAAAGTTTTTTGATAATTTAGAGTATTGGTCCAATTCCAAGTAGTATTGGTCGATCTTCTTTCACCTAATGTTGTGCCACGTGCGCCATTTATATTTTCCCATGCTGGAAAAGAAGGGTTGTAAGAATCATGTAATCGTGCGTTGTAGCCAAAAAGTGTTTTAAATGATAAACCTTCAATAAGCGATATTTGGGCATAAATATTACTTGTTATATCATAAGTTCGATTTCTATTTGAACTGCTTCTATCTAGAAACCCTACCGGATTAGGACCGTCAAACCCTAAACCACCTACAATGCCACCTGCATAGTTTCCCGCTATATCGTAAACCGGAAGGATTGGATTCAATTTATATATCTGGTTAAATAAATTTTCGTGACTGTTATTTCCTCTCCAGCCATTGCCTTGGGATACAGTCACCCCTAGTCGTTCACCGATAGTCAACCAGTTATTCAATTGTGAATCTATATTGGCTCGTAAGCTGGCTCTTTGGAAGGAGGTGTTTTTTAATATTCCTTCTTCATCTAGGTAACTACCTTGGAAGGAATAGGTGGTTTGATCGGAGCCACCATTTACTGAAAAACTATAATCCTGGATAATTCCGTTATGATAAATCTCCTCCAACCAATCTGTCCCAATTGAATTTGATCTCGTTATGGGGTAGGTTTGCTGGTTGTACAAAGAGGGATCAACATTTGGATCTCCTATAGAGGCTCCATTAGGGAAAAGGTAATCACTGAGTATCGGCTCAGATCCACTTCCGTAATGAGGATTAGTTGTTGGAAGGCCATCATTTGTATATTCTAACCACAACATTTGCCCAAGTAGTTGCGGATCTGTCATGAATTCATATTTTGCAGAAGGTGCATTAAATCCTGTCCGTAAACTAACTTCAACCTGGGCGGGTTGATTTTTTTTTCCAGTTTTGGTAGTCACTAAAATTACTCCATTTGCACCTCTTGCACCATAAATAGCAGTAGAAGCTGCATCTTTTAATATTTCAATAGATTTTATTTGGTTTGGCGGTGGGGGTGGAGCTCCAAAAACACCATCTATAACCCATAGGGGATCATTGTTATTTATAGTTCCCATACCTCGAATGCGAATCTCAGCATCGCCTCCGGGGGTCACTGAAGCAACAGTGGTTACTCCCGCAGCACTTCCCTGGAGCGCCTGCGTAACATTAGCTGTAGGTTGTTGCTCCAAATAATCATCATCGACACTACTCACCGCACTGGTGATTTTAGTTCTTTTTTGGGTTCCATACCCCACAACTACCACTTCTTCCAATGCTGAAGCTGAAGGTTCCAGAGTAATATTAAATTGTGTCTGCCCATCAACCTCTCTCTCAGCGGTTTCGTAGCTGAGATAGCTAAATATTAGGACAGCTCCAGGGAGTACATCAATCGAGAATTCACCATCAAAATCGGTTACCACTCCGTTGGAGGTACCTTTTTCAATTACGTTAACTCCGGGAAGAGGCATCCCCGAGGGATCAGTAACTACTCCGTCCACTTCAATACGGGCTTCTTGCGCCAAAAGATGTGAATTGAATAAAGAAAAGGAAAGGATTATAAGTAAAACTTTTTTCATATAAATTAATTTTAATGATTATTAATTAGTGAAAACTCACTGAAAATACTTCAATGAAAAATTATATCCGTTTGTTTACTCTAAGGTACTTTTGGAATTAAGGATATTGCAAATCATATGATTTTTTATTTACTACATATGGTTTAAAAGCCTGAGATTATTTCTTCCAGGTTATCATCTCTTTTTAAGCCCATTTTTTTTCGAAGCCGGTATCGGGCCGTGTGTACAGATTGTACTGATATGCCTAACAAACCAGCCATTTCCTTGCTGGAAAAATTTAGTTTCACCAAAGCGGCAATCTTTTGGTCTTTCTGGCTTAAGTTTGGATAGGATTGAATTAAATTTTCATAAAATTTTTCATTTATTGAAGTGAACCTTAACTTAAATTCCTCCCAGTGTTGACTATTATTATGCGATAAAGATTTGAAAATGGATTTAACCTCCGTAGACTTTATATCATCATCGGTTTCCTTGAATCGTTTCTCTAGTTCTTTTACAAATTGATCTTTTTCAACAAGCTGTAATGCCGAGGTGGCCAATTCTTTATTTTTGAGTTCTACCAACTGGTTTGCTTTCTCAATTTCCAGCTCTTTTTTCTTACGTAAGAATTCATTTTCTGCGATATGTTTGGAGCGAAGGTTTTTAAAATATAGGATGCCTATTGCAATTAGGAAGATAATGGCAAAAAGAAGCAGTAATTTCTGTAACCAGCTTATCTCATTCTTTTGCTCCAAGCTGAGTAGCTTTTGCTGTTGTATAACTGCCTGCTGCTTTGCTTTTTCTACCCTGAACTCGTCTTTTATTAGTAAAATTGGCCGATTACGTTTGCTCCTGCTATCAAAAAATGTAGCATCCAGTTCCTTGGCTATTTCAAGGCTGCTAAGTGCTTTCTGATACATTCCCATTTCTTTCTGAACATCTGAAAGCTTTTCATATATTAACGGTGTGAAATCCAGATGTTTCTGATAGTAGTTTGCAGTTTTGATTGCCCGTTCATAATAATCTTGGCCTTGCAAGGACTGATCCTGCTGTTTATAAATATCGCCTAAATAGGTATAAAATAAGACCAGATAATGCGGATGGTTAGCTTCAAACCATGGTTGCAATTTTTTCATTAGTCCTAAGGCCTCCTCAGGTTTTCCCAGTTGGGAAAGTACAAATGCTTCTTCGAATGCTAAAAACTCCTTTGGTAATTGACCAGGCTTGTCATGGAAATAAGTGTAACTACTATCCAGAAACTGCCGGGCCTTTTGAGGCTGGTTCCATTCCCGGTATGTGGCCGTTATTGCATAAAAATTCCGGACCAGATCGGCAGAGTCAATTTTTTTTTCTTTTAAGAGTTGTTTTTTTAATTTCAAGGAATTTAGCAAATAGGCTTCTGACTCTTCTTCCCTTTTATAAAAACTATAAAGTCTTCCCAATTCCCGATAGATCTCAGCTTTTATTAAAGTGTTCTCTGAAAGTTTGTCAGCAAGCGAAAGAGCATCCCAAAAATTATCATAAGCTTCGCCATAGTTCGCTCTACTTCCGTGAAAATCAGCTTTTTTTAGTAAAGTATATATTGCTGGGAGGGTGTCGCCCCTGTCTATAGAAATCTTGTAAGCTAGATTCAATGCTGTAATGGCAGTATCGGGCTCTTCATTTTGGGGGAATTCAATATTGTTATTAATTTCTGGATCGAAAGTATTGGAAGAATCTTGGAGGGCAGCTAATAGAACCTGATATGAAAGGATAAAGAAAAACAAACAAATGGCATATCGAGTCTTTCTCCAAATTATTAGATTTATGAGAGAACTGAATTTAAACGTATATCTTTTTAAATTGCTGTACATTCAATTTGGTTCTTTTTAAATACTTGAAAGATGGGTTTTATTTCTGAATTTGCTGTGATTTGAATTTTATAGATATTGTATTTCTATCATTCAAGAAATCGCTCCCATGTTTTTTATTCGTTCTCTTTTTGTCACGTTCTAAAATTAAAAACCTAAACTTATTCAGGTTTGTAAACACGTACCCAATCTACTAACATCGTTGATCTTTCTGGATCTAATACGGATGGATCTGTAAAATAATTAATTCCTTGGTTTTCCCTCCAGGGTTGTGCCGCCGCACTTATAATTAAATACATGTCTTTGTTCAAACCCGTACCATTGGTATAACCTTTAGGGTCTATTTGATTAGTGGGTGTTTCTCTTACCAGTTCTCCATCTACATAATATTTTAATGTCCAAGGGTCTAACCATAGTACGCCATAATTGTGATAGTCGTCTGCCCATTGCGTGCCCTTATCATCAGCATAATAAGTTTCTTCTCCAGTAGGTTGATAATCCTGAAAGGGATCTCTAATAAAAGTATGATGACTCAAATGTAAACGTCTAGAAAAGTAGTCGTTTGATTTATTGCCGTAAGCTTCTAAATTGTCAATTTCTTGTGTGGAATCATCACTTAGTAACCATACCGCAGATGCCAGTGAGGATTCACTAATTTTGACCCGTGCCTCCATGTATAGTGGAAACCCAACTTTTTCTTTGGAGCTCACTATTCCTGTTCTAATAATAGACTGGCCGTTGTTATCCTCTTCTATACTTGCTTTATACACAAGTTTTCCATCCATTACAGATGATTGAGAAGCACTATAGCGGGTATCGCCAGGACCGGTCCATCCGTTAAAAAATCTATCTTGCCAGTTTGAAGTAAAATCAGGTGATGATTTGCCCTCGCTATAATTAAACTCATTTGTAAACTCTGGCTGTATTATCCACTTTTTGTTTTCATCTAAGTCTGGTAAAAAGGACACCTCACTTGGTGCTTCATCTGTGGTGATCTGTTTTTCATCGCCATAAATAGTTTGATTTTCGCCATTTATATAGGCTCTTATATAATATGATGTGGTGGGCTGCAATCCCGTTATACTGATTGTATAGTCTAAAGAAGTTGTGGTCTCTGTTTTTGTATTGTCATCAATAGTTGGATTCTCACTATCGCTCCAACATATACCTTTTTCCGAGATGATAAAATCATCATTTCCTTTAATTATACTCCCACCTGTAATAACCTCAGAATATGCCGAAGTTTTCTCAGGTGTTTTAGTTTTTAGTGTTGTAGGTGTTACCGGCTCTTTTTCTTCATCATTGGAACAAGCTGTTAGCGCTAAGATTGATAAACAGATGGATAAAAAAAAGTAACTATGTAGATATTTCATTGTTTTCTTATTATTAAAAAGAGCTTGTCTAAAATCCTGCTTTTTGATATAGCTAAATTTGGCGCCATTATTTTAGATGGTTCGGGTTTATTTAATGCTTAATGGAAATACCTGATTACCTATTAACATTCTTTTAAACAAGCTCTAACAAAATTAATTACGTCTAAGGTCTTATGCGGGCTTCGGTAACCGAAATATTATCCATATAGAATTTAATGCCTTCAGTTTGTTTTGTATTCGCTCCTCTAATCATAAATCTATATTCCCCACCTGCAGTAAATTCCGCCAGGGTAGAGGCATAAACCCATTCTCCTACTGGCCACGAATTATCGAAACTTGGTCCCTGAACAGCCCAGTTGGTATTGGGGTTCCAGAAGAACCTCAGGCTTGGTAGCTCTACAGATTCATCTATTGTACCCATTTCTTCAATATATATCCACACTCCAATTTCATAAGTTTTATCTGCTTCAATAGGAAACGTGATATTATTGCCATTATCGTCCCTATGCCCTATGATCATTCCTCCATAAGGTCTAAGTTCCACAAGACCGCTTTTCGTACCGAGCTGTGACTGCGTTTCAGAAATAGAGAAATCATACATATCCCAGGGCGCCCCCCAGCCTAAGTATGGCCAATTGCTGGCCGTGGAATTCTCAAAGCTATAATCATACGCAGTAGGGCTTAGAACATTCTCTCCACTAAACACAACCTTTTCCCCTTCAAAGGCATCGGCAGCGACCCCGTCTAAAGTTGAGAGGATTCCAGGGGTATAAGATACAGTAACCGTATCATCGTTATAAATGGCCTCATTCTCTAATTCCAATAAAACCACATTACCTTGATTTTGGTCAATACTTACATTGGCAACTAAGGGATTCAAAATTGTTTCACTATTTTCGATTTGCACACTGAAATCACCGGATCTTAGGCTTGTTGGATCCATTTCTCTACTATAGTGAAGGGCAATAGCCCCGTCTTCTTCTATAACGGCATCTAATGTTACCGGATCTGACGAGGGTATCACTTTTATAAAGTCAGTAAAAGAAAGTGTATCTGCGCCAAATGGTCTTTCCCTGGAAGCTACAACCTGAAAGTTATAGGTACCCATTCTTCTGTATTTCACATCAACTTCAGTTTCATTTTCAATATTAGAAGGATCACCACCTTCAAAGCTCCAGGCAATATCTTCAGGCTCGCCTATGGTAGAGAGAGAATACCTCACAGATTTACTGGCTTCAAGTTCATTTTCAGCCATATCCTCGAGTGTAAGTGCTGCTCCCAGGGAACCATCTTCATTTAAATAATTAGCCTGGACTGAAATTTTAATACTATCTAAAACTTTGACTACAATGGTGGTATCCAGTTCCTTTCCTTTTAAAATGTTATCCACATATGCATTATCTTTATAAACCTGGTGCAGATCAACTTCAAATTCACCAGGCTGCGTAAAGAGTGCTTTTACAATCGCGTTGGTGGAAGAATTAGTCGTCATATCTATCACATTAACCCCATTTTCAGGGAAGGTCCAGGTACGGGAAATTACCCCTGCGGAAACATCTCCAAAACTCATGGTATCATTTACCTGAATTCTGTTTTGAAAATCCATTTGTGAAGTATAGACTACTCTATGGTTTGGTTCATCAACGTTTACCAGGTCTTCTTTGTCACATGCAGACCAGGTTAGGGTTCCTATAAGCAATAAGATTATTATTTGATACGTTTTCATTACTCTTGAATTTAATTGTTATAGCTGGTCGTTTGTTTGCACTTCCTGAGAAGGAATTGGTAAATAATTATGTTGTGACGGGGTATAATTTGGTGCCGCCAGGTTAAAGTCAGGTCTAATTCTTTCTTGAATGAATAGGGGAGGTATGCCGCCAGAACTTATTTGGAGTTCTTCAAGATGTTCCTGTCGCCATATTTCATCTTGTCTTAAGTCGTCAAAAACTTCCTGAACAATGTCCCAACGCACCAGATCTTTCCATCTATGTCCTTCAAAAGCTAATTCCAGAGGTCTTTCTACGCGTCGTATGTGCGTGAGTACATTGTCAACTGTTGGCAGAGCCATAGGTTGAGTGCCATGAACCTGCTCACTAATATGTAGCTGAGGGAAAGTACCTGAATTCTCATTCAGATATTGCTGTAAAGTTACTACACCTGCACGCTTCCTAACTAGATCTACATACTCGATAGCTTCATCAACATTTCCGGAGGACTGAAGCACTGCTTCAGCATACATTAAATAAATATCTGCTAACCTGATATGTCTGAAGTTTATTCCCGACCTAGAGTTTGATCCTTCTCCTTCCCAATGGTACCAGTTGGTATATTTTTTTATATAGGCACTTTGACCAAATGCCCATCCAGCACGTTCTCCTATGGGAAGCTGATAATATAAACCTTCACCATTTACAGGTACAATGGAAGCGTTCATCCTTGTGGAAAATTCATTGCCGTCATTTACAGGATTTGCCGGATCCACTTCATCATTAACATATAATTCGTGTAAATAATAGGTGGGAAGTAATGTGTTGAAACCTCCAAAATTCAGTTGTCCGAATGCCGTAGCCAATGTGCTCGCTTCAGCCCCGGTTTCATTTGGATTATCATCTACAACTGCTCCACCTACTCCAGGACTCAATTCACTGGAATAAGTTACTTCGAAAATTGATTCAGAATTAAATTCATTTTCATCCGTAAAATTATCCATAATATCTGCAGTGAGGGAGTAAATGCCTGAATCGATAACTTCCTTGAATAATGATACCGATGTATCCCAGTCTTCCCCATAAAGATAAACCTTTGCCAGAAGGCTAGTTGATGCACCCCATGTAGCTCTGCCTATATTATTACCAGACCACTGTTTGGGTAAGTTTGTTCGGGCAAATTCCAGGTCTGGGATAATCACCTGAGAAGTAATCTCTTCAATTGAGGAAAATGGTTTTGCAAAATCTTCTTTTGCTTCTGCAACCTCAGTTTGAATTATTCCACCGCCATAAGTGTGTACGAGTTCAAAATAGAAAAAAGCGCGTAAAAACCTGGCCTGAGCTTCAATTCTTGCTTTTTCGCCATCTTCAAATATATTTTCTTCGTCCTGAATGTTTTGGATTACTTGGTTAGCCCTGAATATTCCAATGTACAGCTCATTCCATTTATCTGTTACATAATATGTGCCGTCATTAAAGGTAAAATTTCTGAAAGCGAAAGGTCTATACCAGGATTCAGTTCCGGCAATATCTCCCATTATCATCTCATAAATCAATTCACCACCACTTATACTCTGAAATTGAAGTGCCCCGTAAACAGTGGTTAGTGCTGTCTGAAACTGATCTTCCGTTTCCCAAAAAATATCAGTAGTTATTGTATTAGGGTTTTCTTCCGCTAAAAATTCATCTGTGTTACAGCTAACTCCAAGACTAAGAGTTAAGAATCCCAACAGTATATTTAATTTTTTCATCTTTCTACAAATTTTTAATTAATTAAAATCTAAATTCCATACCTACCAAAAATCTTCGAGCTACCGGATAATTTCCGCGATCAATCCCCCTGGTGAAAATTCCATCCCCTCCTATCTCAGGATCGTATCCGGTATATTCTGTGAAGGTGAAAGGGTTCATTGCTGTTAGATACAATCTAGCCTTATCAATTTTACTATTTGTTAGTGATTCTGGTAAGGAATACCCAAGGGTTATATTCCTTATCCTCAAGTAAGAACCGTCCTCCATAAAGTAGTCAGTTCTTGCCCGTACACTACTATGGAAAGCATCTTCTCTAAAAGTTGGAATATTGGAATTGGGGTTTTGCGGGCTCCACATAGAATATTGCTCCAAATGTCTTCCCGCGGTATAGGCATATAATTTCGCACCATTATACAGCTCCGCACCATAAGATAAGAAAGTTTGTACAAACAAATCAAAACCTTTATAATCCGCACCAAAATTTAAACCTGACTCAAACTCAGCCTGCCCGGAACCAGAGTATACCCTGTCATTATTGTTAATAACTCCATCCCCGGTATCTGCAACCCCATCACCATTAGTATCCACAGTGGGCTGATCAATATAGCGAATATCACCAAGCTGTGCACTTGCATCAATTTGCCTGTATGCTTCCAGTTCTTCTTCCGTTTTGATTATCCCATCATTTTGCACTAAAAAGAAAGCTCCTGCTTCATATCCTTCTGCCAGGAAGGTGGTATAGTCTGTATTGGTCCCCCTGGATAAAATGGGGCGACCATTGGCATAACCTCTTTCTACCCCATTGAGGTTGGTCACTTCATTATCATTTTTGGTAAAAGTGGCTGAAACATTCCAATTAAGACCATAAGAAGTTTCATCTCTGTAAGATAAAGACAATTCCAGTCCTCTGTTTATCATATTCCCTGCATTAATAACCCTTACATCATATACTCCTAGAGCTCTTGGGTGGTAAGTTCCAGAAGAAGGGGGAAGCCGTTCCTGTAGCAACATGTCTTCTTTCTCATTCTCATACACATCCGCTGTGAAATTCAGTTTTCGATCAAACATTTCAAGGTCAAGCCCTATATTCTTAGAAATACTGGTCTCCCATTTGATCGAGGAATTTGCGTATCTTCTTTGAATGGCCCCTGTGGAAAGTTCTTCATTTGGGCCAAAAGGATAATTTATACCTGTTTCAATTTGTGAAGCAAATGAATACGGGTCTATACTTTGATTTCCAACTTCGGCCCAACTAGCCCGTAGTTTTAAATTATTAATAACCTCTGAGTCCAGATCTCGAAAAAACTCTTCATCACTAATATTCCAACCTGCAGATAATCCAATAAAGTTCCCGTATCGGTTTTCTTCGCCAAAATTTGATGACCCATCACGTCTAAAACTTCCAGAAAATAAATATTTACCAGCATAGTTATATTGTAATCTAAATAACATTCCAGAAAGACTATTAGTAAAATCGTAGCTGTTTGGTTTAATTCCTTCAGAACCCGCACCTAACACAGGTGTTTCATTACTTAATAAACCTATAACCCCCACACCCAACTGTTTCGAGTCAAATTTCTCGTATGACAAGACACCAAGCAAATTAAACGTGTGATTATTTATATTTAAATTGTAGGTTAATTGATTTTCCCATACATCTCTTTTTGTAAAGGTGAAATCTTCATTTAAAATTGCATCTTCCCGAGAGGCTGTTGGATTGTACTCCCCTTCTGTGTTGTATACCAAATATTGTGGTTGAAAAAATTTCCTGCTGTAATTCCAGGTGTTCCTTCCCAGATTCACCTTGTATTTAAAGCCCTTAAAAAATTCATATTCCAAATTCAAAGCTATATTAGAACTGTTAACTTCCCTATCATCACTATTGCCCAATATCCTCGATAAATAACTGTACTGTATTGCATTTCTTACAGGAATCTGGACACTGTTTTCTCCGGCGCTGGGCAAAGCTCCAAATGGTGGTTGCCATGGCACCTGTGCAATGGCATATTCATATAAAGCAAAAGGCTCCTGTTCTGTATTTTCTGTGGTTAATCCCAGACTGGCAAAAGCTTTAAATTTACCTCTGGTAAATTCACCAGTAATTCGGTTACTCAATCGATTAAATCCAGAGTTGATTAAAACTCCCTCCTGATCAAAATAATTCGTGTTTAAACTCAAGGTTAGATTTTCTGTACCTCCTGAAACCAATAAATTATAATTCTGGATTGGAGCATTGTCATTTTGGACTGCTTCAACAAAATCGGTATCATAGTCTAACGCATTGGGATTAAAAAAGAATATTAAAGGCTCCCTACCTAATGCATTTAACACCACTTCTTCTGCATACATTTGCTGTTGTGTATTCATTAACGGTGTGCCGGAGGTGATATTCTGAATTCCTCCATATGCACTAAAGTTAACAGACATTTTACCCTCCTGACCTTTTTTGGTCGTTATAATTATGACACCGTTTGATGCCCTGGTACCATAGACTGCCGCTGCGGCACCATCTTTTAAGATGTCTATAGAAGCAATTTGCTCCGGTGCGATATTTGGGTTTCCCTGGTAAGGAATACCATCAACAACATATAATGGTGCCAAACCGTTAGAACTAATAGATCCCAGGCCCCTAATTTGGATATTGGCCTCATCACCGGGTCGGCCACTACTAGCTTGAACATTTACCCCGGCTACTTGCCCCTGGATTGCAGAACCTAAATCCGAAACGGGAGCTTTTGAAATAACCTCAGAGTCCACAAAACCAACAGCCCCAGTTAATTCTTTTTTCTTTTGAGTACCATACCCAACTACTACTACTTCATCCAATGCGGAAGTCTCGGGTTCCAGCACGATATCGATTTCGTTTTGGTTGTTTACTTGAGTTTCTTTTGTAGTGTAACCTAAAAAACTCACTTCCAGGACAGCGCCTGGGGAAACCTCTATACTATAATTTCCATCAAAATCGCTCATTACTCCATTGGTAGTGCCTTTTTCCACTATATTAGCCCCGGGAACGGGAATTCCTGTTCCGGCTTCGGTAATCGTACCACTTACTGTTGTTTTTTGCTGGGCAAAAGCAGATATAAAAACAAATAAGAAAAAAACGAACGGAATTAAATTCCTTAACTTTCTATTCATGCTGACTAATGATTAAATATTAATATTTTCCTAATTTTAAACTAATACTCTTGAAAAATTAGTTTTTAACAAAAAACTTATCAATTACTATTTTTTTGATAATTTCCCAATTGTAGAAGGTCAAACTTAGTGATATATCACAGAATAGTTTTAAATAGGTGATGTATTCGCACTAGACATAAACTAGACACAGGATGTTAGGTGCTGCTTTTGAAGGAATTTTAACAAAATTTGAAAGAATTGGAATATTTCCGTTTAGGATATAGGAAAAAAAATCAATGATAAATTTAATTTTACCCCTAAAGTTTTATTATCATTAAGTAATGAATAAAATAGAAGGTATAACCGATTTCTAGCAAATTGAACTATTCAATCTTGAGTGTCAAAATATGTTAGTCTTTCCTATTAGCTTTTCCAAATTACAGTCTTTCCTAAGACTTAATAATATATTATTCAATTAAGTCATTTCCCGATTAGACAATTTTCTTCCTATTGAGTTCAAATCTTTTATTTTATTGCGTTAATGGATTGAAATGAAACCAGTCTACTTCAAAAGTTGGAATTCGTATTCTGCTCTTCAAGTATTTTTTACCCATATGGTAAAAAAGATTTCCAAGATACCAAAACAGGCGAGTTGTAACTTTCTTTTGTATTGCGGTGAGAGAAGGTTTTATTTCATGTTCGGTAAAGAGTTCTACTCCAAACCATTTATCACTTCTTTTTGCACATTTGTAGATAATCGGGATGATATTCCATACCCCAGATTTGCCATTTGTTGAAATTTGTATTACCCATTACAGTTTCATTGTGTTGGTCCTTTATACGATCAATAATAACAACTTTTTTCCAACCAAATGAAAGCCTTCTGGTTCTAGATTATCTTAACTTTTTCTGAAGCGAGTCAACCCAAATGTAGGTCGAAGCATCTGAACTCTAATAAGTCTGGTTCAACGGCCATCTAGAAAACTCTATAATATCAATTTCCATCCAGCTATTACCAGGTTCATAAATTACAGGAATTTTATTGTCTCTAGGATTCATTTAGGAAACCCCATTTAGATGACATACATTTTTTTATTAAAATCTATACTTGTAGTTTTCCATAGAAAAGAATACCAGCCATATTGGAAGTTGTACTATTGCTCAAGCTTTATGTTTTGATTTAATCCCGTACCATATAAGCTTTCCGTTTTTTTTTGAACAGATTCCTTCCCTTGTCCCAGACCTTTTTTTGTAGATTCACAAAAATGCCATTTAGTGGTATCAAAAGATTTGTTTTTTCTAGATCTGTTAAAATTATCGGATAATTTAAAGTTCGGGGGAGGTTTGTGGAGATTTTCTATGGATGCAGGAATTGTTTGCGCGATCCTAGTTAGGCTAAATAATAGGATAAAAATTATAAATAAAGCGCAGATTTATTTTTCAACATTCTATTTCGAGTATTTAATCGCTGCAAATAAGATTTTTATAAGTTGCATTTGCTCTAGTTTTTCTCGAGCATTTCAGGCGTAGCTATCGTTCTAAATCCCAAATGTTCCTGTGATGAGTCATAAGCGTTAGCCATTCTAGCTGAAATTCTGAAACTTGCGCAGTAGGAGGCGTTACATAAATATGAACCACCTTTAATCACCTTTTCAGATGTCATCGCATTGGGATTGTATGCTACGGAAGCACCTTTAGGGTTTTTAACTATTCCCTGCTTACTCATTTCACTGTAATAGTGAGTATTGTACCAGTCACTAGTATATTCCCAAACATTTCCTGCCATATCATAAAGACCATATGGATTAGGATTATAAGATTTTACAGGTGCTTTTCCTTCAAAGCCATCAACTTTTGTATTAGTAGTAGGAAAGTCTCCCTCCCAGGAATTAGTCATTTGAGATAATTTTTGATAATCCGTTCCCCAGGTAAAGATCGCATTTTCCTGGCCACCGCGGGCAGCATATTCCCATTCTGCTTCGGTAGGCAATCGTCTACCAGCCCATTCACAATAGGCCTGGGCATCTTCAAATGCGATATGGACTACCGGGTAATTTTCTTTTCCTTCAAGATTACTTCCAGGGCCATTTGGATGTCTCCAATTTGCTCCAATAGTCCAGTTCCACCATTGAGAATAGTCATACAGGTTGGGTACACTATTTTTCGTTTTTTTAAAAGTAAGTGAACCAGGCTGCATTATGGAATCATGTGGCTTTGTTGTGCCGGGAGGGAGTTGTTTTTTCATTTCCTCCCAATCGATGGATCTTTCGGCCACAGTTATATATCCCGTTGATTCTACAAATTTTTGAAAATCTTTATTGGTCACTTCAGTTATATCCATATAGAATCCATCAACCACTACTTCGTGTGCCGGTTTTTCGTGCTTCATGGCCATTTCATCGGAAGTTACCGCACCTTGCATAAAAGTTCCTCCGGGTATCCATACCATTCCATCTGGGGCGTCTATGTTTTCTGGTTTTTCTTTAATAGGTGTCGAAATATCCTTTTTTTCACGCCCAACATTATGATTGTTTTTCGTTGTTATTGGGATGTCCTTTGTTTGATCATTATTGCTATTTTTACAAGAAATAGAAATTACTAGTACAGCAAAAATTAGACTGAAAAAGAAGATTGTTCTGTATATCATATTTGAAATAATTAATAGGAATTCTAATTTAATATATTGATTTATAGGGGGTACCTGTTATTATTCATAACGTCACAATAATGGGAATCATTCTGTTTAATTTCGAAATTTTAATAATATTTTTTAAAAAAATCATTCAGCATTATTCAAGCTGAAAAATATGCTTCTGCCTTTATTCAAGACCAAATCATTACCCCGCAATCGAACAGTGGCGCTTAAACGTATATCTGTCGAAGAAGCACCAATTTTAAATTCATACTCTCCGTTTTCTACGATCCATTGATTCTTTTTGAATTGTACCAGTTGTTCAGGGAAACTTGAAATCAAACCCTCTTTTTTTCGCCTGCTTTTAATGCTACTCTTTGGAAACCTTTTAGTTGAATTGGTTTCATAGTAGAAATTTTGTCTTTAGGGGAAACATACCATTGTACAATTTCGGTTCCATCCATTTTACCAGTATTACGAACATCTAAGGATATTGAGAACCGTTCTCCAGTTACGTCCGCAACATCTTCCATTCTTAGATTGGAGTATTCAAATGTTGTATAAGACAATCCAAAACCAAACGGATATTGAGGTAGGTTATTAGAGTCATAACCATTTTTATAATTGATTTCCTGTTCTGATTCTGTTTTGAGATAGGTCACACATAGTTTGGCTGAAGGGTTTACGTTACCCGCTATAATATCTGCCAAGGCATTTCCACTTTCTTCCCCAGGGAACCAGGCTTGAATAATTGCTGCGCATTTTTCTTCGAATCGGCTTAACAATTGCTGGCGACCACTAAAAACTACCAAAATCACAGGTTTACCCGTAGCAATTAATTTTTCAACAAAAGCTTCTTGTTCACCTGGTAAACGAATTCCTTTTCGCATACGTCCTTCACCACATAGATACAGGTTCTCACCCATCCCTGCAATAATCACATCGCTTTCTTCTGATATTTTAAGGGCATTTTGCAGATCTGGTTGAGACAAGTCTTTAATAGTTAACAGCCTTAACTTACTTAATCTATCATCACCTAAACTCCCGGTATAAATCTTAGTTTCCAAAGGTGAGCTCCAGTCGCATCCTCGTTCATGTTTTATCTTTACCCGCTTTCGAAGTTTGTTTTCCATACCTTTCTTTAGGGTTACCAGCCTGGGATTTGTAGGATCAAATTCCTTACCATGCCAAAATAAAATCATGGATTGATAAGTGTAATCACCTAACAAACAATGTACCGTGGCAACATTAGGCCCTACCAGGGATATATTTTGAATATCCTTTTTTAGAGGCAAAAGGCCATCGTTTTTTAGTAAAACAATAGATTGTTTGGCTGTTTCATAAGCTAAATTCCTATATGCCGGGGGATCAAAATCCAGCGCCCCATCTTTACCTATTACAGGATGTCTATATAATAAGCCTAATTTAGCTTTCATGAGTAACGAACGCTTAACCGATTGATTTATAGTTTCCTCACTAACCAACCCCTGCTTTATGGCCTGTGGCAACGGTGGGTAGGCAACGGGGGAGGAGAGTTCTATATCAACCCCGGTATTTATGACCATAGCAGTGGCCATCACAGAGTTTTCAACCTGTTGATGCCCCTTACGGATTAAATTTACAGCCCCATAATCGCTCACCACTAGTCCGTCAAAACCAATTTCTTGACGTAGAATTTGGTCTAGCATGATTGGATTTGCGGTTACGGCAAGTGCTTTGTATTTACCATAAGAAGGCATTACGCTTTTTGCATCTGCGATTTTTATGGCTGCTTCATGAGGCATTAAATACTCCTCGTATAATTCTTTTATATTATTATTGGATGTACCATAACCGGCAAAGTGTTTTACCGTTGCTGCCACACCGCTTTTAAAGTCATCACCTTGTAAACCGTTTGCAAAAGCAACACCCATTCTAGATGTAAAGTACGCATCTTCTCCATAACTTTCTTCAATTCGGTTCCAATGCGCTGAACGGCTGAGGTCCAACATTGGGGAGAGTGCGAAAGTGGCTCCTGCCGCACGCATATTTTGAGCAGTAGATCGAGCATTCTTCTTCACTATTTCAGGGTTCCAGGAACAACCTACACCAATTTGTTGCGGGAAAGTAGTAGCTCCTTGTGTTGCAAAATCTGTAATTGCTTCTTCATGAAAAATAGCAGGAATTTTATTGGTTGTTTCTGTTATTAAATAATGCTGAATCTTTCGAACCAGGTCTCTTAATTCTTCCGGAGACTTTATTAAACCAGATGAAAACTGACAAAAATGACCAATTCCATTTGGAATTACTTCCCGACATTTTTCAATTGAAAATTCGTAATCTACCATTATCTCTTTTAGCCGGGGCCCGGTAATTTGCGCTAGCTTATCTTCCATAGACATTGTAGCCATAACCGAGTCTACTTTCGCTTCGATCTCATGATTAGAGTAGTGTTTGGAATTATTCTCCTGAGCACTTCCTAAGGAGAATATGCTTAGAAGAAGGATGGAAACAATTGGTTTTTGAATACAACAAAATTGAAAATTAAAAGATATTCTTTTGAGAATAGTCATGTTTATGCCGTAAGCTTTGTGGTTTTTCAAAATCTCAAAATTTTTAGTAAATCTTTCTAAGCTCTATTATACCTTTAATGGGCACCCTTATTGGGATCTCCAAATACATTACTTCTGCTCGTGTAAATTCAAATAACTGTTTTGATCATTTTACAGCTGAGATGATCCACTTTTTTAGTTAAGTAAAAAAAGCATCACGTAAGGTTTGGGAATACAATGTCTTGTCAAACGCATTATGTTATCTTCATTTTTGATAACATTTTATGACCGTTTACTCTTTTAATTTCCAGGTCCTTACCCAGTCATAGGAGGTTGTTCTTTCTTCTTTTAGATAGTTCATGCCGCCATCGGGAGGAACAGGATTCCAGTCATAAGTTTCCACAACCATCCTCAAATGCATTGGGATATTAAAATCTGCCGGCGGATTTACTTTGGAATGGAATTTCCCGTCTAAAAAGAATAAGACTTCATCCTCGCTTTTCCACCATACTCCATAAACATGGAAATCATCATAAACTTTGGAACCTATATAGGCTTTAGCTTTTTCAGATCCCTGTTTAAAATCACAGTTTGTAGGAATATCCCGACTGTGGGTATTAGAGTTCATGGAGCTGTCGAAATTGGCCATCCATTTAGCATCATTGGTAATTTCACCTACGCATTCCTGGATGTCCAGTTCGGTTGTACGTTTAAGACAACCTTTAGCATCTTTCCTTTCATTGATAAGCCAAAAGGTGGAAGACATAAAGGTTTTGTTTGCCTTCATTCGGCATTCATAATACCCATATTTCATGCTTTCCCTGGAGCCTACGTAACCACCACCATGGGTGAACGTATTGTTGTTTCTTGTAACTTCTTCAGGAAGCATGTTTGCGGTTATTTGAAGTTTTCCTTCCTGAACGTTAATGTTTTCAGGAAGAAATAAACCGGGTGGCCTTCCAATCCAGCCTTGTCCGGAAATTTGCCATTTTTTTTCATTGATTTTTTTTCCATTGAATTCATCAGACATACTTTTAACCAGTTCCCAATCTTTCCTCAAAAGGTCCTGGTCGTCCCCTTTTTTAAGGTATGGCGTATTTTGCGCAAATAATGAAGTGCTTCCTATCAGTAGAATTCCTAGTATAAGTAACTGTTTAATTAAATCTGTTTTTATTATCATGGTTAAAAATTTTCGTTAGAGGGTAAAACTGGATTTTAAATTACCAGAATCTCATTTTAGGTCGTAAATCCAAGCCTGGCTACTTCTGATCTCTTCTACACAAGAAACTTCCTGTAAAGAAGATCATTCGTGATGTGTAGAACTTTCTTAGGCTTTTTTGTGTACCCTTTTTCTCATTTTATTAGCCTGTCTATCCCCTTGAAACTTTTCTTTTTTTGGATCCCATTTTAAAGGATGCTTAAGGTTATAGGCGATATTAGCAATATTGCAGATAGTAGCTGAGCGATGTCCGGTTTCTGCATTGCAAATTGGTTGAGTTCTGTTCTTTATTGCATTTAACCAGTCCTGATGATGGTTTGACGAGTCATATAAATGAATATCGGATTTTTTTATGCTTGTTAGGCTTAGGTTCGCAGGGGTAGAGTCTAAATAACTTCTGCTTATATCCAGAGTACCATTGTTTCCTATAAAACGTACACCCCAGCCACGGCCAAAATCTTCATGTACCATTTCAATTCCATTATCATAGTACATTTTTAATCCTCGGACTGCTGCCGGGTTAGTTGGAGGAATATATTCTACCGGTCCTGAATGGTCCATCCCAAGTCCCCATTGCGCAATATCAAACATATGAGCACCCCAGTCACTCAAGATGCCTCCTCCTACTTCTTCAAATAATCGCCAATCTGGCCAGAAATCCACATCATTTCTAGAGGGTGCCAGCCTGTGGTTATATGCGAGTAGGGGGGCGGGGCCACACCAATCTTCCCAGTTGATTTCGTTAGGGGTAGTTTCCTTTGGCAAATCGTATGGACGGGCGGGGTCCCCCACATTTACCAAGACTTTTTTAATTTCGCCTAAATAGCCATTCCTTACCAGTTCACAGGCTTTTCTAAAGTTATTTGAAGATCGTTGCATACTTCCTGTTTGGACGATCCTATTGGTTTTGTTTGCCGTGTCTACAATCTCCCTTCCTTCTTTAATAATATGGGTTAGGGGTTTTTCACAATAAATATCTTTTCCGGCTTTCATGGCTTCTACGCTCTGTATGCCATGCCAATGGTCTGGAGTAGCGATTACTACTGCATCAATGTCTTTTCTTTCCAGAAGTTCTTTATAATTCAGATAGGTTTGGATGTTTCCTAGAGAACTTGAATTTGCTCTATCTGCATATTGATATTTCACATGATTTTTAAACCAGTCGTTTTTGGTTTTCCAAACATCAGAACCTGCAATAATTTCAACATCCTGAGATTTAGCAAAACTGGAAGAAAGCCCTCTGCTTTGTTTTCCCAAACCTATAAAACCCAATCCAATTCTATCGCTGGGCGCTGTAAAGCCCCTCCCGAGAACATGTCGTGGAATGATATGAATGGCTGCAAAAGCCAGGGATGAATTTCGTATAAATTTTCTTCGGCTGTTTTTATCTTTATTCTCTGGAATTTTATTCTTCATTTTCTTAAAATTTTATGGTGATATGAATTAATTGAAACTTCAAAAGTACCTTCTATAGTTAGTAGGCTTGAAAATTATTTTTGAACCACAGTAAAAATCCAAAGATTTAAGGGGAATTTTAGCTATTGATGATTTTTATACCATAACATATGATTAATTACCTTTTATTCTGTAATAATATAGGTGTATAAAAATAAGTGAGGGGGGCAATTAAATAAGATAAAAAAACCTGTCAATTCTCTGAAGACTTTAGTTCATGCTCATAAGTGTTGTAATAGAAAACAGAGTCTTATTAGAAATTAGACAAAAATGCTAATTCATCAGATATTTTTTTAAGCTGATGGATTTTTATTGACATACTCACTGGGAGTTTTTCCAAATTGTTTTTTAAAGCATTTTGCAAAGTAGGAGGCAGTGTTAAAACCTGTCATATACATGATTTCTTTTACTGAAAGGTCGCTTTGTTCCAATAATTGAACTGCCCTCTTTAACCGGATGTTCCGGATGAATTCACTAGAAGAGAGACCTGTAATTTCTTTAAGTTTGAGATAAAGGTTACTACGGCTCAATCCCATTTCTTTTACCATCATTTCCACACTAAAATCGGTATTCATCATATTTTTTTCCACAATAGCCATAGCTTCTTCCAGAAATTTTTCATCTGCTGATGTTACGGTCACATCTTCTGGTTTTAATATGATTTCCCTATTGAAACGCTTTCTTAAAAGGTTTCGTCGCGTGATTATATTTTTAAGTTTTAATTGGAGGAGTTCTAAATTAAAAGGTTTTAGAAGATAGTCATCCGCTCCACTTTCCAAAGCTATCAGTTCACTTTCCTTGGAGTCTTTTGCCGTTAATAATAAAAAAGGGATATGGCTGGTTTCTTGCATATTTTTGCACTTTTTGCAAAATTCTATTCCATCAATTTCAGGCATAATTAGATCGCTTATAATTATGTTTGGAACAATGGCTTTAGCCTTTTCAAATCCCTCTTTACCATTTTGAGCTTCATGAATATTATACTGGTCTTTTAGGCTTTGCTTTATAAAAGTTCGTATATCCTTATTGTCGTCTACCACTAAAATAACTGGGAACTCAGCTCTGTCTTTAGAAATATCTTCATCATTTTTCTCGTCATTTAAAGAAACTAAATAAGAAGAAGAATTAGAAGGATTCAAAATAATTTCTTTACTGGAATCTTCACTAATGTTGATTCCTGGTTTATTTAAGTATGCTATTTTGTTTTTGGGAAGGGTTACTATAAAAGTCGATCTAGCATCCTTTTCGTTTGCAATATCTATTGTTCCCAGATGCAAATCTACAAGACTTTTGGTATAGCTCAGGCCTATTCCTGTCCCAACATTAGCCTGAGAGGGGCTGTTTTGAGAGTAAAATCTTTTAAATATTCTCTCTTTTTTAGCAGCTGATATTCCAGCGCCAGAATCTGTAATCTCTATTAAAATTTCTTCTGATGCCTGTTTACTATTTTGGTCTTTTTTACTGGATGAAAATTCCCTTTTTATATTAACGATAATATAGCCTCCTTGCGGGCAGAACTTAAAGGCGTTGGACAGTAAATTGTTTAGGATTTTTTCCAAGGCATCAGGGTCAAAATAACTATAGATTTTCCTTTCTTCAGCATTTATTTTATAATTGATATTTTTCTTTTCGCTGATAAATTTAAAAGGTTCTCCAACTTCTTCTATAAATCTCACAATATTCCCTTTTCTAAGATTTAACTGCATTTTGCCCTTATCTATTTTTTGAAAATCCAGTAATTGGGTTACCAGTCTTAATAAATATTTGGTGTTTTTATACATTAAAGCGTACTGGTGCTCCACAATATTATAATCTAATTCTCTTCCTTTTTGTTGCAGGTATTCCAGGGGTCCTTTTATAAGGGTTAAAGGAGTGCGAAATTCGTGGGATATATTGGTGAAAAAATCCAGCTTCATTTGTTGCACTTCCTCATTTTTCTCTTTCTCCAGATGTTCGATTTCCAGATCATGTTTTTTAGTGGTGCTGATGATGGTATATTTCCAAAGGCCAATTAAAAAAGCAAGGATACATAAACTGTAAAAAATATAGGCTGCAGTTGTTTTCCAAAAGGGAGGTGTGATTTCTATATTCAGCATAGTAGGAGTAGGGTCCCAGATACCATCGTTATTTGAAGATTTCACTTTTAAGGTATAGTTGCCGGGGCTAAGGTTGGTATAGGTAGCGATACGGTTATCTGAAGTGGTATGGATCCAATCGTCTTGCAAACCCTCTAACAGGTATGCAAAATTGTTTTTTTTAGGAGAAGCATAGTGTAAAGCCGCGAATTCGAAAGAAACATTATTTTGAAAATACTTCAATTCTACCTTATTTTTATTTAGGATGGATTTCTCTAAAATGGTTTTGCCATTAATTTTTTCTCCTACTTCAACCGGATTATTTGAGATTGAAAAATTGGTAATCACAGTTTCCGGCGGAATTAGATTATCTTGAATCTCATCTGGATAAAAGGCATTGAAACCGTTTATCCCTCCGAAAAGCATTTCACCATCATACCTTTTTAGATATGCCAATTCCTGAAATTCATTGTTTTGCAGGCCATCGTAAACACTGTAGTTTCTGAAAGTTTCTTTTTCCGGATCAAATTTAGAAAGACCATTGTTTGTAGACAGCCAGAGATTTCCAAGAGAATCTTCCAGAATCCCTTTTATTACATTATTAGAAAGGCCATCTTTTTCAGTGTACCTAACAAAATGTTCCGGTCCAGTCTGTGATTGAGGAACATATTTATTAAGTCCTCCTCCAAAGGTGCCAATCCAAATATCCCCCTGTTTGCTTTCGTGTAGGCTTAAAATATAATTATGGCTTATTGTTGATGTGTCAGCGTCTTTATGCCTATAATTAATGAACCGGGGATTTTTTTTCCATACCTGATCCGGGGAAAGACGTGATAATCCATTTCCGGTCGCAAACCACATATTCCCTTTACTATCTTCATATATACTTCTTATAATATTATGACCAATACTGTTTTGGGAATTAGAGTCGTAGGTAAAGTTGTTCTTTTCGAATTTTTGTAAAGAATCACCTTTATTCAGCCAACGGTGTACCCCTTGGTTATATGTACCTATCCATAGATTGCCACCGCTATCTGTTAAAAGAGAAAAAACACTGGAGGGGACATTAGGGATAGGTATGATTGCTTTCTCCTTTAATTTTTTTGGATTTGTGATGTCTAGTTTATAGAGGCCAGGTGTTCCTTCAGCTCCAATAATCAACCATCTTTTATTTTTTAATTGGAGTTCTGTTAATACGAAAATTTTTAATACAGAGCTAAATTTTTTAAAGGTCGAGTAATGATTGATATCCGTCTCGTTTTCGGTAAGAAGGTTTAATCCTCCGCCTTCAGTCCCAATCCATAGGTTTTGGTTGCTATCCTCAAATATGGATCTTATTTTATCATAGCTTAAGCTAGTAGTATCAATCGTTTTTCTAATATGTTGAAACCTTTTACGGGCTGGATTGTACTTGTTTATTCCACCACCGTTTGTTCCAATCCATATTATCCCTGTGTTATCAATAAAAATTGACTTTATAATGTTTTTACTTATACTATTGATGTTAATCGGATCGTAAACAAATTTTTGAGAAAATTTGGGAAAATTGCCGCTATTGTCAATATATATTAACCCCTGATCTGTTCCACCCCAAATCTGATTTTGATTGTCTACTTTGATGTCGTTGAAAGAACCGGGGTGAACAAATTGCGATTTTTCTAAATGGCCTGAGTTGTTTCGTGAAAAGTAAAGACCCTGGGTGGTAGCAAAAAATAAATTTCCCAATTTATCTTCTGCAATGGCTTGTATGTTATAGTTAAGTAAACCAAGCTTCTTATTAACCTTTGCAAAATGGGGAGAAACTTCTTTTTGATTGTTAGAGCGAAATAACTCATTTTGTTTGCCAACCCATATGTTTCCACAGTTATCTTCAAAAATCGTATTGATAGGTATCCTATCCGATGCATTATTTCCTGATAAAGTAATTTTCAAGAAATCCCATTCCTCTTTTGGATCATTTAGATCTAGCATATTTAAGCCTTTATTAGTTCCTATCCATAGTTTATTTCTAGAATCCAGAAAGACATTATTTACATGGTTGCTAATTAAACTTTTCGGGTTATTTTCTTCATGTTTAAAAGTTGTAAATTGTTTTGTATTGCTGTTGTAAAAATTTAACCCTCCGCCGGTAGTTCCAATCCAAAGATTTCCTTTTTCATCTCCGGTAATTGCGAATACTAAATTGCTACTTATAGAATGGGATATTTGTGTTTGGGGCTTGTATACCTCAATATTGTACCCATCAAACTTATTGAGCCCATCATGAGTGCCAAACCACATAAATCCAGCTTGATCTTGATAAATAGAATTGATATCACTTTGCGATAAACCGTCATTTGTAGTTATCCGTTCAAAACTGATTTGAGCTTCTTGAGCAAATAATAAAAGGGAACCAGTGAAAAGGAGGTTTATTATAACTAAACTATACTTGAGGAACCAAAATTTTCTCATATTTAAAGCAACAATTTGTGGAATTTTTAGTTGTTTAGAACAATTGTAAAGGAAATAATTTTATTACAAAAAAATGTGTGTCTGGTTAACATAAAACAAGCAAAAAATTAAAATATTTAAGTATGCAAAAAATAGATTTTAACTAAATTATTGCTTGTGTTTACACACTAATAAAAATACTTAAATTTTTTTGTTAAACCGAGGGGTTCAAAAAAGAATTTGAAAAAGCCCAGGGGGAACATCTTCTTGAAAGAGATCGCATTATATAGAAGGAATTCGAAGTCGCTGATAGTGAATTAATGACCGAATGATGCTATTTATTCACTCAAATTTTAGAAACCTGAAGCACTTTTTGCAGTTACTCTAAAATGGGCTGACATAACTACAACTTATTTGTGAAGCATATAATGCTGCCTTAAATAATTTTCTTTTCACAAAGAAGAATATAATTTATACACTTCCTGCTAAGTATTAATTTAGGAAAAATAGCATCCATTATAACTTACAGAAAACTACAAGTCGTTGTGTTAAAGGTGCTTTCGTCATTACTAGTCCCATCAACATTTATGATTTTAATTGATTTGGTTTAATAATAGCGAAAATAATAAATCAAATCCTCTAAAACATTTGCTGGGAACACAAGTAAAAGTCAAATAATTAAATTCCTTATAAGTGATGTTTAAACAGCCAATTAAAGATGAGTCGTTTTGTAAAATAAAATTAGTTTGTGCTAAAACTCCATACTTGACCTACAGACTGTCCTCCTTTGCCATCTTTAGCAACAACTTTCCAATAATAAGTAGTAACTGCATTTATATCAACGCTTAGGGTTTTATCACTTTGATTATCACCAATTTTTGTTATAGGCGGATTTTCAGTATCAAAATAAATATCAAAAATTAATGGGTCATTATCAACATCATTTGCATCCCATTCTAAAGTAGAAGATGTCCCAGACACTACTTCATTGAGGCTAGGGGCTATCAATTCTGGTGCAAAAGGAATATGATTTGTTTCTCCCACCCCCTCTGTGTAAAATTGGTATACTGTAGAATAATCACTACCTAAATTTTTACTATCTATTGCCTTAACACGCCAATAATATGCAATATCTTTTTCCAAAGTCGTGGATTTAGATGTGGAGATAAGGGTAAACGAATGATCTATTGTAGAAAAATCAATATCTCTGGTTATTTCGAGTAGATAGGATATATCATCACCATCAGGATCTGTCGATGCTTCCCATTCAAAATCTATTGTATTATCGGCACAAAGTAGATTGTCAGACGGATATATTAAAGAATCAACCTGTGAAGGTGCCTGGTTTTCTATAGGGTCTTCATCTTCTCCGTCTGCAGTACAGGCAGCTACAAAAATCACGAATCCTATTAATAAATTTATTTTTTTCATAATTTATTTCTTTATCACTTTAACATAAACAGGATTTTCGCCCAGTATTCTGGCAAAATACATTCCTGAGGGTTCGTTATGTAAGCTTAGGTTTACTTTTCCTGATTCAATAACATATACCTTAGATGATATTAAGCGTGAGTAGATATCATATAATTCTATAGAGATTTTACCTTCGTTAACAGGCAATTGGAGTTGAAAATCTCCATTGGTGGGGTTAGGATAAGATATTATACTGTCATACATATCAATTATCTCAATAATTTCCCCTTCGCAATCTTTACTGGATTTTATTTTAACTTCATCACCTTGATTTACATTTACGGCTAGTGATTGTTCGTATGTTTCATAAATTACTTTATCATTTACGGATATAACAAATGGTGCTGTACCTTCTTGTATGTTGATAGAATACTTTTTGTTGGTCAATGAAGAATTGCTGAAGAGTTGTGTGGCCTCTTTAATCTCAATACTAAAACATTGGCTTTCCGGGTTGTCATTTATTGAAATACATAACTCATAGACATCTGGTTTTAAGTTTTCGAGGTTTAATTGATTTGTGAAATTTTGATCTGTACCATTGATATTAACCGAGTAATCTTGTGCTACATCAGCAACTATGTTAATTGTGCCATTGTCTTTATTCGGACAAGTTTCTGTTGTCGCAGAAATGGTAAACTGAGTGTCCAAGATGGATATGGGTTGGCCTTCACCAGTATCTTTAATAGCATTCACACCAGCGGTCCATCTAGTGCCAAATTTTTCATAGGCTCCAATATCAGGAGCAGATCCTTGAAATGGCTTATTAAAACCAGAAATAATTGAAGCTGCATCTATAAGTTCACTACCTGATTTTGGCATGAAATTCATATTGGCTGGATCTTCAAAAGGGGTGGTGTTAGCAATAATGTTATTTTGAATATCAAATTCTTGAGGGCCATTTCCAGTATGCCAATCTCCTTTATTGGAGTAATTATTATAAATTTTATTATTTTCTTGTGGGTAACCATTCACCCAAGAATCCATAGCGCGTTCGGTATTCCAAATGGTATTATGAAAAAAGTCAAGATTAGTATTGTTCCAGTTTACTTGGTAACCACTCCAGGATACATTCCAAACCACGTTGTGGTGCACCGTATAGCCTTTACTATTATTATCTAAATAGATACCGGCTGCTTTACCCGGATCATTAGGATTATGAGAATAAGAAGGAGCCGTAGCATCATGAAACCAGTTGTGATGGATTTTATTATTTTTTAAACTGGCATTACCAACTGTATAAAATACACCGGAATCACTATTAATTTTCTGTGAATTGGAAACATCATTGTAGGCAATCTCACAATTAGAGCCAGCTACATACATACCATCTCTACCGGCATTAGTAATGGTGTTTTCTAAAACTTTTACATTGTCACCACTAGTTCTAATGGGGGATGCGTGAATACCTAAATAGTCCATGTTGCTAATACTATTCCCCTCTATAGTGCAATTTGAAGCTGCCCAACCGGCTATGACTATTCCGCTCACAGAGCTGTGATCTATAGTGCAGCCTTTTATCAAGGTGTTGTCTCCAAGAACTTGAAGGGTAGCTTCACCCACTTGAGCGGATGTATTATTTAAATCATCATGCCCTTCACTACCATGAATTATTTTACAATTAAGTATTTGGTTATTATCCGCATTATTATCTACTTTTACACTACCGCCGAAGAAATTTAGTCCATTCAAAATGATATATTCTCCTGAGATTTGAGCGGCATATTTATGTTTTGCGTATTCCACAGCTCCATCTGCTGGCATATTCCCATCAGCTGTTTGGAGATAAAGTGTACTAGTCCCGCTATCATAAAACCATTCTCTCGCATGATCTAATGCTTCTAATTTATTAAATAGAAAAAACTGCCCACGATTATTTCCCGGGTAATTTCTCCATACACTAACATTATGAACACTAAATGGCCATTTATTAATATCAACTTCAGTATGGCTAATACTAGATGTTGTACTGGCGGTTATGGCCCTGGTCCAACTAGTTCCAGAATGTGCACCTAAATAATAAATTAGTCCACCATCTTCCCAATCGTAATCCGGAATGCCATCACCAGTAATACTAGTGCCGGCATCGCCTCCTGTAGCAGGAGAACAATCTACAGTCCAACGGTTGTTGTCTGTATTATTGGGCCATCTTGCCAAATCCATGTATTCTCCATTATGATAAACAGCTCTAAATCTACCATCAATAGACATATTAACGTTGGCTTTGTAAATATTACCAGAATGCAATTGCCAATCATTAATTTTAGATGTAGCTCTTATATTTACTTTTTCACCATCAGCAGCTTTAAATTTTAAATAATTACCAACACTTCCATTTTTATTAATAATTAAAGATTCATTATAAACGCCTTCACGAATAATACAAACATCTCCAGCAGACATCTCGGATATGGCTTTTTCAAAAGTCCTATATGGATTATTGATTGTTCCATCCCCACTAGCGTCATTCCCGTCCGTGGCAACATAAATATCCTTGGAAAAAGTTATTGAGCCCAACAGCAGAAAAAAGAGACAAAAGTAGATCTGAGTAGTTTTAAGCATAATATTGGTTTTTTGATAAAGCTAAATGGCTATGCTTTTATGGAATGCTACATATAAGTTTTTATTAGCAACATATGGTCAAAGATATTTCAGGGTGTTAAAAAAACTTTCATGCAATAGTGTATGCTGATTTTCCTACAATGAAAGTGAGGGTTCAAATCTTAAGTTATTTTGAAGAAGCTTGCTTGGCTTTGTTAGATTTTGTTATTCTTTGAAGCTGCTTTTCGTTGAGGCTATGTTTATAATAAAATTCAGGTTTATAGTATTCGTTATGGTGTTTCATATCTGGATCATGTATATCCTGACTCAGGTCGCAATCAAAACGGGTGAGGACCGCATGATTTTCTGACCAGTTGGTAACATTTGTAAAATGAGATAAACCCCATGTAATACCACGACCATTACTGGTATTAGTAAATGCATCCGGTATAAAGGAGCCAGCGGCGGTAGGAAGGAGCGTTACGATGGAGGCAATATCAAAATTGACACCATCTTCGGCATACTGAATGGTATGATGCTCGTTCCCATCTCTGGTAACCATAGCAGCCATACCCTCCTTAAAAGGAAATAGAGATGTTTCGTGACCGGAATTGATGACTGGGTTTAAAGGATGCTTTTTGAATGGACCTAAAGGATTGTTAGCAGTCGCTAAACCCTGCATGCGGACCAGACGTGGGTCACCATCAAAATCAGATTTATAATATAAATAGATTTTTCCCTTATAAACAAAGGGATGAGGATCATGAATGGAAAATTGATCCCATTCACCGGGAGCCCCATTCGGGATTACAATTTCGTTATGTGGGATCCATGGGCCATCAGGCGAATCAGAGTATGATACTACTACCGGGCAATCGTCACCCCGTTTTCCACTTGCTTCCATAAAGCCTTGATAATACAGGTAGTACTTTCCTTCCCATTTTAATATATCGGCTGTACTAACCGATCTCCAGCCTACATTTGGTTTTGGTGGCCTGGGAACAGCGACTCCTTGCTCCTCCCAGGTGAGGCCATCTTCACTGGTGGCATACCATATTTCTGCCAGGTCCCAGTCAGACGATGGAATGCTTTCATTGCTTTTTTCGGCTCCCTGGGGTGGGGTGGGGGTATTCCTATAGGTGTACCAAACATAATACTTGCCGTTGGCGAAGATCACCTTTGAAGGGTCCCGTCGTGAAATGGTCCCGTCATGATCATTATAATCAAAGCCTTTCAATTTCGTATATTTAAACTGGGAAAATAGTTCATTATCTTCTGGCCGAGGAGCCATGTAATTGGTGTAATTTCGTTCTAGTGCCGCACTCAATGGAATATCAGGCTTTTCAGCTGGTAACTTATAAGGAAAGGCAGTGTCTCTTTTGGTTGTGGTTTCTTTTTTATCTCCTACACATGATAACACAGTGTACAAAATTAAAATTAACAACGTAATAATTTTTGTTTTATTCATTTTGCTTGATTTTAATCTACATGGTCTTCAACAGCGCCTCCAATATCATTTTCTGTATATCCTTCCAAAACAATTTTGTATGAAAGGGCATATTCTGAGGGTAGATTAGTGGGGGCCCTAATAGTAAGCCCTTCCTCATCTAAATTCCATTCAACTTTTTCATCGCTCCCAAGCAATTCTATATTTTTAATAGAAGAATTTAAAACCCCAATTTGAGTGCTTAACGATTTAACAAGTGTTTCTCGATCAGGCTTATCCATTACAATCACATAAAATTCTTTTTCTGATTTTTTCGTAAAGCGTATATCAGAATTTCTATATTCTATTTTAATCTTTTCCACCTTGTGACCACCTTCTGGCAAGCGCGTAGGGCCTTCTCCAAAAATGGTCCAGGGACGGGTTCCGTAGATGGCCTCTCCGTTGATTTTAAGCCATTTTCCGATATCGGTAAGTAGGTCTGTCATTTCCTGGGGGATGGACCCATCAGGGTTGGGAGGTACATTTAGCAACATGGAACCGTTTTTAGAAACAATGTCTATCAAAATGTCAATTATTTCGTTGGGAGTTTTAAACTTGGCGTTAGGCCTGTAAAACCAAGCACCCGGTGAAGTATCTGTAAGCCAGACATTATTTTTGGGTTGATTGGGTCGCCCACGTTCATAATCTTTAACGGCAGTAGTTTCAGAGAAAGTATCCTCTTTATAACAAACCACCACATCTTTTCCCCATTCCAGGCCTTTATTATAATAATAAGCGAGGAATTTTTTACGGGTCTCTTCGTCCATATTTTCCAGCCACCAGTCAAACCATATTAGATCTGGCTGGTACACATCTATGAATTCCTTTATTTTTTCCCACCATGCTTGGTAAAACTGTTTATCTGGAGTGGTAGATTCCAGCGAATGAGGATTGGTATAAAGATCGTAGTCTTCTGGATCTACCCCTCCATAAGCATGGGCCGGGGCAAAATACATCCATGTAAAGGCATGGTGAAAAGACCCCATGTATTTCATGCCCCTGGCTTCGATCTCTTTTTTCAATGTTGCGGAAGGATCTATACCACCATAATTCATGGAATTCCAGCGGGTGGATTTTGAATCCCACATGGCGAAATTATCGTGGTGCATAGCCACCGGGCCGGCAAATTTTGCCCCGGAAAGTTTAAACAATTCTGCCCATTCTTTTGCATCAAAACCGGAAGTATCAAAATTCTCAATATAATATTTGTATCCAAATTCAGCTGGGTCCCCGAGCTGTGCCACATGATGCTCATAGTTTGTGGTTGGTTTCCCATTTTTGGTAGGTACTTTCTGGCCGTCTTCATACATTTTCATCCCATGCCAGCCTGCATAAAATTTATCAGGGTCGGAGCCTACAAAGGCTGCCGATACCGGTCCCCAGTGGGTGTAAATTCCAAATTTGGCATCCCTAAACCAGTCTGGAGCAGGATTCACATTCTCTAAAGACTCCCAGTCTGGAGTATAATTTTCAGAAGAAGGAGCCTGGGCATATAGCAACACCGACATGCTAAAAACAGCTTCTAAAAACACTAGATTTAATAATTTTTTATATTTCATTTTGATTTATTTAATAGGCCCCCCGGTATTTAATTTTTATCATAAATGTCTGCTGGGTACAATCCTAATAGGGTTATTACAGCTAATTTCTTAATTGATATCTTTTAGGTACAATACTCAGGGTTTTTTTTAGGCAACAAATGATTATCTGTTTTTTCAAAGGCTTTTAATCTGAAGCCCAGGGAAGATTACATGAAATTTTATCTACTTTTTTCCGCATTGCGGAACCGCTATACTTCCTAGTTCAATTGTTTAAATATTTAATACGGGCAGCTACCAGTTGCTCTTCCAGTACTTTGGGATCGATTTTTTGAGGATCAATAAAGAAGTTATAATTTAAATCCTGCGAATTTAACACCGTTATCATATTCAAAATAAGAAGGGCTTCCATAGGCCTGTCTGTAGCATAAAGTGCGTCCAGCATTACAGGAGCAGGGTTTTCTTTTTTTATAAGACCAAGGAATTGTGCTGCCCTTACTCTGTTTATTCTTTTAGGATCTTGTGCTGCCATAGATTTCACCAGAGGCGTTAATGTTTTGGCTTTTTTTCTGAAACTGCTGCACACTATTAAAGCCCAATATCGTTCCCATGGGTCTTTAGATTGGAGGTAAGATTCAAGTTTATGTTTGACTCCGCTGAAATTTTGTAACATTAATTGGGAAACTTTATGGTACCTAATGATATCCTGCTTATGCTGCTGACCAAAAGCAACCGGATTTTCAACAGCATGTTCAAGGAGATGGTATTCCGGGTAGAAAGATAGATCGGGCATGTTCATCATCCAATGATCCAGGTGTTTACGTAAATCTATCAGGGTATGTTTTAACTTGGAGTTTTTTGCCAGATTGTTGGTTTCGTAAGGATCTTTTTCCAGGTCAAAAAGCATTTCAGCAGCTTTAGGTTGAAAGAATTTAGCCTGTATTTTATTCAATTTTCCCTGCTCATATAGAGATTTCCATTGCTTATAAGCCAGCTGTTTGTACCGGTATTCATTCATTAGCGCATCAGGATTGAAAGGCTGAAAATTTCTAATGTATTTATATTTTCCTTTTCTTATTGATCTCACCATGTCATACTTCTCGTCAAACCGATCGGCATAAGCATAAGTGATAGTTTGCGTTTCAGGTATTTCATGCTTTAAATTATTACTTAAAAAAGGCCTTCCATCCATTTGCCTGGGAACATTGACACCGGCGAGATGAAGCACGGTGGGTGCCAGATCTACAAAACTTACAAAGCGTCCAGTTTTACTTCCAGAATCCCAGTTTACTAGGTTTTTGTACTTTTTCGGTATACGTACAACCAAAGGCACATGCAGGCCTGTTTCATATAAATAGCCCTTGCTACCGGGCAGGACTCCGCCATGGTCCCCGTAGTAAAAAATAAAAGTATTTTCCAGAAGTCCCTCTTTTTCCAATTCCTGGACCACCTGGCCTACTTCTTTATCCATCTTTATCATCTTGTCCCGATAGCGTGCATTGGTATATTTAAAAATTTTGGTTTCGGGATGCGTGGGTTGTACCTTAAAACTAGCCTCACTTGTTACGGTGGCAATGGTTTCTATATCTTCTTTTTGAAAATGGATGCCAGACTCATGCGTTGTTCCAATATTAAAGACATGGAAAAAAGGCTGGCCTTTCTCCCTGTTCTTCCACGTGGCATTTTTAGAAGAATCGTCCCAAACATCCTCTCCTTTTATAAGGTTGTAATCTTCTTTACTATTATTTGTAGTGTAATATCCAGCTTTTCTTAAATAAGCAGGGAACATATCTATTGAATCGGGCATGGGTACTATTTTGGATTTTCTATGGTATTGCGCCCCAATCCTCGGGGCATAAGATCCAGAAATAATAGTTGACCTGGCCACACTACAAACCGGGGCATTGGAAAATGCCCGCGTAAAAAGGATTCCTTCTTCTGCCAGATTGGCGATATTTGGTGTTTCTACCCCGTTATCGTCAAAAAGTTTTAAATAATGTTTGGAATTATCTTCTGAGACGATCCATACTATATTTGGAGGTTGCTTCCCTATTTCCTGAGATTTGGCTGAAAGCATTATCATAAAGAAGAAAAAAAGTAGGCTAGGTTTGATGTTTTTTTTATGCATGGGTTGGTCAATCTTTTAAGTTTTCACGAGCCTTTGTAGAATAAATCATTTATAAAACCTATCTGCTAAGGCCTGGCTGTTTTGTTGATATATACATAATAAGCATCCAATCTTTGCGCCTTATCATCTATAAAACTGGCATTTAGCTTTAGCATGCCTTTGGACAATTTTGTATTGAAATTGATCTCAATAGGATTGTCTTTGATCATTTTTTCCTTTTTAGGCTTTCCATTCATTAGTATAGATGCCTTTTTGAAATTTAGAATTTTGCCCGGTGGATAGCTTGGAGAAGTACCAGGAACCGGATCGCCTTCAGGTGCCGGGTCATTGATAGCTAAATTGGTTTCTTTTGGGTATCGCCTTAGAGAAATGGTGTAGTACCCCGCTTCTCTAACATCAATAGTCCAGAAACCATTTTTAGCCCCTTCGCCATTTCGTACATGATAAGGTGTCCAGGCGACGGCTCCATCCGATTCGTGGCAATCATCTGCAGTCATAAAGGCTTCTTTACCCGGCTCTACAGGAATAAGGTTATATTTATGGGCATTGACGGAGATATTTGCCCAATAATCTTCATAAGCATCTTTTAAATTTTTAACCACTTCAGGATGTTCCTGTACTATATTATTTTGCTGGCCCCAATCGGTTTCTAAATTATAAAGTTCTACTTTTTCCGCATTGGTGATTAACCTCCAATGCTCTTTCATGATTGAGGTATTCTTCCATTTTTGTAAGGAATCCTGTCGCTGGGTATTGGACACGATTACTCTTTCCTTAAGATTATGGGGTTTGTTATATAGATAGTTTTCTAAACTTACCCCATCAAGGTTTTTTGGGACTTTAATACCGCATAAATCTAAAAGGGTTGGCATTAGATCCACATATGAAGTCAATTCATCCAATCTTTTACCGCCGGTTAATTTTCCATCTTTCCAGTAGATAAAAAGAGGTAGTCTATGGCCCCCTTCATATTCAGATCCTTTTCTTCCTCTTAATCCACTATTATAAGCTTTTTCTTTAGGTCCTCTTAGGGTTGAACCGTTATCGGAGGTGTATACGAGAATAGTGTTATCTGCTATATTCAATTCTCGTAGCAGTTTTTGCAAACGTCCCAGATTATGATCGATGTTGGTAATCATTCCATAAAATGCGGCATTAAGGACTCCCTCTTTGTTCTGGTACATATCCAGATACTGCTGAGGTGCAAAATATGGTGAATGTGCAGCATTGGTGGGAATATAACAGAAAAAAGGTTGGCCTTGCTTTGATTTTTTTGTTATAAAAGCAAAAGCGTTATCGAACCAGACATCTGTACAAAATTTATTATTAGTAATCTTTTCCGGCTTTCCATTCCTAAAATAGGTGTCTCCAAAATAGTCGTTGTTCCAAAAGTCTGCAATCTGGCTTACACCTCCGCCACGGCATACAAATGCTTCGTCAAAACCTCGTTGATCGGGCCTATATCCTTCATAATCTCCCAGATGCCATTTCCCGAAGATCCCTGTGGCATATCCGCCATCATTGAAAGCCTGGCCTATCGTCATAAATCTCCTGTCCAATAGCTCTCGGCCTTTAACTGTATGCCAAACCCCTACTTTATTAGCATACTGACCAGTCATTAATCCAGCTCTAGTGGGTGAACAGGTGGTTTCAGTATGAAAGTTTGTTAGATATATGCCTTCTTTACCCAATTCATCTATGTGAGGGGTTTTAAGCAAAGGGTTCCCGTTAATAGCCATATCTCCATATCCCTGGTCATCGGCAAGTATAAAAATTACATTAGGTTTTGGTGAGGATTGGGCAGTAATTAACAAGCAGCCTCCAAATAGGAATACCAAACTTATTAGTTTAAACGTTAACTTTTTCATTCAGTCTATTATTTAAACCAAATATTTGTATTTTTATTAAGAAACAAGAAAACATATGTCTACTATAGCAGAAGATATGTGTTATTTTTCTTTGGTAACTTTTTAATGGAATTTGAACCTCGTAATTTTTTTATGGTAGAACAGTTAGATAAGTGATGATACTAGTCCTAACTTCTTTTTTAATATGGTGTTTCAAAGAATATATTCTAAAAAAATCTAGAATCTTTGTTCCCAACCCTGGAAATTTCCCAGTCACCCTTTAAGTTTTCCGTGTTTTATCATACTTATCTATAACAATGCATTTGATAAGCCCCGCTCCACCAGGCAAATATCCAGTAGCGCCATCGAAATCTTCACTATACGAACCTTCTACACTCCAATCGTGTGGCAAACGAACGTCTCTCCATTACGCCGCATCGTCCAGAGGCAGGTTGGTTGGAAGTTTGGTGTCTTCAACTAATGTAAATTTCCAATCGAAATTAAAATCTTGCTTTCGTGTTTGTGCATAAAACATATTACACCATCCAAACAATGCGAATAGTAACCCTATTTTTTTTCATTATATATTTTTCAGCTAGTATCAATATCAAATAAAATTAATGAATGGTAAAAAACATAGTACTCGTGTCTAATGCTTTTCTAGTTTGGTTATCATCGTTTACATCTTTAATCAATGCTTCTACAATATAGCTTGCCGATTTAGACAACTTTTGTTCAAGGTTAAAAATAACACCGATATTTCCATAACCCGGATAGACATCTATTATTTTTTCAATAACTTTCTTATCCCACTTTTCCTTGAGTCTATCTGTGGTTTCAGAAATTTTTATATGTATTTTTCTATGCTGATTGGCTTTGTAACGTAAAGGAATTTTCAATACATCGCTAGTTTCTAATTCAATTTCCAAATCTGAAAAAATGACACTTTCGTTATATAAATTTAGACCCGTTTCATAAGACTGATCTATCGATTTATCCTCTACATCAACCAAATCGTAACTTCTTACCCAATCATAATACACCGTGTTTTTGGTATCATCAGCTAATTCTTCGTCGGTAGGTAATTCTATCCAGGGATAGGGATACGTTTCAGACACCAATCGCATGTACATGGGTTTATTGAAAGGTTTTTCAAGTATGCCATCATAGAACTTCATATGTTTTGGTGCCCTATCATCATAATAAAGCGATGCGGTTTTTGCATCTCTCCACCAACCACCGTACACGTGAAAATCTTTTGAAGCCAATTCTGTATTAACAAACTTTACGGCTGGCGCTCTTATATCGTGTCTTTCCTTATCGCAGTCGGTGTACCAAAAATGCCCATTAGAATTCATGCCGTTAGAAAAAAAGTTGCCAGCAAAATCGCCACTTCTACCAATACATTCTTGGATGTCCCATTCTTGATGGTAGTTGTCACACCCTTTTGGTCCTTTACCACCACCTCCCGAAAACCAAAATGTGGTGGACATGGTGGTTGCAGCGGCTTTGACCCGACATTCAAAATAGCCAAAAAGGGCCGTTTTTTTAGAAACTACAGCGCCTCCTTTTATATTGAAGGTTTTCCCGTTTATAATGGTGTCTTTTTCCATTTTTCCGCCTTTAATTTGTAGGTAACCATCACTTACAGACACTTGCGAAGGCATGAAAAGACCTGGTTCTCTACCCTTCCATGTTGGATGATAATCATGCCATTTTTCTGAATCTAAAGTTTCACCATTAAATTCATCTGAAAAATCAGGGTTTATTACCCAGCGTTTTCCTATTGGCGGTTCGGGTGGCCCTGATTGGGCATAAGGATGAGGCGATATGCCAAATATAAACAGAACAATCACAAGTTTTTTCATCAACATATTTTATTTTGAAGTTAAATGTATAATGAGCTTTTATTTATTTTCTAGAATACGAAACCCGCCACCATCAATTTTCTCAATTTTTGGTTTAACGTAAGCGTTATCCTTTATTATAGAGGTTCCGTTTCCGCCTCTATCACTAATACCTTCTTTGCTTGAACTTTGGTACATAGCGTTTTGGGAAATCACACTTCCTTGAAGGTTTTTAGCGATGATGCCGTAAAAAGGGTATGGAAATTCAAATTTGTACTCTTTACGGTTATACCAACCCCAAATAGTATTTCCTGTAACAGATACACCATTTACATTCTCTAACCAAATCTGAGAGCAAGCATCATCCTTAGCATCAACACCATTGCTTCTCAATAAATTCCCCGAAATTGTGTGTGCTGTCCCATTAGTGATTTTTATACCGGGACCAAAATTATGGTCGATTGCACATCCTGTAATTTGCATGGAGTTCGATTTGTTTAAAAAAATGCCTCCTTTTTTATTCCATTCAATTCGATTAGCTGTAACCATTACGGATGCACCTCCAAAAAACTTTAAATCTTTTATTTCTTCCTTTGTTTTGTCTGGATGTGGTTCTCCTCGTGCAAAAAGTCCATAGCCGTTATTAGCAGTAAATTGATTGTCGATCATCCAGCCATCATATCCTCCCGTTATATCCACACCATGTTCTTGGTTAAACATAAGCAAGCAACGGCGCACTCCAAACACCCAAGAACGTTCTAAACGTATACCAGAACCACTAAAGCGTTGTATTCTGCAATCTTCAATAATGTTATGTTGTTCTGAGCCTGAATGGCGGGCGTAAACACCATGCATACGCTTGCCCAATTTTTTTCCATCTAATGTTAATCCAATAATACGTATTCCACGATTATTATCTAAATTTAGCAGTGCACGGGCATCACCAGATTGTGCGGTTAAGATTGTTTTGCCAATATAATCTTTATCAGCTTTATCCTTATTTTCATACCCCCAAGCTGAATAACCCAGCAAAGTAATATGGCTTGGTACTTTTATTGGGTGTATTAGGTAATTACCATGCGGAAAATATACTGTTCCATCTGACTGAGTCGCAGCTTCCATGGCCTTTAACAGAGCAGGGGTGTCATCGGTTTTTCCATCTCCTTTAGCACCAAAAGACTTAATGTTAAGAAATGGCGAATCATCTAGGTTTTGGCAATACATCGATATATTAACCAATACCATAAATAGCGCAACTAGCAAATGGGTCAAATCCTGTTTTATATTCATGGTTTTATTTCGTTTAGTTAAGATGTTTTAGTTCAAATACTTAATTTTGGGAGACAGATTAATGATTAAAGTTCCACTTTAATAATCGAAGAATTTTTCTTTGATGCTTCGATACCGAAATACCGCTTTTTATGTTTTCCTTCACCGACCTCTATGGAATAATCACCTTGGTGCATCACTTTTGGAGAGTATGTTGATCCTTTTAACCTTAAGGAAGAAATGACCTCTTTCGTGTAGTTATCTCTAACAGTTACTACTTGATTAGGTTTTGAAATTTTAAGTTTTGGTAACTGATAACCTTCATTCACAATAAAATTATCTGTTTGTGAAAATGTTACAGGCCATCCCTCATATTGTTTACTATTTGGATTGGTAATGTCTACGTTTCTCTTCCAGCATTCGTATGTGATTTCCCGTTTTGGTCTGTTAAACCTAATGATGCCGTATCCCGCTGCTCTACCGTCCAATAAATCCTCTCTTTGCGTATTGTCTTTGTGGGTAGGGTTTGCAACGGCGTGTACAGTAATTTTATTATGAAATGCATCCTTGTATTCGCCCGTATATTTTGGAGAATTTGGTTTTCTGTTTTTTCCTGGTTCATCGGGGTTCCACCAGCGCATCCAAAAATTAGCTGCAGCGGGAACCGCAAAAGAGTAGCCGGCATTGTTCCAATCTTCAATACCATGGTGTACAACCGATCCTAAATGCTGATCACCGGCAATCATACATGAAAAGCTTTTTCTGATGACTTTTAACGCTTTATTTCGTCCTGCTTGTGGCCAACCGTTGGCATCAACACTGTAGTTTGTCTTTTTGTCGATAGTTGGTGTATGGGTGGCCAAATTGGTAAATATGGTTGCAGAAAGTACTGCTTTCATTTCAGCGTTATTCCAATCTGTGGTCCAGTCTTCAAGAAAGTCTAACTGTCTTTCACCTAAGAGCGTTGCCTCCTCTACATCCATATTTCGGGTATCGTTATAGCTCTTTTGGTCTAAAACTCGTTTTGGTCCAGATTTAAACTTTCTATCTTCAATAATTGCAAAACTGATGCCTCCCCAAGTTAGATCCGTGTAATACACGCCAATATCTTGATCTATTGGAGTTGGGTCGTAAGGATCTGGTAAATGACTGGTTTGTGCTCTCTCTACTTCTTTTATGTAAGACACTGGCATGTAATAGCCACCGTAATTTCCATCTCTACTTTCTGATTTTCTACCTCCATCTCCCCATATATTACCTTGACCTACGTCATGATCGTCTGGGATTGTTACGGTTGGTGTGTTTTTGATTATGTCGCCAAAAGTTTCGCCAAAAAGTATCCAGTTCCCATAATGATCACTGTGATCATACACTTGATCACCAGCAAAGAATAAAATATCTGGATTTAGCTTTTTCAAATTATCAGTGATATCTTTTGCACTGGCACCTCCATGTTCTTGGTAGGTAGACCAGCATGAAAAGGCAGCCATGATAATTTCATTTTTATCTTTAGGGTTTTTGCGTATGATGCCTTCATAGTATTGGTCTTTTTTGTAAACAATTCTGTATTGTTTTTCAACCGAATCGTCCCAATCTTCCAATCTAAAATGCGCCGTGTAACCTGGATAAACAATGTCGGATTCTTGGACAGTTTCCCATTTATTATTTTCCTTTATTTGAAGTGTGGCTTCAAAAGGATCATAATTTTTTACTGGATAAAATTGAGCTGTTAGTTTTAAGATGTTTTCATGCACGGTATATAGTGCAAAACAAACGCCATTTTTTACCTTGCCCTTTTGTTGTGCAAATCCACTTTGGACTAAAAGAATAATTAGAATTAGTTTAATTATTTTTTTCATTTGAGATTATTTATATAAAACTACCTTTCTACTGTGTGAAATATTAGCGTTAGAAAGTAAATACCATTGGACCTGTTCCCCACTTTTCCCAATCTACCCCTACACGATTGTTTCCTAAAACAATATTTAAAAGCTTGTCTTTCATTTTATTTGCGATTTCATTATACTGCTTTCTAAATAGCATTGAATTTTCATATGCCGCTAAGTAATTGTTATTGTTGCACTTCTTCGTTTGTTTTCTCTATTGGGTATTGAGCCTGTCCCTTGAAAAAAACGACCGTTATTAATGAATAAATATTTTCTTATTACTCTTGGTGGTCAATCGTTCTACGGTTTTAGGTAAAAGGACAGGTGAAACTTAACTTAAATTCATTGTTTCAGTAGGAAAATTTATCAAGCATCAAGTCATTTAAAATAATTCGAAAATGCTTTTTCAATATTTACCGTGTCGCCTACCTTTTTTTGCCAGGTGACAAGTTCAGTCATTAGCTTTTTTACAATCCGTTTAGAATTTGTATTGCTTTGTAAGTTGTTTGTTTCCCATGGATCAGTATTTAAATCATACAGCTCAATATCTCCTGATTTAGGATAAAGTATCAACTTCTGATTTTTATTTATAATTCCTCTTTGATCGTCAAACATCGCCAGGTAAATAGATTCTCGGGGAGTCGAAGTATTTTTTACAAGCGGGACCAGACTTTTAAAATCAGTTTTTTCAGGCTTAGTGATATTTAATAAATCGAAAAGAGTAGGGGAGATATCCTGTAGATAAACCCTGCTTTTAATTTCAATATTCTTGGCGAAATTTGGAGCTTTTATTATTAGCGGAGCCGTAACACTTGGTTCATATAAACAAACCTTTCCCGCCACACCATTTTCTCCAAAATTAATACCATGATCTGAGGTAAAAACAATGATGGTTTCTTCATATATTCCTTTAGCCTTTAAAGCATTTAAAATATCGCCTATTCGCTTATCCATATGGGTAATCATGGCATTATTTTGTTGGACCCGTGACCTCATAGCTCCTTTTTTTAAAGGCGCAGAGGTATAATTATATTCTATGTTAGGATTTAGAGGTCCTTCTTTCACATTTGGGGGTAATGTAATTTCTTCGGTAGGATAAAGATCGTAATAATGCGATTTTGTTTCTCTGGGTACGTGGGGCGCATTAAAAGCGACATACAGAAAAAAAGGATCTTCTTTTTTGTATTCTTTAATATAATTAACGGCTTCGTTCCCAGTAATATCGGTAACATGCCCTTTGGGGGTCCAGTAGGTTTCAAGTTGTCCCGGCTGGATGCTACCTAGCTTATCAAAAATTTCCTCTGGTTTTTTACCCCATGCGTGCCATTTCCCAGTCATATAGGTATTATATCCATGTTGTTTTAGCTTTTCGGGGAAAGATTCCGGCGCGTTTTGACGATTGATTTTTTTAGAATCCCATAAATATTTTCCATAAAATAGCATTGTGCGGCTTGGCACACATACAGCTGGTGACCAGCAGCCCATGTTGTAGGCGGAAGTAAATGAAACACCTTCTTTCACCAGTTTATCGATATTGGGTGTTTTCATTTGAGGATTGTCAAATGCCCCAACTGTCTGATTGCTTTGGTCATCAGACTCTATAAAAACAATATTGGTCTGGGATTGGCCGCTGAGAAACAGCAGTAAGAAGCTAAAAGTTGATATTATAGTTTTCATAAATTTTACCTTTCTGGTTCACTTTTATTATTGCTTTCGGCTTCGCTGTCAGCCGTATACCTATAGACTTTTGGTGGACCTTCCCCGCGGGCCTTATGGATTTCTTTCTCCCAAACCGATTGCAATTTTCTTAACATGGGCTCGTATTGTTTCTCATGGATAAGATTATTAAGTTCTTGGGGATCGTTTTTTAAATTGTACAATTCTTCATAAACAGGTTCTTCACCAAGGAGCGGGGATTCTATATAGTCCCTGTATATCGCTATATCGGGATCGTGTACCGCATAGAGCATTTTATTAAGGTTGATTTCCAGTTCTTTTGCAGTTTCTATTTTTTTTGAAGCGGGGAATGTTTCGTTTTTGTAGTACCGAATGTATTTCCATTCTTCATTCTGAACTGCTTCGCACCTTGGATTTCCGAACTGGGTAGACCACAGGTTTTCGGTAAATACATATTCGCGAGGACTGGTTTGGCCTCCATTTACCAAACTGGATAAATCTTTTCCCTGAAATGTAACCGGATTTTGCACCCCACCATAGTTTAAGATTGTAGGGGCTATGTCTATGGTTTGAACAAGGGCATTGCTTTTAAGCCCTTTATATTTCTTCGCTACGGAAGGATCGTAAATTATGAGGGGAACATGGGTGGTTTTTTCATAGCATAATGATTTCCCACCAATTCCCTGTTCTCCCATAAACAGGCCATGGTCTGAAGTAAAGATGATAATTGTTTTCCTACCGATTTTCAGGTCTTTCAGCTTATCCCGTAATTTTCCAACCAGCCTGTCTATACCCGTCATAGCTTCCAGTTGCCGGATATAAGTCTCTTTTAGGGTGGTTGGAGTATCAACATAACTATAGCCGTCCTGTCTGTCTCCTACCCTAAAAAGAGTGGCGGGTAACTTTGGGGTGCCGATATCTTTTTTTGCTATATAATTATCTGGTAAAGGAATATTTTGATCGCGATACAGTGTTCTGTAAATTTCATCGTCTGTTGGTCTCATCTCCATGGAACGAGTGCCTGCGCCGTGAGGTAAATTAAAATTAACGGACAATAAAAAAGGTTTATCTATAGGTCTTTCTTTGAGGAAATGAATGGCTCCTTTTAATTTTCGGGCATTTGGGTCTATGAACTCATTCATACCTTCCTGGATAATTTCAACCTGGGTGTCTGCCATGGCATCATTAAAAATCTTATGTTTATCCTTGGGATAAAAAGTTAAGTGGCCGTGACCTGCATACCAATAATCGAAACTTTTTTCCATCAGCCCGCTGGAATAGCCACCTTTTCCAACAGGAGTATGATTTTTGCCAATCCAACCCGTATAATAGCCCGAGTTTCTCATAACTACTGGATAAGACTTTTCCCAAGCCTCGTTAGATACACTAGTTCCCGAATTGAAGTTTACCCCATGTTTACGTTCATACTGGCTTAATAAAATGGAGATCCGGCTTGGAGTACAAATAGCGCTTGTAACGTGGGCGTTTGTAAAGAGGGTTCCTTGATTGGCAAGCTTATCAAGATTTGGGGTACTAACGATTTCATTTCCTGTAATTCCTAACATTCCATAAGACTGATCATCGGTAAGAATGAAAATTATATTTGGTTTCTCTTGAGAAAAGCCTGTCGTGGTAGAAGAACCGTACAGTATGAGGCAAAAAATAAAAAATGATTTATAGCCGATATGGAAAATATTGTTCATTCTAAATAAAATTAATTTTGACCCTGCATTGCCCTTTTTCGAATTGCTTTAAAACGCTCTTCCTCTTTGATAACATTCTCTGGGTGTGCATCAGTCCAACCGGGTTTGATGTTTTTAGAATCCCACTTCTTATATTCCCTGACCAAGTCCTGAACGAGATCAGGATGATTTTTGGCAATATTCTTTTTTTCATAAGGATCTTCTTTCAGGTTGAAAAGCAAGGTGTCATCTTTATAGGAACTTTTATATAATTTGTGATCCCCCCTGCGAATTGCATATTCAAACCCTCCTGAAGAACGCCAGAAAAGTTTTTGGTGAGGTGCTGAAGAATCTTTTTTCAGAATGTAGGGTAGGAGACTGGTTCCGTGCAATTTTGGCTCAGTAGAAATCGATGTGTTTGAAGCTTCCAGAAAAGTAGGAAATATGTCTAATGAGCTTATCGGTTTATCGTAGGTCTCATCAGCAGGAAGTTTCGCAGGCCAGGTGATAAAAAAAGGAACTTTAATCCCTCCTTCAAAGAGCATTCCCTTGTGCCCCCTGTAAGGACTGTTGTTTGCATGTTTTATCCTACCGCCATTATCACTCAAAAAAACGAGAACAGTATTTTCCTTTAGATTATTGGCAACAAGGGTGGAGTCGATCTTCCCAATCCCCTCGTCCACGGCGTTTACCATGGCAGCATATACGCTTCTCCCTCCATATTCTATATGTTTGGTACGTTCCAGATATTTTTCTGTAACTTGATCTGGTGCGTGGGGCGCGTTGTAAGCCAGATATATAAAAAACGGCTGTTCCTGGTTGTTATTTATAAAATGGATTGCCTCATCTGTAAAATCATCGGTTAAATATCTCAATTCAGACTCTGGTACTTTTTCCCCATTACGATATACGGTCCTAATCTCACCGCTGGAATTGCCCCAGTAGTTCATCCCACCTCCCGGAAAACCAAACCAGTGATCAAAGCCCTGATTTGTTGGATATAAGTTGGGGTGGTCGCCCAAATGCCATTTTCCAATAGCCGAAGTAGTATAGCCATTTTCTTTTAATGCTTCAGAAATAATTGTTTCGCTCAAGGGAACCCCCACGGTAGCGTCGTCTAAGGCATCATCAGAAATATTGTTGTCATGTCCAAATCTAGCCTGATACCTTCCGGTAAGAAGACCTGCCCGGGAAGGGCTACAATATGGATGTGAAACATATCCGTTAGTAAAGTTAATACCTTGTGAAGCAAGCCTGTCCAGGTTTGGTGTGGGGATATCTGTAGCACCGTTAAAGCCCACATCTGCATATCCCTGATCATCAGTGAGTATAATAATTAAATTAGGTTTTATTTCGTCCTCTTTCTGGGCGAAACTGATACTCTCACCTAAGATGAATAACGAGAGAAGAAGTGCCAGTTTTAAATTGCTAATAAGCATATTATTATTTTATTTACTACTCTGTTCTTACAGTTATGGTTTCTGGATCCAGACCGGGAGAAGAAGCTGTTACTTTAATGCGTCCACTTTTTTCTGTAGATTTAACAATAAGAAGACATAAACCGTTAAATGCTTTTCTTTCTGGTATTTGGAATGAAGCCATAGAGGTTTGGTCTCCGTTACCAACAGCTGCTAGTACGCCATCTCCTTCAATCTGGAATTTTACTAAATTATCTGCAATTGGATGTAAATTTCCATGTTCATCTTCAATCCTAACCGTTATAAAGGATAAATCCTTGCCATCAGCAGCTATATTATTTCTATCCGCAATCATGTGTATCCCGGTTGGTTTTGAGGCCGTTTTAATTTCTTTTTCTGCCACTTTATTGCCATCCTTGTAGGCAATTACCTTTAAAGCGCCTGACTGGTATGGTACATCCCATGAAAGTCTATGCCTAGAAGGATACATTCCTTTTTCAAATCCTTTAAATTCCGCAGGGATTTCTGTCTTGTTAATCCCTTTTATTTTGCGTCCATAGGATTTGCCATTTATAAATAATTCTACTTCATCTGCGTTGGTATATGCAAATACCGGAATGTTTTGACCTTCCTTACCTTTCCAGTTCCAGTGAGGCAATACGTGAACCATAGGTTCATTGGTCCATTGACTTTGATAAAGGTAAAACCGGTCTTTTGGAAATCCAGCCAGATCTACCGGAGCAAAATAGGAAGATCGGGATGGCCAATCGTCATTCCAATATCCGTTTGTTGAGTTGTCACGGCCTCCAAAAGGTGTAGGTTCTCCAAGATAATCAAAGCCAGTCCACATAAATTCTCCGAGTAAAAAAGGATTTTCATTCTGTACATCAAATTCTACCTCGGGAGGATAAGCCCATGGAGGCCCAACCACCACATCATAACTTGAAACGTGTTTCGAACCTTCTTTTAAATCTGCTTGTATTGGTAAATGGTAAACACCCCTGCTACTGGTCTGGGAAGATGTCTCAGAACCATAAATAATCATATCCGGGTACATTTGCTTAACCTCTGCATAATTGTAGGGTTTATAATTCATACCTACTACGTCAACCTGATGAGCTAATTTATTTTTAAAAGCTGCAGGATAGTAATTGAAACCTGCAGTGGTAGGTCTTGTATTATCTTCATCGTGACATATGTCATTCAGCATTTTTGCTATTTTCCAACCATCTTTCTTTGACTGTTCAAGAATTTCATTTCCTATACTCCACATAATCACGGAAGGATGATTACGGTCCCGTTTTATCATATCACGAAGATCTTTCTCATGCCATTCATCAAAATATTTATTATATCCATTGATGACTTTTGCTTCTTTCCATTCATCAAATGCCTCATCTATTACTACAATCCCCAATTTATCGCATACTTCAAGCATTTCAGGAGAAGGAGGGTTATGGCTTGTCCTTAGAGCATTCACTCCCATATCCTTCATAATTTGCATCTGTCGTTCTGTTGCCCGATAATTCACGGCGGCACCCAGAGGACCTAGATCGTGATGCATACATACACCGTTAAGGGGTATCCTTTTACCATTGAGTTTAAAACCGTCGTTAGAATTAAAGGAAATAGTACGAATTCCAAATGAGCTGGTATATTCATCAATAATGTCCCCATCTTTTTTAACCTGACTAACTGCTTTGTATAGGTTTGGGGAATCAAGGTCCCACAAGCGAGGTTTAATAATTTCAATTTCCTGCGTATCGGTTTTTTCCGTACCGGATTTCAGGCTAAGTTCGCTGGTTGAAGAGGCAACCGTGGAACCATTATTATCCAGAATGTTTGTTTGAAGGGTTACTTTGCCTGCACTATCTCCAGAATTTTTTATAGTAGTTTGAATGTTAAGTATTGCCCTCTCCCTGGAAACTTCCGGGGTAGTAATAAAGGTTCCCCATTGAGGGATGTGTAGAGGATTATTTATTTTTAAACGTACATTTCGATAAATCCCCGCACCCGAATACCAACGTGATGCTAGATCCTCGGGCGACAATTGTACGGCAATTACATTTTCCTCCCCAAATTTAATATGAGGAGTTAAATCAAATTCAAAGCCTATGTAACCGAATGGTCGTTCTCCAATATAAACCCCATTTAGCCATACCTTAGCATTGTTCATGGCGCCATCAAATTCAATGGCGATTTTTTTACCTGCATATTTGGGAGCTATAGTGAAGTTTTTCCGGTACCAACCAATACCATGTACAGGCAAACCTCCCGTCCTGGCATTGTATTTTTCATCAAATGGACCTTCAATTGCCCAATCGTGGGGGAGATCAAGTTTTCTCCAGTTGGAATCATCAAAATCTTTTTTTTCCGCACTGGGCTGGCTACCCTTACTAAATAGCCAATCCTTATTAAAATTTATATCATTGACAGAGCTATTTTTTTGTGCTGAACAAATTAGGGTGAAATTCAGGACTAGAAAACAGAGGGATTTACTGAATAGAAAATACTTCATTTATGAATTTGAATTTTAAAGGTAGTTGTGAATATAAATTAAAAAAGGATGGCTAATAAATACAAAGATCAAGTGTGGCAGTATTAAAAACATATGTTGTAGATAAACTGAAGTAGGGCAAATTCAGAGTTTTTGAATAGCATTGTAAGTATAAATTTACTTTTAAACGTATCGTGAATATAAATACAGTCCTATCCAGGAAAGATGAGGATAGAGAATTCCGCGAAAAATCTTCGAAGCATATCAGAAAAAACTTCACCATTTCAAAACACTTCCGTAAGAATTAATATCTTACTAACGTATGTATTGATTGTATTTGCCTAAAGAATCTCTGAACATGGCTATGCGATAAGGATAGCTTTTTTAGTATTCATAGTGGAATGTTCTGCTTTTCGATTTACTGGCTTTGGGGAAGTCTTTGGGAATTGCTTGGGTAACCTTTCCAGTAGCTGCCCATTCCACGCCCCGGGTAAACGAAACGATAAAACCAACCCCCTCAAATGAAGGAATGTCGTGCCCAAGTATGGTATTGAAAATCCGGCCTTTTCTATAATTTATAACCATAAAAACAGGTTCATGACGATTTGTAGGTGCTTTTCCTGAAACATCTTTTCCGGTGGCTAAAATGACCATATTTTCTGCTGGACCACGTAATTTGGCATAGCATTCATTTTTTGCTGTTAACCATACTTTTGGCATTCCATGCGTAATGGGATGATCAGAATCGCGTATAGTAATAGGAAAACTATGTTGGGGACCGTGGGCTCCCGCTTTTCCTTTAGAAATGTCTCTAACCTGTTGTCCGTTATCGGTATAATAAACATAAGGGCCATCTTTTTCGTCCCTATCTCCCCAGCCTCCAAGTCCTATCATTTTATTGTATTCTTCCCAATTGGGGAAGGAGTTGTTCGCAGCATGAACGGCAACAAACCCACCTCCCTTTTTTATGAATTTCTCAAATGCTGCCTGAGTTTCATTAGGCCAAGCTGCGGCCTTCCATCCAAAATTTGAAACCACCACATCATATTTATGGAATTTTGGAGCAAATTCCGGATCTTCTTCTGGATTTTCCATATTTTCTTTTTCACCCACACCGGCTAAAGAAAGAAATTCTTTTTCTCGATCCGCTTTCCAAAGATATTGCGTGCGCAGGATGTCTACAATAAACAAACCGGTTTCCTCCAAATATTGTTTCATCATGATTGTAGATTTTGGCCATGCGGCATGATTATTTTGCCCGTCTACTATAAGCACTTTTATTTTTCGTTTAATTGGTTTTGACGTTTGAGTCTCGGTCAATCTTCGAAATTCGCTATTAAAATTATATATCTCAAAAGCTTTGGGGAAACCCAAATCTGGTAGTGTGGTAGGCTTGGCCACCTCCGCATATATTTCATTTGTATTAAAGCTAAGGTTTATGATGAAAACCATAAGAATGGAAAGAGGCAATGGTGGAATAATATTTTTCATAATCTTTTAATATTATTGGTCTTTAAAGGGTGTTATATGTCGCCGTTAATTGGAAATATCTCTTAAATTTTCATTTTTATAAGGTTTAACAAAACTCCTTTAAAAAATACATCTTTCTTAATACATATGGTTCCATATGGGATCCATATAGTTTTTAAATGTTTTTTAGCACGTTTTAATCTTTATATAGTTTTGCTAAACAATCATTAACTGAACTAAAATTAACAATAGTAAGCCAAAAATGAATCCTTTGTATCCCCGGCAATATAGATGAATATCTATACCTTAAAATTTCAGCAAAATATGTCTCGGGTTTAGTTTAGAAATGCGGAACTACTGATAGTTTACCGCATTAATAGCAATAAACCTTTAGAGTTATTTTCAGGAACCATTTAAGATAGTTATAAAAACATTTGTACCATAAAGTACAAAAAGATTAAAGTTAGTTTACAAAATGCTTTTGGTCATTTAAGAAAGTCTTGGTTGAGGAGAATTCAATCTCTCCTTTTTCTCGATATACAAATAGCAAAGTAGAAAATATTTTCAGGACCTCATGCTTTATTAGGATTATAAATAATTTTCATATGGTTAAAAATATTGGTTTTTGTCTGGTATTAATTTTTAGTTCACTAAATATTTCGGCACAAGATTTAACTATGCCGCCTAAGAATTATGAAGACAGTATAAATCTGGCAAGAGTTGTACACAGACTGAATGATAAATTTCCCTTATCAGATCAGGCAAATGAAAAAAATTGGAATTTAATTGAAAAATATTCAGATGAATTTGAAGATGACAAATTAGACGAGGGGCGTTGGTATCCCAATAACCCTAAATGGAAGGGCCGTGCCCCCACTTATTTTCACGGTTCCAATGTAAACCTGGAAGAGGGTGAACTGGTTATTAGTGTGAATAAGCATGGAGATACCATATTACCAGAAGGATATACTCACAGTACAGGTTTTATAAAAAGCAAGTCTAAATTTCTATATGGTTATTTTGAAGCGGAAGCAAAATTGATGGATGCACCCTGGGTATCCGGTTTCTGGATGACCAATGTCGATAAGGACTGGTGGACAGAAATCGATATTTGTGAAAATGCCCCAGGTGTGAAATATAATCGGCATGACTTGAATTCAAATCTCCATGTATTTAGATCACCACCAGAACAGGGTGATGTAAAAGAGCACTTTTCCAGAACAAAAAAATATTATTTTCCAGAAGAATTACAAAAAGATTACCACGTATGGGGGCTGGAATGGACCCCAGAACATATCCGGTTTTATATAGACGGAATTTTATTCAGGGAAGCCGAAAACACACATTGGCACCAACCTCTTGAGGTTAATTTTAATTGTGAATCTAATAAATGGTTTGGCGCCCTGCCTGATGATAAACGGCTTGATGGGGAGTACCATGTAAAATATTTCAGGATTTGGAAAATGGAATAATTAGAAAAAATATTATAGTTTAAAAATTAAGATAATGAAGCTAACACCATTACTCTTTATATCAATCCTAAGCGTTTCAGGATTGTGGTCTCAAACTTCTAAGTTACCTGATGGTTTTCCAGAGACCAATAGAAGTAAAATCAATATAAACAACGACTGGAAATTCCATTTGGGCGACGTTTCTGGAAGACCATGGGATTCCAATTTCAATGATTCTGAATGGAAAAAAATTTCGGTGCCACATACTATGCAACTAGTTTCGTATGAACTGGATAGTATAAAAGAAACCTGGGTGCAAGAAAAGTATTTAAGGGATTTTGGCTGGTATCGGAAAAGTATAAACATAGATGCCGAACCTGATGAAAAGGTTTTTATCGAATTTGAGGGCGTGCATAATGCCACAGAAATTTGGGTAAACGGGGAAAAAGCAGGCAGTTTTAAAATAAACGGCTACGTGCCTTTTCATTTTGATATTACCGAATATGTAAAACCAGGCCAGGAAAACCTGATTGCCATCAAAGCTGATAACAGTTATGATAAAAGCATAGCCCCAGATCCCCATCGCACAGATTATGTGAAATTCGGTGGGCTTTACCGGGATGTTTATCTGGTAAAAACCAACAAGCTTCACGTAAATTTTAATTGGGAAGATTATAAAGCTGGGGTGCATATTACCACTCCTACTGTAAATAGCACTAATGGCACGGTTTCAATCGAAACCACCGTGGCCAATGAATATGATGTTCCTAAAAAAGCAAAAATCCAAACAAGGATCATTAATAGCAAGGGTTATGTTATTAAAAAGCTTCAAGATGAGGTGATAGTGCCGGAAAATACCACACACACTTTTTATCAAACAACCGGGATCGAAGATGATTTCCATCTATGGTCACCGGATTCCCCTTATTTATATCGGGTTAATTCAATCGTTTATGAAGGTGAAGAATCGGTGGATTTTGTAGAGAATCGCTTCGGGTTCCGAACGTTTAAATTAGTTGAAGGGAAAGGTTTTGTTTTGAACGGTGAACCCATTTTTCTAATCGGCGTAAACCGGCACCAGAATTTTCCCAATATCGGCGATGCGGTACCAGATGCTTTGCACTACCAGGAAGCTTTACAGTATAAACAGGCCGGGATGAACATTATCCGCCTATCTCATTATACGCAGGACGATGCTTTTTTGGAGGCGTGTGACGAGCTTGGTCTTTTGGTGTATGAAGAACCTTCTACCTGGATAGAGTGGGGTGGAGAAGAATGGTTTTCCAAACTTGGAAAAGCCACACGCACAATGATCAGAAACCATCGCAACCATCCTTCCATAGTATTCTGGGGAGCAGGCATTAACCATCGTGGCCCGGTACCACAGATGCAATATATTGCTAAAGAAGAAGATCCTTTCCGGTTAACGGCTTCAGCGTCAAGTCCCTGGAATGGGGTAAAGAATGCCGGAATTACCGATGTGCATGCGACGATGGACTACCGCCGTACCGAGTGGCCCGAAAGTGATTTTACTATGGTTATGGAGCATGGTAGTTCAGCCAATGCAGAGGTAAATCAGTTCCATATCTCAAGATATAAAGCGAGTAAACAAAATATTGCCACCATTGGTTGGCTGGGAGCCGATTATAACCATTTACAACCAGATATAGTTGATAGCCGGTGGTCGCGTGACTTTATGACTACCTATGCTGTGTTAAGTGCATATAGGGTTCCTAAACCTGTGTATTATTGGTATCAATCGGAACTTGTGCCAAAACCTATAGTGCATATAGCCGATGAGACGGCTTCAAAAAATGGCAAAATTCGGGTTTTTAGTAATGCAAGTGAAGTGGCCCTTTATCACAATGATTCCTTGATTGCACGTCAACTTCCGGATAATGTCCCTGAAAAAGTAAATTTAAACCATCCCTCTTTTACGTTCAATTATAACTGGAGGGATGGGGAACTAAAAGCAGAAGCATTTATCAATGGTGAAAAGACCGGGGAACATATTAGGAATAAACAGGCAGAACCATTTGAGATTGATGTGAAGTTCAGTAATGTAAAAGGGCAAGCTTTTTATGCTGGTGGGTCTGATTTGCGGTTGGTACATGCTTATGTAATGGATAAAAATGGTGAAGTGGTAACTTCAGCTGAAAATAAGATTAAATTTAATATTTCTGGTGAAGGCGAGTTTGTTGATAATGGCCAAATTGATGCCAATCCGGCTAGATTATATAATGGTGTGGCTTCTATTTATGTTCGACCTACAACTAAAGCAGGAAAAATTGAAATAACTGCTTCTTCCGAAGGCTTAAAAGGGGGTGAAACTTCTATTACCACCAAAAATTTTAATCCCGATGAAATAATCCGTACCGCTCAGCCTATCTACGATTTTCCTATTGTAAAAATAGATATAGGAGGCGATAAGCAATTGGTGCAGCATGAATGGCAGGAATGGACCGGTAGTTCCAATAAAGAACTTCAGTTCAAATTAAAAGGATTTGAAGATGTAAAATTAGAAGTTAGTGGAGCAGGAAAGATCAACTGGTTTGGGAATGACGCGTCCATGCTTGGGGATTTAAGTTTCATGGGTACAGATGGCGTTTATTCTGAGGAAGGAGAGTTGAAATTGAATATTTCCGGCTTGCCACAAGGAAAATATGTATTAGAGAGTTTTCACCATACCAGGAGGGAAAACGTAAAATTGACCAATAACATTGAAGTAGAAGTAAAGCATGCTTTGGGGAGTGTTGTGAAAAAAGCTGATGACCATATCGTAGATTATTATGAGCATAATAGTACTGGGGAACGTCGTCCGCTTTCGATCAAAAATTATTTTGACAGCAATGGTAAGGCTGACGTAATCATATCTTTCAGAAATTTAGATGAAAAAGGGGATATGTGGCTGAATGGGTTTATTCTACAAAGGATAAAATAAGAGGGTTAAAATCGAAATCTCGGACTCGGAAATTTTAGTTTCAGAAAGTGAGTTCAAAATCTATTTGATTCATTGAACAGGACATGAACCTGCGCCTTTCTAAAGATTTTAGAAAGGCGCAGTTGAGTATAGTCGATTTAAGCGAAAATATCATTTCCCAGAAAAAGATTGATGCTTCGGGGATGCTTGATATTAATAGGAGGAAAGACGTTTTATAGGACGGGCTTTATAAAAGTTCAAACTTTAACAAGAAGCTTAATAGTAAAAAGATAGTATTATTTGAGTAGCCAATAGTTTAAAAATGACCTTGTGTCGATAGAACAGGGTCTTTTTATTTTTATAAAGGCTTGATAGGCCTATTATATCATTCCAGTTTTTTAATCCTGATATCCTTAAATTCTACACCCTGGCCTTCGGCTTGCAAGCCTATATAACCTTTTTTAAGGGTTTTTCCATCTGTTTTATAGGCGGAATCAAATCCGTTTGCCACACCACCTCCAATTTGGGGTTTGGTGTAATTTAAAACTTCCTGTCCATTAATTTTATGGACGATCAGAGAGTCCTTATAAACAATAAGTTCGGCATCTACCCATTCGTTCCATTTATAGGTTTTAGAAGAGGATTGAATGCAGTGCCGTGGATCCATTTTACCATTATATAAAACTTCGGTGCCTGGGGAGCACATATTCCCGGTGGGCCTTGGTATGCCTTCTTCAGCTTCGGAAAGCATTTGATATTCTATGGAAATTGGCCAATCCTGTTCCTTTAAGATAGTTTCAGGAGCCTGGGAATGAAACATGACTCCACTGTTTCTATAGGTGTATTCCGGTGCATCGCTGAGCCACTGATCGGTAAAGCGATATTTAAACTTTAAGTGATAAGAGGAAAATGGTTCTTTATAAAACAAATGTCCGTAACGTTCATTAAAGTCGGTATAGCCATCATAATTAACCTGTATGGCACCATTTTTTACCCTGAAGGTATTGGCATAATTATCCCCCACTTCATGATGATGGATCTTTACAATCCAATCATTAAGATTTGTACCGTTAAAAATCGGTTGCCAATCTTTATTACCGGAGTTGGTTTTAGACCCACAGGAAACGCAGAATAAAAAAATCACTAGAACTGATATTACTTCTATTCGCTTCATACGTTTAATTTTTTTCTTATCCCTGGCTTAAATTTTATTTTCCCTCAATTTTAAACACAAATGCATGCTTTCCCTGCTTTTGCTTAGGAAGTTGAACAGCCAAGCCTTCTTCGGTCATTTCCCAATCCAGGTTGAGTTCACTGCCCAACAATTTTACCGAAGTGACCTCTTTGTCATAATAGCCTTTACTTTTTGCCAAGGCAGGGAATAACAACTTACTTTTTGGCCATCCCAGAGTAATCGCGTAAAGGATCTCATCTTTCGTGGTATAACGTATATCTTTTTCAGTATTTTCCTTATTGAGGTCTTCACTAAGGTGCCCTTCTACTACCTGGGTGGGGCCTTCTCCATAAATCTTCCACGGTCGCGTTCCGTAAATAGCTTCTCCGTTTGTCTCTAACCATGCACCCATATCCAAAAGCCGGTCTTTAACAGGTTGAGGTATTTCACCATTAGCTTTTGGAGTGATGTTGAGCAAGAGGTTTCCATTTTTACTAACTATATCCACTAGCACATCAATAAGCCTATTTGCAGATTTGTAATCTGGATTTTCTATATGGCTCCAGGACTTCCAGTCTATGGAATCATCGGTAAGCCAGGGAAAGTCTTTTCCCTCGCTCATTCTCGAGCGCTCTACGTCCAGGACCGCAGATCCTTCAACAAAATCAGTAAATTTATAAGTGGCTACTACTTCTCTGTTTTGCCTTAGCCCGGCATTGTAATAGTATTTTAAAAACTGTTTCCTTGTATCCTCGTCAATAATATCCATTTTATTGTCAAACCATACAAGGTCTGGTTCATATTTATCTACAATTTCTTTTAGCCTGTCCAGCCATTCTTTGTTGAATTCGTTATCGGGAAGGGGAGTGGTGGGTTTTTCTGCCATCACAAAGGTGCCTTCCGGGACCTTTGGGCCATAAAGTCCGCTGTATTTTGAATTTGAAGCATCGGTGTTTTCATCCCAGGTAGGGTACCAGGCATATAACCAGTGCCGGTGGTAGGTAGCGATGAATTTTAGGTTTTGCTTCCGCAGGGCTTCGGCCATTTCTCCTACAATATCTCGTTTGGGGCCTTTATCCATGGCATCCCATTCCGTCAAATCGCTATCCCACATGGCAAAACCATCTGCATGTTCACTTACGGGCCCACCAAATTTGGCGCCTGCATCCTTAAATAATTTGGCCCATTCATTGGCATCGAACTTTTCAGCGGTAAACATGGGAATAAAGTCTTTATAGCCAAATTCATCAAGTGGGCCGTAAGTTTTTTCATGGTGCTCCCGAACATCATTTCCTTCAATGTACATGTTGTGCGAGTACCATTCATTTTTATAGGCAGGAACCGAATAGGGACCCCAATGGCAATAAATGCCAAATTTCGCATCACGAAACCATTCGGGTGTTTCATGTTCTTTAAGGGATTCCCAGGTAGGCTCGTATTTTTTTAGGGTACCTGAATGTTGTTCATTCTCATTCTCTTTTTGTTTTTTATCATCGCAGGATATTACTAGTAGGGTAGCAATAAACAGTGCGGTTTTAAAAATAGTGTTAAGAATGTTCTTCATAATTCAAAATTTTCGATGTGGTAGAGATTTGCATTTTATTTTCTTCGGGAAGGCTTACTTAAATATAAAATCCGCTGTTGCCATAATTTGTACATTTTATTGAATTGGCGATTAATCTTGGTTTTTGGTTATCAATGCGACCCAATCTTTTCCTATGTCATTAGGTGGAATACCTAAAGACTGTTTTCCCTGTCCTTGGATCCTTTTAACACTTCCTTGTTCTAGCTTTCCTCCTTTACGTGGGTTATACCATAATACTTTATAATTTCCTTCATTTTCTTCAAAATTGAGGGATGAGTTTCCTCCGTTTTTTAGATAAACTACATATGAGGTTCCGGGGTTGGCCAGCACATAATCCTCTTCGGAAGAAATCAAATGGTCAAGTGGCTCCATATCCCAAAAATGGATATTATTTTTATTAAAAAAATCAAGGCATATTTTTCCCTGATCCCAGAAAAAATCACGGGAACGGTAGTCTTGCGCGGTAAGATCGGAATGGGGATGGGCATAACCAAAATACCATTCCGTGCCCCAGGCCCCGGCCATCATGGCGCCCCATAGTCCATTTTTACGTGCATCATCGTGGTTGGGGTCTTCGGCATCTGGAAGTAGCGAATGTTGCGCATCACCAGGTTCATCACAGGCAACCGCCCATATTTTTCCATTTTCTTCAGAAGCTTTCAATACATTTTTTACTTGCTTATGTACATTCCTGAAATCTGGTTTATTGGTTTGCAGGGAAGCCCCTGTAATTTTGGGCTTGTCCCCGTAATATTCATCAAACCATTCCCCGTTATGGATCACGATATGGTGATTGTACGTATCGGTAGAGGCAACATAATCGGCAAGGGCAATATAATCTGCACTTTCCAGTGGAAATGTTTTAGTTTCTTTTACCCAGTCACCATTTTCTTCACATAAGTTCCAGTTTAAGGCGAGATGGTGGCCAAAACGCGCTATTAGTTCACGGTAATAAAGTTTAGTGAATAATCCAACGCCACCATTATCAAGCAATCCCTGGTTTTCCACTTCCATAGTTTTAAAATGGAGAAAGAGGCCTATTTTATCTGCGTGTTCAAAGAGTATTTCCCATTGGTCCAGCTTGGAGCAGTCAAAACGGTCGTAGGTGTCATAATCTACATAGGGAAACACGTTTTGGTCGTCCCCTTCAATATTCATGGTTAAAAAAGAAACAGCGTTCATTCCTTTTGAAGCTAAATAATTCATAGCTCCAACAATATCCTTTCCTTTGTTGTTCTGCCATACAGGATCGCCGGTTTGCCAGTCTTTTTCGTGGGCTTCCCAGGTTTTAACAAGGTCATCTTTATGGCCATCATTGTGAAAGGTGCCATCAAATTCGTCATACGCAAGAAAATTTTCTGGGGCATCTGCACCACATTTCAAAAAATACTCCCCGTTTCCGGCAAATTGCAAATAACGCTCGTCAATGTATTGCAATCGGCCTTTTCCACGAAAATCCCTACCGGATTTATCGCTTTCTCCAACATCAAAACCACCTGTTTTTTCATCCATAAAACCGGCGCTATCAAATTTTTTATAGGATCGTATAGCTGCCCATTTTCCTTTTTTGAAATCTACCTTATAGTTCCACTCACCGGTTTCATCTGGTGCAAAATGTACTCTCCAGATATTTCCGGAATTTGCTCCCGAATTAGCTGCATTACCATCAGCCGCAAAATAACCGGGTATGAGATATGATTTGCCCGTTTCTTTATGGGTGAAAGTAACATTGAGCCTGTAGTTTAAAAAAGGGTTAATTACATCATCTTCAGATGTTTCAGGGCCCTTAAAATCTAGAGTTATTTTATGCCATTTTTTCAGTTCACCTGAAATATTTTGAGCATCAATTCGACCTGGCAGGAGCATCCATATACATACAATTAGAAAGCTCGCTTTTTGAAGTATGTTCATCTTTTTAGTTTAATAAGAGATACCTTATTTTAAAATGTATTAATCTGCTTTTGATTTAAGAAAATCCCACTTGTGCGATTTGAATTCTGATAGAATTTTATCTCGAGAACAATGATTTTCGCTCAAAGACCTGTTCTCGATACAATTTTAGTTGAAAAATATTCGAACTGACGGTCTGTAAACTGCAATAAAATTGGATGCAACTCAGGTTACTATTTACCTTATTTTAGTTCCAGCTTACTGGTCTGTCTATTTTCATTCCCTCTAAGGGCTTCATAGGAAGCAATCATTTCTTCTAGTCTTTGAGGATTCTTTTTGACCAAGTTGTTTTGCTGGCCAGCATCTTCTTTTAAATTATACAATTGATAATCTGAAGCATTCCCTAATTCAATATTTACCTGGGTATTTACCGACGGGCCTTCGTAAGGAGGGATCAAAATCCAATCACCTTCTCGCAAAGCTGTTTTGCCATTGGCTTCAAGGATTAATTTTTCACGGCCATCTTCAGTTTTTCCCAATAAAACATCTAGTAAATTTTGACTATCCTTGCTATCTTTAGGACTATTTACCAAAGAGGCTAACGAAGCGTATAAATCTACCTGGGAGACGAGTGCATCAGAAGCCCCGGGCTTTATTTTTCCTTTCCAGTAGGTAATAAAAGGAACACGTGTCCCAGCTTCAAATAAACTATATTTTCCTCCCCTTAATCCGCCGGCAGGATCGTGGTCTCCTAATTTTTCGACCGCCTGGTCATAATAACCATCATTAAGTACAGGGCCATTATCGCTGGAAAAAATAATGAGCGTGTTTTCAGAAAGACCTTCATCCTCCAAAGTTTTTAGCAGTTCGCCAACACACCAATCGGCTTCAACAATAACATCCCCACGCGGTCCCATTCCCGATGAGCCCACAAACCTGGGGCTTGGAGTCCTGGGCACATGAGGTTGTTGCAAAGCATAATAGAGGAAAAACGGTCTTTTTTTGTTCCTTTTAATATATTGTTGTGCTTCCTCTAAAAAGGTATCAGCCATTTTTTCGTCATCCCATTTTGCTTTCTCGCCACCTTGCATATATCCAATTCTTGGGATGCCATTTACAATACTGTTGTTATGGCCATGGTGCCATTTCATTTTTAATAATTCGGGATTATCTTTCCCGGTAGGTTCTCCTTCAAAATTCTTTTGATAATCAACCTGAATGGGGTCCTCCGGATCTAAGCCAACAACTTTACCGTTTTTTATATAGACTGTAGGAACTCTATCCTGGGTAGCTGCCATAATAAAACTATAATCGAAGCCTACTTCATTGGGACCAGGAGATATATCCTTATTCCAATTTACATTTCCATTCCCCAGTCCTAAATGCCATTTTCCTACAATGCCAGTATGATATCCTTCTTTTTTTAGCATTTTTGGGATGGTTGTCTGGGTGGTGTCGATAAGAAGGGGAGCGGTGCCTGGAAGTATTTTTGCATTTTCATTACGCCAGGGATAGGTGCCGGTCAATATTCCAAATCTACTTGGAGTACAGGTGGCTGATGTGGCATAGGCATTGGTGAAACGCATTCCGCCTTCTACAAGCTTGTCAAAATTTGGAGTTTCTATAGAGGTAGCGCCATAGGCTCCTACATCACCATATCCCAAATCATCCATATACACTATAATCACATTGGGACTTGAAATGGTATCGTTTTTCTGATTGTTTTCTTCTTTATTTCCCCTATTAGAATTACAGGAATAAAATAAAAAGGAAATAATAAGGATAATGTAAATTTCAACTTTAGAGCAATATTTCATAATAAACTTGTCTTTTTAGGTTTATTAACCTGGTTAAGCCGGAAAAATTAAAATAGTCCCACTATATATTAAAAGCGGAACTATTTTAACCAATTCATGGTATTGTTAAGGTCTTTCATCTACTTCTATGATCCGAACATCATCAAAATAAATAGTACCGACACCGCTATGTCTTATGAAAGCATTTAGGTTATCTGCGCTTGATCCCGGCGACCAGGTTTTTGCTGGCCTAATTGTCACCCATTCTCCTGCTGGTGCTGAAGCTATGTCGTTGTGCCAGTATTGAGTAGAATTACTTCCTCCTGTTTCCCCATCTTGCGCTATCCATGGTGCTATAAAAGGAATATTTACTCCTGCCGTTTTGTACACCTTGTATTCATATTGCACCTTTTGATCAGGGATCAGTGAAAATTGATCTACTAAATTTTCAAAAGCCGTCCAGTTTCCTGAAGATCCTGATTCTACCTTTAAACTATTTGGACCACTCGCCGCCTGTTCAGTAGAAATAGAAATTGAAGAATCATCTTTATTAGTTTCGTGAAGGGTCCAGTTATTTCCATTTTCTTCGAAAGTAAATAGAGCAACTTCGTGCTGATTCATTGAAACCTGTAAGTCTGTAAAATCCTGTAAAACTCTTGAGTCTGTGGAAGTAATATCACTACCCGTATAAGATACCTCCACTACATCATCTCTGTAAATAGGATCTACTAGTTTAATACTTATTTGCGTTGCATCGCTTTGGTTTATAGAAATTGCAGATATGTTATATTGTTCACCATTCACTTTAACAGTAAAAAACTCTTCCTGATCTGCAAAGTTGGCTAATTCTCCATTAACTGAAATCTGAATCGTCTGGTCTTCTGATTCCATTATTTCCCCGGACACTATAAACGGTTCTGAGGAAGGTATTACTTTAAAGATAGTGGGGATGCGATAGAAATCACTATCCGGCGGAATATTTTCTTCCTGTCTGCTAACTCGAAGTGAACCATTGAATTCACCCAATCGGTTAAGTTGAATAGTTGCTACAGAATCGGTGCTTGTTTCTCCGGCTATAGTCCACATCCTTGTATCAGGTCTTCCTACTGTAGTAAGATCAACGAATTCTAATGCAGAACCAGCTTCTACAGTTATGGTATCAGATTCATGATTTAAGACTATTCCATCCTGTCTAACCAAAATTTTAGGTACAATAGTATCATAAACCTCAACTCGAAATGTGGTGTCAATCACCCATCGATTTTCACTTTCTCTTACTGCAACTAAGGTGTCATTTTTACCTTTAATAGCTACGGAATCTTTAAACACGTTATACAATCTTACATTCGAAAAGCCACTTTTAGTAAATAATACGTGAGCTGTTTTATCCGTAGTTTGCGTAGATCCCGGATTCACAATATATTCATCGTAAATAGTATCTTGGCGGCTAATATCTCCGTCTAGAAAAAAACTGCCTTCCTCGATTGTCCAGGTGTGTTCGATGGCATTTTGAGAAAGATCTGAAAAGGTGATAAAATCATTTATACCGATTTTAAACTCTTCGTTACGAAATTGACTTGTATAAACCATTGCATCAGAAAATTCATTAGGAATATCGTATTCTTCAGGTTCACATGATAATACAAGAACAGGTAGGCTCACTAGTAATAGTATGTACTTCATATATTTTTTCATCTCGTTTTCTTTTAAAAATTGGGATTGGCAATTGTTTCTGAATTAGGAATAGGATAATATGCGTGCTCTGATGGAATATAATTTTGAGCAGCCTGTTGATAATCCCTGTATGTGAAAAGACCCTCTGGATGTTCTCCGACCAAAAGTACTGATCCCCAAGCATTTTTTTGTAAACCTTCGTCATCGATATATGGGTAATTAGTACCGTAATAAGCCCTGGTTGCAAGATCTTCAAAACGTTCTTTTACAATACCCCAGCGTCTTAAGTCGAGAAATCGAATTTCATGACCCTCCATAGCAAGTTCCAGGGGTCTTTCCACGAACATTAAATGGTCCATTAATTTTTGGGCGTCATAAGACTCACCATCGTGATCTGCTTCGGGGTATTGTCCAGTTCCTTTCATCCCAATTAGTTGTAAAGCAGAGCGATGACGAACTTCATTGATTAATTCCATAGCGGCGTCAACTCCACTGTTATCAGTTCCGCCCTTTATTAGACATTCTGCAGACATTAGATAGACATCGGCTAGTCGTATAAGTCTAAAATTGATTCCGGAATTGTTTGGACCTAGCTCTACCTCAGTAGAAACTGTGCGCCAGTTGGTGTGTTTTTTCCAATATCCCGGCTCATTATTGTTAAATACAGCAGCATATGGAGGTTCATTATAGTAGTCGGTACTTAGATCATCGATAAGAGCAATAGATGCTGATGTTCTAAGGGAGTATTTTCTTAATTCTGTAGAGACTACTTCATTGCCGTTAGCATCTGTAGAGGTGACTTCAATATAATTCCGAGGGTCACTCGTATCTATTGGATCGTTTTTATAGGCGATGTTAATCCAGGCGCTTGGCAACACAGCACGAAAGCCTCCATGAGGAGTTGGAGCAAACAATCTGCCGTAATTATTGGAAACCTGTTGCGGGGCATAAGGTGATAATTCAGGTTTGAAATCTGCATTATAGCTGATCTCCAAGATAGATTCTGAATTGAATTCTCCAGCAAGAGAAAAGTTCAGGCCTATGTTAGAAACTAGAGACAGTCCATAATCGCCATTGGTTAACACGTCTTCAAAATAAACGTTTGCTTGTTCGTAGTTCTCTTCGTACAAATAACTTTTTCCCAGAACTGCTGCTGCTGCTGCTGCATCCACTTTACCTGTATTTATATTTTCTGTCCAGGTAGGAGGAAGGTTTTCATATGCAAATTCCAAATCAGCTAAATAAAAACTTCTGATTTCTTCCGCTGGGGTAAGTGGTTGAAAGAACTCTTCTTCACTTTTAGGTACAAAATCAATTAGAGGAACACTACCATCATTATACGTAGTATACAAGTAGAAATAGAATAATCCTCTCAAAAATCTAGCTTGAGCAACCATAACATTTGCTGCAGCCATCTGTTCTTCATCGCTATAGGAGTCAATAAGTCTTTGCCCGTTTTCGATTACTTGATTAGCACGGAATATACCAACATATAAAGCTTCCCATTTTCGATTTAGGTCTGGGGTGGCATCATTAAATGAGTGCGTGTAGAAAGGATCATCAGTATTGGGTCTACCAAAACCTGGCCACGTTAGGTCTGATCTGTTATAACCTGCTCTTAAATTGGTGAGGTTTGTATTCGCTAATCCATTGTAAACAGCGTTCAATCCAGATTCTAAATCTGCGTTGTTTTTCCAGAAACTTGCTGTTGAAATTTCATTAGGGTTTACCTCTTCAAGAAATTCTTCTTGACAGGACACGAAAAATATACTACAGAGAATACCTATAATATATTTAGTAAAAGTTAAATTTTTCATCAAAGTATTTTTTAAAAATTAATTTCTATTCCTGCTCTGTATTGAGAACTAACAGGATAAGTTCCTGCGTCTATACCTCTAGTACGAAGGCCGTCGTTTCCTACTTCAGGGTCGAAACCATCATAATCAGTTATTGTAATTGGATTGTCTGCTGCTACGAAAACTCGTAGTTTGCTTATTCCTAACTTTCCTATTAAAGGTTTAGCAAAGGAATATCCTATTGCAAAATTTCGCATACGGGCAAAGGATCCATCCTGCAGCCAGAAATCTGTATATCCACGAAAATTGGCATGATCTCTACCTCTATGTGTGGGTATGTTAGAGTTTGGGTTGGAATCAGAAAATTGATAGATCAAATCTTGATGTGTGCCTTGCTTATAAGCGTAGGCTTTGCTGCCATTAATAATTTCGCCTCCAAAAGCTCCATACCATTGCATGGAAAGATCAAAATTTTTGTAATTAGCATTAAAATTTAAACCTACTTCAAACTCTGGTGCGCCACTACCTTTGTAAACTCTATCATCATCCGTGATTGTATTATCACCTGTATCTAAAATACCATCACCATCTGTATCTATGGTGGGTTGATCCACATATCGTAAATCGCCGATGTTAGCTGAAGGTACTATTTGCTGATAATCTTCAAGTTCTTCCTGATTTCTAATAATACCATCAGTTTCTATCAAAAAGAAAGCACCAGCTTCATATCCTTCTCTTAAAGCTGTTACCAAATCTTCATTTGGAAGTCCGGGTGCGACCTGGCTACCAGCCAAGAAAGAAAATTTATTAGATTCACTCATTTTTGTAATTTCGTTTTCATTTGCCGCGTAGGTAGCACCTACAGACCATGAAAATTTACCGGAATGCTTATAATTTGCCGCTAGTTCAACACCATAATTTCGCATATCTCCAACATTTAAAATTACATCGGAATTTCCGCCTCCTCCACCTGCAGAAGGAGGTAAGATTACTGGAAACAGCATGTTTTCTCTTGTTCCGTCATATAGGTCCGCTGTAAAAGAAAATTTGTTGTCAAAAAAATTAGCGTCTAAACCAATGTTTTTCTCAACCTTTCTTTCCCATTTAGCGTCTGGATTTTGAAAAGCTGTTTGAATAGCCCCTAAAGCTAAAACATCGTTTTCTGCAGAACCAAAAACATAATCATAACCTAAAGAGATAGTAGGAGTTGTACTATAATCCAGGATACCTTGATTGCCCGTAGAACCATAACTAGCTCTAATTTTTAAGGAATTTATCGTTTCCTCAACTGATTTCCAGAACGGTTCGCTTGATATATTCCAAGCAGCTGAAATTGATGGTGCAATTACCCAACGGTTATCTTCAGAAAAACGACTGGTTCCATCCCGTCTTATGCTTGAGCTTAAAATGTACTTATTTTTAAAATTATATTGAATTCTACCCAACATACCTATAAGTGTATTCGTGCGATCCTGTCCAAAACCGTTACCTGTGCCTACATTAGGATCAAGAGTCGCACCATTTAGATTCACTACATCATTACTTATTAAATCGAATTTTTCTGCAAAGAAAGATGTGAAAGTGTATTTTTCTGCAGAATATAAAGCGAGAAGACTAAGTTGATGGTCACCAAATTTTTTATTGTATTTGATCATATTCTCCAATGTCCTGCTGGTTCCTCTTTGACTTTGGTTCCAAACTCCTGATCTGTCTGTTGTAGGAATAAGATTGCCATCTACATCAAAAGACTGAAAAAGTGGATCAACCCTTACTCTGGTATCGTTGTCTCGGCTTATAGCGGCTCTTGAAATTATGTCTATATTCTTTGTAAGTGCATATTCTACTTCAAATCTTAAACTAAATTGATCCCCATTTCTAGTATCTCTTTGTTTCAATTTTCTGGCGAAAAAATTCAAATTATTCGCATCATTAGACGTAGGGCTTCCAACAGCATCCGAGATGGTTTCTTCGTTAGGGTCAATTACAGGTAAATACGGACTGTATCTAAATCCATCTAGGAGAATTCTCCATGGTGTATATTTTTGTTCGTCTGTACGAAGCCCAATACCTGAAGTGATTTTCCATTTCCCCTTTTTAAAGGTAGAGTTTGCCCTCACATTTAAACGTTCTAATCCAGAATTGATTAATACTCCTTCCTGGTCGAAGTAGTTAACGGATATGTTATATACAAGACCGTTCTTCCCTCCTGACATATTTACGTCGTGATTCTGGATTAATGCATTATCATTTTCCAAAATCGATACTAAATCTGTATCATTGAAAAAATTATAACGATTATTCTCCAGAGTAGTAAAGGTTTCATCTGGGAGAGTTTGATTAAGATTAAATTTTCTTAGAAAATCTGCGTACATATAATCTTCAAAATTTAATAAATCTATAGAGGAGGTGATTTTTTGAACCCCCATATAACTCGTAGCTCTAATATTCATTTGACCTTCTTTACCCTGCTTTGTGGTAATTAGTATAACCCCTGTTGACCCCCTTGTACCGTAGATGGAAGCTGATGCTGCATCTTTTAAAACATCGATAGTCTCAATTTCAGCAATACTTAATTGTGGATTGCCATCCTGTGGAATGCCATCTACAACATATAAAGGTTCATTACTACCGAAAACGGAATTTACACCTCTAATTAAAATATTTGCATTAGAACCAGGTTGTCCAGAACTCGCGGTAACATTTACACCTGCAATTTGTCCCTGTAATGCCTGTCCCACATCTGAAGAGGATGTTTTTTCTAAAGCTTCAGATTTAACTTGAGCTACCGCCCCGGTTACTTCTTTTCTTTTTTGCTGTCCATATCCAATTACAACGATTTCGTCCATGGCTTCAGCACTATTTTGTAATGTTATATTTATTTCTGATTGTTCTCCTACCTTTACTTCCTGGCTTTCGTATCCCAAGAAGGAAAAAATAAGCACGTCTTCCGGGGCGGCAGAAAGGCTGTAGTTACCATCAAAATCAGTTGCCGTACCATTATTTGTGTTTTTTATGAGGACGGTTACACCCGGCAATGGCATGTTAGATTCGTCTACTACTGTCCCTGAGATTTCCTTCTGTGCATAATTGACCTGAAAACTCATAAAAAGGAGTAGTTGAGGAAGAAAAAAGAACCTTTTTAAAAGTGATTTATATTTTTGTTTCATACCAATATATTTAATTAAGTTTTAGTTTTTTAGTTACATACATTTTTAAAAGAGCATATATTAAATTTTAGTTAAGGTCATGTAAAATTTGCAAATTAATAGCTATTGAATAATAACATATGAGTTCAATGCTATAACAAATGGTTTTTCCTGATTATATGACTGCCAACGTGGTCCTTACATAAGGATAAGAAGAATTTCACAGAGGGTATCTTTAACCTAAAACAGAAGTTTTTATTATTTAACATATAGTTTAATGTATGTTAATATGTTTGAAAAATATGTAATTATTTATTACTTCTATAATGTTATATCCGTATATCATTCTTCTTATAGAGTTATAATGTGATCTAAAGGGTAATGAGTCTCCAAGCCAGATATCAAGCGATTTATTGTTAAAAAGGAAACCCTGATTATCAGAAGGTGAATATAAAATCAAGTGATATTTATTATTCCCTGCGGTCTCTAAAAGATACACTTATAGATTTTTGTGATTTTGAAGATTTTAAATACTGGATATATCCTGACATGGTCAGTTAATTATTTTATAGGTATGGGGAATTTTACTATATAACAAAAATGAGTTGTAAAGGCATAGTTTTAGAAAAGCGCGTGAATTTCACCCTATATAGAAGTACCTTGAATGATTTTTGATCTTCCAAATCATCTGGGGTAGAAGGGGTTCATATTTAAAGTCGTTGTAAGGATTTTCAGTATGAACAAAATTAATTTCCGAAGTTTTACTGATATCTGTAAATCTACTTTGCTTGTTTAAGTATTTCGGAAGGGTCTACCCGTTTTGATTTATTTAGTTTTTGTCCAGATTTTATGAATTTAGTACCGTAGACATAGGTTTTGGCATTATCTACAGCATCTACGGTCAATAAGATGTCTTTTTTTAAATACCACCACTAAAAGCTTTTATTTTTTTCTCTTTTCTAACCAAAGCTTTGTGATAACCTTGAGCGAGGCATACCATTTGTAACTTTATATCGTATTGATCTGACCAAATCCACGATAATGTGTAATAAATAGGTGGTTTGTTGCATATGGCGGCAGCAGCTATTTTTGCTTACTATTAGCTATATATTGTAGGAATTCTTCAATGCCATGGGTTTTTTAGCGTAGATTTCTTTGTGTTGGGACAGGCTTCCTTCCGTACGTAAAAAAGATGGTTAGCTGCTTTTTTAAAATCTAAGACTTAGGACTTTTCATTAAGAATATTAAGTAATAGGTAGGTCAGCAGAAAACTTATCTTTCTAATAAAAGTTTCTTGTTGCTTAAAAGTAAAACAAATGATTTTTATATAGAATCATATGTTTTTACAATCGTACTGGTGCAAGGGGGAGCATACTTAACCTTGAGTAATGGTTCTTATTTATACAAAAAATAGAATAGATATCAGTTTTCTATTTCTTCAAAATTTGTTCTATTAAATTAAACATATGTTGTTAGTGAAGTTATGGGAAATAGCCAGATTTGTGAAACTAAATTTAAGAGAGTTAATATGGAATTAATTAGAAGTAACAAGTTGCAAGTTTTGTTTGTAATTTTTTTACTATTTAGCGGAGCTATTTCCCAAGCACAATCTACTACGATAACTGGGACTGTGATTGGTGATGGCTATCCTCTTCCCGGCGTTTCTGTAGTGATTAAAGGAACTAATAATGGAGTTGTGACCGATTTTGATGGCAATTTCTCAATTGATGGGGAATCTTCAGTTACACTTGTTTTTAGTTACGTGGGTTTTATAACAAAAGAAATTTTGGTTGAAGGGAAAACCAATTTAGAGGTTACCTTAGAACCCGATTTGGCCAAATTGGATGAGGTTGTGATTGTTGGTTATGGCACCCAGAAAAAAAGCGATGTTACCGGAGCGGTATCTTCCATTAGTTCAGAAGATATCCAAAAAACTGCCAATGTTTCCATAAACCAGGCCATTCAAGGCCGTGCGGCCGGGGTGACGGTTTCTAAAACTTCTGGTTCTCCCGGGGCTAGTCCTACGGTGCGTATTCGGGGAACAGGAACGGTGAATAATGCAGACCCACTTTACGTGGTAGATGGTATTCCCGTAAACGATATTAGGAATATTAATATGGCAGACGCCGAATCTATTGAGGTTTTAAAGGATGCATCGGCCACGGCTATTTATGGTTCTCGTGGTGCAAATGGGGTGGTGCTTATCCAAACCAAAACCGGTAAAAGTGAAAAGCCGGTGCTTTCCTATAATATGTACACTGGTTTTCAGTCGCGGGTAGATAATATAGATATATTGAGCGGTCCGCAATGGGGGATGCTTTCTAATGAGGCAAACCGAAACGATGGAAACGAAATAAATCCCGATTTTGCAAATCCCGAATCTTTACCTACTTACGCTTGGGAAGATGCGGCCTATCGTGATGGATTGGTGCAGAACCACCAACTTTCCTTTTCGGGTCGTAGCGATAAAACTACGTATTATGTGTCTTATGGTTATATCTCACAAGAAGGTGTGATAAAAGGTTCTTCCTATAAACGCCAAAACTTAAGGGTAAATAATACGTATCAATTGACAGAGGATATTAAGTTTGGACATAATTTACAGTATGCGAATTCCAGTAGGATTTCTTCTCCAGAAAGTGGTCAAGACCCCTGGAGGCGTGCTGCTTTTGTTGGGTATATTGCAGAGCCGATAACCCCACTTTTTCAGGAAGATGGTTCTTATGGGGTGACACAATACTCTTCGGCAGTGAACCCACTTGGGTTGGTAGAATTTGGCTCTATGCCTGAAAAAAGGGAAAATTTCCTCGGAAATTTCTTTTTAGAAGCTAATCTCGCCGAGGGATTACTGTTTAGGAGTAATTTTGGTGTGGATATCAATAAAATAGAAGTTGATAACTATATCCCGGACTATAATGTTGCACCAACATATAACAGTCCTGAAAGCACTTATATTCTGAATAGGGCAGAGCAAAAAAGCCTGGTTTGGTCCAATACCTTAAATTATAACAAGGTATTTAATAAAAAACATGATTTTACGGCTTTACTAGGTCACGAAATACAGGAAATAAGCTACAACAATGTAAATGCCCAAAGAAGTGAGATACCAGGTAGTGTTTCAAACCCTACTTTAGGTTCAGGGAATGTTGCCACGGCATCCAATAATGGAGGTAGATCTGAATCTAAGTTATTATCCTTTTTTGGTAGGCTAAACTATAATTTCGATGAGCGGTATTTAGTTACTGCAACCTATCGTGTGGATGGTTCTTCTAGATTTGGATCCAATAATCGCTGGGGTAAGTTCCCGTCTATGGCTTTAGGGTGGAATATTCATAATGAAGATTTTTTTCAAACCGATTTTATTAATCAATTAAAATTCCGAGCAGGTTGGGGGGAAACAGGTAACCAAAACCTACCCAATGCCTCAACGTTTAACACGCTAGATCTAAATACGAATTACCCTTTTGGGATAAATGAGATTACTAATGTTGGTGCAGCTCCCTTAAGACCGGGGAACCAAGATTTAAAATGGGAAACTACGGTTACCCAGAATGTGGGTATTGATATGGCTTTTTGGAAAAATCAATTAAGCTTTACTGCAGATTACTTTATAAAGAATACTACAGATTTATTGTTGGCGGTGCCTATTTTGGCAACCTCAGGATACCAACAAAGTCCTTTTGGCAATGCTGGGGATATAGAGAATAAAGGTTTGGAGTTATCGACTACTTATCGTAAAAATATTAACGATTTTAATTTTAAAATTGGTGGAAATGTTTCTTTTATAAGAAACAAAGTAACCGAACTTGCCACAGATGGGAGTTTAATTTTATCGGCCCCTGCACAAGGTTTTGGTAGCGTCGGGCGTACCGAAGTTGGTCACTCCCTGGCTTCTTTCCATGGTTACGAGATGATCGGTATTTTCCAAACCCAGGAGGAAGTAGAAAATAACGCAGCTTTTCCAAATACCCAACCTGGCGATGTTAGATATCGTGATATAAATGAGGATGGTATAATTAACGATGATGATAAAACCTATATTGGATCGCCTTTTCCAGATTTCACCTACGGACTTAATTTTGAGGTTAACTATAAGCAATGGGATTTGAGCCTCTTTTTTCAGGGTACACAAGGAAACGATATTTTTAACGCTAGTGCCTATTATTTGGAAGCAGATTTGGGGACTAACCTTTCTACAAAGATGTTAGATCGTTGGACGGGTGAAGGAACCTCTAACGCCGTGCCAAGGGTAACCTACTTGAACAACGGTGTGAATACCCAACAATCTTCCCGCTTTGTGAGGGATGGTTCTTACGGAAGGCTTAAAAATGCACAATTGGGCTATGCTTTTTCAGAAAGCCTTTTAGAAAGCCTTTCCATTAGTAAACTAAGGATTTATGTAAGCGGACAAAATTTACTGACATTTACTAACTATGATGGTCTAGATCCCGAGATTGGAGTAGATCAAACTTTTAACAATCCTTTGGATATAGGTGTAGATAGGGGGCGTTACCCTTCTACAAGGACAGTAACTTTAGGTTTGGACGTAACATTTTAATCCTTCCTTAAGGATTAAAAGCCCTCTCAAGGGTTTTTGATTAAAATAATAAGCTCGTAATGGGCATTTATCAAAACAGGCTATATTTTTTAATGAGATTGAAATGATATGATTTGAGAAGAAATGGCCACTTAAACTTTAAATAAATGAATTATAATAAGATTAGAACAGGTAGAATTATATTTTTCGTTCTGGCAGTATTAAGCTTAGGATCTTGTAGCGATTATCTGGAGGAGGAACCTTATGGAGAACCGACCGAAGAAAATTTTTATAAAACAGAAAGTGATGCCCAGCAAGCCTTAACGGCTGCTTATTACCCAATGAGGGAAATGTTTTCTACACAAAATTTTGGTGCTACAACCGCTAGCGATTTTATATTTGGTGACATTGGAACCGATGATATCTTAAAAGGCGGTGCTAGGTCTAGTGATGGCCCACATCTTTTTGAAAAACAAAACTATAATTTAACTACTTCCAACCCTGCTGTTGCCAATATTTGGAAGGTTAATTATAAAGGGATTTTATATGCCAACTTAGTATTGGAGAAAGTTCAAGGAATTGAGTTTGAAGACGAAGGGCTTAAAACCAGAATTTTAGCGGAAGCGAATTTTCTTAGGGCTTATTATTACTTCGATTTGGTAAATACCTTTGGAGGAGTGCCATTAATTGAAATGTCTTTAGAGGCTGGCGAGTATAACCAACCTAGGGCAAGCAAAGAAGAAACCTATGCTTTTATCGAAAATGATCTTGAAAAAGCTATAGAAGATTTGCCATCTCGTTTTGAAATGGGACAGGAATATTTGGGACACGCTGATAAGGGTGCTGCCCTTGGATTAATGATGCGGGTTTCTTTATACCAAAACAAAATGGATCAGGTAAGACTATATGGAGAGCAAATTTTGCAATTGGCATATAGCCTTCCCAACTTTGATGATATTTTTGAACCAGCTGGGGAATGGAATTCCGGTTCTGTTTTTGAAATTGATTTTTCTTCCAATTCAGATTTTTTGGGAGGAAGGATTCCTCATATGCTTCAACCTAGAAATCAAGGAGGTATTGGTTTTTCTCAAATTAAAGATGGCCTTAGGGACGAGTTTGATACTAATGATCCCAGGTTTGAATCTTCCTTTTATAATGTAGAAGGGAACTACGGGACCAATTGGTACAATAGGAAATATTCCCTGGCTCCACATAGTAATTACCAAAGACCAAATGTTGGGGGAGCAGGAAACAATCCGCACAACATCCGTTTTATTCGATTGGCAGACGTTTATTTAATGTATGCCGAAGCTATTTATAATGAAGATCCAGCTTTAGCTAGGGAATATGTAAATAAAGTGAGAACCAGGGCCAGGGGCGAAAATTCTAATTCCATCGTGCCTAATTTAGATAGTACTTTGAGTGGAGAAGACCTTTTAGATGCTATTTATAAAGAAAGAAGACTGGAACTAGCTGGAGAAGGATTAAGGTATCACGACCTAGTGCGTACAGATCGTGCCGAAACTATTTTGGCTCCATTAGGCTTTAAGGAAGGTATTAATGAAATTATGCCTATTCCATTTGAGCAGGTTTCTTTATCTGATGGGGTTTTAGAACAAAATAATGGGTATTAAAAAAGATAACATCCTAAATTAACAATAAACCTAGAAGATATTCAAGGTTAAGAATGCACAAAAAAGTATTTATTGATATTTTAAATATACCTAAGCTAAGATCTGGGATTAGATACACTAAATCAGTTGAATAGGATGGTTTTTAAAATACTGTTTAAATGAGAAAAGAGAGTGTGTTCTTGTTAAAAACCATTTATGGTAAGGATTAAAACATAAGATATTCAAGCTTAGCTTAAATAAATACAAATTAGCGTTTAACAAAAAGAAATTCTCAAATAGTGAATTATAACATAAAAAAGAATAAATGAAAACAAGAAATCAAATAGGCATTTTGCTGTTAGCCATCTTTATTTTTTCGGCCTGTGGGCAGGACAAAAAAAAGACTAATAGTGATGTAGCCGAAAACCAGTCTAAAGAGGAGAAAGTCTTTGAGCCCAACTGGGAATCCATTAAAAAAAACTATAAAGATCCCGAATGGTTCAATCAGAAGAAATTTGGGATTTTTATCCACTGGGGAGCATATTCGGTGCCCGCATATAGTTCAGAATGGTACCCTCGCCAAATGTATATGGATACAGCTGCCTTTACAGCACAACTGAAGCATCAATCTGACGGGCCATCGGATGTATATAAGCACCATGTAGAGAATTGGGGAAAACAAAAGGATTTTGGATATAAAGATTTTATTCCAATGTTCAAAGGTGAAAAGTTTAATGCAAAAGAGTGGATTGACCTGTTCAAAAAAGCCGGGGCAAAATATGTAATCCCTGTGGCCGATCATCACGATGGTTTCGCGATGTACGATTCCAAAACCACACGTTGGAACTCTGTAGATATGGGGCCTAAAAAAGATATAGTAGGAGAGTTATTTAAGGAAGGCCGCAAGCAGAATATGATTATGGGAGCTTCTTCGCATTTCGCTTTCAACTGGTCCTTTTATAATAAAAAAGATCATTTTGACACTTCAAACCCTGAATATGCAGATTTATATTCTTCAAAAGGAAAAGATCTTGAAGAACCGGTTTCCGAAGAATTTAAAAAAAGGTGGTGGGATAGGACTACAGATCTAATTGACAATTATCAACCCGATATCCTTTGGTTTGATTTTTATCTAGATATTCCAGATTTTGAAGACCTAAGACCCAAAATAGCCGCCTACTATTATAATAAAGGAAATGAATGGGGAAAAGAAGTGGTTATAAATGATAAAAATTTTAATCACGAAGCTTTTCCTGAAGGCACAGTGATCTACGATTTGGAACGTGGTAAACTGCCCGGTATTAGAAAACTTCCATGGCAAACCGATACCTCTATAGGAAAAAACTCCTGGAGTTATGTGACCAATTGGAAATCTAAAAATACCAACCAACTAATAGATGACCTTGTAGATATAGTTTCTAAGAATGGTAATTTATTACTAAATGTTGGTCCGAGAGCAGACGGGACTATTCCCGATGATCAAAAAGAAATCCTGCTAGAAATTGGAGATTGGCTGTCTGTTAATGGAGAGGCAATCTATGAGACCGAATATTGGGAAACTTTTGGTGAAGGTCCTACTGAAGTAAAAAAAGGACACCATTCTGAAGGGGATAATAAAGACTTTACTGGACAGGATATCCGTTTTACCAAAAAAGGCGATAAGTTATATGCCATTATGATGGCTTGGCCTGAAGCTGGTGAAGTGAATATTAAATCTTTGGGCAGCGATAGTGAATTTGGAAAAGATTTTGAAATCAAAAATATCCGGTTACTGGGTAGTAATGTTAAACTAAAATTCGTAAAAAACGATGAGGGCCTTAAGGTTGAAAACTTAGGAGAAAAATCAGGTGATTACGCCCACGTATTGGAGTTTACGAGAGCTTAAAAATAAAAAAAACATGAAATACATAGTATGTGAAGAACCGGGGAATTTTCAACTAAAGGAGAAGGACAAACCAGTTCGTAAAAACAATGAAGCGCTGTTAAGAGTTAAAAAAGTAGGGATTTGTGGCACCGATCTGCACGCTTTTTCTGGGAACCAGGCATTTTTTACTTATCCTCGTATTCTGGGACATGAACTGGCTTCAGAAGTGGTGGAGATTGGAGAAAATAATCGGGGGATAAAAGTGGGAGACAATGTGGTAGTGATGCCCTATATAAGCTGTGGAGAATGTGTAGCATGTAGAAACGGGAAGACCAATTGCTGTTCCAATATTAGTGTGATCGGGGTGCATTCTGATGGTGGGATGCAGGAATTCATAACGGTGCGTCAGGATCTTTTACTTCCGGCAAACCAGTTGTCCAATGATCAAATGGCTATTGTAGAACCCCTGGCCATCGGGGCGCATGCAATTAGGAGGGCACAGCTAAAAGAAGGTGAGACCGTAGTTGTTGTGGGTTGTGGTCCAATAGGTATTGGAATTATTAAACTTGCCCAAATAGCTGGAGCTAAGGTAATTGCTTTGGATATGAATGATGACCGCCTGGAGTACGCTAAAAATGAAATAGGAGCAGATTGCATAGTGAATGTTACCAAAGATCCGGTTGAAAAAATCAATGAAATTACCGGTGGCGATCTGGCAGATGTGGTCTTTGATGCCACCGGCCATAAAGTTGCCCTGGAAAATGGTCCTGATTATATGGCCCACGGCGGACGGTATGTCCTGGTAGGCTTATCTAAAGGGGAATTAATTTTTATCCATCCTAAAATTCATGCCAAGGAATCATCTATTTTATGTAGTCGAAATGCCACTGTGGAAGATTTCGAGCATGTTATTAATGTGCTGGAAGAGTTTCCAACTACTTCATTTATTACTCATAATGTTCCATTTAAAGATATGATTGAAAATTTTAATAGCTGGACTAAACCAGAAACTGGGGTTATAAAGGCCACTGTAGATTTTTAGAGAATTAATATATGCATAAAGTAGTCACATTTGGTGAGGTTCTAATGCGTTTGTCGCCTCCAGATAATCGTAAGTTTAGCCAGGCGAGTAATTTCGATGTTATTTATGGAGGTGGGGAGTTCAATGTCGCGGCATCTCTATCAAATTATGGAATAGATACTGAGTTTGTAACGGCGTTGCCCGATAATGCAATTGGCGATTGTGCGTTAAAAGCAACCCGTGAATTCCAGGTGGGGAACCAACATATTATCCGCCAGGGAAACCGATTGGGTATTTATTTTATAGAAATAGGAAATTCTGTACGCCCAAGTAAAGTAGTCTATGATCGTGAAAACTCTTCCATTTCAAAAATTGAAAAAGGAGATTTTAACTGGGAAGAAATATTTAAGGATGCCACCTGGTTCCATTGGAGTGGAGTGACGCCCGCCCTTTCCCAGTCGGCGGCAGATGTTTGCCTGGAAGCCATTAAAATGGCAAATAAAATGGGGCTTGGTATTTCCACAGACCTCAATTATCGCAGCAAACTATGGCAATACGGAAAAGCACCCTATGAGATCATGCCGGAAATGTTGCAGTATAGCAATGTCATCCTTGGCGATATCGATACCACCATGTTTATGTTGGGAAAAGAAAAAGTAGCTCCTGAGTATACTAATGAGAATGAAGTAAAAGGACATTTTTTAAATCTGATAGAATTGTTGCCTGAACTGCATACCATTGGGATGACCTTCAGGGAATCTGTTAATGCCTCCCATCAGCGTATTGGAGGTTTATTGTATAAAGAAAAGACCTTATACCAGGCTAAAAAATATGAAATACAACCCCTGGTGGACCGTGTAGGTACCGGGGATGCCTTTATGGGTGGGTTGCTATACGGATTATTAACGTTTGGGGAAGACAGGAAAAAAACAATCAATTTTGCGACCGCTGCTTGTGCTTTAAAACATAGCATTTTTGGGGATGTGAACAGGGTAACTAAGGAAGATGTATTGGAATGTATATCCAGTGATGGCTCTGCTAAAGTAAATAGATAAAAATAAGCTTAATTTAAAGAGTATAAAATGGCTCAATTTTCAAGAATAGAAGTTGCAGGGATCATGAAAGAAACCGGGATGGTACCTTTATTTTACCATCCTGATATTGAACTGGGAAAAAAGGTGTTGAAAGCCTGTTTTAATGGAGGTGCCAGATTGATGGAATTTACCGCCAGAGGGGATTTTGCACAGGAGGTCTTTGAAGAATTGAACAAATATGCCATAGATGAATTGCCGGGAATGGTACTGGGTGTGGGCTCGGTGACCGATGCCGCAGCCGCTTCCCTGTACATGTCTTTAGGGGCTAATTTTATTGTGACCCCGGTTTTAAGGGAAGATATCGCCATTGTCTGTAACCGGAGAAAGGTTTTATGGTCTCCGGGCTGCGGCAGTTTAACTGAAATTGCCCAGGCAGAAGAACTGGGTTGTGAGATTGTAAAGTTATTCCCGGGGAATATTTATGGCCCCGGCTTTGTAAAAGGCATTTTAGGACCACAACCCTGGACCTCTATTATGCCCACCGGTGGCGTTACCACTGAAGAAACAAACTTAAAAGGGTGGTTTGATGCCGGGGTAACCTGCGTTGGGCTGGGATCAAAACTGATTTCAAAAGAAGTGCTCGCCAGTGAGGATTTTGAGGGATTAGAACTAAAAGTAAAAGAAACCCTTTCGCTTATTCAAAAACTACGGAAGGGATAATCAATAAAACAGCAAAAAAACCATGGCTAAAACGGCACAACCATATTCACAGATAGATACCCGGGATAATATTATCGTGGCCATTCAGAATTTGCCAAAAAATACCTTGGTTCATATTGTAGGGAAAGAATTCTCCTTGGTAGAGGATATAAAACAAAAACACAAATTCGCACTTCATGATTTTAAAGTAGGCGACGAAATTGTTATGTATGGCGTTTTGGTTGGCAAAGCTATTCAGCCTATAGAACGAGGCGCAGCCATTACTACTGAAAATATTGAACATGCTTCTGCGGAATTTAACCCGGAACAATCGAAATATGAATGGACTCAGCCGGATGTTTCAAAATTCAAAGACAGGACATTTAATGGGTATCATCGTGCCGACGGTTCGGTGGGCACCCGAAACTACTGGTTGGTGATCCCTCTGGTTTTTTGTGAGAACAGAAATATAGATGTGGTTCGGGATGCCTTAATGGAAGCATTGGGTTATCAAACCAATAAAGATTATTCCGTAGATACCCCTAAACTGATAGAGGCATATAAAAGCGGTGCAACAGCGGAAGACCTAATGGAAACTTCCATTGTCCATACAAGGGAGGAGATTGTAAAAAACCGTTTGTTCCCCAATGTGGATGGGATTAAATTTTTAAAGCATGATGGCGGTTGTGGGGGCATCAGGCAGGATTCCGAAACTTTGTGCAGGCTACTCGCAGGATATATTACCAATTCCAATGTAGCCGGTGCTACCATTTTGAGTTTGGGCTGCCAGAATGCCCAGATGGAAATGCTTCAGAAAGCAATTTCAGAAAAAGACAGTGATTTTCAGAAACCGGTCTATTACCTGGAACAGCAACAAATTGGAAATGAACGAAAGTTTATAGAAACCGCGGTTAAAAAGACATTTATTGGTTTAGCAGGCGCAGATAAAATAACCCGGAAACCCGCAGCTTTAGACAAGCTTATTTTAGGTTTGGAATGTGGTGGTTCTGATGGTTTTTCAGGAATTTCCTGTAATCCCGCTCTTGGTTATGCCTCTGATCTACTCACTACATTGGGTGGTTCGCCGGTACTCTCTGAATTTCCAGAACTAAACGGGGTGGAACAAGAACTCATCAATCGTTGCAGGGAAAAAGAAGATGCCGAAAAATTTGCCCATATCATGAAACGCTATGCCCAGAGAGCAGAAGATGTTGGATCGGGTTTTAAAAATAATCCTTCTCCAGGAAATATTAAAGATGGCTTGATCACAGACGCTATCAAATCTGCCGGGGCTGCCAAAAAAGGTGGGACTTCCCCGGTAGTTTCCGTTTTAGATTATACAGAAAAAGTAACAAAACCAGGATTAAATCTTTTATGTACCCCCGGGAATGATGTGGAAAGCACTACCGGTCTTGCCGGGAGCGGTTGTAATATGATCGTTTTTACTACGGGTCTTGGCACCCCTACCGGAAACCCGGTGGCCCCGGTTTTAAAAATGTCCAGCAATACCACTCTTTTTAAGCGGATGAACGATATTATTGATATTAATGCAGGTACGGTAATTACCGGCGAAGATACTATATCATCTATGGGAGAAAAGATTTTGGAAGAAATAATCCTGGTAGCCAGTGGGGAGAAAGAAGCCAAGGCGGTACTGCAAAATCAAAATGATTTTATTCCCTGGAAAAGAGGAATTTCTTTATAGAATTTTCACCCAAATATCTGACAGTTTTCAATACCTGATAGAATGAACAAAATGACAACTCTTTTAATGAAGCAACTCAATAGGAATACAACAAATAATCCAATTAAATACCCCGAACGCGTATTACAGTTTGGCGGCGGTAATTTTTTAAGGGCTTTCTGTGACTGGATGATCAATGAACTGAATGAAAAAACCGATTTTGATGCTGGCGTGATCGTTGTAAAACCTACTGAAGGTGGAAATTATAAAGAATTAAAGCAACAGGATGGCCTTTTTCATGTGGCTCTGGATGGGATAAAGGAAGGCGAAATGCTTTCTGAAGTTAAACTGATAAGTTGTGTGAGCAGGATTATCCATTCCTATAACGAATGGGATGAATATTTAAAAACCGCTCTGCAGCCAGAGATTCGCTATATTATTTCTAACACTACCGAAGCTGGTATTAAATTCTCTGAATCAGATGATTTTGAAGCTACCCCTCCAAAAGAATTTCCAGCAAAACTAACTTTGTGGTTACATGCCAGATTTGATCATTTTAAGGGAGCTGAAGATAAAGGTTGTATTCTTTTACCCTGTGAATTAATAGAAAACAATGGTGAAGAGCTTTTAAAAACAGTCTTACAGTATATTAAATTGTGGAATTTAGGAGATGATTTTCAGCAGTGGATTGAAAATCACAACTACTTCTGTAGTACCCTGGTAGATCGCATCGTTTCTGGTTTTCCTGAGAATAGGAAGGATGAAATTCAGCGAAAGACAGGTTATGAAGATCCTTTACTGGTAGCCGGGGAAGAATATCATAGTTGGATTATAAAAGCGCCCGAAACCGTTAAAAATGAACTGCCTTTTGATAAAACTAATTTGAATGTAGAGTTTGTTGAAGACCTTGCATCATACCGCGAACTTAAAGTAAGAATATTGAACGGGGCACATACTTCGCTGGTGCCTGTCGGTTACCTGGCGGGATTGCGGACGGTAAAGGAAAGCATGGATGATAAGCTGGTTTCCACCCATGTTGAAAAAGTCTTGCGGGAAGAAATTAAACCTACGTTGAGTGATTTTCAGGAAGCTGAAATAGATGCTTTTATAAATTCGGTATTAGACCGGTTTAGAAATCCTACTTTAAAACATTATCTGCTGGCTATTTCCCTGAACAGTACTTCAAAATTTCAGGCACGTTTGCTACCGGCTTTTAAGGAATATGCTTCGGAAAATAAACAATTTCCTAAACGGATTGCTTTTTCGATGTCTTGCATGCTTCGGTTTTACAAAGGAGAATTTAGCGGAAAGAAGATTGAAGTGAAAGATGATAGCGAGGTGATCCGGTTTTTTACCGAATTATGGGAAAGAAGAGATTCCGAAGAAATTAGTTTGAATAGCCTAGTGGAAACTGCTTTGAGCAACCCAAAGATTTTTGGGGAAGACCTCACCAAATATGATGGGCTGGTGGAAACTATCGCCGTACATATGGAATGTATAGAAAAAAACGGGGTACATGAGTGCCTGAAAAGCTTATAATTAAACCTTATAAAGAGATGATGAAAATTGACGCCCACCAGCATTTTTGGAAGTATGATTCCGAAAAGCATAGTTGGATTGGGGATGATATGAAGGTGATTCAGAAAGATTTTTTACCGGAGGACCTTCAACCCATATACGAGAAAGAAGCTATATCGGGTTGCGTAGCGGTACAGGCCGATCAAACCGAGGAAGAAACCAATTTTCTGCTGGAACTCGCCGATAAAAATGAGTTTATAAAAGGGGTGGTAGGATGGATAGATATTAGATCTCCTGAACTTGAAAAAAGACTGGAGTATTATAAACAATTTATTAAACTGAAAGGCTTTCGGCATGTGGTGCAGGATGAACCTGATATAGGTTTTATGACACGTCCAGATTTTCAAAAAGGGATAGCTCTTTTAGAGAAATATGGCTTTACCTACGATATCCTCATTTTTCCTTCACAAATGGAAGCGGCCCTGGCCACAGTAAAAAAGTTTCCGAAGCAAAAATTTGTGATAGACCATATAGCCAAACCGGATATAAAGAATGGAGAAATTGATGGGTGGAGAGAAAAAATGAAAGCCCTGGCCGCCCAGGCTAATGTGTATTGCAAAGTCTCGGGAATGGTCACCGAAGCTGATGTCGATACCTGGAAGTATGATGATTTTGTACCTTATCTGGATGTAATTTTTGAATGGTTTGGGGCAGAACGTATCATGTTTGGTTCAGACTGGCCGGTATGTTTACTGGGGGGCAGCTATGCGGAAATAAAAGGAATATTGGAAACCTATACCGACAAATTGGGTATAGAAGAACAGAAAGCGGTATTGGGAGAAACAGCGAAAGCATTTTATAATCTTTAAATTAATTTAAAATGAGAACAAAGCCAACATATATTAAGGGAGATCATACAAAAAGTCAATTTTTCAATAATCAGAGCCGTTTAGTGCTTGGTTGTTCGGGACTGGGAGGCGTATGGAGACCGATTGAAGAAAAGGATGCAGTAGGCGCCATGTTACATGCTTTAGAAAATAATGTGAGGGTTTTTGATACTGCGCCAGCGTATAATAAATCCCAATATTTCCTGGGCAAAGCATTGAAAGAATGGTCTGGGGAAAAACCATTTATTAGTACAAAGGTAGGACGTTTAAGAGCAGATAAGGCCGAAGACTGCATAACAGACTACTCCCCAGAAACTATGCGGAAAAGCGTGTACGAAAGTTTAGAAGTTCTGGGATTAGATAGCATTGATTTATTGTTTTTACATGAACCGCATTTGGTTCCCATAGAAAAAATGGATGAAATCCTGGATTGTTTAAAGGCTATTAAAAAAGAGGGTATTGTCAAGATGCTTGGTATAGGAGGTAATCCAAGTAAAGACTTTTATCCCTATATGAAAAAGGAGAATTTTGATGTGCTATCTGGCTTCCTAAAACTGGACGCCTGTAATTTAACAGCCTTTGATAAAGATATTCCTCAAATCCAAAGGGAAAATATAGCCTATTATGCAGCCTCGGCCTTGCATATGGGATTATTGGGCCGAAGATTAGATATGTACGATGAAGAACGACCCAACAATGAGTGGATAAGTAATTTAGATGTAGATGCTGCCTTAAAGACAAAGGATATTGCTAAAAAGTATGATATTCCAATATCCAGATTGGCCTTTAGATATGTATTTTCGATTGAAGAGGCCGATCGAGTTGTTGTGGGACCAAGTAAGAAAGCCCAATTGGAAGACTTAATTACGGCATGGAACGAGGGTAAATTGCCAGAGGATATTTTCGATGAAATTACCAATAGTGTTTTGTCTATACGTAATAAGGATAAATAAACGATAGATTTTCTTAGCTAAAAATAACTGATATTACAGGTATTTTGGTAATAGAGGGCATCAAATAAAGACTAAAGTTCAATATTCTGATAATGAATAAAATAAAAAATATTCCGGTCGTATCAAAGTCGGTAATCATCCCATTTATTCTGATTACTTCCCTATTTGCTTTATGGGGTTTTGCAAATGATATTACCAATCCAATGGTCTCGGCATTTAAAAAAGTGCTGGAACTGTCAAATACCCAGGCTTCTTTGGTTCAGGCTGCATTCTATGGGGGATACTTTACCATGGCTATCCCAGCCGCTCTTTTTGTAAATAAATTTTCATATAAAAAAGGGATCATGATAGGCCTGGCGCTTTACGCTGCCGGTGCTTTATTGTTCTTTCCCGCGGCGGCCTATGAGAGTTTTGGTTTTTTTCTTGTGGCCTTATATATACTCACCTTTGGGCTGGCATTTTTAGAGACTACGGCCAATCCCTATATTCTTGCTATGGGTGCATCTGAGACTGCCACTCAACGCCTAAACCTGGCACAGGCTTTTAATCCGGTGGGTTCTATCGCAGGCTTGCTGGTAGCAAGGAGCTTTATTTTAGACGCATTACAATCTGATGATACCACAGAATCTGGCGAGGTAATCTATGATCAACTTTCGGAGACTGCCAAAGCGGCCATCAGGACTTCAGACCTGGAGATCATAAGAAACCCATATGTGATCCTTGGAGGGGTGGTATTGGTTTTTCTTCTAATAATAGGGATTATGAAAATGCCCAGGAATAATGAACAGGAAGCAAAAGTCAATTTTTTCGATTCTGTAAAAAGACTGTGGAAAAGTAAAAAATTTGCCGGTGGGGTAATTGCCCAGGTATTTTATGTGGGCGCTCAGATCATGTGCTGGACCTATATATATCAATATGCAGAACCCTTAGGAATAGACAATGCTACAGCGGTTTATTATGGAGCAGCCGCCCTTGTTATATTTCTCGTGGGCCGTGCGGTTGGTACCGCTTTAATGCGCTATGTGAATCCGGGTAAACTACTGATGTATTTTGCCATTGGGGCTTTTATTCTGACACTAATAACAATTTTCGTGGGAGGAATGACCGGGCTTTACTCATTAGTTGGTGTTTCATTTTTTATGTCTATCATGTTCCCCACAATTTATGGAATTGCTTTGGAAGGACAGGGACAGGATGCCAAATTTGGTGCAGCTTTCCTTGTGATGGCTATAGTGGGAGGTGCTTTCATGCCTTATTTACAGGGGTATATCCTGGATTTGGGCGGCCCCGGCTATGTAGACACCCTTATTTTTGGGGTTCCTGAAGTGAATTTTTCCTTTATACTGCCGTTGATATGTTTTGTAGTAATCGGTATTTATGGGAGACAAGTTTATAAAGTGTATCAAACCAATTAATTGTAGATGAGAATGAGCAATATTAGAAGATTTTGTTTTTCCTGTGATCTAAAGGATGACCCACAACTTATAGAAAAATATAAAGAATACCATGCCAGTGGTAATGCATGGCCAGAAATCACTACAAGTATCAAAGATGCCGGCATTGTAGATATGGAGATCTATCTTACCGGCAACCGCTTATTTATGATCATGGAAGTCGATGAAACTTTTGACCCGGCAAAAAAAGCAGCAATGGATGCCACTAATCCGAAGGTGCAGGAATGGGAAAAGCTGATGGATACTTTTCAGCAAAAATTACCCTGGGCTGAAAATGGCCAAAAATGGTTGCCTTTGGAAAAGATATTTAAATTAGATCAATAGGTACCAGGTACCCAATTGGCCTATTTAAAATAAAGATAATATTTATGAAATATATCATTAAAGCCATTGCTCTAGTATGTTTGTTTCTAATCAATAAACCAGGAGTCTCTCAAGAAGCAGATTTTGCCTTTTTAGATGAAGAGCTGCCATTAGATGAACGAGTAGAACTACTTGTATCTCAAATGAATTTAGATGAAAAAATAAGCCAATTGACCAATAGTGCTCCGGCGATACCAAGATTAAAAGTACCTGAGTATAACTGGTGGAATGAGGCTTTGCACGGTGTGGCCAGAAATGGCAAATCGACTATTTTTCCACAGGCAATTGGACTTGCTGCAACATTTGATACAGATCTGGCCCATAGGGTTGCCTCTGCGATTTCTACTGAAGCCAGAGCGAAGTATAAACTATCTCAGCAAATGGGAAATAGGGGTAAATACGCAGGTTTAACTTTCTGGACACCCAATGTTAATATCTTTCGAGATCCCAGATGGGGAAGAGGACAGGAAACTTATGGAGAAGATCCCTATCTGACATCAAAAATGGGAGTGGCTTTTGTGAGAGGACTACAAGGTGACAACGAGCATTACTTGAAAACCGGTGCTTGCGCAAAACATTTTGCCGTTCATTCGGGACCAGAAAAGTCTAGGCATACCTTTAATGCAGAGCCTAGTTTGCAAGACCTGCACGAAACCTATTTGCCTGCCTTTAAAGCACTGGTGTTAGATGCTAAGGTAGAAGGTGTAATGACTGCATATAACGCCGTTTTGGGGGTGCCCTCCTCAGCAAGTTCTTTTCTTATTCAGGATATATTACGGGACGAATGGAATTTTAATGGTTATATAACTTCAGATTGTGGTGCAATAGGTGGAATGTCATATAAAATGAAATATGTTGATACTCCAGAAAAAGCAGCAGCCGAAGCATTGAGAGCCGGAGTTAACCTTAACTGTGGTTCTACTTATTCTCGTTTAAAAGAGGCATTAGAACTGGGCCTTATTAATGAAGATTTGATTGATGAAAGAATTAAACAGCTTTTTAAAACCAGATTTAGATTGGGAATGTTTGATGACGCTACAAAAAATCCATACAGTCATTTGGGCGCGGAAAATATTCATGATCAAAGACATATTGCCCTGGCTAAGGAAGCTGCTCAGAAATCAATTGTGTTATTAAAAAATAAGAATAATATCCTGCCGCTGAAGAAAGATATCAAAACGCCTTATTTAACAGGTCCATTTGCAAATTCTAACGATATGTTGATGGGGAGTTATTATGGAGTAAGCCCGGGGATGGTTACAATTCTTGAAGGAGTGACTAATGTAGTTTCTCCAGGCACGTCTCTTAATTACAGAAGCGGCGCATTGCCATTTCATAAAAATATCAATTCAAAAAACTGGGCTCCCAATGTGGCTGCAGAATCAGACGTGACTATTTGTGTAGTGGGACTTACCGCAGATCGCGAAGGAGAGGAAGTAGATGCCATAGCTGCAGAAAATGTTGGAGATAAGGTAGATCTAAAACTACCTAAAAATCAGGTTGATTATGTTAAACAAATTATTGAAAATAAAAAAGGACCATTAGTATTAGTAATTGCTAGTGGAAGCCCAGTATCCCTTGAAGGTCTGGAAGAATACTGCGATGCTATTCTTCAAATTTGGTATCCAGGGGAACAGGGGGGTAATGCCGTGGCGGATGTAATTTTTGGAAATATATCTCCTTCAGGGCATTTACCAATCACCTTTCCGAAAAGTGTAGAGCAATTACCACCCTACGAAGATTATTCCATGCAAGGAAGAACTTACAAATACATGACTGAAGATCCTGAATATTCATTTGGCTTTGGGCTGACTTATTCAGACACAAACTTTAAAAACCTAGTAGTAAATAGGAATACGCTTAAAAAAGATGATAGCCTCGAAATAAACATTGAAGTATCAAATAGCGGTGATTATGATATAGAAGAAGTGGTTCAGGTTTACATAAGCCCTATTAATAATACAGAAAACTTACCCTTAAAAAGTTTAAAGGCTTTTCAACGTATTAATCTTGATAAGGGTAAAACCTCAAAACTAAGCTTTACGCTAAATCCTGAAGATCTTAAATACTTCAATAAGAAAGGAGAAAAGGCTTGGATAAAAGGGCAATACAACATTACTGTTGGGAATTCTTCACCAGGAGAATTAAGCCACAAACTTGGTGCAGCAACGCCAGAGGAAATATTAATTAGATTGAAATAATCTTTCTTAGGAATAGTATAGCATTTTCTATTCTATGAAAATCAGGATATAGCGCTATTTAAGTTTTGAAGAAACATTCACTTGGATAATTCCGCATAAATTAAGAACATATCTTCTACCATATTAGTTGTATATGTTCTCAAATATAAGAAGTTAACCCTACTTCTTAGTTCAATACATATTCAATAAAAAACTAATTAAAATGATAAAAAGTATTCTAATTATAGTAAGCCTGATTTGTACGGTAAATATTTACGCTCAGCAAAAACCAAATGTGATTGTTGTCTTGGCAGATGATATTGGTATAGGAGATATATCACATTACAGAAAAATGCATTCTAATAATATTATTTTAAAAACACCAACCTTGGATAAGCTAGCTAAATCAGGCATGCTGTTTACCAATGCACATTCTCCAGCAGCTTTATGTGCTCCGACACGTTATGCGGTAATGACGGGAAATAATAGTTACAGAAGTTATGCACCCTGGGGTGTTTGGGGTGCGTATCAGCAATCTCCTGTAAAAACCGATCAGTTGACCCTAGGCAAAGTGATGAAGAATGCCGGTTATAGCACGGGATTTTTTGGAAAATGGGGTTTTGGTATGGACTTTTATAGAAAAGGCGACACAACAAAAATATATAGAGGTGATCGCTCTAAATTGGAGTTGGATGTGGATATTAAACAAATAGCCGGTCGGGGACCCATCGAGAATGGGTTTGATTATAGTATTACCTATCCCTCAGGAATTCAGGATGTGCCCTATGCGGTTTATGAAAACCAAAAATGGATGCCGTTAACTGATGATTCTAAAATTGATTTAATCACACAAGATAAGATGGATCGTATAGGTGTTACCTTGGATAAAGATGAAGGATTGGGTGACTCCGCCTGGAATCCGCATCATATGGGGCCTTTATTGGTGAATAAGGCGATTGATTTCATTCAAAGGCAAGACTCTCCTTTCTTTATGTACTACTGCTCTTTAGCGGTACATTTACCTCATACCCCTTCAGATAAACTCAATAACAAACGTGTGGCAGGCACAACGCCTTCTAGCCATCTGGACATGGTGAAAGAACTTGATATTCAAATGGAAATGCTTGTTCAAACTTTAAAAGATAGGGGGATTTATGATAATACAATTATCATTTTTACTTCAGATAACGGTGGCCTACAAAGAAAGGAAACTTCAAGATCTGGACACGAATCTAATGATATTTACAGAGGGGGTAAAAACCAGCCTTATGAAGGCGGTCATAGAGTGCCGTTTTTTGCATCGTGGCCCGGTACGATAAAAGCGAATTCTACTTCAGATGTTCCGATTATTGGGATTGATATATTATCAACTTTAGCAGATATAACCAACCAGGATTTAGATGCTGATGTGGTTAAAGATTCAGCAAGTTTATTGCCCATTCTATTAGGTGAAAGTGATGAAAATGTTCACCCATTCCTGATGCTTCAAGCAGGGACAGGTAAAGAAGGTATTATCATCAAAGATGGATGGAAGTTGATTATTGACTTTGATAAAAAAGATAAAACAGGAATGACAAGAACCCCTTCGGCACTTTTTAACCTTGAAGATAATGTTGAAGAACGTGAAAGTGAAAATTTAATTTCAGATCCAAAATATAAAGAAAAGGTGGCCACACTTTTTAAACTATATAACGAGACTCGTGATAGTGGGGCAAAAACAAAATTATAAGTGAATTGTATATTGGTTTAATAAAATATGAAGACTAACATCAATCCAAAGTTTTAAAATTTTATTCATCCTTGCAATTACATAAATAATACATCCAACTCACTTTTATTTACAATTAAGTGAGGCGTACTGAGAGAATTCGCTAAATATCTAGCTATGTATAACCAATTCTATTATCCATTGTGAAGGGTGTAAAAGTACATTATTCTCAGAAATTCAACCAAAAGGTAAGATATTTACTTGAGTTCTTTAAGTAACCATTTTTTAAAAAAACACTTTAATTCACTACTTTTTTCCCGAACCAGTGAAATCCTTTTAAATTCGTGCTAAATATAACTTTTGATTTTCACGATAGTAATGTGGATAAATTTAAAATCCTATGGGCATTATTTTAATTTTATAAATATAATCCCCCGCTGGAATTCGATATTTTTCCAAAGGTGCAGCTTTCCAGCTCCAGGAATTAAAACCTCCAACACCCATTTGCTTATGATCTAAATTAAGTGTAATATAATTGCTGTTTTTTAATTCACAGGTATAGGTAGCTTTTTCTAAGTTCTCATTAGAATAAGGGTAAGCACTAAACTCAAATAAACTGCCCGTTATTTTGAGACCTTTCTCATTTTCATCTCTAAATTCAACCCAGCGTGTCTCCATGCGGTTGGCGTTTGCCTGGGGATAAACATATGAGGTAGAGAATTCTTCCAGACTGCTGCTATACTGGCCTAAGAAGGCGCCTTCACTACGATCATTATAATTTTCATGTGGACCTTTACCAAACCATTTAATGTTTGATAGGGAAGTGGTCAGGCCTAATTTTATTCCAATCCTAGGTATCCATGGTAGATGATTGCTGGCAGAGAGTTCGCTGGTTATTGCGATACTGGCGTCGGAGTTAATAGTATATATTGTATGCTGGCTGGCACTGCCATCTGCAAGTTGATGATAGGTATGTATAATAATAGTATGATCATCAATTTTCTCTTCCTTAATTTTTAGCAAGTTTTGATTTTCGGTCGCATTTTTCCAGAATTTCAAATTTTGATCGGTATGCCAGCCCAGACGGTCATTATCGGTCATCGCCCTCCAAAAATTGGGTTTGACAGGATTTGTAATTAAAGTTTCATTCTGAAAGCTGAATTTTTCCAAGCTACCTGCTTCTGTATCAAAAACTACCTTAAAATCGGCATTTCCAATAATAAATTTAGCCTCCTGTTTTTTAATGTTAATTTTTTCTCCCTGTTCCTCGGGAAATTTTAAGCTGCTGGAAGTTGCTGGGAGGGGAAACTGTTCCTGAGCCAGCACGTATCCTCTTTCTGCCCATTCTGTAGCTGTTTTTAATTTTGCATAAACGTTTAAATGGTATTCTTTTCCTTCCTGATTCGGATAATTATAATCTAATTTGAAAATATGAGATTCTTCTGTGATATTTTCTTCATCAACAATTTTACCCTGAGCAATTGCAAGACCATCTTCCAGGATTTCATAAGAAAATTCATAATCTTTCCATTGTGAGAACTTTCTTCGTTTCAGGATTTCTATCGTATTTTTTTCAGCATTGAAAGTTTCGAAAATAAAAGGTTGAAAAATATACTTGCATTCATACATCACCGGTTTTACCGTTTGGTCTGAATTGATGATCCCGTTGATATTAAAATTTCCGTCATGATAAGGTTCCCCAAAGTAACCACCATACACATATTGTTCGCAACCGTCTTTTTCTTCTAAAATCCCCTGGTCCATCCAGTCCCAGATAAAACCACCCGCCCACCGTGGACTGGCATGTATGATTTCCCAAATATCCTTTAGGCCTCCATTGGAGTTACCCATTGCATGGGAATATTCTATGGCAAATAATGGATTGATGCCAGTTTGGGAAGCATCCATCTCTATCATTTCCTGTGGGGTGGGATACATACGGCTAACGAAATCTACCATATCATATGGGTCTTCCGGTGTATTCTTGCTTTGTGGTGAAAGCTTTCCGCCACCACCATTGGCTCCTTCGTAATGAACCAGACGGTCTGGATCCATATATTTTGTATAGCCTGAAAGAGCGCCATGCAAAGGGCCAAGTCCAGACTCATTTCCCAGTGACCAGGAAAATATACTGGGATGGTTTTTATCCCTTTCCACCATCCTTATCATTCGTTCCAAGAAAGCATTTCCCCATGCGGGATCATTGGTCAATTCGCCCCGTAAACCATGGGATTCTATATTGGCCTCGTCCATTACGTAAATCCCGTACTCATCACAAAGGTCATAAAATTCCGGGTTATTTGGATAGTGGCTGGTTCTTACCGCATTAAAATTATATAGTTTTAGGAGTTCAACATCTCGTTTCATATTTTCATAACTAACCGTTTTACCTGTTTGTGCGTTATGATCATGACGATTTACCCCATAAATTTTTACGGGCTGTCCATTTACTAGAAAGACCCCATCTTTGGTTTCATATTTTCTAAAGCCTACCCGGGTGCTTTTTACTTCGGTAATTTCTGAATTCGAATCTTGTAGACTCAGAGTAAGTGTATAAAGATTCGGGGTTTCCGCAGTCCATTTCTTAGGATTCGAAATTGGGATATTGAAAAAGTCAAATTTTTCAGTCCATCGCTGCGAATACCTGTAATTGGTTATTTCTGAAAGGGGGATCGTTTGCTGAGCTATTTGTTTTCCCTCGGCATCAAATAATTCGGCTGTTAATTGCCAATTTTTATAATCGGTTTTTTCCGAAGTTTTAATAGAGGGTTTTATGATTAAGCTCGCGTCTTTATACTGATTATCCAGATCAGTCCTTACAAAGAAATCTGAGATGGAAGTTTTTGGTTCAGCCATTAATAGAACATCCCGGTGAATACCGCTTAGCTTCCAATGATCCTGTGCTTCCATGTAGGAGCCATCAGACCAACGGTAGACTTTGGCAACTACCGAGTTTTCTCCTTTGCGTAGATATGGCGTAATATCAAATTCTGCGGGTAATTTGCTTCCCTGGCTATACCCCACTTTTTGTCCGTTTATATACAGGTAAAATGCTGACGTCACTCCTCCAAAATGGATACGCACATCCATATTTTTCCAATCCTGGGGCACAGTGAATGTCCTTTTATAGATACCTACGGGATTGTTATCTTCGGGAATATTGGGATAGTCGTTAGTTCCCCATGGATGTTGGGAATTGGTATAGATAGGCATTCCAAAACCCTGCATTTCCCAATTTGTTGGAACCTGAATCTTGGTCCATTCATTAAAATTTTCACTCAGGAAATTTTCCGGAACTGAAGAAGGCATAGCGGAAAAATTAAATTGCCAGGTGCCATTTAATGATTTTACGCGATCTGAATTTTCCTTTGTCAATTTTAAAGCCTTTTCTTTATCGGAAAAGGAATACATAGTTGCTCTTGCAGGAAGTTTATTAATGCCAATAACGGCAGGGTTTTCCCGATCGTTTAATTCCTGTGCGTTTAGAGGATAAATACGTAAAAAACCAAGTAGGGTAGTTACTAATAGGATTTTGATTTTCATTATGGTATCTTTTTTTGAAAAAAGGGGGAACAATTGTTCCCCAAGGCTAATCAAACATTAATCTAAACTTTATTCATTCCAGTGCTTATCTATAATTTCCTGAATATGCGGGTAATCCTCATCGGTTTCGTTGAGCTCCTCCCTTAGATCTTTCAACCTGATTTTTAAATTGGAAATAATATCCTGGTAATATGGATCGTCATAGGCATTGTTCATTTCATAAGGATCATTGCGCAGGTCATAGAATTCCCAGGCCACCGGGGTGTGCCGGGTAAAATCGTTACCCCAACTCTGTTTGTTCCAGGTAGCATTGGGATCATCTGTATCTACCCAGTATTTTCCATAAAAGAAAATCAGCTTAAAATCTTTGGTACGGATCCCAAAATGCGCGGGGTTTGCATGTTTGTGCGCCATGTGCATCCAGTATCGGTAGTAGGTGGCATCCTGCCAGTCCTCGGGTTCTTCACCGGTTTCCAAAATCGTTTTAAAACTGTGGCCCTGCATATAACCCGGTTCTTCACCACCGGCAAGTTCTATAAGGGTAGGTGCAAAATCGGTATTGTTTATAATGGCGTTGGTACGGCTGCCAGGTTGTACGGACTTTGGATAACGGACAAAAAATGGCATTCGCATAGATTCTTCGTACATCCAGCGTTTATCTATATAATCGTGTTCACCGAGCATAAAACCCTGGTCCCCCGTATAAACGATAATGGTATTTTCCAATAAGCCTTCTTCCTCCAGGTAATCAAGTAGTCGTTTTACATTATCATCCACCCCTTTTACTGCCCGAAGGTATTTTTTAAGGTAGTCCTGGTAAACAGCACTGCTATATTTTCGTTGTTCCGCATCCAATTTAAATGGGATGTGCTCACTGACATCAACATCTTTGGCTTCCCGGTAATTTTTATAAATATCCTTTTCGGGATAAATGTTCATGGCCTGGTTCCTTACCAGGTTCCTTTTGGAAACCGATGAACCTATAATTCTGGTAAGCGAATCCTGAGCACCCCTTGTGGCGACGGAACCATTATTGGCATTGTAATACATACTGGCCGGTTCCGGGATAAAAGCATGTTTTAAATAGTTTTCATACCTAGGGGCATATTCAAAATCATCGTGCGGCGCTTTAAAATGGTGCATCAGGAAAAAGGGCTTGTTTGGGTCACGTTTATTTTTTAACCAGTCTAAACTAATATCTGTAATGATATCTGAAGAATGACCCTTTGTTTGCACCACATTTTGTGGCCAGGGTTTTTTGCCCTGTACCCTAAAGTCTGGATCAAAATATTTTCCCTGTACGGGCAATACTTTATAATAATCGAAAGCCGCGGGCTCGTCATGCAAGTGCCATTTTCCCACGATGGCGGTTTGGTACCCCAGTTTGCCCATTTCTTTGGGTAAATATTGTTTTTCAGGGGGCAGTGTCCCTTCCAGGTCTATAACGCCATTGGTCTGGGCGCGTTGACCTGTAAGAATTGCAGCCCGGCTTGGCACACAGATGGAATTGTTTACAAAAACATTGTCAAAGATCATCCCACTACGGGCCAAACTATCCAGCACCGGGGTGGGGTTTAACTGCGCCAGCCTGCTGCCGTATATTCCAAAAGCCTGCGTGGTATGGTCATCGGCCATTATATATACGATGTTTGGCTTTTCTATTTGAGATTGTGTTGTAACCTTCACAGGCGAATTTGTTTTGCAACTTTCAAGCAAAGGAAGCATTACCAAAATGATAATAATAACTGGATTTATTCTTTTCTTCTTCATATAGCTGTTTAAAAAAAAATATGGCATAAGGTTTCTAAAGATTTGCATTTTTACTTAATTCGGGATAATATTCTCTAAGGTCTAAGGGATCGTTTAGGGAATCCTGCAATTTCACCAGACTGATGAATGCACTTTTGACTTTGTTCTGATAGTCGGAGTTATCAAATAAATTATTCATTTCATTCGGATCCTTTTCTAAATCAAAAAGTAAACCTTTACTAATTTCAGGATATAAGATTAGTTTTAGATTCCCTTTTCGAATACTTCGCTCAACATCAAGATAAGCACCATAGATAGCGTCGTAATGCTCAACATTTTTAGTACCCTGGGCCAGACTTATTAAAGATTTGAAATCTACATATTCCGGTTTTTCAATACTGGCGGCTTCTAAGGTGGAAGGCATCACATCCTGTACGTACACCGGAGTGTCCACTTTCTTATTTTTAGGTATATGCGGCCCAACAATAATTAGCGGAGCTTTCATACTGGATTCAAAAAGACTCTGTTTGCCCAACAATCCATGCTCACCTAAAGAAAGACCGTGATCTGATGTAAAGAAGATATAGGTATTCTTCATTTCTCCGCTTTCTTCCAGTGCATCTAAAATATCACCTATTTGTTTATCCAGATAAGTAATGCTGGCATAATACTCCCGGATATGAGTTTTAATAGCGTATGAGGTTCTGGGATAGGGAGCTAGAGCCTCATCTCTTAATGAAGGTCCATTTTTTATGGCATTTTTAAAAGGATATTCCGGTAGCCAGTTTTCAGGAAGGCTTATATTATCTAATGGGTACATGTCCAGATATTCCTTAGGTGCCTGCCTTGGATCATGTGGAGCGTTTGAGGCAACATACATAAAAAATGGTTTTTCTTCCCCGGTAGCCGACTTTATGAAGGAAGTGGCGTCATCTTTCAATACAAGATTCCAGTGCCTACCGCCTTTCCAATAGCCTCCATTGGTAGTGTCGTAAGGTTTCCACGTAGTATCCTTTACATTTTTTGGTCTGTTATATCCCACCGGCATCACCTCGTCCAGATCTACATTGCCAGCATCAATATCGTCAGCGAGTCCCTGCATTTTTTTAAAATCCCAGTTATCACCAGCCATCCCTGGTTTAATATTACTAATACTGTCAAATACCTTTTTTGGCGGAATATTTACATGCCACTTACCAGTTATAAAAGTATTATATCCACCACTGTGCATTAATTGACCCCAGGTTTGGTTCATTGAAATCGAATCTTTCCTGCTCCAATCTTCACTAATTTCTTTTGCGTTCCAGACTGTTCGTCCTGAGATCATCATAGATCTTGATGCAACACATACGGCACCATTCCATGCTCCCATATTGTACGCATTGGTAAATGATGAACCAGTTTTTACCAGGCGGTCTAAATTTGGCGTTATTATTTCGTGATTTCCTAGAGAACTTATAGTTCTTGAGGCCTGATCATCGGTGAAAATAAAAACGATATTAGGTTTGACTGAAGTTCCTTTTGCAGTTTTTTCATCAGGATTTTTACACGCAAAACAAAATATTAAAATGAAAATTACCAGGATATTTTTCATGTGAATTGTTCGTTTTAATAATTTAATCCAGAAATTTTTAACTGACTAAAGTTGTAAGTATATCTGGCAATGAGAATAATAATTTTCTTAAAAATTGTGATCGTAAAATTGAAAAAGATAATTATTAACTGGCAAAACAAATGTGTATTAGCATAGCACAGATGGTTTTTATCCATTTAAAATATTGGGATATTTCGAAAAAGGGCCATAAATTTTTTGGGAGACAAAATAGCAATGCTTGATAATGAAAGATTAATCCTGAACTTTGAGGCTTTTTTAACTCTAATAATGAAGGTTAAAAAATAACAATGTGTCTTTTATATGTTCCTGCCAATAACTCCATTCATGGGTACCTTCAAATTCTGTATAAATGTGTTTTATATTGGCTTTGGTTAATTTTTTATGAAGTTTCCTGTTATGTTCAATCAATAAATCATCTTTACCACAGTCAAATCTTATTAGGGGCAGCTCATTTTTATGCTCTAACATCATTTCAAAAACACCTTCTTCTTTCTTACCATTTTGGGCATAGTGCTTTTCATTTTCCTCCACGAATAAATGCATTTGAGTAGTATTAGTGATCGAAGAATGACCTGATATGGCTTTATATCTGGTTGCATATTTTGCGCCCAGCCTTAAGGCTCCGTATCCGCCCATAGATAAACCAGCAATAAAAAGATCTGAATTATTGCTGGCTATTTCAATATTTTCGATAACTGCGTTTACTACATCATCTACAATCCATTTTTCAAAGTTCTTATTATTATGAGGCAGATATCCCGAACCATCACCCCAAAGCCCATCTGACGGCATAGCAATGATCACCGGTTTTATCTTACCACTGTCTATCATCTTTTGAGCGGTAAAGTGTACTCCTGCTTTGTGTCCCCATATCCAGGCACTGCCGTACACTCCGTGCATTAGTGTTATTATTGGGATATTCTTGAGGTTTTGAACGTTTGGCACAAATACACAGATATCTCCACGACCTTCGAGGTTAGGGGTTTTTATCGTAATGAACCTTAAATTATTGCTTTCAAATTCAGGATTGGAAATCTCAGTTGTTCTAAATTTTGAAGCCATATTAGTTGACTTTTAAATCATGATTTGTATGCTGCATTTTACCTGAAGAAACACTTAGATTTATAATTCCGGACGAAGTACCTTTTACATAAATTACCGCCTGCCCCCTGAATAATTTTCTCTCAGGTTTCGTAAATGTTTCCAGGTTTGTGGGATCTCCATTCCCACAGGCCATGAAATCACCCGCACCGCTAACATTTATATCAATGCTTTCTTGGTATTGGGGACAGAGGTTGCCATCTTCATCTACAACAGATATCACATAGACCCCAACCTCACCATTCTTAATTGTTGTTTCTTCCGGCTGTATTTCAATTTTGGCAGGTTTACCGGCTGTATTCTTAATTTCAGTAGCTACAGTCTTTCCATTTTCATCATATGCTACAATTTTTATTTCACCTGGTTCATAATGGACATCTTTCCAAACCAGGGCATAGGCTTTTAATAAATCCCAGGTTCCACCCCCTGATGCTTCTCTGGAGAGATTACTGGTCTCAAACGAAAGTTCTTTTAAGGGTTCTTTGGTTTTAATACCATAACTTTTACCATTCACAAAAAGTTCGGCCTTAGGATAGGTTGTATAACAGACTACCGGAATTTCTTTCTGTTCTAATTCCGGCCAGGTCCAGTGCGGAAAAAAATGAAGAACTTCCTTTTTATTTTGCCAATGGGACTGGTATAAGTAAAATTTGTCTTTTTCCAAACCTACTATGTCAATGGGAGCAAAATAAGAGCTGCGTGCTTGTGCATTATGATAGGGCGAAGGCTCGCCAAGATAATCATAACCTGTCCAGACAAACTCCCCATATACTGTTTGGTTCTTTTCCAAAGAAGCAAATTCTTTAACAGGAGGATAACCCCAGGGAACATTGGTATATTCAAAATTACCCGGTTGCCCATCAGGATAAACTGTAGTATTTAATGAAGCACCCCTTTTATCATGAATTGTATCAAAAACAACGGGAAATTTGTAGCTATTTCGTGTGCTTACCGATCCACCGGTTTCACTTGCGTAAAACTTAAGATCAGGATAATTCGCTCGAATAGCGCCATAAATACCTGGTTTATAATTAAACCCAGCCACATCAACCGTTAGTGCCATACCGCTTTCCAGAGCATTTCTGGCAGAATTAAAGCCAGCTGTAGTCGCACGAGTGGTATCAAGGGATTTTACAATAGTATTGAGATAGGAGGTAATATCATTAGGATCACGTTTGTATTGTTCCATTATTTCATTTCCAATGCTCCACATGATTACACTAGGATGATTTCTATCCCTAAGGATCATATTGGTTAGATCCTTTTCAGCCCAATCATCAAAATGTTTGGAGTAACCGTTCCTTACTTTACCAATCTGCCATTCGTCAAAAGCCTCATCTATAGCTAGTATTCCATATTCATCGCAAATATCCAAAGCTTTAGAGGCAGGAGGGTTATGAGAGAAACGTATGGCATTTACTCCCATTTTCTTCAGTTTTTTCACCTGTCGTTCAAATAAGTTGGGATAAAAAGCTGCACCTATAGGACCCAGATCATGATGCATGTTTACACCCTGGAACTGTATTCTTTTACCATTTAAATAAAATCCGTCAACTTTAAATTCGATTTTTCGAATTCCGAAAGGTGTAATGTAGTCATCTATTACTACCCCTCCTTTGAGAATGGTAGTTTTCATTTTATAAAGAATAGGAGACTCTATATCCCAAAGTTTTGGATCTTCAATTTTAAAGGAAACGTTGGTTAATTGTCCATTATGTATACTTAGTTTATCTGTTTCTGAGGCAACTACAGAATTTTGATTGTCTAAAATTTCATTTTTCAGCTGAAATTCCCCATTTCCTGAAATATCAATCTGGCAATTCACGGTAGCAGAATTTTCTGAAACTTCTGGTGTGGTTACAAAAGTTCCCCAGGTTTTAATATGAGTCTTATTGGTTTTTATGAGGGATACTTCACGATAAAGACCGGCTCCAGGATACCATCGGGACTGGCTGTTGAAATTTTCCAATCTAATGGCAATAGTATTTTCCCCTTCTTTTAGAAAAGGGGTAATATCATAATAAAACGGGATGTAACCATTGGGGCGATCTCCAACATGGACACCATTTATGAATAACTGGGAACTACTCATGGCACCGCAAAATAGCAATTGTATTTTTCTGGTATTCAACTCTGAAGCGGTAATATCGATGTTTGTTCTGTACCAGCCAATACCAATAAAAGGTAATGCCCCAGTCCTACCATTCCGATAATCAGGTTTTCTTTCTCCATCTTGGATGACCATGGTTAGCTGAATATCATGCGCAAAATCAAATTCTCCTTCAATGGCCCAATCATGAGGAAGATTAACTTTATTCCAGTTTGAATCATCAAAATCTTTTTTGGAAAAGTTGCCTGCGTCTTCATCAATAAATTTCCAATGATCCAAATTTTGGATTTCTCTTTCCTGTGTGTTGCCAGTAAACGCATAAAGCATAAAAAAGGCTAATACAATATTTTTCATCATCTATTTAAATGTTATTACTCCTTTGGCATTTTTACCACTTAACATATCACTAAAAGCTTGTTGCAAATTCTCCAGAGAATAAGTTCTGGTAATCATTTCATTTAATTTTAGATCACCGTTTTGATAATGATCTATAATTACCGGAAAATCGGTTTGGGGATTACATTTTCCGTAGAGCGGATTTATATAAATTTTGTCCCATTCAAAAAGGCTCATGTCTATAAGTACTTCCTGTTCTATTCCACTCACCTGTACAGCAGTGCCTGCATTCCTTACCATTGCCAGAGGGGCAGCACCCAATTCGGGAATAGCGGTACATTCAAAGGCAAAATCGGCACCTCGGCCATTAGTTAGTTCTTTAACCTTATCTGAAGCTTTCAGAAGACCAGTATCATTCTTATCAGCCAGAATGGTGTGGGTAGCCCCAAATTCAACGGCCATTTCCAGCCTGTGGGGATTGATATCTATTGCTATAATTTTAGAAGCTTTGGAAACTTTTAAACCCTGAATAACATTTAGTCCAACACCACCGGTACCCAACACCACGCTCGAAGCTCCTTCAGGTACTTTAGCCGTATTAACCACAGAGCCAAAACCTGTCATTACCCCGCAACTAATAATACTCGCGGCATCAAACGACATTTGTTGAGATGTATTTTTTACAACGGCAGATTCTTTTACCAGCGTAAATTCTGAAAGGGTTCCAATATTAAAGGACCGAATAATAGGTTCACCTTTCCATAAACTGCCTTCCAGGTGTGCATGTCCTGGAGTATAACCATTCGCTCCTGCCACTACTGGAGAATTATTCTCGCAAATATGTTCATTCTTTTGCTTGCACTGGAAACACTCACCGCAGGGTGTTGCCCAATTGAGAATTACTTTGTCCCCGACTTTGATATTCTTTACCTCATCGCCAACAGCTTCGACAATACCTGCTCCTTCATGTCCCATGATTATGGGTTTACCCCAGTTCAGGGAATCGTGATCTGTATGACATAATCCTGCTGCTTTCACCGCAACCAGAACTTCATCATGTTTGGGGTCCGCAACCTCAATGGTCTCAATGGAAAAGCTCCCATCTCCTTTAGCTAATGCAGCTTTACATGTTCTACTCATTATAAACTATCTATTCTTTTAAAAAACTTTTTGGTTTGATTGGTATGCTGATATCTCTAAGTTTTACTTTGTCTATGGGCTGCTTGCTTTTAATGAATTTACCTCCTAAGACATAAGCTTTCGCATTATTTACGGCGTCTACGGCTAGTAATTCCTCATCTTTAAAATACCAGCATGATTCACAAACCTGATCTCCCTTACCTGGTTCAACCCGTTTTATCACTTCAGTATATCCATAGGACAGACCTACCATTTGTAATTTGACGTCATATTGATCTGACCAGAACCACGGTATAGTATCGTAATGCACCTCTTTCCCGCAGATTGCCGCTGCAGCAACTTTAGATTGATCTACTGCGTTCTGTACCGATTCCAGCCTGACATAGCGTTCGTAGCGAGGATTATAATGAAAAGTACAGTCACCTATGGCAAAAATGTGTTCATTGCTGGTTTGGCAAAACTCATTCACCTTTATTCCATTTTCGATCTCCAGATTGGCTTTGTGAGCCAATTCTAAATTCAACTGAATACCAACTCCTATAACTATAATATCTGCACGATAACTGGTGTTATCATCACACATCACAGTATTATAATTCTCGGTAGACTCAATGGCTATAACATTTTTATTGGTAAGTAACTCCACGTTATGATCTTTATGAAGCCTGGTGAAAAAGTCTGACATTTCTGGAGCGGTCACTCTTGGTAATACCCGCTCCTCTCTTTCCAGAACTGTAATTTCAGCACCAGATTTTTTTAAGGACGCAGCAATCTCTAATCCTATATAGCCACCGCCAATCACCACTACCTGTTTATTTTCTGAAAGACTTACTGCTTTTGCTATACCGGAAGCGTCAAGCAGGTTTCTTAGGGCGAAAACATTTTCAGCCATCTCGAGTCCTTCTATGATGGGGATAAACGGTCGTGCACCCGTGGCCAGTACAAGTTTATCATATTTGTATTTTTCACCGTCATCCAGAGAAATAGATTTATCATTCGAGTCTATTGAGACAATTGTTTTTCCAAGGTGAAGTTTTATATCGTTCTCAATATAATTCTCTGCCGGGAATAACAGGTCTATTTCAGCTTGCTCTTTAGCAGATAAATAGGCTTTAGAAAGTGGCGGCTTATGATAGGGTAAGTTATCATCTTTATCGAATACTTCAATATGTCCGGACCAACCGGCTCTTCTCAAAGAAAAAGCACAATTTACTCCGGCATGACTGGCCCCAATAATTATACATTTCTTTTCGATGTCGGGAAGGCTTTCCATAATTTTCTAATTAGCAACATTCAGTACGATGCCATCAATATTTTCGGTTACCGGGATCTGACAGCCCAGACGACTATAATCGCTAACATTATCATCAAATTCTAACATGTCCTGTTCCATTTCTCCGGGTTCTCCAACCTTCTCCCAAAATTCCGGTTTTACATGAACATGACAGGTGGCACATGAACAAACACCTCCGCAATCACCATCAATGCCGTTAACATTATTTTTAACCGCTAACTCCATTATATTTCCGGAATTACCATCAGTTTTTATAGTTTCATTATCACTGGTAATAAAGGTCACTTTAGCCATATCTTATTTTGAATTAAATTTTACATTTATTTTCTCAAAACCTACTTTGCGTTTGAAATCTCCCAAGTCCTCAATATTCTCTTTTGCGTCCAGAATTTCTATATTCTCCACTTTTTCCATCAAGGTTTCAACAAGCATTTTAATGATTTGCCTTGCGTGGGTTGCACCCAGGCAATTGTGAACACCAAAACCAAAGGCTACATGGGGGTTTATCTTTCTATCCAGAATCACATTATTGGGATCTTCGAAAACCGATGGATCACGATTTGCTGCTGCCCAGACCAGGGAAATTCTTTCATTCTTTTTTACAGCATGTTCACATACCTTGGTATCTTCAGTTGAAACCCGTCCCATTTGCGTTAAAGGGGAGAAGTATCTTATAAGTTCTTCGATAGTAAATTTTAATAGGTTTGGGGATTTTCGTAGTCTATCCAGGGATTCGGGATGTTCCGCAAAATAAGCTATAGTGTTGGTTACGGCATTTATTACTGTGTCTCTTCCTCCAGCAAAGGTTAATACCATAACACCTTTAACTTCCTCCTTGGAAAGTTTTTGTCCATCGATTTCTGCATTCAGCAAAACAGAATACAGATCTTCTCCAGGATTTTCTATACTTTTTTCAATCTGTTCATCGATATAATCATAAAGAATATTGGCCTTAGAGGCGTCCAAAGCGGTTTCCTCACTCCTAAAAACATGAGTTCCCCAGGAGATCCAAGTTTTAGATTCTTCAAAGGGTACATTGAGCAAAAGAGTCAGGGCCCTGGATTGCAATATCAGGGCAAGCTCGCTTACAATATCCACGGTATTAGTATGGATCGCGTTTTCAATTATAATATTGATCTGTTTACGTAAAGCCTTTTGATAACTGTCCTTCAGAGGCCGTTTAAACCATGGTTCAACAAGCTCACGATATGATTTATGTTCTGGCGGGTCTACCTCAAAAGGAATCTGGCGAACATCTCTAATATTAACTTCAGATGGTATTACTATACGTCCAGGTTTTGCTCCAGATTGAAAAGTTTTCCAATTGTGAGCGCATTTTCGAACATCTTTATGTCTGAACAACATAAGAGCAGGATCATTTTGGTCGTTAATTTCGCCAGTACCGTTATTTGCTCTTGAACTTTTAAAAGGATCTGGAAATGTGCTCTTTTTCATGATTTTGTGATTAAGGTTTTTCCTAAGGATATCATTGTCTCACAAAATTGATGAAATATTAATGGTGTTTGATAATCGTTTTTAGCTAATTAAGTGCTTATTTTGATCAAAAATGTGTCTATAAATTAAATTGGACATTATAATTGATTATTTTTATACATAAAACTAAGTTCAGTGAAAGCTCAATTTGAAAAGGTAACTTCTTCTAGGAACAGTTCTTTTAATGCCTTTATTTATTCCGATGAGAGTTTTAATGCCCCTTATCATTTTCATCCGGAATATGAATTAACCTATATCCTGGAAGGTGAGGGAACCAGGCATGTAGGGAATAGCGTTCAGCAATTTGAAGCTGGGGATTTTGTTCTTTTAGGTTCAAATTTACCTCACTGCTGGAAAAATTCCCCTTCATATAATGGTGATGCCAAATCTTTAGTGTTTCAGTGGGATGATGATCTACTGGGTGACGGATGGTTAGAAAAAAATGAGTTTCGAGGTATTCATAAATTACTGGAGAAGGCAGCTCATGGACTAAAGTTAAAAGATGACTTTGAAGGAAATTTACTGGAGAAGTTATCGGGAATTGTAGATCAGCCTCCTATAAAAAGGTTGCTAAGTTTTTTGCATTTACTGGAAGAACTAAGTGCAGCCAATAATTTTGAGACTCTAACAAATATCAATTTTAAGCCTAATTTAAATTTAAAGGCGAATAGCAGAGTTGATAGAATCTACAATTTTGTTCAACAAAACTATCAAAGAAAGATTACCTTAGAAGAGGTTTCAGAAGTAGTTTCAATGGGAAATGAAGCTTTTTGCCGGTTTTTTAAGCGATCATTGAATAAATCTTTTTTTTCCTTCCTAAACGAATACAGGATTAATATGGCCAGTAAAAAACTAATCTACAGCAATAGTCAGGTTGGACAAATAGCATACGATTGTGGATATGATAGCCTGCCCTTTTTTTACAGGCAATTTAAAAAGTTTAAAAATTGTTCTCCACTAAGTTTTAGAAAGTCCTTCAGAAAAGTAAGCGCTCAATCTTAGCTATGAATTTTAAACAAGCGACTTTTCGGCAAACAAAAAGAATATCCGTAAAAAATGATTAGTATAGCGAGGGGTAGAAGGTTTGTATTACGAGAGTAGGGGGTACAAAGAAATTTTGGCAAGTATAAAAAGGTAGGTGTCAATTTAATTATAATTGCTCACCACCTTACTAATTTGGATTTTCGAGGATATTTTAATCGCCTTAACCAATTATGTCAACGGTTTATTAACAAAGGCATTCCTTTGTGTATACCTCAAAATGCAGGTACAGCTTTGTAGGGTACTTCAAATCTGTTATTTCCTTAAATAGTTTACCTAAAAGTGTTTAAGGCAACTTGTAAGAGACCTGAAATAAGATCTTCAGCGCAGTAATTAAAAAGAAGGCCGAGAAAATAATTATAAATTTTGTTGAGAATTGAGGCACTAGCTATCTCAATGATATAGAAAACTAATTTGTTGATTGGAAAAAACCTAAGTAATTTGCGTACGAAAAAACTTTTCAAAAAATATGATTTAAACCATTAAAGCCACAGGAGACTTCCAACGACAGATGCCCAAGGTAGCCAGTGTCAAAGGAGCTTGCACTAAAGATATTTCACAACTAAATCTGGTATATACAGGAAAGAAAAATATATTAAAAAAGAACAGCCTCATCTATAAAACATAATAGCAAATACCTCTGGGACTTGATCCAGAGGTACTACATATTCAGACAACTCTCTTCTACAATATCGGCATCATCTAAGGTCAGTCCTTTCCAGTTTGAACAAGTGCAATAGCACAGGTCAATATGGAAGTGCCGCCGGTACAGCTGAAAGATATAGAAGATATAGAACGGCTAAAAATCACGTAGGGGAATATATAGAAAAGGAGTACAAAGTTTCGGATATTCCAGTAAAAGAGGTAAACCTCAAATTTATTACCGGCTTTGAATATTATTTAAAGACAGAAAGGAACTGTGCGCATAATTCCGCCATTAAATATGTAACAAACTTTAAAAAAATCATTCGCATAGCATTATCAAACGAATGGATAGCAAAAGACCCTTTTCAGAACTGGAAAGGTAAATTAAAAGTGGTAGATCGGGAGTTTCTAACTGAAGTTGAACTTCAGGCGCTGATCTCCAAAGAAATTAAAAATGAGCGACTGGATTTAATTAAAGATATTTTTACGTTTAGTTGCTTTACTGGGCTTAGTTATGCTGAGGTAAAAAAACTCTCAGAAAAGGAAGTGGTAATTGGTATTGATGGTAATAAATGGATTAAAACTAAGAGAACAAAGACCAAGACCAGATGCAGTGTTCCAATTCTTCCGGTAGCAGAGGCTATATTGGAAAAATATTCTTCGCACCCCAAGGTAAGTGAGAAGCGTTTACTTCCAATTTTCAGCAATCAAAAAACGAATGCTTATATTAAGGAGATAGCTGATCTCTGTGGTATCAATAAAAACCTGACATTTCATTTGGCCAGGCATACCTTTGCTACAACTGTAACACTATCTAATGGTGTTCCTATTGAGAGTGTTAGTAAAATGCTGGGGCATAAAAACCTGCAGACTACACAACATTATGCGAAGATTTTGGATAAAAAGGTCAGTGATGATATGGCTGTTCTGAAAGATCATTTAATATCCAAAAATTTCTGGGGCAAGGGCTAATTAAGGTTTTATATCGGCTTATTACTTGAACTAATCTGGCGATCAAAGTATAGAGGTGTTCCTTTTAACTAGTCCAAAAAATGGACTAGTAGAAAACAGGTAGGGTACTAGCTAAAAACGAGCTTTGAAGTAGCTTTGGTTCTCCTATGTTCTAAAAAATAAACAAAGGCGCTATCGCGCTTTAAACATATCAAACTTTGGCCAGTAAGTTTTATAATTTTAATCCTTTCCATAAACCTTTCCTTTATGTTTTCAGCTTTTGCCGCCTTTTAAAAAGAAAAAGAGGGCAAATAGTATCAATTAGCTGAAAACGGTAGTTTCCTTCTACAAAGACAATATTGTTCGGCTTATCATTGTAGTCTAAGCAGAGCTCCATAGCTTTTTTGTTTGGAATAAATGCCTCATAATTCTTTTTAACCTCCAGCAATTTTTGCTTTTGGGCACAATTTTTAAGCCTGCATGCAGTTGCCGGTGAGATATGAAAGATATTACCAATGCCTAATACAGAAAGGGGAGCGGGTGCTTCTTTATAATTGAAGTGAGGAGATAGAAAATGATAGGTACTGCCTTTTATCTGTACGCTTTTCTTTCTCCTTACTTTTCTCCAGAAGTCTTTATGTAGATATCCATAAATAATGGCCCCTGTAATTGCTTTAATGTTTCGGTAAGAATAAAAATCTACCGGATAGGAAAGCCTGACCTTCCAGTTATTCTCGCTTCGTATTCTTTCAAAAGATTTAATGATATAATACCCCGTCCTGTTATTGTATTGCAACCAACCTTTCTTTATCAGAAAGTCAATATACTTTATGGTAGTTTTTCGAGAGCTTATCTCTTCAGTGAGTTCCAGAAATAAGAGTTCGTCATTATCCAGTTTAGTCTTTCCGCATTTGTACAGCAGCTTTAAGGCTAGAAAGAATTGCAGTTTTTTCGCATAGCTTTGTTGCTGTGCGCTGATAAATAACTGGATGGGGACCGAAATTTCCGAAGTCATTTTGCTAAGAATTAGAACATACCCTGTTTTTTCTATGCCGATTGATAAAATCTTTAATATCCTTCAGGCTGTAATAGATCTTTCCTTTTACCTGGGTATATTCAATGAGTCCTTCTTCCCGCCAGTTTTGCGCTGTTTTAGCACTTATTTTAAATAGCTGGATAAAATCGGCATTATCCAGTAAGATAATTCCGGGATCTTTAATCTGCCGGATCCTGAACTCCCTGGTAAGGTGTTCTATTTTAACTTCCAGGGAATGCATACTTACTAAAAATGGGTGGATGTTTTCTTTCATAATTTTATCAGTTTATCATTATATTTTTTTTAAATCGATAGCAATCTCCTCCGAAAATTGTTCTTTTCCGGAAGCAATCATTTTTTAAAACATTTAGCCACAAGACAAATATTTTAAACAAGTCCGCTTTAAACCAATACCGGTTTAAAAGGAAATAATTCCAAGAATGATTTTTTAGATATGTACACTTGTCGGCGAAGTCAAATCAAAAATATGGACAAGCAAGTACTTTAAAAATAGCTATAGTTCAGCTCTTTAAAATTAAATAATATTTTGATTTTAAAACTCTTAAGGGCGATTTTTTTGGCGACATTAAATTTGAAACCATTTGGGATATTTTAATAAAGTAAAACTTAAAAAGCAGCCTTCAAGATTACAAAATCAACCAAAAAGACCCTAAATAAAATGATGGCTTTAAAATCATTTACTTTTTTCATCTGGAGCATTTTCCTTTTTGACGTCGAAAAGGAGCAAAAAGTAGATAGAAATGACAGTTTTTGAGTCCGTCTTTTCATTTACTTCTTTCAGCGCCATCGCATTACCTTTTGATGCTCTTGCATATTCAAGCTTTGAAATTATAGAGGAGCTATAAATAGCCCGGCGTTTTATGCGCTCCGGTTAATTTCAAAGCTTGTTCCTTTAGCAGCAAAAGGGAAGGCGGTAAGCAAGAGGTTTTAAAAGAAAAAGAGCTAAAATTTTGATGGGTAAATTATTTATAAAAATCGGGATGGGTATCGTCTTCTTCATAATCCCTTTTCCGATTTGCGTAATTATTTTTAGGATCTGCTGCCTCCATAAGTGACATCAAAATAGCCAAAGTGGGGTTCACTTTATGCTTTTCCATATTCTTCGTTATGGCGATCACTGCATTGATTCTTTTCTTGATAATATTTTCAATTCGTCTGCCGGTAGGTCCAAAATTTTCTTTGGGAGAAATCTCATTGTAGAAGAAAAAATCCAGCATTCCGGCCAATGCTTCAGAATGTGTTTTGTAATGTGTTCGAGAAAATTGCTGAAAGCGTTCGGCCGTTTTCTTTTCAATAGTAATGTTCTTAACTGCTTTCATAATTCAGTTTTTTTAAAGTTTACTGGTTTTTTGAACCATTATACAGGGCTTACGAGCCTAAAACCAGTAAATCCATAATTTTATAATATTTCTTTTATTTTTAAATAGTTGATAATCAGATATATAAAAACGAAAAGGTATATGTAACTTGGCTCTGCCCGTTACCCTCTTGCTTTACCTTTTCGTCCCACAGGGACAAAAATTTCAACTATTAAATTCAATTTAATAGCGCTTTTGATGAAGAAAAAGTGAATCCTCTTTTTTAAGATTTGAAAAGAAACCTTTCTGAATTTATTATAGAGATATGAGGGAATAAATGAAAATTATATAAAATGGAGGTGGAGAAAAGAAGCTGGAGACGTAATTAAATTTTTATATAATCCATTTCAAGGACTTATGTGGAAAACCAGAACCGAGAATGAAGCGTTTCCGCATTTTCTGTGGAAGAAGCGGAATGGAAGGTGGTGGTTTTTCATTTGTGTCCAGTTGTTTGGGAATGAAGCTCTTTAGCTTGGAGGTACGTAAAGCTAAAGTGCTGAATGGAATGTGAAACAGATGATTTAACTTCAAAAATTATTCAATTCTACTTTTTATTCTTAATATATTGTTAATAACTATAAAATAATCTTCCTAAACTACAAGCTGATAATTTATAGATTTGGATTCCCTACTCTATTTTAGTTTTAAAGTGAACTTGGATAGATTGAAATCAAACCTTGTAGATAGATATGATTTCCAAAATATTCCAGAGTTTTTTAGGTATAAATTATTTCCTACTAGTTTTGGTCATAATATTATACCCGGGAATTAGAAATAGAAGATCTAGACTTTTTTCAAGTACATCAATGTTATTGACCGTGGCGAAGCCTTGTAAATTTTTCAAATTTGGATGAACAAACGGAAGGAATATAAATTAGGGAGATCAATATAAATTTTAAGTTTTTTCCATATAGTTTTGCCAGGTTACGAGAACATATTTCTTTTTTCCGTTTTCATATCTGGTTAGAAAACCAAATTCGTATACAAAAAGGTAAACTTCCTTTTTGCTGTTTTTCCAATAGTGCGTAAAGAAATTAGGATCGAAGCCGTGTTGTTTTAAAATGTCAGCTCTAACCGTAGCTTTTCCCGCTTTGTTGAAGCTTTTTAGAATTCGTCTATTAGTTTTTAATTGTCGGTCTACTTTTGCATAAAATCCGGCAGCTCCTTCTTTGGTTTTTTGATAGTGCCAGGCACTTTTGCAATAGGGATCGCAGAACTTTTTATCTGGACGGCCTTCCAGTTTTTTATTACAGGCCAGACAATATTTTTCAGTTTCCATAATTAAAAAGCCGTTTTTAGTCGTATAATATACGGATAATAAACGTTTTAGGTTTGAAGTCTGTTTACATTTATATAGCGATAAATGAGCAGGCATATGGATAGGAAATATATTACATTAAAGAATTTAATCATTGATAAGGAAAAATGTATAGGATTAAAATTCTTCAGCGATAAAGTAGTGCAGGCTCTGGTAAATGATTTACCTGATGTACAATGGAGGTATCCGTCCGAGCCAGTGTTTTAGAAGTTATAGATTCTGGTCATTTCCGGTAGAGATATATTTTCCGTCCTTCTTATCTACCCCTGCCATTTATAAAAATCTACTGGGTTTCAAAGCACTGAATAAAGCTAAGAATACCTAAAAGGATTATTCCTTTGTTCTCCCGATCCATATTGATTAGTACTGGTCTATTATTATATCTGAAGAGCACAGATGCCCACAAGGATTTAGAGTATCCGTCCGAGCCAGTGTTTTAGAAGTTATAGATTCTGGTCATTTCCGGTAGAGATATATTTTCCGTCCTTCTTATCTACCCCTGCCATTTATAAAAATCTACTGGGTTTCAAAGCACTGAATAAAGCTAAGAATACCTAAAAGGATTATTCCTTTGTTCTCCCGATCCATATTGATTAGTACTGGTCTATTATTATATCTGAAGAGCACAGATGCCCACAAGGATTTAGATTTGAGATTCTGCATTGTATCCGTATAAATCTTTTCTCTGGATTCTTCGGGTTCTCCTTCACTATAATCAAGCATATGCTTATTACCCCTTTGAAGCTTTTCGAACTGGGCCTGGGTCACTTTCTTTTTGGGAAGATTTTCGTTTGATCTAAAATACTCCCATATTAAAAAATAAATTTTCATTATTTCTTCTAACTCCTGCGGGGAAATATCAGCTCTGTAACCTAGAAGAACGGTTAGGAAGAAAGGTTGATGTTTAAATATTTCCTCAGAGATCCTATTTACATATTGCGCATCTAAAGTGTCTATTTTTCGTATCAGCCCAGCTAATTCGGAAGTTTCACTATTGTCCTTTTCATTATAAGTCACTTTCTTCATAATTATATTTTAGTATAAGAGGGAACTTTGCTAAGCTTTTTGATAACCTGGAAGTAATTCCTCTAGTTTTTGGATGCTATGATCAGGTATTCTTTTCAAGGTATCTTCTAACCACTCCTGGGGATTCACTCCCTGCATTTTACAACTCCCAAAGAAGGAATATAACATAGCCGCATTCTGCGCAGCCTTGTGAGAGCCTGCGAAGAGGAAGTTTTTTCGGCCTAGGGCCAACGGACGAATAGCATTCTCAATGAGATTGTTATCCAATTCGATCCTCCCATCTTCAAAGATCACCTCGAACTTAGGATATTGATTTATAAAATACGTCATGGCTTTGCCCATCGCACTTTTAGGCAACACCTTAAACTGTTCTTCCTGGATCCAGGTTTTGATCTGTTGCAGTAGCGGCAGCACCTTTTGTAATCTTAGTTCCTTTCGCATCTCTGCATCCCCGGCTACTGCTTCTTTGATCGCTCGTTCCTCCCTATAAATTTCACTAAATAGGGCTAGTGCTTTTTCTGCCCTTGCTTTATCCTGGTCCAGGGCATCCACAAATTTTCGTCTGGCATGCACCAGGCAACCGGCCATAGTAATATCCGGAGCAACACCGATTTTATCATACACGCTGTACCCATCACATTGGACGTACCCTTTATACCCATCAAGGAGTTCCTTGGGGCCATGTTGTCCACGTCCTTTCCGGTAATTAAAGAGCACCAGTTTTTGCAAGGGGTCGTGATAGACCCATTGGTAGCCTTGATGTGTGCTGCCTTTTTTATCACTATCCAGCACCTTAATTGGACTCTCGTCCGCCTGGATGTACCCGTCTTCCAGGATTTTTTGCTTCAAGGTGTTGTAAAGGGGTTCCAACAGCTGGCAGCAACTCGCCATCCAGTCACTTAAAGTACTGGAGGCTGGTTCCCAGCCAAATTCCCTTTTAAAACGCTGGATTTGGCGATAGAATGGCAAGTGATCGATATACTTGCTCACCAGGATATAAGCCAATAAACAGGCCTCGGCAATAGATTTTTCGATAGGACGCGTGGGTAGGGGCGCGATGACCACCCCTTGCTGGTCATTCCTGGCATATTTAGGACGAATGGTCCGTCTTTTAACCAGGCTGGCCGGGGTGTATTCCAGGGTTTCACTAACTTCCTCACCTATTTTTTTCAGCGTACTTACATCTTCCTCTGGTTCAAGAATGACTTCCCGTACCGGAAGGTGTTCCGGCAAGGTACCACGGCCCGGGTGTTTTTGTTTTTCCCGGGTATAGGTGATGGTTTCTTTTGGAGTAGCTACTTGCCCACTTTTATCTGCATTTTCAGAAAAAAGCGATAGTTGCTGCTCCAGAATTTCAGGAATAAAACGTTCCGATTTAAAGCCCTGGATCAGCTTATAGAGCTGCCCAAGTTGTACCTCCATAGCGGAGATCTTCTCCTTGAAGGCTTCATTGGACGCTCGAAGTTGCTCGTTTTCTCTTTGTAGCTCCTGATAGGTCATCGGGTAGCTAAAATACTACCCTTGATAAAAATATACCAGCATTTAACCGGCTTTTTTATAGCGTTTTCTTCTGGTAATATTGGTGATGGCTACCCCATCGATGAGCATCACCAGTTGGGTGTAATCCAGCTGGATCCCTCCAACGGATTCATCGTAATTGGGCAACTCAAAAGTACCACGTTCCAGTCGCTTGTAGTACAATACAAAGCCCCCGGACTGCCAATGCAAAAGCTTGACCTTATTGCGCGCTTTATTAATAAAAATATAGACCGAACCATCCTGGGGACTATGGCCTAATTCTCCAAGTACCAGACCACATAACCCATCAAAGCTTTTACGCATATCGGTACCAGGAAGGTATAGCTGGTAATTCAGGGAACTGCTTAAAGCAAACATTACAGGGGAATTTCAATTTCTACACCATTACCTAACCGGATATGCATACTCCTGGAGGATGTTGGGGCGGTAGAAGGACTGGCCGACAAGGAAACAAAATTACTTTTTGCTGGTTTTTTGTCTTTCTCCTTGATAAACTTGTTTACCCAGTAGGATAGTTTTCCTTTGCTAATTCCATGGGCACGAGCAAATGCAGTTTGGCTTTGTCCTGATTTATAATAGCTGGTGACCAGCTTACGCATTTCTGAGGTAGAAGATCGAGTCATTTTTAAGTATATTTAGACCGCTAAATTATTACCTACACGGTTCTCAGAAAAGATGCACTTAGACGGACGCATACCAATGGAGTGAGAAGTTCCGCATGAATTATATTTTAAACACACCCGAGAACCTGGAGCTTATATTTAAGACCTTCCGAGGGGTTGCCTGGATCAATTGCAGTCATTTTTATTCTAAGGCAAGTTATGGTCGTGAGGAAGAGCCTGTAAAGATTCAACAGCTGCAAAATAGGGAAGAGGTAAGTGGAAAGCGATATTGCCCTGGAAGTTACCTTAGAAAGTTAGAATTAAAGCGGTATGCCAATAGCACGATCAAAACCTATGTTTCTTGTTTCGAAACTTTCATAAATCATTACAGTGACAGGGAGATAAAGGATTTGAACGAAGAGGATATAAGATTGTATCTTCAGAAATTGATACGAGAGGATTTTTCTCATTCCTATATTAACCAGGCCATTAATGCTATTAAATTTTATTATGAAGTGGTACTGGAAATGCCCAATAGGTTTTATGCTATAGAACGTCCGAGACCTATTGAACAACTGCCTAAGGTCCTGGCTAAAGAGGAAATAATGGCTATTATTGAGCATACTAATAATATTAAACACCGATGTATAGTAAGTTTGCTATATTCGGCCGGATTAAGAAGAATTGAGCTCTTAAATTTAAAATTGGAAGATATTGATAGTAAAAGAATGGTGATTAAGGTAAGATCGGGCAAGGGAAATAAAGATAGGTTTACAATCTTAAGCGAAAAACTACTTGGTGATCTACGAAAATACTATAAAGAATGGCGACCGACTAATTTTTTGTTTGAAGGCCCGGGCAGAAATGCCTATAGTCCCGAAAGTGTTTCGAGTATAGTAAAGAATGCTGCGAAGAAGGCTAACATTAAGAAGAAAGTGACACCTCATATGTTACGACATTCCTTTGCAACCCATCTTTTAGAGAGTGGAACCGATTTACGATATATTCAGGTACTCCTTGGGCATAGAAGCACCAAAACCACAGAGATTTACACGCACGTAGCTACAAATATTTTTTTAAAGATTAAAAATCCACTAGATTAGTCAGGTAAAGACATAATAGATATAAATGTAATACTGCATTTATACGTACGTTAGCTGCAAGATAAAAAAACTCAATGAGTCAAATGGATAAAGAGAAAATAGTCAATTTAATATCTGAAAAGCTGAATGAAATAACAACGATTAAAGAAAAATTTGATTCATTCAGCTTTAAGGAAGAAATAATATCTGATTTCTATAAAGAACTAGTTTTTACTCATAAATATCTCCTCGATATAAATAACGAATTAAGTGAAGACATAATTCCTCAAATATTTTACAGCAAAATACACAACAATATTTCTGCAATTAACACTAGAAATTTGTTCAACACAGTTAATAATCCCCATTATGTATTTAATGAAGAAACCTTAAAATCCTATTGTACTCGTAATCCATTAAAATCACTTGGAGCCTTTGTTACTTACAAATTTTATAAAGACTTAGGCTTTTTTACCGAAAATATTGTAATTGTTGGCGCAAATGGCTCTGGAAAATCAACTCTAGCTAACAATTTAAAAACTATTATTGATGAAAGAGATGGAATAGTTATTCCTGCTCAAAAATTATTGATTCTTCCAACTTTTGATAATACTCCGAATTACAATAGTTCAAGTAAAGAATACGATGAGTACCAAAAAAATTATTTTGATAATAAAGTTACTTATAATGCTTCAAAAACTGGCGACATACCATACACAGAAACTAAAAAATTTGGTTCAGAATACAAATACGTTTTAAAAACATTGATAGCTGAAAGAGCTCATATTAGAAACGTTTTTTGCACAAATTTTTCTAATGATAAGGAAGTAAATAAAAATGACTTACACAGTAAGTTAGATACAGCAATTGAAATCTGGAACTCATTGATAGAACATCGTACAATGTATTTCAATGAAAGTAATGAGCTGATGATCAAAGACCCATCAAATAATAAAATTTATCAAGCTTATAAAATGAGTGATGGTGAAAAAATTATACTTTATTTAATTGGACGAGTTTTATTAACAAAAACTAATTCATTAATTATAATTGATGAGCCGGAAATGTATCTCCATAAGGCTATAGTGAATAAACTTTGGGACAAATTAGAGGTGTTAAAACAAGATTGTATTTTTATATATTTAACACACGATTTAGATTTTGCTTCATCTAGAAAAGCTAAAAAATATTGGATTAAAAATTTCGAATTTCCCATTAAATGGGAAATAGAAAATATACCTGAAAATGAGATTCCTGAAAATCTTCTAATGAAGCTTCTAGGTAGTAGAAAACGAATTTTGTTTTGCGAAGGAAAAAATAACAGTTTGGACATAAGTATATTTGAAATTCTATTTCCAAATTACACTATAACGCCATTATCAAGTTGTACAGATGTTATTAATTATGTACGTTCATTTAACAAAATACCTAATAGAAATGTAGAAGCAATTGGATTTATTGATAGGGATTTTAGAGTTCAAGAACAACTGAATAAATTAGAAGGTGAAAATATTTATTCCTACTCCGTTGCAGAAATCGAAAACCTCTTTTTAATCAAAGAATTTGTTTCAAAATTTGCTGATTATAAAAAAGAAGATATTGATTTACAAAAACTGGAAAAGAAAGTTTTAAAGCTTCTAGAAAATAATAAAGTCTCACAGAGTTCAAATTATGTATCTTCTAATATAAATTACAATTTTTCTGAATCACACGTTAAAAAAGGTAATGATTTTGCAAGCGTAGAGTCAAATCTTGGAACCTTCATAGCTAATTTAGATATTAAAACAGTTTATTCTGAAAGAATACAATTAATTGAAAAAATTATTTCAGATAAGGATTATGAATTAGCAATTAAGATTTATAATAATAAAGGATTATTAGGTGTTGTCGAAGATTTATTTTCTCTAAAATCTAATACATATCGTTTCAAAGCTTTAGATTTTTTAAAAATAAATGTTGAGGCACAAAACATCTTAAAAGCCTCACTTTCTGTAATTTAAAAATCCAGCAGCTAATAACTAAGCGTTCGTGTGGCCGGAACGGCCGAACATGAACGCACTGTTGACTAAACCGGTTCTTTGCCGATTAACTATATATGGGGATTGGTCTGTTTTTAGGAGGTAATATTTGTTAGATAGAATATCTAAACTCTATACAAGATATCGGCTTTTGGCTAGCGACCTAAAGTCAAACTGCTTTTTACTAAGTTTTTTCACAGGCTCTTACAGGGTTTAGTGCCATTTTAAGCGTTTTGGGCCATAGGTTTCCTGTTACGCCCGGAAGAATCGTTTTTAATATTCATTTATTTGATTGTTTTCTTAGTTTTTCCATCCAGTATCCAGGTGGGCCTCGGGCCGTAAAAGTAGTAAGTGTCACCAATTTTCCTTTCTTGCACACCGGGCAAAGCTGGTGTTGTAATGGTTGGCGCTCTTTGAGTTGCACCCGTCCCAGGCTTTTCTGTAGCTGGGTAAGTGTAATTTTTTTATGGTAGGAACTCAAGATTCCATAATGCCGTATGCGAACAAATCCTTTGGGAAGTATATGAAGTGCGAACCGCCTGATGAACTCTGCATCGGATAAACGTAACAAGGATTTTTTTCCCCCGTGGCGGTAGTCCTTTACAGCAAATGTAACGCTTTCATTATCCAGGTTTTTAATTCTGTGGTTACTGATGGCGATCTTGTGGGTATAGCGACCGAGGTATTCCACCACCTGGGCGGGACCTAAAAATGGACGTTTACAATAAACTACCCAATCATATTTAAAAAGGCTTTCGTAGAAGTCTTTAGATTGTGGTTCCAGTTCCTTGCGAAGGGAAGCCACAAAACGGGCTCTAAAAACCTTGCTCATAGCCTTGACCGGGAACAGATATTTTCCATTGCTTTTTGCAGATCTCCATTTGCCACTTTGGGTAATACCACCGCCGGGAACAATGCAATGCAGGTGTGGGTGCAAAGAAAGGTTTTGTCCCCAGGTGTGCAGGATGGCGATCATCCCAGGTTTGGCACCCAGGAATTTATGGTTGGATGCAAAATCCTGGATCACCTGCCAGGTTATTTTAAACAGTAGGCTATACATTTTTTTAGGCTCATACAGGCATAGGTGTTTGAGGGCTGATGGCAGGGTAAAGACCACGTGGAAGTAAGGCACGTTTAGAAGTTCTTCTTCCCGCGCCTGAATCCACTGTTCTTTTTTATGCCCCTGGCACTT